>NZ_JENB01000012.1 GCF_000708715.2 Pseudomonas putida W15Oct28 | reverse complement strand
CTCCGGGGGGGATGATCCGGGACTGTGGGGCAAGGATAGGTCAGGGGTCTTGTAAGGGTGTGCTGGGGGGAGCTGCTTTACCTGTGCCGGCCTCTTCGCGGGCGCGCCCGCTCCCACAGGGTCAGCACCCGCCCCGAGCCCTGTGCAATACCTGTGGGAGCGGGCATGCCCGCGAAGAGGCCGGTGCAGGCAACCCAGGCATCAAGCCATGTCGCTGATGGCAAACTCCTCAGCCAGATGATCAATCAATGCCCGCACCGAGGGCAGCAACCCGCGCCGCGACGGGAAGATCGCATGCACGATGCCGCAACGCGGGTGCCACTCAGGCAGCAATTCCACCAGGCGCCCCGAAGCCAGGTCCTCGCGCACCGCCACCCGCGGCAAGTGCGCAATCCCCACCCCGGCCACCACGAAATGGCGCAGGGCAAACAGGTCGTCAGTCACCATGCGCGGTGTATGCGGGATGACGATGCTGCGGCTGTTGTCCTCACCCTGGAACAGTTCCCACTGGTACTCACGCTGGGCACTGCCCCAATGCAGGCTCGGCAGCGTGCCGAGCAGCTGCGGGTCGAAGCCCTTGGGCAGTTGCTCCAGGTAGTGCGGCTGGCCGACCAGGCACTGGGTGCTGTTGCTCAGCACCTTCATCACCATGTCGGTGTTTTCCAGCGGCGGAAAGCGCACCCGCAGGGCAATGTCGAAGCCCTCGTGCAGCAGGTCGACGCGGCGGTTCGTGCTCTCGATGAACAGCTCCACCTGGGGGTACTTGAGCATGTAGCGGGTCAGCATCGGCCCGACCCAGGAGTTGAGCAGGGTGGTCGGGCAACTGATGCGCACCAGCCCGCGTGGCTCGCTGCGGTTGCGCTCGATGATTTCCGCCGCGCCCTCGGCCTCCACGCGCATGGCCAGGCAGCGGTTGTAGTAGGCCTGGCCGATTTCGGTCAGCGAGCAGTGCCGGCTGGTGCGGTGCAGCAGGCGCACGCCCAGGCGTTCTTCAAGGTCGGCGATGCGCCGGCTGAGTTTCGACTTGGGCATGTCCAGCGCCCGCCCGGCCGGGGCGAAGCCGCCGTGCTCCACAACTTGGGTGAAGTAGTAGAGGGAGTTGAGGTCTTCCAATGATCGTTCTCCAAACGGAACGCTAAGGACGGTTTTCGCAGTCTAGTGCAGCAAAGGTGATGATTTTAATCTGTGCCCATCAACGCGAAACACCCCGGTTTGCTGAAAAATTCATAACCCTTAGGAGCACAGACCATGAGCAAATTCACCTACAACCGCCTGAACAAAGACGACGCTGCCGTACTGCTGGTCGACCACCAGGCGGGCCTGCTGTCCCTGGTGCGCGACATCGAGCCGGACAAGTTCAAGAACAACGTACTGGCCCTGGCTGACCTGGCCAAGTTCTTCAACCTGCCAACCATCCTCACCACCAGCTTCGAGCAAGGCCCCAACGGCCCGCTGGTGCCGGAACTGAAAGCGCTGTTCCCGGATGCCCCGTACATCGCCCGCCCAGGCCAGATCAACGCCTGGGACAACGAAGACTTCGTCAAGGCGGTGAAGGCCACTGGCAAGAAGCAGCTGATCATTGCCGGTGTGGTGACTGAGGTCTGCGTAGCCTTCCCGGCACTGTCGGCGCTGGAAGAAGAGTTCGACGTGTTCGTGGTGACTGATGCGTCCGGCACCTTCAACGAAATGACCCGCGATGCCGCCCATGACCGCATGAGCCAGGCAGGTGCCCAGCTGATGACCTGGTTCGGCGTGGCCTGCGAGCTGCACCGCGACTGGCGCAACGATGTTGAAGGGCTGGCTGCGCTGTGCTCCAACCACATTCCGGATTATCGGAATTTGATGACCAGCTACAACGCGTTGACTGCGGGGAAGTAATCAACCAGTAGCAGTATGCAAAAAGGCCGGCTCCCTCTGTAGGGAGCCGGCCTTTTTTGTTTGCTGTTCCGGCCTCTTCGCGGGACAAGCCCGCTCCCACAAGTACATCACAGCGCTCAGGCATTGTGACGTACCTGTGGGAGCGGGCTTGTCCCGCGAAGAGGCCGGTACAGGCGGCATCAATTCATGGGCTGTGACTCAATCCCATCCAGCAGTGCCTCAACCAGCCCTTCTGCCATTTCGAGTGAGTTTAGGTTGCTCCAGAACAGGCTTTTGCCTGTCTCATCCAGATGCTCCAGGGCTTTGTAGCCACAGTCATAGGCACCGCGCAGGTACTGGGCGACATGTACCAAGGCGTCGTGGGCGGAGACGCCTGGGTTTACGGTGAACAATGGGGGATGGCCGGCATCGCAGCGGCTGAAAGGGCGTTGTGTGGTGTTGGGGAGGGGTGGATCGGGGACGATTCTTTTCATGGCAATTCCTTCTCTCTAGGATTGAACTGCAACCACCCGTTTCCACGCAGAAGGCGGCAGTTGTGCGCGGGGTGGAAAACCGGTGAGAAGGCAAGCCGGTAGGCCAAACGGCCTCACGCGCACAACTGCCATAACGGCAGCCCTTCATCACATCCGGGTTTCCACACCCGATCGCTGAACCGACAGCGACCCGGTTAGCCTAGAGAGCAGGCCTTCCCCGGACAATCAGACGGGCGTCGACACGGTGTGTAGGATAAATCCTTGGGGGCGGCGTTAACGTAGGAAATGGTTGGCCGGGAAGTAGGACCTTGCTGAGAATCGGACGATTCTGTGGTGGTTTTTTTGGGTGCGCGTAATGGCGGCGAGGTGATCGTCAGGAGGTTGCAGGATGGCCTCCAGGTGCCAGGCGATAGGTTTTTGGCGCCTGTGAGATCGAGCGCCGCCCGCGCGGCGCTTCGCGGGACAAGCCCGCTCCCACATCTGTTTCTGGCCAATCCCTCCTGTTGGTTCACCTCTGTCCGCCTTGTTTGTTCCATTCGATGTCGAAGGCGACGCAGTAGCTTTTTATCAATCTCCAGTCATGTTCCAAGGGGGCGCGCGCCTTTGGCACAGGAATAATTGGCCCGAAACAGATGTGGGAGCGGGCTTGTCCCGCGAAGCGCCGCGCGGGCGGCGCTCGATCTCATAGGCGCCACAACCCTCAAGGCGTACGCCAAAGCCCCTCAATCCGCATCCGAATCAAACAACCGCTCCAGCTCCACCCGTGCCTCCTTGGCCGTCTGCATCACCTTGGCCCGGTCATCGCGCACTTGCCCCTGGGCCACCAGCACTTCTTCGTCATGCTGGGTAAACCGCGCAATACGGTCCGCCGCCTGTTCATCGCTCAAGCCCAACCCCACCAGCGCCCTGCGGGTCATTTCCAGGCTGGAGTAGAACGTCTCGCGAATGGGCTCGGCGCCTGCGTCCACCAATTTGTGCACATGCTGGCGGTTACGCGCCCGGGCCAACACCTTCAGGTGTGGGTACAGGCGTTTCACCCGTTCGGCGGTATGAATGGCCGCTTCAGGGTCATCGATGGTGATGATGAAATACTCCGCCTCACCCACCTTGGCGGCGTGCAGCACCTCGGGGCGCAGCGGGTCGCCGTAGAACACCGGCACCTGTTCGAACATGCGGGTCATCTCGATGGTGTCCACCGAAGTTTCCAAGGCAATGAACGGGATCTTCTGTGCCCGCAGGATGCGCGCGACGATCTGGCCCATGCGGCCCATGCCGACGATCACCACCCGCGGCGTATCAGTCTGGATCTGCTTGTACTGCTCGGGCACTTCACGCGCCGGTTGCGGGCGTTTGAGGGCGCGGGCGCAACCCAGCATCAGCAGCGGGGTAATGGCCATCGACAGGGTAATGGTCAGCAGCAGCAGGTCGTAGGTCTGGGTGTCGAACAGCCCTTGGTCCTTGCCCAGCTTGAACACCACGAAGGCGAACTCGCCACCCGCCGCCAGCACCATGCCCAGGCGCAGGGCGCTGGCGCTGTTCAGGCCACCGACCAGGCGCCCGACGCCTATCAGCAGCGCTAGCTTTACCGCCACCAGCAGCAGGGTCAGGCCCAGCACCACCAGCGGCATGTCCAGCAGCAGGCGCAGGTTGGCGCCCATGCCCACGCTGATGAAGAACAGCCCCAGCAGCAGGCCTTTGAACGGTTCGATCTGCGATTCCAGCTCGTGGCGGTATTCCGAGTCGGCCAACAGCAGGCCGGCGAGGAAGGCGCCAAGGGCCATGGAGATGCCGGCTTCTTCCATCAGCCAGGCCGTACCGATTACCACCAGCAGCGCGGTGGCGGTGGACACTTCCGGCAGGCCGGTGCGGGCCACGGTGCGGAACACCGGGCGCAGCAGGTAGCGGCCGCCGACGATCACCACGGCGATGCTGGCGAATACCTTCAGGCCGTGTTGCAGGCTGTCGCCATGGCCGGTGTCCGGGCCACTGGCGGCCAATAGCGGCACCAAGGCGATCAGCGGGATGGCGGCGATGTCCTGGAACAGCAGAATGGCGAACGCCAGGCGGCCGTGCGGGGCGTTGAGCTGCTTGCTTTCGGCCAGACTCTGCAGGCCCAGGGCGGTGGAGGACAGCGCCAGGCCCAGGCCAAGCACGATGGCTGCTGGCAGTGTCTGGCTGAAGCCGAACAGGGCAATTGCGCCGATCAGCGCGCCGGTCAGCAGCACCTGGGCGGTACCCACACCGAACACCGACTTGCGCATCAGCCACAGGCGTTTGGGTGACAGTTCCAGGCCAATGATGAACAGCAGCAGGACCACGCCCAGCTCGGAAATATGCGCCACGCTTTCGGTGTCGCGGATCAGGCCAAGCGCTTGCGGGCCGATGGCTACACCGGCCAGCAGGTAGCCAAGCACAGCGCCCAGTTGCAGGCGCTTGGCCAGGGGGACTGCGACGACTGCGGCAAGCAGAAAGATCACCGCGGTTTGCAGAAGGCTGCCTTCGTGTGGCATTGGCTCTTACTCCATGAGCTGCCGGGGCAGCGTTTGAACAGTTTGGCCGACGATTCTGGGGAATGTGGGGTTGCTAGACAATCTGCTTTCGGGGAGAAAGATTGTCCCGGAAAATGAGACAACCTGTGCCGGCCTCTTCGCGGGCGCGCCCGCTCCCACAGGTACGGCACAGCCCGTCAGGCCTGTGTTATCTCTGTGGGAGCGGGCATGCCCGCGAAGAAGGCGGCGCCGATCTAACTATTCATCGCCACCAAACTGCGCCCGATACTGCGCCGGCGTCATGCCAATGCGCTCACAGAACACCTTGCGCAAATGCCGGTCGCTGCCAAAGCCGCACTGCGCCGCCACCACTTTCAACGGCAAGTCGCTGCCTTCCAGCAGCTTGCGCGCCCGGTCGATCCGCGCATTCTGCAAATACTGCAACGGCGTTATCCCCACCTCGCGCTGGAACGTGCGGGCGAAATTACGGCTGCTCATGGCCACCAGGTCGGCCATCTTCTGCACGGTGAGTGCCTGCTCGATATGATCGACGATGTGCGCCTGTACCCGGGCAATGGGCGAATCATCACGCGGGATCGCTGCCAGCAACGGCCCGTACGGCGTTTGCCCGCCCTGGCGATGGCGGGCGACCAACAGCACCTTGGCCACTTCCAGGGCCAGCGCCTTGCCGTGGTCCTCGGCCACCACCGCCAGCGCCAGGTCGATCCCTGCGGTGATCCCGCCCGAGGTGATCAGGCAGCGGTCGATCACGTAGATCTGCTCGGTCTCGACCTTGGCCTCGGGGAACGCCTGCGCCAGGCGCTCCACGTAGTTCCAGTGGGTGGTGCAGCGGTAGCCGTCCAGCAGCCCGGCCCGGCCCAGCAGGAATACCCCGGTGCAGATGGCACCAAAGCGCCTGGCACTGCGCACTGCCTGTGGCAACCAGCGTTCCAGCGCTGGCACGGCGATGTCATACGCCCCCGGGCCGCCGGGTACCAGCAACAGGTCGACGGCTTCTGGCAAGTCTTCCAGGCGCAGGTCTGCCACCACTTTCAGCCCGCATGACCCGCGCACCGCTGTTTGCCCTTCGGCCAGGGTGAGCAGCCGGTATTGCCGCTCTTCAGGCAAAAACCGGTTGGCGATGGCAAATGCATCCATCGGGCCGACGACGTCCAGCAACAGCACGTCGTTGAACAGCACCATGGCCACGGTGCGGTGAGCGGTTACCTGCATGCTTCTTCGCTCGGTAGCTGAGTACAGCGTGCATCTTACGGTATACCGCTGCGCACAATTAAGAACAATTCAGGTTTGGCTCAGGACTTTGTCATGTGCCGGGGGCGAGACTTTCCGTATTCAACAGGAGAGTCGCCATGCACCCCGGCACGCCCCAGGAGCCGCTGCAAACCACCGGCGCACTGACGCCCGCACGCTTGCGTCAGGCCAAGGAACTGATGCTGCGCAGTTCGCTGTCGATCATCGAGATCGCTGGCGTGTGCAACCTCACCCGCAGCCATTTCTCCCGTGCCTTCAAGGTCAACACTGGCCTCTCGCCCCAGGCCTGGCGCCTGTTGGCGCGCATGGAAAAAGCCAAGCGCCTGCTCGCCACCGAGGTACCGATCACCCATGTGAGCCTGGAGTGCGGCTTTTGCGACCAGGCCCATTTCACCCGCGCCTTCAGCCGCCTGGTTGGCCAGCCGCCCAAGGCCTGGCGCCAGGCGCAGGCCATTCCTTAAGCCGAATCTATCCACCGGTATAAGCCCTTGCGGACAGTGCCGGCCCGTATTCCCAACCCAAGGAGTCACCCCATGAGCCAACCCGATTACAAGCGCTTGAACAAAGACGACGCCGTGGTCCTGCTGGTGGATCACCAGACCGGCCTGATCTCGCTGGTGCAGGACTTCTCGCCCAACGAGTTCAAGAACAACGTGCTGGCCCTGGGTGACCTGGCCAAGTTCTTCGGCCTGCCGACCATTCTCACCACCAGCTTCGAACAAGGCCCGAACGGCCCGCTGGTGCCCGAGCTGAAAGAGATGTTCCCGGACGCGCCGTACATTGCCCGCCCAGGCCAGATCAACGCCTGGGACAACGAAGATTTCGTCAAGGCCATCAAGGCGACCGGCCGCAAGCAGCTGATCATCGCCGGTGTGGTGACCGATGTGTGCGTGGCTTTCCCGACCTTGTCGGCACTGGCTGAAGGCTTTGAAGTGTTCGTGGTGACCGATGCTTCGGGTACCTTCAACGAGACGGTGCAACAGGCGGCGTGGGTGCGCATGACCCAGGCGGGCGCGCAGATGATGAACTGGTTCTCGGTGGCCTGTGAGCTGCACCGCGACTGGCGCAATGACATCGAAGGGTTGGGTAACCTGCTGTCGCAGCGCATTCCTAACTACCGCAACTTGATGAACAGCTATTCGGCGTTGACCTCGCGTTGATGTAAACCTGTACCGGCCTCTTCGCGGGCACGCCCGCTCCCACAGGGATACCTCAGCCCCAAAGCCAATGAGGTCCCTGTGGGAGCGGGCGTGCCCGCGAAGAGGCCGGTACAGGCTAAGCAGGGTTCACAGGCAGAGTGAAGCGAATCCGACATCCACCCAACTCAGACACCAGCGCCTGCAACTGCCCGCCATGGGCCTGCACCACCGAACTGCAGATCGCCAGCCCCATCCCCATGCCACCGCTCTTGGTGGTGTAGAACGCCCCGAACACCTGCTCCCGTTCCTCGGGTGCGATCCCTGGCCCGTTATCGTCCACACAGATCTCCACCCCGTTCCCCACCACCGTCGACGCAATCCGCAGCACGCCATCACTGCGATACCCCGCCAGCGCCTCCAGGCCATTGGTGATCAGGTTGAACACCAACTGCTGCAACTGCACCGGGTCGGCCATTACGCTCACCCCCGCTTGCAAGCGTGTCTGCACGTCCACCGTGCCCTTGGCGGCATCGGCCGAAGTCAGACGCACCACCTCGCGGATCAGCTCGTCCAGCTTCACGGCCTTGAGCTGCATCGGCGACTGCTTGGCCAGCGAGCGCAGTGCACGCACGATGTTGGCGGCACGCTCGCTGTCGTTGCGGATGTCCTCCAGGCCGGCAATCGCCTCTTCCAGGTCGGGCTTGGCGCGCTTCAGCCAGCGCAGGCTGGCGGCGGCGTTGGAGGTGATGCCCAGCAGCGGCTGGCTGATCTCGTGGGCGATGGACGCCGACAGCTCGTTCATCACCTGCAGGTGCGCACTGCGCGCCAGTTCCGCCCGTGAGCGGCGCAGTTCGGCTTCCATCTGCGCGCGGCTCTGGTTGTCTTCGGCCAGGCGTGTGTAGAACTTGGCGGTCTGCAGCGAAACCGCCGCCTGCGAGGCGAGGATTTCCAGCATGGCCAGGCGCTGGCTGCCGAACAGGTTGGGTACCAGGCGGTTTTCCAGGTACACCAGGCCGATCAACACGCCCTGGATCACCAGCGGCAGGCACAGCACCGACCGTGCGTTGCGCGCTTGCAGCTCCTGGCGGAAGGCCTCGGGGCAATCGCTTCGGGCATCGTTGAGCACCAGCGGTTTGCGCGTGCGCATGGTGGTGTTGATGATCGACAGCGGTGCCTGGGTCATGAACTTCTGGCAGTTGTCCATGCTGACGTGCAACCCGGCATCGTCGATGTAGGCGAGGGCGGCCATCTGGAATTCGGCACCGCTGACGATCAGCAGCGCGCCGTGGTCGGCGCCGGAATGCTGGGTCAGGTGGCCCATCAGGGTTTCGATCAGGCCTTCGAGCAGCACTTCCTCGGACAGCGCGCGCGCGGCTTCGATACCGGCTTCCAGGTCGAGCTTGGCCTGGTGGGTGGCGCGGTAGGTTTCCTGGATGGGCTGGGTGCGCAGGAACGGGTGCAAGGTCTCCAGCTGGTGCACCTTGCCTGTTGCACCCCAGATATGAAAGCAGTCGCGGGCGATGCGCAGGTGCAGGTTGGCGCCGGAAATCAGGCCGCTGGGGATGCATACCTCGGCCAGCTGTTCATGGGCCAGGGCCTGCTCGTGGATGAAGCCGGCTGCGGTGGCGGCGATCTGCGCCTGGTCGAAGCAACGGATGGCGGCCAGGCCGTCACCTTCAAGCTTGGCAATGACGCCTTCAATCAGCAGCAGCTTGTTGCGGAAGGTCGCCGGGTTGAAGCCGGCCCAGCGACTGAAGCGCTCACGCAAGCCCCGCAGCTCGCTCAGCTTGTCGGCCAGGCTGGCGGGCGCCTCCGGGCTGCCCAGGGCCAGGCCGTGGAACAGGTGGTAGTCGGCGAGGTTGATATGCGCAGGCGCCGCCCAGGCGTTGTCACCGGCCTTGGCCAGGTGGCGCATGGCGTGTGGGATATTGCCAAGGTAGAAGGCGGACATGCCCGTGAACAGGTGCCGGAAGAACAGCGTGGTCGCTGAGTTGACCGGCGTGGTCGAGGCCACGCAGGCCACGCAGGCTGCGCCGCTCAGGTTCGCGACGAAGGCTTGCTGGGCCTGCAGGATCTGTTCGATATCGCTGTAGCCGCACCGGCGAACGGTGGCCAGGCCCTGTTGCACTTCCTGTGCTACGTCCGGCAGATAGCGGCCCATGAACAACGAGTCGGAGACCAGATGGTTGTGGGCATAGCAGCCCATCGCCAGGTCGCCGCTCAGGCGCGCCGAGTCGACCGCTTCCAGCGCGGTGCGGCGGGCGAACTCCATCGGCGAGGTCCAGGCGCTGACCTGGTCCAGGGCCAGCAGCGCGCTGGTCAGGTCAACCTCGAAACCGTGCCGCTCGACCAGCTTCAGCGCAGCCAGGCAATAGGCATGGCCGTCGTGGTAGGCGCCGAAACGCTCGGCGATCATCACCCCGAACCAGGCCAGGCCGTAAGTGCTGCCTGGGGCAACGCCATGCAGCAGCGACAACTCCATGAGCTTGGCCAGGTGCAGGAAACCGAGGTCGTCCTGCAGGAAGAACGATGACGACAGCGTGGCCAGCAGGCCGATCGCCACCGCCACTTGCTCCGAGTCGGTACGTGGCAGCGACTCCAGGCAGTGGCGGCCCTTTTGTTCGATCATGGCCAGCACACGGGCATGGCTGGCTTCTACCTGTTGCCGGTCGACGCCGCGTGCCAGGCGGATACCCAGCAGTTCCAGGCCTGACAAGGCGCTGTCGATGGCCGCCTGATAGTCGCTTTGCAAGGTGAACAGACGGGCCTGCAACTGGCACAGCCGCGCCCGATCCAGCGCCGAACGTGCGCGCTGGCGGCACTCGCTGAGCTGGGCCTCGGCCGCAGCCATGCGCGACAGTTGCATGTCGCACTCCGCTGCCATGCAGGCGATGGCAAAGCCATGCGTGGCGCGGCTTTCCAGCGTGCTGCCGTGGTGCAGCAGCTGTTCGGCCGTGTGCAGGTAACCCGCAGCCTGTGCAAAGGCGCCGCTGTCGCGCGCGCGCAATGCCGCTTCACGTAAAAGCTGCAGGAACACTTCGCAGTCATCCGCTGCAAACCCGCGTGGGCTGGCGCGTTGCAGTTGATGGGCAACCTCGAAAAGCACGTCGTGTAAATGCTCTGGCCAGGTTTGCAGCATGGCCTGGGCAATGCGCGCATGCAGCGATTCGCGCTCGCGCACGGGCGTCAGTTGATAAGCCGCTTCCATCACCCGGTCATGGGCAAAGCCCAGGCCTTTCTGGCTCGGCAGCAGGAAGCCCGCGCCAATCAAGGCCTGCAACGGTTCACCCGGCGCTTGTGCAAGGACCCGGTGGAGCAAGCTTTCATCGCATCGGCTGCCTGCTGCGCTGACGATGCGCAGTACGTCGCGCTGGGGCGCGGGCAGGCGCACCAGGCGGTGGACCATCAGGTCGGCGACATTGTCGGAATAGCGGTGCCGGGCCACGGCCTGCAGGCACCACGACCAGCGCATGGCCTGGGTGTCGAAGGTGAACAACTGGTCCTCGACCATGGCCCTGAGGATCTGGTTGATGAAAAACGGATTGCCGGCGGTCTTGTCGTGCACCAGTTCGGCCAGTTGCAAGGTCTGGTCGGGGCCGACGTGGTAGCGTTCGCTGATCAACTCGGCCACCGCGCCAACGGCCAGCGGGCGCAGGTTCAGGGTGGTGCTGCGCACGGCTGCGGACAGGGCGGGTGGTGCACTGCTGGCTTGTACGTCAGTGCGCCGGGCAAAGATCAGCAACAGGTTTTCGGGCGCCTGTGCGAGCAGCTGTCCCAGCAACTGCTGCGTGGCGTCGTCGGCCCACTGCATGTCATCGAGAAACAGCACCAGTGGCTGGCCTGGGCGGCTGAACACCTGCAGGAATTCAACGATCGCCCGTAACTCCTTCTGCAGCGCGAGGCGCGTGGGTTTTGCTGGCAGCGCGGGCAACGGGCCGAGGATCAATTGCAGGTCAGGCGCCAGCTTGCCCAGCAACCGGCCGTGGCCTTTGATGCGGCGCAAGATCTCGCGGCGTAGCGTGTCGAGGTCATGGCTGTTCTTTGCCAGCAGCTGGTTGGTCAACGCGCCGAGGATCTCCACCCAAGGCGCATAGGGTACGGCCTGGCCCAGGCTGTTGCACTTGCCGATGGCCCAGTAGCCGTGGGCATTGCTCTTCAGCGCTGCCTCGACCAGGCTCGACTTGCCCATGCCGGCGGCACCGTTGATGAACAGCGCATGGGGTGTGCTATCGCGGCGCAGGCCCTTGAGCATCAGGGCGATGGCCTTTTGCTCTGCGCTGCGGCCATACAGGCGCGTGCGGTTGGGCGCGACCGGGTCGGCGCAACCGGGGGTGAAAGCTGCCATGGTCTTGCTGCTGGCCCATTGCCGCTGGCAGTGGGCGAGGTCTACTGCCAGGGCGCGTGCGCTCTGGTATCGGGCGTCCGGTTCTTTGGCCAGGGCCTTGGCCAGGATCCGGCTCAGCGGTTGCGGCACGTTGCTGTCCACTTCGCAGGCTGCCCTTGGCTGCACGCCGGCATGCAGCTGGCGCCAGTGTTGGGTATCGCGCCCGGCCAGCGGCAGCTCGCCCAGCAGCAGTTGGTAAAGGATTGCGCCCAGGGCATAGATGTCGCTACGCCGGTCGCTGCTGCTGCCGTGCGGGCAAACCTGCTCCGGCGCCAGGTAGGACCAGTTGCCGAGCGGTGTGCCCTGTTCGCCGATCAGCTGTGCCGGGCCTGCGCGAAAGCAGCCCAGGCGCACCCGCTGGTTGCCTTGCAGGCACACATGCTCGGGCTGGAGGGCGCCATGCAGCACGTTGCGTTCGTGGGCCAGGGCCAGGGCCGTGGCGGCGTTCACCGCGATATCGAGAAATGGCGCCAGGGCCGCCGGGCCTTCGATCAGCAGGTCGGCGATGGAGTAGCCGGCCGGGTAAACCAGCAGCGGGCCTTCGGCTGAGCGCACGAACGCCGAGGGGACTACCGCCCACTGCGGGTCCAGCTGCAGTTGGTAGTCACGCTCCAGGCGCTGGCAGGCGGCGGGTGCTTCGAGGGGAGCGCGCGCAGCGATCCAGGACTGGCCGGTGACGGCGTCGCGCAGGCGGAAGTAGCTGAGCTCGCCTTCCTGGCCCAGCGGTGTGATATGGCACCGGTTCAGCCAGCCCTCGTCGATCGACTGGTCAAAATCGATGGGCCTGTGAGCGAGGCGTTCATCAAGCATCTGGCACCCCTGGCAGCGACATCCTGACGCGCGAGTATACGCAGCGAGCCCAGTACGGATGCGGCTTGCAGCCCGCTTGGCAGGAACGGGCACGCTGTTGTCCGTTATCGTACCCTGAGGGCCGACCGGCACTTGTATAGTGCTTGGGCCAACCTATCCCTCAGGATAATTGTCTCAATGTGTGCGTCGGCCTAGGCTGCCCGGGGCGGCGCAAACGCCCGTGCCCGTGCGAGGAAGCCATGATCCGATTAGGCAATGCCCAGGTTTCGCTGGAGCGGCGAGAAGTGTTTCTCGACGGTAAGCCGATGCTGCTGGGCGGGCGCGCATTCGAGGTGTTGGCCACGCTGATCAAGGCCAAGGGCCGGGTGGTCGGCAAGGACGAGCTGTTCAGCCAGGTGTGGGCCGGCACGGTGGTCGAGGACAACAACCTGCAGGTGCAGGTGTCGTTGCTGCGCAAGGCCTTTGGCGACCGCGGGCTGATCCAGACCGTGCCGCGCCGGGGCTACCGCCTGGCCGCCGAAATCAGCTTCGATGTCCCTTCCCATGGGCTGGGCCAATCGCCGCTGTGTGCCGGGGCCGACAACCTTGAACCGTTGGATGACAGCACTCACGTGCCGGTGCTGGTGGTGGACGACGACCCGTCGGTACGCACGGCGCTGGGCCGCCTGCTGCGCTCGCAGGATATCCCGCATCATCTGTTTGCCAGTGCCGAGGCGCTGTTCGACGCCCGCCTGGAAACCCCCTATGCCTGCCTCCTGTTGGACATGCACCTGTCCGATACCACCGGGCTTGAGGTGCAAGATGCGCTCCGCCGGCTGGCGCTCCCCTGGCCAATCGTGTTCATGACGGGCTTCGGCACAATCCCGATGACGGTGCAGGCCATGCGGGCCGGTGCTGTGGAGTTCCTGACCAAGCCTTTTGACGAAGACCAGTTGCTGACGCTGCTGCAGGCCGTGCGGCGCAGGGCCGTGGCCGATGGGCGTAAATGGCGCCACGCGCGGCAGGTCGAGGAAAAGTACCAGCGCCTGACCCCGCGTGAGCGCGAGGTTTTCTCGCTGGTGGTCGATGGCTTGTCGCACAAGCAGATCGCCAGGCAGATCGGCACCAGTGAAGTGACAACCAAGGTGCACAAGAAGAACATCATGAACAAGATGCAGTCCCGCTCGCTGGTCGAACTGGTGGCCATGCACACCGTTATCGGGGCACGACCTGAGGGCCTGGGCGGCGCATGAACAGATGGGTGTGCATCGTCGACGACGATGCTTCGGTGCGCAAGAGCCTGGCCAACCTGCTGCGTTCGGCCGGGTTCGAGACCTTGTCGTTTGCTGCGGGGGATGTGTTCCTGGGGTCGGAGCTGGCGCGGCAGGCCGGTTGTGTGTTGCTCGACCTGAAAATGCCGGGGATGAGCGGGCTGGACGTGCAGCGTGAGCTGGCGCGGCTGGAGTGGCGGTTGCCGGTGGTCTGCATGTCGGCGCATTGGGATGATGGCGCGGTGCACTCGGCGATGAGCCTTGGGGCGCTGGCCTGCCTGGGCAAGCCTTTTTCTGAAGAGGTGTTGCTGAGGGTGGTTGAAGAGGCATTGGCTGGCGGGCAGTGATGTGCTGCCTTTGCCGGCCCTTTCGCGGGCACGCCCGCTCCCACAGGTACGGCACTGGCCTCAAGAACTGTGCAATACCTGTGGGAGCGGGCGTGCCCGCGAAGAGGCCAGTAGCCTTAACCTCCATCTCAGCACACTTGCGCAATCAATCACCGGGGAATCGGGCAATGCTCCCGTGGTAATCGTTTAGCGAGCCCTTGCCATGCCCCGCCTGAAAACCTTCCTCGCCCCCCAATCCCTAACCCTGACCGCCACCGGCCTGCTGTTCATGCGGGTAATGGCCGCCTTGCTGCTGCTCTTCATCCACGGCCTGCCCAAGCTGCTGAACTGGAGCGGGGAGTTGCAGCGTATCGAAGACCCATTCGGCCTGGGCGCACCGCTGACCCTGGGTCTGGCGGTTTTTGCCGAGGTGGTTTGCCCGCTGTTGCTGCTGCTTGGGATCGCTGCACGCCTGGCTTGCCTGCCGGTGCTGGCGGTGTTGCTGGTGGCCCTGCTGGTAGTGCATCCGGACTGGACGCTGGAGCAGGGGCAATTTGCCTGGTTGCTGGTGGCGCTTTATGGCGGGTTGGCATTGACCGGGCCTGGGGCGTATTCGGTTTCCGGTATGTTCTGGCGAAATCGGGTTGCCTGATGGATTTTGGGGCCGCTTTGCGGCCCTTTCGCGACACAAGGCCGCTCCTACAGGTGATCGCAATGCTCTGTGGCATCGCGATTCGTTGTAGGAGCGGCCTTGTGTCGCGAAAGGGCTGCAAAGCAGCCCCGGCAATCTAACTGCTCCCCGGCCGGTACTGCAGGGCCTCGGCCAGATGCGGCCGGCCAATCGCCTCGCAACCCTCCAGGTCCGCCAGTGTGCGTGCCACTTTCAATAACCGGTGCGCCGCCCGCAACGACAAGGTCAACCGCTCGCAGGCCCCCTCCAGCCACGCCTGGTCCACCGCTGCCAGCCCGCAATGGCGACGCAGCCCTTCAAGGTCGAGAAACGCATTCACACACCCTTGGCGGCGCTGCTGTACCTCGCGCGCCTGCGCCACCCTGGCGGCCACATCGGCACTGGTCTCACCACAGGGCTGGTTGTTAAGCGTGGTGCTTTCGCGGGCCACGGTCAGGTGCAGGTCGATGCGGTCCAGCAGCGGCCCGGACAACTTGTTGCGGTAACGCGCGATCTGCTCGGTGCTGCAGCGGCAGCGGCCAGTCGGGTCGCCCAGATAGCCGCAAGGGCACGGGTTCATCGCCGCCACCAGCTGGAAGCGCGCCGGAAAACGCACCTTGTCGCGGGCCCGGGCAATCACGATTTCGCCCGACTCCAGCGGCTCGCGCAGCACTTCCAGCACGCGGCGCTCGAACTCTGGCAGCTCATCGAGAAACAGCACGCCATGGTGGGCGAGGGTGATTTCGCCCGGTTGCGGCCGGCTGCTGCCACCGACCAATGCCGGGCCGGATGCGGAGTGGTGGGGGTGGCGAAACGGTCGCTGCGGCCAGCTGTTAAGCGGTGCGTGCCCGCTGACCGACTGGATGGCCGCCACTTCCAGCGCCTCGTGCTCGTCCAGCGGTGGCAGCAGCCCGGGCAGGCGGCTGGCGAGCAAGGTCTTGCCGGTGCCGGGTGGCCCGGTGAACAACAGGTTGTGCGCCCCAGCCGCCGCCAGCATCAAGGCGCGCTTGGCCGCCAGCTGGCCCTGCACCTCGCTCAGGTCGGGGTAGGGGCGTTGCTGCAGGATCAAGCCGTTGGCCGCGTACGGCGGCAGCGGCACCTGGCCGTTCAGGTGGGCGACCAGCTCCAGCAGGTGTCCCACGGCATACACCACCAGCCCGCCGGCCAGGCTGGCTTCCTCGGCGTTCTCCCGCGGCACCACCAGCGCCCGGCCCGCCTCGCGTGCCGCCAGGGCCGCCGGCAGCACGCCTTGCACTGCACGCAATTTGCCAGACAACGCCAGTTCGCCCAGGCACTCGACCTCGGCGAGGCTGGCTGCTGGCACCTGGCCGTCGGCGGCAAGGATGCCCAGCGCAATGGCCAGGTCGTAGCGCCCGCCATCCTTGGGCAGGTCGGCGGGGGCCAGGCTCTGGGTAATGCGCCGCTGCGGGTAGTTCAGCCCGGAGTTGACGATGGCACTGCGTACCCGGTCCTTGCTTTCCTTGACTGTGGTTTCTGGCAGGCCGACCAGGGTGAGATGGGGCAGGCCGTTAGCCAGGTGGGTTTCTACACTGACCGCTGGTGCCTGCACACCTACCTGGGCGCGGCTGTGGACGAGGGCTAGGGACATGGACGCTCCGTTGTCGCTGGAAAAGGCCGCTTCATGCGGCTGGGCCAAGAATAGCCAGCGGGACCAAGGCGGGCGCAAGAAGTGTGCGTCGTGGTTTTTCAGGGCAGGGTTTTTCCCTGCGTTTTCATAAAATCTGGCAAAAAATGGATCCAATAATCTTTGCGCAGGTGACCGCCATGGCTTAGTGTTGTTGGGTAAATGCCGTTGCCATGGGATGGCACCGCGTCTTCTTTCAAATGGACTTGAGGTATTGCGCCGTGCAAACGCTCACCCGCACGCGCCAGATCATCCGCGAACTGGTGCAGGCCAATTCATTCATAGAACTCACCCGGTTTTTCGACAACCTCGAGGCGCAATGGCGCCAAGCCCCGCCCGGCGAGTGTCCGGCTTACCTGGCGGCCATCGAAGGGCACATGCTGGTTGATCTGGAAAACCAGGGTGACCGGGCCCTGAGCCAAGTGGTCAAGGCCTGGATTGACGCCTGCCCCAAGGCTTACCACCCACAGGTGGTAATGGGCATGCACTGCTTCCACCGGGCCTGCCAGGTGCAGGGTGCTGGCCAACGCAACGCTGCACGCTTGCTGGCCGTCGAGCAAATATGCGAAACCGCGACCGCGCACCTGCTGCGTGCAATGGACCGCTGCGCTCAACCTGTGGCAGCGGCCATTGGCATGCTGCGTATCAGTGCGCAGCTGCGCGAGCCTGGCTGGTTGATCGAACTGTTTCAGGGGCAGCCCGCGCGCTACAGGCCCAGTGCCCATGCCGATGTGGAGGTGCAGGAAGCCGCGGCGCCCTTGCTGGTCAAGCACGGGCTGCTGCCCCTGGTCGAGCTGCCCCAAGCGTTGCCGGCGTGCCTGAGCAGGCGGGTCGACCACGAAAACGAAGCACCACGCTATTACTGGTTGCGCCATGCGCTGGTGGCCCGCCCCGGTTGCTTCGAAGCGATCCAGGCCCTTGCCGTTTACCTGCTGCCCCGTTGGGGCGCCAGCTTCGACGCGCTAGAGCTGTTGGCCAGTGGACCGTTGTGCGAGACGTGGGACGAAGCGTTGCGCAATGCGTTGCGCTGGATGGCCGTGGAGGAACAGCTGAAGTTGCCGCATGCTGAACAGTTGCAGGCCGTCGCCGATTGGCAGCAGCTATTCGATGCCTGGTTGCAACGCCCGCTAAGGCCCAGGGAAAGTGCCGTCGTGCTGGCTTGGCGAGGCGCGCTGCGCAGCAGTGCCTTGCAAGACCATGCCGCCGGTATGCGCGATTTCGCCGCGAGCCTGGCGTGCAACGCCGATCACGGTGCCATCCCTGCCATGGGCGAGCCGTTTCGCTGCCTGGTCGGGCTGATACTGTGCGATGGCATGGCAGATGAGCAACAACTGTTGCGCAGCGCCATCGTGCGCCTGTGTGAAGGCCGCTCGCATGCTGGCGCCTGTGCAATGCGTGCTGCCGGGCATCGCTTCGGCCTGTGGGGGCTGCCACGTTCGGCCGAGCAGGCAAGGCTATGGTCGCAGGTGGCGGTGACGCGCCAGCGCGCGGGCCAGGCGCCAGGCTTTGAAGTGCTCGCTGTGGCGCGGCTGTTGTGGGCTGCCAACCGGCATGAGGTGGCCTGTTACCTGTATGAGCGCTGTGCCGAGCTGAGCCTGCCGGGTGCAGCCCTTGGTCTGTACGAGCTGCACAGCGGCGGCCTGGGCAACTCTCCGACGCACTATCTGGATGACGAGGCAGCTGAGTATTGGTTGCTGCGTGCGGTGGAGGCGGGCAGCAGGCAGGCTAAATACAACCTCGCCTGCCTGCGCATGGATGGCGATGAGGACCTGAATGAGCGAAGTGCCATGCTGGCTGTCAGGCGCCTGCTGGTCGATGCGTTGGGTAATCCGCAGACCAATGCCCGCGCGCGCTTGCACCTGGGAATGCTGTTGCGCCAGTTTGGCGAAGCGCAGGAGCGGGCCGAGGCGGTCGCCTACCTGTCGAGCCTGGTCGAGCACCCGGACGCCTGGATTGCCGGGCGCGCCAGCGCCGAACTGGGGTTGGCCTGGATGCAGGGGCGCGGCACCCGCAAGCAGAGCCGTTTTGCCGCCATCGAATGGGCCAACCGTGCGGCCGCCTTGCAGCCTGGGGATTCGGCCATCGAAGACATCCAGGCCGAGATCCTCAACTCGCACAACCGGGTGAAGACCCTGGTTACGCAGTGTGGTGCGACCCTGTTTCGCGGCACCTTGCATGCCAGCGAGTTGCCGCCGAAACAGCTCTGCGCGAGCTAGCAGGCTTGCTCGAATCCCTGTGGGAGCGGGCAAGCCCGCGAAGCAGGCAATGCGGTGGATGGCACCGGCTGCGCCGGTGTTCGCGGGCATGCCCGCTCCCACAGGTCTACCTTCAAGCTCAGGGCTTGGCGCCGAGGATGATGTGCGAAGCCTTGATCAGCGCAGTGGCCTTCACACCCGGTGCCAGGCCCAGCTCCTGCACGGCTTCGCGGGTCACGATGGCAAACACCTCGGTGCCGCCGGCCAGCTTCAGCACCACTTCGGCATTCACTGCACCATCACCCACCCGCACCACTTCACCTTCCAGTGCGTTACGGGCCGACAGCCTGTAGCCGGCGGCGTCAGTCAGCAGCACCACCCACGGCGCCTTGACCAGCGCCACGGCGTCTTTGCCGACGTTGATGCTGAGGTTATGCAGGCTGGCCATGGTGACCACCGCTACCAGTTTTTCGCCGCCAGCCAGGGTCAGCTCGACTTCGGCATTGACCGCACCGGGCTGAACGTTGGTGACTTTGCCTTCGAAAACATTGCGTGCGCTGACTTTCATGGGAAACGCTCCGTGTATGGGTTGTTATTCCTGCGCGTCGGGTGCCATGCGTGCTTCCAGTTCGGCTACTTGTTTTTCCAAGGCCTCAAGGCGTGCGCGGGTGCGCGCCAGCACGACCATCTGGCTGTCGAATTCGTCACGGCTGACCAGGTCCAGCTTGCTGAAAGCACCTTGCATCAGCACCTTGAACTGGCTTTCCAGTTCTGCACGGGGCTGGGCGGTATCGCTGCTGAACAGGCGCGAGGCCTGGTCGCTCAGGGCATCGAGAAGGGCTTTGGGCGCAAGCATGGGGCTGTCCACTGAAACTGAGAAATGGCCGGCAGTGTAGCACGCACAAACCTGACGCTTGGGTGCACATCGGCCCTTGTGGGAGCGGGCAGGCCCGCGAAGAACCCAGCGCGGTGGATGGCACCGGCTGTGCCGGTGTTCGCGGGCATGCCCGCTCCCACAGTTCTCGATCGGTTGCACGTTTTTCGCGCAATGCGCCCTGCCGGCGCGCACCGAAACTGTGCATGTTTTCCATGCTGGCGACTGGCCAATCCCGACTGTTTCACATAACTCGCTGTTTTCCGGTGATTTGCCGGAACTGGCAAGGTTTCTGCAAAGACCTGTACGAGCCATGCACTGATGCAGTTCTTTGTGACCAAGCAGTGCGCACGCGGAGCCGGATGCCGACGACGCGTTACAAAGCCAACCGCTGCGCTTAGACTTGAGACGGGTTTGTTTTCCTGGGGCAAGTCCACCAAATCGGGAGAGAGTTTCATGAAGCTAGTCACAGCCATCATCAAGCCGTTCAAGCTGGACGACGTGCGCGAGTCGCTGTCGGAAATCGGCGTGCAGGGCATCACTGTTACTGAAGTCAAAGGCTTCGGCCGGCAGAAGGGCCACACCGAGCTGTATCGCGGTGCTGAATATGTGGTCGATTTTCTGCCCAAGGTGAAGATCGATGTTGCCATCGATGACAAGGACCTTGATCGGGTAATCGAAGCCATCACCAAGGCAGCCAACACCGGCAAGATCGGTGACGGCAAGATTTTCGTGGTGAATCTGGAGCAGGCGATCCGCATCCGTACCGGCGAAACCGATACCGACGCGATCTAAGCAGCAAAAAAGCCTCACCAAACCCAACGCCCCAGGAGAAAACAACATGACTCTGCGTAAGATCGCAGGGCTAGGAGCCCTTTTGTCCCTCGTAATGCCCGGGCTCGCCCTGGCAGAGGAAGCTGCCCCAGCGCTGAACTCCGGCGACACCGCCTGGATGCTGACTGCAACGGCGCTGGTGCTGTTCATGACTATCCCGGGCCTGGCCCTGTTCTATGGCGGTATGGTGCGTTCCAAGAACGTGCTGTCGGTGATGATGCAGTGCTTTGCTATCACCGGCCTGATGAGCATTCTCTGGGTCGTCTACGGCTACAGCATGGCCTTCGATACCACCGGTATGGAAAAGGGCGTGCTCAACTTCAATTCCTTCGTCGGCGGCTTCTCCAAGGCCTTCCTCAGCGGCGTCACGCCCGAGAACCTGACGTCTGCCACCGCACTGTTCCCTGAAGCGGTATTCATCACCTTCCAGATGACCTTCGCCATCATCACCCCGGCACTGATCGTGGGTGCCTTCGCCGAGCGCATGAAGTTCTCTGCGATGCTGGTGTTCATGGGCATCTGGTTCACCCTGGTGTATGCGCCGATCGCGCACATGGTGTGGAGCGGTGACGGTGCACTGATGTGGGACTGGGGCGTACTAGACTTCGCTGGCGGCACTGTGGTGCACATCAACGCCGGTATCGCAGGCCTGGTCTGCTGCCTGGTACTGGGCAAGCGCAAGGGCTACCCGACCACCCCGATGGCCCCGCACAACCTGGGCTACACCCTGATGGGCGCCGCCATGCTGTGGATCGGCTGGTTCGGCTTCAACGCAGGCTCCGCCGCTGCCGCCAACGGCACCGCTGGCATGGCCATGCTGGTCACCCAGATCGCCACCGCAGCTGCTGCGCTGGGCTGGATGTTCGCCGAGTGGATCGGTCACGGCAAACCCAGCGCCCTGGGCATCGCGTCGGGTGTGGTTGCCGGCCTGGTTGCCATTACCCCGGCGGCAGGCACCGTGGGCCCGATGGGCGCCCTGGTGATCGGCCTGGCTTCGGGTGTGATCTGCTACTTCTGCGCCACCACCCTCAAGCGCAAGCTCGGCTATGACGATTCGCTGGATGCCTTCGGTGTGCACGGTATCGGCGGCATCATCGGTGCCATCCTCACCGGTGTGTTCGCAGCCCCGGCCCTGGGCGGCTTCGGCACCGTCACCGACATCGGCATGCAGGTCTGGATCCAGGCCAAAGGCGTGATTTTCACCGTGGTCTACACCGCCATCGTCACCTACGTGATCCTCAAGGTGCTGGATGTGGTGATGGGCCTGCGGGTCAACGAAGAAGAAGAGTCGGTCGGCCTCGACCTGGCTCAGCACAACGAACGCGGCTACAACCTGTAACTGCGACGCGGTAAAAACTTGCCCGGCTTGCCGGGCATTTTTTTGCCAGATTTTCAGTATTTCGCGCTCGGCAAACGGTTTATTCGACACGTTCGCGACGTAGGTAAAAAACTTACAAGTCGTAGGGCGTTTATGGAGCTTTGCTTTTTCCACGGGCGCGCTAGAATGCGCGCCGAGGGGTGTTTGACGCGTAGTCCACACACTTCCCCAGCCTTTGCTAGGCTTGCCAATAGCGTGTGGCCAGCAGGGGCTATTGGATTTGTCAGGCCCTGCCAGGAGCAGGGCCTGCTGGGTGCCGCCTCCCATCAGGAGCGCCGACCCAAGGGCAGTGGCCTAACCCACGGCCAGTTGAATTTTCACCGGTGGCTGCCGGTCTACGGCTGCACTGGTCTATAACTAACCTGCTTTTCGCAAGTCATGAGGTAGAACATGAGCGACGATGATCTGGAAAACGACGACCTCGAAGTAGGCGATGAAGACGAGGGCGATGAAGGCCTCGAAGCGGCGGCTGACGATGGCGCCGAAGACGCTGGCGATGACGACAGCAGCCCGGCACCCGCTGCCAAGGGCAAATCCAAGGCCGCCGTCTCGGTAGACGAGATGCCGAGCATGGAAGCCAAGCAGAAAGAGCGTGATGCACTGGCCAAGGCGATGGAAGACTTCCTTTCTCGCGGTGGCAAGGTGCAGGAAGTCGAGGCCAACGTGGTCGCCGACCCGCCCAAGAAGCCGGACAACAAGTACGGCAGCCGCCCTATCTGAGTGGCTGAACGCAAAAAAGCCCGCCGTCGCTGCGGGCTTTTTTGTGCCTGTCAGATTTGTGCTGCCTGTGCCGGCCTCTTCGCGGGTGAACCCGCTCCCACAGGATCTCTACAGGCCGCGGGGTGCGCGCGATCCCTGTGGGAGCGGGTTTACCCGCGAATGGGCCGCAACGCGGCCCCTGTCAGCGCCAGCGCGCGAGGATGTCGGGCAGCTGCGACAGGCGCTGGATCTCGGCATCCGGTGCCTGCTCACCCGTCCAGGCCTTGCCCTGGGGGTTGAACCACACCGCGCGTAGCCCGGCGCGCTGGGCGCCTGCGATGTCATCGCCGGGGTGATCGCCAATGTGCACCGCGGCGCTGGCGTGCGCCTCGCCGCGGCGCAGGGCTTCCAGGAACGGTGCCGGATCCGGCTTGCCGATGCCGAGGTCTTCGGCGCACAGGGCAAAGCGGAAGTAGTCTGCCAGCCCCAGCCGGCTCACATCGGCATTGCCGTTGGTGACCACGCCCAGGGTGTAGTGATGGCGCAAGATCTCCAGCACCGGCTGCACCTCGGGGAAGATCTCCACCTGGTGGCGAGCGTGCAGGAACACTTCAAAGCCTTCGTTGGCCAGCGCCTGCGCTTGCTTCTCGCTGTAGCCCACCTCTTCCAGGGCATGGAACAGCACCCGTCGGCGCAGGGCGCTGATGCGGTGTTTGAGGCCGGGCTCGGCCTGTACCAGGCGCTCGCGGATGGCAAACAGGTGCTCCACCGGCACGCCGCCCAGGATCGGGGCGTTGGCTTCGAGCCAGTCGCGCAGCACGACTTCTGCGCTGGCAATGACCGGTGCGGTGTCCCACAGGGTGTCGTCGAGGTCGAACGTGATCAGCTTGATGCTCATGAGTCTGTGCCTTTGCTGCGTTTGGCCCGAGGGTGGGCGCTGTCGTACACCGCGGCCAGGTGCTGGAAGTCCAGGTGGGTGTAGATCTGCGTGGTGCTGATGTCGGCATGGCCGAGCATCTCCTGCACCGCACGCAGGTCCTGGGACGATTCCAGCACATGGCTGGCGAAGGAATGGCGAAGCATGTGCGGGTGCAGGTGCTGGCCCAGCTCGCGCTCACCCGCCTTCTTCACCCGCTGCTGCACAGCCCGTGGTGTGATGCGGTTGCCCTGGCGGGTGATGAACACAGCGCGGTCACGCGGGTTGCCGATGCCGCGCAGGCGGTACCAGGCCTGTAGCGCCTCGCGGGCCTTGCGGCCAACCGGCAGAACGCGGGCCTTGCCACCCTTGCCCAGCACCTGCACCAGGCCGGCGGCGAGGTCGATGTGATCGAGGTCGAGGTTGGTCAGTTCTGACAGGCGCAGGCCCGAGGAGTAGAACAGTTCAAGGATTGCCTGGTCACGGCGGGCGATGAAGTCGTCGTCGACGCCGCCATCTAGCAGCTGCAGGGCGCGGTCGGTGTCCAGCACCTTGGGCAGCCGGCGCTCACCCTTGGGCGCGCTCAGGCCGGTGGCCGGGTCGTGCTGGCAAAGGCCTTCGCGGTTGAGGTAGCGGTACAAGCCGCGCACTGCCGAAAGCAGCCGGGCCAGGCTGCGCGAGGACTGGCCATGGTGGTGCAGGCGCGCGATCAGCTGGCGCAGCTGCTGGATCTGCAGCGCCTGCCAACCGTCAATACCGTGTTCCTTGCAGTAGGCGATGACCTTGTTCAGGTCGCGACGGTAGCCCACCAATGTGTGCTCCGACACCTGGCGCTCGTTGCGCAGGTGTGCGCAATAAGCCTCCAGCTGGCGTTCCATCAGCGTACCGAGCGCAGGGTCTGGGTTACGCGCGGTACAACGCGGCCGAGCACTTCGGCGATGTAGCCGAGGAACAGGGTACCGACGCTGCTCTTGTAGTGCTGCGGATCGCGACTGCCGATCGCCAGCACCCCGTGCAGCCCCTGGTATTCGAGGGTGGCCACGGCGCTGGAGCCTACTTCCCGGCGCTGTTCCTCACCGAACAGGAAGGCCAGCTCATGCTCACGCAGGTTGCCACTGACCGTCTTGCCGCTGCCCAGCAGGGCACCGATGGCCTGTTGCGCCTCGGCGTTGCTGACCCAGCGCCCGACCGGGGCGACGTTGTCGCCGAACAGGATGAGGCTGACGAAGGGCACCTGGAATTCCTGGCGCAGGCTGTCTTCGACCGCCATCACCACTTCTTCCAGGGTGCCGGCATCGAGCAGGTCGAGGATCAGCCGTCGGGTCTTGTCGAACAGCCGATCGTTGTCGCGGGCCACGTCCATCAATTGCGACAGGCGATGGCGCATCTCGATGTTGCGGTCGCGCAGCAGCTTGAGCTGGCGTTCCACCAGCGACACGCTGTCGCCTCGCTGATGCGGAATGCGCTGTTCGATCAGCAACTCGTCGTGCTCGGCGAAGAAGGTGGGGTGGGCGCGCAGGTAGGCGACCACCGCTTCGTCATCAAGCTCGGCGGACTGCTGGGGTACAACCTGGGGCTGATCTTTCATGGCGGTTACTCGCTTAGGCTCTGTACGAAAAGCCTTGATACTCGGTGATGCTGCGTTGAAAACAGCCTCGGAATGCTCATTTACAACCCGTAAAGTCGAGCGCGACTCCGACCGTTCCTCGGCTGTTTTCGCCTTGCCTGACCTTCGTCTCAAGACTTTTCATACAGACCCTAGAGACGAACCTGTCCTTCGTAGACGCGTACGGCCGGGCCGGTCATCAACACGGGCTTGCCGGGGCCGGCCCATTCGATGTGCAGGCGGCCACCGGGCAGGTCGAGGGACACCGGGGAATCCATCCAGCCTTGGCTGATCGCGGCCACGGCCGCGGCGCAAGCGCCGGTGCCGCAGGCCTGGGTTTCGCCCGCGCCGCGCTCCCACACGCGCAGGTTGGCGCGGTGGCGGTCGATGACCTGGAGGAAGCCGGCATTCACCCGCTGCGGGAAACGTGGGTGGTTTTCGATCTTCGGGCCCAGCTCATGCACGGGGGCAGTATGCACGTCGTCGACGCGCAGCACGGCATGCGGGTTACCCATGGACACGGCGGCAATCGAATGCAGCTGGCCGTCGACTTCCAGTGGGTAGTTCAGCGCCTGCTCGTCAGCGACGAAGGGGATTTCGGCAGGGATGAAGCGCGGTGGGCCCATGTCGACACTCACCTGGCCATCGTTCTGCACGTCCAGCACGATGATGCCGCTTTTGGTTTCGACGCGGATGCGCTTTTTCGCGGTCAGGCGCTTGTCCAGCACGAAGCGGGCGAAGCAGCGCGCACCGTTGCCGCACTGCTCCACTTCGGAGCCGTCGGCGTTGAAGATGCGGTAGCGGAAGTCCACTTCCGGGTTGTTCGGCGCCTCGACGATCAGCAACTGGTCGAAGCCGATGCCGGTATGGCGGTCACCCCATTGCTTGGCGTGCTTGGGCTGGATATGCGCGTGCTGGCTGACCAGGTCGAGGACCATGAAGTCGTTGCCCAGGCCATGCATCTTGGTAAAACGCAGCAGCATGGGCTTACTCCGGCAGCAGGCTTTCGCCAGCGTACAGTTCGGCGATGGTCTCGCGGCGGCGTACTTCGAACGCCTGGTCGCCGTCGACCAGGATTTCAGCGCAACGGCCACGGGTGTTGTAGTTGGAACTCATGACAAAACCATAGGCCCCCGCGGACTGCACGGCCAGCAGGTCGCCTTCGGCCAGGTTCAGCACACGGTCCTTGCCGAGGAAGTCGCCGGTCTCGCAGATCGGGCCGACCAGGTCGTAGGCACGGCCTTCGCCTTCGCGTGGGATGACCGCGCTGACACCCATCCAGGCCTGGTAAAGGGCCGGGCGAATCAGGTCGTTCATCGCCGCATCGATGATGGCGAAGTCCTTGTGTTCGGTGTGCTTGAGGTATTCCACGCGGGTCAGCAGCACCCCGGCGTTGGCCACGATGTAGCGGCCCGGCTCGAACACCAGGGCCAGGTCGCGCTTGCCTACGCGCTCGCGAATAGCCTTGATGTAGTCGGCCACCAGGGGTGGCTCTTCGTCGCGGTAGCGCACGCCAACGCCGCCACCCAGGTCCAGATGGCGCAGGTGGATGCCGCAGTCGGCGAGGCGATCGACCAGGTCCAGCAGGCGGTCGAGGGCATCGAGGAACGGCTCGACGGTGGTCAGCTGCGAGCCGATGTGGCAGTCGACGCCAACCACGTCCAGGTTCGGCAGCTGCGCGGCACGCACGTACATGGCCTCGGCGTCGGCGATGGCGATGCCGAACTTGTTTTCTTTCAGGCCCGTGGAGATGTACGGGTGGGTGCCGGCGTCAACGTCCGGGTTGACCCGCAGCGACACCGGGGCAACCTTGCCCATTTCGGCGGCCACGACTTGCAGGCGCTCCAGTTCGTCGGTGGATTCGACGTTGAAGCAGTGCACACCCACTTCCAGGGCGCGGCGCATGTCTTCGCGGGTTTTGCCAACGCCGGAGAACACCACGCGGTCGGCGCGCCCGCCAGCGGCCAGCACGCGCTCCAGCTCACCGCCGGAGACAATGTCGAAGCCTGCGCCCAGGCGCGCCAGCACGTTCAGCACGCCAAGGTTGGAGTTGGCCTTGACCGCGAAGCACACCAGGTGCTCGGTGCCTTGCAGGGCGTCGGCGTAGCTGCGGTACTGGGCCTCGATGTGGGCGCGCGAGTACACGTAGGTGGGGGTGCCGAAACGTTCGGCGACGGCCGACAGGGCCACCCCTTCCGCGAACAGCTCACCGTCGCGGTAGTTGAAAGCGTTCATCTGGTTTCCTTACTGCGCAGGCGACTGCTCGGGCTCGGACTGCAGCTCGGGCTGCTGTACTGGCGCGGGGGCCGGCTTGGCTTTTGGCTGGTGCTGGTGCGACTTGTGCGCTTTGCCGTTATCGCCGTCTTCAGGCAGATACAGCGGGCCTTTCTGGCCGCAGGCCGAAACGAGGCAGGCAACAGCGACCAGCGCCGCGAAGGAGGAAATCAGGCGCTTCATGGGTGAAATCCTTAGAAAAATGCAGTATTGCGCCCGAGTATACCGAGCGACCGGCGGCTTGCCTATGCAAGGGCCGGTCCGCCGGGCGGGCTATTCTTACCGCCTTCAATGGCTAATCTTTGCATTCGGCGCCAAGCGCCCGTATCTTGCCCGGCTTGCCTGTGACGCAGCTAATTTCGAGGTTCCTGCAATGAGTTTGAGTGAAGCGCGTTTCCATGATCTGGTCGACGCGACCCAACAGGCCCTGGAAGACCTGTTCGACGAGAGCGGCATGGACCTGGACATGGAGAACTCTGCCGGTGTCCTGACCATCAAGTTCGAAAACGGCAGCCAGCTGATCTTCAGCCGCCAGGAGCCGCTGCGCCAGTTGTGGCTGGCTGACAAGTCCGGCGGTTTCCACTTTGACTACGACGTAGAGAGCAAGAAGTGGATCTGCGAGAAGAGCGAAGAGCTGCTCGGCGAGATGCTTGAACGCATTGTCTGGGAGCGCGCTGGCGAGAAGCTGGACTTCGACGAGATCTGAGATGAGTGAGCAGCCGCGGCCGCCCAAGCCGCTTTACAGCAACGTCAGCCCCGCCGTGCCGTCGCCGTGCATCAGCGTTTGTCGGCTGGACGAACAGCGGGTGTGCACCGGCTGCCAGCGGCATGTGGAGCACATTCGCGAATGGCGTTCCGCCGATGACGAACGGCGTCGGCAGATCTGCCGCGAGGCCCAGGCCCTGCGCGACCAGGCTAAGGCACACTGAGAGCAGGGGCTTGAGTATTTGCCCGGCTGTGGTAGTGTCGAGTTCTGCGTCGGTGACGCCAAAGCATTCACAAACCCCGCCCTTGGGCGGGGTTTTGCTTTATCTGCCCGACGAAAATCGCCTGTTCAAAGGAGTCTGACTGGATCATGAGCACCAAGCCTTCCCTCATCCTCACCCGATTGGACGTACAGCGTCTGGAGCGTCTTATCGACAGCCTCGACGAGAGTACGCCGGGTGTGCTCGCCCTGCAGGACGAGCTGGACCGCGCCGAGCAGGTGGTCGGTCACGAGGACGTGCCAGCGGGCGTGGTGACCATGAACTCGCGCGTGCACTGCCGTGAGGAAGCCAGCGGCAAGGACTACCACCTGACGTTGGTGTATCCGAAGGATGCCGGGCCGGAAGGCAATGTCTCGGTCCTGGCGCCGATCGGCTGCGCCCTGCTGGGGCTGTCGGTGGGCGAGCAGATCGACTGGCCGGCACCGGGGGGCAAGACCCTCAAGCTGAAGCTGCTGGAAGTCGAGTACCAACCGGAAGCGGCGGGCGA
The DNA here is from genome assembly GCF_000708715.2 of Pseudomonas putida W15Oct28. Lineage (GTDB taxonomy): Bacteria > Pseudomonadota > Gammaproteobacteria > Pseudomonadales > Pseudomonadaceae > Aquipseudomonas > Aquipseudomonas putida_R. Next base: position 133,291 of record NZ_JENB01000012.1, on the reverse strand, counting down.
TTACGACCTGTAAGACCCAAGGGGGCCGCTTTGCGGCCCATCGCGACACAAGGCCGCTCCTACAAGGGATCGCATTCCCCTGTAGGAGCGGCCTTGTGTCGCGATGGGGTGCAAAGCACCCCCCGGCAATTCAGGCGCCTTCCGCCAAAACCTGGTCCAACCCCTCATTCAAAGCCTGCTCCAACACCCGCTTGTAGCTCAGGTACACCTGCGTCGCCCCCAGCCGGTCATCCAGCAACTCCGACAAATCCAGGTCGGTGATGTAGCACCGGTACTGTCCGGCACCGCGCCGTTGCCCGATGATCTGCCTGGCCACCACCGCATACAGGTGTTCACCATGTTCCAGCTCGGAAAACTCTAGCTGGTCGCAGTACAACGTCACATGCGCCGCACCCGCCACACCGGCCTGGATGATGGCCTGCACCTCATAGTAAGGCTGGTAGCTGCCTTCGACCGGGGCCAGGCGCGGCTCGATGCTACGCGCCTTGCCAGTGCCGGAAGGCAACAGTTGCGCGTAGTGGATATCCAGTGAGGCGGCGCGCTGGGTATCCAGCGGCAGCCGGGCATCACGGCGCATCACCACCGAACGCAGGAACCGCTGCAGCGGGAGCAGCAGGTGGGCTTCGTCATGCAGGGGCAGGCGCTGCTGCCACAGGGCATTGTATTCATCCAGCACATACAACTCGGCCCAGCCACCCTGCAGGCGGTAGAACACCTGGATGCAAGCCGGACGGCCCTGCTCCAGCACCAGGCGCAGGTCGTGGTCGAGCAGGGCGTTGCTATCCAGGTACAGCGGGCTGTAGGCGCTACGCTCCTCGCCCAGGTGGCCCAGCAGCGCCTCGTGCTCGGCCAGGGAGGCCAGGCCGACATGCCCGGCCAACAGCTCCAGCACATGGGTGTGTTGGGCCACCTGTAGCAGGTAGCGGTGGTTCAAGCCTTGGTCCAGCAGCAGCTGCACCGTGTCGAAAATTTCCTCCACGCGCTGGCTGATGGCCTGCGCGCGGCTCTGGCAAAAGCAGCGCACCCGCACCCGTGGCCGGTGGCCGCGCAGCACCGGGCTGTTAAGGAAGTCGCGCAGGCAGCGCACCAGCGCGTGCTCACCGTCGTAGCGTTGAACCAGCACTTCGTTCCAGCTGTTCAGGGTGACCTGGTCCAGGGTCAGCACCAGGTTTTCGCGCTTGCCTGCGTAGCTCAACGAGTCGGTACGCTCGGTGGTCATCAGGATGTTCAGGTCGCGGTGATGGCGCAGCGGGTCGATGGCGACATTGACCAGCAACAGCACCTCGTCGGCAACGCTGGGCTGCAGCAGGCGCACTTCGCTGACAATCGGCAAGGGCAGGGGAATGCTTTGCTGCAGGCACCCCATCAGGTTGAACAGCTCGAACTCACTGAGGTCGCTGGCGCCCGGGTGCAGCGCCAGGCGTGTGCTGCTGTCGATCACGCCATTGCGGTGGGCCCAGGTCAGCAGTTCAAGCAGCTCGCGGCAGCGCTTTATCGGGCTGAAGTGCTCCACCTCATGGGTGCTCAGGTTGCCGCTGTACAGCTCCCAGTGATGGCTGCCGGGCTCCTTGCGGTTGGGCGCCTGGACCAGGGTCAGGGTACCTTCGGCAAGGTCCGGGGCGATGCCGGGGTTGATCACCTCGACCTTGCCGGCGCGGCGCTCGAAGGCCGCATACAGGCGCCGGCCCAGCACATTGAGGTCGCGCTGGTCGGCGCGGCTGCTGGCGTTCTGGGTGCTGGCGAACTGGCTGAGGAAGCGGTAGCTATGGTTCAGCTCGGCCACCAGTTCGCGGCGCTCGACAGCGACTTGCTGCACTTTCCATTGGCTGCGGCTGTCCAGCAGGGCCAGCTGACGCTCATCCCAGCCCCACTCGTCTGCCAGGCGCTGCAACAGCCGGCGTTGCCAGCCATTGGCGCGGCCCTGGTCGCTGAGCTTCTTGTTCACCTTAAGGTACAGGCTGCGCCTTACCAGCTCCAGGCGTGCGGCCTCGCCACGTTGCAGCAGGTACCGTTCGATGCGTCGGTACACCATCACATACGGGTCCAGCTCGTCGAGGTCGAGCTGGTTGGCAAACACCGCCTGCTTGTAGTCCAGGCTCAGGCAGCGCACGGCGGGGTGTTCGCTGGCGTAGGCCTCGGTCAGCAGCAGCTTTAGTAGCGACTTGTAGGGCGAATCGATGCCCTTGAACAGTTGCCACAGGCCGGCACCGACGAACTCGCCGGGCGGAATGTGCGCCAGGTTGCCGAGGTCGAGGGCGTCCTGGCTGCGGATGAAGCGCTTGGTCAGCAGGGTCTGGGTGTAGGCGTGGTAATTGTGCTCCTGGTAGACGGGTACCAGCCACCACAGGGGTGTGCGCCCTGCCAGCCATAGCGTGGTGCGGTAGAACTCGTCCAGCAGCAGGTAATGCTGGGTGGTGCCGCAGTCGTCGGAGCCCAGTTGGCCGTCGCGCTGGCCCTGGGCAAAGCCTTGCGTGTCGATCAGGAAGAAGTGCGCCTCGGCGCCCAGGCTTGCCGCCCAGTCCTCCAGCAATTGGCACTTGCGGCGCAGCTCTTCCAGCTGTTGAGCGTGCAAGCCGGGCGCATGGCACACCCACAGGTCCATGTCGCTGTGCTCGGCCTGGGCCAGCGAGCCCAGGCTACCCATCAGGAACAGCCCGTGGATCGGGCGCGGTGGGTTGCCATGGCGGGCCTTGTAGCTGAACGAGCGGGCCAGGCGCTGGGCCTCGACCACCAGCTCGGCGCCTGGCTCGTAGCCCGATACGCCCGCAGGCGTGCTACCCGAGACGTAGCCCGGCAACAGCGGGTGGTTCACGTGAAACAGCAGCGGCAGCAGCGTCAGTACCTGTTGCTGGCGTGTCGACAGGCCTTCCATTGCCCGCTGCAGTCGCCCCTGGTTCAGCTGCAGGAAACGCGCACGCAATGTCGCCAGGACTTTGCGGTCGATGCCTTCGTCCAGGTCAGGGCGGATTTCGTGAGGGTGGTTCATTGCGCGCTCGGGCAGGCCAGTGAAGCTGTGGCGAGTTTAGCCTGAGTGGCAGGGTCGGATAAGCGCTAATTGGAATTTTTGGCGCCATTTTCCCAGCGCGCACCTGCTCCAGCTTTCGCTGCGCTTCAGGCATGATGGGTGCACTGATTTCATGTAGAGAATTTCTGATGCGTGTATGGATCGATGCCGACGCCTGCCCCAAGGCGGCCAAGGATCTGATCGTCAAGTTCGCCCTCAAGCGCAAGTTCGAAGTGGTGATGGTGGCGGGCCAGGCCGTGGCCAAACCGGCGTTCGCGATCGTGCGCCTGATCGTGGTGCCCAGCGGCATGGACGCAGCCGACGACTACCTGGTCGAGCACGCCGTGCCGGGCGAGCTGGTGATCTGCAGTGATGTGCCGCTGGCTGACCGCCTGGTGAAAAAGGGCGTGGCAGTGCTGGACCCGCGCGGGCGCGAATTCGACGAGCGCAACATGGGTGACCGACTGGCGGCGCGCAACCTGTTTACCGACCTGCGCGAGCAGGGCCAGGTGGGGGGAGGGCAGGGGGCGTATGGCGAGCGCGAAAAGCAGGCGTTTGCCAATGCGCTGGACCGGATCATTGCCCGGCTGTCCAAGCCCTGAAGGCTGACGCGGTCCCTGTAGGAGCGGCCTTGTGTCGCGATCGGGCCGCAAAGCGGCCCCAGGATTTCAGCTTCGCCGCATAAATTGCCGGGGCCGCTTCGCAGCCCGATCGCGACACAAGGCCGCTCCTACACAGAGCGCTCGTGACGTAACTTACTCGTGTGTAAGTTCCAGCACCCGGTCCACCAGCTTGTAGATCCCGCCCGCCGCCTCGCTGATCGACTTGGCCTCCATGTAGGCCGGGGTCGTCACCAGCTTGCGCTGGGTGTCTTCGACAATATCGTGCACGTCGCACGCTTCATGGGTGCCGCCCATCTTCTCGACAGCCGCCGCAGTACCGGCGTCGCTACCGATGGTGCAGACCACGCCCGGCCCGTAGATCTTCGCGGCCAGTGCCGGTGAGATGCAGATCAGGCCAACCGGCTTGCAGGCGTCGGCAAAGGCTTCGGCCAGGGCCAGCACGTCCGGGTTGACGGTGCAGTTGGCGCCTTCCACGGCGAAGTTGGACAGGTTTTTCGCCGCCCCGAAACCGCCCGGCACGATCAGCGCATCGAAGTCTTCTGCCTTGGCTTCGCGGATGTCCTTGACCTCGCCGCGGGCAATGCGCGCCGACTCCACCAGCACATTGCGCGACTCGGGCATTTCTTCGCCGGTCAGGTGGTTGATGACATGCATCTGCGCAATGTTCGGCGCGAAGCACTGCACCTGCGCACCGCGCTGGTCGAGGCGCAGCAGGGTGATCACGCTTTCGTGGATTTCGGCGCCGTCATACACGCCACAGCCGGAAAGAATCACCGCTACTTTTTTTGTCATGCTCATTACTCCAGTGTCGAGGCGCTAAATGTCCTCTAGTTTGGCAGATGTCGCCATAGGGGTTGCCGCAGGCGCGGCCTAATCTTGATGGATACCGCCTGAGGCCGTACCCATGGACCTGATACTGCTGGCCGTGCCGTTCTTCTTCGTGCTGATCGCCGTGGAGCTGGTGGCCGACCGTGTGCGTGGCCAGCGCAACTTTACCCTGGCCGACTCGATCAACAGCCTGAGCACCGGCGTGCTGTCGACCAGCACCGGCTTGCTGACCAAAGGCGCAGGGCTGCTGACCTATGCCCTGGCGTTCGAGCACCTGGCGCTGTTGCGCCTGCCGCCCGAGGCCTGGTGGGTATGGTTGCTGGCCTTCGTCCTTTACGACTTCTGCTACTACTGGCTGCACCGTCTGGGGCATGAACGCAATGTGCTGTGGGCCGCGCATTCGGTGCATCACCAAAGCGAGGAATACAACCTCACCACCGCGTTGCGCCAGACCAGTAGCGGGTTCATCTTCTCGTGGATCTTCTACCTGCCGCTGGCGCTGCTGGGCGTGCCGCCACTGGTATTCATCACCGTGGCTTCGCTCAACCTGCTGTACCAGTTCTGGGTGCATACCCGGCACATCCCCAAGCTTGGCTGGCTTGAGTGGGTGTTGATCACGCCATCCAACCATCGCGTCCACCATGCGCAAAACCCTGCTTACTTGGATCGCAATTATGGCGGCGTGTTCATTCTCTGGGACCGCCTGTTCGGCACCTTCAAAGAGGAAGACCCGGCCGAGCCGGTGGTGTTCGGGGTAACCACGCCGCTGGCCAGCTGGAACCCGCTGTGGGCCAACCTGCAGTTCTATGCCCAGCTCTGGCATGACGCCCGGCACACCGCCAGCCTGTGGGACAAGCTGCGCATCTGGTTCATGCCCACCGGCTGGCGCCCCGCCGATGTGGCTGCGCGCTACCCGCAGGCCAAGCAGGACCTGGCGCTGTTTCGCAAGTTCGAGATAGCCCTGGGCCGCCCGCAACAAGCCTACGTGGCGACGCAGTTCGTGGTTTATGTGGCCTTGGGCAGCTACCTGATGGACGTAGCCGAACGCGTGCCTGCCGCCGCGCTGGTGCTCGGCTGGTCGCTGATGGCGTTTGGGCTGTTCGTACTGGGCGGGTTGCTGGAGAACCGGCCCTGGGCTGCGCGCCTGGAACTGGCGCGGCTGGTGATGAATGCGCCGGCGCTGTACCTGGCCGGCGCACTGGGCCTAGCGGTGGTCGCGCCGCTGGCCTGGTTCCTGCTCGTGGTCTACAGCCTTCTCAGCTTCTGGGGCCTGGGCCTGGTTCGCCGCCTTGCGCTCCGCGCGCAAGGTGCGGAAGCGCCGGCGCAGCCACAACAGGACGCCCAGCCCCAGCAGGCCACCAAGTACCCATAGTTCGTAACGCTTCACGTTGCCCAGCAGGCCTTCGAGGATGGCGCCGAAGTGGTACGCGGCCGCGCCCAGGGCGATTGCCCAGATGGCCGCGCCAATACCATTGAGCAGCAGGTAGCGGCGCGGCGGGTAGCCCGACAGGCCAATGGCCACCGGCATGACCGTACGCAGGCCATAGACAAAGCGGAAGCTCAGCACCCAGATGTCGGGGTGGCGGCGGATGTGGTCCAGCGCCCGGTCACCCATTGCTTGCCAGCGCGGTTTGCGCGCCAGGATCCTGCGCCCGTGGCGGCGGCCCATGAAGTACCAAAGCTGGTCGCCGGCGTAGCTGCCCAAGAACGCCACCAGGCACACCAGCTTGATGTCCATGTACCCACGGAACGCAAGGAAACCCGCAAGTACCAGGATGGTCTCGCCTTCGAAGAAGGTGCCTAGAAAAAGGGCAAAGTAGCCGAAATCCTGCAGGAATTGTTGAAGCATTTTCTGAGGTGCTGGCGAAATGAACGCGCAGCCTACCCCTTCGCGCGCATTCGTGAAAGTGTCCAAATGTGTCTCGACGTGAACAATTCCTACACAGACAATGCCAGAGGCCACGCGCCATGGCTTGCCCTGGTGTGTAACACAGGCGTCATAATGGGCGCTTATCTTGCCGCTCAATTGATGATAGGGCGTTAACGTCCTCAGGAACGCCAGATGAATAATGAAGTGCTCACCCCTGTCGCGATCAAGGATGCCCAGGAGCTCCCGGAAGAGCTGGTGCAGACCCCGCCAGACCTGCCGCCGGCGCCCGAACCCGAGCCCGTAGAGGAGCAGGTGGCCGAGCCTGTGGCCGCGGCGCCCGCGCCTGCGCCGGCCCCGGCAATCGCCGTGCCTGGTCTGGACGACAGCAGCCTGTACATTCATCGCGAACTCTCGCAGCTGCAGTTCAACATCCGCGTGCTGGAACAGGCCCTGGACGAGAACTACCCACTGCTCGAACGCCTCAAATTCCTGTTGATCTTCTCCAGCAACCTGGACGAGTTCTTCGAGATCCGCGTCGCTGGCCTGAAGAAGCAGATCAACTTCGCCCGTGAACAGGCCGGTGCCGACGGCCTGCAGCCGCACCAGGCGCTGGCGCGCATCAGCGAGCTGGTGCACATCGAGGTAGAGCGCCAGTACGCGATCCTCAACGACGTGCTGCTGCCGGAGCTGGAAAAACACCAGATCCGCTTCATCCGCCGCCGTTACTGGACGCCCAAGCTCAAGACCTGGGTGCGCCGCTATTTCCGCGACGAAATCGCCCCGATCATCACCCCGATCGGCCTCGACCCGACTCACCCGTTCCCGCTGCTGGTGAACAAGAGCCTCAACTTCATCGTCGAGCTGGAGGGGGTCGACGCCTTCGGCCGCGACTCGGGCCTGGCGATCATCCCGGCCCCGCGCCTGCTGCCGCGGGTCATCCGCGTGCCTGAGGAGGTAGGCGGCCCGGGTGCCAACCACGTGTTCCTGTCGTCGATGATCCACGCGCACGCCGACGACCTGTTCCAGGGCATGAAGGTGAAGGGCTGCTACCAGTTCCGCCTGACCCGTAACGCCGACCTGGCGTTGGACTCCGAAGAAGTCGACGACCTCGCCCGCGCCCTGCGCGGCGAGCTGTTCTCGCGCCGTTACGGCGACGCCGTGCGCCTGGAAGTGGCCGACACCTGCCCGAAACACCTGTCGGACTACTTGTTGAAGCAGTTCAGCCTCAGCGAAAGCGAGCTGTACCAGGTCAATGGCCCGGTCAACCTCACCCGCCTGTTCAGCATTACCGGCCTGGACAGTCACCCGGAGCTTCAGTACACGCCGTTCACCCCGGCGATCCCCAAGCTGCTGGTGAACGCCGACAACATTTTCAGCGTGATCAGCAAGCAGGACATCCTGCTGATGCACCCGTTCGAGTCCTTCACCCCGGTGGTCGACTTGCTGCGACAGGCCGCCAAGGACCCGCACGTGCTTGCCGTGCGCCAGACGCTTTACCGTTCCGGGGCCAACTCGGAAATTGTCGATGCTCTGGTGGACGCGGCGCGTAACGGCAAGGAGGTCACCGCGGTGATCGAATTGCGCGCGCGCTTCGACGAAGAGTCCAACCTGCAGATGGCCAGCCGCCTGCAAGCGGCCGGTGCGGTGGTGATCTACGGTGTGGTCGGCTTCAAGACCCACGCCAAGATGATGTTGATCCTGCGCCGCGAGCAGGGCGAGATCGTGCGCTATGCGCACCTGGGTACCGGTAACTACCACGCCGGCAACGCCCGCCTGTACACCGACTACAGCCTGCTGACCTCTGACGACGCCCTCACCGAAGACGTCGGCAAGCTGTTCAGCCAGTTGATCGGCATGGGCAAGACGCTGCGCATGAAAAAGTTGCTGCACGCGCCGTTCACCCTGAAAAAGGGCATGCTCGACATGATCGCGCGCGAAACCCAGTTCGCCCTCGAAGGCAAGCCGGCGCACATCATTGCCAAGTTCAACTCGCTGACCGATGCCAAGGTCATCAAGGCGCTGTACAAGGCCAGCCAGTCGGGTGTGAAAATCGACCTGGTGGTGCGTGGCATGTGCTGTCTGCGCCCAGGCATCCCGGGGGTTTCACACAATATCCAGGTGCGCTCGATCATCGGCCGCTTCCTTGAGCACACGCGGGTGTTCTACTTCCTCAATGGCGGCGAAGAGCAGATCTACCTGTCCAGTGCCGACTGGATGGAGCGCAACCTCGACAAGCGCGTCGAGACTTGCTTCCCGGTGGAAGGCAAGAAGCTGTTGCTGCGGGTGAAGAAGGAGCTGGAAAGCTACCTGACCGACAACACCCACGCCTGGACCTTGCAGCCAGACGGGCGCTACGTGCGTATCACCCCGACCGGCAACCAGAACCCGCGCAGTGCCCAGGCGACCCTGCTGGAGCGCCTGAGCAACCCGGTCCTCAACGTACGCTGAGGACGAAGCCGACCCGGGCCAGCCACTCCGCCTCGTTGGCGAAGTCGGCCTGGGTCAGCTGGTTCTGTTCCAGCCAGCCTTCAGGGAAGGCCACATCCAGGCTGTTGTCCCCGGCTTTGAGGCTCACTTTTGGCATCTGCTGGGTGCCGCGAATGTGGTGGAACAAGATAGCGAAGCGCAGCAGTACGCACAGGCGGATCAGCTGTACGCCTTCATCGCCGAACTCGGCGAACTTGTCCTTGGGGATGTTGCGGCGATGGCCGCGCACCAGCAAGGCCATCATCTGCTGGTCCTCGCGGGAGAAGCCCGAGAGGTCGGAGTGCTCGATCAGGTAGGCGCCGTGCTTGTGATAATGATAGTGGGCGATATCCAGGCCTACTTCGTGCACTTTTGCCGCCCATCCCAGCAGATCGCGCCAGTTTCCATCTTTTAGCTGCCATGCGTCGGCCACCTGGTCGAACGCGTGCAGTGCCTTGCGCTCGACGCGCGCTGCCTGGCCCTGGTCCACGTGGTAACGCTCCATCAACGAGTTGAGGGTGCGTTCGCGCACGTCTTCGTGGTGGTGGCGGCCGAGCAGGTCGAACAGCACACCTTCGCGCAGCGCGCCGTCACAGTGGTCCATGCGCTGCAGTTCCAGCGCGTCGAAAATCGCTTCGAGAATGGCCATGCCCGCCGGGAAGATGGTGCGGCGGTCCGGCTTGATGCCGTCGAAGTCGATCTTGTCGACTTCACCCAGCTTGAACAACTTGCGCTTGACCCAGGCCAGGCCCTCGGCGTTGACCTCGCCATTGCCCAGGCCGCCGGCCTTGATGGCCGCGCCGATGGCGCGGATGGTGCCAGACGAGCCGATGGCCTCGTCCCAGGTCAGGCGATGCAGGGCATGCTCGATGCTCATCAGCTCCAGGCGCGCGGCCGTGTAGGCCTGGGCGTAGCGGGCCGGGGTGATCTTGCCGTCGCGGAAGTAGCGCTGGGTGAAGCTGACGCAGCCCATCTGCAGGCTTTCGCGCAGCAGCGGCTCGAAGCGCTGGCCGATGATGAACTCGGTACTGCCGCCGCCAATGTCGGCCACCAGGCGTTTGCCGGGGGTGTCGGCCAGGGTGTGCGAAACGCCCAGGTAGATCAGGCGCGCCTCTTCACGGCCGGAGATGACCTCCACCGGGTGGCCGAGGATGGCTTCGGCGCGCTGGATGAATTCGTTACGGTTGCGCGCTTCGCGCAAGGCGTTGGTACCGACGATACGCACGGAGCCTGCGGGCATGCCGTTGATCAGCTGAGAAAAGCGCTTGAGGCAATCCAGGCCTCGTTCCATTGCCTCTTCACTGAGTTTGCGGTCTTCGTCGATGCCGGCGGCAAGCTGAACCTTCTCGCCGAGCCGCTCGAGGATGCGGATTTCGGTATGGTGGGCCTTGGCCACGACCATGTGAAAACTGTTGGAGCCAAGGTCGATGGCGGCGATCAGGGACAGGTTCTTCGCGATGGTATGCGGCATGATCTGGTTGTTCTCGGTCGTTAACCCGGCAATCGTGCCACGATAGCAGGCTGGCGCCAACGCGTGACACGCAGCCGATGTGCTGGCCTTGATGCAAGGCAATGTGCCATTCGATTCTATGACGGCTGTATGACAGTTTCGATTCGCGGGGTCTTGCACAACTATAGTTACACTCAATCGTGCGTGGCTTCCTGTAGGCGGCGGGTGCGGCTATGATGGGCAACGTTTTTTTGCTTACGACCCTGGAGATATCCATGAGCAGCGATCTGATCAAACATGTCACCGACGCCACCTTCGAGGCCGAAGTCCTGAAAGCCCAAGGCCCGGTGCTGGTCGACTACTGGGCTGAATGGTGCGGCCCATGCAAGATGATCGCGCCAGTGCTGGACGACATCGCTTCCACCTACGATGGCAAGCTGACCGTCGCCAAGCTGAACATCGACGAAAACCAGGAAACCCCAGCCAAGCACGGCGTGCGTGGTATCCCGACGCTGATGCTGTTCAAGAACGGCAACGTCGAAGCCACCAAGGTTGGCGCTCTGTCCAAGTCGCAGCTGGCCGCGTTCCTCGACGCCCACCTGTGATGTGAAAAAAAGCCCCGCAAATGCGGGGTTTTTCTTTTTCAGAGCACTAGACGCAGAAAAAAGCAAGTGTTACATTCGGCCTCGCACTGCTTTTCCAGTGCCCTCTACGTGCCGTCGCCGAAGCATCCCTAATTCGAATCAGTACGCGATCCTGTCGCCATCTAGCGGCGCGGCCTCATTAAGCCAGAAGCTTAATTCTCCCTTCTTACATGATTACGTCACTCCCCTTATGAACCTGACTGAACTCAAGCAAAAGCCGATTACCGATCTTTTGGAAATGGCCGAACAGATGGGCATCGAGAACATGGCCCGTTCGCGCAAACAGGACGTGATCTTCGCCCTGCTGAAGAAGCACGCGAAGAGCGGCGAAGAGATTTCGGGTGACGGCGTGCTGGAGATTCTCCAGGATGGTTTCGGTTTCCTGCGCTCGGCTGATGCGTCCTACCTGGCCGGCCCGGACGATATCTACGTCTCGCCCAGCCAGATCCGCCGTTTCAACCTGCGTACCGGCGACACCATCGTCGGTAAGATCCGCCCGCCGAAGGAAGGAGAGCGTTACTTCGCCCTGCTGAAGGTTGATACCATCAACTTCGACCGTCCGGAAAACGCGAAGAACAAGATCCTGTTCGAAAACCTGACGCCGCTGTTCCCGAACAAGCGCCTGAAGATGGAAGCCGGTAACGGCTCCACCGAAGACCTGACCGGTCGCGTGATCGACCTGTGCGCCCCGATCGGCAAAGGCCAGCGTGGCCTGATCGTCGCCCCGCCAAAAGCGGGCAAGACCATCATGCTGCAGAACATCGCGGCCAACATCACCCGTAACAACCCCGAGTGCCACTTGATCGTCCTGCTGATCGACGAGCGCCCGGAAGAAGTGACCGAAATGCAGCGCACCGTGCGCGGCGAAGTAGTTGCTTCCACCTTCGACGAGCCGCCAACCCGCCACGTGCAGGTTGCCGAAATGGTGATCGAGAAGGCCAAGCGCCTGGTCGAGCACAAGAAGGACGTGGTCATCCTGCTGGACTCCATCACCCGTCTGGCGCGTGCCTACAACACCGTGATCCCGAGCTCCGGCAAGGTGCTGACCGGTGGTGTCGACGCCCACGCCCTGGAGAAGCCAAAGCGCTTCTTCGGCGCCGCGCGTAACATCGAAGAAGGCGGTTCGCTGACCATCATCGCCACCGCGCTGGTCGAAACCGGCTCGAAGATGGACGAAGTGATCTACGAAGAGTTCAAGGGCACCGGCAACATGGAGCTGCCGCTGGACCGCCGCATCGCTGAAAAGCGTGTGTTCCCGGCCATCAACATCAACCGTTCCGGTACCCGCCGCGAAGAGCTGCTGACCGCCGACGACGAACTGCAGCGCATGTGGATCCTGCGCAAGCTGCTGCACCCGATGGACGAAATCGCCGCCATCGAGTTCCTGGTCGACAAGCTCAAGCAGACCAAGACCAACGACGAGTTCTTCTTGTCGATGAAGCGCAAGTAAGCTTCCCGACCAGGCAGTAATTGGGGCCGCTTCGCGCCCCTTCGCGGGCACGCCCGCTCCCACAGGTTCAGTGCGATCCTTGTGGGAGCGGGCGTGCCCGCGAAGGGCTGCGAAGCGGCCCCAATGCATTTTTGCCCCCAAACAATGCCCGAACGGCGCTACACTCTGCACCCCCGACCGATACGGCCAACACGAGGCTCATGCATGCAGTATCGCGACTTGCGCGACTTCATCCGTGGCCTGGAGCAGCGCGGCGAACTCAAGCGCATCCAGGTTCCGATCTCCCCTGTCCTGGAAATGACCGAGGTGTGCGACCGCACCCTGCGTGCCAAAGGCCCGGCGTTGCTGTTCGAAAAGCCCACCGGCTTCGATATTCCGGTGCTTGGTAACCTGTTCGGCACGCCAGAGCGCGTGGCCATGGGCATGGGCGCCGAGTCGGTCGAAGAACTGCGCGAAATCGGCAAGCTGCTGGCCTTCCTCAAGGAGCCAGAGCCTCCGAAGGGCCTGAAGGACGCCTGGTCCAAGCTGCCGATCTTCAAGAAGGTCGTGTCGATGGCGCCGAAGGTGGTCAAGGACGCGGTGTGCCAGGAAGTGGTGGTCGAGGGTGACGATGTCGACCTCGGCGCACTGCCGATCCAGCACTGCTGGCCAGGCGACGTGGCGCCGCTGATCACCTGGGGCCTTACCGTTACCCGCGGCCCGAACAAGGACCGCCAGAACCTGGGCATCTACCGCCAGCAGGTCATCGGCCGCAACAAGGTCATCATGCGCTGGCTGAGCCACCGTGGCGGCGCCCTCGACTACCGTGAGTGGTGCGAGAAGCACCCCGGTCAGCCGTTCCCGGTCGCCGTGGCCCTGGGTGCGGACCCGGCGACCATCCTCGGCGCCGTGACCCCGGTGCCGGACACCCTTTCCGAATATGCCTTCGCCGGCCTGCTGCGCGGCAATCGCACCGAGCTGGTCAAGTGCCGTGGCAGCAACCTGCAGGTACCGGCCACCGCCGAGATCATCCTGGAAGGCGTGATCCACCCGGGCGAAATGGCTCCGGAAGGCCCGTATGGCGACCACACCGGCTACTACAACGAAGTGGACAGCTTCCCCGTGTTCACCGTCGAGCGCATCACCCACCGGCACAAGCCGATCTACCACAGTACCTACACCGGCCGCCCGCCAGATGAGCCGGCGATTCTCGGTGTGGCACTGAACGAAGTGTTCGTGCCGATCCTGCAGAAGCAGTTCCCGGAAATCACCGACTTCTACCTGCCGCCGGAAGGCTGCTCGTACCGCATGGCGGTGGTGACCATGAAAAAGCAGTACCCCGGCCATGCCAAGCGCGTGATGCTAGGTGTGTGGTCGTTTCTGCGACAGTTCATGTACACCAAGTTCGTTATTGTCACCGATGACGATATCAACGCCCGTGACTGGAACGATGTGATCTGGGCCATCACCACGCGCATGGACCCCAAGCGTGATACGGTAATGATCGACAACACGCCGATCGACTACCTGGACTTCGCGTCGCCGGTATCGGGGCTGGGGTCGAAGATGGGCCTGGACGCCACGCACAAGTGGCCGGGCGAGACTACACGCGAATGGGGACGGGTCATCGTCAAGGACGAAGCCGTCACCCGCCGTATCGATGAGCTGTGGGATCAGTTGGGAATAGATTGATGCAGGTAACGTTGCAGCCGTCCGGGGCGGTGCTGGCGCTCGAACCCGGGGAACGGATCCTGGATGGAGCGCGGCGGTTGGGCTATGACTGCCCGAATAGCTGCCGCAATGGCAATTGCCATGTCTGCGCCGCGTTGTTGGTCGAAGGCCGGGTACGCCAGGACGGCGAAGTCCGCGACCATGGCGAGCTGTTTACCTGCATTGCCGAACCGCTGGAGGACTGTGTGTTGCTCTGGGATGGTGTGCTCGCCTTGGGCGAGCTGCCGGTGCGCAAGCTGGCGTGCAGCGTCAGTGAATGCGTCGACGTTGGTGGCGACGTCTGGCGGGTGCGTTTGCGCGCGCCGGCCGGCAAGCTACCGCGCTATCACGCCGGGCAGTACCTGATGATCGAGCGTGAGGGCGGCAAACAGGCCGCGTTCTCGCTGGCCTCCGCACCCCACGCCGGGCGTGAGCTGGAGCTGCACGTACTGGCGCGTGAGCCCAGTGCATTGCAACTGATCGACCAACTGAAGCGTGATGGCTTGGCACGCATCGAAATGCCGTTTGGCGACACCCACCTGGCCGAGCTGCCTGACGGGCCGCTGGTGCTGATTGCCGCCGGCACCGGCATGGGCCAGATGCACAGCCTGCTCGAGCATTGCCGCGCCAACGGCTTCAAGCACCCGGTACACCTGTATTGGGGCGTGCGCCGGCCCGAAGACTTCTACCAGATCGAGCACTGGGACGAATGGCAGCAGCTGCCCAACCTGTTCCTGCACCAGGTCGTCAGCGACCTGTGCGGCTGGGAGGGCCGCTGCGGCATGCTGCATGAAGCGGTCTGCGAAGACATCGCCGACCTCAATACCGTGCATGTGTATGCCAGCGGTTCACCGAACATGATCTATGCCACCCTCGACGCCCTGGTCGAAGCCGGCATGGATGCACACCGCATGCGTGCGGATGTGTTTGCCTACGCGCCACGCGGTTAATAACCGAAGTTTGAACGAGTGGGTATAAGGCGGTAATTTTTACCGCCTTGGCTAATAACTTTCTGAGTTGCCGACACAGTACTTCCCAGTCGTCGGAACCGCGCATGAAACTCTGCCGCGAGGGCTTGAGTATTCCTGCAATTCTGGCCTATGGTTACTGCAAGGGCCCTTGCTACAGAGGCTTGTGGCCTTATCACAATCGAATCTCGCTACATCCGTAGTTCATAGGGATAATGGCGGCAGCTTATGTCGGCACTTGAAAGTATGTCTTGGGAAGTTTCATACCCTCCGGCACTCGACTTCGGTCAGCAACATACTCGCGACCAGTTGTTCAACTCCATGAAGACGACCATGTCTCGGCATCAGGGCGGGCCCGTGTGGCTGTTCGCTTATGGCTCCTTGATCTGGCGCCCGGAGTGCAGTTCGGTGGAGCGCCAGCGCGCGCGGGTGCATGGTTATCACCGGGGCTTGTACCTGTGGTCGCATGAACACCGTGGCACACCGGAAACCCCTGGGCTGGTGTTCGGCCTGGACCGTGGTGGCTCCTGCAGCGGCTTTGCCTATCGACTGGATGAAAGCAGCCTGGATGACTCGCTGATGGCCCTGTGGCAGCGGGAGATGCCGTACCCGGCCTACCGGCCGCACTGGCTTAGCTGCCGGCTGAGCGATGGCAGCAAGGTGCAGGCCTTGGGCTTTGTGCTGGAGCGCCATTTGCCGTGCTATGCCGGGAACCTGCCGGACACGCTGCTCAGCCAGATCCTGGCCAGTGCCAAGGGGCGCTATGGCACCACGCGGGACTATGTCGAGCAGACCTTGAATGCATTGCGCAGCCACCAGATGCCGGATCGCAACCTTGAGGCGCGGTTCAGGCGGTGCCACAACCTGCGTGAAGTCTGAGTTTTTGGGGCCGCTGTGCGGCCCATCGCGACACAAGGCCGCTCCTACAAGGGAACGCAAATCCCTGTAGGAGCGGCCTTGTGTCGCGATAGGGCTGCAAAGCAGCCCCGAATTATCAATGCATCTGCACGACCAACTTACCCACAGCCTGCCGCTGCCCCATCTTCTCGATGGCAGCCCCGGCCTCGGCCAGTGGATAAGTCTGCGACACCAGCGGTTTCACCTTGCCCTCGGCATGCCAGGCAAACAGCTGCTTGAAGTTTGCCGCATTGTCTTCCGGCTGGCGCTGGGCAAATGCTCCCCAGAACACCCCCAGCACCGCGGCGCCCTTGAGCAGCACCAGGTTGGTCGCCAGCTGTGGAATGCTGCCGCTGGCAAAGCCCACCACCAGCAGCCGGCCATTCCAGGCCAGCCCGCGCACGGCCTGTTCGAACAGCTCGCCACCCACTGGGTCGTAAATGACGTCCACGCCCTGGCCACCGGTCAGGCGCTTGATTTCTTCGCGCAGGCTGGCCTTGCTGTAGTCGATCAGCTCATCTGCCCCGGCCGCCTTGGCCACGGCCAGTTTCTCGGCACTGCTGGCCGCTGCGATCACCCGCGCGCCCATGGCCTTGCCAATCTCCACCGCCGCCAGCCCGACCCCACCGGAGGCGCCCAGCACCAGCAATGTCTCGCCTGCTTGCAACTGCCCGCGCTGACGCAAGGCGTGCATCGACGTGCCGTAGGTCATGCCAAACGCCGCAGCAGTGGTGAAGTCCATGCTCGCCGGGATCGGCAGCACGTTGTAGAACGGCACCGCCACCTGCTCGGCGAACGCACCCCAGCCGGTGAGTGCCATGACCCGGTCGCCGACCTTGAACGCGCCGGCTTTTTCCCCGACCGCGGCCACCACGCCCGCAGCTTCGCCGCCGGGTGAGAACGGCAGCGGTGGCTGGAACTGGTATTTGCCTTCGATGATCAGGGTGTCGGGGAAATTGACACCGGCGGCCTGCACATCCAGCAGGATCTCGTTTTTCTTGGGCTGCGGGCTGGCCACGTCTTCCAGTACCAGATCGCGCGCCGGACCCAGGGTCTTGCACAACACAGCTTTCATCGGGGCTATTCCTTTGCGGGTAGTGGCCGATAAGTGTAGGAGGGCCGCTTGCCGGGTCAACGAGCATGGCCCGCCCTGATGGGCCGGCATAAGCCCGGGCTTGGGTTTGAGCGGCGTGCTGGGTAAGCTGGCGCCAACTGTATTGAGGAGCGAATTCTTGAAAGCGTGGATCTTGATGGTACTGGCGCTGCTGCTGCCAGCTGCGGCCATGGCCGAGGAAGCCAAGGAAGGGGCGCCCAAGGTCGCCTACATCAGCCTGAGCCCGCCCTTTGTCGGCAACTATGCCCTCGACGGCGGCCCGCGGCTGCGTGTGTACAAGGCCGACGTGGCCCTGCGCGTGACCGGTGACGAAGCGGCCAAGGCGGTGAAGCACCACGAACCGCTGATCCGCAATCAGCTGGTGGCCCTGTTCACCCAGCAGACCGTGGACAGCATGAGCAACGTCGAAGCCAAGGAACACCTTCGCCAAGAGGCGCTGAAGCAGGTGCAGCAGGTGCTGGAGGCGGAAGAGGGCAAGCCGATCGTCGAGGACCTGCTGTTCAACAACCTGATCGTGCAGTGAGCTGAAACCTTATGAGGCCCATCTCTGCTGCAGTTGTCGGTGGTGTGCTCGATGCGCAATAATCGCTCTGTTCCCGTGAGGGACTTGCGAGACTCTGTGGATCCTGGGTCAACCAGCTATTACAGAGCCGGGCAGGTATATGGCGATGACAAGCCCACCTGTCTGTGATTAGGGCGCCGAAAGGCGCCCTTTGTCTTTGTGCCAGTTTTCCAATTGCCTGAGCAGAAAAATCTCGTACGCCCTCAAGACGCCAGGCTACGGCGAAACCGCGCCAGCGCAACGCTGAAGAACACCAGCCCGATCAGCGCCAGCGCCAGGATATCCGGCCACACCACCGCCCACCCGGCATCCCGGAACAGGATCGCGGTACCCAGGCTGACGAAGTGCGTCGACGGTGATCCCTGCATCACCCATTGCAACCACTGCGGCATGCTGTCCAGCGGTGTGCTGCCGCCTGACAACAGCAGCATCGGGATGATCACCGGGATGGCCAGCAGGCCGAACTGCGGTGTCGAGCGTGCCAGGGTGGCGAGGAAGATGCCCAGCGCGGTGCTGGCGAACAGGTACAGCGCAGTCACGGCCAGGAACAGCCCCATCGAGCCGGACAGTGGCACGCCCAGTGCGCCTTTCACCACCACCACCAGCGAAACCCAGGTGCAGACCACCACCACCAGCGCGTTGCTGCCGATCTTCGCCAGCATGATTTCCAGTGCGGTGAGCGGCAACACCAGCAGGTGGTCGAGGGTGCCATGCTCACGCTCGCGCAGCAGCGCGGTGCCGGTGAGGATGATCGCCAGGATGGTGATGTTGTTGACGATCTGGATCACCGCCAGGAACCAGCCCCCCTCAAGGTTCGGGTTGAACAGCGCCTTGGGGTTGATCAGCACCGGGCTTTGCACGTTGCCACGCTGGCTGTAGTCGAGCAATTCTCGCTCGAAGATGCGGCCGATGTAGCCGGCGCCCATGAACGCCTGGCTCATGGCCGTGGCGTCGACATTGATCTGCAACTCTGGCGAGCGCCCGGCCAGCAAGTCGCTCTGGAAGTTCACCGGCACATTGATCACAAACGTGTACTGGCCACTGTCCATGGCCTGGTCCAGGTGATCCGGGGCCAGCGCCACGGCGGGCTGGAACTCGGGCGGTTGCAGGGCTTCGGTCAGCTTGCGTGACAGCTGGCTGTGGTCTTCGTCCACCACCGCGACGCTGGCGTTGTGCACGCCAATCACCGAGCCGGCTGCCGGCATGTAGATCGCCACGCTGAAGGCATACAGCAGGAACAGCAGCAGCACGCTGTCATGGCGCAGGCTGGTCAGTTCTTTCAGGCCCAGGCGCAGGGTGTGGTTCAGGCGCGACATGTCAGGCCTCCTGCTTCTTCAGCATGGCCAGGCTCAGGCCGGTAAACGCAGCAAAGAAGCCCAGCAGGATCAGGCACTGCGGCCAAAGTTCGCGCAGCCCCAGCGCCTTGGTGAAGGTGCCGACCGCGATATCGAGGAAGTAGCCCGCCGGGAACAGTTGGCCCATCACCGCCGCTGCGCCGTCCAGCGACGAGCGTGGCACGATCAGCCCGGAAAACTGGATGGTCGGCAGGCTGGTGATGATCATGGTGCCCAGAATGGCCGCGATCTGGGTGCGGGTGAAGGCAGAGATCAGCAGGCCCAGGCTGGTGGTGGCCAGCAGGTAGGCCACACCACCGCAAGCCAGGGCCAGCACACTGCCCTTGAGCGGCACGGCGAACAGCCAGCGGTTCATTGCCACCAGCAGCGCCAGGTTGACCAGGCTCACGGCCAGGTAAGGCATCTGCTTGCCAAGCAGGAACTCCAGGCGGGTGAGGGGCGTGGCGTAGAAGTTGGTGATGGAGCCGAGTTCTTTCTCGCGGACAATGCCCAGCGCGGTGAGCATGGCGGGGATGAAGGCCAGGATCAGCGCCATCACGCCCGGGCCGATGGCATTCACGCTGACCACGTCCTGGTTGTAGCGAAAACGCGTTTCCAGGCGCACCAGGTCCTGGCGTGGCTGCGGCTGTGGGCTGGCCTTTGCCAGTTGCTCAAGGTTGGCCTGGTGCACGGCTTCCACGTAGTTGCGGCTGGTTTCTGCACGGAACGGCATGCCGCCGTCCAGCCAGGCTGCCACCACCGGTTGGCGCCCGGCGTACAGGTCGCGGCCAAAGCCGGGCGGAATCTCCAGCGCCAGTTTGATTTCCGAGCGCTGCAGGCGCTGGTGCATCTCGCGGCTGTCACCAATCGGCGCCTGTTCGGCAAAATAGCGTGATCCACGGAACGCTTCGAGGTAGGCCCGGCTTTGCGGGCTCTGGTCCTGGTCGTGCACGGCGAAGGCAAGGTTTTCCACATCCAGCGAAATGCCGTAGCCGAAGATCACCATCATGAACAGCGCGCCCAGCAGGGCGAAGGCCAGGCGCACCTTGTCGCGCAGCAGTTCTTTACCCTCACGGCTGGCCACCGCCAGCAGGCGACGCAGGCTGAAGCCTTGGCGCAGTGGTGGGGTGGCCGTGGCTGCTTGCTCCAGCACGGCGTTATCCGTGGCTTGCGGCGCGGGCTCCTGGGCTTGCTCCAGGCAGCGCACGAACGCGTCCTCCAGGGTGTCGCCCTGGTATTGGCGCTGCAAGGCATCCGGTGTGTCGCAAGCCAGCACCCGCCCGGCATGCATCAACGAGATGCGGTCGCAGCGCTGGGCTTCGTTCATGAAATGGGTGGAGAGGAAAATGGTCACGCCCTGTTCGCGTGACAATTCTACCAACAGGCGCCAGAAGTCATCGCGGGCGGCCGGGTCGACGCCGGAGGTTGGTTCATCGAGAATCAACACTTCCGGGCGATGAAGCACCGCTACCGCCAATGACAGGCGCTGGCGAAGGCCAAGGGGCAGGGCGCCGGAAGGTTGATCAGCGATAGCGGCGAGGTCGAAGCGCTCGATCAGCTCATCGATGCGCTGGGTGCTCTCGGCCTTGGGCAGGTCGAACAGGCGGGCATGCAAGGCCAGGTTCTGCCGGGTGCTGAGCTCGCCATACAGCGAGAAGCTTTGCGACATGAAACCCACCCGCTTGCGTGTGGCCAGGTCACTGGCGTCCACCGGGCGCCCCAGCAGGCTGGCGCTGCCCTCGCTGGCCGGCATCAGGCCGGTGAGCACTTTCATGGTGGTGGTCTTGCCGCAGCCGTTGGAACCGAGAAAACCGAAGATCTCGCCGCGACCAATGGCGAAGCTGACCTTGTTTACCGCCGTGAAGTCGCCAAAACGCAGGGTCAGGTCGTGGGCCTCGATGGCGACCGGGCCGTCCGTGGTCGGGCGCGGCGGGATGCGCAAAGGTTGATGCTGCGCCTTGCCCGCGCCCTGGTAGTGGGTGAAGGCGTCGTCCAGCTTGCCGCTGGGGGTGACTGCGGCCAGTTCGTGGCTGGGGCCTGCGGCCAGCAGGCGGCCGCCATCGAGCATCAGGCAATGCTCGAATTGTTCGGCCTCTTCCATGTAGGCGGTCGCCACCAGCAGGGTCAGTTGCGGGCGCTGTGCGCGAACCTGTTCGACCAGCTCCCAGAAGCGCCGCCGCGACAGCGGGTCGACGCCGGTGGTGGGTTCGTCGAGGATCAGCAGGTCCGGCTCGTGGATCAGCGCGCAGCACAGGCCCAGCTTCTGCTTCATGCCACCCGACAGCTTGCCGGCCGGGCGCTCGGCAAAGCGTTGCAGGTCGGTGGCCTGCAGCAGGTTGGCCATGCGCTGTTCGCACTCGCGGCGGCCCAGGCCGAACAGGGTGGCGAAAAAGCGGATGTTCTCGCTGATCGACAGTTCCGGGTACAGGTTGTTGCCCAGCCCCTGCGGCATGAACGCCACTTTCGGGTACAGCGCCGCGCGATGACGGCGCTGGCGGATCGAGCCACCCAGCACCTGCAGCTCGCCCTGTTGCAGGCGTTTGACGCCGGCGATCAACCCCAGCAGTGTCGATTTGCCGGCGCCGTCAGGGCCGATCAGCGCGCAGCGGGTGCCCGCAGGTAAGTTGAAGCCGAGGGTGTGCAGGGCCACCAGGTCGCCGTAGCGGTGGCTGATGCCCTCGGCCAGCAGTGCCGGGGCGTTCATTGCAGGTTGGCCGGCCAGTCGACCTCAGCCGTGCGCACATAGCCGGCGCCTGGCATGCCCGGTTTGGCCTGCGGCGCGGCGCCTGGGTCGGTCAGGCGCAGCTTGACCCGGAACACCAGCTTTTGCCGCTCGTCGCGGGTTTCTACCTGTTTGGGGGTGAACTGGGCCTTGGCTGCGACAAAGGCCACCTTGGCCGGCAAGGCGCGCTCGGGCAAGGCGTCGAGCACGATGCGCGCCTGGTCACCTACGGTCAGCTGGCCGCTGGTGGAGGCCGGCAGGTACAGGTTCATGTACTGGTCGCTGGGGTCGATCAGCATCAGCACGCGGCCGCCGGCACCCAGCACTTCACCGGGCTCGGCCAGGCGCAGCTGGATAATGCCGTTGATCGGCGCACGCAGGCTGCTGTCGTCGATTTCGCTGGTGAGCTGGGCCACCTGGGCTTCGGCTGCGCCGATAGCGGCCTTGATCGCTGCCAGCTGGGCGCGGGCGGCGACCACAGCGGCGTTGGCAGTGTCAAAGCGTGCCTGTTGCTGGTCGAGCAACTGCTGGCTGGCGTATTTGCGCTGGAAGATTTCGCGCACGCGCTTGAGATCCTGGCTGGCCAGCAGCAATTCACTTTGGCGCAGCTGCACGCTGGCCTGGGCAGCGGCGTAGTTTTCCCGGGCACGCAGCACTTCGGCCTCGGCCTGGCTGCGCTGGGCTTCCATGGTGCGGGTGTCGATACGCGCCAGCAACTGGCCGCGGGTGACCTTGTCACCTTCGTCGACCAGCACTTCGGCCAGGCGGCCGGGGACTTTACTGGCGATCTGTACTTCGGTGGCTTCGAGGCGGCCGTTGCCCATGCTCAGGCCTTCGGGCAACTGGTCGTGGAGCGACTTCCAGTACCCCAGCCCTCCGGCTGCAGCCAGCAGGGCGATCAGCGCGGTGGCGAAGATTCTGGGGGCGTATCGGTTCATCGTTCTGCATCCTTGCGCTCATGCACACCACATCATGGCGCGGGGCCATTCGTGGCGTGTTGATATCGGTCAAACCCTTGACCTTAGCCACTTTTCAACGCAGCGCGACAATCACCGCCCATTGTTCGGGTGTCACCGGCATCACCGACAGGCGGCTGCCCTTCTGCACCAGCGGCAGCTCGGCCAGGCCGGACTGCTGCTTCAGCCTGCCCAGTTCCAGCACCCGTGGCAGGGTTTGCACATGGGCCACATCTACCGCACTCCACGGGTTCTTGTCGGCCGTGGCCTTGGCATCGTAGTAGTGGCTTTGTGGGTCCAGCGCGGTAGGGTCTGGGTACGCCGCGCGGGTGATTCTGGCAATACCGGCGATGCCCGGTTGCGGGCAGCTGGAGTGATAGAAGAAAAATTCGTCACCCACATTCATGGCCCGCAGGAAATTACGCGCCTGGTAGTTGCGCACGCCGTCCCAGCGCGCTTCGCCCAGGCGGCCGAGGGCTTCGATGGAGAGCTCGTCGGGCTCGGATTTCATCAGCCAGTAGGCCATGGATGCTGCTCCTGAAAAGGTTTGAAATAACCTGTTGCACGAAACCGACAGCCGGTTGGCGTCAAGGTTTGCGTGCGGACGCAGGTTGTCGGAAAATGCGCCCCGTTTAAAGCGCGATGCGCTGGCGATACCCAAAAAATCGCCAAGCACTGAACAGTTTGCCTGGGGGGCAATCTTCAATGAATCAACGCAAAAAGCCGGATCTGCTGTGGATCCTGGTGTTCATTTTTGGCCTGGGTGTGGTCACTACCGGTTATGCGCAGGGTTTGTGGGAGCGCAAGCTGGACAACGCCTACCAGATGCCGGTCGACGCCAGCCAGCCACAACGTTGATGCCCCTGCTGGCGCCGCTCAACGCGGTGCCAGGTACCAGCCACGGTCCGAGACCGTCCCCTGCAGCGGTACATCCCAACTGGCCTGCGCCAGCCGCTCGACCTTCTGGCATTCGTGCGCCAGCCCCAACAGCAATGGTTTTTTCCAGGTTTGCCGACGCGCCTGGTAGGCCAGGCTGCGATCGTAGAAGCCGCCACCCATGCCCAGGCGCCCGCCCACTTCGTCAAAACCGACCAGCGGTAGCAGGATCAGGTCCAGCGCCCAGACCGGCCGCTGGCGCTTGCGATCAGTAACCGGCTCTGGGATACGGAAACGGTTGGGCTTTAGCTTTTCGCCCTGCTCGAACCGCTGGAACACCATGCGCGTGCGCGGCCAGGCGTGCAGCACCGGCAGGTAGGTGCGTTTGCCGCGACGCTGGGCTTCACGCAGTAGCAGGCAGGGGTCGATTTCGCCGTCGTTGGGCAAGTACAGGGCAATGTGCCGGGCGCGGCGGAACAATGGGTGTTGCGCCAGCTGGCGGTACAGGCCGAGGGTGGCCTTGCGTTGCTGGGCAGGGGTAAGGGCGCGGCGGGCATTGCGAAGCAGGCGACGGAGCTGGGGGCGGGTGAGCGGCGCGGTGTCGGTCATGGCACGGGCTATCTCAGATGTACTGGCCAACCTCTAGAGGGTTGGCCAAAACGAATTGCCCGCCGCAGTGGGCGGGCAAGAGAATTCAGGCTCCCCGATCAGACCGCTGTCGGTGTAGCCCTTGAACCCGAAAGTTCAAGGTGGAGATTGCAGGGGGCGTTAAGGCTTTCCGTCGGGCGGACATGCACACCGGCCCCAGCGTGCAACCCCCGTGGTTGTGCGTATCGGCTCAGGGACATAACCGACTGGCGCATCCACCAGGGAGTGGCGCCAGTATACCAATCTCAACCGATTTTGGTATCCGTGTCGTCGGACAAAGCCTTATCTACCCGATCCAGCAGGTCGCGCACCTGTTCGCGGTTGGTGCCGCTGGCCGGGGCATCGGTGCGGTCTTCCTGGCGATGCAGCATTTCGTGGGTAATGTTCAATGCCGCCATGACCGCGATGCGGTCGGCACCAATCACCTTGCCGCTGCTGCGGATCTCGCGCATCTTGCCGTCCAGGTAGCGCGCGGCGCTGACCAGGTTGCTGCGCTCTTCCGGCGGGCAGATGATCGAGTATTCCTTGTCGAGGATCTGCACGGTGACGCTATTGCTTGAACTCATGAGTCTTGCTCCAGAGCCTTGAGGCGTAAGATCATCGACTCGACCTTGCGCTTGGCGATCTCGTTCTTTT
The DNA here is from genome assembly GCF_000708715.2 of Pseudomonas putida W15Oct28. Lineage (GTDB taxonomy): Bacteria > Pseudomonadota > Gammaproteobacteria > Pseudomonadales > Pseudomonadaceae > Aquipseudomonas > Aquipseudomonas putida_R. The sequence continues at coordinate 108,554 of NZ_JENB01000012.1, read as the reverse complement.
CGATGAGGTGGGCGCGCTCTTCGCGCCAGGATTTTTCCTGAGCTACTAGGAGTGCATTTTGCCGTTTTAGTTGCTCGACGCGTTCGATCAGCAACTCGAATCGGCTCATCAGTGCCTGAAGGTCGTTCTCTTGCGTGGGTTGCACTCGATTCGCTCCGTCGTTGAGTCACCTGACGATGATGCCTCTCCCTGAGCGGCGACGGCCAGTGCCGATGGTCTTGGCGCGCCTGCCGGTGCTAGGATACAAGGTCTCCATTCTAGTCATTGCGCCGTCTGGCGCCTAGCTGCCCATGCCCAATACTCAATCGCCTTATATCGCCTTCGCCATGCTGCTCTCGAGCAATGGTCATCCTGTCACCCCGGCCGAACTGCACGGCCTGCTGATCGGCCGCAGCTGCGCCGGCGCCGGCTTCGACGCCGATGCCTGGCTGGCCGATGCCGCCCAGTTGCTGGAAAACGAGCCCGGTGACACCGTGCGCAACGCCCTGATCGGCCTGCAGGAAATGGTCAAGGGTGAGCTCACCAGCGACGACATGGCCATCGTCCTGCTGCTGCCTTCCGACGACGCCGCCCTCAGCGACCGCGCCACCGCGCTGGGCCAGTGGTGCCAAGGCTTCATTACCGGTTTCGGCCTGAATGCCGGCGGTAAGGACCTGTCCGACGAAGCCAAGGATGTGCTGCAGGACCTGGTGGCCATTTCCCAGGTACAGGAAGCCCTCGAAGAGTCCGAAGACGGCGAGAGCGACTACATGGAAGTCATGGAATACCTGCGCGTGGCGCCTCTGCTGCTGTTCTCCGAGCTGGCCAAGCCGGCCGCACCCGCGCCCAAGCCATCGCTGCACTGATCAACCGGGGGTAGTCTGCCCATGAGCCACATTCCCAAGGGCGAGTATGCCCGTCGGCGCAAGGCGCTGATGGCGCAGATGGTCCCCAACAGCATCGCCATCCTGCCCGCCGCCGCCGTTGCCATCCGCAACCGCGACGTCGAGCACGTGTACCGCCAGGACAGCGACTTTCAGTACCTCAGCGGCTTTCCGGAGCCTGAGGCGGTCATTGCACTTATCCCGGGGCGTGAACATGGCGAGTACGTGCTGTTCTGCCGTGAACGCAACCCGGAGCGCGAGCTGTGGGACGGGCTGCGGGCCGGCCAGGAAGGCGCGGTGCGCGATTTTGGCGCCGACGATGCCTTCCCCATCACCGACATCGACGAAATCCTGCCGGGCCTGATCGAAGGCCGCGAGCGGGTGTACAGCGCAATGGGCAGCAACCCCGAGTTCGACCGGCGGCTGATGGACTGGATCAACGTGATCCGCTCCAAGGCCCGCCTGGGCGCGCAGCCGCCGAACGAGTTCGTTGCGCTGGATCATCTGTTGCACGACATGCGCCTGTATAAATCGGCAGCGGAAGTGAAGGTGATGCGTGCCGCCGCGGCCATCTCGGCGCGGGCGCACGTGCGGGCCATGCAGGCCTGCCGGGCCGGGCTGCACGAATACAGCCTGGAAGCCGAACTGGATTACGAGTTCCGCAAGGGCGGCGCGAAGATGCCGGCCTACGGCTCGATTGTCGCGGCCGGGCGCAATGGCTGCATCCTGCACTATCAGCAGAACGACGCCCCGCTCAAGGATGGCGACCTGGTGCTGATCGACGCCGGTTGCGAAATAGACTGCTACGCCAGCGACATCACCCGCACCTTCCCGGTCAGCGGGCGTTTTTCACCCGAGCAGAAGGCCATCTACGAGCTGGTGCTCAAGGCCCAGGCCGCGGCGTTTGCCGAAATCGCCCCGGGCAAGCACTGGAACCACGCCCATGAGGCGACCGTGAAGGTGATTACCGAAGGCCTGGTGGAACTGGGCCTGCTCACCGGCGAGGTGCAGGCGCTGATCGACAGCGAGGCCTACCGCGCTTTCTACATGCACCGTGCCGGGCATTGGCTGGGCATGGATGTGCACGACGTGGGCGAGTACAAAGTGGGTGGCGAATGGCGGGTGCTGGAGCCCGGGATGGCGCTGACCGTCGAGCCGGGCATCTACATAGGCGCCGACAATCAGGCCGTGGCCAAGAAATGGCGCGGCATTGGTGTAAGGATCGAGGACGACGTTGTGGTGACCAGGCAAGGTTGTGAAATCCTGACTTCGGGCGTGCCGCGCACGGTTGCCGAGATCGAGGCGCTGATGCAGGCCGCCCGCAAGGACGCGGCATGAACCGCGTGAACCTGGCGATTATTGGCGGTGGCCTGGTGGGCGCTAGCCTTGCGCTGACCCTGCAGGCCGGGGCCAAGGCACGCGGCTGGAAGATCCTGCTGATCGAGCCGTTCGCCCCCGGCGACAGCTTCCAGCCCAGCTACGATGCGCGCTCTTCGGCGTTGTCGTTCGGCACCCAGCAGATCTACCAGCAGCAGGGCCTGTGGCAGGCCATCGGCCGCCGTGCCGAGCCGATCCGGCAAATTCACGTGTCCGACCGTGGCCGTTTCGGCGCCACCCGCCTGGATGCCCAGGAAGAGGGCGTACCGGCGCTGGGCTACGTGGTGGAAAACGCCTGGCTGGGCCAATGCCTGTGGCAAGGGCTGGACAGCGATGTGGTGAGCTGGCGCTGCCCGGCGGAAGTCACCTCGATGCAGGCCATCGAAGGCGGTTACCGCCTGCGGTTGAATGACGACACCCAGCTGGAATGCGACCTGGCGGTACTGGCCGACGGTGGCCGGTCCGGCCTGCGCGAGCAGTTGGGCATTCACGTGCGCCACACGCCGTACCAGCAGAGCGCGTTGATCGCCAATATCACCCCGGGTGAGGCCCACGGCGGCCAGGCGTTCGAGCGCTTCACCGAAGAAGGCCCCATGGCCCTGCTGCCGTTGCCGGATAACCGCTGTGCGCTGGTGTGGACCCGCCAGGGCATGGATGCGCGGCGCCTGGCCGACATCGACGAGCGCAGCTTCCTGCGCGAGCTGCAAGGCGTGTTTGGTTATCGCCTGGGCGCGTTGCGCCAGGTCGGCGCACGGCACCTTTACCCCTTGTCGCTGATCGAGGCTCAGGAGCAGGTGCGCCCGCACCTGGTGGTGCTGGGCAATGCCGCGCACAGCCTGCACCCCATTGCCGGCCAAGGCTTCAACCTGTCGCTGCGCGATGTGCAGTCGTTGGCCGAGGCGTTGCTGGCCGGCCCGCAGCAGCCTGGCGACCTGGCGACGCTGCAGGCTTACGCCCAGCGCCAGCGTCTGGACCAGGCCATGACCATCGGCTTTTCCGACCAGGTCACCCGGTTGTTCGGCAGCAACCAGCCGTTGCTGGCTGCCGGGCGTAACCTCGGCCTGCTCGGGCTCGACCTGCTGCCGCCGGCCAAAAGCTGGTTCGCCCGCCAGGCCATGGGCCTGGGCACCCGCCCCGATCCGCGGGGGCAGGCATGAGCAACCCGCGTAAACTGGCACGTCGAGCGCGCATGTTGCGCTGGATGCTGAACCTCTACCCGCCGTACCTGGGGGCGGGCATCCGCGTGCAGTCCATCAGCCCCGACCTGCGCAGCGTCAAGGTGGCGATGAAGCTGACCCGCTGGAACCGCAACTATGTCGGTACCCAGTTCGGTGGCAGCCTCTATTCGATGGTCGACCCGTTCTACATGTTGCTGCTGATCGAGCAGTTGGGCCGCGACTATATCGTCTGGGACAAGGCCGCCAGCATCGATTTCATCTCGCCGGGCAAGGGCCCGGTGTACGCCGAATTCCACGTCGATGACGCGCTGCTGGACGACATCCGCCAGCAGACCGCCACCGGCAAGAAGTGCCTGCCGCGTTTGCAGGTCGATATCCGCGATGGCGCCGGCGAGCTGGTGGCGCGGGTCGATAAAACCCTATACGTGCGGCTCAAGCCGCAAGCGAGGCTGGCGTAAGGCATGGAAATGCGCGCAGATCTGTTGATTGTCGGTGCCGGTATGGTCGGCAGCGCACTGGCCCTGGCGTTGCGCCACAGTGGCTTGCAAATCCTCTTGCTCGATGGCGGCCCGCTGACGGTCAAGCCCTTCGACGCTCAGGCACCTTTCGAACCACGTGTGAGCGCGTTGTCGGCGGCCAGCCAGCGCATCCTCGAGCGCCTCGGCGCGTGGGACGGCATCGCCCAGCGGCGTGCCACGCCGTATTCCGACATGCATGTGTGGGATGGCAGCGGCACCGGGCAGATTCACTTCTCGGCCGCCAGCGTGCATGCCCAGGTACTTGGCCATATCGTCGAGAACCGGGTGGTGCAGGATGGCCTGCTGGAGCGCCTGCACGACAGCGACATCGGCCTGTTGCCCAACGCGCGGCTGGAGCAGTTGCGTCGCTCGGGTGACGAATGGTTGCTGACCCTGGCGGATGGCCGGCAACTGCGCGCACCGCTGGTGATCGCAGCCGATGGCGCCAACTCGGCGGTACGCCGCCTGGCTGGCTGCGAAACCCGCGAATGGGATTACCTGCACCACGCCATCGTCACCAGCGTGCGCTGCAGTGCCGGGCACCAGGGCACGGCCTGGCAGCGCTTCACCGATGAGGGGCCGCTGGCGTTTCTGCCGTTGACCCGCGATGGCCAGCAGGATTGGTGCTCGATTGTGTGGTCGACTACCCCGGAACACGCCGAGCAATTGATGGCGCTGGATGAAGCTGCCTTCCTGCAGGCCTTGGAGCGGGCCTTCGAGGGGCGCCTGGGTGACGTGCTGCAGGCTGACCCGCGGGTGTGCGTGCCGCTGCGCCAGCGCCACGCCAAGCGCTATGTGGACGAAGGCCTGGCCTTGATCGGCGATGCTGCACACACCATCCACCCGCTGGCGGGGCAGGGTGTGAACCTGGGCTTCCTCGATGCTGCGGTGCTGGCCGAGGTGTTGGTCAATGCCTGTGAACGTGGTGAGCGGCTGGCGGATGTGAAGGTGCTGAGCCGTTACGAGCGGCGGCGCATGCCGCACAACCTGGCGCTGATGGCGGCAATGGAGGGCTTTGAGCGGTTGTTCCAGGCCAACCCGCTGCCGTTGCGCTGGTTGCGTAACAGCGGGTTGAAACTGGTGGAGCAGATGCCGGAGGCCAAGGCGGTGTTTGTGCGCCAGGCTTTGGGTTTGAGTGGTGACCTGCCGGATCTGGCCAAGGCTTGAGCGTGTCGGGGCCGCTTTGCGGCCCATCGCGACACAAGGCCGCTCCTACAGGGACCGCGTTGGAATAGGGGCTCTGCAACATCCGGTAACTGCTAGGTAGATGAGCCAGAAAATGGGATTCACTACCATTTGCACCTCTCATACGATCCGAGGAGTGCTTCACATGTTGCCACGCAAGCCCCTACTGGCCGCTCTGGCCCTGACCCTGTTCGGCGGCACCGCCCAAGCGGCGGACGAAGTGGTGGTGTACTCCTCGCGCATCGACGAGCTGATCAAGCCGGTGTTCGATGCCTATACCGCCAAGACCGGGGTCAAGATCAAGTTCATCACCGACAAGGAAGCCCCGCTGATGCAACGCATCAAGGCCGAGGGCGACAACGGCGTAGCCGACCTGCTGCTGACCGTCGATGCCGGCAACCTGTGGCAAGCCGAGCAGATGGGCATCCTGCAGCCGATCAAGTCCGACATCATCGACCAGAACATCCCGCCGCAGTACCGCGCCTCGTCCCATGACTGGACCGGCCTGAGCCTGCGCGCCCGCACCATCATCTACTCCAACGAGCGGGTCAAACCCGAGGAGTTGAGCACCTACGAGGCCCTGGCCGACAAACAGTGGGAAGGCCGCCTGTGCCTGCGCACGGCGAAGAAGGTGTACAACCAGTCGCTCACCGCCACCCTGATCGAGAACCATGGCGAGGCGAAGACCGAGCAAATCGTCAAAGGCTGGGTCAACAACCTGTCCACCGACGTGTTCTCCGACGACAACGCGGTGATCCAGGCCATCGAGGCCGGCCAATGCGACGTGGGCGTGGTCAACACCTACTACTACGGCCGCCTGCACAAGCAGAACCCGAACCTGCCGGTGAAGATCTTCTGGCCCAACCAGGGGGATCGTGGCGTGCACGTGAACCTGTCGGGCATTGGCCTGACCAAGCATGCACCTCACCCGGAAGCGGCGAAAAAGCTGGTGGAATGGATGACCGGGGAAGAGGCGCAGAAGCTGTTCGCCGACATCAACCAGGAGTTCCCGGCCAACCCGAAGGTAAAACCTTCTGAGGAAGTGGCGGCGTGGGGCAGCTTCAAGGCTGACAGCATTCCGGTGGAAATTGCCGGCAAGCGCCAGGCTGAAGCCATCCGCTTGATGGATCGCGCTGGCTACAACTAAGCGCCAGGCCTTATCCTCCTTGGGCCTGCCAGGGCCCTTTCGCGGGCACGCCCGCTCCCACAGGATCTGCACTGCCCTTGAAGGTTGTGCGACCCCTGTGGGAGCGGGCATGCCCGCGAACGACCGCAAAGCGGTCGCTAATCAGCCACAGAGACATACAACTTGCCCCACACCCCCCAACGCCGCTGGTACCTCCCGGTCTCCCTGATCGCCGCCCTGGTGCTGCTGCCCCTGAGCGTCCTGCTGTTGTCCTGGCAGTCGATCGATATGCAGATCTGGTCGCACCTGCTCGACACCCAGATGAGCCGCCTGTTGGGCAATACCCTGACGCTGGTGGTGGGCGTAGGTATCGGCGTCACCGTACTGGGCGTCAGCCTCGCCTGGCTTACCAGCCTCTGCGAGTTCCCCGGCCGGCGCTGGCTGGACTGGGCGCTGATGCTGCCGTTCGCCATCCCGGCCTACGTGCTGGCGTTCGTCTTCGTCGGCCTGCTGGACTTCGCCGGCCCGGTGCAAAGCGCCCTGCGCGAAGTGTTCGGGCCGATGCGCCTGCCGCGGGTGCGCTCCACCGGCGGGGTGATCATCGTGCTGGTGCTGGTGTTCTACCCCTACGTCTACCTGCTGGCGCGCACGGCTTTCCTGGCCCAAGGCAAGGGCCTGATGGAAGCGGCGCGGGTGCTAGGGCTATCGCCCCTGCAAGCGTTCTGGCGCGTGGCCCTGCCCATGGCGCGGCCGGCCATCGGCGCCGGCATTGCCTTGGCCTTGATGGAAACCCTGGCCGACTTCGGTGCGGTGGCCGTGTTCAATTTCGACACCTTCACCACCGCCATCTACAAGACCTGGTACGGCTTCTTCAGCCTGTCCAGTGCGGCCCAGCTGGCCAGCCTGTTGTTGCTGGCCGTGATGCTGGTGCTGTACGGCGAGCGCCGAGCCCGGGGTGCCAGCCGCAGCGGCAACGAGCGGCCGCGGGCGCAGGCGTTGTACCACCTGCGTGGGGTGAAGGCGTTGCTGGCCAGTGGCTGGTGCCTGCTGGTGTTTGCCTGCGCCTTCGTCATCCCGTTGCTGCAGCTGCTGGTGTGGTTCTGGCAACGCGGCCGGCATGACCTTGACGAGCGCTATGTCGGCCTGGTGCTGCACACCCTTTACCTGGGCAGCATGGCGGCATTGGTCACGGTGAGCGTGGCACTGGTGCTGGCCTTTGCCCGGCGCCAGGCGCCGACGGGTGGTATCCGCGCCGGGGTCGGCCTGGCCAACCTGGGCTATGCCTTGCCCGGCTCGGTGCTGGCAGTGTCGATCATGCTGGCCTTCAGTTACCTCGATAACCACTTGGTCATCCCGCTGTCCAGCTGGCTGGGCGGGGCAGGCAAGCCGTTGCTGCTGGGCAGCCTTGCGGCCTTGCTGCTGGCCTACCTGGTGCGCTTCATCGCCGTGGCCTACGGGCCGCTGGAAAGCAGCCTGGAGCGTATACGCCCTTCATTGCCCGAGGCCTCCCGCAGCCTGGGCGTGGGTGGGCCAAGATTGTTTTTCAAGGTGTATCTGCCGCTGCTGGTGCCCGGCGCCCTCAGCGCTGCCCTGCTGGTGTTCGTCGACGTGCTCAAGGAGATGCCGGCCACCTTGCTGATGCGACCGTTCGGCTGGGACACCTTGGCGGTACGGGTGTTTGAGATGACCAGTGAGGGCGAATGGGCACGTGCCTCGCTGCCCGCATTGACGCTGGTGCTGGTGGGCCTGCTGCCGGTCATCGGCCTGATCCGCCGTTCGGCACATCGACCCGGTCACAGTCACTGAGGTCACTGAGGGTGCCAGCCCGCGCCCTTGCGGCTACAATGCGCGGCATTCGCGCGACGGGTCCTTACAACAAGAGCTGACGACCAACGTCATCGACCGCCGCCGCTTCGCCACGCCCGGAAGGAGAAACCCATGGGACAGCGCACGCTTTTGTATGACCTGCACCTGGCGCTTGGCGCCAAAACGGTCGATTTCGGCGGCTGGGACATGCCCCTGCACTATGGCTCGCAGGTCGAGGAGCACCACCAGGTGCGCAGCGATTGCGGGGTTTTCGATGTTTCCCACATGACCGTGGTCGATGTCGATGGCAGCGACGCCACCGCCTGGTTGCAACGCCTGCTGGCCAACGACGTGTCCCGCCTCGACGAAACCGGCAAGGCGCTGTACAGCCCGCTGCTCCAGGAGCAGGGCGGGGTGATTGACGACTTGATCGTCTACCGCACGGAAAACGGCTACCGCCTGGTTACCAACGCCGCCACACGGGCAAAAGTGCTCGATTGGCTGCAACAGCAGCGGGCCGGTTTTGCCGTGGACTTCCAGGTCCGCCCCGACCTGGCCATTCTCGCCATCCAGGGCCCGCGTGCCCGCGAAAAGGTGGCAGCCCTGCTCAGCCCCGCGCGCGCAGCGCTGATTCGCGAACTGCGCCCGTTCGAAGGCGTCGCCGAGGGTGACTGGTTCATTGCCCGCACCGGGTATACCGGTGAAGACGGCCTGGAAATCATCTTCCCGGGCGATCAGGCGGTGGCATTCTTCAACGACCTGGTCGGCGCCGGCATCGCCCCCAGTGGCCTTGGCGCCCGCGACACCCTGCGCCTGGAAGCCGGCATGAACCTGTACGGCCAGGACATCGACGAAGCCCACACCCCACTCACGTCCAACCTGGGCTGGAGCATCGCATGGGAGCCGGCCGAGCGCGACTTCATTGGCCGCGCCGGCCTGCTGGCAGAAATCGAACAGGGTGTGCAGGAAAAACTGGTCGGCCTGGTGCTGGAAGAGCGCGGCGTGCTGCGTGCCCATCAGGTGGTGCGCGTGGCCGGGATTGGCGAAGGGGAGATCACCAGTGGTAGTTTCTCTCCTACGCTGAGCAAGTCAATTGCCCTTGCGCGCGTACCCATGGCTACCGGTGACCGGGCCGAAGTGGAAATCCGCGGCAAATGGTACCCGGTGCGGGTGGTCAAGCCGACCTTCGTGCGCCACGGCAAAATCCTGATCTGAACATTTTTTAACCGGCGGGCGTACCGCTGAGCCAATCGAGGAATTCAAGACATGAGCAATATCCCCGCCGACCTGCGTTTTGCCGAAAGCCACGAGTGGGCTCGCCTGGAAGCCGACGGTAGCGTAACCGTGGGTATCAGCGACCACGCCCAGGAAGCTTTGGGTGACGTGGTGTTCGTCGAGCTGGCCGAAGTCGGCAAGGTATTCGCCGCTGGCGACGCTGCCGGTGTGGTCGAGTCGGTCAAGGCCGCTTCCGACATCTACGCCCCGATCGGTGGCGAAGTGATCGCGGTCAACGAAGAACTGGCCGACAGCCCGGAGCAGCTCAACGAAGAACCTTACGGTGCATGGATCTTCAAACTGAAGCCAAGCAACCCGGCCGAGCTGGACAAGCTGCTGGATGCTGCTGGCTACGCTGCCGCTATCGGCGAGTAAAACCGCGTCGTCTGCTTCGCGGGCACGCCCGCTCCCACAGGGATAGCGCGTGCCTCGGGCCTGTGATTATCTGTGGGAGCGGGCGTGCCCGCGAAGAGGCCGGTGCTGGTAAAGCAAGATTCCCCGCAGAATCGGCAATCCTTCCTAGACTTATAAGTCTCCATGAGACCTGGTCTAGGAAGAGAGCGTCGTCATGTCCCAGTCGCCATCCCTGCATCAACTGCAAGAGCTCAACCCTTTCCTGCGTCGCCACCTGGGCCCCGATGCCGCAGAGCAGCAGGCCATGCTCAACGTGTTGGGTGTTGCCAGCCGCAACGAGCTGATCGAGCAGACCGTACCGCCAGACATCCGCCTCAATCGCCCCCTCGACCTGCCCGCGGCGCTGGACGAGCAGGCCGCCCTGGCCAAACTCGCCGGTTACGCCGAGCAGAACCAGGTCTGGACCAGCCTCATCGGCATGGGCTACCACGGCACCATCACCCCCACGGTGATCCTGCGCAACGTGCTGGAAAACCCCGGCTGGTACACCGCCTATACGCCGTATCAACCTGAAATTGCCCAGGGCCGGCTGGAGGCGCTGCTGAACTTCCAGCAAATGGTCATCGACCTCACCGGGCTGGCGCTGGCCAATGCCTCGCTGCTCGATGAAGCCACCGCCGCCGCCGAGGCCATGGCGCTGGCCAAGCGGATGGCGCGCAACAAGAGCAACGCCTTCTTTGCCGACGAGCATTGCCACCCGCAGACCCTGTCGGTGTTGAAGACCCGCGCCGAGGGCTTTGGCTTCGAACTGATCGTCGACGCTGTGGATAACCTTGGCAAACACGCAGTGTTCGGCGCGTTGCTGCAATACCCCGACACCCACGGCGAGCTGCGCGACCTGCGCCCGCTGATCGACCATCTGCACAGCCAGCAGGCGCTGGCCTGCGTGGCTGCCGACCTGCTGAGCCTGGTGGTGCTCGCGCCCCCCGGCGAGCTGGGCGCCGATGTGGTACTGGGCTCGACCCAGCGTTTCGGCGTGCCGATGGGCTACGGTGGCCCTCACGCGGCTTACTTCGCCTGCCGCGACGACTACAAGCGTGCCATGCCGGGGCGCATCATTGGCGTGTCGCGCGATGCCCGTGGCAACACGGCGCTACGCATGGCCCTGCAAACCCGCGAGCAGCATATCCGCCGCGAGAAGGCTAACTCCAACATCTGCACGGCCCAGGTGCTGTTGGCCAACATTGCCGGCTTCTACGCGGTGTACCACGGCCCCGAAGGCCTGCAGCGCATCGCCCAGCGCGTGCACCGGCTGACCTTCATCCTGGCGGCTGGCCTGGAAGCCAAAGGCATCCAGCGGCTCAACCAGCATTTCTTCGACACCCTCACCCTGGATGTCGGCGGCGCCCAGGCGGCCATCATCGAAAGCGCCGAAGCCGCGCACATCAACTTGCGCATTCTTGGCCGCGGGCACCTGGGCGTGAGCCTGGACGAAACCTGTAACGAGCGCACGGTGTTGCGCCTGCTCGACATCTTCCTCGGTGTGGACCACGGCCTGGAGATCGCTGCCCTCGATCAGTTGGCCCTGCCCGAAGGCATTCCTGCCGGCCTGGTGAGGCGCACGCCGTTTCTCGCGCACCCGGTGTTCAACCTGCACCACAGCGAAACCGAGATGCTGCGCTACCTCAAGCAGCTGGAGAACAAGGACCTGGCCCTGAACCAGTCGATGATCCCGCTGGGTTCGTGCACCATGAAGCTCAACGCCACCAGTGAGATGATCCCCATCACCTGGCCCGGTTTTGCCCAGATGCACCCCTTTGCCCCGGCGGCCCAGGCCACGGGCTACAAGGCGATGATCGACGAACTGGAACGCTGGCTGTGCGCAATTACCGGCTTCGACGCCATCTGCATGCAGCCCAACTCCGGTGCCCAGGGCGAGTACGCAGGCCTGATGGCCATCACCCGCTACCATCGCAGCCGCCACCAGCCGCAGCGCACGCTGTGCCTGATTCCGTCGTCGGCCCACGGCACCAACCCGGCGTCGGCGCAAATGGCGGGCATGGAGGTGGTGATCGTCGATTGCGACGACCACGGCAACGTCGACCTGGCTGACCTCAAGGCCAAGGCCCACGCGGCCGGGGAGCGCTTGTCTTGCCTGATGGTCACGTACCCGTCCACCCACGGGGTGTACGAAGAGGGCATTCGCGAAATCTGCGAGGTGGTCCATCAGCACGGCGGCCAGGTGTACATGGATGGCGCCAACCTCAATGCCCAGGTGGGCCTGACGCGTCCGGCCGACATTGGTGCCGATGTCTCGCACATGAACCTGCACAAGACCTTCTGCATCCCCCACGGCGGTGGCGGCCCGGGCATGGGGCCGATCGGCATCCGCGCGCACCTCACGCCGTTCGTTGCCAGCCACCCGGTGGTGCCGGTGCCGGGCCTGGACCCGAACAACAGCGCGGTCAGCGCTGCGCCCTGGGGCAGCGCGAGCATCCTGCCGATCAGCTGGATGTACATTGCCATGATGGGGCCACAGTTGGCCGATGCCAGCGAGGTGGCGATCCTATCGGCCAACTACCTGGCCAGCCAGCTGGGCGGGGCCTTCCCGGTGCTCTATCGCGGGCGCAACCAGCGGGTGGCGCATGAGTGCATCCTCGACCTGCGGCCGCTGAAGGCACTGACTGGCATCAGCGAGGAGGACGTGGCCAAGCGCCTGATGGACTATGGCTTTCACGCCCCGACCATGTCTTTCCCGGTGCCGGGCACACTGATGGTGGAACCGACCGAAAGTGAGTCGAAGGCCGAGCTGGACCGGTTCGTCGAGGCGATGCTGGCGATTCGTGCAGAGATTGGCGAGGTGCAGGAGGGCAACTGGCCGGCGGAGAACAACCCGCTGAAGCATGCGCCGCATACCCTGGCTGATGTACTGGGGGTGTGGGACAGACCCTATAGCCTGGAGCAGGCGGTGGCGCCCAGCGCTCACGTGCGCCAGCACAAGTACTGGCCGGCGGTGAACCGGGTCGACAACGTGTATGGGGACAGGAACCTGTTCTGTTCGTGTGTGCCGGTGGAGGCGTATCGCTGAGGTCGGTGCTGGATGCTTCGCGGGCTTGCCCGCTCCCACAGAAATTGCACAAGATTCAGCGTTGTGCGGTCCCTGTGGGAGCGGGCAGGCCCGCGAAGCAGGCGACGCGGTTACTCGGCTACTGCATTCTTGGCCAGGATGGCATTGGCCAGCTCCATGTCGGAAGCCTGCATCCCTGGGTTCTCTGCCCGCGCCTGGCGCATGGCCGCTTCCAGGAACGGCCCGCGGATCGCGCCTTCGCTGGCGACGAAGCTGCTGGCGTCATCCTGCGCGGCCACAACCAGTTTGTGATCGTGCGAGGTCAGGTAGCTCGATGCCGTGGTAGCACCGGAAGTCATCACGTTACGCCAGAAGGTATCGGCCATGGCCGAGCCGATAGGCAGCGAAAGCAACGCAGCAGCGGCGATGGCGGTTTTGAGACGCATGTTGAAACACCTCGAAGGGTGAGGGTTGAAGATGCGCCGTTGGATCTTCCCGGGCAAGGCAAGTTCCTTGAATACAAAGCACTTTTCGTCAGCTGCAGACGCGCAGTACTTCTGCCGCACGGGTCTGCCCACGTGCCACTTTCGCCTCGCCACAACGGCGCAGGTCAATCAAGCCATCGGCCAGCGCCTGATGCCGTAAACGGGTCAGGTCGGCGTTCGGGCCAATCATTGCACGCAGGCTTTCGCTGGGCTGCAGCAGTTCGAACAAACCCGTGCGCCCATGAAAGCCGGTGCCACGGCAGGTTCGGCAGGTCGCTGATGCATTCGCCCCACAGTCCGAGCACACAGTGCGTACCAGGCGCTGGGCCATGACACCGACCAGTGTGGCCTTTATCAGATAGTCGGCCACACCCAGTTCTTGCAGGCGGGTGATCGCGGCGCAGGCGTCGTTGGTATGCAGGGTCGACAGTACCAGGTGCCCGGTCAGGGCTGCCTGCACCGCCACCAAGGCCGTTTCGCGGTCGCGGATTTCGCCGATCATGATGATGTCCGGGTCCTGGCGCAGCATGGCCCGCACGGCGCTGGCAAAACCCAGGTCCAGCGCGGGCTGGACTTGCAGCTGGTTGAAGGCGGGCTCCAGGCGCTCGATCGGGTCTTCGATGGTGCACAGGTTGACCTGCGGCGTGGCCAGCAGCTTGAGGCTGGCGTACAGCGTGCTGGTCTTGCCTGAACCGGTGGGGCCGGTGACCAGGATGATGCCCTGGCGCTGACGCAGCAGGCCTTGCCACTGGGCCAGCTGTGGCCCCTCCAGACCGAGGCGGTCGAAGCCTTCGTGCAGTTGACGTGGGTTGAACAGGCGCAGTACCAGCTTTTCGCCGAACGGGGTCGGCAGGGTCGACAGCCGTAGCTCCACTTCGCTGCCCCCTGGTAGCCGGCTTTGCAGGCGGCCGTCCTGCGGGCGGCGCTTTTCTGCAACGTCCATGCGGCCCAGGTGTTTCAGGCGGCTGATCAGCGCCAGGGTGACCCCGGCGGGGAAGGCATAGACGGTGTGCAGCAGGCCATCGATGCGGTAGCGCAACTGCCCCTGTTCGCGCCGGGGTTCCAAGTGGATATCGCTGGCGCGCTGATCAATGGCGTATTGCAGCAGCCAGTCGACGATATGCACGATGTGCGCGTCGTCGGCGCTGGCCTCGGCCTGGCGCTTGCCCAGTTCCAGCCACTGTTCAAGTTCGCCCAGGCTGGCCGATTGCTGATGCTGCGCGCCCTTTACCGACTGGGCCAGGCGGTGAAACGACTGCCCTGACTGGCGGATCTGCATTGGGCTGGCCAGCACGCGGCGGATAGGCCGGCCCAGGCTGCGGGCCAGGTCAGCCTGCCAGTCGTCCTGGTAGGGCTGGGCACTGGCGACGGTGATGCCAGAGGGGTCGTCGGCGACGATGAGGATGCCATGGCGCTGGGCGAAAGCGGGGGACACCAGGCCCGCGACCTGGGGCAGGTCGAGTTGCATGGGGTCGATACGCAGGTAGGGCTGGCCGACCTTGCCGGCCAGCCATTGGCAGAGGTGGTCCAGGTCCAGCAGTTGGCCGGGTTGCCGGCGGTCTTCCAGGTTGCAGGCGGCGATTTGTTCGAGCGGGTGGCCGGTGGCGTGGGCGGCGGCGTGTTCGAGTACTTGCAGGGTGTCGGTGGCGTGCAGGTGCCGGTCGGTGAGCAGGGCCTGGAGCACGCGCTTCAGGTCGAGTGCCGGGTTGTCGGAGGTGTGCATGGTTGGCGTCCGTGCCTGATGGGGGAGTGCTGATCAAGGCTAGCCGGGCGGTGGAAGGGCATCGGAGGTGAAGGGTTTCGGGATTTTGCTGTGCATGTGCCGGCCTCTTCGCGGGCTCGCCCGCTCCCACAGGAACACCACAGGATTTGAGGTCGGTGGAAATCCTGTGGGAGCGGGCGAGCCCGCGAAAAGGCCGGCACAGGTAAAGCAGAGGGCTCAGACCACCGCCAGAGCCACCCGCTGTGCATTGCTCAGGCTCACCTCACCCACACACACCAGGTTACGCAGTTTCTGCGCAATCACCTCGGCCCGGTGCCAGCTCAGGCCGCCGATACCGACTTCGATATCCAGCCAGTCATCCTGTTGGCTGACGTGCACGCTGTGCGGGGTCAGGAACTGCAGGGCAAACAGGTTGAGCACGCGGCACAGGCTGTCGGGCTCGGCTTCGGCCTGCAGGCGATAGTGCACGGTGCTGTGGGCGTTGCTGGCGGCCCAGGCGTCGGTACGGGGCTGTGCGTTCATGCTGGTCTCCGCGAATGTGGGAGAAATTCTTGCACGTTAGCGGCGGCATTTTTTCGCTATGATTTGATCATTTCGCTGTGTTGGCGAATTGATTGATTCAGATTTTGGCTTTCAGGAGATTGAATAATGCACAGCGAGCTGGACGCTTACGACCGCCGTATTCTTGAACTGCTGCAAGAGGACGCTTCGCTGTCCAGCGCGCAGATCGCCGAGCGCGTGGGGCTGTCGCAATCGCCGTGCTGGCGGCGCATTCAGCGCTTGAAGGAAGAGGGGGTGATTCGCGGGCAGGTGACTTTGCTGGACCGCAAGAAGGTCGGCCTGAACACGCAAATTTTCGCCGAGGTGAAGCTCAATGCTCACGGGCGCTCCAACTTTACCGAATTCACCGAGGCGATCCGCGGGTTTCCGGAGGTGCTGGAGTGTTATGTGCTGATGGGGTCGGTAGACTTTCTACTGCGCATCGTCACGTCGGACATCGAAGCTTACGAGCGCTTTTTCTTCGAAAAGCTGTCGAACGTGCCGGGCATCCAGGAAGTGAATTCGATTGTGGCGCTGTCGGAGATCAAGTCCACCACCAGCCTGCCACTTTCGCGCTGAGGCTATTCGCGGGCATGCCCGCTCCCACAGGTTGGGCGCCAAGCCTGAGGCCTGCGCTGTACCTGTGGGAGCGGGCGAGCCCGCGAAGAATGCAACGCGGTCTCAAGCCTTGAGCAGGTGCTTCCAGCCGCGGCTCTGGTCAACAGCCCGAGCCTGTTCGATACGGGCTTCCAGCACTTCATCGCTGATCGGCAGTTCGGCCAGTTCGTGCAGCTTCTTCAGGTCGCCATACAGGCGGTCCATCTGCGGCGCTTCCAGCACCTGGCGGGCATGGTGCAGCCAGGCCAGCAGCTGCTCGATACGTGGCAGCTGCTCGGCCAGGTCTTCCGGGCGCTGGGTGTACAGCGGCAGCTTCAGTGCACGGCCTTCTTCGCCCAGCAGGTGTGCCAGCCAGCTGGCCAGCTGCGCCTTGCCCTGGCGTTCGCCACGGCCTTTGCGCTCCACGGTCCAGGCACGGGCCAGCAGCCAGCGCGAGGTTTCCAGCGAGAACTGGCCCCAGCGCACGTCTTCCAGTTCTTCGGCGAACTGCTCGGGGGCGGCGCGGCGGATGTCTTCGTCATCGTTGCCGGCCTGCACCAGCGGGCGCCAGTCTTCCAGCAGGGCGTCGAGGCTGGTGCGCAGGTCACGGGTGCTGGCACGCGGCGCGGCCTGGCCCAGGCTGGCGGTGAGGGCGCGCAGTTCGCTCAGGCACTCGACCCAGTCCTGCAGCAGGCGCCAGTGGCCGTTGTGACGGTACTGCTCGGCCAGGCGCTGGCTGCTGCCCAGCAGTTGCCAGGCCAATGCGGCGTAGGCGTCGTCCAGGGCCATCTCGGCTTCCAGCTCGGTGTGCGGCAGGCCCAGCTCGTAGCTGTCCGGCTCCAGCAGGCGGTAGCCACGCTCGGCCTTGCTGATGTCGCAGGGCATCAGCGGCAGGCTGGCGGCCAGCTCGGCGGCCAGCTCCAGCAGTGCTTGCGGGTCACCTTCGCGCAGTTCCAGCTCCAGCTCGCAGATTTCTTCCTTGCGCTTGCCGGCGATCACGAAGCCTTGGTCCAGCGCGGCCTCGATAACCACTTTGCTCTTGCCGCGGCCCCAGGCGATTTCGGCGTATTCACGGCTGAAGTCGGTGGTGAACAGCGGCTTGATGGTTTTCTTGTCCAGGCCTGCCAGTTGCTCGGGCCAGCAGGTGGCGTCCAGCTTCTTCAGGTCGAGCTTGGCCTTGTCCAGGTTCCATTCGTACTCGTTGCGCTCGGACAGGCCGGCCACGCTGGTGCCGCGGCACTTGAGGGTCTGGATCACGGCGTCGCCATCGCGGCGCAGGCGCAGGGCGACACGGGCGGCGGACAGCTCACGCTCGGGGGTGTCGAAGTACTGGTTGAGCAGTTCACGGGTCTGCCAACCGGACTTGTTGCGCTTTTTCAGCAGAGGGTGCTCGCGCAGGGCGGCAAGGGTCTCGCGGCTGGCGCGGAGCTTCAGTTCGGTTTCTTTGTGCATCACAGACTCGAAAGAGGGGCGTGGTTGGCGGAGAGTCTACAGCAGTCAGCCGCCAACGGTTTATTCCAGACGGCGGATAGCCCTATGATGGGCAACGCTTCCGAGGAGTATGTGCATGCCGTTGCCGACGCTGAAAGACCAGTTTGCCGCCTTGATCGCCGCGCCTTCGGTCAGTTGCACCCAGCCTGCGCTGGACCAGTCCAACCGCCAGGTCATTGACCTGCTGGCGGGGTGGCTGGGCGACCTGGGGTTTGCATGCGACATCCAGCAGGTCACGCCGGGCAAGTTCAACCTGCTGGCCAGCCGTGGCAGCGGCCCGGGTGGCCTGGTGCTGGCCGGGCACAGCGACACCGTCCCTTATGACGAACAACTGTGGGCCAGCGACCCGCTGAAGCTGACCGAGGTCGATGGCCGCTGGGTCGGCCTGGGCAGTTGCGACATGAAGGGCTTTTTTGCCCTGGTCATCGAAGCGGTCATCCCGCTGTTGGAGCACGACTTCAAGCAGCCGCTGCTGATTCTCGCCACCTGCGACGAAGAAAGCTCCATGTCCGGTGCCCGCGCCCTGGCCGAGGCTGGCCAGCCGCTGGGCCGTGCGGCGGTAATCGGCGAGCCTACCGGGCTGCGGCCGATCCGCATGCACAAGGGCATTCTCATGGACCGCATCGACATCCTCGGGCGCAGCGGCCATTCGTCGGACCCAAGCCTGGGCCGCAGCGCCATGGAGGCCATGCATGCGGTAATGGGCGAGCTGATGGGCCTGCGCCAGCAATGGCAGCAGACCTACCGCAACCCACAGTTCACCGTGCCGACCCCGACCCTGAACTTTGGCTGCATCCATGGCGGTGACAACCCCAACCGCATTTGCGGCCAGTGTGCGCTTGAATTCGACCTGCGGCCGTTGCCGGGCATGGATGTAGAACAGCTGCGCGCAGCCATTCGCGAGAAGCTGGTGCCCGTGGCCGAGCGCCATGATGTGCGCATCGACTACGCACCCCTGTTCCCGGAGGTGCCGCCGTTCGAGCAGGCTGCCGATGCCGAACTGGTGCAAGTGGCGGAACGCCTGACCGGCCATCGCGCCGAAGCGGTGGCGTTCGGCACCGAAGCGCCTTATCTTCAGCAGCTGGGCTGCCAGACCATCGTGCTGGGCCCTGGCGACATCGCCTGTGCCCACCAGCCCGGCGAATACCTTGAAATGTCACGAATCGAGCCTACCGTGCGTCTATTGCGTGACCTGATCCGGCACTATTGCCTGCACTAAACGTCAATCGAGTTGATTCGTTCCTGCCTAGAGGAGACCGCGCGTGACCGCAAGCCTGTTCCGACGATGATCTTGAACGCCCCTTGTATCGCCGTTCTCCGTCCACTTATCCACAGGCCCTGTCATGCCCGACTACGTCAACTGGCTGCGTCATGCCTCCCCGTACATCAATGCCCATCGCGACTGCACCTTCGTGGTCATGCTCCCTGGCGATGGGGTGGAACACCCTAATTTCGGCAACATCGTCCACGACCTGGTGTTGCTGCACAGCCTTGGCGTGCGCCTGGTGCTGGTGCATGGCTCGCGCCCGCAGATCGAAAGCCGCCTGGCCGATCGCGGGCTGACCCCCCACTACCACCATGGCCTGCGTATCACCGATGCCGCCACCCTGGACTGCGTGATCGATGCCGTTGGCGCCTTGCGCCTGGCCATCGAGGCGCGCCTGTCGATGGACATTGCCGCTTCGCCGATGCAGGGCTCGCGCCTGCGCGTGGCGTCGGGCAACCTGGTCACCGCGCGGCCGATCGGCGTGCTCGAAGGGGTGGACTACCACCACACCGGTGAAGTGCGCCGGGTCGACCGCAAGGGCATCAGCCGCCTGCTCGACGAGCGTTCCATCGTGCTGTTGTCGCCGCTGGGTTACTCGCCCACCGGCGAAATCTTCAACCTGGCCTGCGAAGACGTGGCTACTCGTGCCGCCATCGAACTGGGGGCCGACAAGTTGCTGCTGTTCGGTGCCGAGCCGGGCCTGCTGGATGCGGACGGCAAGCTGGTGCGGGAACTGCGCCCGCAGCAGGTTGCCCCGCACCTGCAGCGCCTGGGCAGCGACTACCAGGGCGAGCTGCTGGACGCCGCTGCCGAGGCCTGCAAGGGCGGCGTGGCACGCAGCCACATTGTCAGTTATGCCGAAGACGGCGCGCTGCTGACCGAGCTGTTCACCCGTGGCGGTGGCGGTACGCTGGTGTCGCAGGAGCAGTTCGAAGTGGTGCGCGAAGCGACCATCGAGGACGTTGGCGGCTTGCTGGAGCTGATCAGCCCGCTGGAAGAGCAGGGCATCCTGGTGCGCCGCTCGCGTGAAGTGCTGGAGCGTGAGATCGAGCAGTTCAGCGTGGTCGAGCGCGAGGGCATGATCATCGCCTGTGCGGCGCTGTATCCGATTGCCGATTCCGAAGCCGGGGAGCTGGCGTGCCTGGCGGTGAACCCGGAGTATCGCCACGGTGGGCGTGGGGATGAATTGCTGGAGCGTATCGAGAGCCGGGCGCGGCAGATGGGGTTGAATACCCTGTTCGTGCTGACGACGCGTACGGCGCACTGGTTCCGCGAGCGCGGGTTTGCACCTAGCGGCGTGGAGCGGCTGCCATCGGCGCGGGCTTCGCTGTACAACTACCAGCGCAACTCCAAGATTTTCGAGAAGTCCTTGTAGGCCTGTACCGGCCTCTTCGCGGGCTCGCCCGCTCCCACAGGGTGATCTCCAGGCCTGAAGCCTGTGGTGTACCTGTGGGAGCGGGCATGCCCGCGAAGCAGGCGACACCGATCACAAACAAAAACGCCGCCCTTGAGGGCGGCGTTTTTTTACACGGTGTGCAGGTACCAGTTGTACTCGAGGTCGGAGATCGAATGCTCGAACTCCTCCAGCTCGCTTTCCTTGCACGCGACAAAGATGTCGATGTACTTCGGATCGATGTACTTGTTGAGGATCTCGCTGTCGTCCAGCTCGCGCAGGGCATCGCGCAGGTTGTTCGGCAGGCTTTGCTCCAGCTGTTCGTACGAGTTGCCTTCGATCGGTTTGCCCGGCTCGATCTTGTTGGTCAGGCCATGGTGCACGCCAGCCAGCACGGCCGCCATCATCAGGTACGGGTTGGCATCGGCGCCGGCTACCCGGTGCTCGAGGCGCACGGCATCGGCAGAGCCTGTTGGCACCCGCAGCGCTACGGTGCGGTTGTCCAGGCCCCAGCTTGGCGCGTTCGGTACATAGAACTGCGCGCCAAAGCGGCGGTACGAGTTGACGTTCGGGCAAAGGAACGCCATGGACGCGGGCAGGGTCTCGAGCACACCGCCGACAGCGTGACGTAGCGCGGCGTTCTGCTCGGGATCCTCGCTGGTGAAGATGTTGTTGCCATCTTTGTCCAGCACGGAAATGTGTACATGCAGGCCGTTGCCTGCCTGGCCCGGGTAGGGCTTGGCCATGAAGGTGGTGTCCATTTCATGGTCGTAGGCGATGTTCTTGATCAACCGCTTGAGCAGTACCGCGTAGTCGCAGGCCTTGAGCGGGTCGGGCACGTGGTGCAGGTTGACTTCGAACTGCGCCGGGGCGCTTTCCTTGACGATGGCGTCAGCCGGGATGCCTTGTTCTTTCGCGCCTTCAAGGATGTCCTGCAGGCAGTCGGCATATTCGTCGAGGTCGTCGATCAGGTACACCTGGGTCGACTGCGGGCGTTTGCCCGAAATTGGCGAGCGCGGCGGCTGTGGGCGGCCGTTCACGTTCTCCTGGTCGATCAGGTAGAACTCCAGCTCGAATGCAGCGCAGATGGTAAGGCCCAGTTCGTCGAACTTGCTCACTACCTGACGCAGTACTTCACGAGGGTCGGCGAAGAACGGCTCGCCTTCGATCTCGTGCATGGTCATCAGCAGTTGGGCAGTGGGGCGCTTTTGCCACGGCTCATTACAGAGCGTGTCGGGGATCGGGTAGCAGATGCGGTCAGCATCGCCGATGTCCAGGCCAAGCCCGGTGCTTTCGACGGTGGAACCGTTGATGTCCAGGGCGAAGAGGGAGGCCGGCAGGTTGATGCCTTTCTCGTAAACCTTGTGGAGGCTGGTGCGCTCAATGCGCTTGCCACGCACCACACCATTCATATCTGCAATCAGAAGGTCAACGTAGAGAACCTCAGGATGTTCCTTAAGGAACGCGTTCGCTTCGTTAAGCTGAACGGCACGCGGGGGTACCGACATGATGCAACACCTTTGTTGTTAAAAATATCAATCAAGGGGGGCTTGCAGGACCAGTCAATCGAAAAGCCATACTGATGTCAAGCCAACCCAATGATGCCCTGAAATGGCACATCTACGGCAGATTTGCTGCATATCGGGGCGTGCCATTATCCGCTATTTCACGTGTGAAGGGCTATCTCAAGCGTGCCGTCTTTTATTTTTTACGCGGGTGTTGTGTAAAAAAATGAACAAGGCTAAGCTCGGTCACAACCCAGAACACAATAATACGAGGGTCACATGGTCCGCTTGCCGCGACCTGAAAGCACTGCCTGCGCAGTGCCAACGGGTACCTCTGTCGTTTTTGCAAGCTTCGTCAATGGCGTGGTCGCCCTGGCCGCAATAATTGACGTTTGGCGCTTCCGGGCCCGCCCTCGTAGCGGCTTACCGCCCTTCGCTTCGTCTTCCTGCCCTTCGAACTCATTATGGACACACTCGTTTTCAGTGTATCCACTGCGGCGCTGCGCGGGGGTTTTTGCTTTAGCAATCTACTCCATCCAGAATCAATGCGCGGCCCACCTTACCTCCTGAGGTATTTATGAGTAACAACCTCGACCAGCTCACCGATTGGTTGAAAGAGCACAAGATCACCGAAGTCGAATGCATGATCAGTGACCTGACCGGCATTACGCGCGGCAAGATTTCGCCCACCAACAAATTCATCGCCGAAAAAGGCATGCGCCTGCCCGAGAGCGTGCTGCTGCAGACCGTGACCGGCGACTATGTCGATGACGACATCTATTACGAACTGCTCGACCCGGCCGACATCGACATGATCTGCCGGCCCGACGAGAATGCCGTGTTCCTTGTACCGTGGGCCATCGAGCCGACTGCACAGGTGATCCACGACACCTACGACAAGAAGGGCAACCCGGTCGAGCTGTCGCCACGCAACGTCTTGAAGAAAGTCCTCCAGCTTTACGCAGACAAGGGCTGGCAGCCGATTGTCGCGCCCGAGATGGAGTTCTACCTGACCAAGCGCAGCGAAGACCCGGACTTCCCGTTGCAGCCCCCCGTAGGCCGTTCGGGCCGCCCGGAAACCGGCCGCCAGTCGTTCTCGATCGAAGCCGCCAACGAATTCGACCCGCTGTTCGAAGACGTCTACGACTGGTGCGAACTGCAGCAGCTGGACCTGGACACGCTGATCCACGAAGACGGCACGGCGCAGATGGAAATCAACTTCCGTCACGGCGACGCCCTGCACCTGGCCGACCAGATCCTGGTGTTCAAGCGCACCATGCGCGAGGCGGCGCTCAAGCACAACGTGGCTGCCACCTTCATGGCCAAGCCGATGACCGGCGAGCCGGGCAGTGCCATGCACCTGCACCAGAGCGTGGTCGACGTGGCCACCGGCAAGAACATCTTCAGCAATGAAGACGGCAGCATGAGCGAGCTGTTCCTCCACCACATCGGTGGCCTGCAGAAGTTCATCCCCGAGGCGCTGCCGCTGTTCGCCCCCAACGTCAACTCGTTCCGCCGCTTCCTGCCCGACACGTCGGCGCCGGTGAACGTGGAGTGGGGCGAAGAAAACCGCACCGTCGGCCTGCGCGTACCGGATGCCGGCCCGCAAAGCCGCCGGGTCGAGAACCGCCTGCCGGGTGCCGACGCCAACCCGTACCTGGCCATTGCTGCCAGCCTGCTGTGTGGCTACATCGGCATGGTCGAAGGCATTCAGGCCAGCGCGCCGGTACAGGGCCGTGGCTACGAACGCCGCAACCTGCGCTTGCCGCTGACCATTGAAGACGCCCTGGAGCGCATGGAAAACAGCCGTGCGCTGGTGCAGTACCTGGGCAAGAAGTTCATCACCGGCTACGTCGCAACCAAGCGCGCCGAGCACGAAAACTTCAAGCGTGTCATCAGTTCCTGGGAGCGTGAGTTCCTGCTGTTCGCTGTCTGATAAACCCTGGGGCCGCTGGAGCGCGGCTGTCGAACAACGGAGAAGCACATGAGCACCAACAACCCGCAAACCCGTGAATGGCAAACCCTGAGCGGGGAGCACCATCTCGCACCTTTCAGTGACTACAAGCAACTGAAAGAGAAGGGGCCGCGCATCATCACCAAGGCCCAAGGGGTGCATTTGTGGGACAGCGAGGGGCACAAGATCCTCGACGGCATGGCGGGCCTGTGGTGCGTGGCGGTCGGTTACGGCCGTGAAGAGCTGGTGCAGGCGGCAGAAAAGCAGATGCGCGAGCTGCCGTACTACAACCTGTTCTTCCAGACGGCCCACCCGCCTGCACTGGAACTGGCCAAGGCCATTACCGATGTGGCGCCCGAGGGCATGACCCATGTGTTCTTCACCGGCTCCGGCTCCGAAGGCAACGACACCGTGCTGCGCATGGTGCGCCACTACTGGGCGCTGAAGGGCAAGCCGCACAAGCAGACCATCATCGGCCGTATCAACGGCTACCACGGCTCCACCTTCGCCGGTGCCTGCCTGGGCGGCATGAGCGGCATGCACGAGCAGGGCGGCCTGCCGATCCCGGGCATCGTGCATATCCCGCAGCCTTACTGGTTCGGCGAAGGCGGTGACATGACCCCGGATGCGTTCGGTGTATGGGCGGCCGAGCAGCTGGAGCAGAAAATTCTCGAAGTCGGCGAAGACAACGTCGCCGCCTTCATCGCCGAGCCTATCCAGGGCGCCGGCGGCGTGATCATCCCACCGGACACCTACTGGCCGAAGGTGAAGGAGATTCTCGCCAAGTACGACATCCTGTTCGTTGCCGACGAAGTCATCTGTGGTTTCGGCCGTACCGGGGAGTGGTTCGGCTCTGACTACTACGACCTCAAACCCGACCTGATGACCATCGCCAAAGGCCTGACCTCCGGTTACATCCCCATGGGCGGTGTGATCGTGCGTGACACAGTGGCCAAGGTGATCAGCGAAGGCGGTGACTTCAACCACGGCTTCACCTATTCGGGCCACCCGGTAGCGGCCGCGGTGGGCCTGGAAAACCTGCGCATCCTGCGCGACGAGAAAATTGTCGAGAAGGCGCGCACTGAAGCGGCACCGTATTTGCAAAAGCGTTTGCGTGAGCTGCAGGACCACCCGCTGGTGGGTGAAGTACGCGGCCTTGGCATGCTTGGCGCGATCGAGCTGGTCAAGGACAAGGCCACCCGCAGCCGTTACGAGGGCAAGGGCGTGGGCATGATCTGCCGCACCTTCTGCTTCGAAAACGGCCTGATCATGCGTGCGGTGGGGGACACCATGATCATCGCGCCGCCGCTGGTCATCAGCCACGCGGAGATCGACGAACTGGTGGAAAAGGCCCGCAAATGCCTCGACCTGACCTTGGAGGCGATCAACTGATCACCTGCTAGGCTGGAGAGGCCTGAATGACTGTTTTGAATACTCAATTTCGGCACAAGGTTTTACTGAGCGGCGTTGGCACTTCTCGCCGTAGCTGGCTACGACTCGTCGTGCCGCCTTGCCCAGTAAATCCTTGCACTCGAACTTGAATATTCAAAACAGCCACTCAGGCCTCTTTGATGTGACATTAAGTCGTTACAAGGCTCTGCTTACCTTGAAACAGAGCCTTGTAACTTGCCAGACTAGCGACTGTTTCAGTCGCCGCGCGCTCTGCACCGTAGGTCCTGGCTGCTGAACAGATGGCTAAATAAAAATTCTGGAGCATGACGCATGAATAAAATGGGCAAGACGTTGCTGGCCGCAGCCCTGATGGGTGCCATGGCTACTGCTGCACAGGCTGACGACAAGGTGTTGAACGTCTACAACTGGTCGGACTACATCGCGCCGGACACCATCGCCAAGTTCGAGAAGCAGACCGGTATCAAGGTCAAGTACGACGTATTCGACAGCAACGAAACCCTTGAAGCCAAGCTGCTGGCAGGCAAGTCGGGCTACGACATCGTGGTGCCGTCCAACAACTTCCTGGCCAAACAGATCAAGGCGGGTGTGTACCAGGAACTGGACCGTTCCAAGCTGCCGAACTGGAAAAACCTCGACCCGGACCTGCTCAAAGCCGTTGGCGATGCCAGCGACAAGGACAACCAGCACGCCTTCCCGTACATGTGGGGCTCGATCGGCATCGGCTACAACCCGGAGAAGGTCAAGGCCGCGCTGGGCGTGGACAAGATCGACTCGTGGGATGTCGTGTTCAAGCCTGAGAACATCGCCAAGCTCAAAAGCTGCGGTGTGAGCTTCCTCGATGCACCAACCGAAATGCTGCCGGCCGCGCTGCACTACCTGGGCCTGCCGAGCAACAGCACCAAGAAAGAAGACCTGAAAGCCGCCGAGGACCTGTTCCTCAAGATTCGTCCTTCGATCACCTACTTCCACTCGTCCAAGTACATCGGCGACATGGCCAACGGCAACATCTGCGTGGCTGTCGGTTACTCGGGTGACCTGGAGCAGTCCAAGGCCCGCGCCCACGAAGCCGGCGACAAGGTCAAAGTGGACTACGTCATTCCGAAAGAAGGCGCCGGTACTTTCTACGACATGGTCGCCATCCCGAAAGATGCCGAGCACAAGGATGAGGCCTACCAGTTCATGAACTTCCTGCTGCAGCCGGAAATCATGGCCGAGATCACCAACGCCGTGCGCTTCCCGAACGGCAACCAGGCTGCCACTGCGCTGGTGGACAAAGACATCAGCGGTGACCCGAGCATCTACCCGCCTGCCGAAGTGAAGAAGCAGCTGTACGCGATCGCTGCGCCTGACGCTTCTGTGCAGCGTGTGATCACCCGCAGCTGGACCAAGATCAAGTCGGGCAAATAAGCCCGATGCGACACCTCTGGGCCGGGCTTTTCCGGCCCGGAGCCAGTGAAAGGCAATTGATGATTGCGGCATCGAAGCTGCGAAGGTAAGTTGCGCGCCGGTTTTGCGTGTGCGGCAGCATTGTCGCTACCCAGGCACTGATTGTGAGGAGCACCCACTTGTCTATTTCTGTATTCCGCAAGGCCTTGATGGCCGGTGCGGGCCTGACGCTGGCATGCAGCGTCCAAGCGGCGCCTACGGTGCACTTTTACAACTGGTCCGACTATATCGGCCCGACCACACTCGCGGACTTCGAGAAAGCAACGGGCATCAAGCCCGTGCAGGACGTGTTCGACTCCAACGAAACCCTGGAAGGCAAGCTGCTGGCCGGTAACACCGGCTATGACGTGGTAGTGCCGTCCAACCATTTCCTCGGCAAGCAGATCAAGGCGGGCGCGTTCCAGAAGCTCGACAAGAACCTGCTGCCCAATTATGCCAACCTGGACCCGGCGTTGATGAAGCGCCTGGAAAAGAACGACCCGGGCAACCAGTACGCCGTGCCTTACCTCTGGGGCACCAACGGTATCGGTTACAACGTCGACAAGGTGAAGGCCGCGCTGGGCGTGGACACCATCGACTCCTGGGCCGTGCTGTTCGAACCCGAGAACATGAAGAAGCTCTCCAAGTGCGGCGTGGCCTTCCTCGACTCGGCGGACGAAATGCTGCCGGCGGTGCTCAACTACATGGGGCTCAACCCCAACAGCACCGACCCCAAGGATTATGCAAAAGCCGAGCAGAAGCTGCTGGCCGTGCGCCCGTACGTGACCTACTTCCATTCGTCCAAGTACATCACCGACCTGGCCAACGGCGACATCTGCGTCGCGGCAGGCTTCTCGGGCGATATCTTCCAGGCCAAGGCCCGCGCTGAAGAAGCGAAAAAGGGCGTGAACCTGGCCTACGCCATTCCCAAGGAAGGCGGCAACCTCTGGTTCGATGTGCTGGCGATCCCCGCGGACGCCAAGAACGTCAAAGAGGCGCATGCCTTCATCAACTATTTGCTGAAGCCTGAGGTTATCGCCCAGGTCAGTGATTACGTCGGTTACGCCAACCCGAACCCCAAGGCTGGCGACCTGATGGACCAGGCCGTGAGGACTGACGCTGCGGTTTACCCACCGCAGGAAGTGCTGGACAAGATGTTCGTGAATTCAGAGTTGCCACCCAAGGTGCAACGTTTGATGACCCGTAGCTGGACCAAGGTCAAGTCGGGCAAGTAACAATCCAGGCCCGCCGCCCAAGCAGGGGCGGGCACACAAATCTTGTTGGGAGTTTCACTCATGGCAGTTGCCTCCGGTGCCTATAAGAAAGCCCTCGAGGGTGGCCAGCAACCCAAGCAGGTGCTGGTCAAAATCGACCGGGTCACGAAGAAGTTCGACGAAACCATCGCCGTAGACGATGTGTCACTGGAAATCCGCAAGGGCGAGATCTTCGCCCTGCTGGGTGGCTCCGGTTCCGGCAAATCGACCCTGCTGCGCATGCTGGCCGGCTTCGAGCGCCCTACCGAAGGGCGGATCCTGCTCGACGGCGTCGACATCACCGACATGCCGCCCTACGAGCGGCCGATCAACATGATGTTCCAGTCCTACGCGCTGTTCCCGCACATGACCGTGGCGCAGAACATCGCCTTCGGCCTGCAGCAGGACAAGCTGCCAAAGGCTGACATCGACGCCCGCGTGGCCGAGATGCTCAAGCTGGTGCACATGACCCAGTACGCCAAGCGTAAACCGCACCAGCTGTCCGGTGGCCAGCGTCAGCGCGTGGCCCTGGCCCGCTCTCTGGCCAAGCGCCCCAAGCTGCTGCTGCTCGACGAGCCGATGGGTGCGCTGGACAAGAAACTGCGTTCGCAGATGCAGCTGGAGCTGGTGGAGATCATCGAGCGCGTGGGCGTGACCTGCGTGATGGTGACCCACGACCAGGAAGAGGCCATGACCATGGCCCAGCGTATCGCCATCATGCACCTGGGCTGGATCGCCCAGATCGGCTCGCCTGTGGATATCTACGAAACGCCGACCAGCCGCCTGGTGTGCGAGTTCATCGGCAACGTCAACCTGTTCGAAGGTGAAGTGGTCGACGACGCCGAAGGCCACGCGATCATTGCCAGCCCGGAGCTGGAGCGCAAGATCTACGTCGGCCACGGCATCACCACTTCGGTGGAAGACAAGCACATCACCTACGCCCTGCGCCCGGAGAAGATGCTGGTCACTACCCAGCAGCCGACCTGCGAGCACAACTGGTCGCGCGGCAAGGTCCACGACATCGCCTACCTGGGCGGCCACTCGGTGTTCTACGTCGAGCTGCCGAGCGGCAAGGTGGTGCAGTCGTTCGTCGCCAACGCCGAGCGCCAGGGCACCCGCCCGACCTGGGGCGATGAAGTGTACGTATGGTGGGAAGACGACAGCGGCGTGGTACTGCGGTCATGAAACTGCGCAAGCTCAAGCGAGCCTTCCAGCGCCTGACCCCGAAGGGGCGGCACGTGGTGATCGGCGTGCCGTTCATCTGGCTGTTCCTGTTCTTCATGCTGCCGTTCTTCATCGTGCTGAAGATCAGCTTCGCCGAAGCCGACGTGGCGATCCCGCCGTATACCGAGATCTACAGCTACGTCGAAGACAAGATCCAGCTGGTGCTGAACCTGGCCAACTATGGCTTGTTGACCGAGGATGAGCTGTACCTCTCGGCTTACCTGGGCTCGCTGAAGATGGCTTTCATCAGCACCCTGCTGTGCCTGCTGATCGGCTTCCCGATGGCCTACGCCATTGCCAACGCCAAGAAGGAGACCCAGACCGTCCTGCTGCTGCTGATCATGATGCCGACCTGGACCGCGATCCTGATTCGCGTCTACGCCTGGATGGGCATCCTCAGCAACAACGGGCTGCTCAACGGGTTCCTGCTGTGGACCGGGTTGATCGACCAGCCGCTGCAAATCCTCAACACCAACCTGGCGGTGTACATCGGCGTGGTCTATTCGTACCTGCCGTTCATGATCCTGCCGCTGTTCGCCAACCTGGTGAAGCATGACCAGAGCCTGCTGGAAGCGGCATCGGACCTGGGTTCGAGCACCTTCAACAGCTTCTGGAAAATCACCGTGCCGCTGTCGAAAAACGGCATCATCGCCGGCTGCATGCTGGTGTTCATCCCGGTGGTGGGCGAGTTCGTGATCCCTGAACTGCTCGGCGGCCCGGAAACCCTGATGATCGGCAAGGTGCTGTGGCAAGAGTTCTTCAACAACCGTGACTGGCCGGTGGCATCTGCGCTTGCCGTAGTGATGCTGGCGATCCTGATTGTGCCGATCCTGCTGTTCAACCGCAGCCAGGCCAAAGAAATGGAGGGTCGCGCATGAAACGCTTCAGTTTCTCCAAGCTGATGCTGGTGCTCGGCTTGCTGTTCATCTACCTGCCGATGCTGATCCTGGTGATCTACTCGTTCAACGCCTCCAAGCTGGTGACGGTGTGGGGTGGCTGGTCGATCAAGTGGTACGTCGGCCTGCTCGACAACACCCAGCTGATGGGTTCGGTGATGCGCTCGCTGGAAATCGCCTGCTACACGGCGGTGGCAGCGGTGGCGCTGGGTACCCTGGCGGCCTTCGTGCTGACCCGGGTTACCCGCTTCAAGGGCCGCACGCTGTTCGGTGGCCTGGTCACCGCGCCGCTGGTAATGCCTGAAGTGATTACCGGTCTGTCGCTGTTGCTGCTGTTCGTGGCCATGGCGCAGATGATCGGCTGGCCGCAGGAGCGCGGCATCGTCACCATCTGGATCGCCCACACCACGTTCTGTGCGGCGTATGTGGCGGTGGTTGTATCGGCGCGGCTGCGTGAGCTGGACCTGTCGATCGAGGAAGCGGCGATGGACCTGGGTGCCAAGCCGTGGAAGGTGTTCTTCCTGATCACCATCCCGATGATCGCGCCGTCGCTGGCGGCGGGCGCCATGATGTCGTTCGCGCTGTCGCTGGACGACCTGGTGCTGGCAAGCTTCGTGTCCGGCCCGGGCTCGACCACCTTGCCGATGGAAGTGTTCTCGGCAGTGCGTCTGGGCGTGAAGCCAGAGATCAACGCCGTGGCCAGCCTGATCCTGCTGTCGGTGTCGCTGGTGACCTTCTTCGTCTGGTACTTCAGCCGCCGCAGCGAAGAGCGTCGTCGCAAGGCGATTCAGCAGGCCATCGAGGAAGGCGCAGCGGCCAACGCTTCGCAGCCGCAGGTCAAGCGCCCGGCTCAGGTAGCGGCGTCCGCCTGACCCGGCCTATTCGCGGGCTTGCCCGCTCCCACAGGGACATCACAGCCTTCAGGCTTGTGGTGAGCCTTGTGGGACAGGGGCATCACAGCTTTCAGATTTGTGTTGAGCCCTGTGGGACAGGGACATCACAGCCTTCAAGCTTGTGTTGAGCCCTGTGGGACAGGGACATCACAGCCTTCAAGCTTGTGGTGAGCCTTGTGGGACAGGGGCATCACAGCTTTCAAGCTTGTGGTGGGCCCTGTGGAACATCGGCATCACAGCCTTCAGGTTTGTGTTGGGCCCTGTGGGACAGGGACATCACAGCCTTTTAGCTTGTGGTGAGCCCTGTGGGACAGGGGCATCACAGCTTTCAAGCTTGTGGTGGGCCTTGTGGGGCAGGGACATCACACCTTTCAAGCTTTTGGTGGGTCCTGTGGGACAGGGACATTACAGTCTTCAGGCTTGTGATGATCCCTGTGGGAGCGGGCAAGCCCGCGAAGGCCCCAGCACCGATTCAAAGCCATACTGCATCCCAGTGTGGATAGTCCCGGACACTTCTGACCAATCCAGCCCTCAACGGATTGGCAACAATGTACCGGGCTACATGCACCACATTCTCCTCCCTTCGCAGCGCATGGTCCTGGTAACCCGGTTGCCATATCCGTTTGTGCCTGACACCTGCCTTGCGCAACGCGATGGCTGTGCGTGATTTGAACTTGCGCATCAGTGTTCCCAATGTCACTCCCTTCAGCTCGATCAGCCAATGCAAGTGGTCCGGCATTACTACCCAGGCCAGGGAATGGCAGTCTTGAATGTCATTTGAGATCCGTAGGTGCTTGATCACCAGGCGAGCAAGGTGGAAGTCACAGAAAAGCGGCTGTCGTTGATGCGTGATAGTGGTCAGCATGTAGAGCCTGCCTGGCTCCGAAAGGCGCCCACGGCGCAGTCGGTGGGATTCAGCTAATGGCATTGTGATCTTCCTTGAAATTGATCGGCCATCTGAAAGGTAGTGGCTGAAACGGGATTTCCGGGTGGCTGATGGTTTCTGGATATGAATGAAGCATTTAGGTGGCTGTACCGGCCCTTTCGCGGGCACGCCCGCTCCCACAGGAGAAGCGTCGGCCTTGAGACCTGTTGGAGCGGGCATGCCCGCGAAAGGGCCCGCGCAGGCGCTGAAAATGCCTGAGTGATCTCCATCAGTGATGTTTACCGAACCCTGAACTACGCTGACAGTCGCATCTCACAAATCATTTGTGCGCAAGCTAGGAGCCTGCATGAGGGTGACGCGTCCACTGTTGCTGGCAAGCCTGGGCTTGCTGTCCATGCTCACCGGCTGTAGCAAGGAAGAGGTCCCCGAGACGCTGCCTCGGGTGGGTGTGCAACAGGTCCAGTCCACCGATTTCGCTGCCAGGGTCACCCTGACCGGCGATGTGCAGGCGCGGGTGCAGACCGATCTGTCGTTCCGTGTTGGCGGCAAGATCATTTCGCGCAGTGTGGACGTGGGCGATCACGTCAAGGCCAACCAGGTGCTGGCCCGGCTGGACCCGAAAGACCTGCAGAACAACGTCGACTCGGCAAAGGCCGAGGTGTTCGCCGCGCAGGCGCGGGTTACCCAGACCAGCGCCGCCTTCGTGCGCCAGCAAAAACTGTTGCCCAAGGGCTACACCAGCCAGAGCGAATACGATTCCGCCGAAGCCGCGCTGCGCAGCAACCAGAGCGCGCTCAAGGCCGCCCAGGCGCAACTGGCAAACGCCAAAGAACAACTCAGCTACACCGCACTGGTCTCCGAGGCCGCCGGAGTGATCACCGAGCGCCAGGCCGAAGTCGGCCAGGTGGTGCAGGCGACCATGCCGATTTTCAGCCTGGCCACTGACGGCGACCGTGATGCGGTGTTCAACGTCTACGAATCACTGCTGGTGGCGCCACCCAGCGATGCAGGGGTGATCGTCAGCCTGCTGGACGACCCCAAAGTCCAGGCGCAGGGTTTCGTGCGCGAAATCACCCCCACGGTGTCGGCGCAAAGCGGCACGGTGCAGGTCAAGGTAGGCCTGAAAGACGTGCCAGCGGGTATGCAACTGGGCGCACCGGTGACCGCCACCACCAATGCCCAGGGCCGGCCCAGCATCGAGCTGCCGTGGTCGGCGCTGACCAAGGCCCTGCATGACCCTGCCGTTTGGGTGGTGGGCGAGGGCGACAAGGTGGAATTGCGCAAAGTCGAAGTCAGCCGTTACCTCACCGGCAAGATCGTGGTTGCCAGCGGCTTGAAGGGCGGCGAAACCGTGGTGGTCAATGGCGGCCAGCTGCTGCACCCCGGCATGCAGGTGCAGAAGGTCGATGCCAAGGCCCAAGGGGGTGAGCTATGAAGCGCCTGCTGCTGATGCTTTCGGCCGGCGTACTGCTGGCCGGCTGCAGTAGCGAAGAAGAAGCACCAGAGCCGATTCGGCCGGTGCTGTCGGTCAAGGTCGAACCCCAGGTGGAGTCGCAACTGGGCCGCTTCGCCGGCAGTATCCAGGCGCGTTTCGAAAGCACCCTGGGTTTTCGGGTTTCCGGGCGCATTGCCCGACGCTGGCTGGACGTGGGCGCCCAGGTGAAGGCGGGTGACACCCTGGCCACCCTCGACCCAACCGACCAGCAGAACCAGCTGCGCGCCGCCGAAGGCGATCTTGCCAAGGTGCAGGCACAGTGGATCAACGCCCAGGCCGATGCCCGTCGCCAGCAACAGCTGTATGACCGCGGCGTTGGCGCCCAGGCCCAGCTGGATATCGCCCAGACCAACCTGAAAACCACCAGTGCGGCGCTGGAGCAGGCGCGCTCTGCGCTCAGCCAGGCCCGCGACCAGCTCGACTAC
This sequence comes from Pseudomonas putida W15Oct28, assembly GCF_000708715.2. Classification (GTDB taxonomy): domain Bacteria; phylum Pseudomonadota; class Gammaproteobacteria; order Pseudomonadales; family Pseudomonadaceae; genus Aquipseudomonas; species Aquipseudomonas putida_R. The sequence continues at coordinate 74,940 of NZ_JENB01000012.1, read as the reverse complement.
AGCACCCTGCGCACCGACCACGCCGCCGTGATTACCGCCTGGCAGGCCGAAGCCGGGCAAACCGTCACGGCCGGCCAGGCCGTGGTGACGCTGGCCCGTCCGGATGTGAAGGAAGCAGTGATCGACCTGCCGATCAACCTGGCCGAACAACTGAACAATGGCCTGACCTTCACCGTCGCCTCACAGCTCGACCCCACCATCAACACCACCGCCACGCTACGCGAACTGGAACCTCAGGCCGACGCCACCACCCGCACCCGCCGTGCACGCCTGACCTTGGCCGGCACGCCTGCGGCCTTTCACCTGGGCACCGCCATCAGCGTGACCTTGAGTTCGCAAGTCACGCCCCGCAGCGAACTGCCCCGCAGTGCCTTGCTCGAACGCGACGGCAAGACCCAGGTGTGGGTGATCGATACGCAGCAGAAGACCGTGGCAACCCGGGACGTGGCGCTCATCGAACGTACCGCTGACAGCATCGTGCTGACGTCGGGCGTGCAGCCCGGTGAGCGCGTCGTTACCGCAGGTGTGAACAGCCTGAAGCCTGGCCAGAAGGTCACCTTCGACGAGGATGCGCAATGAAAGGAAGCTTCAACCTCTCCGAATGGGCGCTCAAGCACCAGTCATTCGTGTGGTATCTGATGTTCGTTGGCCTGCTGATGGGGATTTTTTCGTACTTCAACCTCGGGCGTGAGGAAGACCCGTCATTCACCATCAAAACAATGGTCATCCAGACCCGCTGGCCAGGTGCGACCCAGGACGAAACCCTGTACCAGGTCACCGACCGGATCGAGAAGAAGCTCGAGGAGCTGGACTCCCTCGACTACACCAAAAGCTACACCCGCCCCGGTGAATCCACGGTCTACGTGTACCTGCGCGACACCACCAAGGCCAAGGACATCCCGGACATCTGGTATCAGGTACGCAAGAAGATCCAGGATATTCGCGGCCAGTTCCCCTCGGGCATCCAGGGGCCGGCCTTCAACGACGAGTTCGGCGACGTGTTCGGCTCGATCTATGCGTTTACCGCAGACGGCCTGACCCTTCGCCAGCTGCGCGACTATGTGGAGCAGGCGCGTGCCGAAGTGCGCGAAGTGCCCAACATCGGCAAGATCGAGCTGGTCGGCACCCAGGACGAAGTGCTGTACCTGAACTTCTCCACCCGCAAGCTGGCCGCCCTGGGTATCGACCAGCGTCAGGTAATGCAGGCCCTGCAATCGCAGAACGCGGTGACCCCGGCCGGGGTGATCGAGGCCGGCCCGGAGCGCATCTCGGTGCGTACCACCGGGCAGTTCGCTTCGGAAAAAGACCTGCAAACCGTCAACCTGAAAATCAACGACCGCTTCTTCCGCCTGGCCGATATCGCCGATATCGAGCGCGGTTACGTCGATCCACCCTCACCGATGTTCCGCTACAACGGCCAGACCGCACTGGGCCTGGCCATCGGCATGAAGGCGGGTGGCAATATCCAGGTGTTCGGCGCGGCGCTGAAGAAGCGTATGGACCAGGTGGTCGCCGACCTGCCGGTGGGGGTCGGGGTGCATACCGTTTCGGACCAGTCCGTGGTGGTCAAGCAAGCGGTCGGCGGCTTTACCAGTGCGCTGTTCGAGGCCGTGGTGATCGTGTTGGCGGTAAGTTTCGTCAGCCTTGGCGTGCGCGCCGGCCTGGTGGTGGCTTGCTCGATCCCGCTGGTGCTGGCCATGGTGTTTGTGTTCATGGAGTACAGCGGCATCACCATGCAGCGGATTTCGCTGGGAGCGCTGATTATTGCGCTCGGCCTGCTGGTGGACGATGCAATGATTACCGTGGAGGTGATGGTCACACGGCTGGAAATGGGCGAGAGCAAGGAGCAGGCGGCCACCTTTGCCTACACCTCTACGGCGTTCCCGATGCTGACCGGCACCCTGGTAACGGTGGCCGGTTTCGTGCCCATCGGCCTGAACGCAAGTTCTGCGGGCGAGTACACCTATACCCTGTTCGCGGTAATCGCCGTGGCACTGATCGTGTCCTGGGTGGTGGCGGTGTTCTTCGCCCCGGTGCTGGGTGTACACATCCTCAAGGCCGACAAGCTCAAGGCACACGAGGCCGAGCCCGGACGGGTCGGGCGGGCATTCGAGGGCGGGTTGCTGTGGTGCATGCGCAACCGCTGGTTGACCATCATCGGCACCGTGCTGCTGTTCGCCCTGGCGATTTTCTGCATGCGCTTCGTGCAGAACCAGTTCTTCCCGTCTTCGGACCGCCCGGAAATTCTCGTCGACCTCAACCTGCCGCAAAACGCCTCGATCGAGGAAACGCGCAAGGTAGTCGACCGCCTGGAGGCGAAGATCAAGGACGACCCGGACCTGGTGCGCTGGAGCACCTACATCGGCCAGGGTGCTATCCGCTTCTACCTGCCTTTGGACCAGCAACTGCAGAACCCGTACTACGCCCAGTTGGTGATCGTCAGCAAAGGCTTCGAAGAGCGTCAGGGCATGATCGATCGGCTGCAGAAGCTGCTGCATGAAGAGTTCGTCGGCATCGGTACCAACGTGCAATCGCTGGAGATGGGCCCGCCGGTGGGCCGGCCGATCCAGTACCGGGTCAGTGGCGCCAATATCGACCAGGTGCGCAAGCACGCCATCGAGCTGGCGACCTTGCTGGACCAGAACGAGCACATTGGCGAGATGATCTACGACTGGAACGAGCCGGGCAAAGTGTTGCGCGTGGAAATTGCCCAGGACAAGGCACGCCAGCTGGGGCTGTCGTCCGAAGATGTGGCCAATGTGATGAACAGCATCGTCAGCGGTGTGCAGATCACCCAGGTCAATGACAACATTTACCTGGTCAATGTGGTTGCGCGGGCTGAGGACAGCGAGCGGGGTTCGCCTGATACCCTGCAGAACCTGCAGATACTCACCCCGAGCGGCACTTCGATCCCGCTGTTGTCGTTCGCCACCGTGCGCTACGAGCTGGAGCAACCGCTGGTATGGCGCCGTGACCGCAAGCCGACCATCACCATCAAGGCGTCGGTCAATGGCGAGATCCAGCCCACCGACCTGGTGGCGCAGCTCAAGCCGAAGATCGACGAATTCGCCAGCCAGTTGCCGGTCGGTTACGAAGTGGCCACGGGCGGTACGGTGGAGGAGAGCAGCAAGGCCCAAGGCCCGATTGCCAAGGTCATTCCGCTGATGCTGTTCCTCATGGCGACCTTCCTGATGATCCAGCTGCACAGCGTGCAGAAGCTGTTCCTGGTGGTCAGCGTGGCGCCGCTGGGGCTGATTGGCGTGGTGCTGGCGCTGGTGCCGACGGGCACGCCGATGGGCTTCGTGGCGATTCTTGGTATCCTGGCGCTGGCGGGCATCATCATTCGTAACTCGGTGATCCTGGTGACCCAGATCGACGAGTTCGAGGCGCAGGGCTTCACGCCATGGGATGCGGTGCTGGAGGCCACCAACCATCGGCGGCGGCCGATCCTGCTGACTGCGGCGGCGGCCAGCCTGGGCATGATCCCGATTGCCCGCGAGGTGTTCTGGGGGCCGATGGCTTACGCCATGATTGGCGGGATCATCGTTGCGACCCTGCTGACGCTGCTGTTCCTGCCGGCGCTGTATGTGGCCTGGTACAAAATCCGCGAGCCTGAAAACACTACCAAAACCCAGCACTGATCCCTGTGGGAGCGGGCATGCCCGCGAATGCGATGGTGGATTCACCGCCGTATTCGCGGGCACGCCCGCTCCCACAGAGGCATTTTGTCGCCTGCAAAACCACTGTTTATTTTTGGTTATATAAACATTCTTAAACAGTATTTTTAAGAATAACTCCGCCTCACTACTATTGCCCTCAAGCCAGGCGCAAATCCCCTTCAAACCTCTGCCCGGCACCCTCACTCCAAGGAGAACGAGCATGAGTGCATCTCTGCGTAGCATCGACGGTCAGGACGAAGCCACCATTCTGCGTGAAATCCAGAGCGCCTTGCGCGACCTGCGGTTTGGTGCGGTGGAGATCACTGTGCACAACGCTCAGGTCGTACAGATCGAGCGCAAGGAGAAGTTCCGCCTGCAACAGCCCGGCAACAAGCCCGGCTGATCGCGCCTCACATCCAAAATTAGAAAAATGCCAATCGGGAGCTTCACCATGTCCATTCGCCGTTATGCGCTTGCCGCTCTGGCCAGTGCTGTTTTTGCCGGTTCCGCCATCGCCAAGGACTACGAACTGCTGAACGTGTCCTACGACCCGACCCGCGAGCTGTACCAGCAGTACAACGCCGAGTTCATCAAGCACTGGCAGCAGGCCCACCCGGGCGACAAGGTGAAGATCCAGCAATCCCATGGTGGCTCGGGCAAGCAGGCCCGTGCGGTGATCGACGGCCTGCGCGCCGACGTGGTGACCCTGGCCCTGGCCGGCGACATCGACGAAGTGGCCAAGCTCGGCAAGACTCTGCCGGACAACTGGCAGACCCGCCTGCCGGACGCCAGCACCCCGTACACCTCGACCATCGTGTTCCTGGTGCGCAAGGGCAACCCGAAAGGCATCAAGGACTGGGGCGACCTGGTCAAGAATGACGTGTCGGTCATTACCCCCAACCCGAAAACCTCTGGCGGTGCGCGCTGGAACTTCCTGGCGGCCTGGGCCTATGGCCTGAAGACCGGTGGTAGCGAGGACAAGGCCAAGGCCTACGTGCAGGAGCTGTTCAAGCACGTACCAGTGCTGGATACCGGCGCCCGTGGCTCGACCATCACCTTCGTCAACAACGGCCAGGGCGACGTGTTGCTGGCCTGGGAAAACGAAGCCTTCCTGGCGCTGAAAGAAGACGGGGGTGCCGACAAGTTCGACATCGTCGTGCCGTCGCTGTCGATTTTGGCCGAACCGCCAGTGGCGGTGGTGGACAAGAACGCCGAGAAGAAGGGCAATACCGACATTGCCACCGAATACCTCAAGCACCTGTACAGCCCGGCCGGGCAGAAAATTGCCGCCGAGAACTTCTACCGCCCGCGTGACGAGAAGGTCGCTGCCGAATTCGGCAAGCAATTCCCGAAACTGGACCTGGTAACCATCGACAAGGACTTCGGTGGCTGGAAAACTGCACAACCCAAATTCTTCAATGATGGCGGTGTGTTCGACCAGATCTATCAGGCACAGTAAGGGCCAAGGAAAAGCGGGGCCGCTTTGCGGCCCATCGCAGGCAAGCCAGCTCCCACAGGATTACCACAGGCCCCAGGGTCACGCGATCCCTGTGGGAGCTGGCTTGCCTGCGATGGGCTGCATGGCAGCCCCAGGATTTCAGAAGCTAGCACCAGCCCGGGATTGATTCCGGGCTTCGTGCGTTCAACCAGGGATACTTATGTCGCGTCGTATTTCCCCCGTCATACCCGGCTTCGGGCTGACGCTGGGCTACACCTTGGTGTACCTCAGCCTGATCGTGCTGATACCGCTGGCAGCCATGTTCATTCATGCCTCGCAGCTGACCTGGGAGCAGTTCTGGAACATCATCAGTGCGCCGCGGGTGATCGCCGCGCTCAAGCTGAGTTTCGGCACCGCCCTGTTCGCCGCCATCATCAATGGGGTGATCGGCACCCTGCTGGCCTGGGTGCTGGTGCGCTACACCTTCCCGGGGCGCAAGATCATCGACGCGATGATCGACCTGCCGTTCGCCCTGCCTACCGCCGTTGCCGGTATCGCCCTGACTGCCCTGTACGCGCCTGCGGGCTGGGTCGGCCAGTTCGCCGCCGACCTGGGCTTCAAGATCGCCTACACCCCGTTGGGCATCACCCTGGCGCTGACCTTCGTCACCCTGCCGTTTGTGGTGCGCACGGTGCAGCCGGTACTGGCCGACATCCCGCGTGAAGTGGAAGAGGCCGCCGCCTGCCTGGGCGCCAAGCCGCTGCAGGTGTTCCGCCATGTGCTGGCGCCGGCCCTGCTGCCGGCCTGGCTCACCGGTTTTGCCCTGGCCTTCGCCCGCGGCGTAGGCGAGTATGGATCGGTGATCTTCATCGCCGGCAACATGCCGATGAAGACCGAGATCCTGCCGCTGCTGATCATGGTCAAGCTCGACCAGTACGACTACACCGGCGCGACTGCCATCGGCGTGCTGATGCTGGTGGTTTCCTTCATCCTGCTGCTGCTGATCAACCTGCTGCAGCGCCGCATCGAAACCCCTTGAAGGAGGCCGGCATGTCCAGTTCATCCCTGAGTGCAAGCGCCGCCGCCAACGCAGCCCGCCGTAGCAGTGCTACCTCGCGGCGCATTCTGATCGGCCTTGGCTGGCTGGTGTTCGCCCTGTTCCTGTTGCTGCCGCTGGTGATCGTGGTGTCGCAGGCGCTGAAGAACGGTTTTGGCACCTTCTTCGAGGCGATCTTCGAGCCTGATGCCTTGTCGGCGCTGAGGCTGACCCTGCTCGCCGTGGCCATTTCGGTACCGCTGAACCTGGTGTTTGGTGTCAGCGCCGCCTGGTGCGTGAGCAAGTACAACTTCCGTGGCAAAAGTATCCTGGTCACCCTGATCGACCTGCCGTTCTCGGTTTCGCCGGTCATCGCCGGCCTGGTCTACGTGCTTATGTTCGGCGCGCAGGGCCTGTTCGGGCCTTGGCTGCAGGACCATGACATCCAGATCGTCTTCGCCCTGCCGGGCATTGTCCTGGCGACCATCTTCGTCACCGTGCCGTTCGTGGCCCGCGAGCTGATCCCGCTGATGCAGGAGCAGGGCACGCAAGAAGAGGAGGCCGCGCGCCTGCTCGGTGCCAATGGCTGGCAGATGTTCTGGCACGTGACCTTGCCCAACATCAAATGGGGCCTGATCTATGGCGTGGTGCTGTGTACTGCACGGGCCATGGGCGAGTTTGGTGCGGTGTCGGTGGTGTCGGGCCACATTCGTGGCGTGACCAACACCTTGCCGCTGCACGTAGAGATCCTCTACAACGAGTACAACCACGTCGCGGCCTTCAGCGTGGCCAGCCTGTTGCTGATCCTGGCGCTCTTCATCCTGCTGCTCAAGCAGTGGAGCGAGAACCGTATTAACCGCCTGCGCCACAGCGCCGCGGAGGAATGATTCATGTCGATCGAAGTTCGTAATGTCAGCAAGCGCTTCAACAGCTTCCAGGCCCTGAACAACATCAACCTGGACATCAACAGCGGCGAGCTGGTGGCGCTGCTGGGCCCGTCCGGCTGCGGCAAGACCACCCTGCTGCGCATCATCGCCGGCCTGGAAACCCCGGACCAGGGCAACATCGTGTTCCATGGCGAGGATGTGTCCGGCCACGACGTGCGTGATCGCAACGTCGGTTTTGTGTTCCAGCACTACGCGTTGTTCCGCCACATGAGCGTGTTCGACAACGTCGCCTTCGGCCTGCGCATGAAGCCCAAGGGCGAGCGCCCGAGCGAGAGCAAGATTGCCGAGAAAGTGCACGAGCTGCTGAACATGGTGCAGCTGGACTGGTTGTCCGACCGCTACCCGGAGCAGCTGTCTGGCGGCCAGCGTCAGCGTATCGCCCTGGCCCGCGCCCTGGCCGTGGAGCCCAAGGTGCTGCTGCTGGACGAGCCGTTCGGTGCGCTGGATGCCAAGGTGCGCAAGGAGCTGCGCCGCTGGCTGGCGCGGCTGCACGAGGACATCAACCTGACGTCGGTGTTCGTTACCCACGACCAGGAAGAGGCCATGGAAGTGGCTGACCGCATCGTGGTGATGAACAAGGGCGTGATCGAGCAGATCGGCTCGCCGGGCGAGGTGTACGAAAAGCCGGCCAACGATTTCGTCTACCACTTCCTGGGCGATTCCAACCGCCTGGCGGTGAGCGAAGGGCACCATGTGCTGTTCCGCCCGCACGAAGTGTCGCTGTCGCGGCATGAGACCGAAGGGCACCATGCTGCCGAGGTGCGGGATATCCGGCCGTTGGGCGCTACCACGCGGGTGACCTTGAAGGTGGAAGGGCAGAGCGAGCTGATCGAGGCCGAGGTGGTCAAGGACCATGACAGCCTGACCGGGTTGGCGCGGGGGGAGACGTTGTTCTTCCGGCCGAAGGTTTGGCAGAAGGTGGCGGATATCTGATCTGCCCTTGATGATGAGAAGCCCGGGCTTGGTCCCGGGCTTTTTTATGCTGTCGGATTGCCGGGGCTGCTCTGCAGCCCATCGCGACGCAAGGCCGCTCCCACAATGGCCTGCAATCTCCTGTGGGAGCGGCCTTGCGTCGCGATCGAGGGCGCAGCCCTCGCGGCAATCTCATGCCTTACGCGAATATTTTGCATGCCCACAATGCATAGCCTTTAGCCATGAAAGCCACAGCCCTCGCAATCCGTGGCTTTCACGCTACCCCTCAAAAACATTATTCAATTAAGTTCTAACCATAATTTTAAACATTACTTTAAGAGATAAGCCTCTGGCCCCGATGATTCAGCCACACACCTGAATCGAGACCCCAGGAGTTTGATCAATGGGTAATGTCCAGTCGGCCGTCAGGGCCTACGACCAGCCATGGCGCCCGGCCCCGGGTGACCTGGTCGAGCTTGGACGCACGCTTCGCCTCCCGCTTGGCCAGCTGCGCCTGCAACGCACGCCCGTCAGCGGGCTCAAGCGCCGCGACAAGCTGGTGTTGGGCCTGCTGGTGCTGGTGCTGCATGGCGCTGCGGCGTACTGGGTCAGCCAGGCGCCAACACCTGAACTGCCAGTAGTGCCGCCACAGGTGCCGCCCATGACCATCGAGTTCGCAGCGCCAGCGCCGCCCGTGGTCGAGCCACCGCCACCCGCGCCCGCACCGCCTGTGGTCGAGCCACCACCGCCGCCACCGGTAGTCGACGAGCTGGCTGCCAAGCCGAAACCCAAGCCAAAGCCCGTGCCTAAGCCTGTGGTCAAGCAAGCGCCCAAGCCACAGCCCAAGCCGGTCGAAGCACCACCGCCAGCGCCGGTGGCCGCCCCCGCACCGCCTGCGCCAGCGCCACCCGCACCGGCTCCGATAACTCCGGCATCGGCCAACGCCGCGTACCTGAAGAACCCGGCACCGGAATACCCGCAAATGGCCCAGCGCCGTGGCTGGGAAGGCTCCGTGCTGCTGCGCGTAGAGGTGCTGCCAAGCGGCAAGCCCGGGCAGATCCAGGTACAGAAAAGCAGCGGCCGTGATGCCCTTGACGCCGCCGCGCTGGCCGCGGTCAAGCGCTGGAGCTTCGTGCCCGCCAAGCAGGGCGATGTGGCCCAGACCGGCTGGGTCAGCGTGCCGATCGATTTCAAGCTTCGCTAACTATTTCGCAGAACACAGGAAGACACCATCATGAGCCTGCTGGCATCCCCCCTTGAATCCGTTGAAAGCGCAGTCATCTGGCTGCTGGTCGGTTTCTCTGTCGTCACCTGGGGCTTGGCCCTGGTCAAGGTTGCGCAGTTCGTGCGCCTGAAAAACCAGGACAAACGCTTCCACAAGCAGTTCTGGGCTGCCTCCAGCCTGGACTCGGCTGCCGAACTCAGCCATGAGCTGCCCGGCCCGGCGGCCCGCGTTGCCCAGTCCGGCTATGCCGCGATTGCCGTTGGCGATACCCAGGCCAATGACCTGAGCCACGCCATCAACCACCAGGACCGCCTGGAGCGTGCCCTGCGTCAGCAGATCGTGCGTGAGCGCCGCTCGCTGGAAACCGGCCTGGCGGTGGTTGCCAGTATCGGCAGCACCTCGCCCTTCATCGGCCTGTTCGGCACCGTGTGGGGCATCATGGAAGCGCTCAAGGGCATCAGTGCGGCCGGCTCCGCCAGCCTGGAAACCGTCGCCGGGCCCATCGGTGCGGCACTGGTGGCCACCGGTGTGGGTATCGCCGTCGCGGTGCCTGCGGTGCTGGTCTACAACTACTTCCTGCGTCGCCTCAAGCTGACCGCTGCCGACCTCGACGACTTCGCCCACGACTTCTACAGCCTGGCGCAGAAGAGTGCCTTCCGTGTGCTGGTGCACCCTGCTGTGCAAAAAGCCCAGCCTGGTTTCACCCAACCCGTGAAGGAGGCGTCCTGATATGGCCTTTTCGACCCAGGACAGCGACGAAGTCCTCAGTGAAATCAACGTCACGCCTTTGGTAGACGTCATGCTGGTGCTGTTGGTGGTGTTCATCGTTACCGCGCCGCTGCTGACCAACGCCATCCCCATCAACCTGCCCAAGACCGAGGCCGTGGCCCCGGTGGAGCAGAAGGACCCGCTGGTGGTCAGCATCGACGGTGAAGGCAAGCTGTTCATCAACAAGGACCAGATCCAGCCCGACCTGCTGGAAACCAACCTCAAGGCTGCCAAGGACAAGGACAAGGACGTGCGCGTGCAGCTGCAGGCCGATGACGGCGTGAACTACGGCGAAGTGGCGCGGGCCATGGCAGCCATCGAACGTGCGGGGATCAGCAAGCTGGCGGTGATAACCGCGCGCTGACTTTTCCAAACCTCTTCAGGCAAGTGACTCTCGCAAGTGCGTTGGGGCCATATCTCTTGGCAGGGGTTGGCCCTCTTTTTTTTGGGCTATTCGCAGTCCTCTGTAGGAGCGGCCTTGTGTCGCGATGGGCCGCAAAGCGGCCCCAAAACCTGCACCCCGGATATTCCTGACAGACCGCATTCGCTGGCTTTGGGGCTGCTTCGCGGCCCATCGCGACACAAGGCCGCTCCTACAGGGATCGCGCATAGCCAAATATTTTGGTTATTAATAAATAGCTTCTTATTCCTTTACGAATATAACTCCCTCCCTATACTGGTCTCCAAGCACGCAAACTTACTGGAGGCGTCCCCATGCGCAATGAGTCGATTCGTTACCTGATTGTGCCGGGCTGGCAAGGATCGCCAGACAACCATTGGCAAAGTCACTGGCAGCGCACCCTGCCCAACAGTGCGCGGGTCGAGCAGCACGACTGGCTTACCCCGCAACGCCAGGACTGGGTGCAGGCGCTGGAGCAGGCGATTGCCGCCGAGCGCTCGCCGGTGATCCTGATTGCCCACAGCCTTGGCTGCGTCACCGTCGCCCATTGGGCCGCACAGGCCAGCCCCGCATTGCGGCGGCGGGTGCGTGGTGCACTGCTGGTGGCGCCGGCAGACGTCGAACGGCCGACCTGCGCGCCGGCCCTGCGCAACTTTGCGCCGATTCCGACCGAAGCCTTGCCGTTCCCCAGCCAGGTCGTCAGCTCGGACAACGACCCGGCCGTGAGCGTGCCGCGGGCGCTGTACCTGGCCCAGGCCTGGGGTGCCGAAGCGGGGTTGCTGAGCAATGCCGGGCACATCAACGTCAAGTCCGGCCATGAGCGCTGGGAACAAGGCTTCGCCTACTTGTATCGCTTGCAGAGCCGGGTCGAGCAGCGCGCACTGCGTCGCGCCTGATAGCCCATACCGTTTTCCGTTTACCTGACGCCCGGCCAATGAAGGCCTGGGGCGGGAGTTCGTCATGACGTTTCAAAACCCGTTTGGCCAGCCACTGCTGACCTTCCCCGAGCTGGACAAGAGCCCGCTGAGCATCCGTGCCAAGGCCCTGGTGTTCATCGACCCGCGTTCGCAGCAGTTGCGCGAAGACCTCGAGCGCCTGGCGCCGCAACCTTTGCCGGTGCTGATCCGTGGCGAAACCGGCACCGGCAAGGAGCTGCTGGCTAGGCAGATCCACCGTGCCAGCGACCGTGGAGGGCTGTTCGTGTCGGTCAACTGCGCGGCCATCAGCCCCACTTACGCCGATGCCGAGCTGTTCGGCTATAGCGCCGGCAGCCATGGCGGTACGGCCAGTAGCCGCGCCGGCTGGTTCGGTTCGGCCAACGGCGGCACGCTGTACCTGGACGAAATTGCCGACTTGCCGCTGGCCATCCAGGGCAAGCTGCTGGCGGCCCTGGAAAACCGCGAGGTCACCCGGGTGGGCGCACAGCAGCCACAGCCGGTGGATGTGCGCCTGGTCGCCGCCACCAGCATCGACCTGGCGCGGGTGGTACGTGCGGGGCGCTTCAACGAGCGCCTGTACCAGTACTTGCGCGAGGGCGCGCTGGAACTGCCGCCGCTGCGCGAGCGCCCGGGCGATATCCTGCCGCTGGCGGAGTACTTCGTGGGCATCTACAGCGTGCGCCTGCAGCGGCCTGTGCCGTTGGTAAGCGAGGCGGCGCAGCAGGTGCTGGAAGCGCATTTCTGGCCTGGCAATACCCGCGAACTGGAGAACGTCATCCACTTTGCCTTGCTGGTGAATGACGGCGAAGAGATCCAGCCAGAAGACCTCGACTTGCTCAACACCGCACGCTAGACATCGCTCATAAGCAAAGTGGCTGGTGGCAGTTTGTTTTTGGAATAAGCAGCTAAGTAAAAGATATTGTTACGGAATAAAAAATCTAGGTATTGTCCGCCTCATGCCCGCTGGTGAACCGGTTGGGCAACCGATTCGCCATCGCCGATGGCCCAGATTCAGAACAAGGACCACCATGAAGAAGACCCTGCTGACCACCGCCCTGGCCGCCGCCCTGTCGTTCTCTGGCCTGGCCGCCGCCGCCGAAAAACTGGTGGTTGCCGCTACCCCGGTACCGCACGCCGAAATCCTTGAGCTGATCAAGCCGACCTTGGCCAAAGAGGGCGTGGACCTGCAGATCAAGGTCTTCACCGACTACGTGCAGCCGAACGTGCAGGTGGACCAGAAGCGTCTGGACGCCAACTACTTCCAGACCCTGCCCTACCTGAAGAGCTTCAACGAAGGTAAAGGCACCCACCTGGAAACGGTCATTGGCGTACACGTCGAACCCTTCGGTGGCTACTCCAAGAAGATCAAGAACCTGTCGGAGCTGAAGGACGGCGCCACGGTTGCCATCCCTAACGAAGGCAGCAACAGCGGCCGCGCCCTGATCCTGCTGCAGAATGCTGGCCTGATTAAGCTGAAAGACCCGAAGAATGCCCTGGCCACCCCGAAGGACATCGCCGAGAACCCGAAGAACCTGAAGTTCAAGGAGCTTGAGTCGGCCATGCTGGCGCGTGTACTGGACCAGGTCGACCTGGACATGATCAACACCAACTACGCCCTGGAAGCCGGCCTGAACCCGGCCAAGGATGCACTGGTGATCGAAGGCGCCGACTCGCCATATGTGAACTTCCTGGTTGCCCGCCCGGACAACAAGAACAGCGAAGCCATCCAGAAACTGGCCAAGGCCCTGACCAGCCCGGAAGTGAAAGAATTCATCGCCAAGAAGTACCAAGGTGCTGTGCTGCCGGCGTTCTGATGCGCTTGCAGTGACAGGAAAAACGCCGGCGCATTTGTGCCGGCGTTTTTGTATCTGGCCGCAGGTACCTGTGGGAGCGGGCGTGCCCGCGAACACCGGCAGAGCCGGTGCCATCCACCGCGGCGCCTGCTTCGCGGGCACGCCCGCTCCCACAGGGTCCTACTCGCCAACCGGTGATATGTATATTCATTAATGTTATTTATTAAAAAGTTTTTAGATCATTAGAGTCTAGTTATTGTGCCCCCGCGCACCCTGCAGACTTGCTCTACCCATGACCCTCGACATCGCATTCATCCTCAGCACGCTACCCGCCTTTCTCAAGGCCGTGGGCGTGACCTTGCAGGTAGGCCTGATCGCCATCGCCACCTCGCTGCTGGTCGCCTTGGTCAATGCCACCCTGCTGGTACTACGCACGCCCTACCTGTGGCGCCTGGTCAAAGCGTACGTGGAGCTGGCCCGCAACACGCCGCTGCTTATCCAGCTGTTCTTCGTCTACTTCGCCTTGCCCAGCCTGGGCCTGAAGATTTCCGGTTTTTCCGCCGCGATCATCACCATGACCTTTATGGGCGGTGCCTACCTCACCGAAGTGTTGCGGGCCGGCATCGAGGCCGTGCCGCGTGCCCAGCTTGAGTCCGGGCGTTCCATCGGCCTGTCCGAGGGGCAACTGCTGCGCCATGTGGTGCTGCCCCAGGCCGGTATCCTCAGCCTGCCGGCACTGTTCGCCAATTTCATCTTCCTGCTCAAGGAAACCACCGTGGTGTCGGCGGTGGCCGTGCCGGAAATCCTCTACACCACCAAGAACTACATCGCGCTGTACTACAAAACCTACGAAATGCTCACCGTGCTGACCCTGCTCTGCGTGCTGCTGTTCCTGCCGCTGTCGTTGCTGCTGCGCTATGTGGAAAGGAGACTGCAACATGGCCAGTTCGGGATTTGACCTGTTGCTGCAGGCGTTGCCGCAGCTGGCCGGCGGCGCCGCGCAGACCTTGGCCATCTCGGCGCTGGGCATCCTGTTCGCGACGCTGGGTGGCGTGCTGTACGGCGTGCTGGCAACCCTGGGCAACCGTGCCTTGAACATCGCCTTGCAGGTGTACCTGGAGCTGTTCCGCGCCATCCCGGTGCTGGTCTGGCTGTACCTGGTGTTCTTTGGCCTGCCGATCTTCTTTGCGCTGAGCATCCCCAGCTTCTGGTGCGCGGTGCTGGTACTGGCCCTGTGGGGCGCCAGCGAGGTGGGCGAGGTGGTCCGCGGTGCACTGGCTTCGCTGCCGCGGGGCCAGCGCGAGGCCGGGTTGTCGATCGGCCTGGCCGGCTGGCAGCTGTATGGCTACGTGCTGCTGCCACAGGCACTCAAGCGCATGACCCCACCGACCATCAATATCTACACGCGGATCATCAAGACCAGCTCGCTGTCAGTGCTGATCGGCGTGGTCGAGGTGATCAAGGCCGGCCAGCAAATCATCGAACGCACCTATGAATCGGTGCTGATCTACGGCGCCTTGTTCCTGTTCTTCTTCATCGTCTGTTATCCGCTGTCCGCCGCTTCGCGCGTGCTGGAACGCCGCTGGGCACACTCATGAGCGCATTGATCGAATTCCAGGGTTTCAACAAGTTTTTTGGCGAGCACCAGGTGCTCAAGGACGTCGACCTCAAGGTGACGGCCGGCGAAGTGGTGGTCATCCTCGGCCCCAGCGGTTGCGGCAAGAGCACGCTGCTGCGCTGTCTCAACGGCCTGGAGCAGGCCCACAGCGGCCACCTGCGCCTGGCCGGGCAAGAGCTGCTGGCCCCGCGCACCGACTGGCGCGACGTTCGTCAGCGGGTGGGCATGGTGTTTCAGAGCTATCACCTGTTCGGCCACATGAGCGTGATCGACAACCTGCTGCTCGGCCCGCTCAAGGTGCAAAAACGCGAACGTGCCGAAGCGCAGGCCCAGGCCGAGGCGCTGCTGGCGCGGGTCGGCCTGCTGGACAAGCGCGACGCCTTCCCCCGGCAATTGTCCGGGGGCCAGCAACAGCGCATCGCCATCGTGCGCTCGCTGTGCATGAACCCCGAGGTGATGCTGTTCGACGAGGTTACCGCCGCCCTCGACCCGGAAATGGTCAAGGAGGTGCTGCAGGTGATCCAGGGCCTGGCCCGCGACGGCATGACTTTGCTCATCGTTACCCACGAAATGGCCTTCGCTCGCGCGGTGGCCGACCGCATCGTGTTCATGGAGGCCGGCAGGATCCTTGAACAGGGCGACCCCGAGAGCTTCTTCACCCGACCGCAGACCGCACGCGCGCAGCAGTTCCTGGAGAAATTCTCCTTCGTAGAAAGCCTGCCTAAGAAACTGCACAAGGAACTGTCATGAAAACTGCCAACCTCACCAAACTGCTGGCGCCGTTGTTCGGCCTGGCCCTGCTGGCCGGCTGCAACAAGGCTGAAGAGCCACCCAAGCCGGCAGCGGCATCGCCAGCCACCAGCTACCTGGAAACCATCAAGGCCCGCGACAAGCTGATTGTCGGGGTGTTCACCGACAAGCCGCCGTTCGGCTTCGTCGATGAGAAGGGCCGCTATGTGGGCTTTGACACCGACATTGGCCGGCGCCTGGCCAAGGACCTGCTGGGTGATGAAAACAAGGTCGAGTTCGTTGCCGTGGAACCGGCCAGCCGTATTCCGTTCCTGCAGAGCGACAAGGTAGACCTGATCCTCGCCAACATGACCGTAACCCCGGAGCGCAAGGAAGCGGTGGACTTCACCAACCCCAACCTGCGCGTTGCCGTGCAGGCCATCGTGGCGGACGGCAGCCCGGTGCAGAAGCTCGACGACCTGGCCGACAAGACCATCATCGTCACCACCGGCACCACGGCCGATATCTGGCTGACCAAAAATCACCCAGACTGGAAACTGCTCAAGTTCGAGAAGAACAGCGAATCGCTGCAAGCCCTGGCCACCGGCCGTGGCGATGCCTATGCCCAGGACAACCTGATCCTGTTCAGCTGGGCCAAGCAGAACCCGGGCTTCCGCGTGCTGCCTGAGTTGCTGGGTGAAGAAGCACCGATTGCGCCAGCGGTGAAGAAGGGCAATACCGAACTGCGTGACTGGGTGAACGCCGAGCTGGCCAAGCTTGGGGAAGAGAAGTTCTTGCTGAAGCTGTATGACCAGTATGTGCGCAAGGAACTGAGCGATGACACCAAGCCGGAAAGCGTGATCGTCGAAGGGGGCAAGTGGCAGGGCTGACCATGTAAACGGGGCCGCTTTGCGGCCCAATCGCGACACAAGGCCGCTCCCACAAGGTCCTGCATACACCGGCCAATGTGGGAGCGGCCTTGTGTCGCGATTGGGCTGCAAAGCAGCCCCCCTCGGTTATCTGGCGGGCACTAATCTCAGCGTACTCCGCGCCGGAATCACCCCCATCTGTGCCCGCTGGTACTGCCCCTGCACATACCCCTCGGCCTGGTCCGCATAATGTCTGTCGAACGGCACGCCACTCTGCCCGACCGGGTTGATGGTCAGTGCCTGCCCGGCATCGGCAAAGTCGATCAGGCGCCGCGTCGACGGCCCATAGGTCACCGGCCAGGGCGCCGGGCCGATCTTCGCCGAGAGGTTGTTCGGCACTTCATGGGTCCCTGGTGCAGCGAACGGCCCGACGTTGAACAGCAGGTTAAGCGGCTTTTTCACCCCCAGCGGGTGGTTGTGGGTGAGGGTATGCGCCTTGCCCCATTGCCAGCTGGCCGGGTCGCTGCCCAGGGTGTCGCGCAGGTGCTTCAAGCTGTGCTGCCAGGCCTGGCGCACGATGGCCGTACGGTCGGTACGCAGGTTGCCGCCGCGGGTGTTCCACCAGGGTGAGTCGGCGTCCGCCGCCAGGCGCGGCAAGGCGGCATCGATGGCGCGGGTGTTGATCAGCACCGGGAACCACGTGTCGCCCAGTTCGTCATGCAGGGCAGAAAATGCCAGTTCGTAGAGGAACTGGTTGAACAGCGTGGCGCTGGTCGAGTCCAGCGGGTAGTCGCCGCGCCAGGCAGCCAGTTGCTCGACCAGTTCCTTCTCTTCGTCACCTTCGGCCACGCTGCGCAGCGTTGCCAGCAGCGGGGCAAGGGTGCGCGGGCCATGGTCGCTGGCGGTGTCCAGCTGCAGTGCCTGGCTGTTCTGCGTGTCCCATTTCACCTCAGGGTTGGCCAGCTGGCGGTCGAGCTGGCGGCCACGGTCGGGCAGGTTGTAGTAGCCCGGTACCGGCACCACTGCCGGGGGCTGATAGTTGGCCGAGACGATATAGCCGCGCGCCGGGTTCTCCTGCTGCGGGTTGACGTTGAAGGGGTAGAAACCGAGCTTGTCGGCCTGCACGCTGGCGCCGTCGAGGATGAACGCGGGGTCGACGCCGTCGGGGCGGATCGGCAGCTTTGCCGCCGCCCACCAGCCGATATCGCCACGGGCATTGGCCCAGACAAAATTCAGCCCCGGCGCGTGAACCTTGGCAGCGGCTTCGCGCATCTTGCCCAGGGTGTCGGCACGGTTGAGCTGGTAGAAACCTTCGAGGATCGGGTTTTCGGTTTCCAGAAACGCCCACCACATGGCGATTGGCGTAGGCCCGGCCGTGGCGCCCAGCACGTCGTTGACGATCGGGCCATGGGGCGAGCGGCGCAGGCTGAGGGTGACCGGCGTTTCGCCTTTCACCGCGATCTGCTGTTCGGTCTTTTCCAGCGCCTGCCATTTGCCATCGACCATGACCTGGTTGGCGTCGGCCGGGTTGGTGCGTTCGGCGATCAGGTCGACGTCGTCGTTCTGGAACATGGTCAGGCTCCAGCCGAAGTCGCGGTTGTGGCCCAGCAAGGCGAACGGGTTGAGCGCCTGGAAGTAGCCATACAGGTTGAAGCCGGGCGCCGACAGTTCGGCCTCGTACCACACTGCCGGCACCGCGAAGCCGATATGCGGGTCGCCGGCCAGCAGCGGCTTGCCGCTGCGGGTATGGCTGCCGGCCACCGCCCAGGCGTTACTGCCTTCGAACTGCGGAATACCAGCGTCACCCAGTGCTTCATGGCTGAGCCGGGCGAGGGCTTCCAGGTTTTTCCAGTCGGCAGCGGCCAGCGGCGTGCCCAGCGCGCCTTCGGGCTGCCAGCCGAGGTCGAAGATGCGCAGGTATTCGGGGCCCAGCTGGTCGCGGATGTAGGTGAGTGCGGGCTCGGTACGAAACGCTGCGGCGAAGCTGTAGGCCAGGTAGCCTGCGATGCTGAGGGTGTCCTCGGCGGTGAACGGGCGCGGGGTGATGCCGAGCAGGTCGAACTCCATGGGCTTGGGGTGGCTGGCCTGCCAGCTGTTGACCCCGTCGAGGTAGGCTTGCAGGGCCTGCCAGGCAGGTGACTGCGGGTCCTGACGCTTGGCCATCAACGCGGCCTGCTCGCGAATGCGCAGGCTGCGGAACAGGGTGTCGGTGGGCAGCAGCTTGTCGCCCAGCACCTCGGCCAGCTCACCCCGGGCCAGGCGGCGCAGGATCTCCATCTGGAACAGCCGGTCCTGGGCATGCACGTAGCCCAGTGCACGGTACAGGTCCGGCTCGCTCTGCGCCTGCAGGTGCGGCACGCCACGGGCGTCGTAGCGCACGCTGACCTGCGCTTGCAGGCCGGCAACGGCCACCTCGCCGTCGCGCTGCGGCAGCTTGCCCTGCACGTACCAGTAACCGGCACCGGTGGCCACGGCAACGACCACGGCTAACAGGGTCAGGCTGCGCTTCATGCAGACTCCTTGTGCGTTCAAGCGAAAAATATGGTCCGATCATCGGCGGATTCGCGAACAGAGCATAGCCCCCGGAAGGAGTTTCCATGTCCCTCAGCGAAAAACAGAAAATGCTTGCCGGCCAGCTCTACCATGCTGGTTGCCCCGAACTACAGGCCGAGCAGATCGCCAACAAGCACTGGATGCACACCTACAACACCAGTGCCGAACTGCTCAACGACGCACGCCACGGGCTGCTGCTGGAGCACTTCGGCCAGGTTGGCGAAGGTGCGGTGATTCGCCCGCCGTTCTATTGCGACTACGGCTACAACATCAGCGTCGGCCGCAATACCTTCATGAACTTCAACTGCGTGATCCTTGACGTGGTACAGGTGCGCATCGGCGACGACTGCCAGATCGGCCCCAATGTGCAGATCTACACCGCCGATCACCCGCTCGACCCAGAAGTACGGCGCAGCGGGTTGGAGAGTGGGCGCCCGGTGACCATCGGCAACAACGTGTGGATCGGCGGTGCGGCGATCATCCTGCCGGGGGTGACCATTGGCGACAACGCCGTGGTGGGTGCCGGCAGTGTGGTGACCCGGGATGTACCGGCGGGGGCGACGGTGGTGGGTAACCCGGCGCGGGTGCGTCAGCCCGCCCAAGGGCAGTAGCAGCCCACCGCCAGGGTATTGGAGGCGCTGACCTGGCGGCCGTCGAGCAAGGCCTTGAGGATTGGCTCGATGAAGCTGTTGCTGGCGTTGCACACGGCGCCTTCGCTGTACGGGCCAAAGTAGGCCAGGCGGCCTTGCCGGTCCCAGATGGCCACGGCCGGGGAGGCGGGCAGGTGCTCGCTGCCGGGCAGATGGGTGATGGGTTGCAAGCTGCCGAGATTGGCCGGTAGCTGGCCATGGCTACCGGGCTTTTGCAGCACGTGAAAGGTAACGCCGTGGCCTGTGAACTGGCTGACAAGGTCGCCCAGGTGCTGCTGGTTGCCGACATTACACGGGCACGCCGGGTCCCAGAAATGCACCACGCGGACCGGGCCCGGGCCGGCCAGCTCGGCAGGCAGTTGCAGCTGGCTGCCGTCGAACAGCGTGGTCTGGTTGTCGAACGGGCGCAGGTAGCGGGCCTGGAAGGTGGTGTAGGCCTGCCAGAGGATGACGGCGCCGACCAAAAAGGCGATTACCGTGCACAGCGGTTTGATGATTCGAGTATCCATGAAGTTTCCGCGATCCCCTGTAGGAGCGGCCTTGTGTCGCGATAGGGCCGCAAAGCGGCCCCGGCATTATCAGCGTGATGCACAAATCCCGGGGGCGCTTCGCACCCCTATCGCGACACAAGGCCGCTCCTACAAAGGGAGCGATGCTGGTTGTTCGAGGTGAGCAAGCTTGCCATGACGCCGGCCAGAGCTGAAGATTCCAGATCAATACATTGCATCAATGTGGATGTGCTCGATGCCCGCTGCTTTTCACCCCGACCACCTGCGCCACAGCCTTTTGCCGTTGACCGCTCGCCAGCCGTTGTCGGTCGAGGCGCAGGACTACCAGCGCTTCTACGGCCTGAACTTGCCGGTACAAACCTGGCTGGGCGGCTTCCAGGCGGCAGGGTTCGACCTGGTCGGGCAGGCATGGTTACCCGAGCAGCCCACCGGGACGTTGTTCCTGTTGCACGGTTATTACGACCATATGGGCCTCTATCGGCATGTGATCGAATGGGCACTCAAGCAGGGTTTCGCCGTGATCAGCTGCGACCTGCCAGGCCACGGCCTGTCCAGCGGCGAGCGGGCCAGCATCAGTGATTTCGCGGTGTACCAGCAGGTGCTGGAGGCGCTGTTCGAACAGGTGCGCACGCTGCAACTGCCGCGCCCGTGGCACCTGTGCGGGCAGAGCACGGGCGGCGCCATCGCGGTGGATCACTTGCTGCACCAAGGCGCGCGCAGCCCCATCGATGGCCAGGTCATCCTGTTGGCACCGCTGGTGCGGCCGTGTTCCTGGCGTTGGTCGAAGTTCAGCTACCGGGTGCTACGGCATTTCGTCAACGGCATTGAACGGCGCTTCAGCGAGAACACCAACGACCCGGCCTTCCTGCCGTTTCTGGAGGCCGACCCGCTGCAACCGCGTCGTCTGCCCACCGCCTGGGTGGGTGCATTGATCGCCTGGGTCAAACGCATCGAGGCCGCGCCGCGCAGCTCGCGGCGGCCGTTGATCGTGCAGGGGGAGGCCGATGGCACGGTGGACTGGCCCTACAACCTCGAAGTGCTCAAGGCCAAGTTTGCCGAGCCGCAAATACTGATGCTGCCCGAGGCCCGTCACCACCTGGCCAACGAGCTGCCGGGCATTCGCCAGCGCTACTTCGACTTCATCGACCAGCGCCTGGGCTGATCACTTCAGGTCGTTGGTGCTCTGGCCAACCGCCAGGCCCGCGCGGACAGCGGCCAGGGCCGCCTGGTAGTAGGCCTTGCCGTCGGGTGACTCGGCAAAGGTGGCGAACTCTTCCAGCTCGGCGTCAGACAGCTCGCGGTAGACGTACAGCAGGGTGTTGTTGAGGTCTTCGCCGATCTGGCTCATCAGACGCTGACGCTGGCCGTCGAGCAGGCCTTGGGCCTGGCCACCGCCGAACAGGCCGGGGATCATCGAACTGAGGCTGTCGGCGGCCACGCCGGCAATGGCCAGGCTGACTTCGGCGCCGGCTTCACGCGCTGGCAGGGCCTGGGCAAGGTGGCCGATGACCAGCAGGCGGTCGTCGCTGGCCTGGACCTTCGGCAGGCCTTTGGCATGCTTGGCCAGCTCGTCCTTGCGGGTGGCCTTGAGCTCCGCGGCCACCACCTTGCGCCCCAGCGGCGACTGGAAGAAGGCCAGGGCCGGCGAGGGGTTGGCCAAGGTGGCGCGCAGTTGCGCCTGGGCACGACGGTCCACCGCCTGGGCCTGGAAGCGCTGGTTGCTGTTGTTGACCAGCGCCTGGTACACGGCGGGTGGCAAACTGTTGCGATAGCGTTCCTGGGCGGCGCTCAGGGCATCGTTGAAGTGGGCGCGCTGGTCGGGCCAGCCGGCGGCCTTGTACAGTTGATCCAGGTTGTCTGCCCAGACAGGCATGGTGCAGATCATCAGCAGAATCAGGGAAAACAGACGGCGCATTCAGGACTCCTGTCGGCAGGTGGCTATTGTCCTTGGCCCGGCGCCGGTTTGTCGAGTTATCCGCGTGTTTCTCGGCCAAGTGGCGCTGTGCGCCGGCATGGCTAATGGATATGATGCGCGCCATGCACATCTCCCCTGAACACCCGATGCTTGCGGCCGTCGTCGACGATCTGGCCACCCATGGCTGGTCCCGGCAGGCGCTCTTTTTGCCTGGCGAACTGGTGCGCGCGCTGGCGGCCGAATGCCGGCGGCGTGATGCCGAGGGCGAACTCAACCCTGCGGGGGTTGGGCGCGGTGTTACCCAGGAGGTGCGCGAAGCCATTCGCGGCGACCAGATCCAGTGGATCGATCCGGGGCAGGCCGAGGCCTGCGACCAGTACCTGTCGGCCATGGACCAGCTGCGCCTGGCCATCAACCAGGGCCTGTTCCTGGGCCTGGAAGACTTTGAATGCCATTTTGCCCTGTACCCACCGGGGGCGTTCTATCGCCGGCACCTGGACCGCTTTCGCGACGATGACCGGCGCATGGTCTCGGCCGTGCTGTATCTGAATGAAGGCTGGCAGCCGCAGGACGGTGGCCAGTTGCGCATGTTCCTGGCAGACGACGTGGAGCTTGACGTCGAGCCTGTGGCGGGCTGCCTGGTGGTGTTTCTGTCGGGTGAAGTGCCCCACGAAGTGCTGCCGGCCGGCCGTGAGCGGCTGTCGTTGACCGGTTGGTTCAGGCGCCGTGGCAATGACCCGTTCTGATTTGCCCAAGGTGCTGGTCAGCGCCTGCCTGCTGGGGCAGCCGGTGCGCTATGACGGCCGGGCCAGCGGGCATCCCGACCTGTTGCAGCAGTGGCAGGCCGAAGGGCGCGTGGTGCCGTTGTGCCCGGAGGTAGCCGGTGGCTTGCCGACCCCGCGCCCGCCCGCGGAGATCCCGGGCGGGCAGGGCGGTGCAGTGCTCGATGGCAGCGCGCAGGTGCTGACGGTGACGGGCGAAGATGTCAGTGCCGCGTTTCTGGCCGGGGCGCAGCTGGCGCTGGAGTTGGTACGTCGGCATGGCATTCGCGTGGCAGTGCTGAAGTCTGGCAGCCCCTCGTGTGGCAACCGGTTGACCTATGACGGCACGTTCAGTGGGGTGAAGGTGGCAGGGGAAGGGGTGACCACGGCGCTGTTGCGGCGGGCGGGGGTGCAGGTGTTCAGCGAGCTGGAGCTGGCGCAAGCGCAGGCTGTGCTGGCTGGGCTTTCTGCTTAAGCCTGTACCGGCCCTTTCGCGGGCACGCCCGCTCCCACAGGGATAGCACCCGCCCTGGGCCTGTGATTGACCTGTGGGAGCGGGCGTGCCCGCGAAGAGGCCGGTACAGGCAATAAAAACCTTACTGCCCGGCCGCAGTCTCCTGCACACCCTTGAACCACTTCTGCTCAAGCTCGGCCGTGCGCCCGCTGTCTTTCAAGCGCTGCAGCGCATTGTTCACCGCACTTTCGAACGCCGGGTTGTCCTTCTGGAACGGGATCACCAGCTTCTTCTCGCCAAACGGCAGGCTCACATCGAGCGGGCCGTCGCCCTTGGGCGCATCACTTGATGGCGTGAGTGCGACGTCATATTTGCCACTTTCGACACCGCTTAACACTTCGGCAGCCGGGGCCTCGACGAACTCGGCGCGCAAGTCCAGTTCCCTGGCCAGATCCTGGCCAAATTCGATGTCGAAACCCGTCAGGTGGTCATCTTGTTTGAAAGCGTACGGCGAATTGTCGGCCTGTACGGCAATGCGCAGTTCGCCCCGGTCGGCGATTTCGTCTATCAGCTCCGCCTGGGCCAATGGACTGATCAGTACTGCCAGCAGTACCCCTATGGTCGAACGCATGAATGCCCCTTTTCTTTTAGCAGATGAATAACTTTCGTCACGGCTTTCTTCCTCGCCGTGATCGAGCGCAGCCTATGACCTTGAAGCCTCGGCATTGTTTAACCCTGACTGAAATATTTCTGTCAGACAATGGGAACACCTTGGCGAATATTTCAACTAAGGTGAACTACCGCCGCCGCTGGATGACAGGCTGCGGTCAATAAGTGAATCACAGGAGAAGTGAATGAACAGCCTATTTTCGCGTGCTGCCGTTGCCGGTCTGCTGATGGGAGCGTCGGTTTTCGCCAGTGCTGCGGACGCCCTGAAGAGCCAGGAGCCGCCCAAGGATGCCAAGGTCTTCATCGTTTCCCCCGCCGATGGCGCAACGGTCGACAAGACCTTCACCGTCAAGTTCGGCATCGAGGGTATGGCGCTCAAGCCAGCGGGTGACCAGACCCCGCACACCGGGCACCACCACCTGCTGGTGGATGTGGATAAAGAACCCGTGGCCGACATGCCGCTGCCGACCAGCCTGATGCCAGAAGCTGGCACCGCACTGCCGGCGGGCCCGCAGGTGCTGCACTTCGGCAAGGCGCAGACCGAAACCAGCATCACCCTGACGCCGGGCAAGCACACCCTGCAACTGATCCTGGGTGACCAGTATCACGTGCCGTTCAAGCCGAGCGTAGAGTCGAAGAAGATCACTGTCGAAGTGAAATAAGCGCCGGGCCCTTCGCGGGCATGCCCGCTCCCACAGGATCACCGTAGGTTTCAGGCTTGTGGGGTCCCTGTGGGAGCGGGCAAGCCCGCGAGGCAGGCGACGCCAATTTCACAGGCAAAAAAAAGGGAGGCCACCAGGGCCTCCCTTTTTCATGCTGCAAGCAAACTTAGAACAGGACGCGGGAACGGATGGTGCCCTTGACCTGTTGCAGTTTCTCTTGCGCCAGGTCCGAGTACTCGGCGTCGACGTCGATCACCACGTAACCGACTTTCTCGTTGGTCTGCAGGAACTGACCGGAGATGTTGATGCCGTTCTCGGCGAAGACCTTGTTGATCTCGCTGAGCACGCCTGGGATGTTTTCGTGGATGTGCAGCAGACGGTGCTTGCCTGGGTGGGCCGGCAGGGCCACTTCCGGGAAGTTGACCGAGGACACCGAAGTACCGTTGTCGCTGTACTTGACCAGCTTCTCGGCCACTTCCAGGCCGATGTTGGCCTGGGCTTCGGCGGTGGAGCCGCCGATGTGCGGGGTCAGGATCACGTTGTCCAGGCCACGCAGCGGGCTTTCGAACTCTTCGTCGTTGGAGCGCGGCTCTACCGGGAACACGTCGATGGCGGCGCCGATCAGGTGCTTGTCCTTGATGGCGGCGGCCAGGTGGTCCAGCTCGACCACGGTGCCACGGGCGGCGTTGATCAGGATCGCGCCCTTCTTCATCGCGCGGATTTCCTTCTCGCCGATCATCCACTGGGTGGACGGCAGCTCAGGCACGTGCAGCGAGACGATGTCGGCCAGGCCCAGCAGCTCGTTCAGGCTGGTGACCTGCACGGCGTTGCCCAGTGGCAGCTTGGTCAGTGGGTCGTAGAAGTACACCTGCATGCCCAGGTTTTCGGCCAGTACCGACAGCTGGGTGCCGATCGAGCCGTAGCCGACGATGCCCAGTTTCTTGCCGCGGATTTCGAACGAGTTGGCCGCGCTCTTGATCCAGCCGCCACGGTGGCAGGATGCGTTCTTCTCAGGGATGCCGCGCAGCAGCAGGATGGCCTCGGCCAGCACCAGCTCGGCCACCGAACGGGTGTTGGAGTACGGTGCGTTGAACACGGCGATACCGCGCTCGCGGGCAGCCTGCAGGTCAACCTGGTTGGTGCCGATGCAGAAGCAGCCAACAGCGACCAGTTTCTTGGCGCAGTCGAAGATCTCTTCGGTGAGCTGGGTGCGCGAACGGATGCCGATGAAGTGGGCATCGGCGATCTTTTCCTTCAGCTCGGCTTCCGGCAACGAACCAGTGAGGTATTCGATGTTGGTGTAGCCGGCGGACTTGAGGGTATCGACCGCGTTCTGGTGCACACCTTCAAGAAGAAGGAACCGGATCTTGCTCTTGTCGAGAGAAGTCTTGCTCATCTGCGTAAACCTGTATCCCGGAGAAAAAATGGCGAGGGTGATGCCAGGCGCGAAGGGCAGCCTTAGCATGAACAGCGGGAGGGCTATGCTAGCATACGCGACACAATCTGAGCTTATCCCGACAGGTGAAGAGTGCTCAGGGTGACTATGAATAAGTCGAGAGTTCCAGCGATGACCCACCCCGCTGTTATTGAAGAACTGATGACCCTTGTCGACCCTGGCAAGGTCCTGACCGACGCGGCTTCCCTCGAAGCGTATGGCAAGGATTGGACCAAGCATTACCCGCCGGCACCCAGTGCCATCGTCTTCCCCAAGACCGTAGAACAGGTGCAGGCCATTGTGCGCTGGGCCAATGCGCACAAGGTGGCGCTGGTGCCGTCTGGCGGGCGCACCGGGCTTTCTGCCGGCGCCGTGGCGGCCAATGGCGAGGTGGTCGTTTCCTTCGACTACATGAACCAGATTCTCGGCTTCAATGCTTTCGATCGCACCGTGGTCTGCCAGCCGGGGGTTATCACTCGCCAACTGCAAACCTACGCCGAAGAGCAGGGCCTGTATTACCCGGTGGACTTCGCTTCCAGCGGCTCCAGCCAGATTGGCGGCAACATCGGCACCAACGCTGGCGGCATCAAGGTGATTCGCTACGGCATGACCCGCAACTGGGTGGCCGGGCTGAAAGTGGTCACCGGCAAGGGCGAGTTGCTGGAACTGAACAAGGACCTGATCAAGAACGCCACCGGCTATGACCTGCGCCAGCTGTTCATTGGCGCCGAAGGCACGCTGGGCTTCGTGGTCGAGGCCACCATGCGCCTGGACCGTGCCCCGCGCAACCTCACCGCCATGGTGCTGGGCACGCCGGACTTCGACTCGATCATGCCGGTATTGCACGCCTTCCAAGGCAAGCTGGACCTGACCGCCTTCGAGTTCTTTTCCGATAAAGGCCTGGCCAAGATCCTTGCACGCGGTGATGTGCCGGCGCCGTTCGATACCGACTGCCCGTTCTATGCACTGCTGGAGTTCGAGGCCAGTACTGAAGAGGTCGCCAACGAAGCGTTGGCCACCTTCGAGCACTGTGTCGAGCAGGGCTGGGTGCTGGACGGGGTGATGAGCCAGAGCGACACCCAGCTTAAAAACCTGTGGAAGCTGCGCGAGTACCTGTCGGAAACCATCTCGCACTGGACGCCTTACAAGAACGACATTTCGGTCACAGTGTCGAAAGTGCCCGCGTTCCTGCGTGATATCGACACCATCGTCGCAGAGCACTACCCGGATTACGAAGTCGTGTGGTACGGCCACATCGGCGACGGCAACCTGCACCTGAACATCCTCAAACCCGAACACATGAGCAAGGACGACTTCTTTGCCTCGTGCACCAAGGTCAACAAGTGGGTGTTCGATATCGTCAAGCACTACAACGGCTCGATCTCGGCCGAGCACGGCGTGGGCATGACCAAGCGCGACTATTTAGGCTACAGCCGCTCGCCTGAAGAAATCGCCTGCATGAAGGCAATAAAGGCCGTCTTCGACCCTAGCGGCATCATGAATCCGGGTAAGATCTTCGCACCTGAATAAAAAGCAGTATCCAGAGGAGTCGGCCATGAGTTACCAGCACCAGTACGTAGACGGCACGCGCATTCACTTCCCGCTGGGCAAAGTGGTGTGTATTGGCCGTAACTATGCCGAGCATGCCAAGGAGCTGGACAACCCGATCCCCACCGAACCGCTGCTGTTCATCAAGCCGGGCAGCTGCGTGGTGCCGGCCGAGGGCGGCTTCAAGATCCCGGCCGAGCGTGGTTCGGTGCACTACGAGGCTGAAATTGCCGTGCTGCTGGGCAAGCCGCTGTCGACCCATCCGAGCGAGGAAGAGGTGCTGGACGCCATTTCCGGTTACGCCCCGGCGTTGGACCTGACCCTGCGTGATGTGCAGGCCAAGCTGAAAGAGAAGGGCCTGCCGTGGGAGCTGGCCAAGTGTTTTGACGGTGCTTGCGTACTGCCGCCGTTCGTCTCCGCTGCCAGCTTCGAGGACGTGACCGACATCCCGCTGCGCCTGACCGTCAACGGCGAAGTGCGCCAGGACGGCAACAGCGCGATGATGCTGAACCCCATCGTGCCGATGATCCAGTACATGGCGGCGCAGTTCTCGCTGCAGGCGGGGGATGTGATCCTCACCGGCACCCCGGCGGGCGTGGGGCCGTTCAATGTTGGTGATGAGCTGGTGCTGGAGCTGCCGGGCGTCAGCCGCTTCGAAAGCCGGGTGCTCTGACGCTAGAATCGCGTCGCCTTCTTCGCGGGCGCGCCCGCTCCCACAGGAATCTCACAAGCTTCAGGCCTATGGAGAACCCTGTGGGAGCGGGCAAGCCCGCGAAGGGGCCGGACCTGTTTACTGATTTTTCACACCCCATCCGGATAATGCGCGGACCTACGCCCATTCCCCCAGGAAACCCGCATGCCATCACCCTCCAGCGCCCCGGCAACTCCCAAGCGTCGCTTTTACCTGCGCTGGCCCTTCGGCCTGGCCGTGGCGGCGGTGATCGGCTATGGCGTGGCGGTGGCCATGCACTGGGATGACCGCGGCGCGCTGTGGGTAAAGGAAAGCTTCGAAAGCACCGCTGAACGCAGCGAAAGCGTGTGGCTGCCGGATTACCAGGTGGACATCGATGCCAAGCCGCTACCGGGCATGGACGACGACGAAGCCTCGGACCTGGCCTTCAACCCGCATACCCGCACCCTGTTCGCGGTCATGGGCAAGAACCCGATCCTTGTCGAGCTGAGCCTGGAGGGCGATGTACTGCGCAAGATCCCGCTCAACGGCTGGAACAATCCGGAAGGGGTCGCCGTGCTGGAAGATGGCTACCTGGCCATTACCGACGAGCGCCTGCATGACCTGACCGTGGTCAAGGTGGATGCGCAGACCACGGTGTTGAACCATGACGACTTCCAGAGCCACGACCTGGGCCCGTCGGTGAAGAGTAACAAGGGCTTCGAGGCGGTGGCCTGGGACCCGCTGCGTCAGCGCCTGGTCATCGGCGAGGAGCGCCCGCCCAAGCTGTATACCTGGAACACCGATGGCCGCAGCCCGCTAAAGGGCCAGAAGCAGCCGTTGCCTAGCGAAGAACTCGACCTGCGCAACCTGTCTGCACTGGGTGTCGACCCGCGTACCGGCCACCTGCTGGTGCTCTCGGCCGATTCCAACATGCTGCTGGAGCTGGACGAGCAGGGCCAGCAAGTCAGCTTCATGACCTTGCTGGGCGGCTTCAACGGGCTTGAAGACACCATCCCGCGCGCCGAAGGGGTCGCCATGGACGACAAAGGCAACCTGTACATGGTCAGCGAGCCGGCGCTGTTCTACCGCTTCAAGAAGCACTGACAGCATCATCAGATTATCCTGACGCTGGCATTAAGCTTTGCTTCAGCCGTTAATGGTTAGATTCGCCATCCCTGTGTCGAGTCTGCCCTTATGCGCCGTTTTGTTCGCCTGCTTCTTGTCCTGGCCGCCCTCGGCCTGCTCCTGCTTGGCTTGGCCGGGCAGGAGTTTCGCCTGTTCGAGCGTGGCTGGTTCAACCTGAAGACCTGGTGGCAGCCTGCCGAGCAGAGCATCGGCCTGGACCGCTACCGGGTGGTGGTGGAAGCGCAGCCGGTCGAAGGGCTGGATGACGACATCTCGGCGCTGACCTACGACCCCGACCGCAAAACCCTGTTCACCGTCACCAACGCCCGTTCGGAGTTGATCGAATTGTCGCTGGACGGCCGCATCCTGCGCCGGGTGCCGCTGACGGGCTTCGGCGATCCGGAAGCCGTTGAATACGTGGGGCCCAACAGCTACGTGATCACTGACGAACGTCAGCAGCGGCTGATTCGCGTGCGCCTGGAAGACGACACGATGTTCCTCGATGCCGGTGACGCCGAGCAGCTCAGCCTGGGCATCGGCCTGAACGGCAACAAGGGTTTCGAAGGGCTGGCCTACGATTCGGCAGGCAAGCGCCTGTTCGTGGCCAAAGAACGTGACCCGATGCTGATCTACGAGGTGCATGGCTTCCCCCATGACAACCCGGAAAAGCCCTACGCCGTGCATGTGGTGCAGGACCGCAAGCGCGATTCACGGCTGTTTGTGCGGGACTTGTCGAGTTTGCAGTTCGATGAGCGCAGTGGGCATTTGCTGGCGCTGTCGGACGAGTCGCGGCTGGTGCTGGAGCTGGATGTGGAGGGCAGGCCGCTGAGTACCTTGTCGTTGCGCAAGGGCTTCCAGGGGTTGCAGGCAACGGTGCCGCAGGCGGAGGGGATTGCGATGGATGAGGCGGGGACCATTTACCTGGTCAGCGAGCCGAACCTGTTCTATGTGTTCAAGCAGCCGGCTGAGTGAGCGGTTGGGGCTGCTTTGCCCTCGCAGAGGGTTACTCGGCCTTCAGGCTCTTCACACCTTCAGCGGTACCCAGCAGCAGCAAATCCGCCGGACGCGCCGCGAACAGGCCATTGGTCACCACGCCAACGATGGCGTTGATCTGCGCTTCCAGCTCCACCGGGTTGGTGATCTGCAGGTTGTGCACATCGAGGATCACGTTGCCGTTGTCGGTGACCACGCCTTCGCGGTACACCGGGTCGCCGCCCAGCTTCACCAGTTGACGGGCCACATGGCTGCGCGCCATCGGGATCACTTCGACCGGCAGCGGGAAGGCGCCCAGCACCGGCACCAGTTTGCTGCCGTCGGCGATGCAGATGAAGGTCTTGGCCACGGCGGCGACGATCTTCTCGCGGGTCAGGGCCGCGCCGCCGCCCTTGATCAGGTTCAGGTGCGCGTCGCTCTCGTCGGCGCCGTCCACGTAGAATTCCAGCTCGCTGACGCTGTTCAGCTCGTACACCGGGATGCCATGGCCCTTCAGACGCTGGGCGGTGGCTTCGGAGCTGGCAACCGCGCCGTCGAAGGCGGTCTTGTGCTGAGCCAGGGCGTCGATGAAGAAGTTGGCAGTCGAACCGGTACCGACGCCGACGACGCTCTTTTCATCCAGCTTGGGCAGAATGAAGTCGACAGCGGCCTGGGCGACGGCCTGTTTGAGTTGGTCCTGGGTCATGCGGGCTCCGAAAAGGGGCAGGGCGGTTTTCAAAGTTGCCTAGTATAACGGCTCGGGCGGCTTTGCTGTGGTCGCCCGACGTAGCGCTGGGGTAGACTCGCAGCCCTCGTCCCGCGGCCCAGTGATGCTTTCCCGATGCTCGAACAGTACGTCAAGAAGATCCTCACCTCGCGCGTCTATGACGTTGCCGTCGAAACCCCGCTGCAGAGCGCCGGGCAGCTGAGCAAGCGCCTGGGCAACCAGATTTTGCTCAAGCGTGAAGACCTGCAGCCGGTGTTCTCGTTCAAGATTCGAGGGGCGTACAACAAACTGGCCCAGCTGACCCCGGAAGAGCTGGCCCGTGGCGTGGTCACCGCTTCCGCCGGCAACCACGCCCAGGGCCTGGCCCTGGCCGCGCGCGAGATGGGCATCAAGGCCACTATCGTGATGCCCAAGACCACCCCGGAGATCAAGATCGAAGGCGTGCGCTCGCGCGGTGGCAAGGTAGTGCTGCATGGCGACTCGTTCCCCGAGGCGCTGGCCTACTCGCTGAAACTGGTCGATGAAAAGGGCTTTGTCTACGTCCACCCTTACGACGACCCGCACACCATTGCCGGGCAGGGCACCGTGGCCATGGAAATCCTGCGCCAGCACCCTGGCCAGCTGGACGCGATCTTTGTGCCCGTGGGCGGTGGTGGCCTGATCGCCGGCATTGCCGCCTATGTGAAGTACCTGCGCCCGGAAATCAAGGTGATCGGTGTCGAGCCGGACGATTCCAACTGCCTGCAGGCGGCCATGGCTGCCGGTGAGCGCGTGGTGCTGCCACAGGTCGGGTTGTTCGCCGACGGCGTGGCGGTGGCGCAGATTGGCCAGCACACCTTCGATATCTGCCGCCACCATGTGGATGAAGTGGTGACGGTCAGCACCGACGAGATCTGTGCGGCTATCAAGGATATCTACGACGATACCCGCTCGATCACCGAGCCTGCCGGCGCCTTGGGCGTGGCGGGCATCAAGAAGTACGTCGAGCTATACGGCGTGACCGGGCAAACCCTGGTGGCTATCGACTCTGGTGCCAATGTCAACTTCGACCGCCTGCGTCATGTGGCCGAGCGTGCCGAGCTGGGTGAGAAACGCGAAGCGATCATCGCCGTGACCATCCCCGAGCGCCCAGGCAGCTTCAAGGCGTTCTGCGAGGCTATCGGCAAACGCCAGATCACCGAATTCAACTACCGCAAGCACACCTCCGACGAGGCGCACATCTTCGTTGGCGTGCAGACCCACCCGGAAAACGACCCGCGTGCGGCGCTGGTGCAGCATCTGACCGAGCAGGGCTTCCCGGTTACCGACCTGACCGACAACGAACTGGCCAAGCTGCACATTCGCCACATGGTCGGCGGCCATTCGGCCGGTGCCAGCGACGAAATGGTGCTGCGCTTCGAATTCCCCGAGCGGCCGGGGGCATTGTTCAACTTCCTCAACAAGCTGGGCGGGCGCTGGAACATCTCGATGTTCCATTACCGCAACCATGGCGCGGCTGACGGGCGCGTGGTGGCGGGCTTGCAGGTGCCGGAGGACGAGCGCCACCTGGTGCCGGCGGCGCTGGCCAAGATCGGCTACCCCTACTGGGACGAGACCGAAAACCCGGCCTACAAGCTGTTCCTGGGCTGAGCGGCTAAGCTAGGGCTGATGGCCCTTTCGCGGGCTTGCCCGCTCCCACAGGTACTGCGCAGGCACCCAGGCCTGTGATTTACCTGTGGGAGCGGGCAAGCCCGCGAAGGCGCCAGCGCAAAATGGCCTGCTAAAGGACAACCGAGACATGGAACACCTGACCACCCTCAAGACCCTGCACATCATCGCCACCGTATTGCTGCTTCTGGGAGCCCTGGGCCTGGCGGTCTGGACCGTGCGGGCCCGCCGACAAGGCGATGCCGAGGCCTACGCCAAGCTGTTGCGCCGGCCGCTGGTGTTCATCTGGCTGGTGATGGGCCTGTGCCTGGTGAGCATGCCGTTCACCGGCTGGTGGCTGGTGCACCTGGTGGGCTGGCCGCTGGGGCAGACCTGGGTGCTGGCGTCCGGCGTCATCTATACCTTCGGCGCCTTTGCCGTGTGGTGGCTGCTGGTGCGGCTGAACCGGCTGCGCAAGGCTGAAGTGGTGGGGCTGCGGTTTACCCTGGCGCTGGCGGTGTTCAGCGGGGTCTGCTTCCTGTCCATTGCCGGGCTGATGGGCGCCAAACCAGTCTGACAGTTCAGGGTTGCCTGTACCGGCCTCTTCGCGGGCGCGCCCGCTCCCACAGGTACAGCGAAGCCCTCAAGGCCTGTGGTGATCCCTGTGGGAGCGGGCATGCCCGCGAAGAGGCCGGCACAGGAACACCTCAATCCCTGAGCGAAACCACCGGCCACCCACGCTTCTCGGCCTCAGCCCGCAGGTTCGGGTCCGGGTCCACCGCCACCGCATGCGTCACCTGCTGCAACAGCGGCAAATCGTTCATCGAGTCGCTATAGAAGTAGCTGTCTTCCAGGTCGAAGCCGTTCTCCAGCATCCACCGCTCCAGCCGCGTCACTTTGCCTTCACGGAAACACGGTATATCGGTACTGCGCCCGGTGTAGCGGCCGTCGCGCATCTCGCATTCGGTTGCCAGCAGTACGCGAACCCCAAGGCGTCGGGCAATCGGTGCGGTAACGAAACGGTTGGTGGCGGTGATGATCACCAGCTGGTCGCCCGCCTCGCGGTGCTGCTGCAGCAAGGCCAGGGCCTTGGGCAGGATGATCGGCTCGATGCAGTCGCGCATGAAGTCGCGGTGCCATTCGTCGAGCTGGGCCGCAGGCGTTGCCGCCAGGATCTCCATGGAAAAGGCCAGGTAGGCCTGCAGGTCCAGGGTGCCGTTGAGGTAGTCCTGGTAGAAGCCATCGTTGCGTTGCTTGTAGGCGACCGGGTCGAGAATGCCGCGCTCGCAAAGGTAGTCACCCCAGGCATGGTCGCTGTCGCCACCGAGGAGGGTATTGTCCAGGTCGAATAAAGCCAGGCGCATTGCAGTCACTCGCATCAGCTACAGGGTGGCCCGCAGAATACGGAGTTTTCACCCGGCTGCACATAAGCTTGGCGGGCGCGTTGCTGCGCTCGCAAGCTTTGTGGAACAATGCGGTGACATGCGTTTGCGAGGTTGCTGCCGTGATCGACCCGGATGGTTTTCGCCCCAATGTCGGGATCATTCTCACGAATGATGCCGGGCAGGTGCTATGGGCTCGCCGGATCAACCAGGATGCCTGGCAGTTTCCCCAGGGGGGTATCAACCCTGACGAGACGCCGGAAGATGCCCTGTACCGCGAGCTGAACGAAGAAGTTGGCCTTGAACGCGATGATGTGGAAATTCTTGCCTGCACCCGCGGTTGGTTGCGTTATCGTTTACCCCAGCGACTGGTACGTACCCACAGCCAGCCGCTGTGCATCGGCCAGAAGCAGAAGTGGTTCCTGCTACGGCTGGTCAGCAATGAACAGCGGGTGCGGATGGACCTGACCGGCAAGCCGGAATTCGACGGCTGGCGTTGGGTGAGCTATTGGTATCCGCTGGGCCAGGTTGTGACATTCAAGCGCGAGGTGTACCGACGCGCCCTGAAAGAGCTAGCACCGCGTCTGCTGACGCGCGACTGACGACGGAGTTCGACCCCGAGCCATGCTCAATACGCTGCGCAAGATCGTCCAGGAAGTAAACTCCGCCAAAGATCTCAAGTCGGCGTTGGGGATCATTGTCTTGCGCGTCAAGGAGGCCATGGGCAGCCAGGTCTGCTCCGTCTACCTGCTCGACCCGGAAACCAACCGCTTCGTGCTGATGGCTTCCGAAGGCCTGAACAAGCGCTCCATCGGCAAGGTCAGCATGGCCCCCAACGAAGGCCTGGTTGGCCTGGTAGGTACCCGGGAAGAGCCGCTGAACCTGGAAAACGCCGCTGACCACCCTCGGTACCGCTACTTTGCCGAAACCGGTGAAGAGAAATTCGCCTCCTTCCTGGGTGCGCCGATCATTCACCACCGCCGCGTGGTCGGGGTGTTGGTCATCCAGCAAAAGGAGCGCCGCCAGTTCGACGAGGGCGAAGAAGCCTTCCTGGTCACCATGAGCGCCCAGCTCGCCGGGGTAATCGCCCACGCCGAAGCTACGGGCTCGATCCGTGGCCTGGGCCGCCAGGGCAAGGGTATCCAGGAGGCGCGCTTCGTCGGTGTGCCTGGCTCGCCTGGCGCTGCCGTGGGGCGCGCGGTGGTGATGTTGCCGCCGGCCGACCTGGAAGTGGTGCCGGACAAAACCGTCGATGACATCGACGCTGAACTCAAGCTGTTCCAGAACGCTCTTGAAGGCGTGCGCGATGACATGCGCAAGCTGTCGGCCAAGCTGGCCACCCAGCTGCGCCCGGAAGAGCGCGCGCTGTTCGATGTGTACCTGATGATGCTCGAAGACGCAGCCCTGGGCGGCGAGGTGACCGAAGTCATCAAGACCGGCCAGTGGGCGCAGGGCGCCCTGCGCCAGGTGGTTGGCGAGCACGTCAACCGCTTCGAGTTGATGGACGATGACTACCTGCGCGAGCGCGCCTCCGACGTCAAGGACCTGGGCCGGCGCCTGCTGGCCTACCTGCAGGAAGCCCGGTCGCAGTCGCTGGTGTATGCCGACAACACCATCCTGGTCAGTGAAGAACTGACCCCGGCCATGCTCGGCGAAGTGCCGGAAGGCAAGCTGGTGGGCCTGGTCTCGGTACTGGGTTCGGGCAACTCCCACGTTGCCATTCTCGCTCGCGCCATGGGCATCCCGACGGTGATGGGCCTGGTCGACCTGCCGTACTCCAAGGTCGACGGTATCGAACTGATCGTCGACGGCTACAAGGGTGAGGTGTTCACCAACCCTAGCGATGTGTTGCGCAAGCAGTACAGCGAAGTGGTCGAGGAAGAGCGTCAGCTGGCTCAGGGCCTTGATGCCCTGCGCGAACTGCCGTGCGTCACCCCTGACGGCCACCGCATGCCGCTGTGGGTCAACACCGGCTTGCTGGCCGACGTGGCCCGTGCCCAGCAGCGCGGCGCCGAAGGGGTAGGCCTGTACCGCACCGAAGTGCCGTTCATGATCAACCAGCGCTTCCCCAGCGAGAAAGAGCAGCTGGCCATCTACCGCGAGCAACTGGCGGCGTTCCACCCGCTGCCGGTGACCATGCGTACCCTCGATATCGGGGGTGACAAGGCGCTTTCGTACTTCCCGATCAAGGAAGAAAACCCCTTCCTGGGTTGGCGCGGCATCCGTGTCACCCTCGACCACCCGGAAATCTTCCTGGTGCAGACCCGCGCCATGCTCAAGGCCAGCGAGGGCCTGAACAACCTGCGCATCCTGCTGCCGATGATTTCTGGCATCCACGAACTGGAAGAAGCGCTGCACCTGATCCACCGCGCCTGGGGCGAGGTGCGGGACGAAGGCACCGACGTGCCGATGCCGCCGGTGGGCGTGATGGTGGAAATCCCTGCGGCGGTGTACCAGACCAAGGAGCTGGCGCGGCAGGTGGACTTCCTGTCGGTCGGTTCCAACGACCTGACCCAGTACCTGCTGGCGGTGGACCGCAACAACCCGCGGGTCGCCGACCTTTACGACTACCTGCACCCGGCGGTGCTGCAAGCGTTGAGCACGGTGGTGCGCGATGCCCATGGCGAAGGCAAGCCGGTGAGCATCTGCGGTGAGATGGCCGGTGATCCGGCGGCGGCGATCCTGCTGATGGCCATGGGCTTCGACAGCCTGTCGATGAACGCCACCAACCTGCCGAAGGTGAAGTGGATGCTGCGTCAGGTGAACATGAGCAAGGCCAAGGACCTGCTGGCCGAGGCCCTGAGCCATGACAACCCGCAGGTTATCCACAGCTCGCTGCAGCTGGCCCTTAAAAACCTTGGGTTGGCACGGATGATCGGGCCTGGGGCCAATAAAACCCTCTGAATATGAGGTTGCCTGTTCCGGCCTCTTCGCGGGCTTGCCCGCTCCCACAGGGATTGCACAAGGCCTGAGACCTGTGGACTTCCTGTGGGAGCGGGCAAGCCCGCGAAGAGGCCCGCACAGGCAGCATCAAATATTCAGACCAGCAACTCAACTTCCCCAAGATGCCCGCCAAAGGGCCCGAAACTGCGCTCAATCACCTGTCTTCTGCCCTGATCATCCACAATCAGCACCGTACTCGCCCGGGTCCCGTAATTCTGGCTGGCGATGAACACGCTCGACAGCAGTTTCTCGGTCGCTAGCCCCACACCCGTCTCGGGCAGGTCTCCATCAGCCGCCGGCTCGTTATCCGCCAGCAAATCCAGCAACCGGCGCGGTTCTGGCGTTTCCAGCAACCCCTCCAACCCGCTACGTGCCTTCACCAGCTTCGGCCACGGCGTGTCCAGCCCGGCGTTGGACAACCCGTACACCCCGGCGTCCAGCAGGCACGGCGTGGCGTCACGGGCATGCAGGTAACCCAGCTGCCGCCCATCACCCACCAGCAGGTTGAACCCCGAATACTGTCCACTGCGGCTGGCCACCTGGTCCAGGTAAGCCTCGACCCCAAGCTCACCCTGCAGGTACGCCGCCACCAGTTCACCCCGCGAGCGCGGCCCCAGTGCCTGGCCCGGGTCGCGGATATTGGTCAGCGCCGCAAACCGCCCCTGCGGCCCCACGCCCAGCCACGTGCCACCGGCCTCCAGGTCACGCCCGGCATGCACCCCGGGCGCATCCTCCCAGGCCGCCAAGGGTTGAGTGGGGCGGGCATAGAACTCGTCGCGGTTGGCCGCGACGATCAGCGGCAGGGCATGCCCCGGCCGCCAGGCAAATACGATCAGGCACATCGGTTTGGCCTCTGTGTTTTCTGCCACTGTACCCACAGCGGCGTGGCCGATCCATCCTGACACAGAGTTCACTAGAGCCCCGAGCCCGGCTTCCGTTACCATGCCGGATTGTTTTCCTGGGGAAGCCGAATGGAATTCGTGCTCTATCTGCTGTTGGGCGCCTGTGCCGGTGTGCTGGCCGGGCTGTTCGGCGTGGGCGGTGGCATCATCATCGTGCCGGTGCTGGTGTTCAGCTTCACCTTGCAGGGCTTCGACGCCTCGGTGCTGACCCACCTGGCGGTCGGCACATCGCTGGCAACCATCGTGTTCACGTCGATCAACGCCGTGCTTGAGCACCACCGCAAGGGCGCGGTGCAATGGCCGATCTTTGCCTGGATGACCCTCGGCATCCTCCTGGGGGCCGGTGTCGGTGCCAAGACCGCCTCGCTGATCCAGGGCCCGTTGCTGCAAAAGATCATCGGCGTGTTCGCCCTGGTCATCGCTGCGCAGATGGCCCTCGATATCAAACCCAAGGCCAGCCGCGGCATCCCCGGCAAACCCGCATTGATCGGGGCCGGTGGGGTGATTGGCTGGGCCTCGGCCATTTTCGGTATCGGCGGTGGTTCGCTGACCGTGCCGTTCCTGACCTGGCGCAGCCTGCCCATGCAGCAGGCGGTGGCCACGTCCTCGGCCTGTGGCCTGCCGATTGCCGTGGCCAGTGCCCTGAGCTTCATGCTGCTGGGCTGGCACGAGGAGCACCTGCCGGCCCATAGTCTGGGTTACGTCTACCTGCCGGCGATGGTCGGCATTGCCGTGACCAGCATGTTTTTCGCCCGCTTTGGCGCGCGTCTGGCGCACAAGCTGTCGCCCCGTTTGTTGAAACGCCTGTTCGCAGCGCTGCTGTTCTGTGTCGGCCTCAGCTTTTTGATTTGAATCGAGAGGAAGTTCCATGCTGCCTTACCCGCAGATAGACCCCGTGGCCCTGGCCATCGGGCCGTTGAAAATCCATTGGTACGGGCTGATGTACCTGATCGGCATCGGCGGCGCCTGGCTGTTGGCTTCGCGCCGGCTGAACCGTTTCGACCCCACCTGGTCGCGCGAAAAGCTTTCCGACCTGGTGTTCTGGCTGTCGATGGGGGTGATCGTCGGTGGCCGGCTGGGTTACGTGCTGTTCTACGACCTGCATGCCTACCTGGCCAACCCGACGCTGATCTTCGAGGTGTGGAAGGGCGGCATGTCGTTCCACGGCGGCTTCATTGGCGTGATGCTGGCGGCCTTGTGGTTCGGCAAGCGCAACAACAAGTCGTTCTTCGAGCTGATGGACTTCGTTGCGCCGCTGGTACCGATTGGCCTGGGTGCCGGGCGGATCGGCAACTTCATCAACGCCGAGCTGTGGGGCAAGGCGACCGACGTGCCGTGGGCGATGGTGTTCCCGCCGTTCAGCGACCCAGCCCAGTTGCCCCGTCATCCGTCGCAGCTGTACCAGTTTGCCCTGGAAGGTGTGGCATTATTCGTGATTCTCTGGTTGTACTCGCGCAAGCCGCGCCCGACCATGGCCGTTTCCGGCATGTTCGCGCTGTTCTACGGCATTTTCCGCTTTATCGTGGAGTTTGTGCGGGTGCCTGATGCCCAGCTTGGCTACATTGCCTTCGGCTGGTTGACCATGGGTCAGTTGCTCTGCGTGCCGATGATCGTCGGCGGCATCTTCTTGATCTGGTTGGCCTACAACCGCAAACCTACGGCAAAACCAGCCGTATGATTTTCACGGCAGGGGTGATCCCCCTGCCGTTCTTGTTACAGGAACGTCATGAAACAGTATCTAGATCTGGTCCGTGAAGTCATCGAGAACGGTACGTTGCAAGGCAATCGCACCGGCATCCGTACCATCAGCATGCCGGGCGCCATGCTGCGTTTCGACCTGCAGAAGGGCTTCCCGGCCATCACCACGCGCAAGCTGGCGTTCAAGTCGGCGATCGGCGAGATGGTCGGCTTCCTGCGGGGCGTGAAAAACGCCGGTGAATTCCGCGAGCTGGGCTGCAAGGTCTGGGACCAGAACGCCAATGAAAACGCCCAGTGGCTGGCCAACCCGTTCCGCCAGGGCCATGACGACCTGGGCGAGATCTACGGCGTGCAATGGCGCCAGTGGCCAGGCTACAAGCGCATCCCGCTGAGCAACCCGGCTGCCATCGAAATGGCCGAGAAGGCCGGCTTCCGCCGTATTGCCCAGGACGAAGAAGACGGCCAGGCGTTCGTGGTGCTGTACAAGGCTATCGACCAGGTGCGCCAGTGCCTGGACACCATCGCCAACGACCCGGGCAGCCGCCGCATCCTGTTCCACGGCTGGAACTGCGCCCAGCTGGACGAGATGGCCCTGCCGCCGTGCCACCTGCTGTACCAGTTCCACCCGAATGTAGAGACCAAGGAAATTTCCCTGACCCTTTACATCCGCTCCAACGACCTGGGCCTGGGCACACCGTTCAACCTCACCGAAGGCGCGGCGCTGCTGTCGCTGTTCGGCCGCCTGACCGGTTACACCCCACGCTGGTTCACCTACTTCATCGGCGATGCCCATGTGTATGAAAACCACCTGGACATGCTGAACGAACAGCTCAAGCGCGAGCCGCTGGAAGCACCGAAGCTGGTGATCAGCGACCGCGTGCCGGCGTTTGCCGAGACGGGCAAGTACGAGCCGGAGTGGCTGGAGAAGATCGAGCCGAGTGATTTCTGGCTGGAAGGCTATGAGCACCATGCGCCGATGACAGCACCGATGGCGGTCTGACAGATCTCTACTGCCTGAACTGGCCTATTCGCGGGCACGCCCGCTCCCACAGGTATCACTCAAGGCCAAGCCTTGTGCGGTCCCTGTGGGAGCGGGCGTGCCCGCGAAGCATTTGAATCAATGCCCGTGACTTCGCCCCACATGCGAATGCTCGGTATCCGGCACCGATACCGCCCCGTTCGTCTCCAGTTGCTGCAAGATCGCGCATTCACTCCCCTGCGCATTGCAGCGCCGCCGCAGCTCCACCAGCTGCTC
Organism: Pseudomonas putida W15Oct28; assembly: GCF_000708715.2. Classification (GTDB taxonomy): domain Bacteria; phylum Pseudomonadota; class Gammaproteobacteria; order Pseudomonadales; family Pseudomonadaceae; genus Aquipseudomonas; species Aquipseudomonas putida_R. The sequence goes on along the minus strand of NZ_JENB01000012.1, from coordinate 34,149 downwards.
CTGCAACGCCACCAAGCCATCGATCCGCGCCTGCACATGCTCAATGTGCTCGTCGATCAGCGCATTGACGCTGCCGCACGAGTCGTCGGGGCTGTCGCGCAGGCGTAACAGGCTGCGGATTTCTTCCAGGGTCATGTCCAGGGTGCGGCAGTTGCGGATGAAGGTCAGCCGCTCCACGTGGGCCTGGGTGTACAACCGGTAGTTGCCTTCCGTACGTGCAGGCTCGGGCAACAGGTTTTCACGCTCGTAGTAGCGGATGGTCTCCACCGCGCAGTCGGTGGCTTTGGCCAGTTCTCCGATCTTCATCACGAAATCTCCAGCAAGTGGCTTGACCCTATAGTGGCTACAGGGTGTTCACTTGGCAACAGGCTCACTTTAAGGACGACCCCATGAACCAGCCTGTCAGCCACGACCACAAGCACCCGCACGATCACGCCCATGGCGATGACGACCATGGCCATGCCGCCCACGGTCACAGCTGCTGCGGCTCAAAAGCCGCGCCGGCGCTGGTGCAACTGACTGAAACGGCCAGTGCCCAGGCACAGCTAAGCCGCTTCCGCATCGACGCCATGGACTGCCCGACCGAGCAGACCCTGATCCAGGACAAGCTGGGCAAGCTGGCCGGTATCGAGCAGCTGGAATTCAACCTGATCAACCGCGTGCTTGGCGTGCGCCACACCTTGGACGGCACTGGCGATATCGAGCGGGCCATCGACAGCCTGGGCATGAAGGCCGAGCCGCTGGGTGCCGAAGGCGACGCTACTGCCGCTGCGCCACAACCGCCCAAGACCCGCTGGTGGCCGCTGGCATTGTCGGGTGTGGCCGCCATCGCCGCCGAAATCGTGCACTTTGCCGCGCTGGCCCCGGAATGGCTGGTGGCGGCATTGGCGCTGGCAGCCATTCTTGGGTGCGGCCTGGGCACCTACAAGAAGGGCTGGATTGCCCTGAAAAACCGCAACCTCAACATCAACGCGCTGATGAGCATCGCCGTGACCGGCGCCGTGCTGATCGGCCAGTGGCCGGAAGCGGCCATGGTGATGGTGCTGTTTACCGTTGCCGAGCTGATCGAAGCCCGCTCGCTGGACCGCGCACGCAATGCCATCAGCGGGCTGATGCAGTTGACCCCGGACATGGCCACCGTACAGCAGGCAGATGGCCAATGGCGCGAGGTGGAGGTGCGCGAGGTGGCCATTGGCGCCTTGGTGCGGCTGCGCCCCGGCGAACGCATCGGCCTGGACGGTGAAGTGACCAATGGGCAATCCAGCGTCGATCAGGCGCCGATCACCGGCGAAAGCCTGCCTGTGGAGAAGGCCGTAGGCGACAAGCTGTTCGCCGGTACCATCAACCAGGCGGGTGCGCTGGAGTTTCGCGTTACCGCCGGCGCCGGGCAATCGACCCTGGCGCGGATCATCAAGGCCGTGGAGGAAGCGCAAGGCGCGCGGGCGCCTACCCAGCGCTTCGTCGACCAGTTTTCGCGTATCTATACCCCGGTGGTGTTTGCCATCGCCCTGGCTGTGGCGGTGATTCCACCGCTGTTCATGGCCGCAGGCTGGTTCGACTGGGTCTATCGCGCCCTGGTGCTGCTGGTGGTCGCGTGCCCGTGCGCGCTGGTGATCTCGACCCCGGTGACCATCGTCAGCGGCCTGGCCGCGGCGGCGCGCAAAGGCATCCTGATCAAGGGCGGTGTGTACCTGGAAGGCGGCCGCCACCTGGACTACCTGGCCCTGGACAAGACCGGCACCATTACCCACGGCAAGCCGGTACAGACCGACGCCAAAGTGCTGGAGCCGGTGTTCGAAGGCCGCGCGCAAGCCCTGGCTGCCAGCCTGGGCGAACGCTCGGACCACCCGGTTTCCCGCGCCATTGCCCAGTTCGGCAAGGCGCAAGGCCTGGCCTTGAGCGAGGTCGATGACTTCGCCGCACTGGCCGGGCGCGGCGTGCGTGGCACCATCGCTGGCGAGGTCTACCACTTGGGCAACCACCGCCTGGTGGAGGAACTGGGGCTGTGCTCACCCGAGCTGGAAGCCCAGCTGGATGCGCTGGAGCGCCAGGGCAAGACCGTGGTCCTGCTGCTCGACCGCACTGGCCCACTGGCCTTGTTCGCTGTGGCGGATACGGTCAAGGACAGCAGCCGCCAGGCCATCGCCGAACTGCATGAGCTGGGCATCAAGACTGTCATGCTGACCGGTGACAATCCGCATACCGCGCAGGCCATCGCCGCCGTGGTGGGTATCGACCGCGCCGAAGGCAACCTGCTGCCTGCCGACAAGCTGAAAACCATCGAAGCCCTGTACGCACAGGGCCATCGGGTGGGCATGGTCGGTGACGGCATAAACGACGCCCCGGCCCTGGCCCGGGCCGAAATCGGTTTTGCCATGGCCGCTGCCGGCACTGACACCGCCATCGAAACCGCCGATGTGGCGCTGATGGACGACGACTTGCGGAAAATCCCGGCCTTCGTCAGGCTGTCGCGCCAAAGTGCGGCGATCCTCATGCAGAACATCGTTCTGGCGTTGGGCGTCAAGGCGATATTCCTGGCGATTACCTTTGCCGGCATGGCCACCCTGTGGATGGCAGTGTTCGCCGACATGGGCGTGAGCCTGCTGGTGGTGTTAAACGGCTTGCGCCTTTTGCGCAAATAGAGGACGTGCATGCTGAGTTCGGAGCTTAAAGCCTTTTACATGGTGGCCCGCCTGGGCAGCATCACCCTGGCGGCGAAGAAGCTCGGGCTCAGCCAGCCCACGGTGACCACGCAGATCCGCAACCTGGAAAGCCAGTACGCGGTCGAGCTGTTCTACCGCGGCGGGCGGCGCCTGGTGCTGAGCGAAGAGGGCGTGCGCCTGCTGCCGATGGTCAAGGCGCTGCTGCAGCAGGAGGCCGACATCGAATTCGAACTGCGCAACAGCGGCCAGGCCCAAGGCAGCTTGCGCATTGCCGCCACGGCGCCTTACTACATTCTCGACCTGGTGAAGATCTACCGCGAACGCTTGCCGCAGGTGGATGTGGCGGTGGAGATCGGCAACTCGCAGCAGGTGCTGGAAATGCTCGAAGACTACCGGGTGGATATTGCCGCCTCGTCGCAACTGGTGGAGGACGCCCGGTTGGTGCGGCGGGTGCTGGGCACCGATCCGCTGGTGGTGGCGGTGCACCGCAACCACCCTTTGGCCCATCGCCAGACGGTGTCCATCGACGTGGTGGCCGGGCATTGCCTGCTGATGCGCGAAAAGGGCTCGACCACGCGCAAGCTGACCGAGCACATGATGCAGGAGGCCGGGGTGACGGCTGGGGCCTTGCTGGAAATCGGCAGCCGCGAGTCGATCCGCGAGGCGGTGCTGCGCAACATCGGCATCAGTGTGATTGCCCGCCATGAGGTGCCGCACAACCCAGAGCTGCGGGTGCTGGCGCTGGAGAATGCGCCGGTGATGCATGAGTACCTGTATTGCCTGAAGGAACGGCGCCAGGCCAGGCTGCCAGCAGCATTCCTGGGGGTGGCGCAGGAAGTGGCCGGTTCGCATTTCTAGGCCTGTGTTGGCTTCTTCGCGGGCTCGCCCGCTCCCACAGGTACCGCGCAGGTTTTGAGATGTGTAGAGATCCTGTGGGAGCGGGCAAGCCCGCGAAGAGGCCCTCACAGCCATTACAAAATCTGCCTATACCACTATCACCCGCTTTTGCCTTAACGCCACAGAACCTTCGCACAGCCTCCCTAGCATGGCCCCCATCTCTTCGATGAGGCCCTGCCATGAACCACACCACCCCCGGCGCACAGATGAAAGTGCGCAACATCCACAAGCGCTTCGGTGCCTTTACGGCGCTCAACGATGTCTCGCTGGACATCGCCGCCGGCGAACTGGTGTGCCTGCTCGGCCCGTCCGGCTGTGGCAAGACCACGCTGCTGCGCTGCATCGCCGGCCTGGAGCGCCAGGACCGCGGCACGCTGTACATCGGCGAGCGCGATATCTCCGAGCTGCCGCCCCAGGCCCGTGACTACGGCATCCTGTTCCAGTCCTACGCGCTGTTCCCCAACCTTACCGTCGAAGCCAACATTGCTTACGGCCTGACCGGCAGTGGCCGCGAGCAGGCCCGCCTGCGGGTGGCCGAAATGCTCGAACTGGTAGGCCTGTCTGGCAGCGAAAAGAAGTACCCCGGCCAGCTCTCCGGTGGCCAGCAGCAACGTGTGGCCCTGGCCCGCGCGCTGGCGCCGTCGCCATCCCTGCTACTGCTCGACGAGCCGATGTCGGCGCTGGACGCCCGGGTGCGCGAGCACCTGTGCACCGAGCTGCGCCAGCTGCAACGCCAGCTGGGCATCACCACTTTGATGGTGACCCACAACCAGGACGAGGCCATGCTGATGGCCGACCGTATTGCGGTGATGAACAACGGCCAGGTCGAGCAGTACGCCACCCCGCAGGAAATCTACGACCAGCCGGCCACACCGTTCGTTGCCGAGTTCGTCGGCCAGGGCAACTGGCTGCCGTTCCAGCGCAGCGGCGACAGCCATGCCCAGGTTGGCGGCATGAACATGCGCCTGGCGCCGGGTTCGGCCCAGGCCAGCAGCGGCCGGCTGTTCTGTCGCCCGGAGGCGATCACGGTCAACCCGGTAGTACACGAAGAAAACCTGTTCCCGGCCAAGGTCCGCGAGATCACCTTCCTCGGTAACCGCTGCCGCATGAGCTTTGAACTCAAGGACCTGCCAGGCCATGCCCTGCTGGCCGAGGTGGCCCCCGAGGCCATGCCGCGCCTGGGTTCGCAGGACATCTGGGTGGCATTGCCGCCGCAGAGCCTGCAGGTGTTTGCCTGAGATGGCCGCGCCAATGTCCCTGCCGCTGAGCCAGGCCAAAGCCGCGCCGCGTGCTGGCGTCGCCCTGGGTGACCGGTTGTTCGTCGTCGGTGGCAAGAGCCTGCTGCTGATCCTGTTGGTACTGGCCGTGCTGATGCCGCTGCTGGCGATCTTCTGGCGTGGCTTCAGCGCTGATGCGGGCCAGGGTGGCGGCTTGCTGGCCGCCCGCGAACTGTTCGCCAGCGAGAGCTTTCACTGGTTGCTGGGCAACAGCCTGTCGGTGGCCTTCACCGTCGCGGCCATCGTGGTGCCGCTGGCCTACCTGTTTGCCTACGCCCTGCAACGTACGCTGATCCCGGCCAAGGGCCTGTGGCGGGGGATTTCGCTGCTGCCGCTGCTGGCGCCGTCGATGCTGCCGGCCATCGCCCTGGTCTACCTGTTCGGTAATCAGGGGCTGCTGCGCGGGTTGCTCAGCGACAACATCTACGGCTTCTGGGGCATCGTGCTGGGCGAGGCCATCTACACCTTCCCGCATGCACTGATGATCCTGCTGTCGGCGCTGTCGCTGGCCGATGCTCGCCTGTTCGATGCCGCCTCCAGCATGGGCGCAGGCCCAGGTCGGGCGTTCACCAGCATCACCTGGCCGGCCACGCGCCAGGCGGTGTTTGCAGCGTTCTGCCTGGTGTTCACCCTGACCATCACCGACTTCGGTGTGCCGGTGGTGGTTGGTGGCGACTATCAGGTGCTGGCGCTGGAGGCCTACAAGGCGGTGGTCGGCCAGCAACAGTTCGGCCGGGGTGCACTGATCGGCATGGTGCTGCTGTTGCCAGCCCTGTTCAGCTTCAGCGTCGATGCCTGGCTGCGCCGGCGCCAGGGCGAGGCCATGAGCGGTCGTGCCCAGGTGTTCGAGCCCAAGCCATCGCGTGGCCGCGATGCCTGCTTCCTGGCCATCGTGCTGCTGGTGTGCGCGGCGTTGCTGCTGGTGATCGGCATGGCGGTGTATTCGTCGCTGGTCACTTTCTGGCCGTACAACCTGTCGTTGTCGCTGCGTCACTACATGTTCGAAGACACCGCCGGTGGCGGCTGGCTGGCCTACCGCAACAGCGTGACCATGGCCATCGGCACCGCGCTGATCGGCAGCATCGTGATCTTCAGCGGTGCCTACCTGATGGAGAAAACCCAGGGCCAACGCCTGCTCAACCAGGTGCTGCGCCTGCTCAGCTTCATCCCCATGGCCGTGCCGGGCCTGGTGCTGGGCCTGGGCTACGTCTTCTTCTTCAACCTGAACGGCAACCCGCTGCATGTGCTGTACGGCAGCATGGGGCTGTTGGTGGTGTGCACCATCGCCCATTACCTGACCACCGCGCAGATGACCGCAACCACCGCGCTGCGCCAGCTGGATGGCGAGTTCGAGGCCGCCGCGCTGTCGCTGAAGGCGCCGCTGTACAAGCACTTCCTGCGGGTGACCGTACCGATCTGCCTGCCGGCGCTGCTGGACATCATCCGCTACCTGTTCGTTTCGGCGATGACCACCGTGTCGGCGGCGATCTTCCTGTACAGCCCCGACACCATCCTGGCTGCCGTGGCCGTGCTGAACATGGACGATGCCGGCAACGTTGGCGGTGCTGCTGCCATGTCCACCCTGATTCTGCTGACCAGTGCCGGCGCTTCACTGCTGCTGGCCGCAGCCTCACGCGGCCTGCTGCGCCGCTCCCAAGCCTGGCGCCAACGCGCCGCGACCGTCTGACCTGTAAGGAACCTACCCATGTACAAGCACCTTGCACTTGCCGCTGCCGTTTCTGCCGTATTCAGCCTGCAGGCTTCGGCCGCGGGTACCCAGCTGACGGTCTACACCGCGCTGGAAGCCGAGCAACTGAAGAGCTACAAGCAGGCCTTCGAGAAGGCCAACCCGGACATCGAGATCAAGTGGGTACGCGATTCCACCGGCATCATCACTGCCAAGCTCCTGGCCGAGAAAGACCGCCCGCAAGCCGACGCGGTATGGGGCCTGGCGGCGTCCAGCCTGGCCATCCTCGACCAGAACGGCATGCTCGAAGCCTATGCACCCAAGGACCTGGGCAAGATCTCCGGCAACTACCGGGACGCGGCCAACCCACCGGCCTGGGTGGGCATGGACGTGTGGGCCGCGACCATCTGCTTCAATACCATCGAGGCCGAGAAGCAGGGCCTGAGCAAGCCGGTGAGCTGGCAGGACCTGACCAAGCCTGAGTACAAGGGCAAGATCGTCATGCCGAACCCGGCCTCGTCGGGCACTGGCTTTCTTGACGTGAGTGCCTGGCTGCAGACCTTTGGCGAGCCGCAAGGCTGGGCCTACATGGACGCGCTGCACCAGAACATCGGCCAGTATGTGCATTCAGGCTCCAAGCCTTGCAAGCTGGCGGCAGCGGGGGAGTTCCCGATCGGTATCTCGTTCGAATACCCGGCCGTACAGCTCAAGCGCCAGGGCGCGCCGCTGGACATCGTGCTGCCGAAGGAAGGCCTGGGCTGGGAGATCGAGGCGACTGCTGTGATCAAAGGCTCGCCCAAGGCGGATGCGGCCAAGCGCCTGGCTGATTTCTCGGCCAGCCCGGCGGCCATGGAGCTGTACAAGGAAAACTTCGCCGTGCTGGCCGCGCCGGGCATTGCCAAGCCACAGACCGAGCTGCCGGCGGACTATGAGCAGCGCCTGATCAAGAACGACTTTGCCTGGGCTTCGAAAAACCGTGACCAGATCCTGGCCGAGTGGCGCAAGCGCTATGACGGCAAGTCGGAGAAGGTGGCCCAGCAGTAACCTGTACCGGCCTCTTCGCGGGCATGCCCGCTCCCACAGGGATAGCGCAGTTCCTGAAATGTGCGCAGCTCCTGTGGGAGCGGGCGAGCCCGCGAAGGGGCCACCGCCGCTACCAAGCCAGGAGTAGATACCGATGCCTGATCCAGAACAGATCATCGACAGCACCTTCGCCCTGTACGTGCGCCATGGCAGCGACGACTACATCGGCGAAGCCATCACCCAGCTCGAACACATGTCCCAGGCCGCGCAACTGGCCATGGACGAAGGCTTCGACGATGAGGTGGTACTGGCGGCGTTCTTCCACGACATCGGTCACCTGTGTGGCGGTGACGCCAGCATGGGCGGTTACGGCGTGGTCAGCCATGAACGCATCGGCGCCGAGTATTTGCGCCGTTGCGGCTTTGGTGAGCGCATGGCGCGGCTGGTGCAGTATCACGTGGAGGCCAAGCGCTACCTGACGTTGCGCCAGCCAGGGTATTACCAGCGGTTGAGTGAGGCGAGCCGGCGGACCCTGGAATATCAGGGCGGGGTGATGAGCGAGGCTGAAGCGGATGCGTTCGAGCGGGATCCGCTGTTCGAGGTGAGCTTGCGGATGCGGGAATGGGATGAGAGGGCCAAGGAGGTCGGGGTGCCGGTGGTTGATCTGGATGGGTTGAAGCAGAGGGCATTGGCACTGCTTTGAGATATGGGCTGCCTCTGCCGGCCTCTTCGCGGGCTCGCCCGCTCCCACAGGAACCGCGCAGTTCCTGAAATGTGCGCAATCTCTGTGGGAGCGGGCGAGCCCGCGAAGAGGCCAGACCTGCTAACTCAAAATTGTGAAACCAGCGCCTCCAGCTGCTCCTGCCGCTCAGCCTGATTCAGCTTCGCCCCTGGGTTGAGCGTGGACCACTGCGGGTGCGCCCGCGCCTTGACCAGTGCTTCTGGCAACTTGCCCTCTCGCCAGGCCTTCTCATCCAGCTCACCCAGCCTGATGCTGTCTTGCGCCGCATGCCCGCGGTTATCCAGCGCCACCATCAATTGCTGCTGACGCAAAGCCAGCAGGCGCAATACCGTGTCGTCTACGGTCAGCTCGCGCTTGCCCTTGAGCTTGCCCATCAACCGCGAGCCATAGTTACGCGCCGTTTGCAGCGCACCGCCGGCAATCGCCCCGGCCAGCGCCGCTGCGCCGAGGGTAAGCCCGCCGACCAGTAAGTCGACCCCGGCCCCGGCTGCGGCCCCCGCCGCCACGCCGCTGCCCAGGCGCACGCCCAAAAGCTTCAAGGTTTCAGGATTGAACAGGTCATCACCCCAGCGGCCATTGAGCAACGGCAGGTCGCTGGCATGGGCATCTTCACGGCGGAAGGCATACAGCTTGAGCAAGGCTTCGACGCAACGCTGTTCACGTTGGCGTATGTCCTGGCGCAGCGCCTCTATGGCCTTGGCTTCGGCCGCTGGCTCGGCCTCGACGCTACGCCGGCAGGCGGCGCAGTCCAGCAGCAACTCGGCAATCAGCCGTTTGCCACTGTGCTGGCGGGCCAGGCGCTGTGCCTGCTGGTCGTCGATCAGCCGCTGCAGGGCCGGGCGGGCATCCTCAAGCAGCAGGGCCAGGCTCTCGTATAAACGGCGCTCGCCATCCTCGGGCGGGGCCACGCTGTCGAACCGCACCAACGCGTGAAGCCCAAGCCGGGCAAGGGCTTCACGCCATTGCGGCTCGCGGTGCTGGTGGCTGGCGACGAAGTTGAGCACCGGCAGCAACGGCTTGCCACAGCTGGCCAGCACCTCCAGTTCATCGCGGTATTTGGCCAGCACCGGCTCGCGCGCGTCGATCACGTACAGGCCGGCATTGCTGGCCAGCAACTGGCGCAGCACCTTGGCCTCCTGCTCGAACCGCTGGCGCGCTTCGCTGCCCTGCAGAAAGCGCTCCAGGCGGGCCGGGCCGTCCAGGCGCTCGCCCGGGCGCTCCAGGCGTTCGAGGTAGTCGAGCAGGGCGATGGCGTCTTCCAGGCCCGGGGTGTCGTACAGCTCCAGCAAGGGTTCGCCGTCCACCGACAAGCGCGCACCTTCTACATGGCGGGTAGTGCTGGGGCGGTGGGACACTTCGCCAAAGCCGACGTCTCGGGTCAGCGTGCGCAGCAGCGAGGTCTTGCCGACGTTGGTATGGCCGACCACGGCCAGTTTCAGTGGCTCAGTCATGGCCATGCTCCAGCCAGGTCAGCGGTGAGGTGTCGGCATGCTGCAGGCCAAGGCGGTCAAGGGCTTCGTGCCAATCGCCCAGGCGCTGGGCATCGAGGGCCTGGCCGGGTGCGGCCTGCAGTAGCCAGATACGGGTTGCGCCGGCATTGCGCGCCAGTTCGGCGAGCAGTGCCAGGCTGCCGCGGTCGGGCGAGCGCCGGGGGTCGCAGGCGATGGCCAGGCGTGCCGGCGGGAAGCGGTTGAGTTGTTCGAGCAGCCGGTTGCGCGATTCGCGGCTGTCGAGCACGCCGGCATCGATCACGCTTTTCGGCAGGGCGGGTGGCCAGGGGCGCTGGTCGTCCAGCTCCAGGCCGACCAGCAGGGCACCGCTGCTGCCGCTTTCCAGCTGGCCGGCGGCAAACTGCGGCAGGGCCTCGGGGGCGACGTCCTGCACGCCGATGCGTTCGCTGCGTGGCATCAGTGCCTCACGCAGTTGCGCGTAGCCGGGCAGGCTCAGGTCCAGTGCCAGGCGCTCGCGGCCCTGGCGCCAGCGCCACAGGCACAGTGCGGCCAGCAGCAAGCGGGGTAACAGGCCATACACCAGCACCACCCCGAGCAACCAGCTGGCCCAGGCCTGCCGGGCTTGCTCCAGGGCCGGCAGGGTGTCGCCGCTGGCGCGGATCATGGCTTCGTCAGGCACGGCAAAGCCCAGTAGCGAAGGCAGGGCGCCCAGGGCTTGGGTCAGGTGGATGAACGGGTCGGCGGCAAGCAGCGTGGTTTCCCAGACAAAGCCATAGCGCCGGGTCGCCAGCAAGGCCAGCAGCATGCCCAGGGCGGTGAGCATCGCCAGCAGCCACAGGCCATGCACCAGAAGCCCGAGCAGCCAGCGGTTGAGGCGCTGGCGTTGCAGCAGCACCAGCAGCGCAGGTGCCAGGTGTGCGGCCTTGGCATCGCGGGCAAAGCGTTCGCTAAGCCATAGCCACAGCCGGCCCAGCCCCGCGCCATGCTCGCCGCTTACGGCAAAACCGATGGCCCAGCCCAGCAGCATCAGCAGGTTCAGCCCGAGCAGGCTGCCCAGGGCCCAGAACACGTTAACCGGCCGCTGCCCGTCGCCCAGGGCGGCCAGGGCCAGGCCTGCGCCGCTGAGCACGGCTATCAGCAGCAAGGCCAGCAGCGCCAGGCGTGCGCCCTGCTTCCAGTGGCGCAGGGCGGTGCTCATGCCATCGCGTTCGGCCAGGAACAGCGCACGGGTTTCGATGCGGGCCGTCAGGTCGCCGCCCGACTGGCGGGCGCGACGGTTGGCTTCCTGGTCTTCCAGGGGGCCGGCATGTTCCTCGCGCAGGCGTACCGCTTCGGTGAGCCAGCGCTTGTCCAGTGGAGTCGGTCCAGTCACAAGGTCTTCCATTGCACAGGTCAGGGCAGAAGCATAACCCACACGCCCGGTGCTATCCTCGCTGGCATGAATACATCACTCCCCCTCAGCCTGATCGCGGCTTACGCCGAGAACCGCGTGATCGGCATCGACAATTCCATGCCCTGGCACTTGCCGGGGGATTTCAAGTACTTCAAGGCCACCACCCTGGGCAAGCCGATCATCATGGGGCGCAAGACCTGGGACTCGCTGGGGCGGCCGCTGCCTGGGCGGTTGAATCTCGTCGTCAGCCGCCAACCGGGGCTTGAACTGGCGGGTGCCGAGGTGTTCGCGTCGCTTGAAGAAGCGCTGGTGCGGGCCGAGCAGTGGGCGCGCGAGCAGGGCGTTGAAGAGCTGATGCTGATTGGCGGGGCGCAGCTGTATGGGCAGGCGCTGGAGAAAGGGCTGGTCAGCCGTATGTACCTGACGCGGGTGGAAATGGCGCCGGAAGGGGATGCCTGGTTCCCTGCGTTTGATGAGGGGCATTGGAAGCTGGAGTCGAGTGAGGCGCAGGCTGAGGAAGGCAAGCCTGTTTATCACTTCGAGGTTTGGGACAAGGTTTGAGATTGCCGGGGCTGCTTTGCAGCCCTTTCGCCGGCAAGCCAGCTCCCACAGGTAATGCGCAGGTCTCAAGGCTTGTGGTGATCTTGTGGGAGCTGGCTTGCCGGCGATAGGGCCAGCGCAAGCAGCGCAAGGCAGTTGGTCCCACATGTGCGGTGGTGCTCAGGTGAGCAGCTTGATGATCAGTGCGGTGACCGTCGCTACTGTGGTGACGAAACCGACGGCGATGGCAACTGGGTACCAGAAGGTTTCGCGGGTCATCTTTACGGCTTCGGCATTCAGCTTGCGCGTCTCGGCAATCAGTTTGTCGACCTCGACGCGGATCTTGGCCACCTCAATGCGGAGTTTTTCGGCTTCGGCCTGAGTCATGTCGTACTGGGGCATGGTGTATCCTTCGGGCGCATTACAAGGACCGCCCAGCATTATAGCGAAGCCCACGTCGGCCACGCGTGGGTTGCCGTGCCTTTGCGTTACCGGATATTGAATCCTTGTTGCAGCCCATCGCGACGCAAGGCCGCTCCCACATTGATCGGCATACGCAGGACCATTGTGGGAGCGGCCTTGCCGGGGCGCCGGACCGGTCGGAATGGGGCGCGAAGCGCCCCCGGCAATCCGTCAGGTATGGCTCAATTCGGCATGTTCATCGCCAGCCAGCACATCCTTGTCAGTCTCTTTCAACAACTGGCTGGTCACCACGCCCGCGGTCATCGAACCGTTCACGTTCAGCGCCGTACGCCCCATGTCGATCAGCGGCTCCACCGAAATCAGCAACGCCACCAGCTCCACCGGCAAGCCCATGGCCGGCAGCACGATCAGCGCGGCAAAGGTGGCACCGCCGCCCACGCCGGCAACCCCTGCCGAACTCAAGGTGACGATGGCCACCAGGGTAGCGATCCACAGCGGGTCGAAGGTGTCGATGCCCACCGCCGGTGCCACCATCACCGCCAGCATGGCGGGATAGAGCCCGGCGCAGCCGTTCTGGCCAATGGTGGTGCCGAACGATGCGCTGAAGCTGGCAATCGACTGCGGCACACCCAGGCGGCGGGTTTGCGCTTCGATGTTCAGCGGAATGCTGGCGGCGCTGGAACGGCTGGTGAAGGCGAAGGTCAGCACCGGCCACACCTTGCGGAAGAAACGCAGCGGGCTCACACCGGTCGCAGCCAGGATGAGGGCATGTACCACGAACATCAGCCCCAGGCCCAGGTACGACACCACCACGAAGCTGCCCAGCTTGAGGATGTCTTCCATGTTCGAACTGGCAACCACCTTGGTCATCAACGCCAGCACGCCATACGGGGTCAGTTTCATCACCACACGTACCAGGCGCATCACCCAGGCTTGCAGGGTGTCGATGGCCGACAGGGCGCGCTCGCCTTTCTCGGCATCGTCCTTGATCAGCTGCAGTGCGGCCAGGCCGACGAACACGGCGAAGATCACCACGCTGATGATCGACGTCGGCTTGGCCCGCGCCAGGTCACCCACCGGGTTGCTGGGGATGAACGACAGCAGCAGCTGCGGGATGTTGAGGTCGGCGACCTTGCCGGCGTAGTCGCTGTGGATAACCTGCATGCGGGCGCTTTCCTGCACACCGGCGACCAGGCCTTCGGCACTCAGGCCGAACAGGTTGGTCAGCACGATGCCGATCAGCGCGGCAATGGCGGTGGTCAGCAGCAGGGTGCCGATGCTCAGCACGCTGATGCGGCCCAGCGACGAGGCATTGTGCAGGCGCGCCACGGCACTGAGGATCGAGGCGAAGATCAGCGGCATGACGATCATCTGCAGCAGGCCGACATAGCCGTTGCCGACCAGGTCGAGCCAGGCGATGGTGGCCTTGAGCACGGGGTGGCCAGCGCCGTAGATCGTGTGCAGGGCCAGGCCGAAGACGACGCCAAGCACCAGGCCCAGCAGTACCTTCTTGGCCAGGCTCCAGTCAGTGCGGCGGGTTTGTGCCAGGCCCAGCAACAGGGCCAGGAACGCCAGCAGGTTAAGAGACAGCGGCAGGTTCATTGAAGCTCCAGCAGAAAAAAGCAGAAGTGGCATCGCCTCTGTGAGCGATTGCGAACGGAAATGCTAACAGCCTGAAAACAAACGAATTTATACCCAAATGGAATTTGCATAGTCGTTTATGGAATAACGAAGTGTCGCAGATTGCAATGAACGCGGCGTTTGCGGCTGCATGGAGGTCGTTATCGAGGGTTGGCAGTGGGGATTGTTGCACTAGCGTTTCTGGGTCATTTCAGGAGATTCGTACATGAAAGTCGCTGTGAAAGCCGCCGCCATCGGCCTGTCCCTGCTGTTCAGTATCGAAACCTTCGCCACCGAGCTTAAACATTGGCCCGCCGAGGCCGCCAGGCAGCTCGACAGCATGATCGCTGCCAATGCCAACAAGGGTAACTACGCGGTGTTCGACATGGACAACACCAGCTACCGCTATGACCTGGAAGAAGCCCTGCTGCCGTTCATGGAAAACAAGGGCCTGCTGAGCCGCGACAAGCTTGACCCTTCGCTGAAGCTGATGCCGTTCAAGGACACTGCCGAGCACAAGGAAAGCCTGTTCAGCTACTACTACCGGTTGTGCGAAGTCGACGACATGGTCTGCTACCCGTGGGTGGCCCAGGTGTTCTCGGGTTTTACCCTGAAGGAGTTGAAGGTGCAGGTGGATGAGCTGATGGCTTCTACCAAGCCGATCCCCAGTACGTATTACGAAGGCGAGCAGGTCAAGACCATCGAGGTACAGCCGCCCAAGGTCTTCCAGGGCCAGGCCGAGCTGTACAACAAGCTGATGGAGAATGGCATCGAGGTGTACGTGATTTCGGCGGCCTCCGAAGAGCTGGTGCGCATGGTCGCTTCGGACCCCAGGTACGGCTACAACGTGAAGCCGCAGAACGTGATTGGCGTGAGCCTGCTGCTAAAGGACCGCAGCAATGGGCAACTGACCACGGCACGCAAGCAGATCAGTGCCGGGCACTATGATGCCAAGGCCAATGAAGGGCTGGAGCTGACCCCGTACCTGTGGACCCCGGCTACCTGGATGGCCGGCAAGCAGGCGGCGATACTGACTTACATCGATGAATGGAAGAAGCCGGTGCTGGTGGGCGGCGACACGCCGACCAGCGATGGCTACATGCAGTTCCACGGGGTGGATGTGGGCAAAGGTGGCATCCACCTGTGGATAAACCGCAAGGCCAAGTACATGGACCAGCTCAACGGGATGATTACCAGGAATGCAGCGGCGCAGGCCAAGGAAGGGTTGCCGGTGACGGCGGACAAGAACTGGGTGATCGTGACGCCGGAGCAGATCCAGTAACGAGGCCTGTCAGCCACTGCGGCCCACGATGATGGTCCGGGCCGCTTGCTGATCGATGCTCTGCGCCAGCAAGGTCACTTCTTCAATCGCGCTTGCACGGATGCTGGCGCCCGCAGGGCCAAGCGTGTGTTCGACCACGACGCTGTGTACCTGGTTGATCCCGACGAAGCGCAACCACGTATCGAAGAAGGGTTTCTCCAGGCCAAAAGCCTGGTCGGGTGTCTGGGAATCGGGCCCATACCCCAGACCACGGGTGTAGATGGCAATTGCCCGGCGGCCGTCCAGCATGCCGTTCAACCCTTGCTCGTCGAAGGTGAACAACACGCCTTTGTGCGATATTGCGTCGATCAGGTGCTTGAGCTTGTACGGGATGCCGAAATTCCACAGCGGTGTGCTGAACACCAAGGTATCTGCCCTGTGGAACCGTTCGGCGAGCGTCCTGATCTGTTGCCATGCTGCAGCCTGTGCGGTTGACAGCGGCGCATCGTCAAGCCCTGCGTATTTCGCTGCAAGCAAGGCACCATCTACTTCGGGAAGTTCGTATTCCCAAGGGTTGAGGCGGTCAATCTCCACCGCTTTGCGCTCGGCCAACGCCGCCAGGAACACGTCGGCAATCTGAGCGGAAACGGACCGCTCTGCTCTGGGTGAGGCGCACACATACAAGATACGTTCAACCACGGGGGCTTCTCCTTGGCAGCGTCGATGAACCTGGCCCGGGTGCTCGACTGCACGGGCGTTCGGCGCACAGTCTGATTCAGGGAGGTTCATCATGGAAATGACGTATGCTCGCCATATTCAGTGAGATCGGTGATGAATCTGTGTTCGATACGGTCCTTTTGCGTAGCTTGCTTGCCGTCGCCGACAGCGGTGGTTTCACCCGTGCTGCGCAGCAGCTGCACCTGACGCAGTCGGCGATCAGTGCTCACATTCGGCGGCTTGAAAGCGAAGCCGGGCACAGGTTGCTGGAGCGCACGACCCGCTCGGTCAGCCTGACGCCAGCAGGCGCCCGGTTGGCAGGCTATGCCCGCACGATCCTGGCGCTGCACGATGATGCCCGCGCAAGCCTTGGCGCAGGCCGGCGGGTTTCAGGCACTGTGTTCGTCGGGTTGAGCGAGGAGATGGTTAAAGCTCCGATCATCGACTGCCTGCGTCGTTTTTCGGTGACTCACCCCGATGCAGAGGTGTCCCTGACAGTTGGCCTGACCGGGGAGCTGCTTGCGCTCGTCCAGTCGGGTGGGCTCGATATTGTGTTGGGCAGCCGCTGCAGCGATGAAGAGCGTGGAGAAGTGCTTTGGTCCGAGCCGTTGGTGTGGGCCAGAGGGCCGATTGGGCTGGCCACCGACGAGGCAACCACTGTGCCTTTGGCGGTGTTTTCTGATCAGTGCCCTTACCGTGCCGCAGCTATCGAGGCCTTGGCGCGTGCAGGGCGGCAATGGCGAATCGTTTGTCAGAGCCCAAGTGCCGGAGGGCTGATGACCGCCGTAAGCGGTGGGCTTGGGGTAACACCGGTCACCCGATCATCGGCCCTGGCCGCCGGCCTTGTGGAAGTGACGACGTTGCCAGCCCTGCCGCAAGCGCAATTCGTGCTGACCTCGACGGCGTCGCCGAAGCGTTCGGCTGCCCTGCTGCTGGAGCAGTTGCGCCAATGTGTTTCGCGGGGAGAGCTCTGATCCGGCCTTATCCACAGGCATAAAAAAACCGGCGCACGAGGCGCCGGTTTGGCCAGCCAGAAAAGCCCTTACAGCCCTTCAAGCATCGCTTTGTTGCGCACAGCACCTTTGTCGGCACTGGTCGCCAGCAGGGCGTAGGCCTTCAGCGCGGTGGTCACCTTGCGTGGGCGTACTTCGACCGGTTTCCAGCCCTTCTTGTCCTGCTCGATGCGGCGCTCGGCCAGCTCTTCGTCGCTGACCAGCAGGTTGATCGAACGGTTAGGGATGTCGATCAATACCTTGTCGCCGTCGCGCACCAGGCCGATGGCGCCGCCAGCCGCAGCTTCCGGCGAGGCATGGCCGATCGACAGGCCCGAGGTGCCGCCCGAGAAGCGGCCGTCGGTGAGCAGGGCGCAAGCCTTGCCCAGGCCTTTGGACTTCAGGTACGAGGTCGGGTACAGCATTTCCTGCATGCCCGGGCCGCCTTTCGGGCCTTCGTAGCGGATGATCACGATGTCGCCGGCCTTCACTTCGTCGGCGAGGATGCCGCGCACGGCGCTGTCCTGGCTTTCGAAGATCTTGGCATTGCCTTCGAACACGTGGATCGACTCGTCGACACCGGCGGTTTTCACCACGCAGCCGTCGAGCGCGATGTTGCCGTACAGCACGGCCAGGCCGCCTTCTTGCGAGTAGGCGTGCTCGAAGCTGCGGATACAGCCGTTTTCACGGTCGTCATCGAGGGTTTCCCAACGGGTCGACTGGCTGAACGCAGTCTGGGTCGGGATACCGGCAGGGCCGGCCTTGAAGAAGGTGTGCACGGCTTCATCATCGGTCTGGGTGATGTCCCATTTGGCGATGGCTTCTTCCATGCTGGCGCTGTGCACGGTCGGCAGGTCGGTGTGCAGCAGGCCGCCACGGGCCAGCGAACCGAGGATGCTGAAGATGCCGCCGGCGCGGTGCACGTCTTCCATGTGGTACTTCTGGATGTTCGGCGCCACTTTGCACAGCTGCGGCACTGTACGCGACAGGCGGTCGATGTCACGCAGGTCGAACGCTACTTCGCCTTCCTGGGCTGCGGCCAGCAGGTGCAGGATGGTGTTGGTCGAGCCGCCCATGGCGATGTCGAGCATCATGGCGTTTTCGAACGCCTTGAAGTTGGCGATGTTGCGCGGCAGTACCGACTCGTCGTTGTCGCCGTAGTAGCGCTTGCACAGCTCGACGATGGTGCGGCCGGCGGTGAGGAACAGCTGCTCGCGGTCGGCGTGGGTGGCCAAGGTCGAGCCGTTGCCCGGCAGGGCCAGGCCCAGGGCCTCGGTCAGGCAGTTCATCGAGTTGGCGGTGAACATGCCGGAGCACGAACCACAGGTCGGGCAGGCGCTGCGCTCGTATTCGGCGACTTTTTCGTCGGAAGCCGTGGAGTCGGCGGCGATGACCATGGCGTCGACCAGGTCCAGGCCGTGGCTGGCCAGTTTGGTCTTGCCGGCTTCCATCGGGCCGCCAGAAACGAAGATCACCGGGATGTTCAGGCGCAGGGCGGCCATCAGCATGCCGGGGGTGATCTTGTCGCAGTTGGAGATGCACACGATGGCGTCGGCGCAGTGGGCGTTGACCATGTATTCCACGGCGTCGGCGATGATTTCGCGGCTTGGCAGCGAGTACAGCATGCCGTCGTGGCCCATGGCGATGCCGTCATCGACCGCGATGGTGTTGAATTCCTTGGCCACGCCACCGGCGCGCTCGATCTCGCGGGCAACCAGCTGGCCCAGGTCCTTGAGGTGCACGTGGCCCGGGACGAACTGGGTGAACGAGTTGGCGATGGCGATGATCGGTTTCTTGAAATCTTCGTCCTTCATCCCGGTTGCGCGCCACAGGGCACGTGCGCCGGCCATGTTGCGGCCATGGGTGGAAGTCTTGGAACGATAATCAGGCATGAAACACTCCTGGCGGCTTAATCAGGTCACATAAAGGGGAGTGAGCTTCTCTTGTCCTTTGTGCCGCAGGCCTGTTGCCACTGGCACGGATGGGGCGAAGACACCACGGGATCGCCGCGTGCTTGGCCAGAGCTCATAAACCCGCCGGGGATGACTGGCGATGAATAGGCCGATTCTACACCGCTGGCGCGGCGAGGGAATGGCGATGTGTCTGGGCGGTGGCTTTAGCCGATTGGCCGGTAGCTTGTAGGACGCTTCTGAACCGCTGTGTCAGGGGCTGACCTGCGGGCCCAGGATGACTAAGATCTGCCCGCCGCATGTGCGGCTTCACGAGATACATCCTCAATGGACCTTCCCAGTTTCAGTTCATACCGAACTCGCAAATTGGCACTGAGCGCACCGCCGCCAGGGCTTCCGAAGGCTTGAGTCCGCGAGACTGAGGTTTGCGGGTGCCTGCGTCGGCGCCTGGAGAACTTCATGCAACACACTTCCGACACCCTCGCTTCCCCCCTCGACCTGCGCCAGGCCGCCCAGGCCCGACGCAACGATTTTCTTCACCCGGAAGGCTACCCCGAAGGTACAGCGGGTTACCTGATGACCAGCGAGTACTCGTGCCTGGATGGCGGCCTAAGTGCCAGCCAGGCCATCGACATGCTGCGCCGCGAGGCCGCCGATGCCGAAACCATCTATCAGTCCTACGTGCTCGACGAGCAGCGCAACCTGCTGGGTACGCTGTCCCTGCGGGAACTGATCCTGGCCGCTCCGGATAAACCGATCGAGCAGATCATGGTGCGCAAGGTCGTCTGCGTCTGTACCTCGACCCGCCAGGAGGAAGTGGCCCGCTTGATCCGCAAGCATGACCTGCTGGCAGTGCCGGTGCTGGACGAAACCGGGCGGCTGGTGGGCCTGGTGACCTGCGACGATGCGCTCGATGTGGTTGTCGAAGAGGCGACCGAGGACTTCCACAAAGGCGCATCCATTACCAACCACGTTGGCAACCTCAGGGATGCCACCGTCAGCCTGCTGTACCGCAAGCGGGTGCTGTGGCTCGTGCTGCTGGTGTTCGGCAATTTGTTCTCGGGGGCGGGGATTGCGGCGTTCGAGGAGACCATTGCCGCGCACATCGTGCTGGTGTTCTTCCTGCCGCTGCTGGTGGATAGCGGCGGAAACGCTGGGGCACAGTCGGCGACCTTGATGGTGCGTGGCCTGGCGACGGGCGAGGTGGTCATGGGCGACTGGCTGCGCATGTTGGGGCGTGAGTGCGGTGTGGCGCTGGCGCTGGGCGGCACCATGGCGCTGGCGGTGGCATCGCTGGGTGTGTTGCGGGGTGGGGCGGATATTGCGCTGATCGTTGCCAGCAGCATGCTGGTGATCGTGTTGCTGGGCAGCCTTATCGGCATGAGCCTGCCGTTCATGTTTACCAGGCTCAAGCTCGACCCGGCAACTGCCAGCGGGCCGCTGGTAACCTCAATCGCCGATGCTGCGGGGGTGCTGGTGTACTTCGGGATCGCTTCGTACGTGCTGGATATTTGAGATGACCCTTGGGGCTGCACAGCAGCCCCAAGGGTCCACTGATCAGCTGTTCGGCAGCAACCGGCAGGTGATGCTCTTGATGTAACGGGTCTCGGCGATGGCCGGGTGTACCGGGTGGTCCGGGCCCTGGCCGCCCCGCTCGAGCAGCTGCATGTTGCGGTCCAGGTGGCGGGCGCTGGTCAGCAGGATGTTGTTCAGGTCGTCCTCGGGCAGGTGCATCGAGCACGAGGCGCTGACCAGGATGCCGTCCTTGTTCAGCATGCGCATGGCCTGTTCGTTCAGGCGGCGGTAGGCCGCTTCGCCGTTTTTCAGGTCTTTCTTGCGCTTGATGAAGGCGGGTGGGTCGGCAATGATCACGTCGAAGCGTTCTTCGGCAGCCTTGAGCTCGCGCAGGGCTTCGAACACGTCGCCTTCGATGCAGGTCAGTTTCTCGCTGATGCCGTTCAGTGCAGCGTTACGCTCCACGCCATCCAGGGCAAAGCCCGAGGCATCGACGCAGAACACTTCGCTGGCGCCGAACGCGCCGGCCTGCACGCCCCAGCCACCGATGTAGCTGAACAGGTCGAGTACACGCTTGCCCTTCACGTACGGCGCCAGGCGCGCGCGGTTCATGCGGTGGTCGTAGAACCAGCCGGTCTTCTGGCCTTCACGCACCGGGGCTTCGAACTTGACGCCGTTCTCTTCCAGCGCCACCCAGTCCGGCACTTCGCCGTAGACGGTCTCGACATAGCGCTGCAGGCCTTCGGCGTCACGCGCGGCGGAGTCGTTCTTGAACAGGATGCCGCTAGGCTTGAGCACCTGTACCAGGGCAGCGATCACGTCGTCCTTGTGCGCTTCCATGGTGGCCGAGGCCAGTTGCACCACGAGGATGTCGAAGAAGCGGTCGACCACCAGGCCCGGCAGCAGGTCGGAATCGCCGTAGACCAGGCGATAGCACGGCTTGTCGAACAGGCGCTCGCGCAGCGACAGGGCGACGTTCAGGCGGTGTACCAGCAGCGACTTGTCCAGCGGCAGCTTGATGTCGCGCGACAGCAGGCGGGCGCAGATCAGGTTGTTCGGGCTGAGTGCGACGATGCCCAGCGGCTTGCCGTTGGCCGCCTCGAGAACGGCCTGCTGACCGGCCTGGAAGCCTTGCAGCGGGGTCGCGGTAACGTCGACTTCGTTGCTGTAGACCCACAGGTGGCCGGCGCGCAGGCGGCGGTCGGCATTGGCTTTGAGGCGAAGGCTGGGCAGGGACATGACGTCGCTCCGGGAAAAAAGAGCGGGAGTATAGCGTGTCTGCACTTCAATCGGTGCAGGCCTCGACAGAGGGGGCAGGGCATGCACCAAGGCTGTAGGAGCAGCCTTGTGCTGCGAAGGGGTCGGTACATGCAACGATTTTCTGTGCCTGCGATGGCCTCTTCGCAGCGCAAGGCTGCTCCTACCGGGTTAGAATCCCCCGTCCTAAACGAGTGTGCACGTATGTCCCAAGAACTCAGCGCCGAACAGATCCAGCAAGCCTTGCAAGGCATCACAATCCCGCCGCAACCGCAGATCATGGTCGACCTGCAGTTCGAGCAGTACATGCCTGACCCGGACCTGGAAACCATCGCCAAGCTGATTTCCCAGGACCCGGGCCTCTCGGGCGCCTTGCTCAAGCTGGTCAACTCCCCGCACTTCGGCCTTTCCAACAAGATCGGCTCGATCCAGCGCGCGGTAAATTTGCTGGGCAGCCGTTCGATCATCAACCTGATCAACGCCCAGTCGATCAAGGGCGAGATGAGCGACGAAACCATCGTCACCCTCAACCGCTTCTGGGATACCGCCCAGGACGTGGCGAACACCTGCCTGATGCTGGCCAAGCGCACCGGTATCCAGGCCGCGGACGAGGCTTACACCCTGGGCCTGTTCCATGACTGTGGCGTGCCGCTGATGCTCAAGCGCTTCCCGGACTACATGGATGTGCTGGTGCAGGCCTATGCCCAGGCCGACGAAGAAACGCGCGTGGTCGACACCGAAAACCGCGTGTTCAACACCAACCATTCGGTGGTTGGCTATTTCACCGCCAAGTCCTGGCGCCTGCCTGAGCACCTCACGGCGGCCATTGCCAACCACCACAACGCCTTGGCCGTGTTCCGCGACGAGAGCGCGCGCAATACCCAGAGCCAGCTGAAAAACCTGCTGGCGGTGCTGAAGATGGCCGAGCACATCTGCGCGTCCTACCGGGTGCTGGGCGACCAGGCGGTGGACCACGAATGGAACGTGGTCGGCCCGCTGGTGCTCGATTACATTGGCTTGTCGGAATACGATTTCGAAAACCTCAAGCAGAACATTCGCGAGCTGAGCGGGCACTGACACATGCCGGAATTGCCAGAAGTAGAAACCACCCGGCGCGGTATTGCGCCCCACCTCGAAGGCCAGCGCGTCAGCCGCGTGGTGGTGCGTGACCGGCGCTTGCGCTGGCCGATCCCGGAAGACCTGGATGTGCGCCTGTCGGGGCAGCGCATTGTCAGCGTCGAGCGGCGGGCCAAGTACCTGTTGATCAATGCCGAGGTCGGTACGCTGATCAGCCACCTGGGCATGTCGGGCAACTTGCGGCTGGTCGAGCTGGGTTTGCCGGCGGCCAAGCATGAGCATGTCGACATCGAGCTGGAGTCGGGGCTGATGCTGCGCTACACCGACCCGCGCCGCTTTGGTGCCATGCTGTGGAGCCTGGACCCGCTGAACCACGAGCTGCTGTTGCGCCTCGGGCCTGAGCCGCTGACGGACCTGTTCGACGGTGAGCGCCTGTTCCAGCTGTCCCGCGGGCGGTCGATGGCGGTCAAACCGTTCATCATGGACAACGCGGTGGTGGTGGGGGTGGGCAACATCTACGCCACTGAAGCGCTGTTTGCCGCAGGCATCGACCCACGTCGGGAGGCAGGCGGGATTTCCCGGGCGCGCTACCTGAAGCTGGCGATCGAGATCAAACGGGTGCTGGCGGCGGCGATCGAACGGGGGGGTACGACCCTGCGCGACTTCATCGGTGGCGATGGGCAGCCCGGGTACTTCCAGCAGGAACTGTTCGTCTACGGGCGAGGCGGGCAGCCGTGCAAGGTGTGCGGCACGGAGTTGCGCGAGGTGAAGCTGGGGCAAAGGGCGAGCGTTTACTGCCCGCGCTGCCAGCGCTAAAACTTAAGGCTAGCTCGATCACTGTGGGAGCGGGCAAGCCCGCGAAGCAAGCAACGCGATGGATGGCACCGGCTATGCCGGTGTTCGCGGGCATGCCCGCTCCCACAAGGACCGTGCAGAGGCGGGTAGGGCTCAGTCCTTGCCGGTAATGCGGCGGTACTTGGCCATCAGCTGTTCTTCAGACTCCGGGTGCGCCTCATCCAGCGGGATGCAGTCGACCGGGCAGACCTGCTGGCACTGCGGCTCGTCGTAGTGGCCCACGCACTGGGTGCACAGGTTAGGGTCGATCACGTAGATCTCTTCGCCTTGGGAGATGGCCTCGTTCGGGCACTCGGGTTCGCAGACGTCGCAGTTGATGCAATCGTCGGTGATGATCAGGGACATGGGGACTCCGGCCGGGGCTCATGGCCCGGGCATGTTCAACGCAGTGGGCACAATTGTGCCGCATTCGCGCCCGCAGTGCACGCGGGCGCGATAATCAGGCGATCGGGCTTACTTCTTGAAACGTTCAGTCAGCGCGTCGGCCACCACCGGGTGGACGAACTTGCTGATATCACCGCCCAGTGCGGCGATTTCCCGGACCAACGTCGAGGAAATGAACGAATAACGCTCCGAAGGCGTCAGGAACAGGCTCTCGACATCGGGGGCCAGTTGCCGGTTCATGTTCGCCAGCTGGAACTCGTACTCGAAGTCGGACACCGCACGCAGGCCACGCAAGAAGACGTTGGCGCCCTGTTCCTTGGCGAAATGCGCCAACAGGGAGGAGAAGCCGATGACTTCGACATTGGGCAGGTGCTTGGTGACCTCACGCGCTAGCGCCACCCGTTGCTCCAGGGGGAACAGGGGGTTTTTCTTCGGGCTGGCCGCCACCGCGATGATCACGTGGTCGAACAGCCGCGAGGCGCGCTCGACCAGGTCGCCATGGCCTTTGGTAATGGGGTCGAAAGTACCCGGGTACAACACTCGGTTCATCGCGTCATCCTGGCTGGAGTGCGTTGGGGAGTCGGATGGTAGCGCAGCGATTGCGCCCGGCCAAGTCATGCGGCCAGCTGATGGCACTATAGACAGGGGGCATATTCGTTGTCATGCGCTGTGTGCCAGGCGGCCAATCAGGGCTTCGGTGAGCTTTGCGCTGATGGCATACACCGACAGTTGCGGGTTGGCGCCGATGCTGGTGGGGAACAGCGAGCCGTCGTGGACCGACAGGTTTTCCAGCTGGTGATGGCGGCCCAGGCTGTCGCACACGGCCTGGCGCGGGTCGTCGCCCAACGCACAGCCACCCATCACATGGGCACTGCCCAGGCGCGTCCTGAAGGGCTCCAGGCGCAAGGCGTCGATCATGCCGAGGGCCTGTTCCAGGCTGGAAGCAGGGCTGGCATCGCTGTGCACGGGTGTCACCTGCGTGGCCCCGGCCGCGAACTGGATCTGCGCCATGCTGTGGTAGGCGCGACGCAATCCGTCGCGCAGGTAGTCGGTGACCGGATAATCAAGCACCGGTGAACCGTCGCCACGCAGCTCCACGGCGCCACCCTGGCTCTCGGGGTGAAAACCGTCGCGCAGCAGCGCCAGCATCACATGGGTGTGCGGCAGCTCGGCCATGCGCCAGGCATTTTCGTGGCCGTGCCCGCCCAGCAGGGTGCTGGCCAGCGCCGGGTGCAGCGGTGGCACTTCGAGTTTGTAGCCGACCGGGCCCTCTGTGCCGCCTTGCCACTGGAAGTGGTCGCTGTAGATGGACTGCGGGGCGCCGTAGTAGGGGTCGATACGGTCGTTGAACCGCGCTGCGCTGAAGTTTACCAGGTGCAGGAACGTGCGCTTGCCCAGGCGGCCATGCGGGTCGGGCGCGGCGGAGCGCAACAGCAGGGCCGGGCTGTTGATGCCGCCGCCAGCCAGGAGGTACTGACGCGCGCGTACGCTGACCTGCCTGCCTGTGGGATGTACGCCTTGTGCATCCAGGGCCTGGCATATCAGGCCCTGGATGCGCTCGCCGTTGTGCGTGAAGCGCTCGGCCCGGGCCAGGTACAGCAGTTCGCCGCCTTGTTCGAGGGTGGCGGGAATGCGCGTCACCAGCATCGATTGCTTGGCATTCACCGGGCAGCCCATGCCGCAGTAGCCAAGGTTCCAGCAGCCGCGCACGTTGCGCGGGATCACCGCCCAGCGGTAGCCCAGCTGCTCGCAGCCCCGGCGTAGCACGTCGTTGTTGGCATTTGGCGGCAGGGCCCAGGGGGTAATGCCCAGTTCCTGCTCCATGCGTTCGAACCAGGGCCGTAGCTCATCCTCACCCAGCCCAGTCACGCCGTGGGCTGAAGCCCAGTGCGCCAGGGTCTGGGGAGGGGTGCGAAAGCTCGAAGTCCAGTTCACCAGCGTGGTGCCGCCCACGGCGCGGCCCTGCAGGATGGTGATGGCGCCATCCTTGCTCATGCGCCCCAGGCCCTCCTGATACAGGCTGGCGTAGGCTTCGCTCTCCAGCAGGTGGAAATCGCTGCTGGTCTTGAGCGGGCCTTCTTCGATCAGCAGCACCTTGAAGCCTGCGGCGCTGAGCAGCTGCGCGCTGGCGGCACCGCCGGCGCCGCTGCCGATCACTGCAACGTCGGCCTCCAGGGTAAGGTCATGCGCCAGGCGCGAAGCGTCATGGGTGATCCAGCCACGTTCGAGGCCTTGGCGAAACGGGTCGGGGGCAGGCATTGGCGATGCTCTTGTTGTATTCAGATTTTCGGTGGCCCTGGGTAGCCGCATGCGGCCCAGGACTCGGGGCGTTCGTACCAGGCCATCTGCAGCAACTGCAGCAACGAAGCGTGGCCCATGCGCAGCAGGTTCAGCGAACTGCCCTGCCAACGCTGCAGGAAGGCCGTGACTTGCGCAGGGCTGGCCTGTGCCCAGGCGCCCCAGACACCGGTCAGGGGGCCGCGGGTGAATGGCAGGCTGAGCACGTCGAACAGTTGCCGGGTGAGCTTGAGCATTTCCGGCGACAACGCCGCCAGCTTGTGGTCGAGGCTGTGCAGCACCAGGTGCTCGGCGGCCTGCGTACCGGCCAGTACCACCGGGATCAGCGCACGCAGCAGCGGCAGGTCGTCGTCGCGCAGAACCTGATAGCCCGTTGCAGCTGTTTGTGCGCTGCAGCCAACCAGGCTGGCGCCCGCCAGAAAGGCGCTGGCGCCAAGGCTGAAACGCAGCAGGTCGCGGCGGTGCACAGGCCGGCGCTCAGCGGATGAACAGCTTGTAGACCAGGCGCTGCAGGGCTTTGCCATAAGGCGGGTAGATCAGCCGCGCGGCGTTGAAGCGTTGCTTGGCGAGTACGGCCTTGGCCTTGCTGAAGGTCAGGAAACCGTCGTGGCCATGGTAGTGGCCCATGCCCGAAGGGCCGATGCCGCCGAAGGGCAGGTCGTCCTGGGCTACATGCAGCAGGGTGTCGTTCAGGCATACCCCGCCGGAGTGAGTGTGGCGCAGCACATGCTCCTGGCCGGCCCGGTCATAACCGAAGTAGTACAGCGCCAGCGGGCGCGGGCGCTGGTTGATGTAGGACAGCGCCTGGTCGAGGCTGTCGTAGGGCACCAGCGGCAGCAGCGGGCCGAAGATTTCGTCCTGCATCACCTGCATGCTGTCGTTCACGTCCAGCAGCAGGTGCGGTGGCAGGCGCCGGCCCTGGCGGGCCTCACCCGGGTAAAGGTCAAGCACTTGCGCACCTTTGTCGCGGGCATCGTCCAGCAGGTGCTGCAAGCGCTGCAGCTGGCGGGGGTTGATGATGGCGGTGTAGTCGGGGTTGTCGGCGATGCGCGGGTACAGGCGGCGCACGGCGCGCTGGTAGGCGTCGCTGAAGGCGTTCAGCCGGTCGCGCGGCACCAGCACATAGTCGGGGGCGACGCAGGTCTGGCCGGCGTTGAGCGTCTTGCCGAAGGCGATGCGCTCGGCGGCACTGTCCAGCGGCACGCCGGCCGAGACGATGGCCGGTGACTTGCCGCCCAGCTCCAGGGTGACCGGGGTCAGGTTCTGCGCCGCAGCCAGCATGACCTGCCGGCCCACGCTGGTGGCACCGGTGAACAGCAGATGGTCGAATGGCAAACGGGAGAAGGCCTGGCCCACCTCAACCTCGCCGAGCACCACGCTGACCAGATCGGTGGGAAACACCTGCTCCAGCAGTTGTTTCAAGGCCTGGGCACTGGCGGGCGTGGCTTCGCTGAGCTTGAGCATGACCCGGTTGCCGGCGGCCAGGGCGCAGGTCAGCGGGCCGATGGCGAGGAACAGCGGGTAGTTCCACGGCACGATGATGCCGACCACCCCCAGCGGCTGATAACGCACCTGCGCACTGGCCGGCTGGAAGGCCAGGCCGACCCGTCGCCGGCTGGCGCGCATCCAGCGACGCAGGTGCCTTTCGGCGTGGCGCAGGCCCTGTATCGAGGGCAGCAATTCGGCCAACAAAGTCTCGTCGGCGCTACGCCCGGAAAAATCCTCGCTGATGGCCTCGATCAACCCAGCCTGGTTGGCCAGCAAGGCTTCGCGCAGGCTTCTCAGCCATTGCAGTCGCTGGGCAGCCGGTGGCAGGGGGTTGCCGGTGAATGCCTGGCGCTGGGCAGCGAACATCGCCGCAAGGTCGAGGTCGGATTGCACAGGGGGCAAGGCACTGGGCGCGTTCATGGCGACGTTTGATCCGGGCAGGAAATGTCTAGAGCCTATACTCTAATCGGGACGATGGTGCGAATTTTTCCGCGCCGCCGAACGGTGCATTCCACCTGTAATCCGCCGTAAGATGACCCTTTGATGAAAGCCCGCAGACTGGGAGCTGAGCATGGCCCCGCGCATGAAGACCCGAGAGCGCATCGTGCAGAACAGCCTGGAGCTGTTCAACGAGCAGGGCGAACGCAGCGTCAGTACCAACCACATTGCCGCGCACATGGAAATTTCGCCCGGCAACCTGTATTACCACTTCCCCAACAAGCAGGCGATCATTGCCCTGTTGTTCAGCCAGTATGAAGAGCTGGTAGACAGCTTCCTGCGCCCGCCGCAAGGCCGCCAGGCAACCGTGGAGGACAAGCGCTTCTACCTCAAGGCCCTGCTGGCGGCGATGTGGAACTACCGCTTCCTGCACCGCGACCTGGAGCACCTGCTGGACAGCGACGCGGAGCTGGCCGCCCGCTACCGGCGTTTTTCCGAGCGCTGCCTGCGCCAGGGCCAGGCGATTTACCGCGGCTTTGTCGAGGCGGGCATCCTGGCCATGGCGCCGGCGCAGATCGAATCGCTGACTATCAATGCCTGGATCGTGCTGACGTCCTGGGTCCGTTTTCTCAGTACCACGCGTGAACATTCCGCGCACCTGGGTGAAGAAGCCTTCAAGCGGGGCGTCTACCAGGTATTGGTGCTGGAACTCGGCTACGTCACCGACCGTGCGCGCAGTACTGTAGACGCCCTGTGCCAGGAATTCCATGTACCGTTCAACCAGGCTCTGGAACATTGACCCAGGGCCCTAGTGCCATCGATCAGGAGATTGTCATGCCCCTTGCGCAATTGATCACCCCGCAGCAGTTGGCCGAGCGTCTGGACTCGCCCAAGTTGGTGATCCTCGACTGTCGCTTTGCCCTCGAGGATGTGGACTATGGCCAACGCAGCTATGCCCAGGGGCATATTGCCGGGGCGCATTTTGCCGACCTGGACCGCGACCTCAGCGGGCCGGTGAGCAAGGGGCACACCGGGCGCCATCCGCTGCCCGATGCGCGCCGGCTGGTCGAGCGCCTGCGCGAGTGGGGCCTGGACAACGACAGCGAGGTGGTGCTGTACGACGACGGCCCCGGCGCCTTTGCCGCCCGGGCCTGGTGGCTGCTGGCCTGGCTGGGCAAGCGCAACGGCGTGGCGATCCTCGATGGTGGCCTGAAGGCCTGGCATGCGGCGCACCTGCCGTTGAGCCTGGACTCACCGTCCAAACGCGAAGGCACCTTCAGTGGTGAGCCGGATGCCAAGCTGCTGATCGATGCCGAGCACCTGGGCAAGCGCCTGGGCAGCACAGACCTGACCTTGATCGATGCGCGTGCCTTGCCGCGTTTTCGCGGTGAAGTGGAGCCGATCGACCCGGTGGCGGGGCATATTCCCGGCGCCCAGTGCGCGGCGTTTACCGACAACCTGGGGGCAGATGGGCGCTTCTTGCCTGTGGATCAACTCAGGCAGCGCTTTGCTGAAAAACTGGCCGGGCGTGCGCCGGAGCAGCTGGTGTCTTACTGCGGGTCTGGGGTGACGGCTTGCCATAACCTGTTTGCGATGGCACTGGCGGGGTACCCGCTGGGCAAGCTGTATGCCGGGTCGTGGAGCGAGTGGATCAATGATACTTCGCGTGGCGTAGCCACTGGGGAGTAAGCAGTTCGGATCCCTGTAGGAGCGGCCTTGTGTCGCGATCGGGCCGCAAAGCGGCCCCAAGATCTCAGCTTCGCCGCACAAATTGCTGGGGCCGCGATGCGGCCCGATCGCGACAGAAGGCCGCTCCTACAAAAAGCGCGATCCAGGTGGTCAGTACTTTACTGGCCGTCGACCAGCCACTGCGGAATCCGCCGCTCCAGGTAATACCCCGGGTTGCGCAGGCTGCCATCGACAAACCCCACATGGCCACCGCGGCGGTGCAGTTCGAAGCGGGTCTGGGGTGCCAGTTCACGGGCCGTAGGCAGGCTCTGGCCAGCCACGAACGGGTCATCGCTGGAGTGGATGATCAGCGTCGGCGTGCGGTTCTGGCCGAGGAAGAAGTGGCTAGATGAGCGGCGATAGTAGTCGTGCACATCGCGAAAGCCGTTGAGCGGTGCCGTGACTTTGCCGTCGAAGTCCCAGAACGTGCGCAAGTTGGTCAGTTGCCCCAGCCGCTCCAGCGTCGCCAGCCGTTCATGCTCGCCCTGCTCGTGGAAGTGCCGCTGCTTGAGCTGAACATACGCCAGCATCTCGCGCATGAAGTGCGCCTGGTACACCTTGGAAAAGCCCTGGCCGATACGGTCGGCACAATGGTCCAGTCGAAAGGGCACCGACACCGCAACTGCCGCCTCCAGCTGGCTGGCGACGCCGCTCTCGCCCAGGTATTTCAACAGCACATTGCCACCCAGCGAGTAACCCACCGCATACAGCGGCGCCAATGGGCGCTGGGCACGCAGGTGGCTGACGATTTCGGCGAGGTCTTCGCTGGCGCCGGAATGGTAGCTGCGCGGCAACAGGTTCGGCTCCCCCGAGCATCCGCGCCAGTTCACCGCCACGCTGGCCCAACCGCGGGCTTGCAGCGCTTGCTGCAGCCCTTTGACATAAGGCGAATGGGACGAGCCGGTCAGCCCATGCAGTACAAGTACCAGCGGCGCATGGGCCTGATGCGGGCCATGCCAGTCGAGGTCGATGAAGTCGCCGTCGGCCAGCCATAGCCGCTCACGGTCGCGCTGCAGGTCTGGCGGTTTGCGCCACAGCGGCCCCCACAGCGTTTGCAGGTGGGGGTTGGACAGGCCGATGGCCGGACGGAAGGTGGCGCTGAGGCTGGGCATGCTGGGCGACTCGTGATGTGCCTGCCTAGAGTGCCATGAAAAAGCGCCACTGTACCTGCGCTATTGGTCGGTGGCTGGCAGTGGCTGTTGCTCGGCGCGTGGGCCGACACTGACGCGTACTGTGCGGCTCAGGTCGAGCCGACGCTGCATGACGGCGCGGACATCAGCCGGGGTCAGCCTGGCGAGGCGCTCGATGTAGCGGTCGAGAAAGTCGGCGGGCTGGCGTTGATAGGTGATTTCCGTGAGCAAGGCTGCCAGGTTCTTGTTCTGCGCCACATCGCGCAGCAGCTGGCCTGCCAGTTGCTTGCGCGCCACTTGCAGCTCCGCCTGGGTTGGCCCTTGTTCGATGAACTCGCGCAGCAAGGTTTCAACCAGTACTTGAGAGCCTTCGACGTACTCTGGCGCGATATCCCATTCGGCGCTGAACAGGCCACCTGCGCTCAAGGCATTTACCCGTGTGTAGATGCCGTACGTCAGCCCGCGGCGGTGTCGCAGTTCATTCATCAAGCGTGACGCGATTCCCGACCCCAATACTTCACTGGCCAACACCAGGGCCGGATATTGCGGATGATTGGCTGGCATGTTCATGGGTAATGCAATCAGGACGGCACTGCTCGCGCCAGGCTGTTCGACATTGAGCGTGGTGCCGGCTGCTGGAGCAGTGGCCGGCAGCTCGATTGCGGACCAGCCTTGGGGCAGTGCCTGACTGATCTGTTGTGAAACGGCCTGGGCCTGTGCAAGGGAAAGGTCCCCCACTACTACGATGTCCAGGTTACTGGCGCAGTAGGCACGTTGGTGGAAGCGCCTCAGGTCCTCAGGGGTAGCCTGGTCTATCCCTTGCTGAGTGCTGCCTGAGGGGTTGCCATATGGATGACCACTGAACAAATGACGAAAGGCTTCGCTACGCGCCCTCAAGCGGGGGTGGTGCTCGCGAGATGCACTGTGCCGCAGCAATTGGCTTTTTATCTTGGCTAGCGCGTCAGCGGTGAAGGCAGGGCGTGCCACAAGGTCGATGAAAAGCGCCAGTGCCGGGTCGAACAGTGCTTCGGTGCTCAGGCTTCGCAGGCTCAGGGTCGCGTGCTCCAGGCGGATCTGCTTTTCCATGACAGCGCCCAGGCGCTCCAGTTGCTCTGCTTGCTGGGTGGCTGTGTGCTGCTGGCTGCCCTCGTCGAGCATGTAGAACGCCAGGGATGCCAGGCCGGGGAGCACGGTGTCCTGGGTTGTACCGGCCCTGAATTGCAGCACGATATCGACTATTGGCAGCCCTCGGGCTTCGACGAACTTCACGGCGGTGCCGCTATCCGTTGTCCACGCCTGCACCTGGGTATCAATGGGTTCGAAGAGGTCCAGATCAACCCCCTGGGCCGACACCAGGCCACCATGAACAGGGCTGTCTGCAGCGGGGTATGAATTCGAGTCATTCATCAGCGCTTTCCTTGTGATGCGTAAAGGTGATGGTGGTCCGGGATTCGGTCAGGAAGTCATAAGCCGCCAGGCCTACCTGCTCGGCTGTCACGGCTTCGATGGCTAGCCGTTCATCCTCCAGTGCAACCGGGTCCAGGCCGCAGGCCGCCTGCTTGCCGATGGCTTCTGCCTGCTTGCTGATATCGTCCCTGTCGAATAACTGCTCGGCCAGAAGCCGTGCCTTGGCGCGCTGGAGGTCTTCTATGCTGGGCGCTGACTGGCGGAACGCTTCGATTTCCAGCAGCAGTCGTTCTGCCGCCATCTCGGGTGCAACGTGCGGGCTGCAGAACGCGTAAAACGTCAGCAGGCCGTCACCCCGTTGCCAAGGCTCATAGTCCGACCACACACCTTGCAAGACTGGTACATCGCGCACGAGCAGGCGCTGGAGGATGCTGGCGTGGCCTTGGGCAAGAATCTGGGGCAGCAGACGCAGTGCATACGCTTGTGAGTCAGACCGGGCGGTGCATTGACTGGGTAGGTTGAAACTGATGATCACGCCCGTGCGCAGGCCGTGCTGGCGCAAGGTTTGAACGCGCCGAACCAGGCTGGAGGGCTCTACAGGTATTTGCCGGGCCGGCAGGCGATGAGCGGGGATCGCTGCAAAGTGTCGCGTTACCAGCGTTTGCAGTTGCCCTACGGTAATGTCGCCGGCCACTGCCAGCGTCGCGTTGTTGGGGTGGTACCAGGTCTGGTACCACGTGCGTGCCGCTGCGGGGGTCATGTGGCCGAGGTCGGTCTTGTAGCCGATTACGGGGGTGCCATAGCCGCTGTTGTCATAGGCCAGCAGCAGGTGATGTTCCAGGGCCTGCGACCACGCGTCGTTATCGATATCCTCGCGTCGCTCGGCCATGACCACCGCCAGTTCGCGGGCAAAAGGCGCATCGCTGAGGGTGGCGCTGGCCATGATATCGGCCATGGCTTCCAGGGCGATCTCCAGGCGGTTGGCTGGCAACGTCAGCGGAAAGGCCGTGGCATCGGGGAGGGTGAATGCATTTGCCTCACCCCCCAAGTGGCTCATGAGGGCGGAGTATTGGCCCCCAGCCAGTTTGCTGCTGCCTTCGAACAACAAATGTTCAAGGGCATGCGAAAGGCCGGTATGGCCTTCGGGCTCGTAGCTGGAACCCACGTGATACCAAAGCTGCACGCTGACCAGTGGCGCGCGGTGGTCTTCACGCAGGCAGACGCGCAGGCCATTGGCGAGGGTAAAAGCACTTACCAGGCTAGCCGGTGCGGGCGGGGAGGGGCGTTCGGTCATGGTTGAAGTGCTCCTTCAAGAAACGAAGGAGCAGCTTCAGCCATGCAAGCGGCGGGAGTGCGGTAACCAGGTACGTCAAACGAAGGTTACGGAGTCATCCTCGCTGCCAGAGCGCGTAATGCACCTGGCCGGTTTTCTTCTCGCGGTGCAGGCGCCAGTTGCCGGGCATCGGCAGTGTCGACGGCGCCGCTTCGCTTTCGGTGTAGATCAGCGCCCGTTCGCCCAACCACTGGTTCTGCTCCAGCAGGTTGCAGGTGTTGGCCAGCAGGTCCTGGTGGAACGGAGGGTCGAGAAACACCACGTCGAACTGCTGCTTGGCCGGGCCTTGCAGGTAACGCAGGGCATCGGTTTGCAGGATTTGCCCGCGCGGGCAACGAAGGATCTCGAGGTTGTTCTTCAGGTTGCCGATCGCCGCCGGGTTGCTGTCCAGTGCCACGGCATCCTTGGCGCCGCGAGACAGGGCTTCGAGCACCAGGGCACCGCTGCCGGTGAAGGCATCCAGGACGCGGGCGCCCTCGATGTGCGGTGCCAGCCAGTTGAACACGGTTTCGCGCACGCGGTCAGGCGTTGGCCGCAAGCCTTCGCCTTCCGGTACGGCCAGGCGGCGGCTGCGCCACTCGCCGGCGATGATGCGCAGGTGGCCCTGGCCCTTGCTTTGGCCCGATTGCGGGCGGGCGGGAGG
>NZ_JENB01000011.1 GCF_000708715.2 Pseudomonas putida W15Oct28 | reverse complement strand
CCCCAACGGCGACCCCCAGTTGATCAACCCCCGCCCCGCATCCGCTTCATCCTCGCCCACCAGCTGCACCACCTGCTCCTGGCCCTGCGCATCGACAAACCGCACCCGGCTACCAATCTGCACCTTGCTGCGTGAAGTTGCTGCAGGCACCACCTGGGCACTCTGCACCCGCGCATTGAAGTAACGCAGGTCCCGTTCGGTATCGGCCAGCCGCTGCTTGTCGCCGCGCTCGCCCTGCGCCTGCAGCTCGCTGCGCAAGGCATTAAGCTCGGCCACGCGGGCCTGCAGCTGACGCAGGCCGTTGGCGGTGACGTAGTTGGTTTGTTCGCTGACGCGTCGCTCGACCGGTTGGTCGGCCTGGGCGGCGGCCTGGTCTTCGTTGACGAATGCTCGGCTCATGCAGGGCCTCCTTGTGCAGGAGACCATCATGGCAGGCCGCCGGTTTCAAGGGATGTCCGTTTGCGACTCAGTTATGGCGATAGGCCTTGGCGGCGCCACGGTCCTTTTCCTGCTCCCACTCGCGGTCGCGCTGGTCCCAGAAGCGCTCGTGGTACTCGCGCTGTTCTTCGCTGTTCTGCATGGCGTGGCACTGGCGAAAACCATCGTCCCAGCCGGTTTCGTACTGGCGCTCGTGCAGGTAGCGCGGCACGTTCTTGCTGAACCCGCCCACCATCAGCCCGGCCGCCAGGCGGCCGCTGCTGCAGCCGTCCTGGAAGCCATCGGCATAGGCAGGGGGATAACCATGGTTGAGCATCTGCTCGTGGGTGGTTTCGCAACCTGACAGCAACAACGCAATGCACACGCCGAACCAGTACCGCGACATAACCACCAGACCCTCCCGTTGATAGTGGCAAGTCTAGGTGGCGATTTGTCGGGGAGGTGTCAAAACAGTGTCAAAGAGTTGGTTGGAAAACTTTCTTTCCGGCGCGGCACGTTCCATGTAGGAGCGGCCTTGGGTCGCGATCGGGCCGCAAAGCGGCCCCGGGATTTCAGCGATGATGCACATATTGCTGGGGCCGCTCTGCGGCCCGATCGCGACACAAGGCCGCTCCTACAAAAAGCGCGCAGGCCCGACCCGCTAGTAGTGATACCACTTCAGTTCCAGCATCACCTCGTTCTGCGCCGTAGCC
The DNA here is from genome assembly GCF_000708715.2 of Pseudomonas putida W15Oct28. Lineage (GTDB taxonomy): Bacteria > Pseudomonadota > Gammaproteobacteria > Pseudomonadales > Pseudomonadaceae > Aquipseudomonas > Aquipseudomonas putida_R. The sequence continues at coordinate 163,674 of NZ_JENB01000011.1, read as the reverse complement.
AGGTGGCTGAACTCGCGCGAGGCACTCAACCGCAGCCCCAGGTTCTGGCTGATCTCCCACTGCTGGTTCAGGCTCACACTGCGCCGCACTTCGCCATTGGTGAAGTAATCGCCTTTGGCCTCCAGCGTCATGTTGCCCAAGCCGTTGCGCCACAGCAGCCCGCCATTGAACCCCGCCGCCGGGGCGATGAACTGGGCGAAGTCGTTGTGATGCTCGACCCGCACCGTACCCAGGGCAAAGCCCAGCAACCCGTCGGCCAGTTGCCAGGTGCCACCGGCGCCGCCGTTCACGTGGCTGACCAGCACCTCGTCATCATGCTTGCCGGGCACCCGCTCCAGGCCGCCGGCCACTTGCCACGACCAGGGCTTGAGCAGCTCGTTACGGGGTGTCAGTGAGCGAATGGTGGCCAGGTCCAGACGCTGAACCTGCCAGTCATTACCCTCGTACTGGCGCACCTTCAGCTGCAATATCTCGATTTGTGCCCCCAGCGGGAAGCCGTAGGCATTGTCGTTCAGGTCGTGGTAGGCCATGCGCAGGCCGTACTCGGCGTAGGCGCGGTCTTCACGGGTGCCCACGCCCAGCTGCCAGGTGCGTGAGTCATGGCCGTCCTCGGGCAGGCCGGGGCGCTCGATCTGCAAGGGCGGCGGGGGGTTGCTGTTGATCGCCCGCAGCAGCTCGAAGCTGCGTTTCGCCCGCCCTGGGTCGCGTTCCTGGCCATTGGCGCGGTAGCGCTCCAGGCGATACGCGGCGTCCTGCACCAACGCCTGGCGTTCGCTGGGCAGGGCCTTGAATTCAGGGCTCTGCAACTGCGCGGTGTCGGCACTCACGGCCAGCACCTGACGCTTTTCGTCGTGGTCCAGTGGCTCTGCCCGGGCCAGCAGTTCACGTTCGCGGGAGGGGCGGTAGGTTTCGCTGGCGACCAAGCCGGACTGCTTCACGGCCTTCACCGTATCGGTCGGGATGGCGGTCAGCGGGAACTGCGAGGTCAGGTCCAGGCTCGGCCGGGCCACTTGCAGCAGCTCCAGCAGGCGATACGAGCAGTTTTCGTCGAAGAAGAAGTAGTCGAACTGGATCTGCTTCAGCTCCCACACATGCTCGACCATGCGCCCGGTTTCTTCGGGGGTGAGGTCCAGCTGGTATTCCCACAGGTCGCGGTTTTCCAGGCTGCGGTATTCGGACAGTTTTTCCTGGTAGGGCATCAGCGCGAACAGCCCTGGGTAGCCGCCCATCAGGCCCTTCCAGGCGTACAGGATGCTGTTGTCGCTGCCTTCGATGTAGGCGCCGAAGTTGATCGCGTAGCTCAGCAGGGTGGTGTCGTCGTTGCGCGTGCTGGACTGGTCGATGCGCAGCAGGGTGTGGCCGAACATCGACGACGGGCTGTTCAGGTAGGCCGCCGGGAAGATCAACGCGGCGCTGTGCGGGTCGATCGACTTGTACCAGGTCTTGAACTCCTGGCAGTCCGGTTGCGGCAGGCCTTGCAGGTCGAGCTGTTCGCGCAGCCAGCGGGTGCGGGCGGGGAATACGCATTGGGCGTGCTTGTCGCCGAGGCTGGCCGGGGCATACAGCGCTTCGACCGTGGCTTGCAGCTCTTGGTCGGGGTGGTGCGCACCGTCCTCGGCAAGGAAGAACGCATCATCATCCACATAGCTGCGCCAGCCACCGAGCTTGGCGGTTTCGTAGTGACCAATGGCGAGCCAGTAAGGGGTATTGGCCAGTTGCTGGAGACGGCCTTGGTCCAGCATGGGTGCGGCATGAACAGGGGCGCAGGCACACAGCGCCAGGGAAGCGAGGCGTTTGAGCATATCGGGCAACTACTTCTTAACGATGCCGAAAAAGGCGAAACCCGCCCCGGGGGAGGGGCGGGAGCAGCTGCGCTTAGGCCTCGGTAGCGTATTTGGCCAGGCGTGGGTCGCTCTTCAGAACGGCCAGTGTGTTGCTGTGGACAGTTTCAGCAGTGACGTCGGCGCTGGTGAAGATCTGGTTGAAGTGCTGGTGGGCGACCGACTCGAAGTAGCCACGGTCTTCCGGGGCGACACCGAGGACCACGGCATAGGTGGTCAGTGCTTCACCCTGGCCCATGGCCATGTCTTCGGAAAGCTCGTTCATCATGCCGTTCATGGCAAACCAGGACTTGCCGCCGTAGGTCAGCGAAGCCTTGGTGGAGCAGCCGTTGGTGCCGGAGGTCATGCCGAAGGTGGCGTTGCCGGAAGTGCCGTTGGTGGTAGAAGCCAGGAAGTGTGCCGGAGTGCCGCGCTGGCCTTCGAACAGCATGTTGCCCCAGCCGCAGTTCGGGCCGCCAGGCGCTTCGGCCATGGCGTTAAGCGAGACCACGGTGAACAGAGTACCCAGAAGAATCCGTTTCATAGCATTTGTTCTCTTTGTCTTAACCAAGGGTCAGGGTTTCTGGCAACTCGGTTGCCAGGTCGGGAAAGCATTTCACCCACCCGCGCAGCTTGGAGTTTAGGCACGATCTAAAGGTTGCGTTGTTGATTGCGAAAAATTTGCTGTTGCATGACCTGCACTGGCTGCGACCTGCCGCGATATAAAGTCCCGTAGAGCCTTGCAAGGCGCGCTGAGGCAGCGCCAGAATGCTGCTCATCTGCCCCGCCGAAGTAAGGAAACCCAATGCCCGATCCTGTCGCTGCGCGCCTGCGTCTCGCGCCTGAAGCCCTGACCCGGCGTTTCTCCCCCGAGCAGTTTGCCTTTACCCATACCGACGATCTGGAGCCGTTTCGCGGAGTCCTGGGCCAGGAACGTGCTGTCGAGGCCCTGCAGTTCGGCGTGGCCATGCCCCGCCCCGGTTACAACGTATACGTGATGGGCGAGCCCGGCACCGGGCGCTTCTCGTTCGTCAAGCGCTACCTCAAGGCCGAGGGCAAGCGCCAGCACACCCCGGCCGACTGGGTCTACGTCAACCACTTCGATGACACCCGCGAGCCCCGCGCCCTGGAATTGCCATCGGGCAGCGCCGGTGCGTTCATTGCCGACATGGGCGGGTTGATCGACAACCTGTTGGCCACCTTCCCGGCAGTGTTCGAGCACCCGTCCTACCAACAGAAGAAAGGCGCCATCGACCGCGCCTTCAACCAGCGCTACGACCGCGCCCTGGATGTGATCGAGCGGGCCTCGCTGGAAAAGGACGTGGCGTTGTACCGCGATGCCAGTAACGTCGCCTTCACGCCGATGGCTGAGGGCAAGGCGCTGGACGAAGCCGAGTTCGCCCAGTTGCCCGAAGCGGTGCGCGAGCAGTTCCACGAAGACATCGCCTTGCTCGAGGAACAGCTGAACGAAGAGCTGGCCAGCCTGCCGCAGTGGAAGCGCGAGTCGAACAACCAGCTGCGCCAGCTCAACGAAGAAACCATCACCCTGGCCTTGCAGCCGTTGCTGGCGCCGCTGTCGGAAAAGTACGCCGAGAACGCCGCGGTGTGCGCCTACCTGCAGTCGGTGCAGCTCAACCTGCTGCGCACCGTGGTCGAGCAACTGGTCGACGACAGCAAGACCGACGCTGCCGCGCGCAAGCTGCTTGAAGAGCAATACGCCCCAAGCCTGGTGGTCGGCCACCATGCCGCCGGTGGCGCGCCAGTGGTGTTCGAGCCGCACCCGACTTACGACAACCTGTTCGGCCGTATCGAATACAGCACCGACCAGGGCGCGCTGTACACCTCGTACCGCCAGCTGCGCCCTGGCGCGTTGCACCGTGCCAACGGCGGCTTCCTGATTCTTGAAGCCGAGAAAATGCTCGGTGAGCCGTTCGTGTGGGATGCGCTCAAGCGTGCGCTGCAGTCGCGCAAGCTGAAGATGGAGTCACCGATCGGGGAGCTGGGCCGTGTGGCCACCGTCAGCCTTCAGCCGCAGATGATTCCGCTGAACGTGAAGCTGGTGATCATCGGCTCGCGCCAGCTGTACTACGCCCTGCAGGACCACGACTCGGATTTCCAGGAGATGTTCCGCGTGCTCGTGGACTTCGACGAAGACATGCCCATGGTCGACGAGAACCTGGAGCAGTTCGCCCAGTTGTTGCGCACCCGTACCAACGAAGAGGGCATGGCGCCGTTGACCAGTGACGCGGTAGCGCGCCTGGCCACCTACAGCGCCCGCCTGGCCGAAAACCAGTCGCGCCTGTCGGCGCGTATCGGCGACCTGTTCCAGCTGGTCAGCGAGGCCGATTTCATCCGTCAGCTGGCCAGTGACGAAATGACCGACGCCGGGCACATCGAACGTGCGCTCAAGGCCAAGGCCACCCGCACCGGGCGTGTTTCGCAGCGGGTGCTGGACGACATGCTGGCCGGCATCATCCTGATCGACACCGAAGGGGCGGCCATCGGCAAGTGCAACGGCCTGACCGTACTGGAAGTGGGCGACTCGGCGTTCGGTATGCCGGCGCGTATCTCAGCCACCGTGTACCCGGGCGGCAGCGGCATCGTCGACATCGAACGCGAGGTCAACCTTGGCCAGCCGATCCACTCCAAGGGTGTGATGATCCTCACCGGGTACCTGGGCAGCCGCTATGCCCAGGAGTTCCCGCTGGCGATCTCCGCCAGCATCGCCCTGGAGCAGTCCTACGGTTATGTGGACGGTGACAGCGCCTCGCTGGGCGAAGCCTGCACGCTGATCTCGGCCTTGTCGCGCACGCCGCTCAAGCAGTGCTTCGCCATCACCGGCTCCATCAACCAGTTTGGTGAAGTGCAGGCGGTGGGTGGGGTCAACGAGAAGATCGAAGGCTTCTTCCGCCTGTGCGAGGCGCGTGGCTTGACCGGCGAGCAAGGGGTGATCATCCCGCGTGCCAACGTCGCCACCCTGATGCTCGACGAGCGCGTGCTGCAGGCGGTGGAGAACGGCATGTTCCACGTCTACGCGGTCAGCCAGGCCGACGAGGCACTGAGCCTGTTGGTGGGCGAGGAGGCCGGGGTGCTCGATGACCAGGGCCTGTTTACCGAGGGCAGCGTCAACGCCCGGGTGGTTGAACGCCTGCGTGAAATCGCCGAAATGATCAGCGAAGAAGACATCGAGAAGGCAGAAAAAGAACGCCTGGAAGAGGTGATTGCCCAGGCCAAACCGGCCTGAGTCAATAAACCGGCGCTGGCGGCGATGTGCTACCGTTCAGCGCCGGTTTTCCATCTTTCTGTGCTGTTATTCTATGCTGGAACTTAAGGACAGTATCAGCGTTCAGGATGGAAACAGCCTGGTGTTCAGGCTGAACAAGGCTTATTGGAGGGGACGCGGCCATGCGCAACCTCAGCCTCACACGCCAGTGCCTGGGCCTGGTGACCCGCATCGAATGCAGCATTCGCCCACTGGCCGGGGATAACGGCATGTGGACGCTGCTGTTCGCCGCCGGCATGGCCGGTGAGCAACCTTCCGCAATCAAGGCCCAAGGGCCGTTTCATGGGCCTATGGTGGCTGAATCGGTGCTCAATGCCATTGTCGACAGCCTGACCTTGCATGGTTATCAGGTGTCCGAAGACCCGCAGATCTGGTGTTTGCATTTGCAGGCGCAGTTGCGGCGGATCAATGGCGAGCGGTGCCGGAACCTGGGGGATTACCAGTTTCATCCTGAGACCTGAACCATTGCCGGGGCCGCTTTGCGGCCCATTCGCAGCACAAGGCTGCTCCTACAGGAGATCGCGTTCCCTTGTAGGAGCAGCCTTGCGCTGCGAATGGGCTGCAAAGCAGACCCAGTTCACCGGGCTTTTGCTGTAACAGGTGGCTGGCTATACTCGCTGTCGTTTTTTTAGTCACCTGACGAGTCCCAAACCCTCCATGGAACGTATTCTCGAAAACGCGATGTATGCCTCGCGCTGGCTGCTCGCACCTATCTACTTCGGCCTGTCCCTCGGCCTGCTGGCCCTCGCGCTGAAATTCTTCCAGGAAGTGGTCCACGTCCTGCCCAACGTCTTCGCCCTGAGCGAAGCAGATCTGATCCTGGTCATCCTCTCGCTGATCGACATGTCGCTGGTGGGTGGCCTGCTGGTGATGGTGATGATTTCCGGCTACGAGAACTTTGTCTCGCAACTGGACATCGACGACAGCAAGGAAAAGCTCAACTGGCTGGGCAAGATGGATTCTTCGTCGCTGAAGATGAAGGTGGCTGCGTCGATCGTGGCGATTTCGTCCATTCACCTGCTGCGGGTGTTCATGGATGCGCAGAACATCTCCACCGACTACCTGATGTGGTACGTGATCATCCACATGACCTTTGTGGTCTCGGCGTTCTGCATGGGCTACCTGGACAAGCTGACCAAGCACTGAGCCCGGTTGTTGCCTGCACCGCCCGTCTGTTGCAAAACGGACGGGCGGTGTCGTTTCTGGCTTGTGCTTTCGGCCCACCTGTACGAAAAATGATCGCTCATGCGTGGTTCTCATCGCGAGGTGCTTACATGAACCTGCATCAGCTCAATCTCGAGGCCAGGGCTGGCCATGTCGACGAAGTGAACCTGATCGCCATCGAAGGCGGCGATTACCTCATTGAAGCCCGGCTCAAAGGGCGCGCCCACCCGCTGTCTGACACCCGTGGCGAGCGCTTGCGCGTGCACTCGGTGGAGGATGCCCGCAAGTTGCTGCAAACCATCCCCATGGTCTCGATGAACCTGGTGCACTGGTCGGTGCAGGATGAAATGTGCGGCATGGGCTCGCACCCCGAAGAAGACCTCAAGGTGCCGATTTCCCAGCGTTCGGCCTGGTAGCTGCTCGCAGCTCATCAGTGTGCTAGGCTGCTCGCCCTTTTCATCAAGGGCGCGGCTGCACTGCGCCCTGCAGTGGAGCACGACAATGTCCGAACTCAATCTGTCTACCGACGAAACTCGCGTCAGCTACGGTATCGGCCGTCAGCTGGGCGGCCAGCTGCGCGACAACCCGCCACCAGGTGTTAGCCTGGAAGCCATCCTGGCCGGCCTGACCGACGCCTTCAACGGCGCCGACAGCCGCGTCAGCGAAGCCGACCTGTCGGCCAGCTTCAAAGTGATCCGCGACATCATGCAAGCCGAAGCTGCTGCCAAGGCTGAAGCCGCCGCTGGCGCTGGCAAGGAATTCCTGGCCGAAAACGCCAAGCGTGATGGCATCACCACCCTGGCTTCGGGCCTGCAGTTCGAAGTACTGACCGCAGGTGAAGGCGCCAAGCCGACCCGCGAAGACAACGTGCGTACGCACTACCACGGCACCCTGATCGACGGCACCGTGTTCGACAGCTCCTACGAGCGTGGCCAGCCGGCTGAATTCCCGGTAGGTGGCGTGATTGCTGGCTGGACCGAAGCCCTGCAGCTGATGAATGCCGGCAGCAAATGGCGCCTGTACGTGCCGAGCGAGCTGGCCTACGGCGCCCAAGGCGTTGGCAGCATCCCGCCGCACAGCGTGCTGGTGTTCGACGTCGAGCTGCTCGACGTTCTGTAATACCGCCGGGGCCGCTTTGCGGCCCATTCGCGGCACAAGGCCGCTCCTACAGGAATATGCGATCCCTCGGCGGGATGCGTTCCCTGTAGGAGCGGCCTTGTGTCGCGATCGAGGGCGAAGCCCTCGCCAGATCTGTCAGTTCCAATCCGTTCCCATCGGGCGCAATGCCCGCGCATAGCAGAACAGAAACAAATTCCGCACCAACTCCTTCAGCACCCCCGGTTCACTCGAATTCAGCCCGCTCATGTCCAGGTCGCCCTGGTCACGCAGTTCGTCGAGCGCTTCTTCTTCAAGCACCGCGCACACTTCGCCGGTTTCGCGATGAAGAATGCGCAGGTAGGGGTGAGGGCGGTCAAGCCAAGCGTCAATCAGATAAGTCATGGCTATTCTCCTTGGAAATCAGTTCCAATGAGAATAATTCTTATTATCAAAATAGCAAGCGCCAATTGGCAATTTTTTGTGTAATCAGACTTTGCGAACGAACTCGGACTTCAGCTTCATGGCGCCGATGCCGTCGATTTTGCAATCGATATCGTGGTCGCCGTCGCACAGGCGGATGTTCTTGACCTTGGTGCCGACCTTGACCACCAGGGACGAACCCTTGACCTTGAGGTCCTTGATCACGGTGACAGTGTCGCCATCCTGCAGGATGTTGCCGACCGAGTCTTTCTTCACCGCCTCGTCGCTGGCCGCTTCGGCGTCGCCACTGGCCGACCACTCGTGGGCGCATTCAGGGCAGATCAGCTGAGTGCCATCCTCATAGGTGTATTCGGAGTTGCATTTTGGGCAGGCTGGCAGAGTGCTCACTTCGGTTCCTCAAACAAACAGACGGGCGGTTAAAAACCCACATTGTAAAAGGTATTTTCCCAGAAGTGATTATGTCCGGACAAAAGCATCGCGGGCTTGCCCGCTCCAACAGGGATGGCACCAACCTCAAGGGCTGTACTCATCCTGTGGGAGCGGGCAAGCCCGCGAATGGAGGTGGCTCGGTCTATCAGTGAGTACGCGCGACTGCAAACTCGCTCAGCTCGACCAGGGCATCCCGGTATTCACTGGCCGGCAGCACTTCGAGGCAGGCAATGGCACGCTTCACATAGTCGCGCGCCAGCTCTGCGGTGTACTTCAGCGCGCCCGACGCTTCGACCGCCACGCGGATCTGCTCCAGATCCTCAAGGCCACCTTTCTGGATCGCCTGGCGTACCAGCGCAGCCTGCTCGGCAGTGCCTTCGCGCATGGTGTAGATCAGCGGCAGGGTAGGCTTGCCCTCGGCCAGGTCGTCACCGACGTTCTTGCCCAGGGTTTGCGAGTCGCCCTTGTAGTCGAGCAGGTCGTCGACCAGCTGGAAGGCCACGCCCAGGTGGTCACCGAAGGTGCGCAGGGCTTCGCGCTGCTCGTCGGTGGCTTCGGCCAGCGCGGCGGCGCTGTGGGTCGAGGCTTCGAACAGCATCGCGGTCTTGCCGCGGATGACCTCCATGTAGATTTCCTCGGTGGTGCTGGCATCGCGTACCCGCGACAACTGCAGCACTTCACCTTCGGCAATCACGCGGGTGGCCTTGGACAGGATCTGCATGACCGGCATCGAACCCAGTTCGACCATCATTTCGAACGAGCGCGAATAAAGGAAGTCGCCCACCAGCACGCTCGGCGCGTTGCCCCACAGGGCGTTGGCGGTGGAGCGGCCACGGCGCATGCCGGACATGTCGACCACGTCGTCGTGCAGCAGGGTGGCGGTGTGCAGGAATTCGATGGTGGCAGCCAGCAGGCGCAGGTCGTCGCCCTCGCGGCCCAGGGCCTTGCCACACAGCAGTACCAGCAGGGGGCGCAGGCGCTTGCCACCGGCCGACGTGATATAGTCGCCGATCTTCGATACCAGCGGCACGCGCGAGGTCAGCTGCTTCTTGATGATCTCGTCGACGGCGCTGAAATCATCAGCCACCGCGCGGTAGAAGGTTTGGGGTTGCATCGGCTGCTCCAGTGAGGTTGCGCGGCATGCTAGGTCGCGGGTACCGGTGTGTCAAGGCGCGGTGCCAGCGGGCCGGGGGCGGCACTTGCAAGCAAAACCAGGGTTGCGTACAATCGCGCACCCTAACTTCCTGGGCAGCACCTGCCTTACGCAATTGCGCCGGGCCGTTCCAGCCTTGTGCAGCCATGCCAGCCAATACTCATCATATAAAGCGCTGGGTGAGCAGGATTATCGGAGAAATACCATGTCTTACGCAGTAATCGTTACCGGCGGCAAGCAGTACAAAGTCGCTGAAGGTGAATTCCTCAAGATCGAAAAACTGGAAGTCGCCACTGGCGAATCCGTGACTTTCGATCGCGTTCTGCTGGTCGCCAACGGTGAAGAAGTCACCATCGGTGCTCCAGTTGTTGCTGGCGCTAAAGTAGTGGCCGAAGTCGTTTCGCAAGGCCGCCACGACAAGGTTCGCATCATCAAGTTCCGTCGTCGTAAGCACCACATGAAGCGTATGGGCCACCGCCAGTGGTTCACCGAGATCAAAATCACCGGCATCCAGGCTTAATCCCCTAGATCCCCTGAATTTATTTGGAGAATTGAACCATGGCTCACAAGAAGGCTGGTGGTAGTACTCGTAACGGTCGCGACTCAGAATCTAAACGCCTTGGCGTGAAGATGTATGGCGGCCAGGTTATCAAGCCAGGCAACATCATCGTCCGTCAGCGCGGCACTGAATTCCACGCTGGCTACGGCGTTGGCATGGGCAAGGACCACACCTTGTTCGCCAAGATCGAAGGCGTGATCAAGTTCGAGAAGAAAGGCGAGTTCATGCGCCGTTACGTGAGCATCGTCGCCGCTTAATCGCGACGTCGCTCCAGAAGCCCCGTCATGCGACGGGGCTTTTTCGTTTGTGGTGAGCCTCTTGCAAAGCTGTTTGTCTGGGTTGCCGGCGTTGGTTTCTACGGTCGTACGGGGCCGCCGCGCTCATTTTTGCAAGAGCCTCATGTTTTTGATTCATTCAACTCGTCTACTGACGAGAGGCGGTTTTAATGAAGTTTGTTGACGAAGTATCGATTCGGGTCAAAGCCGGTGACGGCGGCAACGGTTGCATGAGCTTCCGTCGCGAGAAGTTCATCGAGAACGGTGGCCCCAACGGCGGTGACGGCGGTGACGGCGGCTCGGTGTACATGGTTGCCGATGAAAACCTGAACACCCTGGTCGACTACCGCTACACCCGTCACCACGAAGCCCAGCGCGGCTCCAATGGCGGCAGCACCGACTGCACCGGCAAGAAGGGTGAAGACCTGTTCCTGCGCGTGCCGGTCGGCACCACGGTGATTGACGCTTCCACCCAGGAAGTGATCGGTGACCTGGTCACCCCTGGCCAGAAGCTGATGGTCGCCCAAGGCGGCTGGCACGGCCTGGGCAACACCCGTTTCAAGTCCAGCACCAACCGTGCACCGCGCCAGACCACGCCAGGCAAGCCGGGTGACCAGCGCGACCTGAAGATGGAAATGAAGGTGTTGGCCGACGTTGGCCTGCTGGGCCTGCCGAACGCCGGCAAGAGTACCTTCATCCGCTCGGTCTCGGCCGCCAAGCCGAAAGTGGCCGACTACCCGTTCACCACCTTGGTGCCAAACCTGGGCGTGGTCAGCGTCGACCGCTGGAAGAGCTTCGTCATCGCCGACATCCCCGGCCTGATCGAAGGCGCTTCCGACGGTGCCGGCCTGGGTATCCGCTTCCTCAAGCACCTGGCGCGTACCCGCGTGCTGCTGCACCTGGTGGACATCGCGCCGCTGGACGAAAGCAGCCCGGCCGATGCTGCCGAAGTGATCGTCAACGAGCTGACCCGCTTCAGCCCGTCGTTGGCCGAGCGTGAGCGTTGGCTGGTACTGAACAAGTCGGACATGGTCATGGACGACGAGCGCGATGAGCGTGTTCAGGAAGTGATCGATCGCCTGGAGTGGGAAGGCCCGGTCTACGTGATCTCGGCGATCTCCAAGCAGGGTACCGACAAGCTCAGCCACGACCTGATGCGCTACCTCGAAGACCGCGCTGACCGCCTGGCCAACGACCCGGCCTACGCCGCAGAGCTGGCCGACCTCGACCAGCGCATCGAAGACGAAGCCCGTGCCCAGCTGCAGGCCCTGGACGACGCGCGTACCCTGCGCCGTACTGGCGTCAAGAGCGTGCACGACATCGGCGACGATGACGGTTGGGATGATGATTTCGAGGACGACGAAGACGGTCCGGAAATCATTTACGTGCGCGACTGACCGGTTGCAGTACACTAAACGCCGCTCTCTGGAGCGGCGTTTTTGTATCCACGGTATCTACAGATTCGACATAGGTTGGAAGAAGATGCGAAGCAAGGTGACGGGCGCCAAGCGCTGGGTCGTGAAGATTGGCAGTGCTCTGCTGACCGCCGATGGCAAGGGCCTCGACCGCGGTGCCATGGCCGTTTGGGTCGAGCAGATGGTCGCGCTGCGTGAGGCAGGCGTGGAGTTGGTACTGGTCTCCTCCGGGGCCGTGGCTGCCGGCATGAGCCAGCTGGGCTGGACTTCGCGACCGAGCGCGATGAACGAGCTGCAGGCGGCTGCCGCGCTCGGCCAGATGCGCCTGGTGCAGGCCTGGGAGTCGAGCTTCGGCGAGCACGGCAAGCACACCGCGCAAATCCTGCTGACCCATGACGACCTGTCCGACCGCAAGCGTTACCTGAACGCTCGCAGCACCCTGCGCACCTTGGTCGACTTGGGCGTGGTACCGGTGATCAACGAAAACGACACCGTGGTCACCGACGAAATCCGCTTTGGCGACAACGATACCCTGGCGGCGCTGGTGGCCAACCTGGTCGAGGCCGACCTGCTGGTGATCCTCACCGACCGCGATGGCATGTTCGACGCCGACCCGCGCAACAACCCCGAAGCCCAGCTGATCTACGAAGCCCGTGCCGACGACCCGACGCTGGATGCCGTGGCCGGTGGTACCGGTGGTGCCCTGGGCCGTGGCGGCATGCAGACCAAGCTGCGCGCAGCCCGCCTGGCCGCCCGTTCCGGTGCCCACACCATCATCATCGGTGGCCGTATCGAACGCGTGCTGGACCGCCTGAAGGCAGGCGAGCGCCTGGGTACCTTGCTGTCGCCCGAGCGCGGCATGCTCGCTGCGCGCAAGCAGTGGCTGGCTGGCCACCTGCAGACCCGTGGCACCCTGGTGCTGGATGCCGGCGCCGTGCAGGCGCTGCGCCAGGCCAACAAGAGCCTGTTACCGGTTGGCGTGAAGACCGTACAGGGCAGCTTCCGTCGTGGCGAGATGGTGGTGTGCGTCGGCCCGGACGGTGTTGAAGTGGCCCGCGGGCTGGCCAACTACAGCGCCCTGGAGGCGCAGAAGATCATCGGTCAGTCGTCCGATACCATCGAGTCGATCCTTGGCTATAGCGCCGAGCCCGAGCTGGTACACCGCGACAATCTGGTGCTGGTATGAGCCTGTTCAAGCGGGTGATTGCCGTGGCGTTGCTGGCGCTGCCAATGCTGGCCGGGGCCGAGGAAGTTGGCCAGGTGTCCACTGTGTTCAAGTTCCTCGGGCCGAACGACCGCATCGTGGTCGAAGCGTTTGACGATCCCAAAGTCGAGGGCGTGACCTGCTACCTGTCGCGGGCCAAAACTGGCGGCATGAAGGGTGGCTTGGGGCTGGCGGAGGACCGTGCGGAGGCGTCGATTGCCTGCCGTCAGGTCGGGCCGATCAACTTCAAGGGTGAATTGAAAGATGGCGAGGAAGTGTTCAAGGAACGCACCTCGCTGGTGTTCAAGACCATGCAGGTGGTGCGCTTTTTGGACAAGAAGCGCAATACGCTGGTGTACCTGGTGTACAGCGACCGCATGATCGAAGGCAGTCCGCAGAATGCGGTGACCGCGATTCCGATCCTGCCTTGGGCTCATTGATAGCCTGGTAGATTTTGGGAGGCCTTTGGCCTCCTATCGCGACACAAGGCCGCTCCCACAAATGTCCTGCATACGCCGATCAATGTGGGAGCGGCCTTGCCGGAGCGCCGGACCGGTCGGATAGGGCCGCAAAGCGGCCCCCGATTCCTCAGGCTAACTCTTCAGCCTGATCCTCACGCACAACCTTCCTCACCTCATCCAGCCGGCTGATGAACTTCCAGTCCGCCTCGTCGATGTAGATGCCGTTCGGCCCGCTACCGCCTTCCAGGTCGATCGCCACGTGCGCCGATACCTGCGGCTTCACACTCGCCAGAATCGGTACGAAGCCCAGCTGCAAGCTGGTCTCCAGCAGGGCCGCCTGGTTGCGTTCGTCGATGTCCGCTGCTTCGTCCAGGTAGTACGGCAGGCGGATGCGCCCGGCCAGGTCGCGGTCCATCAGGTGCAGCAACAAATACATGTTGGTCAGCGCCTTGATGGTCATGGTGGTGCCGTTGGACGCAGCGCCGTCGATGTCGGCGTGGATGATCGGCTGGCCATTCACCTTGGTGATCTCGAACGCCAGCTCGAACAGGTCTTTCAGGCCCAGCTGGTTGTGGTTGGCTGCTACCAGGCGTGCCAGGTATTCCTTGGCCTCTTCGTTCTTGTTGTCCTGCTCGGCGCTTTGGGTCAGGTCGAACACCGACAGGGTTTCGCCTTCTTCGTACTGGCCGGCGCTGTGGATGATCTGGTCGATGTGCTTGAGCGCTTCCTTGTTCGGCGCCAGCACCACGCGGAAGCTCTCCAGGTTGGAAACCTGGCGCTTGTTGATCTCGCGATTGAACAGGGCCAGCTGGTGCTCGAGGCTGTCGTAGTCACTGCGGATGTTGCGCAGGGTCCGGGCGATGTCGGTGACCGCGGCGCGGCGTGCCTTGGCCAGGGTCAGGGCTTCTTCAGTGCGGTGCGCATAGGCGTTCACCAGCAGCTGCAGGCGGCGCTCCATGTCGTCTTCGCTGTCGAACTTGGCCACGCCTTTCAGGCGCACCTGGGCGTACAGCGCCTCGATCTGGTTGTCTACACGCTGCAGGCCCTGCCAGCTGTCCTGGTAGTCGTTGAGCAGCGGCAGCAGGTTGTCCATCGAGTCGTCGATGGCTTCCATGAACGGCGTGCCGTAGGGCAGGTCGGCCGGCAGCAGCTGGCGACGGCGCAGGGCGTCTTCCAGGGTGCGCTGTTTGGACTCGAGGTCACCGATCTGGCGGCCGACCAGCTGCAGCTTGGCCGACAGCTGCTGGACGCGCTCGGTAAAGGCATCACTGGAGCGCTTGAGTTCGTCCTGGGCGGCTTCCAGTTGCGACAGCTGTTCCAGCTTCTCGGGCTCTTCGGCGGCCAAGGTTTCGCTGCGGCGGAAGTCTTCCAGCGCCTTCTGCGCGTCCAGCACCTGCTGGTACAGGGTTTCGGTCTGCGCCTTGGAGGCTGAGCGGTCGGCGGTTACAGCCTGCTGGGTCTTGAGCTGCTTCAGCTCTTTTTCCAGGCGCTCTTTCTGGTCGCGCAGGGCGGCGCGGTCGGCCAGGGCCTGCAGCGCCGGTGGGTCGATGTGGGTAAGGTCGATGGACAGGCCCGGGGCTTCGAAGCGCTCGCCCTTGAAACCGTCCAGCACCGCTTCCAGCGATTTTACCCACAGGGCGCTGTCGTCCAGCTCGATGCCACGGTCACCCAGCGGCAGGCTGAACAGAGCACCGTTGAACAGGCGCATCAGGCGATCGACGTCCTGTTGCGAGAACTCTTCGCGCAGGCGGGCGTAGCTGTTGTTGTCAGCGTGGTCCAGCTGCTGCTTGACCTGCTTCAGGCGTTTTTCCAGGTCGCGTACGCGCTCGTCCAGGTCTTCGGCACTGAACTGGCGCGACTGCGCCAGGGCGCCGGCCAGTTCGTCGTGGGCATCCTTGGCCGCCAGCAGTTGCTGCTCCAGTACCTTGACGTCATCGACCAGGGCAAAGCGGTGCTTGAGCACCGACAGCTCGCCCAGCCAGCGCTGGATACCGGTGATTTCACGCTCCAGGCGCATCAGCTCCTGGGTGCCGCCGCGCTGGTCATTCTGCAGGCGGTCCTGCTCGCCACGGTAGTGCTCGGACTGGATGACCAGCTCTTCCTTGCGCGCCATGGCGTATTCCTGCCAGGTGCCCAGCAGGGTATCGAGCACCGGCGAAATGCGGTGCAGCTTGCCGCGCAGGATGTCGCGCTGGGCGACACCACCGGCCAGGGCCTCGACCAGCGGGCCGGCAGCGACCAGGGCGTTGTAGTCCTGTTCCATGCGGCGCACGTCGCGGAAGGCTTCCTCGCACGCGGCGATGTAGTCGACGCTGCCCGAACGCAGGCTGTGCTCGAAGGCGTCAAGGAACAGCTGCTTAAGCTTGGCCGCGGTGATTTCGCGCATGTGCAGCAGGTTGATGAACAGTGCGCGGAAGGTTTTCAGGCTTTGCTCGCTGGTGGAGCGCAGCGGGATCATGGTCAGGTCCAGCGGCACCGAGGTGTGGCCGCCAACCAGCAGGCGGCGCAGTTCGTCCGGCTTCAGCTCGTAGGCCTTGATGCCCAGCCGCTCCAGGTTGGTGAACAGCTCTTTCTGGCGCAGGCAGGTGTCGTTCTTCTGGTAGTGGGCCAGGTCCAGTTCGCCTTTGTAGGCGAAGAACTGGTGGCCGAAACCGCCGCCCGGGCCGCGGCCGACCACGCCGATCACGTGCGGGCCGTGGGGCAGGCTCAGTTCACAGAGAATGTACGAGGTGTCGCTGGCGAAGTAGAAGCGGCGCGACTGCTCGAGGCTGTACTTGCCGAAGCTCATGTCCGACATGCGCGCCAGGATCGGGAACTGCAGGGCGTTGATCGACGCCGATTTACCCAGGTTGTTGGCACCGTAGACCGACAGCGGGTGCTCCAGCGGGAACAGGCCAAGGCTGTAGCCGGCGGTGTTGAGCAATGCAAAGCGGCGGATGCCGTAGCGTTCCTGGCTCATGCGTCAATCTCCTGTTGCTCTTCGCGGATGGCCCGGGCCAGGGCGTCCTCTTCGCTTTCGCCCTCGAAGGGCGTGAGGTCGAGCGGGTCGTCGGTGCGGTTGAGTTCTTCGGGGCTTTCTTCCTCGATCAGTACCGGGGTCGGCAGCGGCAGGACGCTGTGCAGGGTGGCGGCCAGGTCGCGGTCCTGCTGCACCGAAAGGCACACATCGAGGAAGCGGTGCATCGGCGGCAGGAAGCGGTAGATGCCGCCTTCTTCATGGGCGAAGCCGAGCTGGGTCATGCGGCGCAGGATTTTTTCTTCCAGCTCTTCCACGGTCTGCACTTCGGCCTGCAGGAACAGGTCGCGGTACTTGTCCAGCAGCGAGGGCAGTTCGTCGCGGCCGATGCTGCCGCCGTCCAGCACGGCCATCGGGTCACGGCCCTGGTCGGCCAGGTGCTCGACCAGGATGAAGGTGAACAGCGACAGGCGCTGCGCGGTCTTGTTGACCTGCGCGGCGGTCATGTCCGGCACGAAGTAGTAGAAGCCGCGGGTATCGCACACCAGCTCGAAGCCCAGGGCCTTGAACAGGGTGCGGTACTGGTCCTGGAAGTTCGACAGCTGCGCGTACAGCTCGGGGTCGCGGCGGCTGACGTGGAAACCTTTGAACAGCTCGCGGAAGATCGGCGCGAGCTGGGACAGTTCGGAAAGATCAAGATGCATGGGCTGGGCTCGCGTTGGGTTCGGTAGGCGCGCTGGTGGCGTCTTCGCGGCTGGAGGTCAGGGCGAACGAGCGCAGGCTGACCAGGTGTTCCTGGGTGGTGTATTCGCGGCGGTCGAGGCGTTCGCGCTTGAAGCGCTTTTCCCGCGACAGGCGCGAGAACCAGTACAGCAGTTCGTCGGTGGCGCCTTCGGGCTCCTGCTCCAGCAGCCAGACCATCAGGTCGGGCAGCGGCAGGGCCTGTTCGCAGCGTTGGGCCATTTCCTTGACCGTGCGCGGTGCACGAGGCAGATCGCCGGATTGGGTCTTGTGGGCCTTGGGGAAGCGCGCCGGCTTGGGCTCGAAGCGCGCCAGGGCGTACACATAGGCTTCGACCTGGCTGGCACTGCCGAGGAAGGTGCTTTGCGGGCGGGTGAACATCGGCATGGCCGCTTGTGGCACGGCGTCGATGCCCTTGCGCCGGATCACCGACAGGGCCAGCGCGGCGCCACGGGTCACGGCGTTGTGCCGGCGGGCTTCTTCACGCAGCGGCAGCAGCAGTTCACGGGCGTGGCGCAGGGTCAGCTGGGCGCTGGTCTGCATTTCCAGAATGCGTGCGTGGGTACGCAGCAACATGTCGTCGTCGACCAGGTGGCCCAGGCGCGCCTGTTCGCCCAGCAGCTTCAGCAGCACGGTCTCGACCTTGCGCACGCCTTGTTCGAAGGCGCCGTCGGCGTTCACCAGCTGGATCATCGGCTCGACGTATTCGTCCCAGGTGGCCAGTACTTCGGCATAGCGCTGGCGCAGCGGGATCTGGCGGTTGCTGGTCTTGGCCCGTTCGGCCACGGCGACCAGTGCCTGTTCGTCGTTATCGAGCTTTTTCAGCACGTCGCGCACACGCATGTCGAGCAAGCGCAGCTGGCGCGCCAGGTCGTCGCTGTCGCGGTTGTCGAAGGCATCCTGGATATGGCCGGCCAGGCGTTCGAGGTGGCGCAGGTAGGCTTCGATCTCCAGGCACAGGCCCAGCCGGTGTTCGCGGCGCAGGTAGGCGAGGAAGTCGTGGATCTGCGCGTTGAGCTCGAAGCGGTTCGGGCTCTTGGCCACCGGGACCAGGATGTCCAGGCGGATCCACACGTCGAGTAGCTGGGTGATGTCCTGCGGGGTGCTTTCGAGCTGCTGGCGGGCCACATGCTGGCGCAACTCGACCAGGCTCAGGGTGCCCTGGTCGAAACGCTCGCACAGCGGCTCGATCAGGGCCCAGTGTTCGGCTAGGGCGCGCAGGACGCGCTTGGGTTCGATCATTGGCTTCGACTCGTTGCCAAGAAAAAGGGGGCGATTGTACTGCATCCGGGGGGGAGGTTTTCACCCCTTGGTCTGTAATGAGAGATAACCTTTTTGTTTGTGGGTGTATGGCGGTGTTTTTGTGGTGGTTTTCTCGCATGGTCACTTGTGATGCTGATAATCTTTTTGACTATCAGTCCATACTCACAAGCACCCACACGAATTGCTTGATTCAATTTGTTAAAGAGCGCTTGGTTAAGAGCTTTTCGTCTCAACCGAGGCGCGCATTCTACGCTTTCCTCAGAGCCTGTCAAGCGTTTATTTTGAAGTTTTTTCCGAGAAACTCGTTTAGCTTCAAACACTTAACTCGCTGCGATCTCTCGTAGCGGGAGGTGAATCATACAGCGTTTAGAAGCGCTGTCAACCACCATTTCAATCGCTTGCGATCTTTCGATCGTAGCCCTTACAGCATCACTTAACTCGCTGCGATCTCTCGTAGCGGGAGGTGAATCATACAGCGTTTAGAAGCGCTGTCAACCACCATTTCAACCGCTTGCGATCTTTCGATCGTAGCCCTTACAACACCACCTTAACTACCTAACTCGTTGAATCTCAAGGAGTTTGTCGTTCCGATGTCGCTGGAAGTGGGGCGCATTATAAGGGGATTCGAAAGCGCGTCAACACTTAATTTCAAGAAAGTGAAATATAAGGGGGAAAGACCCTATAAAGGCTACCAGGCGCTCGCCATGACACATTCAGCGCCTGGGAGATCGAGCGCCGCCCGCGCGGCGCATCGCGACGCAAGGCCGCTCCCACATTTGTTTCGGGCCAGTCATGCCTGTGCCATTGGCGCGCGTACCCCTGGGTGCACGACGCGATATCGAAGGGGACAAGCAAGGGACCGCGCGCCAATGGATCAGGATTGATTGGCCCGAAACAAATGTGGGAGCGGCCTTGCGTCGCGATGCGCCGCGCGGGCGGCGCTCGGTCTGATAGGCGCTGCAAAAACCACGGCGTACACGTTAGAATGCCCAACTGTCTTGACCCCCTCCGGATACCCGCCCCTTGCTGACCGAACCCCGTCGCCGCGCCTACCTTTCCGCCATGCAAGTGGTGCACTGGCTGCCGCGCGCCGAACTGCCGTTCGCCGCACCGTCGCGGCCCGAGCTGCTGCTGCCGGTGGCGCCGGTCGAGGACATCGATTTCGAGGTCAGGCCGGCACCGGCTGCAAACGAAGCGCCCGCCAGCCCCCAGGCCCGCACCGGTGAGCGGCCGAAAATCGAGATCCCGCGCCCGGGCAGTGCGCCCAAGCCTGCCGCCAAGCCCGTCGAGGCCGAGGAGCAGCCCGCACCACCACGCCCGGCCCCCGTACCGCCACCGCGCTTCTCGCTGCAATTGCTGCGCGCTGGCAGCTGCCTGCTGCTGGTCGAACTGACCACCGGCCAGCCGTTCCAGAGCCGCGACCCGTCCTACCTGCTGCTCAAGGACATGCTGCGCGCGGCTGGCCTGCCTGACGCCCCACAGATCATTGGCGAACCGGTGCGCTGGCCGTTGCTGGTACGCGGCAATATGGACCAGGGCCCGGAAGCTGCGCGCGATTTCGTCCAGGGCTTTGTCCAGGCGCGCCTGGAAGACGCACCGAGTACCTGCCTGTGGCTGATCGGCTTGCCGGCACTGCGCTTTGCCGCCAATGCCGATGCCGAGGCCTATTACCAAACCCTGAAGCTGGACGGCCTGGGCGATGCCTGGGCGCTGCCGGGCCTTGAATTGTTGATGGACGAGCCGCAGCGCAAGGCGGACGTCTGGAAAGCCATGCGCCAGCTGATGGCGCGCTGGAAGAGCGTTGAATGAGTGAATCGATCAGTTTCCGCCCGATGAACGAGGCGGATCTGGAAGCCGTACTGAAGATCGAATATGCCGCGTTCAGTCACCCCTGGACCCGTGGGATCTTTCAGGATGCGCTCAAGTCGTACGAAGTCTGGCTGATGTTCGATGGCCAGCAGCAGGTTGGCCATGGGGTGATCAACGTGATCATCGACGAGGCGCACCTGCTCAACATCACCGTCAAACCGGCAAACCAGGGCCGCGGCCTGGGCCTGCGCCTGCTGGAGCACCTGATGGCCAGGGCCTACCAGCTCAATGGCCGCGAGTGCTTCCTTGAAGTGCGCGCCAGCAACCAGTCGGCCTATCGTTTGTACGAACGCTACGGTTTCAACGAAATCGGCCGCCGCCGCGACTATTATCCGATTGCCGGTGGCCGTGAAGACGCCCTGGTGATGGCCTGCACCCTGCTTGAGGACTGACCTCGCATAGTCGGCGCCATCCACCGCGTAGCTTTCTTTGTTCTCTATGCAGGGATGGATAAAGAATGAACAAACTGCTTCTGGCGGCGGGCCTGCTGATAGCGGCTACTGCCCACGCCGACGAACGCGACCTGTGGATGTTCGCCCAGTGGGCCGGCGACCACCAAACCCGTCCCTTCCGTGAAATGCTGGTGGATACCCGCCTTTACGGTGTAGTGCCTATCCACCAACTGCTGCGTTCGGCCTCGGACTGGAAGCTGTGCCACGCGTCGCCCTTCGCCGTGCCGCCTGCCAGCAACTGGCCGGCTGTGCGCTCGACCCTCTCGCTGATCAAGGTGCTTGACGGCCAAGGCATCCTGCGCCAGTTCGAGGTGGTGTCGGCCTATCGCGACCCTCGTCTGAATACGTGCGCAGGCGGTGCTGCCAACAGTGCCCATACCCGCGCCTTCGCCGTCGATATCCTGCTGCCGGCCTGGGCGGACCCTAACCCGCTGTGCCGTTTCTGGCAGCAGCATGGCCAGGCGTGGAGCATGGGCCTGGGTCGCTATCCGTCGGGGCGCATCCATCTGGATACCGCGGGCTATCGCACTTGGGGCGGTGATGGCAGCGCGGGGTCGTCGTTCTGCGTCAAACCCAAGTGAGCCAGGCAACGTTGGCATTCGCCCATGACCCACTCTGCGAAGCGCTGGCGCTTGCCGCTGTCGTCCAGGGGCTGTGGGCTAAGCAGGTGGTAGGCCGAGCCATCGCGCACAAAACCGAACGGCGCCTGCAACTGCCCGCTGTCGAGTTCGTCGCGCACCATCAGGGCTGATGCCATGGCCAGGCCCAGGCCGGCGCTGGCGGCCTGAATCGTCAGGTAGAAGTGTTCGTAGTCGCTGCGTTCGTTGTGCCGCGCCTGCTGGCCGCTGAGGCGCAGCCAGGTGGGCCAGGCAGCGGGGCGGGTGGTGCTGTGCAGCAGGCGTTGGCCGTCGAGCTGGGTGGAGGAGGCGGGGTGGCACACCGGGCCGATCCATTCGTCACAGATTTTTTGATTGAACAGCTGGTTGTCCCAGTGGAAGTCGTCGCGGCGGATGGCCAGGTCGACACCGCTGCGGGCGAAGTCCAGCGGCCCGCCGGCGGCTACCAGGTGCAACTGCAGGTCGGGGTGGTCGGCATGGAAGCGGGGCAGGCGCGGGATCAGCCAGCGCATGGCGATGGTCGGCTCGCAGGACAGCACCAGTACATTGTCGCGGGCCTGTTGTTGCAAGCGCTGCACGGCGCCTTCGAGTTGTTCGAAAATCGCCTGGGTGGTGCCTTGCAGGGCACGGCCGGCGGAGGTGAGGAAGATGGCCCGGTTACGGCGCTCAAACAGCGCCACGCCAAGGCTTTCTTCAAGCAGGCGTATTTGGCGGCTGACCGCGCCGTGGGTGACGTGCAAGTGCTCGGCGGCGCGCACGAAACTCTCGGTCTGGGCGGCGATGTCGAAGTAGCGGAAGGCGTTGAGCGGCGGCAGTTTCATGGCATCCCTTTTGGCCTGTGCCGGCCTCTTCGCGGGTTCACCCGCGAAGAGGCCGGCACAGGCTCTACATATCTGTGAGTAAAGCTATCAGATATGCCTCACTATAAATCGATTTTTCATTGTTCATGAGCGCTCGATAATCACCCGGTCTGTGCATTTTCATCGCCTATCGAGAGCCATCAGCATGACCGAACTCATCGCCGTCGCCCTGTTCACCCTGCTCGCCGTCATCAGCCCTGGCGCCGACTTCGCCATGGTCACCCGCAGCAGTTATGCACAGGGCCGCAAGGCCGGGCTGGCGGCTGCCGTGGGTATCGCACTGGGGGTGCAGGTGCACGTGCTGTACACCGTATTGGGCATTGCCGTGATCATCAGCCAGAGCCCGGCGCTGTTCCTCGGCATGAAAGTGCTGGGTGCGGGTTACCTGATCTACCTGGGCTACAAGTCGCTTACCAACACTCAGCGCATCTCCCTCGAGGGTGGCAGCCAATCGGCCGCCAGCGCGTTGCAAGCCCTGCGCACGGGCTTTTTGACCAATGCCCTCAACCCCAAGACCATGTTGTTCGTCATCAGCGCTTTCACCCAGGTGGTACAACCGGGTAGCTCGCTGAAGCTGGCCTTTGCCTACGGCGCGTTCATGTCTCTTGCCCATTGGCTGTGGTTCAGCCTGGTGGCGGTGTTTTTCTCCAGTACTGCCTTGCGCAAGGCGATGATCGACCGGCAAGTGCTGGTGGACCGTGTCATTGGGCTGGCACTGATCGGCCTTGGCCTGGCAGTGGCGGTCACCGGAATACGTTGAAGGGGCGATTGCATGTTGGGGTGATGGCCATTTAGAATAGAATCATTCCCATTTGCGAAGTCTCGCGATGAAACCAGCAACGCCCGCCGCCGCAGACAGCCTGGATGCCTTGTACAAGGGCTATCACAGCTGGTTGCTGGTCTGGCTGCGCCAGCGCCTGAACTGCCCTCAGCATGCGGCCGACATGGCCCAGGATACCTTCGTCCGTTTGCTCAGTGCTGGCAGTTACGTTGCCCCCCGCGAGCCTCGGGCCTTGCTGGCGACGGTGGCGCGTCGCCTGCTGATCGACCGTGGCCGTCGGCATAAACTGGAACAGGCCTATCGCGAAGCGTTGGCACTGCACGTAGAGCAGATGGAGCAAGCGCCTTCACCCGAGCAGATCCACGCCGCCATACAAGCTCTGGAACAGATCGACCGGGCCCTGTCGCGCATGCAGCCACGGGTGCGACAGGCGTTTGTGTTGCGCCATCTCGAAGGCCTGAGCCACAGCGAAATCGCCCAGCGCCTGCAGGTGTCCACCAAGAGTGTGCAGGGCTATCTGGTGCAGGCGCTACTGGCATGCCACGCGGCAGCAGAGGCCTGCCTGTGAGCCCGGAAATTCTGCACGAAGCCGCCGAATGGCTAGTGCGTCTGGACGACCAGCCCAGCGGTCGCGACCGTGAGGCCTTCCGTGTCTGGTTGGCGCAGGACAGCGAGCACCTCGAAGCCTTCCAGCGCATGCAGGAAACCTTGGCCCCCTTGCAGGTGCTCAAGCAGGCACCTGCGCGCAACGCACTGTTGGCGTTCAAGCAACAGCGGCGTTCGTCCCAGGCCCTGAAGGCGATCGCCCTGGTCGCAGTACTGGCCTTGCCGCTGGGGCTGTTCGTGCAGCAGGGGCCGGTTTACCTGTTGGCCGATATCCGTACCGGCAGCGGTGAATGGGCTACGCGGCAGTTGCCTGATGGCAGCCTGCTCAGGCTGGATGGCGGGTCTGCCGTCAATCTGGACTTCGATGGCCGCACGCGCACGGTTCACCTGCTGCGCGGGGAAATCCTGGTGGATGTGGCCAAGGATGCCGGGCGCCCGTTCAAGGTGGTTACCGAGCATGGCAGCGTGCGGGCGCTGGGTACGCGCTTTGTGGTGGAACAGCTGGCCGAAGGCTCGCGTCTGGCGATGATCGAGTCCAGTACCGAGGTCGACAGCCATGGCCAGCGCCGGGTAGTGACGGCTGGCCACGAACTGCATTTCGATGCCACTGGGCCGGGCGAGCAGCGAGCCGTTGATGGAAGAGGTGTAGAGCAGGCGTGGGCCCGGCACCAGCTGGTGGTGCGCGAGCGCCCGTTGGTCGAAGTGCTCGAACAATTGAGCCGTAACCATTCGAGCTATTTGCTGTTCGATCGCAAAGCCCTGGCAGACATCCGCGTGACCGCCGTATTGCCGACTGACGACAGCGAGCGCGCACTGCGCCTGCTGGCGCGCAGCCTGCCGCTGGCTATCGATCACTACACGCCCTGGATCACGCGGGTGCGCTACCTGCCAGCGTCCGAGTTCAGATAAAAAACATTCCCATCTGCTTCCAGTTCTCGATTTCCGTGCGTCCTTGTCGTAAGCCTACATAACGGAGTATCGGGAACATGCTTTCGAACTTGCGCCTGCGCATCCCTTTCACGCCTCGCAATGCGCTGGCTTTTGCTATTCACCTGGGGCTGGGCTGCCTGCCGCTAGCCCTGGCGCCTGTAGCGGTGGCCCAGCAGCAGGTGCAGCGCTATGACATCCCGGCGGGTGCGCTGGGTGATGTGCTCAGTAGCTTTGCTCGCCAGGCCGGCGTGGCGATTTCGTTCGATGCCAGCGAGGTCGAAGGGCGACGCAGCGCGGGGTTGCAGGGTAGCTATGGCGTGCAGGAAGGGTTTGCCGTGCTGCTGGGCGGGCAGGGGCTGCAGGCGCAGGCGAGTGCCGATGGTTTTGTGCTGGTCAGCGTGCCAGGCAATGAAGGGGGGCTGGAGTTAGGGGCAACCACCATCAACAGTCAGTTGCTGGGCAGCATTACCGAAGGCAGCGGCTCGTACACCACCGGTATCAGCAATGCCGCCACCAAGCTTAACCTGAGCCTGCGCGAGACGCCGCAGTCGGTCAGCGTGATGACCCGCCAGCGGATGGAGGACCAGAATTTGCGCAGCATCGGGCAGGTGCTCGAGCAAACGCCGGGTATCAATGTGCAGAGCCCGGGCAGTGATCGCCTGTACGTGTTCTCCCGTGGGCTGGCAATCGACAACTACCAGTACGACGGCATGCCCACCACGACGTTCGCGTTCAGCCAGGCGCTGCCCCAGGCGCTTTCGGACATGGCCATCTACGACCGGGTCGAAGTGGTACGAGGCGCTACCGGCTTGCTGACGGGGGCAGGCGACCCGTCCGGCACGGTAAACCTTATTCGCAAGAAACCCACGGCGCATTTCAAGGGCTACATCAGTGGCGGGCTCGGTTCCTGGGACCTGTACCGCACCGAAGTGGATGTGTCCGGCCCACTGACCGACAACGGTGCCGTGCGCGGTCGTGCGGTGGCGGCGTACCAGCAAGGCAACAGCTTCACCGACCACCTGCAGCAGCAGAAGACCATCGTGTATGGCGTGAGCGAGATGGACCTGACGCCGGATACCCTGTTTACCTTGGGCGTGGAGTACCTGGACAGCGACCCGCGTGGCTTTTCCACTACAGGTTTGCCGGTTGTGGCCACCAATGGCTCGGGGCGTGGTTTCCAGTACCGCATGCCGCGTTCATACAACGGTGCCAGCCGTGACAGCAGCAACCATCAGGAGTCGGTCAACACGTTTACCTCGCTTGAGCATCGCTTGGGCGATGGCTGGGCACTCAAGCTCGCCGCCAATTATCTGTATGGCACCCGCGACTACGATTCGGTCATCGTTGGCACCACCACGGGCGTGGTCAACCCGGTGACAGGCGATGGTTTGCGCTATACCGCCACCAAGGGTGACAACACGCAGAAGCAGCGCGGCATCGATGTAATGCTCAGCGGCCCGTTCCAGTTGCTGGGGCGTGAGCACGAACTGGTGATGGGCTTCAATTACCAAAGCTATGAGAACCGCCGTAACGGCTTTGGCAACCTGCTGGCCAATGGCAGCAGCAACAATGGCGTCAGCGGTGTGCCGGTGAACATCTGGGCCTGGGACAACCAGGGCCCGACGCCGGCCTACAACTTCAACCGTGAAGACGATGACATTGATCAGCGCCAGACAGGGGCTTACCTGGCGACGCGTCTCAAACCGACGGATGACCTGTCGGTGATCCTGGGTGCGCGGGTCAGCAACTACCAGTACGACGCCCTGTTCCATTATCACGTTGCCAGTCTGCAGCCCTACGACACTGACGACTCGGTCAAGGCCACCGGTGAAGTGACACCCTACGCGGGCGTGGTCTACGACCTCAACGACGTGCACTCGGTGTATGCCAGCTACACCAGCATCTTCAAGCCGCAGCCCTATCGTGACCAGGCAGGGAAGCTGCTGCAGCCGCGAGAAGGGGATAACTACGAGATTGGCTTGAAAAGCGAATACTTCGGCGGTCGCTTGAACACTGCTGTGGCGTTGTACGAAGTCAGGCTGGACAACGATGCCGTGGCCGACGGAACCGTGGCGGGCAGTGATGGCCTGATTACCGCTTATCGCGCGGAGCAGACCACCACCCGTGGTATCGACATGGAGGTGAGCGGGGAGCTGGCGCCGGGCTGGAACCTGGCAGCCAGCTATACCCATTCCAGGGTCAAGGACAACGACGGCGAGCGGGTCAAGACCACCATCCCGATGGACATGTTCAAGCTCTGGACCACTTACCAGCTGGGGGGTGAGCTGGAGCGGCTGACCCTTGGCGGTGGTGTGAACTGGCAGAGCGGCATGCATTTTACCGCGACGCCTTGGCAGGTTAGTAATCCGGTGAAGATCAAGCAGGGGGACTATGCCACCGTTGGCCTGATGGCACGCTACCAGTTCACTCGGGAGTGGTCGGCGACCGCGACGGTGAACAATCTTTTTGATGAAAAGTACTTCAGCTCGTTTGATGACAACTTCAACAGTGCTTCTTATGGCGAGCCGCGCAACTTCATGCTGAGTTCCAAGCTGGAGTTCTAGGGTTCAGGGTTTCACGCGGTCCTTGTAGGAGCGGCCTTGCCGGGGCGCCGGACCGGTCGGATAGGGCCGCAGAGCGGCCCCGGCAATTTTGTAGCGGTGCGAAGATCCCGGGGGCGCTTCGCACCCCGATCGCGACACAAAGCCGCTCCTACAGGGGTCGCGAAAGGCCTTGAGCTTTTTCGCAGGCAAAGAAAAAGGGCTTACCTTGCGGTAAGCCCTTCGTCTTGTTTGGTGGCTACACAGGGACTTGAACCCCGGACCCCAGCATTATGAATGCTATGCTCTAACCAACTGAGCTATGTAGCCAATGGCGCGCATTATTCTCTTGAACGGGCCCTCTGTCAACACTCATTTCAAAAAAAATTTGCACGCTTTCAAAAACTTAGCGGCCAGGCCTGGTTTCAGTGCACCACAAGCCAGTGCCCGAGCACGCCCTTAAGCTGCAGGTGCTGGGCCGCCGCCAGGGATTGCAGGCTTTCGCCAGGGCGGTCGAGGTTGAAATCACCGCTCACGCGCCGATGGGCCATTTGTTCATCCATCATCCACACGCGCTGCCCCTGGTAGCCGGCAAGGCGCTCCAGCACCTGCCCCAGTGGCATGTCGGTGGCTTTAAGGCGTCCGTTGCGCCAACTGTCGGCGGTTTTCAGGTCTGCCTTTTGTACCGGGTCGATGCGTGTGTCATCGAAGGTGACCCGCTCACCCGCCGAGACCATGCGCTGCTCACCCCCCTGGGTGACCATGGCCTTGCCACTGAGTACGACAAGTTCATCATGACTTGCATGGCGGGCTACCTGCAGGCGGGTGCCGAACACATGGATGCGTGCGTTGCCCACGTCCACTTCCATCGCCCGCCCGTCGAGCACGACTTCCAGGTACACCTGGCCCTGCACCAGGTGCAGTTGGCGGGTGCGGCCGCGCAGGTCGACGTTCATTGCGCTGGCG
Source organism: Pseudomonas putida W15Oct28 (assembly GCF_000708715.2). Taxonomy (GTDB): domain Bacteria; phylum Pseudomonadota; class Gammaproteobacteria; order Pseudomonadales; family Pseudomonadaceae; genus Aquipseudomonas; species Aquipseudomonas putida_R. Next base: position 135,791 of record NZ_JENB01000011.1, on the reverse strand, counting down.
CTGTCCAGGTTGAGGGTCGTGCCATCCGCCAGGCGTGTGCTGCGCCGCTCGCCCACGTCGGTGTGCAGCTCGCTGGCCAGCCGCTGCATCAGCGGCCAGTACAGGTAGGCTGCGGCGCCCAACCCGAGCAGGAACACAAGCGCCAACCATTTGCCCAAGTGGCTGCGGCGTACTGTGACGTGCCGTGGGCGAGGGCGGGCGGGTGGTGGTTGCAGCTGTTGCCAGAACGTCTCCAGCTCGGCGTAGGCGTGGGCATTTTCGGGTACCTGGCACCAGGCTGCGAACGCCTGGCGCTGGGCTTCGTCGCAACCGGGCTGGCGCAACAGCGAAAACCACTCCAGCGCTTCCTGCTGTGGGTCGGGCTGCTGCAGCTGCTTGGCGGGCATCGGGCTCATGGGGTCGGTCTGCTCACGATAGGGGCCGTTTCGCCCAACGATGACAGGGGTATGGGCTAAGGATGCTAATTATATTGAGAACCATTTTCAAGTACGTTGCGACAGAGGGATAAAAAAGGTAGCTATGTATCTATTTGTTTCCTGATAATCGGATCCCAAACTGCGGACGGAGATTCAGGCACATGGCCACCAGTAGCGCCTCCACGGCGTCCACCAGCGCAGCGGCGAGCCAACAGACGCCGCTGGTAATGCGCATCATCGGTTTCTGCGCCCTGGCGCACCTGATCAACGACCTGATCCAGTCGGTGCTGCCGGCGATCTACCCGATGCTCAAGGCCAATTACGACCTGAGCTTCGCCCAGATCGGCCTGATTACCCTGACGTTCCAGATCACCGCTTCGCTGCTGCAACCCTGGGTCGGCTTTTTTACTGACCGCCGCCCCGCGCCAAACCTGTTGCCGATGGGCACCCTGTGCACGCTGGTGGGCATCGTGATGCTGGCCTTCGTCGGCAGCTTCCCGATGATCCTGCTGGCTTCGGCGCTGGTCGGCATCGGCTCGTCGACGTTCCACCCGGAAACCTCGCGTATTGCGCGCCTGGCCTCTGGCGGGCGCTTCGGTCTGGCCCAATCGACCTTCCAGGTGGGCGGCAACACCGGCTCCGCACTGGGCCCGTTGCTGGCGGCGGCCATCGTCATTCCGTTCGGCCAGACCCACGTGGCCTGGTTCGGCCTGGCCGCGTTGTTCTTCCTCGGTGTCACCCTGATGCTGCGCGGCTGGTACAAGGAGCACCTCAACCAGGCCAAGGCGCGCAAGGCGGTGCAGGCCACCCATGGCATTTCGCGCAATCGGGTGATCGCGGCGCTGATCGTGCTGGGCCTGCTGGTGTTCTCCAAGTACTTCTACATGGCCAGCTTCACCAGCTACTTCACCTTCTACCTGATCGAGAAGTTCGACGTGTCGGTGGCCAGCTCGCAGTTGCACCTGTTCCTGTTCCTGGGTGCGGTGGCGGCGGGTACGTTCTTTGGCGGCCCGATCGGTGACCGCATCGGGCGCAAGGCCGTGATCTGGTTCTCGATCCTGGGTGTGACGCCATTCACCTTGGCGCTGCCGTATGCCGACCTGTTCTGGACCACCGTGCTGAGCGTGGTGATCGGCTTTATCCTGGCTTCGGCGTTTTCTGCGATTGTGGTGTATGCGCAGGAGCTGGTGCCGGGTAGCGTGGGCATGATCGCCGGGATCTTCTTCGGGCTGATGTTCGGCTTTGGCGGCATTGGCGCGGCGCTGCTGGGGTATGTGGCGGACCTGCGCGGTATCGAATATGTGTATGGCCTGTGCTCGTTCCTGCCTTTGTTCGGGTTGTTGGCGGTGTTCTTGCCGTCTACAGGTAAACGCTGAGATCGCTGGGGGCTGCTTTGCAGCCCCCGGGCGATTGACGAGCCCCCCTGAGGTGGCTAGAGTGCCGCCTCTTTTTACCCACCACCTGCGTAGTAGCCAAAGCAATGCGCCGTAACCCGTCCCTCCCACATGCCCGCCAGCCTGCCCTCCAGGCCCTGCGTCGTGCCTGGCCGAGCGACACGGTGCTCAAGCGTCGCCGCAGCGTGCTGTTTGCCTTCACCTTCTCGCCACACCTCGCCTGAACTGATCTGCGCTTTTGCGTCGCTCGCCACCCTGGCGTGCGCGCCTGTGTCTGCACGTCTTTTCGGTTTGCAAGGAGTGGTACATGAACATGCGTTTGCTGGCGGGCCTGTTGTTCGCCGTTTCGGTCGTGGGCTTCAGCCTGGGGGCCAGCCTGCCGCTGGTGTCGTTGCGCCTGCATGAGGCCGGGGCCAGTACCCTGGAAATCGGCATCATCTCGGCCATCCCCGCTGCGGGCATGATGCTCTCGGCGTTTCTGGTCGACGCCTGCTGCCGCCACCTCACCCGGCGCACCATCTACCTGCTGAGTTTCAGCCTGTGCACCGTCAGCATTGCCCTGCTCGAATCGGCCTTTGGCTCGATGTGGTTGCTGGCGCTGCTGCGCCTTGGCCTGGGGCTGGGCATGGGTATTGCCATCATCCTCGGCGAGTCGTGGGTCAACGAGCTATGCCCTGAGCATAATCGCGGCAAGATCATGGCCCTTTACGCCACCAGCTTTACCGGCTTCCAGGTGCTGGGCCCGGCCATGCTCGCGGTGCTGGGCGCCAACAGCCCGTGGATCACCGGTGTGGTCACCGCCTGCTACGGCCTGGCGTTGCTGTGCATCGTGCTGACCGTTCCCAATGACCATGTCGAACATGAAGAGGGCGACAAGAGCTTCGGCCTGGCCGGGTTCTTCCGCGTGGCTCCGGCGTTGTGCGTGGCGGTGCTGTTTTTCTCGTTCTTCGATGCCGTGGTGCTGTCGTTGTTGCCGGTGTACGCCACCAGCCATGGCTTTGCCGTGGGCGTGGCGGCGCTGATGGTGACGGTGGTGTTTGCCGGCGACATGCTGTTCCAGCTGCCGCTGGGCTGGCTGGCCGACCGGGTGGAACGCACCGGGCTGCACCTGGTGTGCGGGCTGGTGGCGATGTCGATTGGCATCGGCCTGCCGTGGCTGCTGAACATGACCTGGCTGCTGTGGCCGCTGCTGGTGGTGCTGGGCGCGGTTGCGGGGGGCATCTATACCTTGGCGCTGGTGCTGATCGGGCAACGCTTCAAAGGCCAGGACCTGGTCACTGCCAATGCCAGCGTGGGTTTGCTGTGGGGCGTGGGTAGCCTGATCGGCCCGCTGGTCAGTGGCGCAGCGATGGATGTGGCCCCGCATGGCCTGCCCATGGCGCTGGCGCTGATGGCCGGGTTGTTCGTGTGTTTTGCCCGGCAATCGTACCGGCGCGCGGGCCGGATGCGAGCTGTAGCAGACTGACATCCTCCCAGCGTACGCGACACCCGTGGGGGTCACTGTCTTGTGCTGTTTGCTCTGGCCCAATCGCCGGCAAGCCAGCTCCCACAGGTACGGTGTATGGCTAGTAGGCGATGCGATCAATGTGGGAGCGGCCTTGTGTCGCGAAAGGGCTGCGGAGCGGCCCCACAATTTCAGCTTCGCCGCGAATATTGCCGGGGCCGCTTTGCGGCCCTATCGCGACACAAGGCCGCTCCCACAAGGAGCGCGCAGCCGCTCAAATTAGTCAGGCTGCGCCGATGCTTACCCAATAGCGCGTTTTGTAGTCGACACGCACCGGCAGGCTGCGGGTGAGCAACTGCAGAATCTGACTGGTATCGGCCAGCTGATAGGTGCCTGATACCTTCAGGTTCGCCACCTCGGGGGCACAGCGCATCAGGCCAGGGCGGTAGCGGGCGAGCTCTGCGACAAACTCGCCCAGTGGCATCTGCTGCACGCTGAGCACACCGTCGGTCCAGCCCCAAGGGTCGCTGTGCAGGGCCACCGTGTGGACACTGCCATTGGCCCCAACCTGCAAGGTTTCGCCCGGCTGCACCTGCCGCGGCGAGGCCGAAGAGGGGAACAGCGTAACCTCACCACGACGTACCGCCAGCAGCAGGCCATGGTTGTTTTCGCGCAGCAGCAGTTGGCCGTTGAGGGTGGTCAGCGGGCCGACGCGGGTGTCGATGTGGAACGGGCGGGTATCGTTGGGGTTGCTGTCCAGGCTGACCTCGCCACGTACCAGTTCCAACTGGCGTTGCTCGGCGCTGTAATGCAGGTCGATGGCGCTGGCAGTGTTTAGCAGGATATGGCTGCCATCGCTGGCTTGCCACTGGCGCCGTTCACCCGTGGCGGTGCTGCTATCGGCCAGCAACTGCGGCAGGCCCAGAGGTTCGCGCGTGGCCCAGCCCAGGCTGCCGCCCACGGCCAGCAGCCCCAGTAGCTTGAGGTGGTCACGGCGGCTGCTGCGCTGGCGCTGGCTGCCGTCCAGGGTGCGCCGGCTCAGGTCCTTGGGCAGCCCGGCCAGTTCGTCGCCAAGGTGGCTGACCCGTTGCCATGCCAGCGGGTTGTGCGGGTGGCTGGCCAGCCAGTGCTGGAACTGCTGCTCGGTACGCGGGCTGGGGCGGTCGAAGCGCAGCTTCACCAGCCAGTCGATGGCCTGGTCGACTTGCGCCTGCGCCGGCACGCTGTCACGCATCGGCATAACGCAACCGGTAGCAGACGCCCAAGGCCTTGGCCAGGTCGCGCTCGACCGTGGCCCGGGACACTTCCAGCTGCTGGGCGATCTGCACGATGCTCAAGCCGTCCAGTTGAGCCAGCAGAAACGCCTGGCGAACACGCGGTTTCAGCTGGTGCAGGGCACGGTCGAGGCGGTCCAGGGCATCGAGAATGACCAGCCTGTGCTCTTCGCTGGGTACCTCGGCTTCGGGCAGGTGGGCCAGGCTTTGCTGGTAGGCGTGTTCCAGTGCGCGACGGCGAAACTGGTCGATCATCAGGCCACGGGCGATGCTGCTGAGGTAGGCGCGTGGCTCTTTCAGCGGCGAAACCTGACGGGCCCGCAGCAGCCGCACGAAGGTATCCTGGGCCAGATCGGCGGCATGCTCACTGCAACCTACCCGGTTGCGCAACCAGCCGCGAAGCCAGCTATGGTGGGCCTGGTAGAGCAGAGCGACCTCGGTCGGCTTGAGCGTGTCGTTGATCTGCATCGTAGCGAAGGCCCGGTCCTGTGAACTGTGCGACTGTGAATAGTTCTCAATTCTATGCGGGGATAACGGCACAGGGCAATGGTATGCCAGGAATTCGCCGCGCAAGAACCGGCGTTTACCCGATGAACGGCTGGGCTAAGCTGGACCTGCATTCACCCTGTTGGAGGCGCCATGATCCTGGCCGACCTTTCGCCCGAGGCCTACTGCGAGGCTACGCGATATTTAGCAGCGCTCGACCCGGACTGGTCGCGGCACATTGCTGCAACCGGGCCTTGCCTGCATCAGGCCACGCCGGGGCGTGAGCCCTACGAGGCGCTGGTGCGGGCGATTGCCTATCAGCAGCTGCATGCCCGTGCTGCCGAAGCGATCCTTGGTCGGTTGCTGGCGTTGTTCCCGGAGGTTGCGTTCCCGACGCCACAGCAGTTGTTGACGGTCAGCCCGGAAACCCTTCGCGCCTGCGGTTTTTCGGCAAGTAAGCTGGCCACGGTGCAAGGCATAGCCCAGGCCCGGCTGGAGGGCCTGGTGCCGACGCGGGAAGAGGCATTGGCCATGGCTGACGAAGCGCTGATCGAACGCCTGGTAACCTTGCGCGGGGTAGGGCGATGGACGGTGGATATGCTGCTGATCTATAGCCTGGAACGTTCGGACATTCTGCCAGTGGACGATTTTGGCGTGCGTGAGGGGTATCGGCGGTTGAAGGGGGTGGAGAAGGCGCCGACACCGGCGCAAATGCGCTCCCTGGGCGGCGGCTGGCGGCCGTTTCGAACCGTGGCGGCCTGGTACCTGTGGCGGGCCTGAGGTTTTTGCATCGCCTGTACCGGCCTCTTCGCGGGCATGCCCGCTCCCACAAGTCCTCTGCGGGGTTCGAGCCTTGTGCAGTGCCTGTGGAATCACCTGTACCCAGAGGGACTGCACAAGGCTCGAATCCGGCAGAGTACCTGTGGGAGCGGGCGTGCCCGCGAAGAGGCCGGTACAGGCGAAAACTTATCTGGATGCTGACCCATGAATCTCTACACCACCCCTGACCAACGCTGGCAAGCCGTCGAGTCCCGCGACTCCAGCGCCACCGGCCACTTCGTCTACGCCGTGCGCACCACGGGCGTCTACTGCCGCCCCGGCTGCAAGTCACGCATGGCCAAGCGCACCAACGTCGAATTCTACGACAACCCCACTGCCGCCGAAGCCGCAGGCTACCGCGCCTGCAAGCGTTGTATCAGCAAGGCCAGCACCACCCGCCACAGCCAACTGGTCACCCGCGCCTGCCGCCTGATCGAAACCAGCGACCCCGCGCCCAGCCTCGACCAGCTCAGCGCGCAACTGGCCGTCAGCCCCTTCCACCTGCACCGCCTGTTCAAGGCCGAAACCGGCGTTACCCCCAAGGCCTACGCCACGGCCTTCCGTGCCCGGCGCCTGCGTGAGCACCTGGAAGACGGGCAGCGTTCAGTCACCGACGCCATCTACGATGCCGGCTACAACTCCAACAGCCGCTTCTACGAAAGCGCCGATCAGCGCCTGGGCATGCGCCCCCGGCAGTACCGTGCAGGCGGCGCAGGGGCCACCCTCCATTTCGCCCTCGGCCAGTGTTCGCTGGGCGCGATCCTGGTGGCCCAGAGCGAGAAGGGCATTTGCGCGATTTTGCTGGGCGACGACCCCGAGGCCCTGTTGCACGACCTTCAGGACCAGTTCCCCAAGGCCCGCCTGATCGGCGGCGACAGCGCATACGAACAGTTGGTCGCCACAGTGGTGGGCTTTGTCGAAGCCCCGGCGCTGGGCCTGGCGTTGCCGCTGGATGTGCAAGGTACGGCGTTTCAGGAGCGGGTGTGGCAGGCGCTGCGCGAGGTGCCGGCCGGCAGCCGGGTCAGCTACACCGACATTGCCGAGCGTATCGGTGCGCCCAAAGCGGTGCGCGCGGTGGCCATGGCTTGTGCGGCCAACCACATCGCGGTGGCCATCCCCTGTCATCGGGTGGTGCGCAGGGACGGCGATATCAGTGGCTACCGTTGGGGTGTCGAGCGCAAACAACAACTGCTCAAGCGAGAGACGGCACTCTCCTGATTGCCTGAAGCCGCGTAGAATCCCCCGCCAAATCGAGTTGTAAAGAGGAAACTTCGATGAGGCGTTTCAGCCTTGCCCGTTATTGCCCAGGCCTGATGGCCCTGCTGGCCCTGATGCTGGTTATTGCCAGCCCGGCCTGGTCGGCCTCGGCCACGCCATTGTCCAACCTGGCTGCTGCCGAAGCGCCAGCGCTGGATGAAAATGCCAGCATCGAACAGCTGAGCGACCGGCTGGACCTGATCCGCCAGGGTGTCACCAGCGAGGCCAACGATGACTTGCTGTCGCAGTTGCGCCTGGCAGCGATGCAGGTTCAGCGCCAGGCTGATGCATTGAGTGCACAGCGCACCGCCGACGTAGGCAAGCTCGACGACAAGTTGAAGGTCATCGGCCCGGTCCAGCCGGACGAGGCCGTCACCCTGACCCAGCAGCGCAAAGAGCTGGAGGCCGAAAAAAAGGCACTGGTAGCCCAGCAGGATCAGGCCACCAAGCTGACCCAGTCGGCTCGCGACCTTTCCACGCAAATCGTCAACCTGCGCCGCAGCCAGTTCAACTCGCAGATCACCAGCCGCGCGGCCTCGCCACTGAGCCCGGCGTTCTGGCAGAGCATCATTCGCCCCACCCAGGACGACGTGGCGCGCCTGCGTGACCTGCGCGGCGAGGCGGCCGATGCCATCGGCACTGCCTTCAGCGCCGAAAACCGCTGGCTGTTCATTACCAGCCTGGTGGCGGCGATTCTGGTCTGGACCCTGGTGCGGCGCGTGCTCGAGCGTTTGCTGGCCAGTGCCATGGTCGGCTGGTTGCCCGAGGGCCGCCTGCGCCGCAGCGCCTTGGCCCTGGGCGTCAGCCTGGCAACCCTGGGTACCATTGCCGGTTCTGTATCGCTGCTGCGCTGGGGGCTGGAGAGCAGTGCCGAGCTGGGTTCCGATATCGCCAGCCTCACCAACCACATTCTCACCCTGGTGGTGTTCAGCGCCTTCATAACCGGCCTGGGCCGCGCCATGCTGATGCTGCAACGGCCGTCGTGGCGGCTGCCGGCGATCCATGACGAAGTCGCCAGCGCACTGGGCTGGTTCCCGAAGGTGCTGGCATTGGCACTGATGGTCATGATGACCATGGAGCGCATGAACAGCGTGATCGGCGCCAGCCTGGCGCTGACCGTGGCGGTCAATGGCCTCACTGCGCTGGTCGTGGCGTTTATTTTTGCCGGTGCGCTGCTGCGTTACCGCCGCACCCTGCGCAAGCATGATCTGGAGCGCCCCACGGGCCTGGCCGGGTTGATTCCGTTCGTGATGGTCATATGGTTGGCGTTGATCCTGCTGGCGCTGCTCACCGGTTACCTGACACTCGCCTATTTCCTGACTGCCAAGCTACTGTGGGTCAGCCTGGTGGTCACCTGTGCCTACTTGCTGACCACCTTCTTCGGCGACCTGTGCGAAACCCTGCTGTCGCCACGCCAGCCCGGCGGACTGGCGCTGGCCTCGACCCTGGGCCTGGCGCCTCGCCACCAGGCGCAGGCCAGCACCGTACTGGCCGGCATCGGCCGCACCATTGTGCTGTTCCTGGCGCTGTTGCTGGTGTTGATGCCGTCGGGCACCAGCCCCAGCGAACTGCTACTGAGCCTGGGCGACTGGGACGGCACCGGTGGCAAGCTGCTCGGCAACCTGAACATCGTGCCGCAGGACATCCTGCTGGCGATGGGGATCTTCTTCGGCGGCCTGTTTGCCATTCGCGTGGTCAAGCGCTGGCTGAGCGATCGCCTGCTGCCGGAAACCGACATGGACGCCGGCATGCGCGCCTCGCTGGTAACCCTGGTGGGTTACCTGGGCTTCCTGTTCCTGGCCATGCTGGTGATGTCGACCCTGCGCATCAACCTTACCAGCCTGACCTGGGTGGTCAGTGCCCTGTCGGTGGGTATCGGTTTTGGCTTGCAGCAGATCGTGCAGAACTTCATCTCCGGCTTGATCCTGCTCACCGAGCGCCCCGTCAAGGTGGGCGACTGGGTCAGTCTGGCGGGTGTCGAGGGTGATATCCGCCGCATCAATGTGCGCGCCACCGAGATCCAGATGTCCGACCGCTCGACGGTGATCGTGCCCAATTCGCAGTTCATCTCTCAGAACGTGCGCAACGTGACCATGGGCAATGCGCTGGGCGTGGTCGGCATTACCCTGACCCTGCCACTGGAGACCGATGCCAACCGGGTCCGCGAGCTGTTGTTGGCGGCTTACCAAGAGCATGAGGCGATTCTGGATGCACCAGCCACTTCGGTGTCGTTCAAGGACTTGACTGCCAGTGGCATGGTGATTGGCGTCAGTGGTTACGTGGCGGGGCCGCGGCAGGTGTCGGGCACCCGTAGCGACCTGCTGTTCACCATCCTTGGGCGCCTGCGTGATGAGGGTATTCCCCTGTCTTCGCCGCAGAGCATGGTGCTGGTGCAAGAGGGTACGCGCCCGGCTGATGAATCGGCTTGAGTGCCGGGGGCTGCTTTGCAGCCCTTTCGCGACACGAGGCCGCTCCTACAGGGATGTGCATGCTCTCAGGCGGTGCGATCCCTTGCAGTAGCGGCCTTGTGCCGCGAAAGGGGCGCACAGCGCCCCCGAATTCAATGCTGCTTGGCCTGCTTGATCCGCAGCAGAATCACCATCAACACCAACAGTACCGGCGGCGCCATGGCCAGCAATCCATCCCGCGCCGTCAGCCCCAACCCCAGCACATTCAGCCCGCCATACAGCAGCTTGAACAAGTTCAGCAGGTAGTAGGTGATGGCAATGATCGACAGCCCCTCCACCGCCCGCTGGATTTTCACCTGGGCATCGGCCCGGGCATTGAGGCTGCGCAGGATCTCGGCGTTCTGTTCTTCCATCTCCACCTGCACACGCGCCTGCAACAGGTCGCCCAGGTTCGCCACGTTCTTCGCCAATTGCTCCAGCCGCTGCTCGGTCGCCGCGCAATAGCGCACAGTCGGCTTGAACCGACGTTCGATGAACACCCCCAGGCGCTGGCAGTCGCCCACATGGCTTTCGCGCAGCTCGCCCAGGCGTTCGAACACCAGTTGCGCATAGGCTTGTGTGGCGCCGAAGCGGTGGCGGGTCTTGACCGTGTGGCTGACCACCTGGCGTGACAAGTGGGCAATGGCGTCCAGCAGCCCTTTGGAGTCATGGCCGTCCCCCCCGGCACTGCGCTCCGAGAGGCTGACCAAGGTCTTGTCGAAGGTATCCAGTTCGTGGCTCAGGGCCTTGGCCGTGGCCAGGGTCAGCGAGGCCATCATGCGGTACGTCTCGATTTCCAGCAGACGGCGGATCATGCGGCCCTGGCGGTAGGCATTGAGGCGGCGGTTGATGAACAGGAATCGGTTGGTGCCATCTTCGGTCAGGCGGAAATCGCTCCACACCACCGCATCGCCCCCGCCAACGCACGAGCCGCATGGGTCCTTGAAGCCGTAGTGGGCCAGGTTCAGGTCGTGTTCGTCACGCACCAGCACCTGCACTGCGTTGATTACCTGCGCTGCCTGCGGGGCAATTGCCTCGGCCAGCACCGGCGGCAGGGGCTGCCACAGCGCCTATGAGATCGAGCGCCGCCCGCGCGGCGCTTCGCGGGGCAAGCCCGCTCCCACATTTGTTTCGGGCCAATCAATCCTGATCCATTAGCGCGCGGTCCCTTGTTTGTCCCCTTCGATATCGCGTCGTGCACCCAGGGGTACGCGCGCCAATGGCACAGGCATGACTGGCCCGAAACAAATGTGGGAGCGGGCTTGCCCCGCGAAGCGCCGCGCGGGCGGCGCTCGATCTCACAGGCGCTGCAAGGGTTGTGGCAGGCTCAAAGCCAACGCCATCTATAGACAGCCCCATCACCGCCCTGACACCCAGCGAAGCAACACCCCAAAAACAAAGCGGGGAGGCCTTCCGGCCTCCCCGCTTCAGTTACCTACCTTAAAGGCTAGGGAACGCAAACTGCGACGCCTCATGGCTGGCACGCTGCGGCCAGCGCTGGGTAATCGCCTTGCGACGGGTATAGAAGCGCACCCCGTCCGGGCCATAGGCATGCAGGTCGCCGAACAGCGAACGCTTCCAGCCACCAAAGCTGTGATAAGCCACCGGCACCGGCAGCGGCACGTTCACACCGACCATGCCCACTTCGATCTCGTCGCAGAACAGGCGTGCCGCTTCACCGTCACGGGTGAAGATGCAGGTACCGTTGCCATACTCGTGATCATTGATCAGCTGCATGGCCTGCTCCAGGCTGTTCACACGCACCACGCACAGCACCGGGCCAAAGATCTCTTCTTTATAGATGCGCATCTCCGGGGTCACCTTGTCGAACAGGGTGCCACCCACGAAGTAGCCATCTTCATTGCCGGCCACACGCAAGCCGCGGCCATCCACCACCAGCCTGGCGCCTGCAGCAACACCGTCATCGATGTAACCCACGACCTTGTCACGGGCAGCAGCCGTTACCAGCGGGCCCATGTCCAGGCCACACGAAGTGCCGGCACCAATCTTCAGTGCCTTGATCTGCGGTTCCAGCTTGGCAATCAGGGCATCGGCCACCTGGTCGCCCACGCATACCGCCACCGAAATAGCCATGCAACGCTCGCCGCACGAACCGTAGGCCGCGCCCATCAGTGCGCTGACGGCATTGTCCAGGTCGGCATCCGGCATCAGTACTGCGTGGTTCTTGGCGCCACCCAAGGCTTGCACGCGCTTGCCGCGCTTGGTGCCTTCGGCATAGATGTACTCGGCGATCGGCGTCGAGCCGACGAAGCTCAGCGCTTTGACTTCTGGCGCTTCGATCAGCGCATCCACCGCTTCCTTGTCACCGTGCACCACGTTCAGGATGCCCTTCGGCAGGCCGGCTTCCAGCAGCAGCTGGGCGATGTACAGGGTCGAGCTCGGGTCACGCTCGGAAGGTTTGAGGATGAAAGCGTTGCCGCAGGCAATGGCCAGCGGGTACATCCACAGCGGCACCATGGCCGGGAAGTTGAACGGGGTAATACCAGCGACCACGCCCAGCGGCTGGAAGTCGGACCAGGCATCGATGTTCGGGCCGACGTTGCGGCTGTACTCGCCTTTCAACACTTCTGGCGCTGCGCAGGCGAACTCGACGTTCTCGATGCCGCGCTTCAGTTCGCCGGCTGCGTCTTCCACGGTCTTGCCATGCTCTTCGCTGATCATCTGCGAAATCTTGGCTTCGTTCTGCTCCAGCAGTTGCTTGAAGCGGAACATCACCTGGGCGCGCTTGGCCGGCGGGGTGTTGCGCCAGGCCGGGAAGGCCGCCTTGGCGGAGTCGATCGCTTCCTGCACGGTCGCGCGGCTGGCCAGCTCGACCTTGCGTACAGCCTGGCCGGTGGACGGGTTGAAGACATCGGCGGTGCGCTCACCCTTGGAAACCAGCTCGCCATGGATCAGGTGCTGAACAATGCTCATGCAAAACTCCAGATATAGAAGGTAGAAGCAGGCGCGCTATCTATATGTACGCACCTGGCATCGAAATCGGAAAGATCAGTCGATCAGGTTCAGGTTTTCGCCGACGGCGTCGAACAGGCGGTCCAGTTCCTGCGGCGTGGTGTTGAACGTTGGGCCGAACTGCAGGGTGTCGCCACCAAAGCGTACATAGAAGCCTGCCTTCCACAGCTTCATCGCCACTTCGTACGGGCGGACGATGGCATCACCGTCACGGGCGGCGATCTGGATGGCGCCGGCCAAACCGTAGTTACGGATATCGACGACGTTCTTGGTGCCCTTCACGCCGTGCAGCAGCTTCTCGAAGTGCGGCGCCAGCTCGGCGGCGGACTGCACCAGGTTTTCCTTCTGCAGCAGGTCCAGCGCGGCGATACCGGCGGCGCAGGCCACCGGGTGGGCCGAATAGGTGTAGCCGTGCGGGAATTCCACGGCGTATTCCGGCGTGGGCTGGTTCATGAACGTCTGGTAGATCTCGCTGCTGGCAATCACCGCGCCCATCGGAATGGCGCCGTTGGTTACCTGCTTGGCGATGCACATCAGGTCCGGGGTCACGCCGAAGGCTTCAGCGCCGGTCATCGCGCCCATGCGGCCAAAGCCGGTGATCACTTCGTCGAAGATCAGCAGGATGTTGTGCTGGGTGCAGATTTCACGCAGGCGCTTCAGGTAACCCTTCGGCGGCGGCAGTACACCGGCGGAACCCGCCAGCGGCTCGACGATCACCGCAGCGATGTTGGAAGCATCGTGCAGCTCGATCAGCTTGAGCATTTCGTCAGCCAGGGCAATACCGCCCTCCTCCGGCATGCCCTTGGAGAAGGCGTTCACCGGCAGCACGGTGTGAGGCAGGTGGTCGACGTCCAGCAACTGGCCGAACATCTTGCGGTTACCGTTGACGCCACCCAGGCTGGTACCGGCGATGTTCACGCCATGGTAGCCACGGGCACGGCCGATCATCTTGGTCTTGGTCGCTTGGCCTTTCAGGCGCCAGTAGGCACGCACCATCTTCAGCGCGGTGTCGGCGCACTCGGAACCGGAGTTGGTATAGAAGACGTGGTTCAGATCGCCTGGAACCAGATCGGCAATCTTTTCCGCCAGCTGGAACGACAGCGGGTGGCCAAACTGGAACGCAGGTGAATAGTCCAGGGTACCCAGCTGACGGGTCACCGCGTCGGTGATTTCCTTGCGGGTGTGCCCGGCGCCGCAGGTCCACAGGCCAGACAGCGCATCGAAGATCTTGCGCCCCTGGTCATCGACCAGGTAGTTGCCTTCGGCCGCCACGATCAACCGTGGGTCGCGGTGGAAGTTACGGTTGGCGGTGTAGGGCATCCAGTGGGCATCCAGCTTGAGCTGGCTGGCGATACCGGCGGTAGCGGTTTCGGGCATGTTCATCGGCGGTTCCTCGAAAGACGATTAGGCAACGATGTATGTTGTTGCAGCTAAATTGGCACGGCGATAAAGTCTGAAAAAGCCAACATTTCTAATCTTCAGACAGGCCGTGACTAAACTGATGAGCCGACGCCCCGATCCACTCGCCCAAGTCAGCGATTTCGACATCCGCCTGCTGAAGATCTACCGCAGCGTGGTCGAGTGCGGTGGCTTTTCGGCCGCCGAAAACGTGCTGGGCATTGGCCGCTCGGCCATCAGCCAGCAAATGAACGACCTTGAGCAGCGCCTTGGCCTGCGCCTGTGCCAGCGCGGCCGCGCCGGTTTCTCGCTGACCGAGGAAGGCCGCGAGGTCTACCATTCGGCACTGCAACTGCTCAGCGCGCTGGAAAGCTTTCGCACCGAGGTGAACGGCCTGCACCAGCACTTGCGAGGCGAACTGAACATCGGCCTGACCGATAACCTGGTCACCCTGCCGCACATGCGCATCACCCATGCCCTCGCCGAACTCAAGGACCGCGGGCCCGATGTGCGTATCCAGATACGCATGATCGCCCCCAGCCAGGTCGAGCACGGCGTGCTCGACGGCAGCCTGCATGTCGGTGTGGTACCCCAGACCAGCCCGCTGTCAGGCCTTGAGTACCAGCCGTTGTACAGCGAACGCTCACTGTTGTACTGCGCGGTCGGCCACCCGCTGTTCTATGCCGATGATCAGCAGGTCGACGACGACCGCCTCAACAGCCAGGAAGCCATCACCCCCACCTTCCGCCTGCCAGCCGACATCCAGGCCCATTACCAGGCGCTGAACTGCACGGCCAGTGCTTCGGACCGCGAAGGCATGGCGTTTCTCATCCTCACCGGGCGCTACATTGGCTACCTGCCCGACCACTACGCCATGTTCTGGGTGCAGCAAGGCCGCTTGCGCGCCCTGAAGCCGCAACAGCGCTTCTATGACCTGAGCCTGAGCTGGGTAACGCGCAAGGGCCGGCGGCCGAACCTGGTACTGGAAAGCTTCCTCGACAGCCTGGCTGCGACACGTTGATGCCAGTCTCTGCCGCAAACGCTTGTCACTTCGGCGCAGGCAGGTAATCTTGTCCGACAGCCGCAGCCCCTGACCCGTACGGAATCGTCCATGACCCTAGAAGTCCCTGCGCACCGCCTCTCTGCCTCGGGCAAGCCCGCGGGCCGCATCCGCCAGAAGAACGAGCAGGCCATTATCCAGGCCGCCGAAGACGAGTTCGCCCGCCATGGTTTCAAGGGCACCAGCATGAACACCATCGCCCTCAAGGCGGAATTGCCCAAGGCCAACCTGCATTACTACTTCACCAACAAGCTGGGCCTGTACATTGCCGTGCTCAGCAACATCATCGAGTTGTGGGACAGCACCTTCAACGCCTTGAGCGTCGAGGACGACCCAGGGGAAGCCCTGAGCCAGTACATCCGCACCAAGATGGAGTTCTCGCGACGCAACCCGCAGGCCTCGCGTATTTTCGCCATGGAAGTGATCAGCGGCGGCACCTGCCTGACCGAGTACTTCAGTGCCGACTACCGCGAGTGGTTCCGTGGCCGGGCTGCCGTGTTCCAGGCCTGGATAGACGCTGGCAAGATGGACCCGGTCGACCCGGTGCACCTGATCTTCCTGCTCTGGGGCAGCACCCAGCACTACGCCGACTTCGCGACCCAGATCTGCCAGGTTACCGGCCGCAGCCGCCTGACCAAGCAGGACATGGAAGACGCGAGCAACAACCTTATCCACATCATTCTGAAGGGCTGCGGCATCAAGCCGGCTGTGTAACCGTCATTTATGCCTTCTACCCTGCTCGACCTCTGCGAATACCGCGAGGACATCCGCAAAAGCCGCTTCATCACCCTCGCCGGGCCGATCAGCAGTGCCGCCGAAGCGATGAGTTTCATCGAACGCCACAGCGACCTGGCCGCCACCCACAACTGCTGGGCCTGGAAGCTCGGCGCGCAGTACCGCAGCAACGATGATGGCGAACCCGGCGGCACCGCAGGCCGGCCGATTCTGGCAGCCATCGAAGCGCAGGACTGCGACCAGGTCGTGGTGCTGGTGATCCGCTGGTACGGCGGCATCCAGCTGGGTACCGGCGGCCTGGCCAGGGCTTATGGCGGCGGGGCCAACAAGTGCCTGCAACAGGCGCCCAAGCGGCTGCTGGTGCAGCGCAGCGAATTCACCTGCAGTTGCAGTTTCAGCGAACTGGCACTGGTGAAACTGCGCCTTGCCGAGGTTGACGGCCTGGTACTGGATGAACAGTTCACTGCCAATGGCGTAGACCTGTTGATTGCGCTCGGCGACGCCCACCTGGGGCCACTGCAGCAGCAACTGGCCGACCTGAGCCGCGGGCGTATCCTGCTCGAAGCGCGCTGAACATTGCCCACAGCAACTG
Source organism: Pseudomonas putida W15Oct28 (assembly GCF_000708715.2). Lineage (GTDB taxonomy): Bacteria > Pseudomonadota > Gammaproteobacteria > Pseudomonadales > Pseudomonadaceae > Aquipseudomonas > Aquipseudomonas putida_R. The sequence goes on along the minus strand of NZ_JENB01000011.1, from coordinate 119,496 downwards.
TGGGCCTGCCTGTGGATAAGCTTGGGGCAGTCGCTTGCACGCTAGTGTTTTCATGGCCTGCAGAGCTTTGATCATATTTTGATCACTATTTGATGACAGCCGCAAATTGCTGAAAGCCCACGAGTTATCCCCAACACGAGGCCAGGCGCGCCCGCCTGCATCGCCCTAAGCTTGCACACAATAACTGTGGATCAGCTTGTGGATAACCCGTGCGCCAACAGATGAATCGCCCGGCCAGGCAAGGCCCAGGCGACGTTGATCATTTTTTATACAGACCTGGGCAGGCAGTGAGTGCCGCTGTGGATTATTCTCAAATACCTTTCACTATTACCGACCACGGAGCGCGTTCACATGACTGACGCAAAAACCGCACTTATCATCGGCGCCTCGCGCGGGCTTGGCCTGGGCCTGGTGCAGCGCCTGAACGAAGACGGCTGGAACATCACCGCCACCGTGCGCAACCCGCAGCAACCCGGCGCACTGGCGGACGTACCGGGCGTGCGCATCGAACAGCTGGAAATGAACGACACCGCCCAGCTCGATGGCCTGAAGCAACGCCTGCAGGGCCAGGTGTTCGACCTGGTATTCGTCAACGCAGGCGTCATGGGCCCCATGCCGCAAGAACTGGAGACGGTACAGAACAAGGACATCGGCGACCTGTTCATGACCAATGCCGTGGCGCCGATCCGTGTGGCCCGCCGCTTGGTCGGCCAGGTGCGCGAGGGCAGCGGCGTGCTGGCCTTCATGAGTTCGGTCCTGGGCAGCGTAACCATCCCCGACGGTGGCGAAATCTGCCTGTACAAGGCCAGCAAGGCAGCGCTGAACTCGATGATCAACAGCTTCGTGGTCGAACAACAGCGCCCCGGCCTGTGCGTGCTGGCCATGCACCCGGGCTGGGTGAAAACCGACATGGGCGGCGAAAACGCCGAAATCGACGTGTTCACCAGCACCCGCGGCATGCTCGACCAGATCAACGCACAAAGCGGTAACGGCGGCCTGCGTTTCATCAACTACAAGGGTGAACCCTTGGTCTGGTGATTCACCGGGTCGCAGCCTGGCCGGGCGCAATGCCCGGCCAGCCCCTGTAGAATGGCGGCAACCGTACCTGATTGAGATGATCCACTATGTATGACTGGTTGAACGCCCTGCCCAAGGCCGAACTGCACCTGCACCTGGAAGGCTCGCTGGAGCCCGAGTTGCTGTTCGCCCTGGCCGAGCGCAACAAGATCGCCCTGCCCTGGGCTGATGTGGAGACCCTGCGCGGTGCCTATGCCTTCAACAACCTGCAAGAGTTCCTCGACCTGTATTACCAGGGCGCGGATGTGCTGCGTACCGAGCAGGACTTCTACGACCTGACCTGGGCCTACCTGCAACGCTGCAAAGCCCAGAACGTGATCCACACCGAACCGTTCTTTGACCCGCAAACCCACACCGACCGCGGCATCCCTTTCGAAGTGGTGCTCAATGGCATCAACCAGGCGCTGAAGGACGGCCACAAGCAACTGGGTATCAGCAGCGGCCTGATCCTTAGCTTCCTGCGCCACCTCAGTGAAGAGGAAGCGCAAAAAACCCTCGACCAGGCCCTGCCGTTCCGCGATGCGTTCATCGCCGTCGGCCTGGACAGCTCGGAAATGGGCCACCCGCCCAGCAAGTTCAAGCGCGTGTTCGACCGCGCCCGCAGCGAAGGCTTTGTTGCCGTTGCCCATGCCGGCGAAGAAGGCCCGCCCGAGTACATCTGGGAAGCGCTCGACCTGCTGCAGATCAAGCGTATCGACCATGGGGTACGCGCCATCGAGGACGAGCGCCTGATGCAACGCATCATCGATGAGCAGATCCCGCTCACCGTGTGCCCGCTTTCCAACACCAAGCTCTGCGTGTTCGACCACATGAGCCAGCACAACATCCTGGACATGCTCGAACGCGGCGTGAAGGTTACGGTCAACTCGGACGACCCGGCCTACTTCGGCGGCTACGTGACGGAAAACTTCCACGCCCTGCACACCCACCTGGGCATGACCGAAGACCAGGCCCGTCGCCTGGCGCAGAACAGCCTGGATGCCCGGCTTGTCTGATTGAACGACGGCGTTGCGCTCAACCGACCTGCAACGTCGCCACGCGGGCTATGCGATTGATCTGCTGGATACCCAGCGCCGAGATATGCAATGCCCGCGTGTCCTCTGCCTCACGCATCCAGCCAGATTGCAGAAACAGCCTGAACAAGGCCTGGCCCAGCACACCGCCCAGGTGCGGGGCTTGGTCGTTCCACTCGGTGCAACGGCAAATCACACAACCGCGTTGCTGGTCCGGTGCCAGGGCATCGATATAGACCCCGACAAGCGCCAACTGCGCTCGCCCCTCATCACTCACCATCAGTTGCCTGCCGCTGCCCTCCAGCCAGCCGGCCACCACCAGGCGGTGATAGAGCTCACTGGCAAGTTCCCCACCCAGGTGATCGCCACAACGGCGTGCCCGGCGCATCGACATGGGCAGCGGTGAAACCGGGGCCTTGGCCCGCTCCCCCCTGGCGCTCTCCAGCTGAACGCTGGCCAGGGCCTCCACGGCGGCCCCCACCTGCGGTGTCGCCAGGCGGAAATAGCGCTTGCGGCCACGTGCTTCATGCCTGAGCAAACCGGCCGACGACAGCAACGAAAGGTGCGCGCAGGCCGATGACGAAGTCAGGCCGGTCATTATCGCGAGCTCATTGGCCAGCCGTGGCGTGCCGTCGATCAATGCCCACAACATGGCACTGCGCTTGGGGTCGGCCATCAGGCTGGCTATCTGGCTGATACTGCTGGCTGCGTTCATGTCCCTGTAACTCCCTGCAAGTTCACTGTGTGGATGCGATGGCCAACCCTGGCAGGGAAGCACGTCTCGCTGTCACTGGCCTGGTTCGTCAGTATAAGCCGCAGCAAACGCCATTCAGACGGCCACGTGCCGACGCACCTACCGCGTAAAGCCACTGGGTATGCCTACCCATGGCAAGCAGTGACGCGGCCTCGGAAAACTGCCCGAAGCCCGGTCAGCCAAAGCTCCGATATACGCATACAGGGGTGCTGAAACATCTTGATGAAAAAAGACGTGCTGCAATTTCAGATATGGCCCACAGCCATGTTTCACAAATAGCGCGAAACAAAGCGAAGGTTCTGCAGGTTTGCGGGCATTACACCCAAAGCAGGAAACAGGGTGTCGAAAGTGCGCCTGTCGACCGTCAGTCAGGACACTGATGCAGCCCGTGGCAGGCACGAGGGGCAGCGCTACACTTGAGCGGCTCCCCCCTTCTGGAGGTTTGCCGCGATGAAAATTGTCGTCAGTGCATCGAGCCGAAACCCTGCCTGCCCCTGGCAGGTCCAGCTCGATCAACACGTGGTCAGTTTCCGCAGCGAGGCCGAGGCGCGGGCCTTCGTCGCCACGCTGGAAACCCGCCTGCAGGCACCTCACCCGCTTATGCGGGACGCGTGGCCTGCAAGCGTCGGGTCAGCAGCGCGACACTGACCGCCAGTGCACCGCACAAGCTGATCACCATCGCCATCGGTACCGCACTGCCATCATGCAGCAGGCCGACCAGTGCCGCCGCCCCTGCGGCGACGCTGAACTGCAGGCAGCCCATCAGTGCCGAGGCGCTGCCAGCCCGTGCGCCCTGCCCGCTCATGGCGCATGCAGAGGCATTGGGGATGATGCAGCCCAGGCTGGCGATGCAGATGAACAGCGGTACCAGCAGCGGCCACAACTGGGTCGGCTGCAATGCTGCCACGCCCAACAGTGCAAGGCCTGCCGCCAGGTACACCCAAACCCCGCGCGCCAGCAAAAACGCCGGCCCACGCTTGGCCAACAGACGCGCATTCACCTGTGCCACCAGGATAAAGCCGGCGGCATTGGTGCCGAACAGCCAGCCGTAGTGCTCGGCCGGCACGTCATAGAGCTTGATGAACACGAAAGGCGAACCGGCGATGTAGGCAAACATGCCGGCAATGGCGATACCGCCGGTCAAGGCGTGGCCAAGGAACACCCGGTCAGCAAGCAACCGCAGGTACTGGCGCAACGCGCCAGACAACGGCTGACGCGGCATGTGCGCAGGCAGGCTTTCCGGCAGGCCAAGGCTGACCGCCAGCAGGCAGCCGGCGCTGAACAGGCTCAAGGCCAGGAAGATCGACTGCCAGCCCGCCAGGTTCACCAGCACACCGCCCAGCATCGGTGCCAGGATCGGCGCCAGGCCCATGACCAGCATCAGTTGCGAAAACACTTTGGCCGAGGCCACCGGGTCGCACTTGTCGCTGACGATGGCCCGCGACAGCACCATGCCGGCACAACCGCCCAATGCCTGGACGAAGCGCGCCAGCACCAGGGTGTCGAGGTTGGGGGCATAGGCACAGGCCAGCGACGCCAGGGTGAACAGGGTCACCCCGAACATCAGCGGTATGCGCCGGCCAAAGCGGTCGGCTACCGGGCCATAGGCCAACTGGCCGATAGACAGGCCGAGGAAGTAGGCGGCCAAAGTGGCCTGGATGTGTTTTTCATCGGTGGCGAACGCCTGCGCCATGGCCGGGAAGGCGGGCAGGTAGAAGTCGATCGCCAAGGGCCCGAACGCACTGAGTGCACCCAGGATGAGCACCATTCGCAGGTTCATCAGGAATCCATAGCAGGCTAAGCAAGTGATTGATTCTACCTGCTGTGGACCCTATCGGTATGAAAACATTTGCAACAAACCTGGGCCTTGGTCTCGCTCAAAACCCTAAAACTGGCGTGGTCCCTGTGGGAGCGGGCGTGCCCGCGAATCAGGCAACGCGGTGGATGGCACCGGCTATGCCGGTGTTCGCGGGCAAGCCCGCTCCCACAGGTAAGTCTTCAGGCGAGTTCGGCCTGGTAACCTTCATCCCGAATGGCGGTAAGGATCTGCTCCTGCGCCAAGTCACTCTGCACCCGTACCTGCTTGGCTGCCAGGTCGATCTCGACCTTGGCCGCTGCATCCTGCTCCTGCACCGCGCGGGTCACGGCTTTCACGCAATGGCCGCAGGTCATGCCTTGTACATTGAACACTTGCATGGGGGTTGCCTCCTTCAGGTTTTCAACGAGTCTCAAGCTTGCCATCGGGGCAAGGTCAAGCCCTGCCAGCAACACATGGGGTGGAAATCCACGCCCGCGTCGGCCAAGCTTCGCGTTTGACGATCAGGCAAGCAGGAGATTCTTCATGTTCAGGGCAGCATTGGGCGTCGTCGGGCTATTGAGCGCGCTGGCTGCGGTGCCACCGGCCAGTGCCGAGGGCAATTCGGACTACAGCGTACTGATCATTTCCCGGGAACGCCTGGAAGTGGCCACCAACTGCGAAATCGGCGTCTACCTCAACGATCAGCTTTCCGGGCGTGTGTTCCAGGAGCAATCCACCTCGTTCAACCTGCCGCCCGGCCCGGTGGATGTGCGCCTGCGCCTGCTGCCAGGGCAGATGCCAGGCTGCGCACCGGGCATCGAGGACCAACGCAGCACACGTTTGAACCTGCAGACGGGCCAGATCAACAAATACCGCATCGCCATGGGGCAATATGGGCTGGAGTTGAAGCGAGCCGGCCTGGGCTATTGACCTTACCTGCATGGCAAGGTTGATGCTGGAGGCCTGTCCAAGGAGGAGAGCCATGCCCGCATCCACCATTTATGACCTGCCGATCTCCGGCATGACCTGCGCCAGCTGTGCCGGCCGGGTCGAGCGCGCCCTGCGCAAGGTCACCGGCGCTGAACAGGTCAGCGTCAACCTCGCCACCGAACAGGCCCGGGTCCAGGCCCCGGCCAACAGCCTGCCCGCCCTGGTCGATGCCGTGCGCGAAGCCGGCTACGGCGTGCCCACCCGTACCGTCGAACTGCAGATTGGCGGCATGACCTGCGCCAGCTGCGTCGGCCGCGTAGAGCGCGCCCTGGGTAAACTGCCCGGGGTCGAGCAGGTCAGCGTCAACCTGGCCAGCGAACGCGCGCACCTCGAGGTGCTCACGGCCCTCGACGACAACCTGCTGATCGACGCCGTGCACAAGGCTGGCTACAGCGCCAGCCTGCCGCAAACGGCCAAGGACGACCAAAGCGCGGCCCAGCGCCGCCTGCGCAAAGAGCGCCTCGCAGTCGGCGCAGCCTTGCTGTTGGCCCTGCCGCTGGTATTGCCAATGCTGGTGCAGCCATTCGGCCTGCACTGGATGTTGCCTGCATGGGCGCAGTTCCTGCTGGCCACGCCCGTGCAGTTCATTCTCGGTGCCCGCTTCTACATAGCCGCCTGGAAAGCCGTGCGCGCCGGTGCCGGCAACATGGACCTGCTGGTGGCCCTGGGCACCAGCGCTGGCTATGGCTTGAGCCTGTACCAGTGGGCGCAGGCCCCCGCCGGCATGGCCCCACACCTGTATTTTGAAGCTTCAGCCGTGGTGATTGCCCTGGTATTGCTGGGCAAGTACCTGGAAAGCCGTGCCAAGCGCCAGACCGCCAGTGCCATCCGCGCCCTTGAGGCACTGCGCCCGGAACGCGCCCTGCGTGTAGTCGACGGCCAGGAGCAAGACGTGGCCATCGCCCAACTGCGCCTGGGCGACCTGGTACTGGTCAAGCCCGGCGAGCGTTTCCCGGTCGATGGTGTGGTCGAAGACGGCAGCAGCCATGCCGATGAAGCCCTTATCAGCGGCGAAAGCCTGCCGGTGCCCAAGCAACCCGGCGACAGTGTCACCGGGGGCGCCATCAATGGCGAAGGCCGGTTGCTGGTGCGCACCCAGGCGCTGGGCACCGAAACGGTACTGGCCCGTATCATCCGCCTGGTCGAAGACGCCCAGGCCGCCAAGGCGCCGATCCAGAAGCTGGTCGACCGGGTCAGCCAGGTGTTCGTCCCGGCCGTGCTGGTACTGGCCCTGATCACCCTGATCGGCTGGTGGCTGGCCGGCGCACCGCTGGAAACCGCACTGATCAACGCCGTTGCCGTGCTGGTCATCGCCTGCCCCTGTGCCCTCGGCCTGGCCACACCTGCAGCAATCATGGCTGGCACCGGGGTTGCCGCCCGCCACGGTATCCTGATCAAGGACGCCGAAGCCCTGGAGCGGGCCCATGCGGTCAACCGCGTGGTCTTCGACAAGACCGGCACGCTTACCTCCGGCAGCCCGCGGGTTGTCCACAGCCAGGCGCAAGTGGGCAGCAGCGCCGACCTGCACCGCCTGGCCGGCGCCTTGCAGCGCGGCAGTGAGCACCCACTCGCCAAGGCGGTGCTGGATGCCTGCGCCGAACAAGGGCTGGATGTGCCAAGCGTTACCGACAGCCAGTCGCTGACCGGGCGCGGCATTGCCGGGCGTGTAGAGGGCCGCGAGCTGGCCCTGGGCAACCGCCGCTTGCTCGACGAAAGCGCCCTGCAACCCGGTGACCTGGCCGCCAAGGCCCAGGCCTGGGAAGCCGAGGGGCGCACCCTGTCGTGGCTGATCGAACGCGGCACGCAACCCCGTGTGCTGGGCCTGTTCGCCTTTGGTGACAGCCTCAAGCCCGGCGCCGCGCAGGCCATAAACACCCTGCGCGCACGGCACATCAGCAGCCACCTGCTGACCGGCGACAACCGCGGCAGCGCCAAAGTGGTGGCCGACGCCCTGGGCATCGACGATGTGCATGCCGAAGTGCTGCCAGCCGACAAGGCCGCCACCGTGGCCGCGCTGAAGCAGGATGGCGTGGTCGCCATGGTGGGCGATGGCATCAACGACGCCCCGGCCCTGGCGGCCGCCGATATCGGCATTGCCATGGGTGGCGGCACCGACGTGGCCATGCAGGCCGCCGGCATCACCCTGATGCGTGGCGACCCGCGTCTGGTCCCCGCCGCGCTGGAAATCAGCCGCAAGACCTACGCCAAAATCCGCCAGAACCTGTTCTGGGCGTTCATCTATAACCTGATCGGTATCCCGCTGGCTGCACTGGGTTACCTCAACCCGGTACTGGCTGGCGCCGCCATGGCCCTGTCCAGCGTCAGCGTGGTCAGCAACGCGCTGTGGCTCAAGGCGTGGAAACCCACCAGCACCAACGAGGAAGCGCCATGAACATCGGCCAGGCCGCCCGCCGCAGCGGGCTTAGCACCAAGATGATCCGTTATTACGAATCCATCGGCCTGCTCAAGCCTGCCACGCGCAGCGACAGCGGCTACCGCCTGTACCAGGCAGAAGACTTGCACAGCCTGGCCTTCATCAAGCGCTCCCGCGACCTGGGCTTTTCACTGGAAGAGGTCGGCAAGCTGCTGACCCTGTGGCAGGACCGCCAACGTGCCAGCGCCGATGTGAAGGCGCTGGCCATGCAGCACATCGACGAGCTGAACCGGCGTATCGAGGAGTTGATGAGCCTGCGCGACACCCTTGGCGAGCTGGTTTCGCATTGCCAGGGGGACGACCGCCCGGACTGCCCGATCCTCAAGGACCTGGCCAATGGCGCTGCTGGAGGCTGCTGTCACTGATCAGTCACCAGCGCTTGGTATGCCAAAAGCGTCCAAACGCGACCGAATAGTCACCAACCGCGACTTTATCCAATAAATACAGGCGTTTTGCTTCATAAAACCCGGATGCTGCCGATGTACTGGCTACCTGCCTCGTGTGTCGAAAATAAAAAATTCCGGGAGCGTCGATGAGCATCAAACAGAAACTGACCTGGGCATTCGCGGTCATCGCCGGCTTGCCCATCGTCCTCGTGGCCACACTTGTGGTCCTCAACCTGCGCGGCGAAGCCCGCGACGGATTCCTCGACGGTAGCAGCCGGGAAATTCGCCAGGTCAGCAACGCGATGAACATCTTCTTCCAGGGCATCAACCAGAACGTCGAGTACATGGCTTCGCAGCCAATGGTCGCCGCCACCGGCAGCGAGCTGAACAAGTACACGAGCGCCGCGCCGTCCTACGAACTGGGCGAGCAGGCCAGCAAGCTCCTCGACTTCATGACCCGCCTGGCCAACTCGCATCCCGCCTACGCCTACCTGTCTTACGGGGTGAACGACGGCGGCTACACGGGCTGGCCGGCCGGGCAGAAGTTCGTCAATTACGACCCACGCACCCGCCCTTGGTACCAGTTGGCCATGGCCAACCCTGGCAAGACCGTGCGTACCGGCGCCTACTACTGGGCCGCCGACGACGCGGTACTGGTCAGCACCGTGCGGGCCGTGGCCAACCAGTTGGGCAACCCCGGCGGCGTGGTCAACATCGACGTATCGCTCAAAGGCCTGACCGAGATCGTCAAACAGATCAAGCTGGGTGAAAGCGGCTACCTGATGCTGGTCGAAAGCAACGGCAACGTCATGGTCGACCCACGCGACGCCGCTCACAACTTCAAGCAGCTGGCCAGCTTCGGCGACGGCTATGCCGCGCTGGCCAAGGCCGGCAAAGGCCTGGTAGAGGTCGAGCTCAATGGCGTGCGCTACATGGCCAACGTCTACCCCGATGAGCAATTGGGCTGGACCTTCATCGGCCTGATCGAGCAAAGCGAAGTGATGCAGACCACCACCCGGCTGACCTGGCTGATCGGGGTCATCGCCGTGGTGCTGGCCGCGCTGTTCGCAGTGGTCGGTGCCGCCTTCGCCAAGCTGATCGTGCGCCCGATCAACAGCGTCACCAGCGGCCTGGAAGACATTGCCCAGGGCGAGGGTGACCTGACCCGCAACCTGGAAATCCGTGGCCGCGACGAAACCGCGCAACTGGCCAGCTGGTTCAACCAGTTCCTTGGTGCCATTCGCAGCCTGATCCAGCACATTGGCGCAGCTGCCGGCAAAATCCTCAGCACCTCCAGCAGTTCGACCCGGGTTTCCAGCGACATGGCCGAGGCCGCTGGCCGCCAGCGCGAAGCCGTGGACATGGTGTCCACCGCCTTCCACGAAATGGTCGCCACCGCCAACGAAGTGGCCCGGTCCTGCAGCCAGGCGGCGCAGTCGGCCGACAGCGGTCAGCAGCAAGCCCGCGAAGGCCAGCAGCAGATCGATGCCGCCGTGCAAAGCGTCGACCGCCTGAGCCACGAAATCGAACAGTCCGCGCAGTCGATCCAGCAGCTGGAGCGTGACAGCAACGCCATCCAGTCGATCCTCGGCACCATCCGCTCGATTGCCGAACAGACCAACCTGCTGGCCCTCAACGCGGCCATCGAAGCAGCCCGTGCCGGTGAGCAGGGCCGCGGATTTGCCGTGGTGGCCGACGAAGTGCGGGCCCTGGCCAAGCGCACTGCCGACTCCACCGCCGAAATCGACGGCCTGCTGGGCAACCTGGCCAGCCGCACCGCCGAAGTGGCTGATCAGATGCATGCCAGCCTGGAAGTGTCGCAGCAGTCGGTGAGCCGTATCGGCCTGGCCCGCGACAGCTTCGGGCAAATCCGTGAGTCGGTGGATGTGATCCGCGACATGAACACGCAGATCGCCACGGCGGCCGAGGAACAGCACCAGGTGGCCGAGGACATCAACCGGCACATCAGCCAGATCCACGGCGATGCGCAGCTGGTGGCCGAACTGGCCCAGGCGGCGCGCCAGGACTCCGAGAGCCTGGCGGGGCTGTCCAATGAGCTGGATTCGCTGGTGCGCAGGTTCCGTACCTGATGCGTTGCCTGTACCGGCCCTATCGCCGGCAAGCCAGCTCCCACAGGACCCCGCTGCCCTCAGGGGCTGTGCAGTCCCTGTGGGAGCTGGCTTGCCGGCGATAGGGCCGGTACAGGCAAACAATGCCTAGAGTTTCAACTCGCCAGGGGTAGCCCCAAACAGCTGCTTGAAGGCCGCAATGTAAGCCGAGGTGGAGTCATACCCACACCCCAGCGCCGCCTCGGTCACATTCTCCCCCGCCTCCAGCAACGCCAGCGACGACAACAGCCGCATGCGCTGCCGCCAGTTGCGAAAGCTCAACCCCGTCTCGCGCTGGAACAGCCGCATCAGCGTCTTCTCCGAACACCCCAGCTCCCGCGCCCATTGCTGCAAAGTCTGCGGCTGGTCCGGCGCGGCGATCAAACCGTTGCACAGGGCCAGCAACCCAGGGTGGCGTGGCAGCGGCAGCGAAAACCCGACTTCCGGCAAGGTGCGCAGCTGGTCGAGCAGCACCGCCACCAGACGCGCCTCGGCGCTGTCATCCTCGGGGTAGTCCGGCGGCAACAGGCAGAACTGCTTGATCAGCTCGCGCGCCAGCGGGGTCACTTCCAGCACCCGACATTGCTCCGGTGCCCATGGGCAGGCATCGCGGCGCACGTACAGGCTGCGCATCTCTGCCTTCATTGAAGTGACCACTTCGTGTTCGGCATCGGCAGGGATCCACACACCCCACTGGGGCGGAGCAAAGTAGCTGCCGTCCCGGGTGTATACGCCCAGTACGCCGCTGATGGCGTAGGAAAATTGCACCCAGTCGTGCTGGTGGCGGGTGGTCCAGGAGCCGGCGCCGAGGCTTTCGGCACGGGCATAGAGGGGCCTGGGCAAGTGGTCCAGCGCAGGAATGGCGCGAGGATGTCCGATGATCGGCATGGCGGTTTCTTGTAGTTCTGAGCAGACAAGCCTAACAGCTGGGGGAAATGACTGTGACATCTGTGCCGCCTTCTTCGCGGGCTCGCCCGCTCCCACAGGTCCATCGCTGCAACTAAAGGCGGTGCTGTACCTGTGGGAGCGGGCAAGCCCGCGAAGAGGCCAGTACAATTGATCTGGTACTTACCCTTACAACACCACCTTAACTACCTAACTCGTTGAATCTCAAGGAGTTTGTCGTTCCGATGTCGCTGGAAGTGGGGCGCATTATAAGGGGATTCGAAACCCCGTCAACCTTTAATTTCAAGAAACCTTAATATCGCTGAAAAGCAAAGCAGGGAGGCCTGTCGGCCTCCCTGCTTTTATATAGCACCAGCCGTTTCTAGAGCACGCCGGCATCGCGCAAGCGCTGCACCTCACCTGCCTCGAGCCCCAGCACTTCCCCCAGTACCGCCCCGGTGTGCTCACCCAGCAGCGGCGGCGCCCGCCGATACTCCACTGGCGTCTCCGACAGCCGTATAGGGCTGGCCACCTGCGGCACGCTACCCGCCAGCGGATGCGGAATGTTAACCGCCAACCCCCGCGCCAACACCTGAGGGTCCTGGAACATCTGCGCCAAGTCATTGATAGGCCCGCACGGCACCCCCGCAGCCTCCAGCTGGGCCACCCATTCGGCGGTTGTCTTGAACACCGTGGCCTGGCGAATCAGTGGAATCAGCTCGGCCCGGTTGGCCACCCGCTGCTTATTAGTAAGGAAGCGCGGATCGTCCGCCCATTGTGGCTGCCCGGCCACTTCTGCAAACTTGCGGAACTGGCTGTCGTTGCCCACGGTAAGAATGAAGTCGCCATCCGCCGTCGGGAAGTCCTGGTAGGGCACTATATTAGGGTGCGCATTGCCCAGGCGCCGAGGCGGGTTGCCCGTGGTCAGGTAGTTCATGGCCTGGTTCGCCAGGCAGGCTACCTGTACATCAAGCAACGCCATGTCCACATGCTGGCCCACCCCGGTCTGCTCCCGATGGGCAAGGGCGGCAAGCATGGCCACCGTGGCGTACAGCCCGGTAAGGATGTCGGTAAGTGCCACACCCACCTTCACCGGCCCCGCACCTTCCTCACCCTCCGGTCTGCCGGTCAGGCTCATCAGCCCACCCAGCCCCTGGATCATGAAGTCATAACCGGCGCGCTTGGCATACGGCCCGGTCTGGCCGAAACCTGTAATGGAGCAATAGATAAGCCGCGGATTGATCGCCTTCAGGCTCTGGTAGTCCAGCCCGTAGGCAGCCAAACCGCCCACCTTGAAGTTCTCGATGACAATATCGGACTTCGCCGCCAACTCACGCACCAGGCGCTGCCCTTCAGGCCGGGTGAAGTCGATGGTCACCGAACGCTTGTTACGGTTGGCCGACAGGTAGTAAGCCGCCTCGCTTGTGTTCTCCCCCTCGGCATCCTTGAGGAAGGGCGGCCCCCATGCGCGGGTATCGTCACCACTGCCCGGGCGCTCCACCTTGATAACGTCAGCGCCCAGGTCAGCGAGAATCTGGCCAGACCAGGGGCCGGCCAACACGCGCGAAAGGTCCAGCACCCGCAGATGTGATAGCGCGCCCATGGGCTGGCTCCTTATTAATAGAAGGCCTGGATACCGGTCTGCGCACGCCCAAGGATCAGCGCATGCACGTCGTGAGTCCCTTCATAGGTGTTGACCACCTCCAGGTTTACCAGGTGACGGGCCACACCAAACTCATCGGAGATGCCGTTGCCACCCAGCATGTCGCGCGCCATGCGGGCGATATCCAGCGCCTTGCCGCAGGAGTTGCGCTTCATGATCGAGGTAATTTCCACTGCAGCGGTCCCTTCATCCTTCATACGCCCCAGGCGCAGGCAGCCTTGCAGGGCCAGGGTGATTTCGGTCTGCATGTCGGCCAGCTTCTTCTGGATCAGCTGGTTGGCAGCCAGAGGGCGACCGAACTGCTGGCGGTCCAGGGTGTACTGACGCGCGGTGTGCCAGCAGGCTTCGGCAGCGCCCAGCGCCCCCCACGAGATGCCATAACGGGCTGAGTTGAGGCAGGTGAACGGGCCCTTGAGGCCGCGCACATCCGGGAAGATGTTCTCTTCTGGCACAAACACATTGTCCATGACCACTTCGCCGGTGATCGAGGCGCGCAGGCCGACCTTGCCGTGGATTGCCGGGGCGCTGAGGCCCTGCCAGCCTTTTTCCAGGACAAAGCCGCGGATATCCCCTGCATCGTCCTTGGCCCAGACCACGAATACATCAGCGATCGGGCTGTTGGTGATCCACATCTTGCTCCCGGTCAGGCGGTAACCGCCGTCGACCTTCCTGGCACGGGTGATCATCGAGCCTGGGTCGGAGCCATGGTTAGGCTCGGTCAGGCCGAAACAACCGATCCACTCGCCACTGGCCAGCTTGGGCAGGTACTTCTGCTTTTGTGCCTCGGTACCGAACTCGTTGATCGGCACCATCACCAGCGACGACTGCACGCTCATCATCGAGCGGTAACCCGAGTCGATACGCTCAACCTCACGGGCGATCAGGCCATAGCACACGTAGTTCAGCCCGCTGCCGCCGTATTGCTCCGGAATGGTGGCACCCAGCAGGCCAATTTCACCCATCTCGCGGAAGATCGCCGGGTCGGTCTGCTCGTGGCGGAAGGCCTCGAGCACACGCGGGGCCAGCTTGTCCTGGGCGAACTGATAAGCGCTGTCACGCACCATGCGCTCTTCTTCAGTGAGCTGCTGATCCAGCAGCAGCGGGTCGATCCAGTGGAAGCTTGCTTTACCGGCCATGAGCGAAATCCTCGAAATAGGGGGCAGTTTCTTGTGCCTTTGAGCCTAGGCCTGATCGGCCGCCGGGACAAACGAGGATTGCGCACCCATTAGTGATAATTTGTCACTTCGTAAATCGGTAAAACACCTTGAAAACAGCCTGACGAGTGAGGTTGACGTACATGCGCCGCAAGATCCCCAGCACCGCTGCCCTGGTTTGCTTCGAGGCGGCGGCGCGCCACGAGAGCTTTACCAAGGCTGCCCAGGAACTCGCCCTGACCCAGGGTGCCGTTTGTCGGCAGATTGGCGGCCTCGAGGCCTTCCTCAATGTGGAACTGTTCCGCCGTTCGCGCCGCGGCGTGAAGCTGACCGAAGCCGGCCTTTCCTACAGCCGCCAGGTTGCCGCCCAACTGGACGCCGTAGAGCGCGACACCCTGTCGGTGATGGGCCAGCAGGGCGCCAGCGTGATCGAACTGGCCGTAGTGCCTACCTTTGGTACCCAATGGCTGCTTCCGCGCCTCAAGGACTTCCAGCAACGCCACCCCGAGGTCACGGTCAACCTCACCAACCGTACCCGGCCATTCCTGTTCGCCGACACCCCCTTCGATGCCGCGATCTATTTCGGTGATGCCGACTGGTCTGGCACGCAGTCGCACCGGCTGATGGGAGAAAACCCGGTCCCCGTCTGCAGCCCGGCATTGCTGGCCGGGCAGGGCATGCTTGAAGCACAGCGCATCGCCCAACTGCCACTGCTGCAGCAAAGCACGCGCCCCTACGCCTGGCGGCAGTGGTTCGGCAGTTTGGGGATGAATGTGGAACGCGACATGACAGGCCCACGTTATGAACTATTCTCGATGCTCGCCCAGGCGGCGATACATGAAATGGGGATCGCGCTGATTCCGCCGTTCCTGATCCAGCGCGAGCTGGGGGAGGGTAGGTTGGTGGTCGCTAACAGGCATGCCCTGATCAGCGACAAGGCCTACTATCTGATGATTCCGGAGCGCAAGGTAGAGTCGGCCTCGCTGCGCGCATTCCGCGACTGGCTGGTGAGCCAGGCCCAGGCCTACGCCGCAACAACCTGACCAAGTGCGACAAATTGACCCTGTAGTCAATTATTTTAAACACCTACAGATATATGTATTTGTCGCATATCCATAAACTGTTATGCCGGTCTGAAAAAACCCTTTAACCCTGCTAACTACGCGTCTTTGCGGGCTATTTTGCGACATTCACCGTGCCGTAAGCGTATTGACTCAAATATTTTTGATTTTTTCTCCTAATCTCCCAATAGCCCATGTTTGACGGGGCGCAGCCTTACCGCTGCGACAAGCGGTCACAGGGTGACTTGTAGTTTTAACTTCGTTTCGCTCCATAACCGGTTGAAGGCCCGGGGGTTCGTCTGCAAAATGCTTCGCCCGCCCGGGATTCGGCGGGTCGGCGCTCCACAGCCGCCCCAGCGCACCATCCGAAGTGTGCTGGTTCTTACAAAGACAAAAGGTCACCGCAGGAGAAATAGTCGTGCACATTGGTGTTCCTCTCGAGACGCAGACCGGTGAGACAAGGGTCGCTGCGACCCCGGAAACCATCAAGAAACTGATTGGCCAGGGCCATCAGGTCACCGTCCAACGGGGGGCAGGGCTCAACGCCAGCATTCCGGACAGTGCCTATGAGGCCGTGGGCGCTTCCCTTGGGAGCGCAGCCGATGCCTACGGCGCCCAATTGGTACTCAAGGTGGTCGCCCCCAACGACCAGGAGCTGGCCCTGATCAACAGTGGCAGCCTCCTGGCGGGCATGCTCAACCCCTTCAACAGCGAACTGATCGGCAAGATGGCCGAACGCGGCATCACCGCTTTCGCCCTGGAAGCCGCGCCACGCACCTCGCGGGCGCAGAGCCTGGACGTGCTGTCGTCACAGGCCAACATCGCCGGTTACAAGGCCGTGCTGCTGGCTGCCCATCACTACCCACGCTTCATGCCCATGCTGATGACCGCCGCCGGTACCGTGAAGGCCGCGCGCGTGCTGATCCTGGGGGCAGGCGTTGCCGGCCTGCAGGCTATCGCCACCGCCAAGCGTCTGGGTGCGGTGATCGAAGCGTCCGACGTACGCCCGGCCGTGAAGGAACAAATCGAGTCGCTGGGTGCCAAGTTCATCGACGTGCCTTACGAGACCGATGAGGAACGCGAGTGCGCCGAAGGCGTCGGCGGTTACGCCCGCCCCATGCCGGCCAGCTGGATGCAACGCCAGGCCCAGGCCGTGCACGAGCGCGCCAGGCAGGCGGACATCGTCATCACCACCGCACTGATCCCCGGCCGCAAGGCACCAACCCTGCTCAGCGCCGAAACCGTCGCGCAGATGAAGCCCGGTTCGGTGGTCATCGACCTCGCTGCAGCCCAGGGTGGCAACTGCCCGCTCACCGTTGCTGACCAGGTGGTAAAGGAAAACGGCGTGACCATCGTCGGCCCGACCAACCTGCCGGCCCAGCTGGGTGCCGATGCTTCGGCGCTGTATGCGCGCAACCTGCTGGACTTCATGAAGCTGCTGTTCGACAAAGACGGCGCGCTGGTCATCAACCTCGAAGACGACATCGTCGCGGCCTGCCTCATGTGCCGTGATGGTCAAGTCGTCCGCAAGAACGGCTAAGGAGCACGACAATGGAAGACATGCTGATTTCCCATGGCATCTACAACCTGATCATCTTCGTGCTGGCCATCTATGTGGGCTACCACGTGGTGTGGAACGTCACCCCGGCGCTGCACACGCCGCTGATGGCCGTGACCAACGCCATCTCTGCCATCGTTATCGTCGGCGCCATGCTGGCCGCCGCCCTCACCGTGACCCCTGCCGGCAAGCTGATGGGCACGCTCGCCGTGGCCCTGGCCGCGGTCAATGTGTTCGGTGGCTTCCTGGTCACCCGCCGCATGCTTGAGATGTTCAAGAAGAAAGCCAAGAACGAGGGGCAGAAGTAAGCATGAGCATGAATCTGGTAACACTTCTGTACCTGGTCGCTTCGGTGTGCTTCATCCAGGCGCTCAAGGGCCTGTCGCACCCGACCACCTCGCGGCGCGGCAACCTGTTCGGCATGATCGGCATGGGCATCGCCATGCTCACCACGGTTGGCCTCATTTATAAGCTCGGGGCTGAACTTGCAACGGCGGGCATCGGCTACGTCATCGTCGGCCTGCTGGTCGGTGGTACCGCCGGTTCGATCATGGCCAAGCGCGTCGAGATGACCAAGATGCCGGAACTGGTCGCCTTCATGCACAGCATGATCGGCCTGGCTGCCGTGTTCATCGCCATCGCCGCCGTGCTGGAACCGCAGTCGATGGGCATCGTTGCCGCCATAAGCGACCCGATCCCCACCGGCAACCGCCTGGAGCTGTTCCTGGGCGCGGCCATCGGTGCTGTTACCTTCTCAGGTTCGGTGATCGCCTTCGGCAAGCTGTCGGGCAAGTACAAGTTCCGCCTGTTCCAGGGCGCTCCGGTACAGTTCCCTGGCCAGCACAAGCTGAACCTGATCCTCGGCCTGACCACCATCGCCCTGGGCCTGCTGTTCACCTTCACCGGTCATTACAGCGCCTTCACCCTGATGCTGGCCCTGGCCTTCGTCATGGGCGTACTGATCATCATCCCGATCGGCGGCGCCGACATGCCGGTGGTGGTGTCGATGCTAAACAGCTATTCGGGCTGGGCAGCGGCCGGTATCGGCTTCTCCCTGAACAACTCGATGCTGATCATCGCAGGCTCGCTGGTGGGTTCGTCCGGTGCCATCCTCTCGTACATCATGTGCAAGGCGATGAACCGCTCGTTCTTCAACGTCATCCTCGGTGGCTTTGGCGGGGATACCAGTGCCAGCGCGGCGCAAGGCTCGAAAGAGCAGCGCCCGGTGAAGTCCGGTTCGGCCGACGATGCCACCTTCCTGCTCAGCAACGCCGACAGCGTGATCATCGTCCCGGGCTACGGCCTGGCAGTGGCCCGTGCCCAGCACGCGCTGAAGGAACTGACCGAGAAGCTGACCCACAACGGCGTGACCGTGAAGTACGCCATCCACCCGGTGGCGGGCCGCATGCCCGGGCACATGAACGTGCTGCTGGCCGAGGCCGAAGTGCCGTACGATCAGGTGTTCGAGATGGACGACATCAACGCCGAGTTCGGCCAGGCCGACGTGGTGCTGGTGCTGGGCGCCAACGACGTGGTCAACCCGGCGGCGAAGAACGACCCCAAGTCGCCAATCGCCGGCATGCCAATCCTCGAAGCGTTCAAGGCCAAGACCATCATCGTCAACAAACGCTCCATGGCCAGCGGCTATGCTGGCCTGGATAACGAACTGTTCTACCTGGACAAGACCATGATGGTGTTCGGTGACGCCAAGAAGGTCATCGAAGACATGGTCAAGGCGGTGGAGTGACAACCTCTGCTGCAAACCAACTGATATAAAGGAAGCCCCGGTCAGATGCTGCCGGGGCTTTCCTTTTATTGATCCGGATCAATGGCTCTACTTCAAGGCTTCTCATACGACCATGGTCGTGGGACGGCAATGGGCGAAATCTCTAGACTGCGCTGCAGTAGTTTCAGTAGCCCGAGATAACAATCCATGTACCGTGATCGTATCCGCTTGTCCTCCCTGCACAGCAAGGTAATGAGTGCGGCTGATGCCGCTGGTCTGATCGAGGACGGCATGACCGTCGGCATGAGCGGTTTCACCCGCGCCGGCGAAGCCAAGGCCGTACCGCATGCCCTGGCCGAACGTGCCAAGCAATCGCCACTGAAAATCAGCCTGATGACCGGCGCCAGCCTGGGCAACGACCTGGACAAGCAACTGACCGAGGCCGGCGTGCTGGCTCGCCGCATGCCGTTCCAGGTCGACAGCACCCTGCGCAAGGCCATCAACGACGGCCAGGTGATGTTCATCGACCAGCACCTGTCGGAAACCGTCGAACAACTGCGCAACCAGCAGCTGAAGCTGCCGGACATCGCCGTTATCGAAGCCGTGGCCATCACCGAGCAAGGCCACATCGTGCCAACCACTTCGGTAGGCAACTCGGCCAGCTTCGCGATCTTCGCCAAGCAGGTGATTGTCGAGATCAACCTCTCGCACAACCCCAACCTCGAAGGCCTGCACGACATCTATATCCCGACCTACCGCCCGACCCGCACGCCAATCCCGCTGGTCAAGGTCGACGACCGCATCGGCAGCACTGCCATCCCGATCGACCCGGCCAAGATTGTCGGCATCGTCATCAGCAACCAGCCGGACTCGCCGTCCACCGTGCTGCCGCCGGACGACGAAACCCAGGGCATCGCCGACCACCTGATCAACTTCCTCAAGAATGAAGTTGAAGCTGGCCGCATGACCAACAAGCTCGGCCCGCTGCAAGCCGGTATCGGCAGCATCGCCAACGCGGTGATGTGTGGCCTGATCGAGTCGCCGTTCGAAGACCTGACCATGTACTCCGAAGTACTGCAGGACTCCACCTTCGACCTGATCGACGCCGGCAAGCTGAGCTTCGCTTCGGGCAGCTCGATCACCTTGTCCAGCCGCCGCAACGCCGACGTGTTCGGCAACCTGGAGCGGTACAAGGACAAACTGGTGCTGCGCCCGCAAGAAATCTCCAACCACCCGGAAGTGGTACGTCGCTTAGGCATCATTGGTATCAACACCGCACTGGAGTTCGATATCTACGGCAACGTCAACTCCACCCACGTGTGCGGCACCCGGATGATGAACGGCATCGGCGGCTCGGGCGACTTCGCCCGCAACGCCCACCTGGCCGTATTCGTCACCAAGTCGATTGCCAAAGGCGGCGCGATCTCAAGCGTGGTGCCGATGGTCAGCCATGTCGACCACACCGAGCACGATGTGGACATCCTGGTCACCGAGCAAGGCCTGGCCGACCTGCGTGGCCTGGCGCCGCGCGAGCGGGCACGGGCGATCATCGACAACTGCGTGCACCCAGACTACCGCGCTGCGCTGAACGATTACTTCGATCGCGCCTGCCAGCGTGGCGGCCACACCCCGCACATCCTGCGTGAAGCGCTGAGCTGGCACGAGAACCTGGAAGAAACCGGGCGCATGCTGGCTAGCTGATGCAGGCGCGGCCTTGTGTCGCGATGGGCTGTACAGCAGCCCCCTCAAACTCAGCTGTGACATCGCAATTCTGGGGCCGCTCTGCGGCCCTATCGCGACGCAAGGCCGCTCCTACAAGACTGTGCGGCACAGTTCGGCCATCTAAACCGACATAAACTGTTCTACTGTACCGGTTTTCTCCCGGTCCTCGCCGTTCAAAACCCTCTCACGACCTGAAAACGCACCATATTCGTGCAGACCAGTACAGTTGCGCCATTTTCGAGTGCAACAGTAGGGTTACACAGTTAACTGAGCCATCGTCTTTCAACAGAACTGTATCTACTGTTATGGACAACAGAGGAGGATCATTGGCATCAGTTAAATCACTACCTAATCCCGCCATAAGCGGAAGGATGAAGCATCATGGAACGTACCCTCAGTTCCGGTCTGGTTTTTGAAAGCAACGCCCAGCAATCCAACGCCTCGCTGCCGCTGCGCGCACTGTCGACCCTGCTGCTGTGGCAGCGCCGCATGGCCAGCCGCCGTCAACTGGCTCGCCTGGACGGCCGTCTGCTGGCTGACGCCGGTATCAGCGAGTCGCAGCGTTACGAAGAGCTGAGCAAGCCTTTCTGGCGCTAAGCTCCGGCTTGCCGGCTTCGGCCGGCACCGCGAATTCCGAAACCCGTTGCAGGTGACTGCGACGGGTTTTTTATTTCCAGGCCGCGCGCTAGAGCCGTTTTCAGGCTGATAGGTACAGTTTTAACGGCTTTGAATATAGCCAGTACAGTTGTTTGGCGTGCCGTTCATTAACTTCCACAAACAACGGCGCGTGATACGCTTGTCTGAACAGTCTGTTGAAAGCCGCTGTTAAACGTACCGCGACGAGCTGTATGAGCGTCCGATAAGCAGAACCACCCGATCCTAGTCCAGGAGTTCACCATCATGTCCCGTAAATACCTGATTGGCGCCGCCCTGATGCTGAGCCTGGCCGGCACCGCACACGCCACCAGCTTCGTTGTCACCACCGACGCCGTCGTTGGCGCAGTGGCCGCATCCACCGATGCCACTTCCGATATCTCCTCGTCCTTCAAAGACGACAAGATCGTGCAGGCCGCCCGTGACGACGCCGCCAGCTTCGTTGGCAGCCAAGGCGACATCCGCGGTGCCAAACTGGAAAGCGCGTTCCTGCACATCCGCTCGCAGATGCCGGCCCTGCAGGCCAGCGACGCGCAACTGGCCCAGGCCATCCTGGCGCTCTGAGCCCGGCTGAGCCGTTCAGCTGTGCTGGTCCCCCCCAGCACAGCCGCACCCACCTTTGCCGCCCACGTTCCCAGCCGTTGTAGAGCCCATGCGTTATCTGTTGCCGCTGCTGTTCTCCGTTGCCGGCATGGCCAGTGCCCATGCCATGGATACCACCACGCAAAGCCTGGTCATCACCGGCTATGTCACCAGCCAGGTCACCACTGCACCGTTTGATCGCAAGCTGGTTCGCCAGGCGCGCGACGATGCAGCTGCCTTCGTTGCCAGCGACGGCCAGATCCGCGGCGTGCGGCTGGAAGCCGCGCTGGAATCATTACGCCACAATTGTTCGCAGCACGCCGTCGGCGACCTGGAACTGGTGCAGGCAATTCTCGTCCAATAAACACATCTGACTCCCTGTATTTTTCGGAGATGCTCCATGCGTAAACCGCTGATTGCCGCTACCCTCGGCATGCTGCTGCTGGCCGACCTGGCCCAGGCACATACTCTGGTGGCCACCAGCAACATCATCGTGCGTGCCTTTGGCCGCTCGATCGACTTCACCTCTGACACCACCACCTCGATTCGCGACTCCAAAGTGGTGCGCGAAGCCCACGACGATGCCGCCAGCTTCGTCGCCAGCAATGGCGACATCCGCGGTGCCCAGCTCGAGGCCGCCTTCAGCACCCTGCGCGAGCGCGTGCCAGAAGCACGCGGCGCCAGCGACCAGGTACTGGCCGAAGCCATCCTCGCACTGTGAACCGCATGCGTGCCTGGCTGCTCGGCTGCGTCCTGACGCTGCTCGGCACACCCGCATTGGCCGACCTGCAGCTTGAGCTGCAGGCATCCGGCCTCGACCCACAACAAACCCAGGCCACCCAAGCCCTGCTCGACGAGGCCATGGGCAAGCTGCCTGCGCGCTTCAAGCAACAGTTGGACCGTCGCGTACGGGTCAGCTGGAGCGACAACATGCCTGCCGACGCCTACGGCCAGGCATCACTGGTGTCCACCCTCGAACTCAACCGTCGCCTGCTGCCCAGCCTCACCGATGGCAGCGCCGCCAGCGAGCGCACCAACCGCCCACACGGCACGGTGCGTGAAGAGCTGCTGGCCACCGTGTTGCACGAGCTCACCCATATCTACGACCGTGCCCGACTGTGGCCCGGTGCCGAAAGCTCGCTGATTGCCCGCTGCAAGCGCCAGCAAGGCACGCTGGGCAAGATTGGCCTGCCCGAAGAATGCCGCGGCCAGGCCGAGCGCCGCTTCACCCTCAGCGACGACCCGCGCCTGCTCGACCTGGCCGGCTGGCAGCAGTACGTGGGCCGACGCGGCGAGCGCGAACAGCAGAATGGCCAGTTCGTGCGCAGCCCAGACAGCTATGAGCTGAGCAGCCCCAAGGAGTACATCGCGGTCAACATGGAGTACTTCCTCCTCGACCCGAGCTACGGCTGCCGCCGCCCGGCGCTGAACCAGTACCTGCGCGAGCACTTCGGCTGGGCACCCCAGCAGGACACCTGCGCCAAGGGCCTGCCGTTCATCAACGCGGGCAGCGACTTCGCCCGCCAGCCGCTGGGTGAAATCGACCCCGAGCGGGTGTATGAAGTGGATTACCTGCTGGCCGAAGCCAACCAGAACCTGGTC
The DNA here is from genome assembly GCF_000708715.2 of Pseudomonas putida W15Oct28. Lineage (GTDB taxonomy): Bacteria > Pseudomonadota > Gammaproteobacteria > Pseudomonadales > Pseudomonadaceae > Aquipseudomonas > Aquipseudomonas putida_R. Next base: position 96,329 of record NZ_JENB01000011.1, on the reverse strand, counting down.
AGCCGCTGGGGCCACAGCATGCTGCGCCTGGTGATCTGCAAGCCCGGCCGCCCACGCGGGCCGGACTGCCGCCTGGACCTCGACCAGAGCCTGGTGCTGTCGTACCGCGCCTTCGTCAACGACGTGCAGCTGTCCAGCTGGGACGGCCTGATTGGTGTCTACCCCTCGCGCTTGTTCGTACTGCCGCTGGGCCAGGTGATCGATGAATACACCAAGACCGAACTGCGTAGCTTGGCCTCGGTACCCTTGAAGCTCAACCGCGATGAAGTCGAGAACCTGGTGCGTCAGGCCGCCGAGATGCACTGGGGCTATGACGGCAACTATTGGTTCCTGTCCAACAACTGTGCGGTGGAGTCATTGAAACTGCTGCGCAGCGGCACCGCCAACCCACGCCTGAACGACCTCGACAGCATCATGCCCAACGGCTTGCTGGCCGTGCTCAAGGGCAGGGGGCTGGCCGACACCAGCGTGCTCGACGACCCGCGCGAGGCGTTGCGCCTGGGCTACCGTTTCGACTCCTACCGCGACCGCTACCAGGCCATGTTCGAGGTACTGAGGAAACAGCTGCCGATCAAGCAAACCCTGGTTGAAGACTGGCTGGCCCAGGATGCCGAACAGCGCCGCCCCTGGTTCGCCAAGGCCGACCTGCGCACCAGCGCTGCGTTGCTGCTACTGGAACAGGCCAGCTTGCGCCGGCAACTGCTGCTGGCCCAGGACGAGGTCAAGCAGCGTTACCTGAATGCTGCGGCGCTGAAAGATGGCAGCATCAACAAAGCTGACGCAACCCTCAAGCAGATGCTCGCCAACAGCGGTTTCCTCAGCCGCCCGGCAGAGTTGCTCGATGCCAAGGGCTACGGGCTGCCGCAACCCGAAGAGCGCAAGCACCTTGAGCAGGTGAGCAGCGAACGCCAGGCGCAGCTGTTGCGCTTGAGCACCAGCCTGGACAAAGAGGTGAGGGCGCTGCTGGAGCCATCACGGGCCAAGGAAATTGCCGCGGTCGAGGCCAATGTGAAGCAGATCGGCGAGCATTTGCGGGCGCTGCATAAAGCTGCCGGTGGCCTGCAATTGTGATGTTGCCTGTGCCGGCCTCTTCGCGGGTAAACCCGCTCCCACAGGGACTTCGCATTTCCTGAGACTGCGGTAATCCTGTGGGAGCGGGTTCACCCGCGAAAGGGCCGGTACAGACAACACAAGTCCTACAGTTTCTCTTCGGCCTCGGAAGGCAGCTGTTCATCCAGATGCAGCCAAGGCAACCGGCTGCCCACCCAGATATGCCGGTTGGCCCTGACCCGCTCGGGCTGATCCAGCGTCGCCACCGTCACATCAACCGTTTCCGGGCTGTGCGTGGTTACCAGTGCCACATGCGCCCCGCAATGCCCACAGAAGTACCGGCGGCAACTGGCCGGTGCCACATAGCAGTTCGGTTCGCCCACCAGCCACTGAAACCCCGAACGGGGCAGGGTGAGCCAGGTCACCACCAGCCCGCCGCTTACCCGGCGGCAAATCGTGCAGTGGCAGTGGGCAATGTCGGTCAGGTCACCCTCCAACCGGTAACGCAAGGCGCCGCAATGGCAGCCCCCTTCGGTCACATTCTGCATCACCTACCTCTCGTCGCCTTTGCCTCAGCGAAAGCTGGCTGAAAGCTTGTCCTCATAGGATAGCCCCCACTACCGGCACAAGACCGGTCAGCCAGGGCACCCGGTAAACACCGCGCCCGGCCCAATCAACAACAACAATGGTGATTCTGATGTATTCCTGTGCCCGCCTTCCTGCAGTACCCCTCCGCATGCTCCCTGTGCAGCGCCTGACGCGCTGATCCGCCCGAATCGACTTTCCTTTCGCCGCGCCACGCCTGGAGTATTGCCATGCTGACCTTCCTCGGCTTTGCCATGGTCATCACCTTCATGTACCTGATCATGACCAAGCGCCTGTCGGCCTTGATCGCCCTGATCCTGGTACCGATCCTGTTCGCCCTGTTCGGCGGCTTCTCCGCCAAGATCGGCCCCATGATGCTCGAAGGCATCAGCAAGCTCGCACCTACCGGCGTGATGCTGATGTTCGCCATCCTCTACTTCGCCCTGATGATCGACTCCGGCCTGTTCGACCCGGCCGTGCGCAAGATCCTCAAACTGGTCAAGGGCGACCCGCTGAAAGTCTCGGTCGGTACCGCCGTGCTGGCCCTGGTGGTCTCGCTCGACGGTGACGGCGCCACCACCTACATGATCTGCTGCGCCGCCATGCTGCCGATGTACAGCCGCCTGGGCATGAGCCCGCGGATCATGGCCGGCCTGATCATCCTGGCCGGTGGGGTGATGAACATGACCCCTTGGGGTGGCCCGACTGCCCGCGCCGCCAGTGCCCTGCATGTGGACCCCTCGGACATCTTCGTGCCGATGATCCCGGCCATGCTGTTCGGCGTGCTGGCGATCCTGGCCATTGCCTACATGTACGGCAAGCGTGAACGTGCCCGCCTGGGCGAACTGCACCTGCCGACCGACGACGTCGACCACAGCGAAATCACCGTTTCGCAATTCCCGGAAGCACGCCGGCCCAAGCTGCTGTACTTCAACGGTGCCCTGACCGCCGCCCTGATGGTCGCGCTGATCGCCGGTGTGCTGCCGCTGCCCGTGCTGTTCATGATCGCCTTCAGCATCGCCATGATCGTCAACTACCCGTGCCTGCAGCAGCAGAAGGACCGCATCGCTGCCCACGCCGGCAGCGTGCTGGCCGTGACCGGGCTGATCTTCGCCGCCGGCATCTTCACCGGTATCCTGTCGGGTACCGGCATGGTCGACGCCATGTCCAAGAGCCTGCTGGCCGTCATCCCCGAAGCGCTGGGCCCGTACCTGGCGGTAATCACCGCGATCGTGAGCATGCCGTTCACCTTCTTCATGTCCAACGATGCCTTCTACTACGGCGTATTGCCGGTGCTGGCCGAAGCCGCCAGCCACTACGGCATCACCCCGGTGGAAATGGCCCGTGCGTCGATCGTCGGGCAGCCGGTACACCTGCTCAGCCCGCTGGTACCCTCCACCTACCTGCTGGTGGCCCTGGCTGGTATCGAGTTCGGCGATCATCAGCGCTTCACGCTCAAGTGGGCAGTGCTGGTGTGCCTGTGCATAATGCTCGCCGCACTGCTGATGGGGATTTTCCCGCTGTTCAGTAGTCTTTAATACATACGTATCCGTATCACCTACGCGACGCGCCCTGACCGGGGCGCGTTGCCATTACCGCTCGAAGGAAAATACATGGAATGGCTGACCAGCCCGGAAATCTGGGTTGCCTTTTTTACCCTCACCGCGCTTGAGATCGTCCTGGGTATCGACAACATCATCATGATCTCGATCCTGGTCAGCCGCATGCCCAAGCACATGCAGCCGCGCACCCGGATCTTCGGCCTGGCCCTGGCCATGGTCACCCGTATCCTGCTGCTGCTGTCGATTACCTGGGTCATGCGCCTTACCGCCGACCTGTTCGTGGTGTTCGGCCAAGGCATCTCCGGGCGTGACCTGATCCTGTTCTTCGGTGGCCTGTTCCTGCTGTGGAAAAGCTCGCAAGAGATCTACCACGGCCTGGAAGGCGAAGACGAAAACCCGGACGAGCCGAAAGGCGCGGGTGGCAAGTTCTTCTACACCATCATCCAGATCGCCATCATCGACATCGTGTTCTCGCTGGACTCGGTGATCACCGCAGTGGGCATGGTTTCCCACGTGCCGGTGATGATCGCCGCCATCGTTGTCGCCGTGCTGGTGATGATGCTGTGCGCCGGTGCCATCAGCAATTTCATCGACAAACACCCGTCGCTGAAGATGCTCGCACTTTCGTTCCTGATCGTGGTGGGTACCGTGCTGATCGCCGAAGCTTTCGACGTGCACGTGCCGAAGGGCTACGTCTACTTCGCCATGGCCTTCTCGCTGGCGGTGGAAGCCATCAACATCCGCATGCGCACCGCCTCGGCCCGCAAAGATGGCAAAGAGCAAGACCCGGTGAAACTGCGCAAAGACATTCCGGGTCAATAAGACCAGGAAGTGCAGGACACAAAGGGCCCTCCGGGGCCCTTTTTCATGCCTGAACATTGCCTGTGCCGGCCTCTTCGCGGGCTTGCCCGCTCCCACATGGACGGCGCCGCTCTCAAGAGCAATACAGTTCCTGTGGGAGCGGGCGAGCCCGCGAAGAGGCCGGCACAGGCAATCATTCATTTCCCATGTGTTTCAAATAAATGACTGCCATGCGAAGCTGGCGACAGCTGCGTAAAACAACTAAAGCTTTGAGTGAGCACTGAAAATTCTTCAAAAGCTCACGTTTCTTTTCTTGGCCCGGTGGGCCAGTGCAACAGGGGGCCTTCGCCATGCTGACCCTGCTCAACCTGCTCTCGGCCGTGACGCTTCTGGTCTGGGGTACCCACATCGTGCGTACGGGCATCCTGCGGGTGTTCGGCTCGAACCTGCGGCGCATCATCAGCCAGAACATGGACAAGCGCCCGCTGGCGTTCATCGCCGGCATTCTGGTCACCGCCATGGTGCAAAGCAGTAACGCCACGGCCATGTTGGTCACGTCCTTCGTCGGCCAGGGCCTGATGGCCATGACCCCAGCCCTGGCGATCATGCTGGGTGCCGATGTAGGTACCGCGCTGATGGCCCGGGTACTGACCTTCGACCTGTCGTGGCTGTCACCGCTGCTGATCTTTCTGGGCGTGATTTTCTTTCTCTCGCGCAAGCAGACAAGGGCTGGCCAACTGGGCCGTGTTGGCATCGGGCTTGGCCTGATCATTCTGGCACTGGAGCTGATCGTGCAGGCAGCGGCGCCGATCACCCATGCCCAAGGCGTGAAAGTGCTGTTTGCCTCACTAACCGGCGACATCATGCTGGACGCCCTGGTCGGCGCGATGTTCGCCATGATTTCCTATTCCAGCCTGGCCGCCGTGCTGCTGACCGCAACGTTGGCAGGCGCCGAAGTCATCAGCCTGCCGGTGGCCATCGGCCTGGTGGTCGGGGCCAACATCGGCAGTGGCTTGCTGGCCTTCATCAGCACCAGCATGCAAAACACCGCCGGGCGCCGGGTGGCCTTGGGCAGCCTGCTGTACAAGCTGTTCGGCCTGCTGCTGATCATTCCGGTGCTGCACCCGTTGGTGGCGTGGATGGACTCGCTGAGCTTCAGCCCGCAAGAGCTGGTCATCGGCTTCCACCTGCTCTACAACACGCTGCGCTGCCTGCTCATGCTACCCACGGTCAAACTCATGGGCCGGCTGTGCAATACCCTGCTGCCCGAGCGCGAAACCGGCAACGGGCAAGCGCGCCCACGCCACCTCGACGCCTCGGCACTGGAAACGCCCAGCCTGGCCTTGGCCAACGCATGCCGCGAAACCCTGCGCCTGGGCGATATCGTCGACAGCCTGCTCGAAGCCATGCTCGGCGCCCTGCGCGGCACCCAGACCGCGCTGCCACAGCAGGTCCGCGCCCTGGGCGAAGACGCCGAAGCCCTGTACAGCGCGATCAAGCTGTACCTGGCGCAGATGTCGCGCGAAGACCTCAGCGAGCAGGACAACCGCCGTTGGGCAGAGATCATCGAACTGGCGATCAACCTCAAGCTGGCCTGCGACCTGATCGAGCGCATGCTGCGCAAGGTCCAGCAGCAGAAAACCAGCCAGCGCCGGGAGTTTTCCCAGACAGGCCTGGAGGAGCTCACCGGCCTGCAGGAGCAATTGCTGGCCAACCTGCGCCTGGGCCTGACGGTGTTTCTCAGTGCCGACCCGGAAAGCGCCCGCTTGCTGCTGCGGGAAAAACGCCGTTTTCGCGCCCAGGAACGGCGCCTGGCGCACGCCCATGTCAGCCGCTTGCAGCGTAAGGTGGTGCAAAGTATCGAGACCAGTTCGCTACACTTGGAGCTGATCGCCGACATGAAGCGGTTGAACTCTTTGTTCTGCAGCAGTGCCTATGTGGTACTGGGCGGCTCGGACACCGGCGGCCTGATGCTCGACAGCGTGCCGGACGAAGCCCGTCTGCCCTGATATTGCCTACCAGAGGATTCTCGCTCGCCCATGCGTTGCCTGATGTTCGTTTGCCTGCTGATCTGCAGCCTGCCCTCATTGGCCCTCGACCGCTCACGCGTTGAGGGCTACCTGCTGCCCAACGGCCTGCAGGTCATCCTGAAAAACGGCTACGAGCGTGACCATGTGGCGATTCGGCTGGTGGTCGGGGTAGGCCTGGACGACTTCGATTGCGAGCAGAAAGAGCTGCCACACCTGCTTGAGCACCTGCTGTTCAGCGGCATCGACGAAACAGGCGAGGGCGGCCTGGAAGAACGCCTGCAAGCGCTTGGCGGCGAGTGGAACGCCTACACCAGCAGCGCCGACACCACCTTCGTCATCGAAGCCCCGGCGCGCAACCAGCGCAAGGTACTCGACCTGCTGCTGGCGGTCATCCGCGATACCCACATCGACGCCAAGGCCCTGGCCACTGCCAAGCGCATCATCGAGCGCGAGGATGGTGGCCATTATGGCCACCTGCAGCGCTGGCTCGACCGCCAGGACATCGGCCACCCCGCCAGTGGCCAACTGGCCACCGAACTGGGCCTTAAGTGCCCGGAGCGCTCCAACATCGACGACATGACCCTGGAGCAGGTACAGGCCTTGCGTGACCGCTGGTACGCCGCCAACAACATGACCCTGATCATGGTCGGCGGCCTCGACCGCCTGCTGCCGGCCTACCTGGAACGCACCTTTGGCGAACTGCCAGCCACCGAACCGGAGGAGCGCCGCAACCTGGAAAGCATCACCCACCAGGCGGAGCAACGTCGCGACCTGACCCGGGGCTGGCTGGGCGATAGTGTCAAACTGCACTGGCTGTTCATCGAGCCGGTGCTGGACAACGACCACCAGGCCACCCTCGACATACTGTCGCGCTACCTGGACTGGGCGCTGTACGACCAGCTACGCCTGCGCAACGGGCTGTCCTACGGCCCCTCGGTGCAACGCGAAAGCTTCGGTGACACCGGCCTGATCAGCCTCAACGCCGACCTGGAGCGCGATGACATCGACAAGGCGGTAAAGGTGATGCAGGCCCTGTTCGAGCACCTGCGCAAGGAAGGCCTGGACCCGGACACCTTCGCCCGTATCAAGGACGCCAGCGTGGCCAAGGAAAGCTGGAGCACCCAGGGCAACAGCGCCCTGGCCGACTATTACTGGGGGGCGCTGAACGACTATACCGACGGGCGTTTTGCCAACCCGGTGCGCAAGCTGCGCCAGGTCAGCCTGGAGCAGGCCAACGGGGCATTGAAAGAACTGCTCAAGGAAGAGGGCTACCTGCGTATCGAGAAGCCGTTGCTGGGCTATGACGAGCTTTACGGGCTGGCCGCCTTGCTGGTGGGGCTGATCCTGGCGGCAGGGTTGCTGCGCTGGCGGCGACATGGGCCTGAACGGCCGAGTGGTGCTACACGGCAGCGGTGAATCGGCGGTATCCTTTTGCCAGTACCGGCCCTTTCGCGGGCACGCCCGCTCCCACAAGGACCGCGTTATCGCCGAACCCTGTGGGAGCGGGCATGCCCGCGAAGGGGCCCGGACAGCCACCTCATCCTTTCTGTTGTAGCCCCTAATGCCCCAAATCCCCCATATCGTCCAGCGCATCATCGAACTGCTCAAACGCTACCCCGGCATCATCGCGCTCGGCGGTTTCCTCTCCGGCATCGGTAGCTTCATCCTGGTCGACCGCCAGGCCGGCCTGGCCAGCTGGGTGGCCGTGCTCATGCTGGTCAGCTGGGTCTGGCTGATGCTGGAAAACACCCTCACCGGCCTGTTCGCACGCACCTTCAACCGCGAAATCCCGCAGCCGCTGTTGCGCTACGCGACGCAGATGATCCACCAGGAAACGCTGTTCTTCGTGCTGCCGTTCTTCTTCATCACCACCACCTGGAACAGCAGCCAGCTTGTGTTCACCGGCTTGCTCGGCGCCGCTGGCCTGATTTCGATCATCGACCCGCTGTACTACAAGTGGCTGGCGCCGCGGCGCTGGCTGTTCCTGGCGCTGCATACCCTGACGCTGTTCGCCGCCCTGCTGACTGCGCTGCCGATCATCCTGCACCTGACCACCGCGCAAAGCTTCAAGCTGGCCCTGATCGCGGCCATGGCCCTGTCGTTCCCCAGCCTGGCCAGCAGCTTCCCGATCAACAACTGGCGCCGCGCCGTGGCGTTGGTGCTGGTCACCCTGTCGGTCGGCGCCGGGGGCTGGCTGCTGCGCTCCTGGGTACCGCCGGCCACCCTGTGGATGACCGAAGTGGCGGTGAGTACCGAAGTACTGAACCGCCAGCCAGGTGAGTCGCTGGACGAGATTGCCGCCAGCCGCATCCGCAGCAGTGGCCTGTACGCCTACACCGCCATCAACGCACCACGCGGCCTGAACGAGCGGATCTACCATGTGTGGCAGAAGGACGGTAAAGAGGTCGACCGCATCGCCCTGGACATCCATGGCGGGCGCAAGGAAGGCTACCGGGCCTGGACCCACAAGCAGAACTTCCCGCCAAACCCGGTGGGCAAGTGGCAGGTCAGGGTGCTGACCGAGGATGGGCAGGTGATCGGCGTACTGCGCTTCAAGGTGGTCGACGATGCACCGGCGCAGTAATTGAAAGCAGGGGCTGCTTCGCAGCCCATCGCAGGCAAGCCAGCTCCCACATGGAACGGGTAAACGCTGGCCCCTGCGCCCCAATGCCCCAACACACAGCACATAATCACCAAACAGCCCATGCCCGCTGCGCTATGATCAGCCCCTAAGCCTTAGCGCCGAGTCAATTGCATGGAGCCTATGACCACCCCCAGCGCCACCCTGGACGCCAGCAGCCAACCGGCCTGCCTGCGCATAACCGGTGACTGGACCCTGGCGCACTACGCCAGCCTCAGGCGCGAGAGCGAGCAGCTGCGCGCGCAATACCCTGCCGACACCGTCGCCGACCTTAGCCAACTGGGCCGCCTGGACACCGCCGGGGCCTCGCTGCTGGCCGAGCTGCTCGGCTCCGAGCGCCTGTCTCAGTGTACCGAAGACCTGCCCGAAGCCAGCCGTGCACTGCTCAAGAACGTCTACTGCTCGGTCCAGGACTACTGCATCCCGGTCAAGGAGCCCGAGCGCAACGTGCTGCTGATGCTGCTGGAACGTATCGGCCGCGCCGTCAGCACCCTGTGGCAAGACTCCATGCAGTTGCTCGGCTTCATCGGTGTCATCCTCGAGACCCTGATGCGCCGCGCCCTGCAACCGCACCGCTGGCGCCTCACCCCGGTTGTGGCACATATCGAAGAGACCGGGCTGGACGCCGCCCCAATCGTCGCCTTGCTGACCTTCCTGGTAGGCGCGGTGGTGGCCTTCCTCGGTGCCACGGTGCTGGCCGCGTTCGGCGCGACCATTTTCACCGTCGACCTGGTGGCGTTCTCGTTCCTGCGCGAGTTCGCCGTGCTGCTGACCGCCATCCTCATGGCCGGCCGCACCGCCAGCGCCTTCACCGCGCAGATCGGCTCGATGAAGGCCAACGAAGAAATCGACGCCATCCGCACCCTGGGCCTGAACCCAATGGAGCTGCTGGTGGTGCCACGGGTACTGGCGTTGCTGATTACGCTGCCCTTGCTCACCTTTGTCGCGATGATCTGCGGCATCGTCGGCGGCGCAGTGGTATGCGCCTTGTCGCTGGATATCTCGCCGGCCATGTTCCTGTCGCTGCTGCAAAGCGATATCGGCGTGCAGCACTTTCTGGTGGGCCTGGCCAAGGCGCCGTTCTTCGCCTTCCTGATCGCCGCCATCGGCTGCCTCGAAGGCTTCAAGGTCAGCGGCAGCGCTGAATCGGTGGGCGCACACACCACTTCGGCGGTGGTGCAGTCGATTTTCGTGGTCATCGTGCTGGATGCCGTGGCCGCCCTGTTCTTCATGGAGATGGGCTGGTGAATGATCGGGAAAAAGTGATCGAAGCCCGCGGTATCTGCAACCGCTTCGGCCGCCAGGTTGTGCATGAAAACCTGGACCTGGACCTGTACCGTGGCGAAATTCTGGCCGTGGTCGGTGGTTCGGGCAGCGGCAAGTCGGTACTGCTGCGCAGCATCATCGGCCTGCGCCGGCCCAATGAAGGGCTGATCAAGGTGTTCGGCCAGGACCTTGCGGGCCTGCGCGAAGAACAGCGCTCGCTGGTCGAACGGCGCTTCGGCGTGCTGTTCCAGAAGGGCGCGCTGTTTTCTTCGCTGACCGTCACTGAAAACGTGGCCTTGCCGTTGATCGAACACGCCGGGCTGTCCCGCGCCGATGCCGAGCACCTGGCCGGCGTGAAACTGGCCCTGGCCGGGTTGCCCATCTCGGCCGCCGACAAGTACCCGTCCTCGCTGTCGGGGGGCATGATCAAGCGGGCAGCGCTGGCCCGGGCCCTGGCACTGGACCCGGACATCCTGTTCCTCGACGAGCCCACCGCCGGCCTGGACCCGATCGGCGCTGCCGCGTTCGACCAGCTGATCCTGACCCTGCGCGATGCACTGGGCCTGTCGGTGTTCCTCATCACGCACGACCTCGACACCCTTTACACCATTACCGACCGCATCGCGGTGCTGTCGCAGAAAAAGGTCCTGGTGGCCGGCCCGCTGGCCGAGGTCGAACAGACCAACGACGCCTGGATTCAAGAATACTTTCACGGCCCACGCGGGCGCGCCGCCGAGCAGGCCGCCACCCGTGCCGGGCAGGAGCGCTGAGCAATGGAAACCCGAGCCCATCACGTTCTTATCGGCCTGGTCACCGTCCTGGTGGTGGCTGGTGCCATGCTGTTCGGCCTTTGGCTGACCAAGTCCAGTGTCGATGACGCCTTCAAGGATTACGAAGTAGTGTTCAACGAAGCCGTTTCCGGCCTGTCGCGCGGCAGCCCGGTGCAGTACAACGGCATCAAGGTGGGCGATGTATCCACCCTGCGCCTGGACCCGAAGGACCCGCGCCGGGTACTGGCGCGGGTGCGCCTGAGCGGCGACACCCCGGTTAAGGAAGATACCCAGGCCAAGCTGACCCTGGCCGGCGTGACAGGCAACTCGTTCATCCAGCTCAGCGGCGGCACCCCGCAAAGCCCGGAACTGAAAGGCAAGGATGGCAAGCTGCCGGTGATCATCGCCTCGCCGTCGCCGATCTCGCGCCTGCTCAACGACAGCAGCGACCTGGTCACCAACATCAACCTGCTGCTGCACAACGCCAACCAGATGTTCTCCGAGGACAACATCGGCCACCTCAGCAGCACCCTGGCCAACCTCGACAAGACCACGGGCGCCTTCGCCGGCCAGCACGGCAGCATCGCCCAGGCCATCGAGCAACTGGTGCAGGTGGGCAAGCAGGCCAGTGCCACGCTGGCCGAAACCCAGGCACTGATGCGCAATGCCAACGGCCTGCTGGCCAGCGATGGCAAGCAGGCAATCGGCAGTGCCGAGCAAGCCATGCAGTCGCTGGCTGAAAGCACGGCAACCATCAACAATCTGCTCAAGAACAACAGCGAGGCCATCGGCGACGGCGCCCAGGGCCTGAACCAGCTCACCCCAGCCATTCGCGAGCTGCGCGAAACCCTCAACGCGCTCAAAGGCATTTCCCGGCAACTGGAGGCCGACCCGAGCGGCTACCTGCTCGGCCGCGACAACAACAAGGAGTTCCAGCCATGAAACCGTCGTTGCGCCTGCTGGCCCTGGCGGCCGCGCTGAGCCTGGCCAGTGCCTGCTCGATCCTGCCCAAGACCGAACCCGTCGACCTCTACCGCCTGCCGGTAAACCAGCCTAGCCGCACGGCGGCGCCGCTGGACTGGTCCTTGCGCCTGAACAAGCCGCTGGCCAGTGAAGTGCTGGCCGGGCCGCGCATTGCCGTCATCCCCCAGGGCGATGTGGTCAGCAGCTACAAGGGCGCGCGCTGGAGTGATACGGCACCGGTGCTGCTGCGCAACCGCCTGCTCGATGGTTTCCAGCGTGACGGCCAGGTACAGCGCCTGAGCGCCGACGACAGCAACCTGCAGGCCGACTACGAGCTGGCTGGCGAGCTGCAGGCGTTTCAGAGTGAATACCGCCCGGGCGGGGCGGTGGAAGTGGTGATCCGCTACGACGCGCGTCTGGTTCAGGGCCGTACCCAGCGTATCCTGGCCAGCAAGCGCTTCGAGATTCGCCAGCCGCTGGCCGACAAGCAGGTATCAGCGGTGGTCGCCGGCTTCGGCCAGGCCAGCGACCAGCTGGTGGGGCAGGTGGTGGGCTGGACCATTGGCCAGGCCAACCAGGCTCAACTGAAGGTTCAGGCGAAGAACCAGTAGCAGACAAAGATCGCCGCAATCACCCCGGACAACTCGGCCAGCAGTGCGCAACCCACCGCGTGGCGCACGCGCTGGATGCCCACGGCGCCAAAGTACACGGCCAGTACGTAGAAGGTGGTTTCGGTGCTGCCTTGAATCGTTGCCGCTACCAGGGCCGGGAAGCTGTCCACGCCTTGGGTCTGCATGGTCTCGATCAGCATGGCCCGCGCTGCGCTGCCGGAGAACGGCTTGACCAGCGCGGTGGGCAGGCCCTCGACGAAGCGGGTGTCCAGGCCCATCCAGTTCACCGCATGGCGGATACCGTCCAGGGCCAGCTCCAGGGCGCCAGAGGCGCGCAGCACACCCACCGCCACCAGCATCGCCACCAGGTACGGCAGCAGGTTCTTGGCCACGTCGAAGCCTTCTTTGGCGCCTTCGACAAAGGCTTCATACACCTTCACCCGCCTCATGGCACCAATCACCAGGAACAGCATGATCACGCCAAACAGCGTGAGGTTGCCCAGGATCGATGACAGGCTGGCCAGCGCGGCGGCCGACAGCGTGCCAAGAAACGCCATGAAACCGCCCAGCAGCAAAGCGCCAGGGATGAAGTAGGCAAGCACCACCGGGTCCCACAGGCGCAGACGCTGCATCACGGCCACCGACAGCAGGCCGACCAGGGTCGAGACGCTGGTGGCCAGCAGGATGGGCAGGAACACCATGGTCGGGTCCGGCGCGCCCTGTTGGGCCCGGTACATGAAGATGGTTACCGGTAGCAGCGTCAGCGACGAGGCGTTGAGCACCAGGAACAGGATCTGCGCGTTGCTCGCGGTGGTGCTGCTGGGGTTCAGCTCCTGCAGTGCGCGCATGGCCTTCAGGCCAATCGGTGTGGCGGCGTTGTCCAGGCCCAGGCCGTTGGCGGCAAAGTTCATGGTAATCAGGCCCAGGGCAGGGTGGCCGGGCGGCACCTCCGGCATCAAACGGGCAAACAGCGGGCCCAGCACCTTGGCCAGCCATTCGACGATACCGGCCTTCTCGGCGATCTTCAGAAAGCCCAGCCACAGGGTCAGGGTGCCGAACAGCAGCACCATCACCTCGACCGACAGCTTGGCCATGGCGAAGATGCTTTCGACCATTGCCGCGAAGATGCCGGCGTTGCCGCCTACCAGCCATTGGGCCAGGGCGGACACCGCCGCCACCAGGAAAAAGCCAAGCCAAAGGCCGTTGAGCATCCGTGTGTTCCCCCTGAAAAATGCCCGAATGATAGCGTATTCCGAAGCTTGCCCGGTCCTCTGTAGGAGCGGCCTTGTGTCGCGAAAGGGGTGCGCAGCGCCCCCAAGATTTCAGCTTCGCCGCACAAGGTGCTGGGGCCGCTCTGCGGCCCTTTCGCGACACAAGGCCGCTCCTACAAGGGCTCATGATCGGCACAAGACTTCAACAGACAACAAAAAGCCCCGACAAGTCGGGGCTCTTGGTCAAGCAGCGGTCAGGCTCAGCGCTTGGCAGTTTCGCCAGCTACTGCAGCTTCCTGCTTGTCGGCCATCAGCGAGGCGTAGTACTTCTCGCCCTTGGCCGCGTCGTACATGCCTTCCCAGCGCGCGATGACCAGTGCCGCCAGGGCGTTGCCCACCACGTTCAGCGCGGTACGGGCCATGTCCATGATGCGGTCGACACCGGCGATGAAGGCCAGGCCTTCCAGCGGGATGCCCACGCTGCCCAGGGTAGCCAGCAGGACCACGAACGATACGCCCGGTACGCCAGCGATGCCTTTGGAGGTGACCATCAGGGTCAGCACCAGTAGCAGCTGCTGGCTCCACGACAGGTCGATACCGTACAGCTGGGCAATGAAGATGGCCGCGATGCTCTGGTACAGGGTCGAACCGTCAAGGTTGAAGGAGTAACCGGTCGGTACCACGAACGAGCAGATCGACTTCGGCGCGCCGTACTTTTCCATCTTCTCGATCACGCGCGGCAGCACGGTTTCGGAGCTGGAGGTGGAGTAGGCCAGGATCAGCTCATCTTTCATGATGCGCATGATCTTGATCACCGAGAAGCCGAACACGCGTGCAATCAGGCCCAGCACCATGAAGGCGAAGAAGGCGATGGCGAAGTACACCAGCAGCACCAGCTTGGCCAGCGGCAGCAGCGAGCTGAAGCCGAAGTTGGCCACGGTCACGGCGATCAGGGCGAACACGCCGATCGGGGCGTAGTTCATGATCATGTGGGTGACCTTGAACATGGTTTCCGATACGGCCTGGAAGGTGCGTACCAGCGGGTCGCGCAGCTCTGCCTGCAGGCTCGAAAGGCCCAGGCCGAACATGACCGAGAAGAAGATGATCGGCAGCATTTCGCCACGCATCAGCGCTGCGAAGATGTTCGACGGGATCAGGTTCAGCAGGGTCTCGATGAACGCGTGCTCATGCTGCACCTCAGCCGCAGTGGCCTGGTACTTGGAGATGTCCACGGTACCCAGGGTGCTCATGTCGATACCGGCGCCCGGGTGGAACAGGTTGGCCAGCACCAAACCCACGACGATGGCGATGGTGGTCACCACTTCGAAGTAGATGATGGTCTTCAGGCCGATGCTGCCCAGTTTCTTCGCATCGCCAACCCCGGCGATACCCACGATCAGCGACGAAATCACGATCGGGACGACGATCATCTTGATCAGGCGAATGAAGATGTCACCGGCCGGCTGGAGGACGTTACTGATCCACCAGGCCTTTTCCGCGCTGAAGTGGTTCAGCAGCGCGCCGATTGCAACGCCCAGTACCAGACCGATGACGATCTGCCAGGCGAGGCTCAGTTTTGCCTTCTTCATGTCTTTACCCTTTGTTCTAGTGGTCATGGCACCGGACGAGAACGCCCGTGACAGAGCCGTTGGCCAGGTCACGGGCAGCAAATCATTCCATCCGGCGACTTCATGTAAGGACAGCGCAGGCGAGCGACAGGGCGCTCTGGCCAGCGAAAAAGGCGGCAACTATTGCGATGGCAGGGGGGGAAATCTAATGCCGGAAACGCATACCCCATGCCGATTGTGCATAGTGGTCCGCACGAAAATAGGGCGCTCGCAAGTGCTTGATTTATAACGTTCGGAATCCCGAACAAGACCAAACCGCCATATTTCGGCAGATTTGACGGTATGGGATGGGGATGGAAGATGGCTTGTTCGACAATCCGAATGGCGGAAATGACACTTGAAGAAGCGTCATCGAGGTGGAAAAAAATTGACGTGCGGTCGAGACAAAATGTGTCTTGAGGCAAAAAACGCGCAAGGGAAGAGGCGTTTTCTACAAGGCTCCTCGGAAGTCAGGTCGGTTCAGGTATCCCTATGACACCGCCGACCTGAAACTTCCGATTGCGCCTTTCCTGACCCGGCCCATCGCTGGGGGCACTCCCTGTGCCCCTAGGCCACTCCGATCCTGCAACAATCAGAACAGCCCAGCCCCTTGGTCATGTGCTGCCCCTCCTCGGGGCGGCGCATCATAGAAGGCTGAAATATAGAAAGGTTCAGCTTCTATTACGTGACAGTCGGTGACCTTTCATCGGTACCGGCAATAAATGCTCAGTACCAGTTCGGGTCACGCTTGAGCTGCTCCTGCAGCATTGCCTTCATGCCGTCGTCCGGTTCACCCAGCCAGCGGTACTGCGCGTGGCGCGTGGGCGACTTGTCGCTCGGCAAGCCTTCGGGTACCTCCACGAGCATCCCGTAGGCATCGTCCTTGTCCCAGCTGAACGCAACGATCAGCCGCTTGTAGGTGCAGTTGTCCTGCGACTCGCACAGCGGGCCGACCAGGTACTTGTCACCATCTTCGCTCACGGCGGACATCTGCTGCTGGGCACTGCCGGTCAGATTGACCACCCAATCGGGCAGGCGTTCCTCGCCCTTGATCGTGTCCTGCCAGGTTTCCCGGTACTCCGGGTCCGAGCCGAGCAACTGGTCGACCCGGACCTGGCCGTCATTGGCCGCCATCGCCGCCGCACTGCCACCCATCAGCAGGGCGGCAGCCAGGGCTGTAGAAAGCATCCTGCCCATCTTCAACCTCGTCCACGTCCAAAGAAGAAGGAGGCTACGAACAGCACCAGGAAGACAATGAACAGGATCTTCGCGATACCCGTCGCAGCGCCCGCGATACCACCGAAGCCCAGTACGGCAGCGACAATGGCGATGATGAGGAAAGTGATAGCCCAACTCAGCATGGTGGTTCTCCTTTCTTTTTCAGAATCGATCGGGCCGGCAGGTCAGAAGACCCAACGGTCCTGTGGTACGACATTTTCCAAAGTGGCCGGTGAGGTACTCGCCTGGCCAGCTGTCAGCCGGTCAGCGGCCTTGACCAGGGTGTTGGCACGGGTTGCCTGAATCTGCGTCAACAGTGCAGTTTGCGCTGCCACTTGCTCCGCCAGGCGGGCCGTCTGCCAGCTGTAATAAAAGAGGCCGGCGGCCAGGGTCAGCAGCAGCGCCATGCCGAGTGACAGCATCTGGCGAAGGGGCAGTGCGGCGATCTGCGAGCGGTTGACGGATTGGCGGTTCATGCCGGCTCCTCCTGCTGTAATTTTTGTTCAAACCTGAACATGTGATTGCAGCCTGCATGCCAGTCTTTTTATTTTTATAAAATCCTTATAAATCAATAACTTATAGATCACTGATGCAATTGCCGGGGACGTATCCTGCACGATGCCGCCTCTGCGGTCGTGCGAATTGCACGATCAGCCTTCAACCTTGGTCGCGACCTTGAGCAGGTCGGCATCCACCCCGCGCACGCCGATGATCTGCCGGGCGATCTCCACGGCGATGGTTTTCTGCTCAGCGCTGACCACCTCGCCCGACAGCCGCACCATGCCCGCTTCGCTGGCCACTTTCAGGTTCAGGCCATCGAGGTTGCGACTGAAGCGGTAACTGTTCTGGATCTTGTCGATGATCCAGCTGTCGCTTGGCTGCGGACCGGCTGGCGCCCCTACCGGGGTTTCGCGGGCCTTGGCCATGGCGGCGGAGTCAAGGCTGACCAGGTTGTTGACCAGGTGCACACCGTCGGTGGTACGCGCCACCACGCCGGCCAGCTCCTTGGCTTCGGCACTGTCGACCTTGCCCCGCAACGTCACCACGCCCTCACTGCTTTGCACTTCTATAGGCGCCTTTTCGGTGGTGCGGCTCCACAACAGCCGGGCACGGATCACCGCCGCCAGGGTGGCGTCCTCCAGGCGCTGGGCGTAGGCACGCAGCTCCAGCGGCCGCTCCACCAGTTGGGCATTGACCTGCAGCTGGTTCTCCACCTGTTCGATGCCCCGGGTGGCCCGGGCCACATCTTCGGCCAGCTGCCGTTCAACCTCGTTCTCCACCTCGCCGGAAAGCCGCGCCTGCTTGCCGTCCACTTCAACGTTGATGCGGAACGGGTCGAGCATGCGGTTCAGTGACAGGGCGGTTTGCAGGGCGCCTTCGAGGCGGGCGTCCTGCACAGGGTCGGCAATTGCCGGGGTGAATACTGGCAACAATGTGGCTGCCAACACGGCTGTACGCAGGGAAAAGGGCATGGCAGTGCATCCTTTTTGGGCAAAAGGTGAAAATCGTCGCAACCAATGTGCCACCGCATGCCTCTAAGCAAATCATTGGAATATCGCGGTCTGCAGGCATCGTTTGGCCATTGGCTAGCATGCAAAGGACAGAATCCTTCAGAATTGACCATGCAACTTGCCCGATTTTTCCCACACTATATGAAGATCTATCCTTAAGGAGCGCAGGAAATGGAATCAGCCCAGGACAACCAAGGCCGCATTCTGCTGGTGGATGACGAGTCCGCGATCCTGCGCACCTTCCGCTACTGCCTGGAAGACGAAGGCTATAGCGTGGCCACGGCCAACAGCGCTGCCCAGGCAGAAGCGCTGTTGCAGCGCCAGGTGTTCGACCTGTGCTTTCTCGATTTACGCCTGGGCGAGGACAACGGCCTCGACGTACTGGCGCAGATGCGCATCCAGGCACCCTGGATGCGCGTGGTGATTGTCACCGCGCACTCGGCGATCGACACGGCGGTGGACGCCATCCAGGCCGGCGCCGCCGACTACCTGGTCAAGCCCTGCAGCCCCGACCAGCTGCGCCTGGCCACCGCCAAGCAGCTGGAAGTGCGCCAGCTTTCCGCGCGGCTGGAGGCACTGGAAGGTGAAGTGCGCAAGCCCAAGGACGGCCTCGACTCGCACAGCCCGGCCATGATGGCAGTGCTGGAAACCGCCCGACAGGTCGCCACCACCGACGCCAACATCCTCATCCTGGGCGAGTCCGGTACCGGTAAAGGCGAGCTGGCCCGGGCCATCCATGGCTGGAGCAAGCGTGCACGCAAAGCCTGCGTGACCATCAACTGCCCGTCGCTGAACGCCGAGCTGATGGAAAGCGAGCTGTTCGGCCACACCCGCGGCGCCTTCACAGGCGCCAGCGAAAGTACCCTGGGGCGGGTCAGCCAAGCCGACGGGGGCACGCTTTTTCTCGACGAGATCGGCGATTTTCCCCTGACTTTGCAACCAAAGTTGCTGCGATTCATTCAGGACAAGGAATACGAGCGCGTCGGCGACCCCGTTACCCGGCGCGCCGATGTACGCATTCTGGCCGCCACCAACCTCAACCTCGAAGAAATGGTGCGCGAAAGCCGCTTCCGCGAAGACCTGCTGTACCGCCTCAATGTCATTACCTTGCACTTGCCGCCCCTGCGCGAGCGAAGCGAGGACATCCTGACCCTGGCCGACCGCTTCCTCGCCCGCTTCGTCAAGGAATACTCCCGCCCCGCCCGGGGCTTCAGCGACGAAGCACGCTCGGCCCTGCTCAACTACCGCTGGCCCGGCAACATTCGCGAACTGCGTAACGTGGTAGAGCGGGCCAGCATCATCTGCCCGCAGGAACGGGTGGAAATCAGCCACCTGGGCATGGGCGAGCAGCCTGCCGGCAATGCCCCGCGCGTGGGTGCAGCGCTAAGCCTGGATGAGCTGGAGCGTGCCCACATCGGCGCCGTGCTGGCGGCCAGCGACACCCTCGACCAGGCCGCGAAGACCTTGGGTATCGACGCTTCCACCCTGTACCGCAAGCGCAAGCAGTACAACCTATGAAGTGGCCACCCATGAAGCTGCGCACGCGGCTTTTCCTCAGCATCTCGGCGCTTGTCACGGTGGCCTTGCTCGGGCTTATGCTGGGCCTGTTCAGCGTGCTGCAGATGGCCACGGTGCAACAGCAACTGGTACGTGAGACTACCCATGCCCTGGAAGTGGGCCTGAAGTTACGGCAGAACCTTGGCGAACAACTGACCCTGATCCTTGACGAAGGCACGGCCCCGGAGAGCCTGCGGGTGCTGCAGGAGAACTTCCAGACCCTGCTCAACCAAGGCCTGGAGCAAGGCGGTGAGCGCACCGGGTTCAGCAAGGCCAGCAGTAACTACCAGGCCTTCCTCCTGGCGTACCGCGACAGCCCCGCGCCCGCCCGCAGCATGGGTATCGACCAACCGCTGGGGGCGGCCTTCAACCAGGTGCGTACCGACCTGATCGACGCCCACAAGCAGGCCCTGGAGCTCATCACCCGCAGCGAGGAACACACCCGGGACCGCGCCCTGCTGGTCAGCGGTGTCCTTGGCCTGATGGGCCTGGTCGTGCTGGTGCTGGGCTTCGTCACCGCGCACAACATCGCCCGACGCTTCGGCCAACCGATCGAAGCCTTGGCCATCGCGGCCGACCAGTTGGGCAAAGGTAATTTCGACGTCACCCTGCCAGTCACCCAGGCCACCGAGCTGAACCAGCTGACCCGCCGCTTCGGCCTCATGGCCGATGCCTTGCGCAAGCACCAGGCCACCAACGTCGACGAGCTGCTGGCCGGCCAGCAACGCCTGCAGGCCGTGCTCGACAGCATCGACGATGGCCTGCTGATCATCGACCGCCAGGGCCGCCTGGAGCACCTCAACCCGGTGGCGCAACGCCAACTGGGCTGGAACGACAGCCGCGTGGGCAGCAGCCTGGCCGAGGCCCTGCAGCGCCCGGAGCTGGAGCAGCAGCTGCGCCAGGTGCTGCGCGGCGGCAGCCTGGACCGGCCGCCGGACGACTTGAACATGGAGGTCGATGAAGAAGCGCGCCTGCTCACCTACAGCCTGACCCCGGTCAGCCACCCGCAGGGGCCGATCCTTGGCGCGGTGATGGTGCTGCACGATGTGACCGAGCAGCGGGCCTTCGAACGCGTGCGCAGCGAGTTCGTGCTGCGCGCCTCCCATGAGCTGCGCACCCCGGTCACCGGCATGCACATGGCCTTCGGCCTGTTGCGCGAGCGGGTCAAGTTCCCTGCCGAGGCGCGCGAGAACGACCTGCTGGAAACCATCGGCGAAGAAATGCAGCGCCTGACGCAGCTGATCAACGACCTGCTCAATTTCTCTCGTTACCAGAGCGGGCTGCAGAAACTCGACCTGGCCCCCTGCGCCCTCGACGAACTGCTGGAGCGGGCGCAACTGCGTTTTGCCGAGCAGGCGGCACACAAGCAGATCGAGTTGACCAAGGAACTGGAGCCGCCGCTGCCGCGCCTGCGGGCTGATGCCGCCCAGCTGGACCGGGTACTGGACAACCTGCTGCACAACGCCATCCGCCATACCGCCAACGGCGGGCGTATCCGTTTGCATGCACGACGGCATGCGGAGCGGGTGATCATCAGTGTCGAGGACAATGGTGAGGGCATTGCCTACGGGCAGCAGGGGCGCATCTTCGAGCCCTTCGTGCAGGTAGGCCGCAAGAAAGGTGGCGCAGGGCTGGGGCTGGCGTTGTGCAAGGAGATCGTACAGCTGCATGGCGGGCGCATGGGCGTGTTTTCCCGCCCGGGGCAGGGCACCCAGTTCTACATGGCTTTGCCGGTTTGAGTATCGCCTGTACCGGCCTCTTCGCGGGCAAGCCCGCTCCCACAGGCCCCCACAAGCATTGGGCTTTGTGCAATACCTGTGGGAGCGGGCTTGCCCGCGAAGAGGCCGGCACAGGATTTCTCAGTGTTCAACCCGCCGCGGCAGCTGCCCGCGAGTCACCAGCTCGGCGAACTGCCTGGCGTTCAGCGGCCGGGCAAACAGCCAGCCCTGGCCGTAATTGACCCCTTCACTGTTCAGCAGCACCGCCTGGTCTTCACACTCGATACCTTCAGCAATCACCCGCAGGTGAAGGTCATGGGCCATGCGGATGATATGCGGGGCAACGCCACTGCTGGCAGCATCGTGGCCCAGCGCGTCGATGAACGCCTTGTCGATCTTCAGGCAGTCCACCGGCAGGGTCTGCAGGTAGGCCAGGCTGCAATAGCCTGTACCAAAGTCGTCGATGAGCACCTGATGCCCTGAAGCGCGCAACGCTTGCAGGTTGTCACGGGCCACCACCACATCCACCAGGCCACGCTCGGTCACCTCGAAGGCAATCTGGCTGGGCGCCACCCGATGCAAGGCCAGCAGGCGCGCCGCCACCCGGCCGATACGCGGCACCATTACATCGCAGGCGGCCAGGTTCACCGATATGTACAGTTTGGGGTGCGAGCGCAGCAACTGCCCCAGCTGTTCGAGCACACGCTGCAGGACAAAGTCGGTGATCTGGCGAATCTGCCCGGTGTTTTCCGCCAACGGGATGAACAAGTCCGGGCTGGTCAGGGTGCCGTCCGGGCGCCGCCAGCGCACCAGCGCTTCGGCACCCACGCAGCGACGGCTGTCGAGTTCGAAAATCGGCTGGTAGAGCACCTGCAGTTCCCCGCGACGCAAGGCATGCTGCAACTCCGAGCTCATCGACCGCCGTTGCAGGATCAATTGCAGCACCAGCCAACCAATGCAGCAAGCCGCCAACACACTGCCGGGGAACAGCAGCCAGAGCATGCCGTTCATCCTCAATGGCAGGCTGGCCCGCGGGGCAATCAGCACCAGTTGGTAATCCGGCGACTTGGTCGGCATGCGGTAGATCAGGCGGTCGCTGAGTTCAAGTAGCGACTTGTGGCTGGTCGACCAGGCCGAGGGCGGCGGCCACACCTGTGGCGGGCCCAGCACGGGGATGGCCCGGGCACCGTTATCCAGCACCACCACCAGGCTGCCACCCGGAGGCAGATCGACCACATCGGTCAGGTGCCCGCGCGAGGTTGAGACCACGAACTGGCCCCGGCCTAGCATGAGCGCAGCCAGGTTCTCGTTCGGTTCGGTCGTGGTGTTCAACCAGTAGCTGTAGGTGGGCCCCTGAATGTCGGGTGGCCGCAAAGGTTCGAATGCCCGCTCGTCGCCACGGTTGGAGCACGCGACATCACCATCCACATAAGCCGCTTCATAAATGAACCGCGAACTCAGGCCAACCTGCTGCAAGGCCGCCAGCATTGCTGGGCTGCAGCCACGCAAGGGCTGTGCCTGCAACAGGTCTACCCCTTCCCGCAACTGGCCAAACACTTGCTCGAGGCGGTCGAGAAAACGCTCGCCCTGGGCGTTCATCTGTTCGCTCTCGCTTTGCTTCATCTGTTGCAGGGCAATACCGATGCTGGCAGAGAGCAACAGGGCCGCGCTGGCCAGCGCTGCCAACGTGGCCAGCATCCAGGGACGGTAAAAAATTTGGCGCAGCAAGGTGATGATGGCTGACATCAAAGGCATCCAGTTGATAACTAAGGTATAGCAACTGAATCGAGAATCACCCTCACCGTTTGGCGTTTATCCGAAGTTTACGCAGACCCTTGTAGGAGCGGCCTTGTGTCGCGAAAGGGCTGCAAAGCAGCCCCGGGATCTCAGCTTTTGGCCTGGGTCGCCGGGCTATCGCCACACAAGGCCGCCCCCACAGGGCTCAGCGCATGCGGTTGAGCACCTGCAGCATCGCCGCCGTCTGCGCATCCGGCATGCCGTCGAAGCGCTGCGGGCGGAAGCGCATCTGGAATGCAGTGATTACATGGCGGGTGGCAACATCCAGCACCCCGGTCTGCTCGATTTGATAGCCAAACCGCGCCAGTTCCTGCTGGTACCAGCCAATGCTCGGCGGGTTGACGCTGAAGTAGGCTTGCTGCCGCGCCACGGCATTGGCATCGGGCCAGATACCCAGCCCGGCATCGGCAAGGCGCTTCCACGGGAACAGCGGCCCCGGGTCCAGCTTGCGGGACGGGGCGATATCACTGTGGCCAATGATGTGCCGCGGTTCGATGTTGTTGCGTTTGACGATGTCCTTGAGCAACGCAATCAGCGACTGGACCTGCGCTTCGCTGTAAGGGTGCCAGACCCGGCCATTCGGTGTGTCGGTGAACCCCGGGTTGACGATCTCGATGCCAATGGACGAGGAGTTCAGCCAGGTGCGCCCCTGCCACTGGCTGTCACCGGCATGCCAGGCACGGCGGTTTTCATCCACCAGTTGATACACCGTCGCCGGGCCGTCGCCGATCAGGTAATGGCTGCTGACCTCACCATGGGTGAGCAGCGCCAGGGAGCGCTCCAGCGAAGCATTGGTGTAATGCAGGACAACGAACTGGATACGGTTGTCCTGGTTGGCCGAGGGGTGGCTGCGGTCGATGCGCAGGCCCGTCGAGCAACCGGCGACAGATAACAGCAAAAAGGTAATCAGCGTTTTTTTCAGCGTGGAAAGCACGTCAGTGGCCTCAGCGAATGAGCGCTACAGTATAACGTGCTCCCCATCGCCGCGCTTACCGTGGGTCTGTGTTTGCAGGCTAGTTCTGCTCGACGCGGTTGCGCCCCAGCTCCTTGGCCCGGTACAGCGCCGCATCGGCGCGCTTGAGCACCTGGTCGCCGCGCTCGCCGGAGCGGAACGCACCCAGGCCGATGGAGGTGGTGATCACCACCCGCTCACCCTTGAAGTGGAACGGGCAGGCTTCCACCGTGGCCCGCATTGCTTCCGCCACCTGGGCAGCGGCTGCCGGCGACGTCTGCGGCAGCAGCAGGACGAACTCCTCGCCGCCGAAACGGGCGATGAAGTCACGGCCGCGCAGGCGCTTGCGCAACTGGTCGGCGACAATCTTCAGTACCTTGTCCCCGGCCAGATGCCCATAACTGTCGTTGATGCGCTTGAAGTGGTCCAGGTCGAGGATCGCCATGGCCAGATGGCCGCCGTTTTCTTGCCATTCGATTATTTCGCGCTCGACCCGCTCGCTCCAGGCCGCACGGTTGGGCAGGCCGGTGAGGGGGTCGAGCAGGGCTTTCTGCCGCTGCTCTTCCAGGTGCTCGCGATAACCGAGCGCCTCGTGCTCCATGTTCGCCACCCGTTCGGACAGGCCTTGCAGGCGCCCCGCCAGCTCTTGCTCGCGGCGATCCCGCTCGTGCTTGTGCTCGTCCATGGTGATCAGCAGGCCTTCCAGGCGGTTGTCCAGGATGTGCTTGAGGCTGTCGACGTCGGCGGCGCCCTGCACACTGTTTTGCAACCCATCGACATGCTCGCGCAACTGGGTATCCAGTTCGCGAGCAGCGGAGCTGTTGTCGGCATGGCCGGCGCTCGCCTCGTGCAGGTGGCTCTGGAAACCTTCGAGGCGCTCATTGAGTTGCTGCAGGTAGGTTTCGAACTCGTGCTGGCCACTGTCGGTGATCGCCAGCATGAGCACGGCGAGGTCATCCAGCACCGGGATCAGCTCATACCAGTTCAGGCCACGGGCAACGCGCTCGCGCATTTCCAGCGCCTGGGCCTTGTGCCGCTCGGGCAGGCTCAGGTCATCGAGCAGGCCGAGCAGGGTCTTCTCGATGTGCGCAGCAACCTGGCTGTAGGGCGGCTCTACCGCGTAGGGCAGGGCATAGGGGCCGTCTTCGCCGAAGGTTTCTTCAAGCGTTTGTGCGGGCTGTACTGCTGCCAAGGGTTCGCTGACGGCCGCTTCCGGCTCGGGCGCTTCTTCCTGTGGCAGTGGCTGAGCGGCCGGGGTTTCAATTGTTTCGATCAACGCCGGCCCAGACACCTCCAGCTCAGGTTCGGGCGCTACCGTCGTTTCGGCGGTAGAGGCTGAAAGCGGTTGCAGCGCATCCACATCGTCTGGCTGGGGGGCTTCGATACTGCGCTGTGCAGCCGGGGGCGCCTCAGCAGCAGGCACAGCTGCCGGCGCGGGCGCGGGCTCGCTTTGTGGCTCATCCTCGCGGCTGCCGAACAGGCGTTGCAAAAAGCCGGGCCGGGCTTCGTCCCCCGGTTTGCCGAGGGCCGACAATGCAAGGCCCTGCAAGCCGCTCAGCTCGCCCAGCAGCGGCGGCAGGTCGCGGGACTGGGCAACGCCACCATCGAGTTTTTTCGCCAGCTTTTTCAGCGGCCGCGAGATATCGTTGGGCAGCGGCAGGCCTTGCAGCTGGCCAACCAGCGCGGTCAGCGCATCGCTGACCTGGTTCATGCGGGTTTCCCGGCGCTGTTCGGAGTCCAGCACCGCTTTTTCAAGGCGCGGAATCAACCCGGCGAGGCCAGCGTCCATGTTGTCGCTGCGGATAACCTCGCGCATCTCCTTCATGCACGCGTCCACCACCTTGTCACTGCCTTCGGCAGCCAGGGTGCTGCGCACCAGGCCGCGACGCAGCAGGTCGAGACGGGCGTCCCAGCGGCGTTCGAGCTTTTCTTGCTGCTCGATGCTTTTAAGGTATTTTTCTTTCCAGCGCTCAGCGTCTTCAGTCATGCCCGGGTCCGCAAACGGTGATGGCAATTAGCTCAAGACCGGCAGCGTATCCACAGTCAATGCATCAGGCAATCGAATCTCGACAGCAACGGGAAGGTGGTCGGAAATTGGCCGCGCCAACACCTCGACACGCTCAAGCGTGAGGCTTGGGCTGAGCAGGATATGGTCCAGGCAACGCTGGGGGCGCCAGCTGGGGAAAGTCGCTTCGACTTGCGGGGCGATAAGGCCCAGATCGCGCAGCGGCGAGTGCTCCAGCAGGTCGGTGGCATGGGTATTCATGTCGCCCATCAGCACCTGGTGGCGGTAACCACCAATCAGCTCGCGGATGTAGCCCAGTTGCAGGGCGCGGGTCTTGGCGCCGAGTGCCAGGTGCATCATCACCACGATCAGCGCATCTTCGCCTTCACCAAAACGCACCAGGATCGCCCCACGGCCGGCCGGGCCGGGCAGCGGGTGGTCTTCGAGCGAATGTGGCTTCAGGCGGCTGAGCACGCCATTGCTGTGCTGGGCGAAACGCCCGAGGTTGCGGTTGAGTTGCTGGTACCAGTAAGGGAAGGCCCCCAGCTGAGCCAGGTGCTCGACCTGGTTGACATAACCTGAGCGCAGGCTGCCACCATCGGCTTCCTGCAAGGCCACCAGGTCGAAGTCGCCCAGCAAATCACCGATTTTCTGCAGGTTGCCGGCACGCCCGTTATGCGGCAGCAAGTGCTGCCAGCTGCGGGTCAGGTAATGCCGGTAGCGCTCGGTGCTGATGCCGACCTGAATGTTGAAGCTGAGCAGCCGCAGTCGACCATCCTCGGGCAGGCCAGAAGCCTGCAGGTGATGCTCGTTGACCTGCGGCTGGTGCAGGCCAATGCCACGCGTGGTTCTGAAGCGGGGCATGGGTTACGCCGCCTACTTGGCGGCGCGCTCCTTGGCGATCAGCTGGTCGGCGACGTTCAGCACGCCTTCCGGCCCGCCAGCGGTGCTCAGGTCGAAGCGGTACTTGCCGTTCACCACCATGCTCGGTACGCCGGTGATTTCGTACTTCTTCGCCAGTTCCTTCGCCTGGTTGACCTGGCCCTTGATGGCGAACGAGTTGAAGGTGGCAAGGAACTTGTCCTTGTCCACACCCTGGGTGGCGAGGAAGTCGGCCATGTCCTGCGGGTCGGTCAGGCGCTTTTTCTGGTTCTGGATGGCGTCGAAGACGGCAGCATGCACCTTGTGCTCGACGCCCATGGCTTCGAGGGTCAGGAACATCTGGCCGTGTGCGTCCCATGGGCCACCGAACATGGCAGGAACACGTTTGAAGTTGACGTCAGCGGGCAGCTTTTCAGCCCACGGGTTGATGACCGGCTCGAAGTGGTAGCAATGTGGGCAGCCGTACCAGAACAGCTCGACCACTTCGATCTTGCCAGGCACGGAAACCGGAACAGGGTTGCTCAGCTCGAGGTATTCCTTGCCAGCAACAGGCTCGGCGGCCTGGACGGCAGTCATACCGAATACGCTGGCAGCGACCAGCGCGGCGCTGAGAATCAGTTTACGCATGCTTTACTCCTGAGCAGTCATTGGTCGCCACGACGCGACCTGCACTGAGACAGGCCGGGAAGGGGTCGAGTTCTGTAGTGTAACGGCTGCGGACTGAAAAAAGGGCGGCCCGGCCGCCCTTTCATCATTGGCCTGCAACATTAACAGAAGGTTAATGCAGGCCCTGGATGTAGCTGGCCAACGCCTCGATGTCGTGGTTGCTCAGCTTGCCGGCGATGGTGCGCATGGTCATGGCATCGCCATCGTTGGTGCGGTTGCCTTCGCGGAAGTCCGTGAGCTGCTTGGTCACGTACTGCGAGTGCTGGCCGCTCAGGTGCGGGAACCCGGCCAAGGCAAGACCCGCGCCGTTGGGGGAATGGCAGCCGGTGCAGGCGGGCATGCCTTTTTCCA
Source organism: Pseudomonas putida W15Oct28 (assembly GCF_000708715.2). Lineage (GTDB taxonomy): Bacteria > Pseudomonadota > Gammaproteobacteria > Pseudomonadales > Pseudomonadaceae > Aquipseudomonas > Aquipseudomonas putida_R. The sequence goes on along the minus strand of NZ_JENB01000011.1, from coordinate 68,575 downwards.
GGTCGCCGCCGTTGAACAGCGCTTTGCCACGCTCGACCAGCTTGGGATCGGCGGCGCCCACGCTGCCTTTCTGGCTGGAGAAGTAGGCGGCGATATCGGCCAGGTCCTGGTCGCTGAACGCGGCCAGCATGCCGGTCATCTCCAGCACGGTACGCTTGCCCGACTTGATATCGTGCAGTTGTTTTTCAAGGTAACGCGGGCCCTGGCCGGCCAGTTTCGGGAAGTTCGGTGCCAGGCTATTGCCGTCGGGGTTGTGGCAGGCGCCACAGACGGCCGTCTTGGCCTGGCCGGCGGCGGCATCGCCTTTGATAGGTTGCGCAGCAGTGGCCGCACCTGCGACACCCAGGGTCAACAGCAGACTCACGACTAGTTTGTTCATCAGCTAATCCAACACGGCTAAGGGTGAAATGTTATGTATCGGGACTGCCGCTCATCCAAAGGATGACCAAACGGTAGTCCTCGGCACTGCAGTCCATGCACAATCCACGCGGCGGCATAGCCTTGAAACCCTGGGTCACGTGCTTCACCAGTACATCCATGCCTTGCGCCAGCCTTGGCTCCCATGCTGCCCGGTCACCCTGTCTGGGCGCCTGTGGCAACTGCCCGGTGTGACAGGCCGCACACGTGCGGTTGTACAACACCTCGGGATCCTGTGTAGCCTGTGCGCTGAAAACCGGCAGGAACATACCGACAGCAAGCAGCCATTTCGCCATGCGGAACGACCTTCAGGGTTGGGGGCCGCGCTGCGTTCTGATGCGCGAGCTATTGTTCGACACCCCATGCCCGTTCCCCTTCGCTGGGAGAATGAGCACACAAAAACTGGGGCATTATATACTTCCGCCATCCAAACGGAAACGACACCGCTTGCCAGGCTCGAGCCTTCAGAGTCAGGCAACACCCACATCGGATATCCCATGCAAGTCAAGAACCCCATCCTCGGCCTCTGCCAGAAAGCTACATTCGCCCTCAGCGCTGCCAAGGTCGAACAATGCCCGGAAGACCAGGGTTACGAGGTGGCTTTTGCCGGCCGCTCCAACGCCGGCAAATCCAGCGCCCTCAACACCCTGACCCATGCCAGCCTGGCGCGTACCTCGAAGACCCCGGGGCGCACCCAGCTGTTGAATTTCTTCAGTCTGGACGATGAACGGCGTTTGGTCGACCTGCCGGGCTACGGTTATGCAAAAGTGCCGATCCCGCTCAAGCAGCACTGGCAGAAACACCTGGAAGCCTACCTGGGCAGCCGTGAGTGCCTGCGCGGCGTGATCCTGATGATGGACGTGCGCCACCCGATGACCGACTTCGACAAGATGATGCTCGACTGGGCCAAGGCCAGCCGCATGCCCATGCACATCCTGCTGACCAAGGCCGACAAGCTGACCCACGGCGCGGGCAAGAACACCTTGCTGAAAGTGCAGTCGGAAATCCGCAAGGGTTGGGGTGATGGCGTGACCATCCAGCTGTTCTCGGCACCCAAGCGCCTGGGCGTGGAAGACGCCTACCGCGTGCTGGCGGGCTGGATGGAGCTGGAAGACAAGCCGGTAGCCTGAAACCTGCACCGCTCCGCTTGTGTGGGAGCGGCCTTGTGTCGCGAAAGGGCCGCAAGGCGGCCCCATGATTTTAGCGTTGTCGCAGAGATTGCTGGGGCTGCTGTGCAGCCCTTTCGCGACACAAGGCCGCTCCCACAAGAGGGTGCTGCAGCGCCCTAATGGCAAATTGCGGGCAAAAAAAACCCCGGACTTCGTATGGGGAGGGGGAAGTTCGGGGTCCAAGTCCGGACCGCTAGGGCGGGGTCCAGATATCTGCCAACACTTAACACAACATAGGAGCATCGAAGGGCTTCACCAGCCATTCAGTTACTCTGAGTTCCGCTTCACCGGTTTAGTTCCGAAGCCCTGAAAACTATTTGCGATAGTTTCATGAAACTTCAGCACCCACGGCACTGAGCGGTGCCAGGATCCGCGTCACTACGCCGCAGATCCTACACAGCTTTCCCCGCTCAATCAGTGAGCTTCGTCCCAATTCGCGCCAATTCCTGCCTCCACCAGCAGCGGCACATCCAGTTCTGCGGCCTGGCTCATGTGCTGGCGAATTTCATCTTTCACCTGCTGAACCAGGTCCTCACGCACCTCCAGGACCAGTTCGTCGTGTACCTGCAGGATCACCCGGGCATCCAGCCCGCTCTCGCTCAGCCAGTTATCCACATTGACCATGGCCCGCTTGATGATATCGGCGGCAGTACCCTGCATCGGCGCGTTGATCGCCGTGCGCTCGGCGCCTTTGCGCAAGGCCGGGTTCTTGGCGTTGATGTCCGGCAGGTACAGGCGGCGGCCGAACAGGGTTTCGACAAAGCCTTGCTCGGCGGCCTGGGCGCGGGTGCGCTCCATGTAGGCCAGTACGCCCGGGTAGCGGGCGAAGTAGCGGTCGATGTAATCCTGCGACTGCTTGCGGTCGACGCCGATCTGCTTGGCCAGGCCAAAGGCACTCATGCCGTAGATCAGGCCGAAGTTGATGGCCTTGGCCTTGCGGCGCTGGTCGGTTGTGACATCTTGCAGGGCCACACCGAACACTTCCGCCGCCGTGGCCCGGTGCACGTCGAGGTCGTTGCGGAAGGCGTGCAGCAGGCCTTCGTCCTTGGCCAGGTGGGCCATGATGCGCAGCTCGATCTGCGAGTAGTCCGCCGCCAGCAGCTTGTAGCCCGGGCTGGCAATGAACGCCTGGCGGATACGCCGGCCTTCGGCGGTGCGGATCGGGATGTTCTGCAGGTTCGGGTCGCTGGATGACAACCGGCCGGTGGCTGCCACAGCCTGCTGGTACGAGGTGTGGATTCGCCCGGTGCGCGGGTTGATCTGGCCCGGCAGCTTGTCGGTGTAGGTGCTCTTGAGCTTGCTCAGGCTGCGGTACTGCATCAGTACCTCAGGCAGTGGATAGCCGAGCAAGGCCAGCTCGTCGAGTACGGCTTCGGCGGTGGACGGCTGGCCCTTGGCGGTCTTGCTCAACACCGGCATGCCCAGCTTGTCGTACAGGATCGACCCCAGCTGCTTGGGCGAGCCAAGGTTGAATTCTTCACCGGCCAGCTCGTAGGCACGTAGCTCCAGCTCGGCCATCTTCACGCCCAGCTCACCGCTCTGCACGTGCAGCAGTGCGGCATCGACCAGCGCACCCTGGCGCTCGATCTTGGCCAGCACCGGCACCAGCGGCATCTCGATGTCCATCAGCACCGGCTGCACGCTCGGCGTCTGTGCCAGGCGACCTTGCAGCGTTTGGTGCAGGCGCAGGGTGATGTCGGCGTCTTCGGCAGCGTAGGGGCCGGCCTTGTCCAGGTGGATCTGGTTGAAGGTCAGCTGCTTGGCGCCCTTGCCGGCGATGTCCTCGAAGGCGATGGTGGTGTGGTCGAGGTACTTCTGCGCCAGGCTGTCCATGTCGTGACGTGTGGCAGTGGAGTTCAGCACGTACGACTCGAGCATGGTGTCGTAGGCCACGCCGCGCATTTCGATGGCGGGCGAGCCGTTGGCGAGGATGTTGATGTCGTACTTGGCGTTCTGCCCGACCTTGGCCTTGGCCGGGTCTTCGAGCAGCGGTTTCAGGGCCAGCAATACGGCCTCGCGGTCCAGCTGGGCGGGCGCGCCTTCATAGTCGTGCGCCAACGGCACATAAGCCGCCTCATGGGGCGCGACAGCGAAAGACAGGCCCACCAGCTGCGCCTTCTGGGCATCCAGGCCGGTGGTTTCGGTATCGAAAGCGAACAGCGGCGCCTGGCGCAGCTTTTCAAGCCATGCGTCGAAACGGGCCTGGTCCAGAATGGTTTCGTACTGCGGCTCGACCTTGGCCGCCGGCTCTGCGACCGGCGCAACCTCAGTACCTGCCCTTGCAGCGTCGCGCTGCACATCGGCAACCCAGCTCTTGAACTCCATCTCGGTGTACAGCGCCTGCAGCGCTTCGCGGTCAGGTTCACCGCACACCAGCGCATCCACTTCAACGTCCAGCGGTACATCGACCTTGATGGTGGCCAGCTCGTAGGAAAGGAACGCCGCGTCGCGGTGTTCCTCAAGCTTGGCCGGCAAGGTCTTGGCGCCACGAATGGCCAGTGTCGGGACCTTGTCCAGGTTCGCGTACAGATCGCTGAGGCCGCCGCCGATACCGGTCAGCAGGCCCACGGCGGTTTTTTCGCCCACGCCCGGCACGCCGGGGATGTTGTCGACCTTGTCGCCCATCAGGGCCAGGAAGTCGATGATGTGTTCCGGGCCGACGCCAAATTTCTCATGCACGCCAGCCACGTCCAGTACGCTACCGGTCATGGTGTTGACCAAGGTAATGTGCCCGTCCACCAACTGAGCCATGTCTTTGTCACCGGTCGAGATGATCACCGGGCGGCCCTGGGCAGCAGCGCTGCGCGCCAGGGTGCCGATGACGTCGTCGGCCTCGACACCCTCGACGCACAGCAGCGGGTAGCCCAGCGCCCTCACGCTGGCGTGCAGCGGCTCGACCTGCACCCGCAGGTCGTCAGGCATGCTTGGGCGGTTGGCCTTGTACTCGGCGAACATGGCATCGCGGAAGGTGCCGCCCTTGGCGTCGAACACCACCGCGAACAGGCTGTCGGGGTACTGTTTGCGCAGGCTCTTGAGCATGTTCAACACACCCTTCACCGCACCGGTCGGCATGCCCTTGGACGTGGTCAGCGGCGGCAATGCGTGAAAGGCGCGGTACAGGTAGGAGGAACCGTCCACCAGGACGAGGGGGGCTTGGCTCATGAGCAGAATCAACCTTTTCGACGGGTCCGGCGCTAGAATAGCCAGAATCATTGACGACAAAGGGACTAGGTTATCATGCGTACACTCAATCGCCTGTTACTGCTCGGCCTATTGGCAACCACGCCTGTCGTCACCCTGGCGGCGGACGACGCCCCCTCGGCCGATCCCGAGGTGACCATTCGCACGGAAGGCGACAAAACCATCCAGGAGTACCGCCAGAACGGGTTCCTGTATGCGATCAAGATCACGCCGAAAAACGGCAAGCCTTATTTTCTGGTACGCGCTGATGGCACTGATGCCAATTTCATTCGATCCGACCAGCCGGACATGCTGATTCCGTCCTGGAAGATCTTCGAGTGGTAATCTGACGCGCACCGTTCACATCAACCCGGCACTTCCCGGCGGAAGTGCCCGTATGGGCAATTTTTCATCATGTCAGTCTTCACCCCCGTGACCCGGCCTGAGCTGGAAACCTTTCTGGCGCCGTACGAGCTGGGCCGTCTGCTCGACTTCCAGGGCATTGCCGCCGGCACCGAGAACAGCAATTTCTTCGTCAGCCTCGAACAGGGGGAGTTCGTCCTGACGCTGATCGAGCGCGGGCCCAGCGAGGACATGCCGTTCTTCATCGAACTGCTCGACACTCTGCACGACGCCGACATGCCGGTGCCCTATGCCATTCGTGACCGCGACGGCAATGGCCTGCGCGAGTTGTGCGGCAAGCCGGCGCTGCTGCAGCCACGGCTGTCGGGCAAGCACATCAAGGTGCCGAACAACCAGCACTGCGCGCAGGTCGGCGAGCTGCTGGCACACATTCACCTGGCCACCCGCGAGCACATCATCGAGCGCCGCACCGACCGTGGCCTGGACTGGATGCTGGCCTCCGGTGCCGAGCTGTTGCCGCGCCTGACTGCCGAGCAAGCCGCACTGCTGCAGCCGGCGCTGGATGAAATCACCGCGCACAAGGCGCAGATTCTGGCGTTGCCACGGGCCAACCTGCATGCCGACCTGTTCCGCGACAACGTGATGTTCGAAGGCACCCACCTGACCGGTGTGATCGACTTCTACAACGCCTGCTCCGGGCCGATGCTGTATGACATCGCCATCACCGTGAACGACTGGTGCCTGGATGAGAAGGGCGCCGTGGATGTACCGCGTGCCCAGGCACTGCTGGCGGCCTATGCGGCGCTGCGGCCGTTCACTGCAGCCGAAGCCGAGTTGTGGCCGGAAATGTTGCGGGTAGGTTGCGTACGCTTCTGGCTGTCGCGCCTGATCGCGGCCGAATCGTTTGCCGGGATGGATGTGATGATCCACGACCCGAGCGAGTTCGAAGTGCGCCTGGCCCAGCGCCAGCAAGTGGCTTTGCACCTGCCGTTCGCCCTCTAGACCGCATCTGCTTCTTCGCGGGCACGCCCGCTCCCACAGGGATAACACAAGCCTGAAAGTTATCGTTGTTCCTGTGGGAGCGGGCATGCCCGCGAAGAGGCCGGTACAGGCTTACAGCTGCTCCAGGCAACCCGCCAGATCACCGCCCAGCTTTTCCAGCAAGCGCTCATAGCCTTTGCCATCCACCGGGTCGGTACCGCCCAACGCATCCAGCTCAGCCAGGTGTACCGGCAACCCGGCAGTCAGGGTCTCGGCCAGGCGCGGCCGCAGCGGCGGCTCGCTGAACACACAGGTCTTGCCCACTTCCTGCAGGCGCTTGCGCATGGCTGCCACATGTTGCGCCCCAGGCTGCACCTCGGACGCCACGCTGAACACGCCGGTGTGCTTCAAGCCATATTCAGCCTCGAAGTAATCGAACGCTTCGTGGAACACGAAGTACGGCTTGTCGGCAATACCGTCCACCCGCGCCTTGATACGCCCATCCAGTGCATCAAGCCGCTCATCGAAGGCCTTCAGGTTGCTCTGGTAGCGAGCCGCGTTAGCCGGGTCGACCTGGGCCAGGTCAGCCGCCATTTTTGCCGCGATTACCCGCGCATTGACCGACGATAACCACAAGTGCGCATCCAGGCTGCCTGGACGGTGATCGTGGTCATGGTCGTCGTGGTCTTCTTCCTCATGGGAATGGCTGTCCTCGCCAAAGTGACGCAGCTTCATGCCCGTCAGCGACTGCACGGCCACCGTGGGCTTGCTGCGGCTGCCCAGCACCCGCGGCAGGAAGTTCTCCATGTCCGGGCCGATCCAGTACAGCAGGTCGGCATCACCTACCCGGCGCACGTCGGACGGGCGCAATGCATAGTGGTGCGGCGAAGCGCCTGGCGGCAGCAACACGTCAGGGCTGCCAACGCCATCCTGCACGGCGGCGGCAATCTGCTGAAGGGGTTTGATACTGGTGAGCACACGCACATCGGCCTGGGCGGAAAATGCGATGAAAGCGACAAACAGAGCTAGGAATCGGGACACGGTGGATACTCGAGTCGTCAGAAACAGGTAACATAATAACGTCTCCATCCAGAACCGTCGCTGCCCATGTCCATCACGCCGCTGGCCAACCGTCCTCACGATCATTCCCATTGCGTACACAGCGCACTGGCTGAAGCCGACGCCTTGTGCACCCGCCAGGGCCTGCGCCTGACCGCGCTGCGCCGCCGTGTGCTGGAGCTGGTGTGGCAAAGCCACAAGCCGCTGGGCGCCTACGACATCCTCGCCGTGCTCAGCGAGCAGGACGGCCGCCGCGCCGCGCCGCCCACGGTGTACCGCGCGCTGGACTTCCTGCTGGAAAACGGCCTGGTGCACCGCATCGCCTCGCTCAACGCCTTCATGGGCTGCAGCCACCCCGAGCACGTGCACCAGGGCCAGTTCCTGATTTGCCGGGCCTGCCATGTGGCCATCGAGCTTGAGCAGAGCAGCATCAGCGACGCCATCATCAACAGCGCCAAAGACGTGGGCTTCACGGTCGAGACCCAGACCGTGGAAGTTGTCGGCCTGTGCGGCAGCTGCCGGAGCGCGGCATGAGCGATGCCCTGATCCGCCTGGAGCAGGTCGGCGTCACCTTTGGCGGCGAGGCGGTGCTCGACAGCATCGACCTGTCGGTCGCACCCGGCCAGATCGTCACCCTGATCGGCCCCAACGGGGCGGGCAAGACCACCCTGGTGCGCGCCGTGCTCGGGCTGCTCAAGCCACACCGCGGCAAGGTATGGCGCAAGCCGAAGCTGCGCATTGGCTACATGCCGCAAAAGATTCAGGTCGATGCCACGCTGCCGCTGTCGGTGCTGCGCTTCCTGCGCCTGGTGCCCGGCGTAGACCGCGCCGCAGCCTTGTCGGCGTTGCAGGAAGTGGGCGCCGAACAGGTCATCGACAGCCCGATCCAGACCATTTCCGGCGGCGAGATGCAACGCGTGCTGCTGGCCCGCGCCCTGCTGCGCGAACCCCAGTTGCTGGTGCTCGACGAGCCGGTGCAGGGCGTGGACGTGGTCGGCCAGACCGAGCTGTACAACCTCATCACCCGCCTGCGCGACCGCCATGGCTGCGGCGTGCTGATGGTGTCCCACGACCTGCACCTGGTGATGAGCGCCACCGACCAGGTGGTGTGCCTGAACCGTCACGTGTGCTGCTCGGGCCACCCCGAGCAAGTCAGCGGCGACCCGGCGTTCGTCGAACTGTTTGGCCAGACCGCGCCGAGCCTGGCCATCTACCACCACCACCACGACCACAGCCACGACCTGCACGGTTCGGTGGTCGCCCCTGGCACCCATGTTCACGGAGAGCACTGCAAGCATGGCTGATTTTCTTCTCTACGCCTTGCTTGCCGGCTTGTCCCTGGCGCTGGTTGCCGGCCCGCTGGGTTCCTTCGTGGTATGGCGGCGCATGGCCTATTTTGGCGACACCCTGTCCCATGCCGCTTTGCTCGGTGTGGCCATGGGCTTTGCCCTGGACGTCAGCCCGGCGCTGGCGGTAACCGTGGGCTGCCTGCTGCTGGCGATCCTGCTGGTGACCTTGCAGCAACGCCAACCACTGGCCTCCGATACCCTGCTCGGCATTCTTGCCCCCAGCACCCTGTCGCTCGGCCTGGTGGTACTGAGTTTCATGCACGATGTGCGCATCGACCTGATGGCCTACCTGTTCGGTGACCTGCTGGCCATCAGCACCACGGACCTGGCCTGGATCCTCGGCGGCAGTGCGCTGGTGCTGGCGCTGCTTGCCGCGCTGTGGCGGCCGCTGCTGGCAGTCACCGTGCACGAAGAACTGGCCACGGTCGAAGGCCTGCCCGTTGCCGGCCTGCGCCTGGCACTGATGCTGCTGATTGCTGTGGTGATTGCCGTGGCCATGAAGATCGTCGGTGTGCTGCTGATCACCTCCCTGCTGATCATCCCGGCGGCTGCGGCGCAGCGTCACGCCCGCTCCCCCGAGCAGATGGCCGTGGGCGCCAGCCTGCTGGGCGTTACCGCGGTCTGCGCAGGCCTGGCCATGTCCTGGTTCAAGGATACCCCCGCCGGCCCGTCGATCGTGGTCTGCGCGGCGGTGCTATTCTTGCTGAGCCTGGCCCTGCCAAAACGCTGAAAGGCAGGGCGTGTGAAGGCACGCCTTGCAACCTTTTGCCGGGTAAAGGGTCTGTAAGACCTGTTTTCGAGCGTGCGCACCTGGGTGTAGACTTGCTCGCTTTTTGCGCAAATAGAGAGTCGCAGGAATGAAGCCGTTCGCCTCCCGTTATCTGCTTGTTGCCGCGTTTTCCCTGCTCCTGGCTGCCTGTTCCAGCGCGCCGGTCGAACAGGCCCCCGCACCTGCCCAAGCCGATGCCTGGCAGCAGTTGCAACAAAACATCGCCAGCAACGAGCTGGCCACTGCCGAAGACCAGCTGGCAGCCCTGCAAGCGCAGTCGCCTGACGACGTACGCCTGGAGCAATACCAGCGTCAGTTGGCCGAAGCCTATCTGCAACGCAGCCAGATCGTCTTGCAAAAGGGCGATGTGAACGCGGCCGCTACCGCCCTGGCCCGTGCCCGCGCACTGATGCCGCAAGCCCCGGCAGTGACCGGTGGCGATCCCCTGTCCCAGGCACGCAAGGCCGAGCTGGAGAAGGCAGAGGCTGCCCTGAAGGCCGCTGAAGCCAAGCCCAAGGCACGCATCATCGACCCGACAGCGCCAAGCACGGTGGTGGCCTTGAAGACCACTGACAGCCGCGCCATGCGCCGCCAGCTCGATGACATTGCCGCCGATGTGGTGAGTTATGACTGCGAAGTGGTGTTCCAGGTGCCGCGTACCGACGATGCGCCGTGGCTGAAGACCTTGCTGGAGAAGCGCGTGCGCAAGATCGACAGTGGGTTCGAGTTGAAGCAGAAGCATGAGATTCAGCGCTCGCTGCCGGCGCAGGTGGTTCTGGTACCGCATCAGCGCTGAAAACACTGGGGGCGCTGCGCGCCCCTTTCGCGACACAAGGCCGCTCCTACAAGGGAATGCAATCTCCTGTAGGAGCGGCCTTGTGTCGCGATGGGCTGCAAAGCAGCCCCCTAGGCCGGCACAGCCTCCGCAGCCGCTTCCCGCTCCCACACCCGGTGCCCTTCAACCGCTTTGACAAAGGCATCCACGGTCTTCTGGTCATCCCCCAGCAACAGCCCCTTGTCCTCCTTCAGCCCCAGGCCGGTCGCCAGCTCTTTGGTCAACACCAGCGCTTTCAGGTGCTTGTAGCCTTCCAGCACGAAGTGCTTGGCCAGCCCGCTGGCCGCCAAGGCATCCGTCGAAGCCTTGCCAGCAGGCACGACAATCCCGTCGAACATGATCGACGGCATCCCTTCCATCGACGCATCCACCGGTAGCTGCTTGCCATCCGCCGCCTTCACAGGCGCCGAAGTCGGCCCTAGCAGCATTGGCCTCGCGCTATGGGCCTCCAGTGCCTTGACCAGCCTGTCGACGCTCGCTGCATCCACCCCATTGGCCAGCAGCACGGCAATCTTGCGCCCCTTGATGCCCACGACCCCTGGATGGTTCATCTGGCTCAGTGCTGGCGACTCGGCAAGCTTGCTGCCCTTCACCTGAACGGTGCCCGCCTTGGGTGCTGGCAGCCCCAGGTTGGCCGCGACTGCGGCCGCCAGCTTGAGGTCGATGTTGGCCAGAATCTCGTTTACTTCGCGGGCACGAATGGCCTCGCGTTCTACTTTGCCCAACTCGAAACTGTAGGCCTTGATGATGTGCTGTTGTTCAGTCGGGCTCATGCTTTGGAAGAACAACCGTGCTTGCGAGAAGTGGTCCCCGAACGACTCGCTGCGCTGGCGGATCTTGTAGGCATCGACCCGTTCCTGATAGCTCTCGAAGCCGCCGTCCTGTGCGGCGGGCGGTGTTTCCTTAGGCCAGCCGCCATCGATGGAATTCGGCTCGTACGAGGCCCGGCCCTTATGTACGACGTGCTGGTGCAAGGCATCGCGCTGGTTATTGTGGTTGGGCGCAACAGGGCGGTTGATCGGGATCTGATGGAAGTTGGGCCCGCCCAGGCGGCTGAGCTGCGTATCGGTGTAGGAGAACAGCCGGCCCTGCAGCAGAGGGTCATTGGTGAAATCGATACCCGGCACGATATGACCTGGGCAGAAGGCAACCTGCTCGACCTCGGCGAAGAAATTGTCCGGGTTGCGGTTGAGGACCATCTTGCCAAGCGGGGTTACCGGTACCAGTTCCTCGGGAATGAGCTTGGTCGGGTCCAAGAGGTCAAAGTCGAATGTGTGTTCGTCTGCCTCAGGCACGATCTGCACGCCCAGTTCCCATTCCGGGTAATCGCCGGTTTCAATGGCTTCGCAGAGGTCACGGCGCTGAAAATCGGTGTCCTTGCCCGCCAGTTTCTGCGCTTCGTCCCACAGCAGGGAGTGTACGCCCTGCTTCGGTTTCCAGTGAAACTTGACGAAGCTGGCCACGCCCTCGGCGTTGATCAGGCGGAACGTGTGCACGCCAAAGCCTTCCATCATGCGCAGACTGCGCGGGATGGCGCGGTCAGACATGGCCCACATGACCATGTGGGCGGATTCCGGCACCAGCGAGACAAAATCCCAGAAAGTGTCATGTGCCGAGCCGCCGGTGGGTATCTCGTTGTGAGGCTCTGGCTTCACCGCATGGACAAAATCGGGAAACTTGATGGCATCCTGAATGAAGAATACCGGCATATTGTTTCCAACCAAGTCGAAATTGCCTTCATCTGTATAGAACTTGACCGCAAAACCACGCACGTCCCGCACTGTATCACCTGAGCCTCGAGGGCCTTGGACCGTGGAAAAGCGGACAAAGACGGGCGTGATCTTTTCCGGGTCCTGCAAGAATCCGGCCTTGGTCAGCTCGGCGTGGTTGCCATAGCTCTGGAAGAACCCGTGAGCGCCAGTACCGCGGGCGTGCACGATGCGCTCAGGGATACGCTCATGGTCAAAATGGGTAATCTTTTCGCGCATGATGAAGTCTTCAAGCAGCGAGGGCCCCCGATCTCCCGCCTTGAGCGTGTTCTGGTTATCAGCGATGCGTACACCCTGATTGGTGCGCAGGGCATGGCCGGTCGCATCGCTGCGATCGGCCTCCAGGCTCTGCAACTTGGCATTGGTGTTGGCCCGGTCAGGGGTCTGGGTGCCGGCGGCCTCACTCTGCTTGGGCGCGTCCGTTTTCTTGCTGGGCATGATCGGCTCTCCTCGTCAGTCTTCAGGCGTGCCCGTTTTCGGGCTTGTTCAAGTAGTGACTAGAAGGCTTGGACGAGCGTTCAATCAGGATTACCGGTTGTCGCGATATGCCCGAAGGATTGGTGCATTACGAAATAAATGCTAAGAACAGCTATGGGAAAAGGCTAAAATGCGCGACCCCAGCTAACCGCTGACCCAAATTTCAATGCGCCCCACAAGGTTCGCTACGTGATCGAGTTCCAACAGGTACATAAGACCTACCGCGTTGCCGGTAGGGAAATCCCCGCACTGAATCCGACCAGCCTGACCATCGAAGATGGCCAGGTGTTCGGCCTGATCGGCCATTCCGGCGCCGGCAAAAGCACCATGCTGCGCCTGATCAACCGCCTGGAAGAACCTTCCGGCGGCAAGATCATCGTCGACGGCGAAGACGTCACCGCGTTCAACGCCAGCCAGCTGCGCGGCTTCCGCCAGCAGGTCGGGATGATTTTCCAGCACTTCAACCTGCTGGCCTCCAAGACCGTGGCCGACAACGTCGCCCTGCCACTGACCCTGGCCGGCGAGCTGTCGCGCAGCGAAATCGACAAGCGCGTCACCGAGCTGCTGGCCCGCGTGGGCCTGTCGGACCACGCCAAGAAGTACCCGGCGCAGCTGTCCGGCGGCCAGAAACAGCGCGTGGGCATCGCCCGTGCCCTGTCCACCAACCCGAAGATCCTGCTGTGCGACGAGGCCACCAGTGCCCTCGACCCGCAAACCACGGCCTCGGTCCTGCAACTGCTGGCCGAAATCAACCGTGAGCTGAAGCTGACCATCGTGCTGATCACCCACGAGATGGACGTGATCCGCCGTGTCTGCGACTGCGTGGCGGTGATGGACGCCGGCCAGATCGTCGAGCAAGGCTCGGTGGCCGATGTGTTCCTGCACCCGCAGCACCCCACCACCAAGCGCTTTGTCCAGGAAGACGAGCAGGTCGATGAAGGCGAGCAACGCGACGACTTTGCCCACGTACCGGGCCGCATCGTGCGCCTGACCTTCCAGGGCGACGCCACCTACGCGCCGCTGCTGGGCACCGTGGCCCGCGAAACCGGTGTGGACTACAGCATCCTGGCCGGGCGTATCGATCGTATCAAGGATGTCCCCTATGGCCAGCTCACCCTCGCCCTGATCGGCGGAGACATGGAAGCGGCGTTCGCCCGCTTCAAGGCAGCTGATGTACATATGGAGGTACTGCGTTGATGGACGCCCTTAGTTTCTTTGCCAACGTCGACTGGGCCGAAATCTGGCTGGCCACCATCGACACCATGATCATGCTGTTCGGCTCGCTGTTCTTCACCGTGCTGCTGGGCCTGCCACTGGGTGTGCTGCTGTTCCTCTGCGGGCCAAAGCAGATGTTCGAGCAGAAGGGCGTGTATGCGCTGCTGTCGCTGGTGGTCAACATCCTGCGCTCGCTGCCGTTCATCATCCTGCTGATCGTGATGATCCCGTTCACCGTGCTGATCACCGGCACCTCGCTGGGCGTTGCCGGCGCCATCCCGCCGCTGGTGGTGGGTGCCACGCCGTTCTTCGCCCGCCTGGTGGAAACCGCCCTGCGTGAAGTGGACCGCGGCATCATCGAGGCTACCCAGTCGATGGGCGCCACCACCCGCCAGATCATTACCAGTGCGCTGCTGCCAGAGGCCCGTCCGGGTATCTTCGCGGCCATTACCGTCACCGCCATCACCCTGGTTTCGTATACCGCCATGGCCGGTGTGGTGGGTGCCGGTGGCCTGGGCGACCTGGCGATCCGCTTCGGTTACCAGCGTTTCCAGACCGATGTGATGGTAGTGACCGTGGTACTGCTGCTGGTACTGGTTCAAGTACTGCAGAGCGTGGGCGACAAACTGGTCGTGCATTTTTCCCGTAAGTAACCCCAATGGGGTCGGCCTGGCCGACCCGTTCGGGGGCCGTCGCGGCCCTCACAAGGAGTGATCAATGAAGAAGCTGCTTGCTGTCGCTGCCGCTGTTGCGGCCTTCTCGGCCCACGCCGATACCCTGACCGTTGCCGCCACCCCGGTGCCGCACGCCGAGATCCTCAACTTCGTCAAACCACAACTGGCGAAAGAAGGCGTGGAGCTGAAGGTCAAGGAATTCACCGACTACATCCAGCCGAACGTACAGGTGGCCGAAAAGCGCCTGGACGCCAACTTCTTCCAGCACCAGCCGTACCTGGATGAGTTCAACAAGGCCAAGAAGACCGACCTGGTAAGCGTGGCTGGCGTGCACATCGAGCCGCTGGGCGTGTATTCCACCAAGATCAAGGACCTGAAAGAGCTGTCCTCCGGCGCCACCGTGGTCATCCCCAACGATGCCACCAACGGCGGCCGCGCCCTGCTGCTGCTGGACAAGGCAGGCGTGATCAAGCTGAAGGACAACAAGAACATCCTGTCGACCGTCAAAGACATCACCGGTAACGACAAGGGCTTGAAGTTCCGCGAGCTGGAAGCCGCCACCATCCCGCGTGTGCTGACCCAGGTCGATGCCGCCCTGATCAACACCAACTACGCGCTGGAAGCCAAGCTGAACCCGTCGAAAGACGCCCTGGCCATCGAAGGCAGCGACTCGCCCTACGTGAACATCCTGGTTGCCCGCCCGGACAACAAGGATTCGGAAGACATGAAGAAACTGGCGGCTGCACTGCACTCGCCTGAGGTGAAGCAGTTCATCCTCGAGAAGTACAAAGGCGCTGTGGTTCCGGCGTTCTGAGCCAACATCCCCGGGGCCGCTTTGCGGCCCTTTCGCGACACAAGGCCGCTCCCACAAAGTAAGGCGTACGCCGATCGCTGTAGGAGCGGCCTTGTGTCGCGATAGGCCTGCGCAGCAGGCCCAGTATTCTCAATCCCGCTTCACAAGCCCGGGCAACTGCGCCACCAGCTTCTGGTTGTTGAACGGCGCACGAATGAACCCGCGCTGACGCCCATCCGGCCCGACTACCGCCAGGTTACCGCTGTGATCCACGGTATACCCCGGCTTGCTGGTATCCGCCGGAATGAACGGAATGCTCAAGGCATTGGCCAGCTTCTGGGTGTCTTCGATCGAGCCCGCCACCCCGACAAAGTCCTTGTCGAAATAGCCCAGGTACTGCTTCAGCTGGTTCGGCGTGTCGCGGTTGGGGTCCACACTCACCAGCACCACCTGCAGCCGGTCGACGGCTTCCTTGGGCAGCTCGCTCTTCACCTGACGCAACTGGGCCAGGGTGGTCGGGCAGATGTCCGGGCAGTAGGTGTAGCCAAAGAACAGCAGCGACCATTTGCCTTTCAGGTCATCCAGCTGCACGGGCTGGCCGTCCTGGTTGGTCATGGTCACGTCGGCCACGGCGCGGCTCTGCGGCAGCAGGATGATGCCGGCGTCGATCAGCTCGGTGGGGTTGGGCTGGTCGCGGCCATTGAGCACCTTGTTGACGGTCAGGCCCAGGATCAACGCGACCAGGGCGACGAGGATAAAGACGGTTTTCTGGGTTCGGGTCATAGGTTCAGCAACAGGTAGTGGTCGAGGAGCAACGCGATGAACAGCGCGAACAGGTAGCCGATAGAGTACTTGAAGGTGCCGATCGCCGCGTGCGGGCGGCTGCCACGGTACAACACCCAGGCCCATTGCAGGAAGCGCAGGCCCAGGGCCAGGGCACAGGCCAGGTACAGCGGGCCGCTCATGTGGATGGCATACGGCAGCAGGCTCACCGCCAGCAGAATCAGGGTGTACAGCAGGATATGCAGCTTGGTGTAGCGCTCGCCATGGGTCACCGGCAGCATGGGGATATCGGCCTTGGCGTACTCTTCCTTGCGGTGGATGGCCAGGGCCCAGAAGTGCGGTGGGGTCCAGGCGAAGATGATCAGCACCAGCAACAAGGGTTCGGCGCTGACATGGCCGCTTACCGCCACCCAGCCGAGCAACGGCGGGGCGGCGCCGGCCAAACCACCGATGACGATGTTCTGCGGCGTGGCGCGCTTGAGAAAGCCGGTGTAGAGCACCGCATAACCCAGCAACGAGGCCAGGGTCAGCCAGGCGGTGAGGGCGTTGGTGAACGCCAACAGCAGGGCCATGCCCAGCAGCGCCAACGTCAGTGCAAACAGCAACGCCGGCAGCGGCTCGACCCGGCCTTGGGCCAGCGGCCGCTTGTGGGTACGGGCCATCAGCGCATCGATGCGCCGGTCCACCACATGGTTGACCACCGCCGCAGCGCCAGCGCACAAGCCGATGCCCAGGTTGCCGAACAGCAGCACGCTCCAGCCGACCCCCGCCCGTGTGGCCAGGAACATGCCCGCCAGCGAAGTGATCAGCATCAGTACCACCACCTTGGGCTTGGTCAGCTCCAGGTAATCGCGCCAGCTGGCCCGTCGTGCGCTCAGAAGCGTCGCCACGAGTCGTTCCTCATGTGATGGGAAATGCCCACACCGGCCACCGGCCGCAGGCGCCAACCTTGGCCGACACCCACGCGAACCTTGTCGACCACTCGAATGCGGTAGTTCACCAGCACCATGCTCAGCAGCAACAGCACCCCGCCGGCATTGTGCGCGACAGCCACCGCCAGCGGCAGGTGGAACACCACGTTGCTGATGCCCAGGCCCACTTGCAGGGCCAGCGCCAGCAGCACCAGCCGCGCCAGGCCGGGGAGGCCACAGCGGTACAGCTTCCAGCTGAGCATCAGCAGCACGCAGGTCACCACTAGCGCGCCCAGGCGGTGGCTGATGTGGATGGCCGTGCGGGCATCACTGTCCAGTTGCCCGCCCAGGTAATTGGGCCCGACGTGCTGGGTGAGGTGGAAGCCATTGCTGAAGTCCGCCGCGGGCCACCACTGGCCATGGCAGGTGGGCAGGTCGATGCAGGCCACCGCCGCGTAGTTGGCACTGACCCAGCCGCCCAGGGCGATCTGGCCGATCACCACCAACAGCGCCAGCGCAGCGATCCGGCGCAGGCTCAGCGGCAGTTTCGGCAAGGGTGCAAAGGCCCGGGACAGACGCAGTGACAGCAGGAACAGCAAGCTCAGGGTGGTGAAGCCGCCCAGCAGATGCGCCGTTACCACCTGCGGCCACAGCTTCAGGGTCACCGTCCACATGCCGAAAGCCGCCTGGGCCAGCACCACACCCAGCAACAGCACCGGCAGGCGATACGGCTGGCCATCGCGGGCATGCCGGCGCAGCGCCTGGAAGGCGAGCAGGGCAATCACCATGGCCAAGGTACCGGCAAAATAGCGATGGACCATCTCGGCCCAGCCCTTGGCCTCTTCCACCGGGTGATCGGGGAAGTGTAGTTCGGCATGGGCGAGCTGAGCCTCGCTCTTGGGCACGCTGATAAAGCCATAGCAACCCGGCCAGTCGGGGCAGCCGAGGCCGGCGTGGGTCAGGCGGGTATAGGCACCCAGCAGCACAACCAGCAGTGCCAGCAGGGTGGCGAACACAGCTATGCGGAATCCAGGTCTGGCCATGGCAGGCTCCTAGCCGATGTTGGAAAGCTTCAGCAGGTGGCGCAGGTCATCCAGCACATGCTTGCCGTTGGCCTTGCCGTCGTAACGCAGCACCAGGTTGCCGTGGGGGTCGACGATCCACAGCTGCGGGCCAGGCTCGCCCACCTTCTGCAGGTAGCGCGGGGCATCCAGCGGGTAGCGTTGCAACTGCGGGTACTCGCGGCCCAGCAGCGCCTGGTAGTCGGCGCTCAGCGGTTGGGCGGTGGCCAGCGCATGGCTGGCACGGCTGGCATCACGGCCCAGGCCCACCTGGATCTGCCGGGCCAGGTACACCAGGCGCTGGCAGTCCTCGGCACAGGCTTCGGGTGCGCTGACCAGCAATTGCCAACGCTCGTCCTTGCCTGCCACGCCGATATCGGTGCGGCTTTCACCGTTGCCGATCATGGCGCCGTGGTAGCTGCGGCCTTCCGGCACCCAGAACTTGAGCTTGTACATACTGGTAGCCAAAATCATCGGCCCGAGCACCACCAGCAGAATCAGCAAAAGCTGCAAACGCCCGCGGGCTCTGGGTTTGCTACGTTCAGGCACGTCCAGTGGAGTGGCGGTGGCCATGGCGTTTCTCCTTGTTGTGGTGCCAGCCGAAATAGAGGTAGAGCAGAACCAGTGCGCCAGCCAGTGCAAACCATTGCACGGCGTAGCCCAGGTGTTTTTCCGGGCCCATGGCGACAACCGGCCAATCCAGGCGATAGGTCGCCGGGCCGGGCTCCAGGCGCAACTCATGGGCAAAGCCTTCGCGGCCCAGGGTTGGCCAAAACTGTGCGGCATCAACGGCGGTGAGCAGATGCGGCCATTGGCCGCCTTCAGGGTCGGGATGCAGCTGGAATGTGCTGCCGGGCGATACGTACACCGAGGCGTCCAGTGCCAAGGCCTGTGAAGGGGTATCGAAATGCACCGGCACGCGGCGGTCTGGCCATGGCAGCCAGCCGCGGTTGATCAGCAACCACTGGCCACTGGCCTGGTCATGGAAGGGTTGCAACAGTTCGACACCGGCCTGGCCATCGCGCATGCGGTTGTCGAGGAGCACGCTGTGCTCGGCGTCGAAGCGGCCGTACAGGTGCACGCGGCGAAAGGCGTTGTCGTCGCTTGATGCGAGCTGGGCGGTGGTGATCGGTGCCTCGATGCGCCGCTCGGCATAGGTGGCCAGCAGCACGCGCTTTTCCTCGGCACGGCCGAGTTGCCAGCAGCCAAGCGCGATCAGCCCCGGCAGCAGTGCAAGCACCACCAGGGTCGGTACCCAGCCTGGGCGAAACGGCCTCACGGGCGCCTCGCTATACTTATCCACATCACCGCATCCCCCCGGAGTAGCGCCATGCTCAAGGCCGCGATTGTCCTGATGCTGTTGGCCACGATTGCCAGCCTGTTCAGTGGCCTGGTGTTTCTGGTCAAGGACGATGAAAACTCGACTCGCCTACTGAAGGCACTGACCGTGCGGGTGACCCTGGCGGCCCTGACCATTGGCCTGGTGGCCTACGGCTTTATCAGTGGCCAGCTGGTCTCCCACGCGCCCTTCTGAACCCCTACGCCGCTCCCTGTAGGAGCGGCCTTGCGTCGCGATGGGCCGCGTAGCGGCCCCAAATCCTGCAACCGCCGACTCACCTGAAAGATCGCATTGGCAGTTTTGGGGCCGCTACGCGGCCCATCGCGACACAAGGCCGCTCCTACAGGGACCGTGCTGCCGGCATAGCCATGTCTTGCCAGTCACAGCACATACACAAAGATGAACAACCCCACCCACACCACATCAACGAAGTGCCAGTACCAGCTGGCCGCCTCGAAGCCAAAGTGTTTTTCCGGGTTGAAGTGCCCGCGCAAAATGCGCACGAACATCACGATCAGGATGATCGTGCCCAAGGTCACGTGGGCACCGTGGAACCCGGTGAGCATGAAGAACGTCGCGCCATAAATCCCCGAACCCAGCGTCAGCCCCAGCTTGGTGTAGGCCTCGTGATACTCGAAGGCTTGCAATGCAATGAAGCTGAGCCCCAGCAGGATGGTCAGGGCCATCCAGAATTTCAGCGGCCCGCGGTGGTCACGGCGCAGGGCGTGGTGGGCGATGGTGATGGTCACACTGGAACTGACCAGCAAGATGGTGTTGATCAGCGGCAGGTGCCACGGGTCGATCACTTCCTTGGGCGGCGGGAACAGTTTCGGGTCGGGGGTGTGCAGCAGCGGCCAGGTGAATTCGAAGGTCGGCCACAGCATGTGTGCAACCCCTTTGGCCCCTTCCCCCCCCAGCCACGGCCCGGCGAGTACGCGCACGTAGAACAACGCACCGAAGAAGGCCATGAAGAACATCACTTCAGAGAAGATGAACCAGCTCATGCCCCAGCGGAACGAGCGGTCCAGCTGCGGGCTGTACAGCCCCGCACGGCTCTCCTTGACCACTGCCCCAAACCAGCCAAACAGCATGTAGGCCAGGAACAACGCGCCCACGAAGAAGATCAGCGGCCCGTGCGATTCCGGGTGCCCGGCCTTCATGTCGTTGAACCAGGTGCCCAGGCCGAACACCGTGATGAACATGCCGATGGTGGCGATGATCGGCCACTTGCTCTGCGCCGGAACGTAGTAGTGCTGATGACTTGCCATTGCTGTTCTCCTTCCCTTAACGGGCGCCCTGGACGTCCTGGGCCGCAACATGCGCGACCGGCGGGTGGCGAGCGGTGATGTCGAACAAGGTGTAGGCCAGTGTCAGGTGCTTCACGCTGGCCGGCAGGTCGCGGTCGACGATGAAGCGCACCGGCATCTCGATGCGTTCGCCGGGCTGCAGCACCTGCTGGGTAAAGCAGAAGCACTCGGTCTTGTGGAAGTACGCCGCGGCTTCGGCCGGGGTGATGCTGGGTATCGCCTGCGCGCTCATGGGCCGGTCGGTCGGGTTGTGCGCGACAAAGATCATCTGGTTCACCGCCCCCGGGTTGACCTCCAGTTGGTCAGCCGTGGAGTAGAAGTCCCAGACCATGTCGCTGGCATTGGTCGACATGAACTGCACCCGCACCGAACGCGACGGGTCGCTGACCTGGCTGCCTTCGTATTGCCCGCCGGTCTTGCCGTTGATGCCGAAGGCCTTGCACATCACGTCGTAGATCGGCACCAGGGCGAAGCCGAAGGCGAACATCACCACCGTCAGCATCAGCAGGCGCGTTACCAGGCGTTTCAGCGACAGGCCGTTCATGGCGGGTTTCCTATTTCACTTCCGGTGGTGTCTGGAAGGTGTGGTAGGGCGCAGGCGAGGGGATAGACCACTCCAGGCCCTCGGCGCCATCCCAGGGCTTGGCCGGTGCCGGCGCGCCGCCGCGGATGCACTTGATGACAATGAACAGGAAGAAGATCTGCGTGGCGCCGAACATGAAGGCACCGATCGACGACACCATGTTGAAGTCGGCGAACTGCAGGTTGTAGTCGGGGATGCGTCGCGGCATGCCGGCCAGCCCCACGAAGTGCATGGGGAAGAAGGCCATGTTCATGCCGACGAACGACAGCCAGAAGTGCAGCTTGCCGAGGGTTTCGTCGTACATGTGGCCGGTCCATTTCGGCAGCCAGTAGTAGGCCGAGGCGAAGATGCCGAAGATTGCCCCGGGCACCAGCACGTAGTGGAAGTGCGCCACCACGAAGTAGGTGTCGTGGTACTGGAAGTCCGCCGGGGCGATGGCCAGCATCAGCCCGGAGAAGCCGCCGATGGTGAACAGGATGACAAAGGCGATGGCGAACAGCATCGGCGTCTCGAAGGTGAGCGAGCCCTCCCACATGGTGCTGACCCAGTTGAACACCTTCACCCCGGTGGGCACGGCAATCAGCATGGTGGCGTACATGAAGAACAGCTCGCCCACCACCGGGATGCCGACCACGAACATGTGGTGGGCCCAGACAATGAACGACAGGAAGGCAATGGCGCCGGTGGCGTACACCATCGAGGTGTAGCCGAACAGCGGCTTGCGCGAGAACGCCGGGATGATCGAGCTGACCGCGCCGAACGCCGGCAGGATCATGATGTACACCTCGGGGTGGCCAAAGAACCAGAACACGTGCTGGAACAGCACCGGGTCACCGCCGCCGGCGGCACTGAAGAAGCTGGTGCCGAAGTGGATGTCCATCAGCATCATGGTCACCACGCCGGCCAGCACCGGCATTACCGCAATCAGCAGAAACGCGGTAATCAGCCAGGTCCAGACGAACAGCGGCATCTTCATCAGGGTCATGCCAGGCGCACGCAGGTTGAGGATGGTGGCAATCACGTTGATCGCGCCCATGATCGAGCTGATGCCCATCAGGTGGATGGCGAAGATGAAGAAGGTGACGCTGGCGGGCGCATAGGTGGTGGACAGCGGGGCATAGAACGTCCAGCCGAAGTTCGGCCCGCCGCCCGGGCTGAACAGGGTCGAGACCAGCAACAGGAAGGCTGCCGGCAGCAGCCAGAAGCTGAAGTTGTTCATACGCGGCAGGGCCATGTCGGGCGCGCCGATCATCAACGGGATCATCCAGTTGGCCAGGCCGACGAAAGCCGGCATCACCGCACCGAACACCATGATCAGGCCGTGCATGGTGGTCATCTGGTTGAAGAAGGCCGGCTCGACGATCTGCAGGCCGGGCTGGAACAGTTCGGCGCGGATCACCATGGCGAACGAGCCGCCGAGCAGGAACATGATGAAGCTGAACCACAGGTACATCGTGCCGATGTCTTTATGGTTGGTGGTCAGCACCCAGCGCATCAGGCCCTTGGCCGGGCCGTGGGCGTGCTCATGGCCGTGGGCGTGGTCGTCGATCACTGTGCTCATGTCCTGTCTCCTGCAACCCATTGATTGCCGCGAGTAACCCGGTTCATTGCGCTTCTGCCTGCTTCAGCGCCAGCACGTCCTTCGGCGTGACCATGTCGCCCTTGTTGTTGCCCCAGGCGTTGCG
This sequence comes from Pseudomonas putida W15Oct28, assembly GCF_000708715.2. GTDB lineage: Bacteria > Pseudomonadota > Gammaproteobacteria > Pseudomonadales > Pseudomonadaceae > Aquipseudomonas > Aquipseudomonas putida_R. The sequence continues at coordinate 45,856 of NZ_JENB01000011.1, read as the reverse complement.
TTCGTAGGTGACAACGGCGGCAATGTCGACTTCCGAGAGCTGCTTGCCGAACGCCGCCATGGCGGTGCCGGGCTTGCCGTGGAAGACGATGCTCAGGTGGCCTTCCTTCGGCCCGGTGGCAATCTTCGAGCCCTTGAGCGCCGGGAACATCGGCGGCAGGCCCTGGCCTTCGGCCTGGTGACAGGCCACGCAGGTGGTGTGGTAAACCTTGTCGCCACGTGCCACCAGCTCGTCCAGGGTCCATTCCTTGCTGGTCAACTCTTTGAGCTTGGCAGCTTCTGCCTTGCGCTCGCCCAGCCAGGTGTCGTAGTCGGCCTTGGATTTGACCTCCACCACCACCGGCATGAAGCCATGGTCCTTGCCGCACAGCTCGGTGCACTGGCCGCGGTAGATGCCGGGCTTTTCGATACGGGTCCAGGCTTCGTTGACAAAGCCCGGGATGGCGTCGCGCTTGACCGCGAAGGCCGGCACCCACCAGGAGTGGATGACGTCGGCGGCAGTCACCAGGAAGCGCACCTTGGCGCCCACCGGCAGCACCAGCGGCTGGTCGACTTCGAGCAGGTAATGCTCGTCTTTGGGGGCCTTGTTGTGAATCTGATCGGCGGGGGTGGCCAGGTTGCTGAAGAACTCCACGTCCTGGCCCAGGTATTTGTAGTGCCACTTCCACTGGTAGCCGGTGACCTGGATGTCGATGTCCGACTCGCTGGCGTCGTAGATGTCGATCAGGGTCTTGGTGGCCGGTATGGCCATCACCACCAGGATCAGGAAGGGCACCACGGTCCACATGATTTCCACCCAGGTATGCTCGTGGAAATGCGCGGCCTGCTGGCCTGTGGAGCGGCGGTGGACGACCATGGACCAGAACATCGCGCCGAACACCACGATGCCAATGATCACGCAGATCCAGAAGATGGTCATGTGCAGGTCGAAGACGGCGTTGGAAACTTCCGTCGCCCCCGGGTGCATGTTCACGGTCCAGGCGGCGTTGGCCTGACCAAAAACCGACCACAACAGGAGGCCCATCCAGACATGTGGATGTCGCATCATTGCGGGTTCCCCTTCTAATTCTTGTTGTCCCGGAGGCGTGGCCTGCGGCAAGAGGGAACGGCGGTCAAGACTGCCTGGCTTCGACGACCGAGCCCCTGCAAAAGCAGTCGGGCCTCATCAACGAATCACGTTCAACGGGAGTATAGACAGCGACCAATGGCACGCAATGAAGCCTGTGAAATGAACTTCACGAAATGACTGAATGGTCTGAAAACCGCGCGCTTGATAGGGTGTGGCGCAATAATGGCATTTTTATATGCCTGGCAGCGCACACGTTTGCGCGGCTTATAACAAATGCGTCTTAGGTATTCTGTATACCGAGCTAATTTAGTGTCTTCCGTTTGAAACGTAATGTCCCTGGAGTTGTCATGAACATCGCTGCTGTACGCGAGCAGGTAAGCCAAGCCCATCAACATGAAGGCCAGACCGGCCAATTGAAAGAGCGTCTCGAGCTGCAACTGCCCCACCTGCACCCCTCGATCCAACTGCCTGAGCAGGACGCCCAGGGTACTTTGGCGCGCTTCGTCAGCGCCTACATCGATCAGGTTCCGGAACTGCTGGAGGCCGCCCACGAGGTCGCCCGCGAAGCCGGGATCGAATCGCAGATCAAACCTGTACTGAAAATTGCCGAGGCCTACTTCCTGCAGCCGCCCAGCGTGATGCAAGGGCATGTCGGCCTGGACTGCCTGCTGGATGAGGCCTACCTGGCGCACCGCCTGGTGGAAGAGGTGAATGACCTGTACATCCGCCACTTCCAGCAGCCGCTGATTCCGGTCGACACCACGGTCGCCAACCTGATTGCCCACCAGTTGATTGGCGAGAGCTTTGCCAACCAGCTGGATGAAGTGGTGCATCACTCGGTTGACGAAATGCTCAATGACGAAAGCTTTGCGGTGGAATCGGTGGAGGCCTACCGCGAGAAACTGAGCAGCCCGGCAACCGGCGAGGCGTGGAAGCGCTGGCCGTGCCTGTCGCGGCAGCTGGGTGTCGAGCTGGGCCAGCCGGCCTGATACTCCTGCCCCGGCCTCTTCGCGGGCTTGCCCGCTCCCACAGGTTTTGCGCTGGTTTCAGCTAAGGCGCAATCCTGTGGGAGCGGGCATGCCCGCGAAAGGGCCGGATCAGGCAAAAAAGATTTCAGCTCTAGGCCCCAACCCCCGCCGTAGTCCGCAACCGCCCCTCGATCCGTCGCTTCAACCGCCGCTGTTCTATCAGCAACCGCGACCCATTGGCCGAATTGCTGCGGCCCCAGTCCTCCAGCAGCTCAAGGCACGAGTGGTCGATATAGCTCAGGTTACCCAACGGCACATGCAACGTGGTGCCCGCCGGTACGGTATCCAGCACCTGGGTCAGCGCCGGCACCTTCAGGAACGTCGCCGCACCACTTAACCGCAACTCCATGTGCCCGGCCTTCTCCAGGCTCACCAGGTTGATCTTCAGCCGCGCCGCCTTGAACGCCAGCTTCAGCAGGGTCAGGGCAAAGCCCAGCAGCACGCCGGTCAACAGGTCGGTGAAGATGATCGCCAGCGCCGTCGCCGCATAGGTGAACATCGGCATGCGGCCATAACGGCCCAGGCCACGAAACGCCTTGAAATCAACCAGCTTGATCCCGGTAAACACCAGCACACCCGCCAGGCTCGCCACCGGAATCTGCTGCAGCACGCTGCTCAACACCACCACGAAGGCCAATAGCCACAGGCCATGGAAGATTGCCGAAGCCCGCGTCTGCGCCCCCGCCTGCACATTGGCCGAGCTGCGTACGATCACGCCCGTCATCGGTAGCGCGCCCAGCACACCACAAAGCATGTTGCCGATACCTTGGGCCGACAGTTCACGGTCAAAGTCCGAACGCTGGCCGCTGTGCATGCGGTCTACCGCCGCAGCCGACAGCAAGGTTTCGGCGCTGGCGATGAAGGCCAGGGCAAAGGCGGCGACCAGCAGGGTAGGGTCGGCCAGTTGCATCAGGTCAGCCGGGCGGAGCCAGTCGATGGCCTCGGACAGGTCTGCCGGCACCTGCACGCGGTTTACCGGCAAGGCCAGCCACATACTGATGACGGTCATGGCGGCAACGCCCAACAGGGCGCCAGGGACGAAGCGCAGCCGCTGCGGCCGCAGCCGCTCCCAGCCCCACATAATGGCGATGGTGCCCAGGCCCAGCGCACCGGCCATCCAGCCGGAGCCTGCGCTTTCCTGTGGCAGGGCGGCGGCAACGGTGGACGGGAATTCCAGCAGGTTCTGCAACCCGGAAGGCTGCGGCGCCGTGTCGAACATCACATGCACCTGCGACAACACGATCAGCACGCCAATGCCCGCCAACATGCCGTACACCACCGCTGGCGCAGTGACCCGAAACCAGCAACCCAGGCGCAGGCGCCCGGCCAGCAGCTGCAACAGCCCGGCCAGCAACAGGATCGGCCCGAGCATGGCCATGCCATGCTGGCGCACCAGCTCGAACACCAGTACCGCCAGCCCGGCAGCAGGGCCACTGACCTGCAACGGCGAACCGGCGAGGAAACCCACCACAATGCCGCCGATAATGCCGGTAATCAGGCCCTTTGCCGGCGGCATGCCCGAGGCAATCGCGATGCCCATGCACAACGGCAGGGCCACCAGAAAGACCACCACCGACGCCAGCAACTCACGCGGCAGGGCCGCTTTCAACTGTGTAATGTTCACCGTGTTTCTCCTTTCTCTGTCGCACGGCCATTCCTCTGGCCGTGGGCACGTTTGCCCCTGACGCGCGCGCAGGCGCGGGCCGCCAGCAGGTATGCCGGCAAGTCAGTCAGGGAATTCAAGGCAGCCGAAGGCCGCGCCACACCCCTACAGGGTGCAGCCGGCTATCAAGGTTCTAGCGGTGGATGGGTCGCTTAGTAGCGACCTCTCGGAGTAGCGCAGGGGACCGGCTCGCCAGCAGCCAGGGGCAGGAAGCTGTCGCTGATGGCGTCATAAGCTTCGATCTTGCTGGTTTCGATGTCGTAAACCCAGCCATGAATGAACAGCTCACCGGCTGCAAGGCGCGAGGCAACCGAAGGATGGGTGCGCAGGTGATGCAACTGGGCGATCACGTTTTCCTTGGTCAGCACCTGCATGGTTTCGTGTTCGGTACCGCACGAGCAGTTGTTCTCGACCACGGTACGCGCCACTTCGGCATGGCGAAGCCAGGCGGAAACAGTCGGCATCTTGGTCAGCGATTGCGGGTTGAGTACCGCACGCATGGCGCCACAGTCGGAGTGGCCACAGACGATGATGTGGTGCACTTTCAGCGCAAGTACGGCGTACTCGATTGCGCTGGAAACACCGCCATTCATCTGGCCATAAGGCGGTACCACGTTACCCACGTTACGGGTTACGAACAGGTCGCCTGGCGAGCTCTGGGTGATCAGCTCGGGGACGATGCGCGAATCGGCGCAGGTGATGAACATGGCACGCGGCGTTTGCGCAGTGGCGAGCTTCTTGAACAGCTCTTGCTGCTCGGGGAAGACGTCATGGTGAAAGCGCAGGAAGCCGTCGACGATGTGCTTCAGGGCGGCATCGGCGCCCTCAGCGGGTACCTCCGGAACGACCTTGGATGGGTCCTTGACGGGCATGATTCATCCTCTTGACGGTGTGTTGGTAAATCCATTTTACCGGGGAAAGATTCTGGCTATGCAGGGTTTTAGATGACACGCACGGGCCATAGATCACAGTCGGTGTGGACTGATTTCCTACGCTAGCGGGGAAAACTTAACTGAAACTTAATTCGAAGGCTCTAGAACGGGCGTTCCAGATATAAAAGGCGGGTTCTTGATAATAGCAAAAAAACATCAACTGCCAATATGTATTAGCGCAATTATTAGCTCGGATTAGTTGTATTGAGGGCTGGCAATGGGCCCCATGTGGGAACCTGAGTGCTGCGCAGAACCTGTGGGAGCGGGCGTGCCCGCGAAGGGGGCGACACGGTGTATGGCACCGGCTGCGCCGGTGTTCGCGGGCACGCCCGCTCCCACAAAAGCCCTGCTCTGTTCGAAGAATCAGAATAGGGCCATCTGCCCACCGGGCGGGCAGAAGGCAGAGCAATCCAGCGCCTGCGCCTCGCGCCCTTCGAAATCAAGGCGTTTCATGGCTTTGGCAAACCGTTGTGCCAACAGCTCGGCAAACACACCTTCACCGCGCATGCGCGCGCCAAACCGGCTGTCATACAGCTCGCCGCCCCGGCTCTGGCGGATCAGGCTCAATACATGGGCCGCCCGTTGCGGGTAATGGTCCTGCAGCCACTGCTCGAACAGCGGCGCCACTTCCAGTGGCAGGCGCAGCATCATGTAGGCCGCGCTCTGTGCACCCGCTTCCCTGGCAGCCTCCAGCAAGCGCTCCAGCTCACTGTCGTTGATCATCGGAATCATCGGCGAACACAGCACACCCACCGGCACACCCGCCTCGCGCAGCACGCGGATGGCCCTCAAGCGGGCATTGGGTGACGCCGCCCGCGGTTCCAGTACCCGCTTCAGGTCATCGTCCAGCGTGGTCAGGCTGATCATCACCCGTGCCAGACGCTGCCGGGCCATTTCGGCCAGCAGGTCGAGGTCGCGCAACACCAGCGAGCCCTTGGTCACGATGGTCACCGGGTGACGAAAACGCAGCAACACTTCCAGCAGACGCCGGGTCAGCAACTGTTCCCGCTCGATTGGCTGATACGGGTCGGTATTGGAGCCCAGGTTGATTGGCGCGCACACGTAACCCGGCTTGCTCAGCTGTTGCGCGAGCACTTCGGCGGCATTGGTCTTGGCGATCAGCTTGGTTTCGAAGTCCAGGCCGGGGGAGAGGTCCCAATAGGCATGGGAAGGGCGGGCATAGCAGTAGATGCAGCCATGTTCGCAGCCGCGGTAAGGGTTGATGGAGCGGTCGAAGGGCAGGTCGGGCGATGTATTGCGGGAGATGACCGATTTCGCCGTCTCGCTGCGCACCTCGGTGCCTTGGGTCTGCGGCACTTCCTGATACCAGCCGTCGTCCTCTGCCACCGAATGGTTGGCGGCAAAACGGTTGTGCGGATTGTGCGCCGTGCCACGGCCCTTTAGTGGTGCTGGAGGATTCATGGCTAACCCCGATACTGTATTTACATACAGTATCGTAGCTGCCTTGAATCCACCAGCGCCTCTGATCCGACCGCCAGTGCTTACTCTGTCGGTTTCTTCAGCTTCGGATTAGGAAAGAACTGCACCGTCTGTACCTTGGCCGGCGCCGCCTTGGGTGCCAGGTGGTTGACTCGGGTGCCGAGTTCCTTGGGCACCGACAAGCCCTGCTCGTTGAGGGTGTCGGTGAACCCGCAGGCGACGCACTCGCGGTGCGGTACGTCGTCTTCGCTCCACATCATCAGCTTGTCGGGCTCGCTGCACGCGGGGCATACCGCCCCGGCAATGAAGCGTTTCTTGGTCTTGTTCACAACTACCTCGCTCACGCCGCAGCGCCTTCGGTAAGACCACTATGGCGCAGCAGCGCATCGATGGATGGCTCGCGGCCACGGAAGTCGACAAACAGCACCATCGGCTCGCGCGAACCGCCTCGGGCCAGGATCGCCTCGCGGAAGGCACGGCCGGTCTCGGCATTCAGCACGCCTTCTTCCTCGAAGCGCGAGAACGCATCAGCCGACAGCACTTCAGCCCACTTGTAGCTGTAGTAGCCCGCCGCGTAACCGCCCGCAAAGATGTGCGCAAAGCTGTTGGGGAAGCGGTTGTACGCCGGTGGGCGCATGACCGACACCTCGTCACGCACGCCTTCGAGCACCTGCAGCACGCTGCGGCCGTCGCCATGGCTGGCGTGCAGCTCGAAGTCGAACAGCGAGAACTCCAGCTGGCGCACCATCATCATGCCCGACTGGAAGTTTTTCGCCGCCAGCATCTTGTCCAGCAGGTCCTGGGGCAGGGCCGCGCCGGTTTCGTAATGGCCGGAGATCAGCGCCAGGCCTTCTGGCTCCCAGCACCAGTTTTCCATGAACTGGCTCGGCAACTCGACCGCATCCCAGGCCACGCCGTTGATACCGGAAACGCCGGCATGCTCGATGCGGGTCAGCAGGTGGTGCAGGCCGTGGCCGAATTCGTGGAACAGGGTGGTGACTTCATCGTGGGTCAGCAGCGCAGGCTTGCCGGGTGCGGCCGGGGTGAAGTTGCACACCAGGTTGGCCACTGGGCTCTGCAGCTCGCCACCAGCAGTGCGACGACGGTCGCGGGCGCCATCCATCCAGGCACCGCCGCGCTTGTTGGCACGGGCGTAAAGGTCGAAGAAGAAGCGCCCGACATGCTGGCCGTTTTCCTTGATCTCGAACAGGCGCACGTCTGGGTGCCAGCTGTCGAAGCCCTTGAGCTCGGCGATTTCGATGCCGTACAGGCGCTGCACGATGCTGAACAGGCCACCCAGCACCTTGTCGATCGGGAAGTAGGCGCGCAGGGCTTCCTGCGACACGCTGTAGCGCTGCTCGCGCAGCTTCTCGCCAAAGTAGCCGGCGTCCCAGCTGGCCAGTTCAGGGCAGCCTTGCTCGGCGGCGTAGGCCTTCAGCTGCTCCAGGTCCTGGGCGGCAAACGGCTTGGAGCGCTTGGCCAGGTCACGCAGGAAGCTCAACACCTGGTCGCTGGACTCGGCCATCTTGGTGGCCAGGCTCAACTCGGCGTAGTTCTTGTAACCCAGCAACGCGGCCAGTTCCTGACGCAGGTCGAGAATTTCCTGCATTACCGGGCCGTTGTCGAACTGGCCGGCATTCGGGCCCTGGTCCGAGGCGCGGGTGCAGTAGGCAGCGTACAGCTCTTCGCGCAGGGCGCGGTCGCTGGCGTAGGTCATCACGGCGTAGTAGCTGGGGAATTCCAGGGTGATCAGCCAGCCGTCGAGGCCCTTGGCCTGGGCAGCGGCCGCCATCTGCGCCTTGGCCGAGTCGGTCAGGCCGGCCAGCGCGGCTTCGTCGGTAACGTGCTTGGTCCACGCCTGGGTGGCGTCGAGCAGCTGGTTGGAGAAGCGGCTGCCCAGCTCGCTGAGCTTGCTTTGCACTTCGGCGTAGCGCTGCTGCTGGTCCGCCGGCAGGTCGATACCCGACAGGCGGAAGTCACGCAGGGCGTGTTCGAGAATAGTCTTTTGCGCCACGTCGAAGCCGGCGGCTTCGGGGCTATCGATCAGCGCCTGGTAGGCGTCGAACAGCGCGCGGTTCTGGCCCAGTTCGGTAGAGTAGGCGCTCAACGCAGGCAGGCACGACTCGTAGGCCTCACGCAGCTCGGCGCTGTTGCACACCGCATTGAGGTGGCTGACCGGGCTCCAGGCGGCGCCCAGGCGGTCGTTCAGTTCGTCCATCGCCAGCACCAGGCCAGCCCAGGTAGGGGCCTTGCCCTGCTTTTCGAGGATCTCGGCAATGGCTTTACGGTTGTCGGCCAGGATAGCTTCGATCGCCGGCAACACGTGTTCGGCACGGATTTGCGAGAAGGGCGGCAGATCGTGGGATTGCAGAAGCGGGTTGTTCGCAGTCACGGTTTGGATACCTTGGCAGAAGAAACACTGCCCCATCTTAATTACAATCGACGCCGACCGCAGCAGGCACCCTGCCTATCGGCACAGATGAGAGACGCTATCATGGCCATCCGAAGCTTCCAGCAACACACTCCGAAAGTTGGACTACGTGCCTTCGTCGATCGTTCGGCAGTGGTGCTGGGCGACGTGGAGATCGGTGAAGACAGCTCGGTCTGGCCGCTGACCGTGGTACGCGGCGACATGCACCGCATCCGCATCGGTGCGCGCACCAGCGTGCAGGACGCCAGCGTGCTGCACATCACCCACGCCGGCCCGTTCAACCCGGACGGCTTCCCGCTGATCATCGGTGACGAGGTGACCATCGGCCACAAGGTCATGCTGCATGGCTGCACCCTGGGCAACCGCATCCTGGTCGGCATGGGCAGCACCATCATGGATGGCGCCATCGTCGAGGACGAAGTGATCATCGGTGCCGGCAGCCTGGTACCGCCGGGCAAACGCCTGGTCAGCGGTTACCTGTACATGGGCAGCCCGGTGAAACAGGCCCGGCTGCTGAACGACAAAGAGCGCGCGTTCTTCTCCTACAGCGCCGGCAACTACGTGAAGCTCAAGGACCAGCACCTGGCCGAAGGCTACGACCAACCGGAATGACCGTATTCGCGGGCTTGCCCGCTCCCACAGGTTTAGTGGAGCCTTCAGGTCCAGCGCCATACCTGTGGGAGCGGGCAAGCCCGCGAAGAAGGCAACGCAGCACTCAAGTGGAACCTCATACATGCATCAGCAAAACATCCTGTTCGATCTAGACGGCACCCTGACCGACCCTCGCCTGGGCATCACCCGCTCGATCCAGTATGCCTTGGCCAAGCTGGGCATCGACGAGCCAGACCTGGCCCGCCTCGAACATTTCATCGGCCCACCCCTGCTGCAGGCTTTCATGCAGTTCTACAGCTTCGACGAAGCCAAGGCCTGGGACGCGGTGAACTTCTACCGGGAACGTTTCCGCGTCACCGGCCTGTACGAAAACCTGGTGTTCCAGGGCGTGCCGGAGTTGCTCGAAGCCCTGAACGGGCAGGGCCGCACGCTGTACATCGCCACTTCCAAACCGTGGGAATTTGCCCGGGAAATCGCCCGGCACTTCGCCTTCGACCACCACTTCAAGGTGATCTATGGCAGCGAACTGGACGGCACGCGCACCAACAAGGTCGAGCTGATCCGCCACCTGCTGGATGAAGAAGGGCTGGACCCGGCGCAGACGTTGATGATCGGGGACCGCAAGCATGACCTGATTGGCGCGCGCAGCAATGGCTTGCAGGCGGCGGCGGTGGGGTATGGGTTTGGTAGCCGGGAAGAGTTGATGGCCGAAGAACCTGCTTACCATTTCGCCACGGTAGCCGAGTTGCATCAGGCTTTTAGCAAGGCTTGAGGGCCATGGGGGCTGCTTTGCAGCCCTTTCGCGACACAAGGCCGCTCCCACAAAGGCTCTGCGTAAGCCGATCAATGTGGGAGCGGCCTTGCCGGGGCGCCGGACCGGTCGGATGGGCCGCAAAGCGGCCCCAAAGTCTCACCGGCTAACCATCAACCGCTGCAACGCCGCCTTCCGCTCTTCAATCGGCAACCGCCCCAGTTGCTCGACCCGCTCGTAAAACCGCGCCCAATCCCCACCCACCTCACGAAACACCGCCGCAAACGCCGGCACCCACTGGTCATACAGCCCAAACGGTAACAACTTGGCATTGTTCATCGGCCCATACACCCAGGCGTCATAGCGCTTGTCACCGCCCCACTGGCCATCGCGCACCTGCCGGTACTCACCCCTCAACCGCTCAAACTCGGCCTGTTTGGCCAGCCGCTTGTGCGCATCGTCCAGCGGGCCGGCATAAATCGCCTGCAACCGCTCACGGCTGGCCAGCACCAGCCGGATGAACTGGTCACGCTGTTGCCCCTGCTCCTCGCCAACTGCGGCAAGCCCACGGGACACGCGCCATTGCCGGGTGCCTTCCTGCTCGACAAAGGACGCAAACGATTCGTTGAACTCGGTATCGTCCTGCACATAGAAGCGCTGGTGAGCCAGCTCATGGAAGATGAGCGTGGCCAGGCGCTCGTGGCCCCAGCCGGCCATTGACGACAAGATCGGGTCGTCGAACCAGCCCAGGGTCGAGTAAGCCTCCACGCCACCCAGATACACATCCAGGCCGTCCTCGCGCATCAATGCCGCTGCCCCGCGTGCCGCACCTTGCTGGTAGTAGCCGCGATAGGCCACGCACCCCGCGATCGGGAAACAGTGCGTCACCGGCTGCAATGACAACTCCGGCGTGGCGAACACATTCCACACCACATAGGGCCGGCCAATGTCGGCATACACCCGGTAGCTGCGGTTATCCGGCAGTTTCAACTGCTGGCTGGCGAACACCCGCGCCTGTTCAGCGTGCGCCAGGCGCGAGCGTAATTGCGGTGACGTGGCCGGGTCAGCCACCACCTGCGCGACGGGCTGACGCGCGCGCAGCAGCTGCAATTGGCCCTCGGCCAGCTGCCCATAGTAGGCAACGCTGCTGCAACCGTTCAGCAGGAGCGCCGCCAGCAGGGGAACAAAAGGGATGAAAACGCGGTCGAGTGCCCCAGGGCCTGAGCGCTGCATAAGAAAAAGTCGAAGCATCCGGGACTGTCTGACTCGCTCAAGGCCAATTCGCTTCAAGACTATCTCGCCAAGGGGGAGTTTCGCCATGCGTGCATTGTTGGTCGCCGGTTCACTGTTGCTGATATCCGCCTGTTCCACGTTGCCAGCCCCGGACCCGAACCAGGCCTGGATCGACCTCACGCCCTACGACGACACCTCGCTGGACGCCGTGCAGGTAGATGAGCGTGACTGGGCCGACAGCCGCTATTTCGAAGTACAGCCCGGCAGCCACGAGCTGACCGTGCGCTACCAGTTCCCGGTCACCCCCAGCAATATCGGCCCCGTCGACGAGCCGTTGTGGCGTGATTGCCAGGTCAAGCTGACCTTCAAGGACTTCGGCGCCGGCCAGCGCTACCAGCTGCACGCGGGCAGTATCGGCTTCCGCCCCTGGATCAAGCTTTACGACGACCGGCAAAAAATGGTCGGCCAAGGCTTGCCAGCAGGCTGCCAACGCACCTGAACGGTAGAAACGGCGCTATGCTTGTAACGTGTAAATCGCAAGTGGGAGTTTTGCCATGCGCCAGCCCATGATGCTGATCGCCCTCAGTGCACTGGGGGCTTGCGCCAGCCCCTTGCCACCCGTCGACCCCAAGCAGGCCTGGGTCGATCTCTACACCATGACCCCCGGCCGGGTGATCATGGCCGACCGCCTCGATGGCAAGCGCCTGGATGACGGCCGTTACTTTCAGGTAACGCCGGGCAAGCACGAACTGGTGGTGCGCTTCGATTATGAAATCTACGCGGGCGGCATCATGTCCGAACCCAGGGACCGCACCTGCTACCTGACCGTACGCTTTGACGACTTCAAGGCCGGTGAACGTTATCGCCTGGAAGCACGGGCCCCGGTGATGGAGCCGCAGGTGCTGCTGTATGACGCAAGCCGCAAGGTAGTGGTGAACGAGCCTAGCGACGTGTTCTGCATTCCGTGAATGGGGGGCTGCTTTGCAGCCCATCGCGACACAAGGCCGCTCCCACATTGATCGGCGTATGCAGGGCCTTTGTGGGAGCGGCCTTGTGTCGCGAAAGGGCCGCAAAGCGGCCCCATAATCCCGAGCCTACCGATCATTCTTTTGATAAATGATCTTCTTCGTGCCGCCATCGCAAGTCCCGACGACCATGTTCTGGTCCTTGACCTCACTGTTGGGCACGATCTCCAGGGTGTAGGACGGCACACCCTGAGCCTGGATCTTGGCCTCGATCTCGGCTTTCAGCTCTTCGCACGGCTTGACCGCCGCCAACGTAGACGTGGCGACCAGGGAAGCCAACACGGCGATTGCTACGCGAATCATGGAACGGCTCCTGAAAAGGCAGCGTGCTGCCGACGCTGTTTAGACTACAGCAAACCGCCTCCGTTGCGCCGCTTCAGCCCACTAGCGCCGCATCCAGGCTGATTTTTGCGTTCAGCACCTTGGACACCGGGCACCCTTCCTTGGCCTTGTTGGCAATCTCCAGGAACTGCGCCTCGCTTGCCCCCGGTACCTTGGCCCGGAGCACCAGATGCACGGCCGTGATGGCAAAACCATCAGGCAGCTTGTCGAGCGTCACCTCGGCAGCGGTGTCGATCCGGTCCGCTGTCAGCCCTGCTTCACCGAGCATCATCGACAACGCCATCGAGAAACAGCCCGCATGCGCCGCACCAATCAGCTCCTCCGGGTTGGTCCCGGGGGTGCCCTCGAATCGGGTGTTGAAGCCATACGGGTTCTGCTTGAGCGCGCCGCTTTCGGTAGAAAGCAGGCCCTTGCCATCCTTCAAGCCACCTTGCCAAATTGCCGATGCTGTCTTTTTCATGCTGCCTCCTGGTCATTCGGTTACGTGCTTATGGATTCAGAGGGCAGCCGCTTACGGCAAGTTCAGACCAATCGCACAGCAAACATTGAATCCCCCGAATATGCCCATACAGAGTTACAAAGGCCTCTGGCCAACCACCTTTGCGGAGGCTCCAATGACGCAGCTGCGTGACCTGAAAATATCCACCCTCGACCTGGTGCCCGTGCGCGCCGATGCAGGCCCGGCGCAGTCGCTGCGCAACTCGCTGGACCTGGCGCAACACGTCGAGCGTTTTGGCTACAACCGCTTCTGGGTGGCCGAGCACCACAACATGGACGGCATCGCCAGTTCGGCGACGTCAGTGCTGATCGGTTATCTGGCCGGGGGTACTTCGAGCATTCGCGTGGGCTCTGGCGGGGTGATGCTGCCCAACCACGCACCACTGGTGATCGCCGAACAGTTCGGCACCCTGGCCAGCCTGTACCCGGGGCGTATCGACCTGGGCCTGGGGCGTGCGCCGGGTTCGGACCAGATGACGGCCTACGCCCTGCGCCGCGACCGCGCTGGCGGCCCGGACGACTTCCCGGACGATGTCGAGGAGCTGTCGCGCTACCTCGGCCCACGTACCGATGATCAAAAAGTAATCGCCGTGCCGGGGTACGACACTGACGTGCCAATGTGGCTGCTGGGTTCCAGCCTGTTCAGCGCCCAGCTGGCGGGCATGCGCGGTATGCCCTATGCCTTCGCTTCGCACTTTGCGCCGCGCTACATACACGAGGCGATCCGCGTTTACCGCAATCATTTCAAGCCATCGACCACGCTGGACAAGCCGTATGTGATGCTGGGCATCCCCATGGTGGTGGCAGAAACAGACGAAAAGGCCGAATACCTGGCAACCTCGGTGTACCAACGCATCCTGGCGCTGATCCGCGGCCAGAGCCTGATGCAAAAACCGCCGGTGGAAAGCATGGATGGGCTGTGGTTGCCCCATGAGCGGGAAACGGTGGGCAGCTTCCTGGGCCTGGCGATGATCGGCAGCCCGCAGAAGGTAAGGGCCAAGGTGGAGGTGCTGCTGGAGCAGACCGGGGCGGACGAGCTGATCTTTACCTGCGACCTGTATGAGCATGCGGACCGGATCCGGTCCTATGAACTGCTGGCGCAGGCACTCAAGACCGAGTGACCTTCTTCGCGGGCTCGCCCGCTCCCACAGGACTGCACAGGTGCTTGAACCTGTAGATTACCTGTGGGAGCGGGCAAGCCCGCGAAAAAGCCAACACATCAACCGCGGCGGTACACAATCTCTTTGGTACCCGCCTCGCAGCTACCAATCACCTTGCCGGCCGGCTCGCCCTTGTTGACGATCTCCAGCTTGTAGCCAGTAACCCCTTTGGCATCCAGCTTGGCGGCAATCTCCGCCTTCAGTTCTTCGCACGGCTTGCCCGCCGCCAGCGCACCACCGGCCAGTGTCATCAGGCCCAGCGCCAGAATCAGTTTGTTCATCGATCGCGTTCCTTGTGCAGATGAAATCAGAAAGGGCGCACGCCAAGGCGCCCCCTTCCTAAATACCCCATCAAGCCCGGATCATCCAGCCCGGCGCTGTTTCAGCTGTTGGCGACACGGAAGCCCACCTTCAGCGTGACCTGGAAGTGCGCCGCCTTGTTGTCGCGGATGTGCCCACGGGTATCGATCACTTCAAACCATTCCAGGTGCTTGATGCTCTTGCCGGCTTCGGCCAGGGCATTGTTGATCGCGTCTTCGATACTGGTCGGCGAAGATCCCACCAGCTCGATCTTCTTGTACGTGTGATGGTCAGTCATGTTCACGCTCCTTGGATAACGGTGATTTTTTAGCCTAGCAGCCAGCCTAGCAGCGTAGGCCCGGTTTACCTGCGAGCCGTCCGCAAAGGTGAAAGTTCGATCGCACTTTCGCGCAGGCCAAGGGTCGCAACCTTTACAGCCCATACTGCAAAGGAGAGTCAACATGCACCGCAACTCGCTGCGTAAAACATCCCTGGAAAGCATGGAAGCGGAGATCGAAAGCCTTCTGAAAAGCCTGGAAAACCTCAAGCATGACGCGTCGGAAGAGTCCCAGAAGTCGGTGAAGGCAATCCGCAGCAACGCCGAAAGCGCGCTGAAACACTCGCGTAGCCTGCTCAGTGATGCTTACGAGGAAGTGAAGACCCGCACCCGCCAGACCGGTATCGCGACCCGTGATTACGCGCAGGAGCACCCGGTTACAACAGCGGGCGTGGCGATTGGCGCCCTCGGCCTGCTGGCGGCCTATCTGCTGACCCGTCGCAACTAACCCGCCTGGCGTTCCAATTCGCGGCGCAGCCACTGCGCCAACTGCTCGGCGCGCCCATCTGCGGCGCGCCGCGGCACCCACAACGCCAACGCTGCCGGGGTAGGGGAAAACCCCCACGGCGCGCTGAGGCGCCCAGCCCGCAAGTCATCCGCCACCAGTGGCTGCGGCGCAATGGCCACGCCAAGGCCTGCAACCGCCGCCTCCAGCAAATAATACAAATGCTCGAACGCCTGGCCGTAGTGCAACCTGGCCGGGTCCAGTCCCTGCTGCTGACCCCAGGTGGGCCATGCTTGCGGACGTGACGTGGTATGCAGCAGCGCCTCCTCCAGCAGGGCGCTGGCAGGCGCCCCACGCAAGCGTTCGAAGCCGGCAAAGTGCGGGCTGAGCACCGGGCCGATACGCTCCTCGGCCAGCACATGCACCTGCATGTCCGCAGGCCATGGCGGCTCGGCGTACACCAGCAATGCATCAAGCCCTGGGCGACGCGGGTCGAGGTCACCTTCACCGGCTGACAAATGCAGGCGCAATTCGGGCAAATCCGCCTTCAGGCGCCCCAGCCTCGGAATGAACCAGCGCGCCAGCAGGCTGCCCGAGCAGCCCAGCACGAACGGCGCCTCGCTGACATCGCGGCTGAGCTCGGCACACACACTGCGCAGCCGGTCGAAAGCCTCGCCACTGGCATCACGCAGCCGGATGCCTGCATCTGTGAGTTTGATGCCACGCCCGTCCTTGACGAACAGGGCCACGCCAAGGTGCTCCTCCAGTACCTTGATCTGCCGGCTGACAGCGCCATGGGTAACATGCAGCGCTTCAGCCGCCTGGCTGACGCTGTTGAGCCTGGCGGTAGCCTCGAAGGCGCGCAGGGCATTCAGGGGAGGGAGGTCGTGGGCCATGGTACCTGTGAGTTTTTCTGACACGTTTGCGCAATCTTATCGGTTTTCAGCCGGGCTTGCCGTGGTTAGAGTAAAGCCCATCACTCATTCATTACGCCCTGGAGCGCCCCATGACCCAGTCCCAATACCGCCCCGGCCCCGACGCCAATGGCCTGTTCGGCTCGTTCGGCGGCCGCTACGTGGCCGAAACCCTGATGCCACTGGTGCTGGACCTGGCCCGCGAATACGAAGCGGCCAAGGCAGACCCCAAGTTCCTCGAAGAGCTGGCCTATTTCCAGCGCGACTACATCGGCCGCCCCAACCCGCTGTACTTCGCCGAGCGCCTGACCGAGCACTGTGGCGGCGCGAAGATCTTCTTCAAGCGTGAAGAGCTCAACCACACCGGCGCGCACAAGGTGAACAACTGCATCGGCCAGGTGCTGCTGGCCAAGCGCATGGGCAAGAAGCGCCTGATCGCCGAAACCGGCGCCGGCATGCACGGCGTGGCCACCGCCACCGTGGCTGCCCGCTTCGGCCTGCCGTGCGTGATCTACATGGGCGCTACCGACATCGAGCGCCAGCAGGCCAACGTGTTCCGCATGAAGCTGCTGGGCGCCGAAATAGTCCCGGTCACGGCCGGTACCGGCACCCTGAAAGACGCCATGAACGAAGCCCTGCGCGACTGGGTCACCAACGTCGAAGACACTTTCTACCTGATCGGCACCGTCGCTGGCCCACACCCGTACCCGGCCATGGTCCGCGATTTCCAGTCGATCATCGGCAAAGAAACACGCGTTCAGTTGCAAGAGAAGGAAGGCCGCCTGCCAGACAGCCTGGTTGCCTGCGTCGGTGGTGGCTCCAACGCCATGGGCCTGTTCCATGAGTTCCTCGAAGAGCCGAGCGTGCAGATCATCGGCGTCGAAGCCGGTGGCCACGGCGTGCACACCGACAAGCACGCTGCCAGCCTGAACGGCGGCGTACCGGGCGTGCTGCACGGCAACCGCACCTACCTGCTGCAAGATGCAGACGGCCAGATCACCGACGCCCACTCGATTTCCGCAGGCCTCGACTACCCGGGCATCGGCCCGGAGCACGCCTACCTGCACGAAGTGAAACGCGTCGAGTACGTCAGCATTACCGATGACGAAGCGCTGGATGCGTTCCACGCCAGCTGCCGCCTGGAAGGCATCATCCCGGCGCTGGAAAGCTCCCACGCCCTGGCCGAAGCGATCAAGCGCGCACCGAAGCTGCCCAAGGACCACCTGATGGTCGTGTGCCTGTCGGGCCGCGGCGACAAAGACATGCAAACCGTCATGAACCACATGGCCGCCCAGGAGAAACAGGCATGAGCCGTCTTGAACAACGCTTCGCCGAACTGAAGGCCGAAGGCCGTTCGGCACTGGTCACCTTCGTCACCGCAGGCGACCCGGGCTACGACGCCTCGCTGCAGATCCTCAAGGGCCTGCCGGCCGCCGGCGCCGATGTGATCGAGCTGGGCATGCCGTTCACCGACCCGATGGCCGATGGCGTGGCCATCCAGCTGGCCACCCTGCGCGCACTGGAAGCTGGCCAGACCTTGGCCAAGACCCTGCAGATGGTTCGCGAATTCCGTGTGGATAACCAGACCACGCCAATCGTGCTGATGGGCTACTACAACCCGATCCACCGCTTTGGCGTGGATGCGTTCGTGGCTGAGGCAAAAGCAGCGGGCGTCGATGGCCTGATCATCGTCGACCTACCGCCAGAGCACGACGCCGAACTGGCCACCCCGGCCCAGGCTGCAGGCATCGACTTCATTCGCCTGACCACCCCGACCACCGACGATGCGCGCCTGCCGCGCGTGCTGGAGCGCAGCTCCGGGTTTGTGTACTACGTGTCGGTGGCCGGTGTGACCGGTGCCGGCTCGGCGACCACCGAGCACGTGACCGAAGCCATTGCCCGCCTGCGCCGGCATACCGACCTGCCGATCAGCGTTGGTTTCGGCATTCGTACCCCGGAGCAGGCTGCGAACATCGCCCGCCTGGCGGATGGTGTAGTGGTAGGCTCGGCGCTGGTCGACAAGATTGCCCAAGCCAAGAGTTCCGACCAGGCAGTGAATGATGTACTCAGCCTGTGCTCGGCACTGGCAGAAGGGGTGCGCGGCGCCCGCCGCTAAACCGCGTCGCCTGCTTCGCGGGCACGCCCGCTCCCACAGGGACCCCACAGATACTGAAAACTGTGGAGAACTTGTGGGAGCGGGCGTGCCCGCGAAGAGGCCAGAAAAGGTGACAGAGACCTACCCACCAAAAATCGACAGGTTCAAAGGCCGCAAAGCCCCCATCCAGATCGCATGGTCCCGGTGGTCCGCCAGTTCATCCCCGGTCAGCGGGTGCATGAACACCACCAATCCCTTCCGATACAGCGCCAACCAAGGCAACACCACCCCGACAAATTCCGGCTCGAACGCCAGCTGGCAGCTCCAGTCCGGGTGCGGCCCAACCGGCTTCTGGTGCATGCGCCCCATGGTCACGGGAAACAGCCGCATCGCTTCCTCGCACAGTTCCCGGGCCTGCTCCATGGTCGCTGCGTCGTAATAAACATGGGCGTGATAACCCTTGATCCTCTGCACGATAACTCCTGATTGCGGTCCAACCATCACCACCTGCAAAGGGAGTGATGCAGTGAAAAACGCCGAAACCCCAGTGTACAAACTGGTCCTGTTCGGGCCTGAAAGCAGCCTGGGCAATGCCCTGATGGCCGAGCTGCTGGCGCGCCAGCACGAAGTCACCGCCGTGGTCGATGACCTGAACCGCCACACCGCGCGCCCGGGCCTGCACTTCAAGATAGGCGGGCTGGGGGATGCCGACCAGGCAGAGCAGGGCGCAGCAGGCGGCTCGGCGGTGATCGCCCTGCTGTCGGCGCTGGCGCCAGGTGACTTGCCGGGGCAAGCACGCCTGAGCGAGGCACTGGTGGCGGGGCTTGAGCGTACGACTATACGCCGGCTGTTGCTGGTGGGCGATTTCGCTGTGCTGGATGAGCCGGGCAAATACAGCGAGGCAGAGCGGGAATGCGTGGACCATGTGGTTGATGGGTTGCAGCGCAGTGCGTTGCACTGGACGCTGATCAATACGCCGCAGGCGTTGCCCGATGAGGGGTGGGCACGCGTAGCGGCGGGGATGGCGGATATGCTGGAACTGGACCTGCACCGGGGCGAGCATCTGAACTTCGTGGTCTAGATCGCCGGGGCTGCTTTGCAGCCCATCGCAGGCAAGCCAGCTCCCACAAGGACCGCGCCGGCCTGAGCGGCATGTATTGCCTGTCAGGGTCCAATCTCAGGCAAATCAGCCCCTACAGGAATCCCACAGCCTGTCAGGCCGTCGCAGCCCTTGTGGGAGCTGGCTTGCCTGCGATGGGCCGCAAAGCGGCCCCAAAATCTCACAGGTTGCGCTCATGCTCCAGCCAACCGACAAACCGCTCGATCAGCGCCCCACGCCGCTTGCGCGGTGGCAGAACCGCGTAATAACCACGCTCCGAGCGCAAACTCCCCTGCAAAGGCCGGCACAACAACCCTTGCTCCACCAACCCATCCACCAGGTGCCCCCAACCAATCGCCACCCCTTGCCCGGCAATCGCTGCCTGGATCAACAACGTGTAGTTATCGAACCGCAACTGCCCAGCAGGCGGTGGGCTGGCCACGCCAAACCCGCGAAACACCCCCGCCCAGTCAAACCATCGGCTGGCTTGCTCGCCCTTCAAATGCAGCAAGGGCAATCGCTGCAAAGCCACGGCTGACAAAGGTTTGCCATCCGTCAGGCGGGGGCTGCACACCGGGAAGACTTCCTCATCGAACAGCCAGCGGCTTTCACCCTGATGAAAGCGCCCATCGCCAAACAGCACCGCCACATCGATGTCCGGGCGCAACATGCCCTGGCTGCGTTCACCGGTCACCAGGCTCACATCCACCTGTGGATAAGCCTCGTGGAAGCGCTGCAGCCTTGGCATCAGCCAGAACGCCGCAAAGGCAAAGTCGGTGGCCACCTGCAGCACTTCGCGCTGGCCGCGCCCGCTGGCCTGGGCAATGCCGTCATCCATGGCTTGCAGGCCCTGGTGTACCTGTTCGAACAACAACTGGCCGGCCTCGGTGAGCTCGATGCCGCGATAAATACGGTCGAACAGGCGCGTGCCCAGCTGTGCTTCCAGGCGCTTCACCTGCTGGCTCACGGCCGGCTGCGTGGTCCCAAGCTCCAGCGCCGCAGCGGTAAAACCCCGCAGGCGTGCCGCGGCTTCGAACACACGCAAGGTATCCAGCGACAGCTCGGCAAGGTGCTCAAACATAAGCGCAGCTAATCCCAGTCATTGCCCGCCATGGGCTTTACCCATGTTATCCACAGTCGCATCTTGGTAGGCAAGCGGATCGCATAACCCTCAACGATGGAAGCCACCATGACGCGCCCGAATATCCTGTTCATCATGGCCGACCAGATGGCCGTACCCTTGCTGCCGATCTACGCCCCTTCGCCCATCCAGATGCCGCACCTGAGCCGCCTGGCCGAGCAGGCGGTGGTGTTCGATTCGGCCTACTGCAACAGCCCGCTGTGCGCGCCGTCACGCTTCACCCTGGTCAGCGGCCAACTGCCCAGCCGCATCGGCGCCTACGACAATGCTGCCGATTTCCCCGCCGATGTACCGACCTATGCCCACTACCTGCGCCGCCTGGGCTACCGCACCGCGCTGTCCGGCAAGATGCACTTCTGCGGCCCGGACCAGTTGCACGGCTACGAAGAGCGCCTGACCAGCGACATCTACCCGGCCGACTACGGCTGGGCGGTGAACTGGGACGAACCGGATGTGCGCCCGAGCTGGTACCACAACATGGCTTCGGTACTGCAAGCCGGCCCGTGCGTGCGCACCAATCAGCTGGATTTCGACGAGGAGGTGGTGTTCAAGGCGCGCCAGTATCTTTACGACCATGTGCGCGAAAACGACGGCCGGCCGTTCTGCCTGACCGTGTCCATGACCCATCCGCACGACCCCTACACCATTCCCAAACGCTACTGGGACCGCTACGAGGGTGTGGATATCCCCATGCCCCATGCCGAGTTCGGCCAGGCAGACCTCGACCCGCACTCGCAGCGCCTGCTGAAGGTCTACGACCTGTGGAACAAACCGCTGCCTGTGGACAAGATACGCGACGCCCGCCGCGCCTACTTCGGCGCCTGTAGCTACATCGACGACAACATCGGCCAGCTGCTGCGAACCCTGGAGGAGTGCAACCTGGCCGACGACACATTGATCGTGTTTTCTGGTGACCACGGCGACATGCTGGGCGAGCGTGGCCTCTGGTACAAAATGCACTGGTTCGAGATGTCGGCGCGGGTACCGCTGCTGGTCCACGCGCCCAAGCGCTTTGCAGCGGGCCGGGTAAGCGCCTCGGTATCGACCTGCGACCTGCTGCCGACCCTGGTCGAACTGGCCGGCGGCGCTGTGGATAAAAACCTGCACCTGGACGGCCGCTCGCTTGTCGGCCATCTGCAAGGGCAGGGCGGTCACGATGAAGTGATCGGCGAATACATGGCCGAAGGCACCGTCGGCCCGCTGATGATGATCCGCCGCGGGCCCTACAAGTTCGTGTACAGCGAAGACGACCCATGTCTACTCTATGACCTGAGCCGCGACCCGCACGAGCGGGAGAACCTCACCGGCAGCCCGGACCATCAGGCGCTGCTGCAGGCATTTGTCGATGAAGCACAACAACGTTGGGATATCCCCAGCCTGCGCCAGCAGGTACTGGCCAGCCAGCGGCGCCGCCGCCTGGTTGCCGAGGCGCTGGCCATCGGCAAGCTGAAAAGCTGGGACCACCAACCGCTGGTGGACGCCAGCCAACAGTACATGCGCAACCACATCGATCTCGACGACCTCGAGCGCAAGGCACGTTATCCACAGCCCGCCCCCCTGGATTGAGAAGAGAGGCCGCCATGCACAAGTTCTCCGCCGCCGTGTTCGCCCTGGCCCTGGGCGCCACCACGGCCCACGCCGCCGACAACGACGCACAATGCAGTACCGTGAAAATGGCCGACCCCGGCTGGAGCGATATCGCCTCGACCAATGCCGTGGCCCGTCTGTTACTGGAAAGCCTGGGCTACAAGGTGAAGATCGACAGCCTGGCCGTGCCGATCATCTATGGCGGCCTGAAGGACGGCCGTGTCGATGCCTTCCTGGGCAACTGGATGCCGGCGCATCAAGGCTTTCATGACAAGTTCATCGCCAACGGCGATGTGCAGCAACTGTCACGTAACCTGGAAGGAACCGAGTTCACCCTGGCGGTGCCCGACTATGTGTGGAATGCCGGAGTGAAAGACTTCGCCGACCTGCAGAAGCACGCCGACCAGTTCGACAAGAAGCTGTATGGCATCGGCTCCGGCGCCCCGGCCAACCTGTCGCTGAAGGAAATCATCGACAAGAATGAATTCAACCTTGGCCAGTGGAAACTGGTGGAGTCCAGCGAGCAGGCGATGCTGGCCCAGGTCGACCGGGCGGTGAAAAAGCAGCAGTTCATCACCTTCCTTGGCTGGACCCCGCACCCGATGAACGTGAAGCTGAAAATGCATTACCTGACTGGCGGGGAAAAGTGGTTCGGCAGCAAGGGCGAGGTGTACACGCTGACCCGCAAGGGTTATCCACAAGCCTGCCCGAATGCGGCGAAGCTGCTGGGTAACCTGAAGTTCACACTGGACATGGAAAACGCCATCATGGCCGAGGTTGTGGATAAGAAGATCAGCTTCGATGACGCGGCCAGGGCTTGGGTGAAAACGTATCCCGAGGTGCTGGACGGGTGGTTGGCTGGGGTGACTACCAAGGCCGATGGCAATGCCCTGGAGGCCGTCAAAGCCAAACTGTAATCTTAAAAGCAACACCCGCTCCCCTGTGGGAGCGGGCACGCCCGCGAACACCGGCGCAGCCGGTGCCATACACCGCGGTGGATTTTTCGCGGGCATGCCCGCTCCCACAGGGTTTGGCGAAACCTTAAGGATTGTGGATAACCCATGCATCGCCTCTATTTACTGCTGCCATTCCTCACCTGGCTCCCCCGCCAATCGGGCCGCAGCCTGCGCCAGGACCTGCTGGTCGGCCTGAGCGGTGCCATCCTCGCCCTGCCACAATCCATCGCCTACGCCCTGATCGCCGGCCTGCCCGCCGAATACGGCCTGTACGCTGCCATCGTGCCAGTGCTGATCGCCTGCCTGTGGGGTTCGTCCTGGCACCTGATCTGCGGCCCCACCGCTGCCATTTCCATCGTGCTCTACGCCAGCATCAGCCCGCTGGCGGTGGCCGGCAGCGCCGATTACATCACCCTGGTGCTGCTGCTGACGTTCCTCGGCGGCATCTTCCAGCTACTGCTGGGGCTTTTGCGGTTTGGCGCGGTGGTCAATTTCGTCTCGCATTCCGTGGTGCTCGGCTTCACGCTGGGTGCTGCCATCGTGATTGCCCTGGGCCAGTTGCCCAACCTGCTGGGCATGGACCTGCCCAGCCAGGCCACGGCACTGAAGACCGTGCAGGACCTGGCCAGCCATGCAAGGGAGGTCGACCTGCCTTCATTGATGCTGGGGCTGGCCACCGTAGTGGTCGGTGTGGCCTTCAAGCTCTGGCGCCCACGTTGGCCGAGCCTGTTGATAAGCCTGATGCTGGTCAGCCTGCTGGCCTGGCTGCTGCCAGGCTACTTTGGCCATGTACCGCGGGTGGCGGCGTTCACCGGCCAGCTCCCGCCCTTCAGCCCGCTGCCGTTGCTGGATGTGGAACTGATGCTGCGCCTGCTGCCCAGCGCCGTGGCGGTGGGCATGCTGGGGCTGGTCACCAGCCTTTCTATTGCCCGCTCGTTGTCGGCACGTTCGGAACAACTGATCGACCCTGACCAGGAAATACGCGCACAGGGCCTGTCGAACATCGCCGGTGCGTTTTTCTCCGGTTACTTGTCTGCCGGTTCCTTCACCCGCTCGGGCCTGAGTTATGAGGCAGGTGCCCGCTCGCCCATGGCCGGGGTATTTTCTGCACTGTGGGTGGCGTTGTTCGCCGTTACCGGTGCCGGCCTGATCGCGCACCTGCCGATACCCGCCATGGCCGGCAGCATCCTGCTGATCTGCTGGGGGTTGGTGGACCATCGGGGGATTCGCGCGCTGTTTCGGGTCAGCCGCTCGGAGTTTCTGGTGATGGCGCTGACGGCGGCGGCGACGTTGTTGCTGGAGCTGCAGACGGCGATCTATGCCGGGGTGCTGGCGTCGCTGTTCTTCTATTTGAAGCGCACCTCACGGCCACGGGTGCAGCAAAGCCGTGAAGGGGACGCGGATGTGTTGCGGGTGGGCGGGTCGATTTTCTTTGGCGCGGCGCATTACCTGCAGGTGCGCTTGCAGCGCTGCCAGGGGCCACATGTGGTGATCGATGCGCGGCAGGTGAATTTCATCGATTACTCGGGTGTGGATATGTTGCACCGCGAGGCGCGGCGGTTGCGGCGGTTGGGCGGGAGTTTGACCTTGCACCGGGCCAGGCCGCAGGTGATCGAGGAATTGCAGAAGCTGGAAGGGGTGGAGTTGTGTCCGATCAGCTTTGAGGATTGATGTAGGGTTGAGATTCTGGGGCTGCCTTGCAGCCCATCGCGACACAAGGCCGCTCCTACAGGGATCTCGATTTGCCGCCAGACCGCGATCCCCTGTAGGAGCGGCCTTGCGTCGCGATAGGGCCGCAAAGCGGCCCCAACAATCTCAACCCCGAGCAAGCTGCCGGCGCAGTTCAGCCAAAACCGGCGCTGTATCCGGCCGAACCCCACGCCATATAAAGAAGGCTTCAGCCGCCTGCTCAGCCAGCATCCCCAACCCATCCAGCACCTTGGCCGCGCCCAGGTCAGTAGCCCACTGGCAAAACGGCGTCGGCTCCTTGCCATACATCATGTCGTAGCAAACCGTGCGCCCCGCCTCGACCAGGCTGTCGGCAATCGGCGGCATTTCCCCGGCCAGGCTCGCCGAGGTGGCGTTGATGATCACATCCACCGGCTCCTGCAACCAGGCAAACCCGCTGGCTACCACCGGCCCCAGCTCATCGAACTCGCGCGCCAGCTGCTCGGCTTTTTCCACAGTCCGGTTGGCAATCACCAACGATTGCGGCTTGTGCGCCAGAATCGGCTCCAGCACGCCACGCACGGCGCCACCGGCCCCCAGGATTAGAATGCGTTTGCCAGCAAGCTCGACCCCGGCATTCACCGTCAGGTCGCGAACCAGGCCAGCGCCATCGGTGTTGTCGCCCAGCAGGGTGCCGTCAGCCAGCCTGCTCAGCGTGTTCACGGCGCCAGCGCGCTGGGCACGCGGGGTAAGGCTGTCGCACAGGCGGTAGGCTTCTTCCTTGAACGGCACGGTGACGTTGCCGCCGCTGCCTTGCTTGAAGAAGCCGCGCGCACAATCACTGAACTCGTCCACCGGTGCCAGCAAGGTGGCGTATTCCAAATCCTGGCCGGTCTGCTCGGCAAACAGGCGGTGGATCAGCGGCGACTTGCTGTGGCCGATGGGGTTACCAAAAACGACGTACTGGTCCATGACGGCTCCTTGTTTATCCACAGGGTTACTGGCCGAGCCAGTCGCGGTCCTGAAGGAAGTACTCGGTCAGGCGCGCTTCTTCGCTGCCGGGCGCGGCCTTCCAATCGTAGCCCCAGCGTACCTGAGGCGGCAGCGACATGAGGATGGACTCGGTACGGCCACCGGACTGCAGGCCGAACAGGGTGCCACGGTCGTAGACCAGGTTGAATTCCACGTAGCGCCCGCGGCGGTATTCCTGGAACTCGCGCTGCTGCGGGGTGTAGGGCGTGTCCTTGCGGCGCTGGACGATCGGCAGGTAGGCGTTGACGAAGGCATCGCCGATGGCGCGGATGAAAGCAAAGCAGGTGTCGAAGTCCCACTCGTTCAGGTCATCGAAGAACAGGCCGCCAATGCCGCGTGGCTCGCCACGGTGCTTGAGGTGGAAGTAGCGGTCGCACCAGGCTTTGTAGCGTGGGTACACGTCGGCGCCGAAGGGTGCGCAGGCTTGCTCGGCCACGCGGTGCCAGTGGACGCAGTCTTCTTCATTGCCGTAGTACGGCGTCAGGTCGAAGCCGCCGCCGAACCACCATACGGCCTCTTCACCTTCTTTTTCAGCGATGAAGAAACGCACGTTGGCGTGAGAGGTGGGCACATGCGGGTTGTGCGGGTGGATCACCAGCGACACACCCAGGGCCTCGAAGCCACGGCCTGCCAGTTCAGGGCGGTGGGCGCTGGCCGAGGGTGGCAGGCCGGCACCAAACACATGGGAGAAGTTGACCCCGCCTTTCTCGATCACCTTGCCGTCGCCGATCACCCGCGTGCGGCCCCCGCCACCGGCTTCGCGCACCCAGGCATCCTCGACGAAGCGGGCGCCGCCGTCTTCTGTTTCGAGGGCAGAGCAGATGCGGTCTTGCAGGTCGAGCAGGTAGGCTTTCACGGCCTCGGTGCGGCTAGTCATCGGGTCACCAGAAACGGGCAGGGAAGAATTCGCCGCGTAGCATACCACCGCCAGCGCACGCGCCGCAGTTGACGGCGATCAAGCAAAGGCGTCCGATAGAAGGCCTTTTCCCGATCCCGACGACAGGAGTGCGAGATGGCCAAGCGTATCCAGTTCAGCCAGCATGGCGGCCCGGAAGTGCTGCAGTTTGTGGAATTTGAACCCACCCCGCCCGGGCCGCAGCAGGTGCGCGTGCGCAACCATGCCATCGGCCTGAACTTCATCGACACGTACTTTCGCAGCGGGCTGTATGCACCGCCGTCCCTGCCTTCTGGCCTGGGCACAGAAGCGGCCGGTGTGGTCGAGGCAGTAGGCGAGGGCGTGACCCGGCTGAAAGTGGGTGACCGCGTGGCCCATGCCGGCGGCCCGCTGGGTGCGTACAGCGAGGTGCATACCTTGCCGGAGGCCAACCTGGTCAAACTGCCTGACAACATCAGCTTCGAGCAGGCAGCAGCGGTAATGCTCAAGGGTTTGACCGTGCAATACCTGCTGAAGCAGACCTATGAGGTCAAACCGGGCGACGTGATCCTGTTCCACGCGGCAGCGGGTGGCGTCGGTTCGCTGGCGTGCCAGTGGGCGAAGGCGCTGGGCGCCAAGCTGATCGGCACCGTGAGTTCTGGCGAGAAGGCCGAACGGGCCAAAGCGCTGGGGGCATGGGAAACCATCGACTACAGCCATGAAGATGTGGCCAAGCGGGTACTGGAGCTGACCGACGGCAAGAAATGCCCGGTGGTGTATGACGGCGTGGGCGCCGATACCTGGCTGACCTCGCTGGACTGCCTGCAACCACGCGGTTTGATGGTGAGCTTCGGCAATGCCTCGGGCGCGGTGAGCGGGGTGAACCTGGGGATTCTGGCGCAGAAGGGCTCGCTGTATGTGACCCGGCCGACCTTGGCCACCTATGCCAACAATGCCGAGAACACCCAGGCCATGGCCGATGACCTGTTTGCGATGATTGGCAGTGGCAAGCTGGTTGTGGATATCCAGCAGCGGTATCCGTTGAGCGAAGCGGCCAAGGCACAGGCTGAGCTGTCGGCGCGCAGGACTGTGGGGTCGACTGTACTCATCCCCTGAGCCAGACACATTCCCTGTGGGAGCGGGCATGCCCGCGGTGCATGGCACCGGCTCTGCCGGTGTTCGCGGGTGAACCCGCTCCCACAGCTAATGAGTCGGCCTGGATTACAGCAATCCCATTTGGACTGCTTTGCCTTGATTAATCGTCGTAGTGATATCGGCACTGCAAGATTGTCATCTGCCCACCTTCGAAGAGGTAGACCAACCGATGCTCGCGAGTAATACGGCGAGACCAGAATCCTGAAAGGTCGCCCTTGAGCGGTTCAGGCTTGCCAGTACCTTTGAAAGGAGTACGAAGGCACTCCCTGATCAGTGCGTTGATCGTTGCGAACACATCAGAGTCAGCATCTTTCCAATGGCAGTAGTCTTCCCAACCCTCTGAAGTAAACGCAACGCTTACAGAATTGCGAGCCTCAGTCTTGTTGCGTTGTTTTGACTTCATGTTCATCTATGGACAGCTCATGGGTAGCAGCTTTACCCGACCGCAGCTGATCAATGGATGCGCGCAAGCGCTTGGCATTGGCTGAAGAACCCAACAGGTACATGGTTTCTTGCATGCCGTTGTAGTCTTCAAGCGAGATCATAACCACCGGCTCACCGCGCTGGCGCGTAATGATCGCAGGTTCGTGATCCCGACATACATCATCCATCGTCTGCTTCAGGTCGGCGCGAGCCTGGCTAAAAGTCAGTACATGCATTTCTTCAAATCCCTCCCAGGCAGGGCCCGGATCAGGTTTTTCTCGACCCATTCAGTTCTGCCGAATGGGCGCTAGGCTTGGTGGCTTCCGATAGTAAATTTGGCAGATACCAACTCAAACATTGTACAAGCCTAGGTACAAACCTCAACATCCCATGGTCGGGAACCTTGAGAATGCAAAGCATAAATTGGATGTCTTCTGGTGGGCAGGTGATTGCTGCCGACAGCGCTTGTAGGAAATTGCTGTGAAAGCAGGCCTACCTGCTCCCACAGCAATGCATTGAATTAAGGGACGCCGCCGTTTTGGGGTGAACAGCTTGTCGGTGGTGGGGTCGACTCGATGCCATCGAGGATCGCCTCAATCACCCCCTCCGCCATTTCAATCGCATGCAGGTTCGACCAGAACATGCCCCGGCCTTCTTCGCGCATGTAGTCCAGGGCTTTGTATCCGGTTTCGTAGGCACTGCGCAGGTACAGGGCTACATGGACCAGAGCGTCCTCGGCGGAAATGTTCGGGTTGACGGTGAAGAGCGGGT
Organism: Pseudomonas putida W15Oct28; assembly: GCF_000708715.2. Lineage (GTDB taxonomy): Bacteria > Pseudomonadota > Gammaproteobacteria > Pseudomonadales > Pseudomonadaceae > Aquipseudomonas > Aquipseudomonas putida_R. The sequence goes on along the minus strand of NZ_JENB01000011.1, from coordinate 16,876 downwards.
CATGGCCGGCATCGCAGCGACCGAAGGAGCGGGTGGAGGTGCAGGGTAGGCGTGGATCTGGAACAATTTTCTTCATCATTAGATCTCGCTTCATGGCCGCACCCAGTCGTTACCACACGAATGGGTGGCAGCTGTACGCAGGGTGGTAAACCGGGTGAGAGATCTAAAACCCAGCAGGCACGAAGCCTCCTGCGAACAGCCGCCATGGACTGCCAAGATCTCTCTGAACCCGGGTTACCACACCCGATCGCCAAGTTATTCGGCGACGGTTTAAGCCTAAGGGCAGAGGTTCCCGGTGAGAAGGTGACGGCAGAGGACGCGGGTCGTAGGATATTTCCCAAGCCGCAAGATGGACAGCCATTCGAGACAAAATCAGAAAAATCTGCGGGGACTTGGCTCTACCCTGTGGGAGCGGGCATGCCCGCGAACACGGGCGAAGCCCGTGCCAGGCACCGCGGTGGATTCTTCGCGGGCGCGCCCGCTCCCACAGGGGCCCGAGCCCATCCGCCAGTTCCGAGGATGGATTCAGCCCGGGCGAACGACTTCGCCGGTAGCCAGGTTGCGAATCACACTCGGGTTCTTCCGCCCCCCCAGCGCCCCGCCCAACACCATGTCCAGCTGGCCATGGAAGTACTGCTCAACCCGCAACCGGGTCTTGGCTGCCGGGCGCCCGCCGGGGTTGCACGAGGTGGAAATCAGCGGCCCCACCAACGCGCACAGTTCACGCACCTGCGGATGGTCGCTGACCCGCAGCGCCACGGTGTCATGCTGCCCGGTCACCCATTCTGGCAACAGGTCCTGGTGGGGCACCAGCCAGGTATTGGGCCCCGGCCAGGTGCTGCCCATGCGGTCGATCCAGTCTTCCGGGAAGTCCTCGAACAGGAAGTCGAACTGGCGGATGTTGTCGGCGATCAGAATCAGCCCTTTATCCACAGGGCGCGACTTCAGCGCCAGCAGGCGATACACCGCGTCCTCGTTCCATGGGTCGCAGCCCAGGCCCCAGACCGCTTCCGTCGGGTAGGCGATGACTGCGCCCGCCCGGATCTCACGTGCGGCTTGTTGCACACGAAAACTGCTCACCATTGCTGTTTCTCCGCCTATATACCTTGCATGTGAGCAGTGTACTTAGCCCGCGCGGGCAAACCAACGCCCGGCTTCATTGCTGACCCGGCCTTCCAGCTCCAGCTCGGTCAGCTGCGCCAATACCTCGGCCAGCGGCAGCTCGCTGCAGTGCGCCAGGCTTTCGCTGGTTTGAGGCGCTGCATGCAGCAGGGCAAGCAGGGGATGCTCGAACCTGTCCACAACTGCAGGCGGCAGGTTCTGCCAGCCCTTCAGGCTTTCCAGGATCTGCTCCACACTTTCCACCAGCAGCGCCCCATCACGGATCAGCTGGTGACAGCCTTTGGCCCCCGGGTGGTGAATGGAGCCCGGAATGGCATACACCTCGCGGCCTTGCTCGGCCGCCAGGCGCGCCGTGATGAGCGAGCCACTGGCCAGGCTGGCCTCGACCACCAGCACGCCCAGCGACAAGCCGCTGATGATGCGGTTGCGCCGTGGGAAGTTGCCGGGCAGTGGTCCGGCATCCAGCGGATACTCGGAAACCAGCGCACTGCCGTTGTCGATGATCGCCTGCGCAAGCTCTTGATGGCGCTGTGGATAAAGTTTTTGAAGCCCCGTACCGAGCACGGCAATCGTGCACCCACCGGCCTGCAACGCGGCCCGATGAGCGGCACCGTCGACACCCACCGCCAGCCCGCTGGTAATGGTGAACCCGGCTTGCGCAAGGTAGCGGGAAAATGCCCGGGCAGTGTCGAGCGCCGGGGGTGTGGCACGTCTGCTGCCCACGATGGCCAGCTGAGGGCGGTCGAGCAAGGCCGGTTCACCCGCTACGAAAAGCAGCGGTGGGGCATCGTCGATTTCTGCCAGCAAAGCAGGGTAGCCAGGGCCGTCCCACATCAGCAAATGCTGGCCGGGGCGCTCTAGCCAGGCCATTGCGGCCAGCGCGCCATCGCGTACCTCGGCACTGCGCCGGGCATCGATGGTGGCTTGGGGGATGCCTAACGCTCGCCAGGCCGAACCTGGGGCACTAAGCGCAGAAGAAGCACTGCCGAACGCATCGAGCAAGGTGCGAAAACGTCGCAGTCCTGTCTCGGGCAGGCGATGCAGGCGTAATCGCGCTTCCAGTTCGGCAGGCGGGCAGAGCGACGAGTGGTAACGGGGCATGGGGATCATCCTTGATCGAAACAGGGCCATTTACGTGGCACAATCTGTGGATAACTCTGTGAGTAACACTTTGAAAAGCTGTCCATTGATTGGGGGCTATCAAGCCCATAGACACCCTAGACGAGCTTGCCAGGTGCCGAAATCCCCGTTTCCCTTTATTATGTGTGCTCAGTTTTCAACCGAACGCACAGTGACTGCCTGACCTTATGGCCATCTTGAACATTCTCGAATTCCCGGACCCGCGCCTGCGCACTATCGCCAAACCGGTGACGGAGTTCGACGACGCCCTGCGTCAGCTGATCGACGACATGTTTGAAACCATGTACGAAGCCCCTGGTATCGGCCTGGCCGCCACCCAGGTCAACGTGCACCTGCAGGTCGTGGTCATGGACCTCAGCGAAGACCGCAGCGAGCCGCGCGTCTTCATCAACCCCACGGTCGAAGAACTGACCCACGACATGGGCCAGTATCAAGAAGGGTGCTTGTCGGTGCCCGGCTTCTACGAGAACGTCGACCGCCCACTGCGTGTACGGGTCAAGGCCCAGGACCGCGACGGCAAGCCGTACGAACTGGAATGCGAAGGCCTGCTGGCGGTGTGCGTGCAGCACGAATTCGATCACCTCAACGGCAAGCTGTTCGTTGACTACCTGTCGCAGCTCAAACGCGACCGGATCAAGAAGAAGCTGGAAAAGCAGCACCGCCAGCAAGCCTGATCCCCACCTTCCAGAAGGCTTGCTCCGGCAAGCCTTTTTCTATTTTGAAGCGAGAACTCCATGCGCATCGTCTTTGCAGGCACTCCAGAGTTTGCCGCCGAACACCTCAAGGCCCTGCTCGACAGCCCTTACGAGATCGTGGCCGTCTACACCCAGCCCGACCGCCCGGCCGGCCGTGGCCAGAAGCTGATGCCAAGTGCGGTCAAGGCACTGGCCGTGGCCCATGACATCCCGGTGTTCCAGCCGCAGACCCTGCGCAATGCCGATGCCCAGGCCGAACTGGCCGCGCTCCAACCAGACCTGATGGTGGTGGTCGCCTACGGCCTGATCCTGCCGCAGGTGGTGCTGGATATCCCGCGCCTGGGCTGCATCAACAGCCACGCCTCCCTGCTGCCACGCTGGCGCGGTGCGGCGCCGATCCAGCGCGCGGTGGAAGCCGGCGACGCCGAGAGCGGCGTGACCGTGATGCGCATGGAAGCTGGCCTGGACACCGGCCCGATGCTGCTGAAAGTAGTCACCCCGATCAGCGCCGACGACACCGGCGGCACCTTGCACGACCGCCTGGCCGAAATGGGCCCGCCCGCAGTCATTCAGGCCATCGCCGGCCTGGCCGACGGTTCGCTGCAAGGTGAAGTGCAGGACGATGCCCTGGCCACCTACGCACACAAGCTGAACAAGGACGAGGCGCGCATCGACTGGAGCCGCCCGGCTGTTGAACTGGAGCGCCTGATACGCGCCTTCAACCCGTGGCCGGTGTGCCACAGCACCCTCGATGGCGAAAGCGTGAAGGTGCTGGCCGCCAACTTGTCCACAGGCAAGGGCGCCCCTGGCGAAATCCTGTCGGCCAGCAAGGACGGCCTGGTCGTTGCCTGCGGTGATCAGGCGCTTAGCCTGACCCGCCTGCAACTGCCCGGCGGCAAGGCGCTGAACTTCAGTGACCTGTTCAACAGCCGCCGCGAGAAGTTCGCCGCCGGCAAGGTGCTGGGCCAATGAACCCACGTCTCGCCGCCGCCCGTGCCCTTGCCGCTGTACTCAGTGGCAAGGCCTCGCTGAACAGCTCGCTGCCGGCACAACTGGACAAGGTCGATGAACGCGACCGTGGCCTGACCCAGGACCTGGCGTTCGGTACCGCACGCTGGCAGCCGCGCCTCGACCTGCTCGCCGCGCAACTGCTGCAGAAGCCGTTCAAGGCCGCCGATGCCGATGTACAGGCGCTGCTGCTGGTCGGCCTGTACCAGCTGTTCTACACCCGCATTCCGGCCCACGCAGCCATCGGCGAAACCGTGGGCTGCGCCGACAAGCTGAAGAAGCCGTGGGCCAAGGGCCTGCTCAATGCCGTGCTGCGCCGTGCCCAGCGCGAAGGCGAGGAACTGCTCGCCGGCATGGAGCGCGACCCGGTGGTACGCACCGCCCACCCGCGCTGGCTGCAGAAGGCGCTGAAAGCTTTCTGGCCAGAGCAATGGGAAGCCATCTGCGCCGCCAACAACGCGCACCCGCCGATGATTTTGCGGGTCAACCGCCGTCACCACAGCCGCGATGCCTACCTGGCACTGCTGGCCGAAGCCGGTATTGGCGCCAGCGCCTGCCAGTACAGCCGTGACGGCATCGTGCTGGCCGAGGCCTGCGACGTGCGCGGCCTGCCAGGCTTCGCCGAAGGCTGGGTGAGCGTACAGGACGAAGCCGCGCAGTTGTCCGCCGACCTGCTCGAACTGGCCCCCGGCCAGCGCGTGCTGGACGCCTGTTGCGCCCCGGGTGGCAAGACCTGCCACTTGCTGGAGGCCGAAGCCGGGCTGGCGCAGATGGTGGCCATCGACCTCGAAGCCAAGCGCCTGACCCGCGTGCGCGAAAACCTCGACCGCCTGCAGCTGGACGCCGAGCTGATCGCCTGCGATGCCCGCGATACCGCCAGCTGGTGGGACGGCAAGCCGTTCCAGCGCATCCTGCTTGATGCGCCGTGTTCGGCCACCGGCGTGATCCGCCGCCACCCGGACATCAAGCTGACCCGCCAGGCCGACGACATCCCGGCCCTGGCAACGCTGCAAGGCGAGCTGCTCGACGCCCTGTGGCCGACCCTGGAAGTAGGCGGCATGCTGCTGTACGCCACCTGCTCCAGCCTGCCGACCGAGAACACCGAAGTGGTAGGCGCGTTCCTTGCCCGCACCCCGGGCGCCCGTGAGCTGGACCTGGCCACCGAGGCTGGCCTGCGCCAGCCCCACGGCCGCCAGTTGCTGGCTCAGGAAGGCGGCCACGACGGCTTCTACTATGCCAAGCTGATCAAGATCGCCGCCTCACGCGGATAAGCACAAACGGTAGGGAGTAGCGGATGAAGATCATCATCCTCGGTGCAGGGCAGGTAGGCGGTACGCTGGCAGAGCACTTGGCCAGCGAAGCCAACGACATCACCGTGGTCGACACCGATGGCGAGCGCTTGCGCGACCTCGGTGACCGCCTGGACATCCGTACCGTGCAAGGCCGCGGCTCGCTGCCGACGGTGCTGCGCCAGGCCGGTGCCGACGACGCCGACATGCTGGTGGCAGTGACCAACAGCGACGAAACCAACATGGTCGCCTGCCAGGTGGCCTATTCGCTGTTCCACACCCCCACCAAAATCGCCCGGGTGCGCGAGTCGGCCTACCTTACCCGCGAAGAGCTGTTCCACAACGACCATATCCCGGTGGATGTGCTGATCAGCCCCGAGCAGGTGGTGACCAACTACATCAAGCGCCTGATCGAGCACCCGGGCTCGCTACAGGTGATCGACTTCGCCGAAGGCAAGGCCCAGCTGGTGGCGGTGAAGGCCTACTACGGCGGCCCGCTGGTCGGCCAGCAACTGCGCCAGATCCGCGCGCACATGCCCAACGTCGACACCCGCGTGGCGGCCATCTTCCGCCGCGACCGGCCGATCACCCCACGTGGCGACACCGTGATCGAGGCTGACGATGAAGTGTTCTTCATCGCCGCCAAGAAGGACATTCGCGCCGTGATGGGCGAACTTCGCCGCATCGACGAGACCAACAAGCGCATTGTCATCGCCGGCGGCGGGCAGATCGGCGAACGCCTGGCCGAAGCCATCGAGAGCCGCTACCAGGTGAAGATCATCGAGATGAACCCGGCCCGCTGCCGGCACCTCTCCGATACCCTGGAAAGCACGGTGGTGCTGCAGGGCAGCGCCTCGGACAAGGACCTGATGCTCGAAGAGAACATCGCCGACGCCGACATTTTCCTGGCCCTGACCAACGACGACGAAGCCAACATCATGTCGTCGCTGCTGGCCAAGCGCCTGGGCGCGGGCAAGGTGATGACCATCATCAACAACCCGGCTTATGTCGACCTGGTGCAGGGCGGTGATATCGACATCGCCATCAGCCCGCAGCTGGCCACCATCGGCACCCTGCTGGCGCACGTGCGCCGAGGCGACATCGTCAGCGTGCACTCGCTGCGCCGCGGCGCGGCCGAGGCAATCGAAGCCGTGGCACACGGGGACGCGAAGTCGAGCAAGGTGGTTGGCAAGGCCATCGAAGACATCGCCCTGCCGCCGGGTACCACTATCGGCGCGATCATCCGTGACGAAGAAGTGATGATTGCCCACGACGACACCGTGATCGAGTCGGGTGACCATGTGATCCTGTTCGTTGTGGATAAAAAACAAATTCGGGATGTGGAGAAGCTGTTCCACGTCGGCTTGAGTTTCTTCTAGGAGAAGAGGGCATGCGCGAATCGCTGGAGAAGATGCTGGCCAAGGGTGTGGATAACCCGCTGCTGAGGTTTGGCTTGGGCAAGGCCTGGCTGGATGAAGGCAACGGCGCTGAAGCGGCGGTGCACCTGGCTCGGTGCGTGGAGCAGGATCCGAAGTACTCGGCGGCGTGGAAGCTGCTGGGCAAGGCGCATCAGTTGCAGGGTGACCTGGCGGCGGCGCGCAAGGCATGGGAAGACGGGATCGTGGCGGCGCAGGCCCATGGCGACAAGCAGGCCGAGAAAGAGATGGCAGTTTTTCTCAAGAAATTGAACAAAGCTTGAGATTGCCGGGGCTGCTTTGCAGCCCATCGCAGGCAAGCCAGCTCCCACAAAGACTGAGCAGGCTCATGGATTGTGTGCAAAACCCTTGGCTTTCTCAGGTTGAAGCATAACCTGAGGCCGGCACGGTCAATGTGGGAGCTGGCTTGCCTGCGAAAGGGGCGCAAAGCGCCCCCAAAAATCTCAATACCAGCGCGGCTCGCCAGCCGGGCGCTTCTTGAAGCGCTTCATGCTCCACATGTACTGGCTCGGGTACTCGCGCACATAGCGCTCGACCACCTTGCTCATCGCTGCCGCCGACTCGGTCACGTCGGTGCTGTACATCGCCTCCGGCGCTGCTTCCAGAATCACCCGAAAGCCCGAACCATCCGGCAGCCGCAGCGCATGCAGGAACACCCCCACCGCCTTGCCACCGGCCAACATGTTCGGCACGAACTTGCTGGTCAGCGCCTGGGTGCCCAGGAACGGCACAAACACCCCTGCCGATTCCGACGGCTCCGGGTCGGCGGGGATGCCCACCTGGCCACCGCGGCGTACTTCCTTGATCACGCTGAGAATGCCTTCCTTGGTCGAAGGCGCCACGCGGTTGCCCATCTGCACGCGCTGCTCGCGCAACAGGTCATCCACAGCTTTAAGCTTCGGCGGGCGGTAGAAGATGATCGGTTTGCACTGGTTGCAATAGAAGTGGTTCAGCACTTCCCAGTTGCCCAGGTGGCTGGTGATGCCCACCACGCCCTTGCCCGAGGCCAGGGCCTGCTCCAGCACTTCCAGGCCGTGCACTTCCTTGACCAGCTCCAGCGAACGCTGCGGCGGCCAGATCCAGGCACAGGCACTTTCGACAAAGGATTTGCCGATATCCCGCAGCGCCTGGCCAACCAGTTGCTCACGGGCAACCGGGTCCATCTCCGGGAAACACTTGGCCAGGTTGATCCGCACCACGTTGCGCGAACCGTTGGGGACTTTCCACATCAGCCAGCCAATACCCGCGCCGACGCGCTGCACAGCGCCCCAGGGCAGCTTGGCAAACAGGCGCAGCACCCCGACCATCAGGGCGCCCTTGAACTTTTCCACAGGCGAATTCCTTATTTCAGCAAGGCGCGCATTGTAACCCCTCAGCGCAACAAGGCGGCGTAGCGATCGCAATCGGTGGTGTGGTCCATGACCATGCCAGTGGCCTGCATGAAGGCGTAGCAGATGGTCGGCCCAACGAAGGTGAAGCCCGCTTTCTGCAGGGCCTTGCTCATGGCCTTGGCTTCATCGGTAACCGCCGGCACATCGCTGCGGCCTGTGAAATGGTTGACCTTCGGCGTACCGCCGACGAACGACCACAACCATTCGGCCGGGTTATCCACAGCCAGCCAGGCCTGGGCATTGCGCCGGGCAGCCTTGAGCTTGAGGCGGTTGCGGATGATGCCGGCATCCTGCATCAGTGCTTCGATGCGTTCGTCGCTCATGGCGGCCAGCTGTACCGGGTCGAAGCCGTACATCACCTGGCGATAACGCTCGCGTTTGCGCAAAACGGTTATCCACGAAAGCCCGGCCTGGAACCCTTCGAGCAAAAGCATCTCGAAGAGCAACGCCGGGTCACGCTGTGGCGTTCCCCATTCCTGGTCGTGGTAGGCCTGGTACAACGGATCGTCGGTACACCAAAAGCAGCGTGGCATAAGGCTCCAATGAGTAGAGGGCGAGGCGAATCAGGTTATACTCCCGCTCTTTACATCCGCATCCCCAGATACAGGTGAATTTCGTGAGCCAGCCTACGCCAGCCGTGCGTACCTTCCAAGACCTGATCCTCGCCCTGCAGAACTACTGGGCAGCTCAAGGTTGTGTGGTGCTTCAGCCCTACGATATGGAAGTAGGCGCCGGCACTTTCCATACCGCCACGTTCCTGCGCGCCGTCGGCCCAGAAACCTGGAACGCCGCCTATGTGCAGCCTAGCCGTCGCCCTGCCGACGGGCGGTATGGCGAAAACCCAAACCGCCTGCAGCACTACTACCAGTTCCAGGTGGTGCTCAAGCCAAACCCGGCCAACTTCCAGGAGCTGTACCTCGGCTCGCTGAAAGCCATCGGCCTGGACCCGCTGGTCCACGACATCCGCTTCGTCGAAGACAACTGGGAATCGCCGACCCTCGGCGCCTGGGGTCTGGGCTGGGAAATCTGGCTGAACGGCATGGAAGTCACCCAGTTCACCTACTTCCAGCAGGTAGGCGGTATCGAGTGCTACCCGGTCACCGGTGAAATCACCTACGGCCTGGAGCGCCTGGCCATGTACATCCAGGGCGTCGATTCGGTGTACGACCTGGTGTGGGCCGACGGCCCGTTCGGCAAGGTCACCTACGGCGACGTGTTCCACCAGAACGAGGTGGAGCAGTCGACCTACAACTTCGAACACGCCAACGTCGAAAAACTGTTCGAGCTGTTCGACTTCTACGAAAGCGAAGCCAACCGCCTGATCAAGCTGGACCTGCCGTTGCCGACCTACGAAATGGTCCTGAAGGCCTCGCACACCTTCAACCTGCTGGACGCGCGCCGCGCCATCTCGGTAACCGAGCGCCAGCGTTACATCCTGCGAGTACGTACCCTGGCCCGGGACGTGGCGCAAAGCTATCTGCAAGCCCGCGCGCGCATGGGCTTCCCGATGGCCACCCCTGAACTGCGTGACGAAGTGTTGGCTAAGCTGGAGGCTGCACAATGAGTGCTCAAGATTTCCTGGTAGAACTGGGCACCGAAGAGCTGCCACCCAAAGCCCTGGCCACCCTCGGCGACGCCTTCCTGGCCGGCATCGAGAAAGGCCTGCAGGCCGCTGGCCTGAACTACACCGCCAAGCAGGTGTACGCCGCGCCGCGCCGCCTGGCCGTGCTGATCCGCCAGCTGGACGTGCAGCAGCCTGACCGCAGCATCAATATCGACGGCCCGCCCCTGCAGGCTGCTTTCAAAGACGGCGAGCCGACCCAGGCTGCCTTGGGCTTCGCCAAGAAGTGTGGCGTGGAGCTGGCCGAAATCGACCAGAGCGGCCCCAAGCTGCGCTTCTCCCAGCACATCCCGGGCAAGTCCACCATTGGCCTGCTGCCAACCATCGTCGAAGATTCGCTCAACGACCTGCCGATTCCCAAGCGCATGCGCTGGGCGGCCAGCCGTGAAGAGTTCGTGCGCCCGACCCAATGGCTGGTGATGCTGCTGGGCGACCAAGTGGTCGACTGCACCATCCTGTCGCAGCAAGCCGGCCGTGAATCCCGTGGCCACCGCTTCCACCACCCGGAAAACGTCGTCATCACCACCCCGGCCAACTACGTCGAAGACCTGCGCAAAGCCTACGTGCTGGCCGACTTCGCCGAGCGCCGCGAGCTGATCAGCAAGCGTACCGCCGAGCTGGCCATGCAGCAGGAAGGCACCGCCATCGTGCCACCTGCGCTGCTGGATGAAGTGACCGCCCTGGTCGAGTGGCCGGTGCCGCTGGTGTGCTCGTTCGAGGAGCGTTTCCTCGAGGTGCCGCAGGAAGCCCTGATCACCACCATGCAGGACAACCAGAAGTACTTCTGCCTGCTGGACAGCGAAGGCAAGCTGCTGCCGCGCTTCATCACCGTGGCCAACGTCGAAAGCCGCGACCCGAAGCAGATCGTGCAAGGCAACGAGAAGGTCGTGCGCCCACGCCTGACCGACGCCGAGTTCTTCTTCAAGCAGGACAAGAAGCAGCCGCTGGAAACCTTCAACGAGCGCCTGAAAAACGTGGTGTTCCAGGCTCAGCTGGGCACTGTGTACGACAAGGCCGAGCGTGTTTCCAAACTGGCTGCGTTCATTGCCCCGCTGATCGGCGGCGACGCCCAGCGCGCCGGCCGTGCCGGCTTGCTGTCCAAGTGCGACCTGGCCACCGAGATGGTCGGCGAGTTCCCTGAAATGCAGGGTGTTGCCGGTTACTACTACGCGCTCAACGACGGTGAGCCGCAAGACGTCGCCCTGGCCCTGAACGAGCAGTACATGCCGCGCGGTGCTGGCGCCGAGCTGCCGCAGACCCTCACCGGTGCTGCCGTGGCCATCGCCGACAAACTCGACACCCTGGTTGGCATCTTCGGCATCGGCATGCTGCCCACCGGTAGCAAGGACCCGTACGCCCTGCGCCGTGCCGCCCTGGGCGTGCTGCGCATCCTGATCGAGAAGCAGCTGGACCTGAACCTGACCGGTGCGGTCGAGTTCGCCGTCAAGCAGTTCGGTGCCAAGGTCAAGGCCGCCGGCCTGGCCGAGCAGGTACTGGAGTTCATCTTCGACCGCCTGCGTGCGCGTTACGAAGACGAAGGCATCGATGTAGCCACCTACCTGTCGGTGCGTGCCCTGCAGCCAGGCTCCGCCCTGGACTTCGACCAGCGTGTGCAGGCCGTGCAGGCCTTCCGCAAGCTGCCGGAAGCCGAAGCCCTGGCCGCGGTGAACAAGCGTGTATCGAACCTGCTGAGCAAGGCCGAAGGCGCCATCGCCGAACAGGTCGAGCCGAAGTACTTCGACAACGCCAACGAGTTCTCCCTGTACTCGGCCATCCAGCAAGCCGACCAGGCTGTGCAACCGATGGCTGCTGCACGCCAGTACAGTGAATCGCTGGCCCGCCTGGCGGCCCTGCGTGACCCGGTCGACGCCTTCTTCGAGGCGGTGATGGTCAACGCTGAAGACGCCAAGGTACGCGCCAACCGTTATGCCCTGCTCAGCCGCCTGCGCGGCCTGTTCCTGGGCGTGGCCGACATTTCGCTGCTGGGGTAAGCCTTGAAACTGCTGATTCTCGACCGTGACGGGGTCATCAACCATGACTCCGACGCCTACATCAAGACGCTGGAAGAATGGGTGCCGATCCCTGGCTCGGTCGAGGCCATCGCGCAGTTGAGCAAAGCGGGCTGGACGGTGGCCGTGGCCACCAACCAGTCCGGCATTGCCCGTGGCTACTACACGCTGGCAACCCTGGAGGCCATGCACGCACGCCTGCGCGCGCTGGTCGCGGAGCAGGGGGGCGAGGTGGGCCATATCGTGTATTGCCCGCACGGGCCGGACGAAGGCTGCGTTTGCCGCAAGCCAAAGCCCGGCATGCTGGTAGCGATCGCCGAGCATTACCGGGTCGCCCTGCACGGCGTCTGGTTCGTCGGCGACAGCAAAGGTGACCTGGAGGCCGCCCTGGCCGTCGGTGCACAACCCGTGTTGGTAAAAACCGGCAAGGGCGAGCGGACCCTGGAAAAAGGTGTCCCTGAAACTACACTGATTTTCGACGATCTGGCAGCTATCGCCAGAGAACTAATTTAAACGGTGCGCCTTCGGGCGCATTTTTCTCAGGCGGGCATGCCCCGCAATGGTACAAGCCACTATGTCGATCCTGCAGGCGATCAGAATCTTTCTTTTTTACCTGCTGCTGGGCACCAGTTCGCTGCTGTGGTGCTCGCTGAGCTTCTTCATCGCGCCGTTCCTGTCGTTCCCCAAGCGCTACAGGTTCATCAACGTGTACTGGTGTCGCTGCGCGCTGTTCCTGGTGCGCACCATTCTCGGCATCGACTACAAGGTCACCGGCGCCGAGAACGTGCCGAATGAGCCCTGCGTGATCCTGTCCAACCACCAGAGCACCTGGGAAACCTTCTTCCTTTCCCAGTACTTTTCGCCGCTGAGCCAGGTGCTCAAGCGCGAGCTGCTGTACGTACCGTTCTTTGGTTGGGCCATGGCCATGCTGCGGCCGATCGCGATCAACCGCGACAACCCGAAGGAAGCGTTGCGCCAGGTGGCGAGCAAAGGCGACGAGCTGCTCAAGCAGAAGACGTGGGTGCTGATCTTCCCTGAAGGCACCCGCGTGCCGTTCGGCACCGTGGGCAAGTTCTCCCGCGGCGGTACTGCACTGGCCGTGAATGCCGGGCTGCCGGTGCTGCCGATTGCCCACAATGCCGGCAAGTTCTGGCCTAAGACCGGTTGGGGCAAGCGTGCCGGTACCATCGAGGTGGTGATTGGCGAGCCGATGTACGCCAATGGCACCGGGCCACGTGCCATCGCCGAACTCAACGACCGCGCTGCGGCGTGGAACGAAGCGACCCAACGGGCCCTGGGTTCGCTGCCGCCAGCCGATGAAAAAACCCAACAGCAGACGGCTTGAACATCTGTGGATAACTTGTGAGCAGTTTTTCGATCAAATGCTTGAAGTGATCGCTAAGTGGTTGAATTAGCTGTTTATTTCTACGTGTGACATTTTTCTTAAAATCGTGCATAAGTTTTTTCGTGGCATAAAAAAACCGGCTTTTACAGCCGGTTTTTTTGTGCCCTGTGAACAGCATCAGACCTTGTCGAGATCCACGTCTTTGGTCTCTTTAAGGCAGAAAATCCCCACCACCAAACTGATCCCGGTCACCAGCACCGGGTACCACAGCCCGTAGAAGATATCCCCGGTATACACCACCAGCGCGAACGACACGGTTGGCAGGAAGCCGCCGAACCAGCCATTACCAATATGGTAGGGCAGGGACATCGAGGTGTAGCGGATACGGGTGGGGAACAGTTCAACCATCACGGCTGCCAGCGGGCCATAGGTCATGGTCGCGATCAGGATCATCGCCACGATCAGCACCACCACCATCACTTGATTGACCTGCCCCGGGTCGGCCTTGGCCGGGTAGCCAGCCTGCTCTACTGCGGTGCGCATGGCCGCTTCGTCGAAGCCATTGATGGCCTTTTCACCAATGTTGACCACCACATCACTGCCGGCCACGTTTACCGAGCTGTACGGCAGGCCCTGCTTGACCAGGAACGTCTTGACCTTGTCGCACGGGCTGTCGAAACGCGCCTTGCCCACCGGGTCGAACTGGAAGGTGCAGCTTTGCGGGTCGGCGGTGACCACGATCGGCGCCTGCCGGCTGGCGGCATCGATCTGAGGGTTGGCGTAGTGGCTCAGCGCCTTGAACAGCGGGAAATACAGCACCGTGGCCAGCAGCAGGCCGAGCATCAGGATCGGCTTGCGGCCGATGCGGTCCGACAGCCAGCCGAAGAACACGAAGAACGGTGCACCGATCACCACACTGATGATCAGCAGGGTGTTGGCCTGGGCCGGGTCCATCTTCAGCATCTGGGTCATGAAGAACAGCACGTAGAACTGCGCCGTGTAGAAGGTCACGGCTTGCCCGGCGTTGATGCTGAACAGCGCGGTAAGCACCACTTTCAGGTTCGGCCAGGAGGTGAACGACTCACGGATCGGCGACTTGCTGACCTTGCCCTGGGCCTTCATTTTCACGAAGGCCGGCGACTCGTGCATGCTCATGCGGATCCAGGTGGAGATGGCCAGCAGCACGATCGACAGCAGGAACGGCAAGCGCCAGCCCCAGGTTTCGAACTGGTCGCCACTGATGTAGCGGCTGCCCAGCACCACCAGCAGCGACAGCAACAGGCCAAGGGTGGCGGTGGACTGGATGAACCCGGTGTAGAAGCCCCGTTTGCCTTGGGGTGCATGTTCGGCCACATAGGTGGCAGCACCGCCGTACTCACCGCCCAGCGCCAGCCCCTGCAGCATGCGCAGGATCACCAGGATGATCGGTGCGGCAATGCCGATGCTGGCATAAGTGGGCAACAACCCCACGGCGAAGGTGGACAGGCCCATGAGCACGATGGTGACCAGGAAGGTGTACTTGCGCCCGATCATGTCGCCCAGGCGGCCGAACACCAATGCACCGAACGGCCGCACCAGGAAGCCGGCGGCAAAGGCCATGAGGGCGAAGATGAAGGCGGTGGTGTCGTTCACCCCAGCAAAGAACTGCTTGCTGATGACCGCTGCCAACGCGCCATAGAGAAAAAAGTCATACCACTCGAAAACCGTCCCGAGGGATGACGCGAAAATGATCTTGCGTTCTTCACGGCGGCTGGAGCTGCTGGCCGCCGCACCCTGTTCCTGGATGTAATCCGACATCGTTGCTGTCCTCGGCCCGCAGGCCACAGTGATTATTCTTTTTGTTCCACTGTCGGCGGCTTCTGACCGCGAGCCGCCGGTGTTGCACGCACCCGGGTCAGGGGGTCGGTATCGCGTCTTCGTTCAAGTAGGTCTGGGTAGCAGCTCCTTTGAGGATCAGTTGCGCCGCCTTCTCGGCGATCATCAGGGTCGGTGAACAGGTATTGCCGGAGGTGATCTGCGGCATGATCGAGGCATCGGCCACGCGTAAACCGGGGATGCCGTGCACGCGCAGCTGGTTATCCACAACGTCCAGGGCACCGCTGCCCATGCGGCAAGTACCCACCGGGTGGAAGATGGTGGTGCCAATCTTGCCGGCTGCCTCGAACAGGTCTTGCTCGGTTTGCAGAGCTGGGCCTGGCAGGTATTCCTTGGGGTCGAACGCTGCAAGGGCAGGGGCCTGCACGATGCGCCGGGTGAGGCGGATGGCATCGGCGGCCACGCGCAGGTCCTGAGGGTCGCTAAGGTAGTTGGGGTCGATCAGCGGCGTGCTGTTCATGTCAGTGCTACAGATATCGATACGCCCGCGGCTGGCCGGGCGCAGGTTGCACACCGATGCGGTAAAGGCCGGGAACGGGTGCAGCGGCTCACCGAAGCGCTCCAGTGACAGCGGCTGTACGTGATACTGCAGGTTGGCGGTGGCCTGCTCCGGGCTCGAACGCACGAACGCGCCCAGCTGGCTCGGCGCCATGGCCAACGGGCCGCTGCGGTCATAAAGGTAGCGCAGGCCCATGCCCATCTTGCCCCAGAGGCTGTTGGCCATCTGGTTCAAGGTGCGGGTGTTGCGGATCTGGTAGATCAGGCGCAGTTGCAGGTGGTCCTGAAGGTTGCCGCCCACGCCCGGCATATCGTGGCGTACACCAATGCCCAAGCTTTCCAGCAGCTGGCGCGGGCCGATGCCGGAGCGCTGCAGAATAGCGGGTGAACCGACGGCGCCGGCGCACAGGATGATCTCGCGACGTGACGCAAACTCGTGCCAGGCGCCTTGCCAAAATGCTTTCACGGCCCGCGCCCGGGTGTTGTTGAGCAGTACCTGGTCAACCTGAACGCCTGTCAGCACGGTGAGGTTGGCGCGGTGCTTTATCGGCCGCAGAAAGGCTTTGGAGGCGTTCCAGCGCACGCCGCTGCGCTGGTTGACCTGAAAGTATCCACAGCCCTGGTTGTCGCCGGTGTTGAAGTCGTCGATTTTAGCGATGCCGCTTTGCTCGGCGGCATCACGGAAAGCATCGAGGATCGGCCAGCTGTAACGCTGGCGCTCGACCCGCCATTCGCCTTCACCGCCGTGGTGCTCGCTGGCGCCGGCGAAGTGGTTTTCGCTGGCCTTGAACAACGGCAGCACGTCCTTCCAGGCCCAGCCGTCATTGCCTTGCTCGGCCCAGCGGTCATAGTCCGCCGCCTGGCCACGCATGTAGATCATGCCGTTGATCGAAGAACAGCCACCGAGCACCTTGCCGCGCGGGTAGCCCAGGGCGCGACCACCAAGGCCTGGCTGGGCCTCGGTCTTGAAGCACCAGTCGGTGCGCGGATTGCCGATGCAATAGAGATAGCCGACGGGAATGTGAATCCAGGGATAGTTGTCGCGGCCACCCGCTTCCAGCAGCAGTACGCGGCAGGAAGGGTCGGCGGACAAACGATTGGCCAGCAGGCAACCGGCAGGACCGGCCCCTACGACCACGTAGTCGAAGACAGAATCGGCTGATGGCATGTGCAACCTCGCGCCCGTTTTTTATTCTTGTCCCGATCCATCTTAGTGCGTAATTTCGTGGGTGAAACACGAGATTTCGCGCAGCCGCTGTGCGTTTTAGCACAGCGACCATCACTGCAACGGCGGGCTCCTGTAGGAGCGGCCTTGAACTGGCCTAATGATCCCGGACACCTCTTAAGGGCGATATGATTCGCCCAATCAGGAGGTTCCATGCAAGAACGAAAGACCTATACCCGTGAGTTCAAGCAACGTGCTGCAAGCATGGTTCTTGATGATAAC
>NZ_JENB01000010.1 GCF_000708715.2 Pseudomonas putida W15Oct28 | reverse complement strand
GTGTGTGGGATGTTATTTTCGGTCCAATCATCCTCGGTAGGATCGATGTGCGTGATGCCGTTGATGGCTATCTGACGCTCAAGGTGTCACCTATGTGAGTGTACTTTTATGTAACCCATGTGGGTGACCTGTACATGCGCTCCCATCATCCGGCCCCTACGCTTCGCTCCGGGGTCCCCTCGCTCCGGGCTTGCTCCCAGGAGGACCGCGCTGCAGGCCCCATCCTGGGGCCCAGCGCGTGACGGGCATCCATGCCCGTCACCTCCCTTCGCAAGCCCTGCGCTCGGCCTCCTGAAGTCGCAATCTGCGTCGCCTGAACTATCGCGCGCTTAAAAGCAAAAACAACGGCAACGAATCTGATCAACGATCCTTGAACTGCGCCTCGCGCTTGGCGATGAACGCAGCCATACCTTCCTTCTGGTCTTCAGTGGAGAAGGCCGCATGGAACACCCGACGCTCAAAGCGCACACCCTCGCTAAGGGTAACTTCGAACGCCCGGTTGACGCTTTCCTTGACCATCATGCTCACCGGGATCGACTTGCTGGCGATGGTCGCCGCCACCTTCAGCGCCTCTTCCACCAGCTCTGCCTGCGGCACGATACGCGCCACCAGGCCAGCACGCTCGGCCTCTTCAGCGCCCATCAAGCGGCCGGTCAGGCACAGTTCCATGGCCTTGGCCTTGCCCACCGCACGGGTCAGGCGCTGGGTGCCGCCCATGCCCGGCAGCACGCCAAGGTTGATTTCCGGCTGGCCGAACTTGGCGTTGTCCGCGGCGAGGATAAAGTCACACATCATCGCCAGCTCGCAGCCGCCGCCCAGGGCAAAGCCGGATACCGCAGCAATGATCGGCTTGCGCCGGTTGGCAATGCGGTCGGCATCGCTGAACAGGTCATCGACGTAGATCTGCGGGTATTGCAGGTCGGCCATTTCCTTGATGTCGGCGCCAGCGGCAAAAGCCTTGGCCGAGCCTGTCAGCACCACGCAGCCGATGTTCGGGTCGCGCTCGAGCTGGTCCAACGCCTGGTTGATCTCGCCAACAATCTGCGCGTTCAGCGCATTCAGTGCCTGCGGGCGGTTGAGGGTGATCAGGCCGACCTTGCCGTGGATGTCCAACAGGATGGTTTCGAATGCCATGCAGTCTGCTCCTTCAAAGATTGCGCGCAATGACCATGCGCTGAATATCGCTGGTGCCTTCGTAGATCTGGCAAACCCGAACGTCGCGGTAGATCCGCTCCAGCGGGAAGTCACTCAGATAGCCATAACCGCCCAGGGTCTGCAAGGCATCCGAACAGACCTTTTCGGCCATTTCCGAGGCAAACAGCTTGGCCATGGACGCTTCCACCAGCGCCGGGCGCCCGGCGTCACGTAGCGCGGCGGCGTGCAGCACCATCTGCCGGGCCACGGCAATTTTCGTCGCCATGTCGGCCAGGCGGAAAGCCACGGCCTGGTGTTCGATCAGCGCCTTGCCAAAGCTTTGCCGCTCATTGGCGTAGTCACGCGCCACTTCGAACGCCGCACGGGCCATGCCCACAGCCTGCGAGGCGATACCGATGCGCCCGCCTTCCAGGTTGGCCAGGGCAATCTTGTAGCCCTCGCCTTCTGCGCCCAGGCGGTTGGCCACCGGCACACGCACGTTGTCGAAGACAATCTGGCAGGTGTCGGACGCGTGCTGGCCGAGCTTGTCCTCGACCCGCGCCACCTGATAGCCCGGCGAATCAGTGGGCACGATAAAGGCGCTGATCCCGCGCTTGCCGGCCTCGGGATCAGTCACGGCAAACACGATCACCACCCCGGCGTTCTGCCCGGAGGTGATGAACTGCTTGCTGCCATTGAGCACATAGTGGTCACCGTCCAGACGCGCACGGGCCTTCAGGCTGCTGGCATCGGAGCCAGCCTGCGGTTCGGTGAGGGCAAAGGCACCCAGCATCGCGCCAGTTGCCAGGGGGGTGAGGAACTGCGCCTTCTGCTGCTCGCTGCCAAAACGCAGGATCGGTACACAGCCTACCGAGTTGTGCACGCTCATGATGGTCGAGCAGGCACCATCGCCAGCGGCGATTTCTTCCAGGGCCATGGCGTAGGCCACATAACCGGTGTCGCTGCCGCCCCACTGTTCTGGGACCAGCATGCCGAACAGGCCCAGCTCAGCCATCTCCTCGATGGCCTCCTTGGGGAAGCGGTGTTCCTTGTCCCACTGCTCGGCAAAAGGTTTAAGCCGTTCCTGGGCAAAAGCGCGTACCGCATCGGCGATCTGTTGTTGCTCGTCAGTTACCAGCATGGTTCACCTCAGTACAGGCATTCGACGGCCATGGCCGTGGCCTCGCCGCCGCCAATGCAGATGGCCGCCACGCCGCGGCGCAGGTTGTTCTGGCGAAGGGCCGACAGCAGGGTCACCAGGATGCGTGCGCCGGAAGCGCCGATCGGGTGGCCAAGGGCGCAGGCCCCGCCGTGGATGTTGACCTTGTCGTGGGGCAGGTCAAGGTGTTTCATGGCCGCCAGGGTGACCACGGCAAAGGCCTCGTTGATCTCGAACAGGTCGACTTCGGCCAGGTTCCAGCCGGTGCGTTTCATCAGTTTGTCGATGGCGCCGATCGGCGCGGTCGGGAACAGCGCCGGGGTGTCGGCGAAGGCCGCATGACCGTGGATCACTGCCAATGCTTTGAGGCCGCGCTTGTCGGCTTCGGAGCGGCGCATCAGTACCAGCGCCGCAGCGCCATCGGAAATCGAGCTGGAGTTGGCTGCGGTCACCGTCCCCCCCTCACGGAAGGCGGGCTTGAGCTGCGGGATCTTGTCCAGGCGCGCCTTGGGCGGCTGTTCGTCATCCTTGATGAGGCGCTTTTCCTTGCCCTCGGTGACTTCCACGGGCACGATTTCGGCGGCAAAGCGGCCGCTGCTGATCGCATCCTGGGCACGGGTAAGCGAGGTGATAGCGAACTGGTCCTGGGCTTCGCGGGTAAAAGCATTGGCCTGGGCGCAGTCTTCGGCGAAGGTGCCCATCAGGCGGCCTTTGTCATAGGCGTCTTCCAGGCCGTCCATGAACATGTGGTCGATGATTTTGCCGTGGCCCATGCGGTAGCCGCCACGGGCTTTGTCCAGCAGGTACGGGGCGTTGGTCATGCTCTCCATGCCGCCCGCCACCACCACGTCTGCGGTGCCGGCCAGCAGCAGGTCATGGGCCATGATCGCGGCCTGCATGCCCGAGCCGCACATCTTGTTCAGGGTGGTGCAGGTGGTGTGCTTGTCCAGCCCGGCCCCCAGCGCCGCTTGGCGTGCCGGCGCCTGGCCCAGGCCGGCCGGCAGTACACAGCCGAACAGCACTTGCTCGACACTGGCAGCATCGATGCCGGCACGTTCCACGGCACCACGGATGGCCGCGCTACCCAGTTGTGGCGCGGTCAGGCTTTTCAGGTCGCCCTGCAGGCCGCCCATGGGCGTGCGCACGGCGCTGACGATTACGATCGGATCATTGGCGAGGGCCATGTTCGCTCTCCTTACTTGGCAGCCATGCGCAGTGCACCGTCGAGGCGGATCACCTCGCCGTTGAGCATGCTGTTCTCGATGATGTGACGGGCCAGCGCAGCGTATTCCTGCGGGCGGCCCAAACGTGGCGGGAACGGCACGCCGGCAGCCAGCGAAGCACGCACTTCCTCGGTCATGCCAGCCATCATCGGCGTTTCGAAGATGCCCGGGGCAATGGTCATTACGCGGATGCCGAAGCGTGCCAGTTCGCGCGCGGCCGGCAAGGTCAGGCTGGCGATCGCGCCCTTGGAGGCAGCGTAGGCAGCCTGACCGATCTGGCCGTCATAGGCAGCGATGGAGGCGGTGTTGATGATCACCCCACGTTCGCCCGCCTCATCGGCTGCCCCTTCAGCCATGGCTGCAGCGGCCAGGCGCAGCAAATTGAAGCTGCCGACCAGGTTGACGTTGATTACCTTGGCGAAGCTGGCCAGGCCATGCGGGCCCTGCTTGCCCAGCACTTTCTCGGCACCAACGATGCCGGCGCAATTGACCAGCCCTTGCAAGCTTCCAAAGGCGCTGACGGCTGCATCGACGGCAGCCTGGGCAGCCTGCTCGTCGCTGATGTCGGCCACGGCGAAGCGGGCGTTGTCACCCAGCTCACGGGCCTTGGCCTCGACGGCCTGGGCATTGAGGTCGACCAGCATGACCTTGGCGCCGGCCTCGACCAGCATCTGCGCCGTGGCAGCACCCAACCCGGAGGCGGCGCCGCTGACAATGAAGTGTTTATTGGCTATGAGCATGATCGGTTTCCTTTCAGACGCTGGCAGGGGTGGCCTGTTGCGCTTGTTGTTTGGCGACTTCCTGGTTGCGCAGGATGAAGCGTTGCAGCTTGCCGCTCGGGGTCTTGGGCAGCTCGCTGACGAATTCGATTTCGCGGGGGTAGGCATGGGCATACAGGCGCTGGCGTACATGCTGACGCAGCGTTTCTTCCAGCTCGGCACAACCCACGACGCCTTGGGCCAGCACCACGAACGCCTTGATCAGTTCGGTACGTTCCGGGTCCGGCTTGCCGATGACTGCGGCCTCGACCACCGTGGGGTGCTCGATCAACGCGCTCTCGACGTCGAACGGCCCCACGCGATACCCGGACGTGGTAATCACGTCATCGCTGCGGCCAACGAAACTGATGCTGCCATCAGCGTTAAGCTCGACGGTGTCGCCACTGAGGTAGTACTTGCCGATGAACGCCTTGGTCGGCAGGCCGTGGTAGCCGCCGAACCAGCAAAGGGGCGATTGCTCGCGGTCGACGGCCAGGGTGCCCGGCTGGCCAGGCGGCAGTTCGTTACCCTGCTCGTCCAGCACCACGATGCGATGGCCGGGGATGGCGAAACCAGCCGACCCCAGGTGTACGGGGTGTGACAGGCCATGGTGGTTGCACAGCACCATACCCAGCTCGGTCTGGCCGTAGTGGTCGTGGATGGTCACGCCCAGCTCGTCGGCGAACCAGCGGATCACCTCCGGGTTGAGCGGTTCACCGGCACTGCTGACTACGCGCAGGCGGCCTTTGACAGGCGCCGAGAACGCACTGCCGGCAGCAATCAGCAAGCGGTAGGCGGTGGGCGAGCCTGCCAGGTTGGTGATGCCCAGCTTGTCGATCACCCGCGCGCAACTTTCGACGCTGAACGGGCCATCGTAGAACGTGGTGGCATGGCCCAGCGACAACGGGCCGGTGACCGCGTAGTACAGGCCATAGGCCCAACCCGGGTCGGCCAGGTTCCAGAAGTTGTCTTCGCTGCGCAGGTCGATGGCGTCGCGCATGTAGCCCTGAAACGCGACAATGGCACGCAGCGGCACTTCCAGCGGTTTGGCCGGGCCGGTGGTGCCTGACGTGAACATCAGCAAGAACGGGTCGTTACCCGAGCGCATTACCGGCTCACAGTCGCTTGCGGCACCCTCCAGACACTGCTGGAAGTCCAGCTCGCCGACGCGGGCCTTGACCGTGATGATGGTCGGGCAGGCATGCACGTCGTCCAGCTTGCCCCGGTTAAGGCTGTCGGTAACCACTACGCGGGCATGCGACTGCTCAAGGCGGTGCTCGATGGCCTTGGGGCCGAACGCTGTGAACAACGGCTGGTATACGGCGCCAAGGCGCCAGGTGGCGAGGATGGTGACAAGTAGCTCGGGGGTGCGTGGCATCAACCCAGCCACCCGGTCACCGGCGCCTACGCCTCGTGCTTTGAGCACATTGGCAAAACGGGCAGCCTGCGCCTTGAGCTGGTCGAAACTGTACCGCACAGTGTTGCCATCGCGGTCTTCGTGGATCAGCGCCAGCTTGCCGTCACCGGCATGGCGGTCACAGCATTCGACACAGGCATTGAGGGCTTCGAGGTGGCCATGCAGCGCCGCCGCAGCAGCCTGGCCATGGTCGAACGCACGAGCAGCCTCGGTGTAATCGCGCATCGTCAGACTCCTGGTTTCTTGTTTTTGGAGTTAACCATCGGTCTGACGATGTTCGCGCCGCTCATGCACGGCGGCAATGGCCAAAGCTGTCAATCTGGATGACTGGTTTGGCCGCCTTTGCGGGTCAGGCGGCGCCCCGGCCCAGGCTATGCAAGTAAGACTCGGTCAACACTGCCATCAGTCGCTCTGTGTCGCGTAGCTCCTGATCATCCAGATCAGCAAGCTGCGAGCGCAGCCGTGCAGCCGGAGCGGGAGGCTGCACAAGGCGCAAGTTTGCCCTGCGCTGGAGATAGTCGGTTCTGAGGGACTCGAACAGGGCCCGGTGCTGCTCACGAAGACAGGTTTGCCAGAACAATCGACTCACCAGGCTTTGAGTCAGCGCCTCGATCGTCTCGTTGGCGAGCACACCCGCGGCCACGCCGTTGACTTGTTGGTCGCTCAAGGCGACAGAGTTCGGGTAGCGCATCGCGCGTGGTTGGCCGGGCAAATCAAGACGCTCGCGCAGGCGCACACGGTATGCCAGTGCCAAGGCCGAGCGCCCCACCTGTTCACCCTCGCCGCCCTGGCGCAGTATCGCCCGGTTGGCCTGCTGCCACACCTGATCAAGCCGAAACAGCTGCCGGCCGAATGCCATCAACTGTGCCCGTTGCGTCAGGTCCCGCGCGTCGGTTTCAGCCTTGGCAAGCAACACCCTCACATTCAAGTTACTGAAACGATCGCTGACCATGTCCGAGCAGGAGACCGGTTGATTGGCCTCTTCAAAGACGCGTATCCGCAATGCCGGACTGCCCTCGATCGCCAGCAGCGCGGCCCATACATCACGCGCAAGTGCGTCCCGGCCGCCTCCGGCAACTACCGATTGATAATCGGCCGTATGCTCCAACAACGCCAAAATACGGAACAAGCCTGCGGCGCTCGGGTCGGCCAACAGGCCGTCCCACAGTACTGCGCGCGCAGCTCGATCGGCATCAGGGACATGCTGCAGCCACAAGGAGCGCGCATGAAGCAAGTCGATCCTGGCCATCGGTTCTGGCAAATGTCCATGCTCCTCGATGGGGTCCAGTGCGAACAAACGTTGCAATTGCCCCCCGCTCAGCGGGTTGCGGTCGACGAGAAGGGCCCGGCGCCAGGCATAAGGCATTGCCATCAATGCCTCCGGTGGTGCCAGCAACTGGTTGTCGCGCAGGTCACAGTGCATCAGCAAGCCGCACAGCTCGATCCGGTTGGGCCAGGTACCCAGCCGACAGTGGCGCAGGTTCAGGTGAGTCAGGGTCGAGAAATGGTGGAAGCTCAGGTCGAGCTGTTCCAGCCGGTTATAGCTCAGGTCAAGATGGGACAAGCCAGGCATTGCCTGCAGCACTCCGATTGCTTGCGCATTGAGGCGGATCTGATTGTGCGCCAGGCGCAAACGCTGCAGTTGCGGCAGGTAGGCAACCCCGAGCGGAAGGTTACGCAGCCGGTTGAAACTCAGGTCCAACTCGGTCAGCGTGGTAAACGGGCGCAAGAAGTCCACTGGCACCGCGTCGACCGCCGACTCCCGCAATCGCAGGCTGGAAATACGGTGGAAATCGATGGCAACCGGTAGCTCCGGCAGACTGGTGAGCAGCATGCCGCCCAGCGACAGGCGCTGACCTGTCGGAGAACCCGCAGCGTTGTAGATCCACTCTCCCTGCAGGCGCCAGGCCCGCACGATGACATCGGACACTCGCCGGCGAATCATCTGGCGCCCTTCGCTCAGTTCGGCGCTGATCCAGAAATTGAGGTGGCGAACCAACTGGTCATGGTCGTCCTCGAGTTCGACGAGGCGCTCATAGACGGGCCGCTGCCCATTCATCAAAAGTGCCTGTTCCTGATCCAGCTGCGCCTCGTCCAGCCCGGGATAAAGCTGGCGTAAACGCTCACGAACACGCGCTGACAGAGAACGGCTGTCACCCGCAGTACGGCCACTGAGCAAGTAGCCAACCCGGCCGTCTGCCAAGCGGCGCCCAGGGTTCAACCACTGCATTTGCGTCGGCCATTGCAAGAGCTCGGCGACCCCTTGGTGCGTGGCAGGAAGCCTGGCCAGCAGCCGCTGGCGTAGTTGAGCCCCGGCATCGCCTTGAACCATGCCAAGCGCCGCATGATGCTCAGGCGCCAAGGCAGCCGCAAGCATGTCGTAGAGGCTTGCCGGGTTGCCAGGGCCGAACGGCAGCCCACGCCCCAGGCCATCGTAAAGCTGGAACCGTCCCGCGTTGTGCACCACTAACCTGCGCACGAGGGGGTCGACAGCGGTGCCCACAGCCTTTAGCAAACGCCCGTCCGGTCCACTGTCGCGCAATTCCAGGCTGAGCGCTTCGCCAGACACGCCTGCGCTGCTTTCCAACTCGCCCTGGAGTAGCGCGAAAGCCAGTTGCCCGGTTTCGTTGCGGTAGCTAGCGGGCAGGTAAAGCCCCTCGAGCGTACGGTTCAATCTGGCCAAGCGCAGCAGGGAGCGGGCCTTGCTCGCGAGCCCCAGCGTCAAACGCCCGCCTGATGTCGCCAGGAACCGTTCGCCTTCGCTGGCCTGCGCCACCAGCGCCTGCGCATAGGCTTGCGGCAAACCGGCAAAGTCACGTTTGATCAAGGCCAGCAGCGCGTCGTCGGTAGCAGGTGGGGTGCTCAAATGCTCGAGAAGTGGCCCCTGCAGGGCAGCGCGCTGGCTCAGCAGGACATCGCTGTCGGTACTGGCAGAACGCGCCTGACACCACTCCAGCAATGCACTGTCTTGCGTGGCAAGCGAGTAGCTGGCCAGGCGAGTGAAGAACGACTCGATACGTGCATCGGCCTCGAAGCGCCGCAAGGTCTCGCGCAGGTTGACGGGCGCCGGCCGGTTTTCTACCAGCACGCCGCGCAACTCCTCGGCATCCACACCCGCCACTCGCAGCACCTGCGCCGCCCGCTGTGCATCCATGGCAGGATGCTGCGGCCACAGGCTGTCGAGCATCAGGCGCACGTCGCTCCAGCGTTGCGGTTGATCTTGCAGCAGGCGCCAGCCGCGCTCGCCGTTGTGCAGCACCGTCGGCCCGTACGCTGTGTTGCCGCCAGGGTGACGCAGGCGGTAAGGGGCCTCAGGCTCACTGCGCTGTACTTCATAGTAATGCTGGCCCCTGCGCATCCAGCACCTGCTCTCGTCACCATAAAGCCCATCATCACGCAGGGCGATGGTGCCCGGGTTCGACTCATAGGCCGTGATGTCATCGGAACACAGCAGGCCACGCCGCCCGCCCACGTTCACAGGCTGCAGGCTATCGACAAAGGTGCTGCGCAGAAAGCTCACAGCGCCCACGGTCACCGCTGTCGCAGCCACCGTCTCGGCAACCCCCAGCATGTGCTCCAGCGCCTCGTGCTGGTGCCCCCGGGCCCAGTCTTTGACGCCTTCGAAGACCTCGCCAAGCGTCTGCGCCACCAGCTGGCCGAGCAGTAGCGCGCCTACGACAGGGATGAAAAGCCCCGCCAGGTTGAGCAAGTCGAGCCCCGCGGCATGCCAGGCCCCATGGCGAGCGCGGGCGGCGGCAGCATCGGCGTCCGCGGTGGGTACCAGCAACAGCCGGGCGTCGTCCTTGACCCGCTGCAGCTGTTGCGCGGCCAGCGCGGCGAACAGGTCCCCAGACGCTGTAGCGCCCTTCAACGCCAGATCAGGCTGCGCATCCTTGAGGCGTCTACTCAGCACACCTGCGGTGCTTGCCCGATGTCGCAAGCTGATCAGCTGAATGAAGTAGTCTCGGTAGGCCTTCCCTTGCAATGCTGCAGCCATCGCGGCGTTCATGGCCTCTGTGGTATCGAAGCGGCGCAGGGCCTGCACGGGGTCGCTAGGCAGGTAAAGGACCACACCTCGGTCCTGGCCAACACTGTCTCGCAAGCGAATGAACAGCCCGTCAGCCACACGCTGGCCCAATACCTCCAGCAAGCCGGGGTAGCCATGCAGGCCAGTGTCGGAATGGGCACCAGCACCCTCTACCATCTTGCCCAAGGCCTGCTGCACCTGCTCGTCGATGTCGCCCTTGAGCGTCGCAACCTGCGCAGCCAGTGCCAAGCCTGAACGTTTGTCCTGGGCAAGAATGTCTTCGGTGGTCGCGTTGAACGTACGCTGCAGCTCGGCCTGGTAGAGCCTGCCCACATCCAGCGCACGGCATGTCGCAACCAGTTGCTCGGGCGTGCCGGTCAACACGTCATCCCGACCAGGGGATACCAGCCCGGTGCCCAGGTAAAAGGATTCGTCAGGGCCGAAGTTGCCCATCAGCCTCAGCAAACCACCCTGCCGGGCCGCCGAGTATTGGTAAGTCTGCTGAAACGTGCCGGGCAATGTTCCAACGCGTGGTGATACCTGCAGCCATTCCAGCCCTGCGAGGGCCATGCCTTCCGGCAGTGGCTTCACCAGCACGCCCAGCAGGTGCTTTTCGGCGAACACCTGCAGAGGTTGCAGGGTCAGCGTGAGCCCGCGCAGACGGGCCTGGCTGGCGTGGTGGGCATTGAGGCTGGCGCGCAGGCCGGCGATCTGGGCCTGGCTAGCGCGTTTCAGCCAGTCGGGTAGCCTGGCAGCGATGAAATCATCGGTTGCTTTTTCATGGTTGATCACAGGGTTGGAGGTGCTGGAAGTCATGGATGCCCCGGGAGCGAGAGGTGAGGTTGGCATGCTCGCCAACCTGCCCTGGACAAGGCACACGGAAATACAACCGTGCCCGTGCTTCGCCCCCCGGCTGCCTTCAGGACGGCGCCAGCAGCGCTTCGCGTGTCAAGCGCAGGGCCAATGCCTCCAGCGCCGCATCACGGTCCTTGCCTATCTGGTTGGCCTGTTGCACGTACGCTGCGCTGCCTAGTGCCTCCTTGCCCTCATCGAGTGCCTGCAATCGGGTGTCGAACTGTTGCTCAAGCGCCTCGAAAGCCTCTGCATGTTGCACCCGCAGCACCGGCAACCAGAAATCACGCTGGCTGATGAAGACCGCCAGTTCGTCGCTGGCTTCAGCTGCCTGCACGGCGCGGTACACCCTGTCCAGGTCATGGCGGGTCACCCCGGCAATCGCGCGAAACTGCATGGTACGTGGTTGACCGATCAGATCGAGCCGCACCGACAGCCCTGTCCGATAGGCGAGGCTGACCTCCACCTCGTCCACCGCTTCACCATTCCCGGGTTGTGACCGGGCCTCGAAGTCCTGACGTGCGAACGCTTCAACACGGTCCAGCCGGAAGAGGCGCCGAGCCAACTGCAGCCGCGCGTCACGCGTGGTCAGTGGGTCGCCTCCATGGGTGGCCTGGAGCACCTGCTGGCGCACTTCAAGGTGGCCGAAACAACTGGCAACGCTGTCCACGCAAGTGCGCGGATCAGCCGCCAGTTCGAACAGTTCCTGGCGCATGCGCGTGTCCTGGTTGAGCGCCTCGATCATGGCCCAGACACGCCGGCTCAGGTCAGTGCGCACCAGGCGATAGTCCGAACTCCCAGTAAGCTCGTCGAGCAACTGGAAGAACGCCGTGCTTCCCGGCTCCTGCAGCAATGCGTCCCATTGGCGGCGTGAATGTTCAATATCCGCCTCCTCCAGGGTAGCGAGCCAGCAGGCCTTGCCATCCACGGTTTCCGCTGCCTCGCCCCCCACGTGCACGTGCGGAGCCTGGGCATACAGGCGCTCGGTGATGTGCGCGGGCAATTCATTGCCTTGTACGGCTATCACGCGACGCAGAGGCTCCGGCGCATCGAGCAATGCTTCTGGCAGATCGCTGAGCAAGTTGTTGCGCAGGTCTACATGTTCCAGCATCCCCAACCACTCCAACCCTGTCGGCACCCGCAACAAGCCGCAGCGGAACAACCGCAAGTCACGCAGGCCGGACAACTGGTTGAACTGAAGGCTGATCGCACCCAACGGGTTCTCACTCAGGTCAAGCGTTCGCAATTGGGGTAACTCGGTCAGGGCGCTGGACTGATTTGCCGTTACCCGTATGCGGTTGCGCCGCAGGTTCAAGTGCCGCAACAGAGGAAGCCCGCGCAAATGGTCAGGCAAGGCGGCCAAGCTATTGTGACTCAGGTTCAGACTTCGCACGCCCGGGAAGCTGCGCAGAAAAGCGGCCGGCAGGGCTTCCAGACGCAGCCCCTCCAGCCGCAACTCGATCACATGGGCAAAGTCTGTACCGGCGGGTAAGGTTGGCAGCTCTCCCACCGGCCAACCGACGAGACTCAAGCGCAAGCCGGTCGCTTCTCCGCTGCCATCGACTACCTGCTCGCCCTCAAGCCGCCAGGCACGCCGGAAAGCGTCGGCGACCTCCCGCCGGGCATTTCTCGCACGGCCCGACACCGCCGCCGTCCAGCTTTGCAAGTGCTCATCGAGGCGCTGATACTCTTGCTCCATGCGCAGCAGGCCCGAGTAGACCGAGCCAGGAGCGCGCAGGAGAAGCTGCAGGAAGCGCTCGACTTCATGCTGATTGAAGCCCGGGTAAAGGCTGCGAATCCGCTGACGCAAAACCTGCCCTGAAGACACGGACGATGCGGCCCGACCACTGAGCAAGTAGCCAACCCGCCCGTCAGCAAGGCGCTTCAGGGCAGAAGGAAGCGTGCGTGCTTCACGCCAGCCAAGCAAACGAAGCACCCCCTGCCGTTGTGCTGGGACCCAGGCCTGCATCGACGCCCGAATGCGTGCCGGGGCATCTTCACCCCGCCAGCCGTGACGCTGCCGATAGGCTTCTGGCAGGCAAGCTGCCAATACTTCGAATATGCCTTGCGGCTCGGCGACTTCCAGCTCGCTGTGCAGCCCGTGTTCGTCGTAGAGATCGAAAGCGCCTTGCCGCCATACCAGTACAAGGCTGGGCTGACCACTTGCTTCGGGAAACAGCCTCGCCAGCACAGGGCCGAACTCGGACCCGTCACGCACTATCAGGTTGAAAGGAGACCGGCCAAGCCCATGGTGCCGTAATAGCGCAAAAACCAGTTCAACCACATCGGCACGGTAGCTGCCCCGCAGGTACAGCGCCTCGCGTAGTCGAACCAGACGGGCTTCCTGCAGCAAGCTGCGTGCGCGCTCCGCCAACGCCAGTGGCAGCCGCGCTTCGGCGCGCATGCGCAGACGCATCGCTTCATCGGCCGGTTGCAATACCTCGAGTGCATAGGCGTCAGGGAGCGTCGGGAAGTCTCTTTGCACCAGGCTCAGCGCCTCGTCTTCGACGAGGTACCGGGTGGAGAAATGCTCTAGCAAGCGCGGGCGCAAGCTGGCAGCACTGGCGTGGATCGAAGCGGCCTGCTCATCCTGTACCCTGCCTGCCAACCTCAGGTTATCGACACACCAGTGCCAGATGCCGGTATCGGCCTCGCTCGGCGCGGCAGCCTGGAAAAACCGTTGGATACGCGCATCCACCGTGAATCTCTCCAGGGTGTCGCGCAAGCGGACCGGCAAACGCCGCCCCTCCACCAGCAAACCACGCAGGTGTGCTTCGTCGACATCGGCGACCTTAAGGATCTGCCCTACGCGCTCGCTGTCCAGATCTCTGGCCGATGGCCAACACCGGCTCAACAACTCGACTTCGCCCTCCCACTCCAATGGGCGCTCCAAGGCCAGACGCCAGGCACGCTCGCCATTACCTTGCAGGCACGGCCCGAACGTGTCGGGCCGCTCTCGATGCAGCAGGCGCCAGGTACCTCGGGCATCCTGCGCCACCCGATAATAGCCTTGCCCATCACGCCACCAGTGCCCGTGGCCATCGCTATACAGCCCGCTGTCCAGCTCCACCAGTGACACGCTGGGCGCGGGCTGGCGGTAGGGTTGCAGGTCATGCCGCCACAAGCGTTGCGCACCCGCTTCGGTAGTGACAGGTTCCAGCACATCGAAGAACGCACTGCGGGCCGCGACGACGCCTCCTGCCACCAGACCTGTGGCAGCAAGGCTGGCCGCCAGTTGCAACAGGTGTTCAAGGGCTTCGTGCTGATGCCCTTGGCTCCAGTCCTTGGCCCCTTCATAGACGTGGCCAAGCAACTGCCGTCCCCAGTCGATCAGCAACAGCGCGCCAATCGCTGGCACGAACAAGCCCGCCAGGCTGAGCAACGCAAGGCCAGCGCTTTCCAGTTCGCTCTGTCGCCGGGCTGCAGTTGCGGCATCCGCCTGCTCCGTGGGCACGGCCAAAAAGCTTGCGTCGCGCTTGACCCGCTGCACATGCCAGGCGGCCAGCCCCCTGAAAGCGCCTTGCGAACCGGGTACCAACGCGGGTTGCAGGTCGGGCTGGTCATCGCCCAGGCGCGTGGCGAGCAATGTCAGGTAGCGAACCCGATCATGCAGCGTTGTCCGCTGCGCGAAAGCCTGGCGGAAACTGTCCTCTGCCAGGGCCGCAACCAGCCCCCGGTTGGCCGCTGACCAGTCATCGAAAAAGCGTAACGGCTGCTGTGGATCATCCGGCAGGTAAAGCAACACGCCCCGGGTTGCCTGCGGTAGAGGGATAGGGTGGCTGGGCAGCTCCCACGATCCCAGCAGCTCGAATGCCAGCACGCCATCCAGTTGGCACCCCAATACCTTGAGGCCGCCCACTACCACTCGCCGGCTTCGTGGATGGCTGACTGCCACACCGCGAATCGCCTGCTGCACCATCCGCAGATCATGCTCCGTCAATTGCCGCTTCATGCTCGTCGTCTCGGCCGCCACTGCCAGCTCCAGGCGCTTGTCGTCGGCCAAGGCGCGTTCGAAGTCATCGGTGTACACCTGCGCCAGGTGCCGCTGGTAGGCTGCGCCAACATCGGTACTGCGGCACAGGCTGACCAGGCCATCGATGTCACTGCACAGTACCTGTTCGCTTTGCGCGCCCGCCTGCGCAGCTTGCACCACGGCGGTATGGGCAAAGAACGATTCAGCCTCCTCGAAGTTTTGCACCAGCTTCTGCAGCGCAGGGCCCCTGACAAAGTAAGACGTGAATTCGCGTATCGTCCCTTGCGAAATGTCCAACCGCCGGCGCTCTTCCCGCCACAGCGCTGTGTCCAGATCAAGCGTCACGCCCATCCTGGCCTTGATGGCCGGCTCAAGCAGATGCTTGGCGAACGTGGGCAATGGCTGAAGTTGCCGGGTCAAGGCCGACAGCCGCCGCTGGCTGGCGAGATGCGCCCTGACCTTGGCGCGCAGGTTCTCTATTTGCAAGCCGCTGGCATTCTTCAGCCAAGTGGGCAGGCGCTGGGCAGTGAATTCAGCATCGGCATTTTGCACGCGGGTGTCAGTTTCAGTCTGTGGCATGGTCGGTTTCCTGGATGGGTGACGACCGACAACCTGCCTACACACCACCGCCAGCGGCAGTGGGAATCACCACCCTTCAGCCTGCCGTGCCCCTGGCCTGAATCAGCGCACGGTACTGGCCAGGGTTGCAGCCGAACCACTTGCGAAACGCCTTGTAGAACGAACTGCCATCGGCAAAGCCAAGGCGCTCGGCAATTTCCCCCATGGGCGCCTCGACCTGGCTCAACCACGCAATGGCCAGCTCACGCCGGACGCTATCCTTGAGCACCTGGTAGCTCTGCCCTTCCTCCGCCAGCCGACGCCGCAAGGTTGACGAAGACAGGCACAGTTTTCGTGCCAGGGCATCGGCATCGGGCCAACGCGACGGGTCCAGTTGCAGCAGGTCGGCGCGGATACGCCGCGCCAGGCTGGCCGGATCACGGTACTTGACCAGGATGTTGCCGGGCGCCTCGGCCAGAAAGCGCTGCAGGTCCTCGGGGCTGCGGCGCAGTGGCACGTCAAGGCAATCTGCACTGATGATCATGCGGGTGCTGGGCCGATCGAACTGCAGGTTCTCCGAAAACATCACCCGGTAATCGTCGCAGTACGGTGGTTCGGCACAGCGCAACTCGATGGCCAGGATGGCGATGCGTCGCCCGGCCAGCCAGCAGGTCACGCCATGCACGATCATCCAGAAGGTGAAATAGGTGAACGCGCGCCGTGGGAGATCGCGCGGCTCATTGATGACAATCTCGGCCAGGCCCTGCTGACGCACCAGGCTCGGCTGCAAGTCCTCGAGCATCAGCGATAGAAACGCCAGCGCGGTCTCCACGCCCTCGCCCAAGGTGGGCTGGGCCATGCTCGCCCGGCACAGGAACGCCAGGCTGCCGCTGCGCAGGCCGCGCGGGTCCATGGCAAAGAACTCGTCGTTGCAACGCCGCGCCAGCAAGCGCCAGAGGCGGGCATAGGCCTCGGCGCTGACCCGTGCATCCGGGGCCTGCAACTGCCCGGCATCGATACCGGCACGGGTCAGCAACCCCACATCCGGCTCACCCGCCGGGCAGGTCTGCAACAAGGCTTCGCGCACCAGTTGCATGGAAATGGTGTCTTTCTCGCTCATCAGCTGTCCATCAGGTTATGCCGGCATCTCAGGCCGGCTCAAAGGCTGGCCGCCAGGCCCAGGAATGCCTGGATCAAGCGTAACTCACGGCGCCGCTCCAGGCAGCCGACCATGTGCTGGTTGACCAGCCCCTGCCCGCCCAGCGGTCGCGCCACCACCCGGGGGTCGTTGGCCACTTCCGTGGACGACACCACACCGATGCCCAGCTGCGATGCCACCGCCTCGGTGACCGCCTCACGGCTGTCCAGCTCCAGCTGCACCCGTGGCTGCACACCGGCAGTAGCGCAGGCCTTGTCGAAGGTGCGCCGGGTAGTCGAGGTGGGTTCGCGCAGCACCATGATCTGTTGGTGCAGCTCGGCCAGGGGCAAGTCAACTTCGCCGCCAGCCCAGGCATGGCCCGCTGGCAACAACGCGCACAAGCGCGATTCGCACAGGTTCTGCAGGTACAGGCCCTTGCGTGGCTCAATCTCGGTCAGCACCGCCACGTCGGCATGTTCGGACAACAGTGCAGCCAGCGTCTCCTGCGCGTTACCCAGCCGCAAATTGACCGTGATGCCGGGGTAGCGCTCGCGTAACTGCGCCAGCATGGGCATGACCCGGTGCGGGCCATCGGCAGCCACCTCCAGGCGCCCGGTCAGCAACTGCCGGTTGGCTTCGAGCATGGCCTGCGCCTCCTCAGCCAGGCCGAACATGGCCCGGGTGATGGCCGCCAGCCGCGTGCCCTCTTCGGTCAACTCCACGCGCCGCGCGGTGCGCCGCAGCAAGGTGATCTGGTAGTGCTCCTCGAGGGCCTTGATGTGCCCGGTCACTGCCGGCTGGCTGATGAACAGGCGCTCGGCAGCACGGGTAAAGCTGCCCTCACGGGCCACGGCGTCGAAGGCACGTAGCTGGAACAGGTTCATATTTATCGGCCTGACTTATAGCTGGGATAACAACAAACAATTTGATTGATAGCAGCCCGAATTGCAACCTAGGCCCCGTAGTTTCACCCCACCGCTTGTGAGGAAAAACGGAATGAGCAACGCCCCTATCTTGCTGACCCCCGGTCCCCTGACCACATCAATCCGCACCCGCCAAGCCATGCTGGTGGACTGGGGCTCCTGGGACCGTGATTTCAACCAGCTGACTGCCAGCGTCTGCGAGCAACTGCTGGCGATTGTCGACGGCACCGCCAGCCACCACTGCGTGCCCCTGCAAGGCAGCGGCACCTTCGCCGTGGAAGCGGCCATCGGCACCCTGGTGCCACGCGATGGCAAGGTACTGGTACTGATCAACGGCGCTTATGGCCAGCGCCTGGCGAAGATCTGCAAAGTGCTGGGCCGCACCTACAGCACCTTCGAAACCGCCGAAGACCAGCCGACCACCGCCGCCGATGTCGACCGCCTGCTGGCTGCCGACCCCGCCGTGACCCACGTGGCATTGATTCACTGCGAAACCAGCACCGGCATCCTCAACCCGCTGCCCGAAATCGCCCAGGTGATCAAACGCCACGGCAAGCGCCTGATCATCGATGCCATGAGCTCGTTCGGCGCGCTGCCGATCGATGCCCGCGAAATCCCCTTCGAAGCGTTGATCGCCGCCTCTGGCAAGTGCCTGGAAGGCGTGCCCGGCATGGGCTTCGTCTTCGCCGAAAAAGCCGCCCTGGCGGCCGCCGAAGGCAATGCCCACTCACTGGCCATGGACCTGCACGACCAGCACACCTACATGGCCAAGACCGGCCAGTGGCGCTTCACCCCGCCCACGCATGTGGTTGCCGCCTTGCACGAAGCACTGCAGCAGTACTTTGAGGAAGGCGGCCTGCCAGCCCGCCACCAGCGCTACGCCGACAACTGCAAGACCCTGCTCGACGGCATGGCCGCCATCGGCCTGCGCAGCTTCCTGCCCGCCGACATCCAGGCGCCGATCATCGTCACCTTCCACGCACCGAACGATGCCCGCTACCAGTTCAAGGACTTCTACGAACGGGTCAAGGCCAAGGGTTTCATCCTCTACCCGGGCAAGCTGACCCAGGTCGAAACCTTCCGTGTCGGCTGCATCGGCGTGGTCGGTCCGGACGGCATGCAAGCCGCCGTGAATGCCGTGGCCGATGTGCTGCGGGAAATGGAAGTGCTGGACATCTGACCCTCTGCCCACCCGAATTCAGGAATTAGCGCACATGAACTACAGCAACCCAACCCAGCTGCAAGCCGCCATCCTCGACTGGGCTGGCACCGTGGTCGATTTCGGCTCGTTCGCCCCGACCCAGATCTTTGTCGAAGCCTTCGCCGAGTTCGACGTGCAAGTGTCCATCGAAGAAGCCCGAGGCCCGATGGGCATGGGCAAGTGGGACCACATCCGCACCCTGTGCGACGTGCCGGAAATTGCCGAGCGCTACCGCCAGGTGTTCGGCCGCACCCCCACCGACGATGACGTCACCGCCATCTACAACCGCTTCATGCCACTGCAGATCGAGAAGATCGCCGTGCACTCGGCGCTGATCCCCGGCGCGCTGGACACCCTCACCGGGCTGCGCCAGGAGGGCCTGAAGATCGGCTCGTGCTCGGGCTACCCGAAAGTGGTAATGGACAAGGTGGTGGAGCTGGCCGCGCAGAACGGCTACGTGGCCGACCATGTGGTGGCCACCGACGAAACCCCGAACGGCCGCCCATGGCCGGCCCAGGCCCTGGCCAACGTGATTGCACTGGGCATTGACGATGTGGCGGCCTGCGTGAAGGTCGACGACACCGTGCCGGGCATTCTCGAAGGCCGCCGTGCCGGCATGTGGACCGTGGCGCTGGTGTGCTCGGGCAACGCCCTGGGCCTGACCTGGGAAGGTTTCCGCGCACTCAGCGCCGAGATGCTGGAAAGCGAGCGCACGCGCATCCACGCACTGTTTGCCAGCTCGCGCCCGCACTACCTGATCGACACCATCAACGAACTGCCCGAAGTGATTGCCGACATCAACCGACACCTGGCCAAAGGCGAGATGCCGCAAACCTTCTGAAGCTTGCGCGAAACCTGCAGGAGCGGCCTTGCCGGGGCGCCGGACCGGTCGGATAGGGCTGCGCAGCGGCCCCGGCGATTTCGGTGTTGCGGCTGAAATCGAGGGGCCGCGTTGCGGCCCGATCGCGACACAAGGCCGCTCCTACAAAGGCCCGCGGCAGCCGGACGGAGCAAGCAGGTGGCCTGGGTCGCTTTTCAGCTTGGATCTGTGCATTGAGTTGCCGCTGCAAGTTCCCAAAAATGGGCCATCCCTATCCTGAGATGCCCAGCCCCCGATGAGCACACACACCCGCACCAGCCGCCTCACCGTCCCGCAACTGGTGGCCATGAAAGGCCGGCAGAAGATTGTTTCGCTGACCGCCTACTCAAGCGCCATCGCCCGGGTGATCGACCCGCTGGTCGACTTCATCCTGGTCGGCGATTCCACGGCCATGGTCGGCTACGGCCGCCCGTCCACCCTGGGCATGCGCCTTGAGGAGACCATCGCCCATACCCGCGCCGTGGTCGACAGTACCCGCCTGGCCTGCGTGATCGCCGACATGCCGTTTGGCAGCTACCAGGAATCCCACGAACAAGCCTTTCGCAACTGCGCTCAGGTATTGGCCAGCACCGGCTGCGACGCGCTCAAGCTTGAGGCCAACCAGGCGTTGGCGAGCACCGTCGAGTTCCTGGTTGCACGGGGTATCCCGATCATGGCGCACATCGGCCTGATGCCGCAGTTCGTCAATGCCATGGGCGGCTACAAGGCCCAAGGGCTGAGCCCGGACAGCGCTGCGGCGCTGCGTGCCGATGCGCAAGCCAACCTGCACGCCGGTGCCTTCAGCCTGCTGCTGGAGGGTGTGGCCGAGCCCGTGGCCCGCGCCATCACCGAGGCCAGCGACAAACCAACCATTGGCATTGGCGCCTCACCCGCCTGCGATGGCCAGGTACTGGTCACCGAAGACCTGCTGGGGCTGGGTGGTGACCACCTGCCCCGCTTCGTCAAGCAATATGCCGACGTCGGCCAGGTGATCCGCGAGGCCTGCGCCCGCTATGCCGACGACGTACGCGATGGGGTGTTCCCTGCCCTGCAGCACTGCTACGGGGCTTGAGCTTCGTCCTGAATGGCCTTGACCAGGCATTGCAGTGCCTGGGCGATATCCTTGCTCCAGTCCAGCGTGCAGCACAGCCGCAGGTGGCTGCGCCATAGGCCGCACTGGCTGAAAAGCTCCCCGGGGGCGATAACGATGCGCTGCGCCAGCAAGCGCTCGAAGACCCTGCGCATATCCACCGGCCGGGTCGCCTGCAACCACAGGCTGGCCCCGCCTTGCGGCTCGGCTATGCGCAGCCAGCCCTGGCCGTGCGCTTGCAGCAGCACTTTCATGTGCTGCAAGCGCTCGCACAACATGGGCAGCAAACGCTGTACATGCAGCTCGACCCGGCGCGAGGTAAACAGCCTGGCGATGGCCTTTTGGCGAATCGGTGACAAACGGAAAGCACGTTCAAGGAACAGCTGCTGCAAACGCTCGGTATGCTGCCGGCAAAGCAGGTAGCCAAAGGGCGCCTCTGCCCCAATCAGCTTGTCGAAGGTCGAAAACACCAGCAGCCGCTCCGGGTCGGCGAAGTCCCGGTAGCGCGCCGCTGACGCGTCGAAACACAACTCGCCGTAGCCATCGTTTTCAAACAGCCACACCGCGTGCTCGGCCAGCCAGTGGCAGACCTGCTGCTTGTCCGCCGCCGGCATCAGGCCACCTTGCGGCACGTTGGCCGCTGACGACAGCACTGCCAGGCGCACAGGCTGATCGCACAGCAGCCGGTGAAACTGCGGCAGGTCGAAGCGCCCGTCATCGCCCAGTGGCACTTCGATGATGGTCATGCGCGCAGCCTGCAACTGCCTCAGCACCGCCCAGTTACAGGGCGACTCCACCAGTGCCACCTGGCCTTCCAGGTCGAGGGCGCGTAACGACAATTCGAGGATGCTGCGCAAGTCCGCGCCGATGAACACCTGATCGGCGCTCCAGTAGTGCTGCGCCGAGCGGGTGTAGCGGTCGGCCAGTACGCTGCGCAACTCGGGCTCACCGAACGGCTGGAACAACGGCGCCAGTGAGTGCGGATATTGGCGCGCCAGTTCGCGCTCGATCATCAGTAGCGGCTGCTGCAGCGACAGCAACATGGCCGGCGCATCACTGCCCAGGGCCAGCATGCCCGGCTGACGGGCGCTGGCGAATACCGTGTCGAGCAGGTTCTGCGAATGCTGCCCATGCGTGGCGGGGGGACGGGTACGGCTGAAGTAGCCCAGCTTCGGCCTCGCATACACCCGCCCTTCGTCTTCCAGCAGCGCATAGGCGTACTTGGTACTGGATACCGAAACGCACAATTGCCGGGCAAGTTGGCGCAGCGACGGCAAGCGCTGCTCCACATCGCAAGGTGCAGCCTCGAGCCTGTCGAGCAAGTAGCGGTATACCGCCTGGTAGGTGTAGCTGGGCTTGTCGATCTGGCTGTTTTCCATAACGGCGTCTGTGACCGCATTGAACCCAACCTTGGGCACCTCGGTAAACCCCTATTGTGGCAATTGCACCTGCGGCTTGGTCGCGGCAAAGATCGCCCAGCTGGACACGAACAGCGCCGCGATCAATGGCCCGATCACGAAACCGTTGAGCCCGAACACCGCCAGCCCCCCCAGCGTCGACACCAGGATCAGGTAATCCGGCATGCGCGTATCCTTGCCCACCAGGATCGGCCGCAACACGTTATCCACCAGGCCAATGACCAGTACCCCGAACGCGGTGAGGACAACCCCCGGCAGTATCGCCCCGGTGAGCAGAAAATACGCGGCCACCGGCGCCCAGACGATGCCCGCGCCCACCGCTGGTAGCAGCGACAGAAACGCCATCAGTACCGCCCACACCAGCGCACTGGGAATGTCCAGCACCCAGAAGATGAACCCGCCCAGCGCCCCTTGGGTAATCGCCACCAGTACGTTGCCTTTCACCGTCGCCCGCACCACACGGTTGAATTTCAGCTGCAAACGGCGCTTCTGGTGCTCGGGCAGCGGCACGGCCTGCCTTACCCGGCGGGCCACTTCCGGGCCGTCGCGCAGAAAGAAGAACAGCAGGTACATCATGATGCCAAAGCTGACCACGAACTCGAACGTGCCCTGGCCGAAGCTGAACGCCTGGCTGGCCAATGCCTGGCTACCCTGGGTTGCCCATTTGGTGATCTTGTCACGCAACCCGTCGAGGTTGCCCATGCCCATGTTGTCCAGGCCATGCTGGGCGAATGCCGGGAGCAGGTCCTTGCCGTGCTCGACGTAACCGGCGATGTCCAGTTGCCCGCTCTCGATGCGCTGATACAGCGTGGCGCCCTCCTGGACCAGCAGCGCGCTGGTGATGATAACCGGCAGGATCGCCACCAACAGGCACACCAGGGTGGTCGTGGCCGCGGCCAGGTTGCGCCGCCTCCCGAAGCGGATCAGCAGGTGGCGCTGCAGCGGGGCAAACAGGATGCCGAGGATCACCGCCCAGAAGATTGCACCGTAGTACGGCAGCAGGATCCAGAAGAAGGCAATGGTCACCAGCGCCAGGAGTACTGCCAGGGCTTTGTTCTGAAGCGCGGTTTCGTTCATTGCAGTTTCTCACATGGCTTGTGAGTGTTTAGTGCACGGCACTCGGGCAAAAGTGCCGTGCTCACTTGACGCAAATCAATACGCGCCTTGTCCATCGCCCCTAGCATCCCGGCCTTTTTCCCCCGGTGCGCACATGAACCCTACCGCCAAGCCCGAACTGCTGGCCCCCGCCGGCACCCTCAAGACCATGCGCTACGCCTTTGCCTACGGCGCCGACGCGGTCTACGCCGGCCAGCCGCGCTACAGCTTGCGGGTGCGCAACAACGAATTCGACCACGCCAACCTGGCGCTGGGCATCCAGGAGGCGCATGCCCGGGGCAAGCGCTTCTACGTGGTGGTCAACATCGCCCCGCACAACGCCAAGCTCAAGACCTTCCTCAAGGACCTGGCACCGGTCATCGACATGGCACCGGACGCGCTGATCATGTCCGACCCCGGCCTGATCATGCTGGTGCGCCAGCACTTCCCGCATATACCAGTGCACCTTTCCGTGCAGGCCAACACGGTCAACTGGGCCAGCGTGCAGTTCTGGCAGCAGTTGGGCTTGAGCCGGGTGATCCTGTCGCGGGAGCTGTCCCTGGAAGAGATCGAGGAAATCCGCCAGCAGGTGCCGGGCATGGAGCTGGAGGTGTTCGTCCACGGCGCCCTGTGCATGGCCTATTCCGGCCGCTGCCTGCTGTCGGGCTACCTCAACAAGCGTGACGCCAACCAGGGCACCTGCACCAATGCCTGCCGCTGGAAGTACGACGCCACGCCGGCCACCGAGAACGCCACCGGCGACATCGTGCGCGAAGTGCAGCCCACCCTTGGCCTGGGTGCCCCTACCGAGCAGGTTTTCCTGCTGCAGGAAAGCAACCGCCCCGGCACAGAAATGCCGGCGTTCGAAGATGAGCATGGCACCTACATCATGAACGCCAAGGACCTGCGCGCCATTCAGCACGTCGAGCGCCTGGCCGGCATGGGCGTGCATTCGCTGAAGATCGAAGGCCGCACCAAGTCGCACTTCTATTGCGCCCGTGCCGTACAGTCGTACCGCCAGGCGATCGACGACGCTGTGGCCGGGCGGCCATTCGACCGTGCCTTGATGGGCAACCTCGAATCCCTCGCCCAACGCGGCTACACCGAAGGCTTCCTGCGCCGCCACGTGCACGATGAATACCAGAACTACCAGCGCGGCAACTCGGTCTCGGACCGCCAGCAGTTCGTCGGCGAGCTGACCGGCGTGCGTGTCGATGGCCTGGCCGAGGTCAAGGTGAAGAACCGCTTTGCAGTGGGTGACCACCTGGAGCTGATGACCCCGCGTGGCAACTACCACTTCGACCTGCACCGCTTGTGCAACCGCCAGCAGCAGGCCATCGACGTGGCACCCGGCGACGGCCATGTGGTGTACCTGCCCATCCCTGAACAGGTTTCACTCGAATACGCCCTGCTGATGCGCGACCTGCGCGCCGACGAGGTGGCAAGCTGACAACGCTGTAATGTGCGCCTCAGCTACCTGACAGGCACCTGCAGCGAACATCGTGGCTCCCCCGCATGAGGCCACGCCATGTTGCGCAACCCCACCCGCCGTACCTTCGTCAAAGGCCTGGGCGCCGCCACCACACTGGCGGGCCTGGGGCTGTGGCGCCCGCTGGCCCAGGCCGCCGAAGGCCAGGACCTGGCCGGCCAGCACTTCGAGCTGTTCATCGGCCAGACCCCGGTCAACATCACCGGCCGCCCACGCACCGCACTGACCATCAACAACAGCCTGCCCGGCCCGTTGCTGCGCTGGCGCGAAGGCGACACGGTGACCCTGCGCGTGCGCAACCGCCTGGCACAGGACACCTCGATCCACTGGCACGGCATCATCCTGCCGGCCAACATGGACGGCGTACCAGGCCTGAGCTTCGCCGGCATCGAACCCGGCGGCGACTACCTGTACCGGTTCACCCTGCGCCAAAGTGGAACTTACTGGTACCACAGCCATTCGGGGCTGCAGGAACAGGCCGGGGTATACGGGGCCATCGTGATCGAGCCGCGCGAACCCGAACCGCACGCCTACAAGCGCGACCACGTGCTGCTGTTCAGCGACTGGTCGGACCAGGCGCCGGAACAGCTGATGGCCACCCTGAAGAAACAGTCCGACGCGTACAACTACCACAAGCGCACGGTCGGCGATTTCATCGATGACGTGGCCGACAACGGCTGGAGCCCCACCGTCGCCGAGCGCACGGCCTGGGCGCGCATGCGCATGAGCCCTACCGACCTCGCCGATATCAGCGCCGCCACCTACACCTACCTGCTCAACGGCCAGCCGCCGGAGGGCAACTTCACCTGCCTGTTCCAGCCGGGCGAAACCGTGCGCCTGCGGCTGATCAACGCTTCGGCCATGACCTACTTCGATTTCCGCATCCCCGGGCTGAAACTGACGGTGATCGCCGCCGACGGCTTGCCGGTAACGCCGGTGAGCGTGGATGAGCTGCGCATTGCCGTGGCCGAGACCTATGACGTGCTGGTGACCGTGGGCGACCAACCTGCCTACACCCTGTTCGCCCAGAGCATGGACCGCACCGGCTTCGCCCGCGGCACCCTGGCCCGCGCCGCCGGGCTGCTGGCCCCAGTGCCTGCACCCGACCCGCGCCCGGTGCTGAGCATGGACGACATGGGCCACGGCGGCATGGGCAGCATGGCGGGCATGGACCACAGCAACATGGCCGGCATGGACCACGCCGCCATGTCGGCGATGCAACAACACCCGGCCAGTGAAACCGGCAACCCGCTGGTGGACATGCAGACCATGGCCCCGCGCGCCAACCTGGCCGACCCCGGCATAGGCCTGCGCAACAATGGCCGCCGCGTGCTGACCTACGCCGACCTGCGCAGCCCCTACCCCGACCCGGACGGCCGCACGCCATCGCGCGACATCGAGCTGCACCTGACCGGCCACATGGAGCGCTTCGCCTGGTCGTTCGACGGCATCAAGTTCAGCGACGCCGCGCCGCTGCGCCTGACTTACGGCGAGCGGGTGCGCATCACCCTGGTCAACGACACCATGATGACCCACCCCATCCACCTGCACGGCATGTGGAGCGACCTGGAAGACGAGCACGGCCAGTTTCTGGTGCGCAAGCACACCGTCGACATCCCGCCCGGCAGCCGACGTTCCTACCGGGTGACTGCCGACGCCCTTGGCCGCTGGGCCTACCACTGCCACCTGCTCTACCACATGGAGACCGGCATGTTCCGCGAGGTACGCGTCGATGAATGACACCCGCAACCGCAGCATCGTGGCCGGCGTCGCCCTGCTGACCCTGCTCGCCAGTGAACGCGCGCTGGCCGCCGGCATGGAGCACATGAACCATGGCCAGATGAACCCTGAAAGCATGGGCCATGGCCCGGCAACGCCCAGCCAGCCGCGCACGCCCCTGCCTGCCATCACCGACGCCGACCGCCGCGCGGCCTTCCCGCCATTGCTTGGGCACCAGGTGCACGACCGGGCGATGAACTGGGCAGTGATCGTCGACAAGCTCGAATACCAGCACTTCGAGAGCAGCAGTGCCCTGAACTGGAACGCCACGGGCTGGGTCG
This sequence comes from Pseudomonas putida W15Oct28, assembly GCF_000708715.2. Taxonomy (GTDB): domain Bacteria; phylum Pseudomonadota; class Gammaproteobacteria; order Pseudomonadales; family Pseudomonadaceae; genus Aquipseudomonas; species Aquipseudomonas putida_R. Next base: position 157,100 of record NZ_JENB01000010.1, on the reverse strand, counting down.
GTGGCGATATCGACCGCCTGTGGCTGCGCACGGAAGGCGAACGCGAGCAGGGCAAGACCCACAAGGCCGAATTGCAGGCGCTGTGGGGCCATGCCGTGAGCCCGTGGTGGGAACTGGTGGCCGGCGTACGCCAGGACTTCAAGCCCGCCAGCGGCCAGGCCTGGGCCGCTTTCGGCATCCAGGGCACGCCGCTGTATGGCCTGGAGCTGCAAGCCACCGCCTACGCCGGCGAGCGGCAACAGACCGCGCTGCGCCTGGAGGCCGCTTACGCTATGCTGCTGACCAACCGCTGGATACTGGAACCGACCCTGGAAGCCAACCTCTACGGCCGCAACGACGCCGGGCGCGAGCAAGGCGCAGGGCTGGCCGACAGCGAGGTGGGCCTGCGCCTGCGCTACGAGATCACCCGTGGCTTCGCCCCCTATGTCGGGGTCAGTTTCAACCGCCTGCACGGCAAGCGTGCCGACCAGGCCCGCGAAGACGGCGAAGACCTGGGCCAGACCCGCCTGGTTGCCGGTGTCCGCCTGCGTTTCTAAAGGAGTGCTCCACCATGCTGCGCAAACACCTGCTGACCCTGGGCCTGCTGGCCATCACCGGCCTGGCCCAGGCCGCCGAGACCATCGACGTCTACCGCGACCCCAACTGCGGCTGCTGCAAGGCCTGGATCAGCCACCTGCGTGACAACGGTTTCGCCGTCAACGACCACGTCGAGCCGAACATGAGCGCGGTCAAGCAGCGCCTGGGCGTAGCACCGCGCCTGGCCTCATGCCACACCGGGGTGATCGACGGCAAGTTCGTCGAAGGCCATGTGCCGGCCGAGCAGGTGCGCCTGCTGGCCAAGCGCAGCGACCTCAAGGGCCTGGCCGTGCCGGGCATGCCCATGGGCTCGCCCGGCATGGAAATGGGTGACCACAAGGATGCCTACCAGGTCATCGGGGTCACCCAGGATGGCCAGGACACCGTTGTAGCCAACTACTGATGCTCAGCCTGTGGGCGCTGTTCCTCAGCGCCTTTGGCGCCGCCACCTTGCTGCCGCTGCAATCGGAGGCCGTGCTGGTCGGCCTTTTGCTGCGCCAGCCCGAGGCCTGGGCAACCCTGCTGCTGGTGGCCACCCTGGGTAATGTGCTGGGTTCGGTCGTGAACTGGCTGCTGGGCCGCGCCGTCGAGCACCTGCGCGACAAGCGCTGGTTCCCGTTCAGCGCCGCCCAGCTGGAGCGTGCGCAGCAGCGTTACCAGCGTTGGGGGCAATGGTCGTTGCTGCTCAGCTGGATGCCGGTGGTCGGCGACCCGCTGACGTTGATCGCCGGCATCATGCGCGAGCCGTTCTGGCGCTTCCTGCTGCTGGTCACCCTGGCCAAGGCTGGCCGTTATGCGGTGCTGGCGATGATTACCCTGGGCTGGTTTCACGCCTGGTAACACCTTTCACGTTCCCGGCGCGCGCCTGGCTGCTAAAGTCGCCCTTTCCTACATGGCCCTACACGGAGTGCCCCCATGCTGCGCGCAACCGCCCTGGCCCTGGCCTGCCTTGTCGGCAGCCCGGCCATCGCCGCCGAAACGCCTACCTACGGCCCCCAGCTCGAAGGCTTCAGCTACCCCCACCCGCTCAAGCATTTTGAGTTCAAGTCCCAGGGCCAGGCCCTGCAGATGGGCTACATGGACGTCCCTGCACAAGGCCAGGCCAACGGCCACAGCGTGGTGCTGATGCACGGCAAGAACTTCTGCGCCGCCACCTGGGAAACCACCATCGACGCACTGAGCAAGGCCGGTTACCGGGTCATCGCCCCCGACCAGGTCGGCTTCTGCACCTCCAGCAAGCCAGCGCACTACCAGTACAGCTTCCAGCAGCTGGCGGACAACACCCATGCCTTGCTCGAACAGCTGGGCATCAAGCAATCCATCGTGCTCGGCCACTCCACGGGCGGCATGCTCGCCACCCGCTATGCGCTGATGTACCCGCAGCAGGTGGAACGCCTGGCCATGGTCAACCCGATTGGCCTGGAAGACTGGAAAGCCCTGGGCGTGCCCTATCGTACGGTGGACCAGTGGTATGCCCGCGAGCTCAAGCTCGATGCCGAGGGCGTGCGCGAGTATGAGCGCAAGACCTACTACGCCGGGCGCTGGAAGCCGGAGTACGAGCGCTGGGTACAGATGCTGGTGGGGCTGAACAAGGGGCCGGGGCATGAAGCGGTGGCGTGGAACTCGGCGCTGATCTACGACATGATCTTCACCCAACCGGTGTACCACGAGTTCAAGGACCTGCAGATGCCGACCCTACTGCTGATCGGCGACAAGGACACCACCGCCATCGGCAGCGATATCGCACCGCCGGACGTGAAGGCGAAACTGGGCAAGTATGAAGTGCTGGGGCCACAGGTGGCCAAGCTGATCCCCAAGGGTGAGCTGATCACTTTTGAAGGTATGGGGCATGCACCGCAGATCGAAGAACCGGTGCGGTTCAACCGTACGCTGGTCGAGTGGCTGGCCAAGTAACACGGGGGCGCTTTGCGCCCCTATCGCGACACAAGGCCGCTCCTACAGGTCATTTCGCCGTACCTGTGGGAGCGGCCTTGCGTCGCGATAGGGCCGCAAAGCGGCCCCCTGCAATCTTCAGCCAAACCGCTGTAGTTGCATCTCCCGCAACCGGCTCAAGGTGCGCTGGTACGGGAATGCCAGATACCCCTGCGTATACAGCTCTTCCAGCGGCACCTCGGCCTCCAGGTACAGTGCCACACGGCGGTCATAGCACTCATCGACCAGGGCAATGAAGCGGCGCACCGCATCGTCCTTGGGCGACAGCGCTGGCAGTTCACGGTCGCCTGCCACCACCCGCGCCGCACCATCTTCAGTGCCACGCGCAATGCGACCGGCCTGCTGCTTACCGCCCAGCGCCGGAATACCCGACACCAGGATGGCCGGAAAACGGTCGCACAGCGCCATGAATTCCATGGCCGCCAGCGGTTGTTCGCACAGGTCGGTGAAGCGGCACCAGATAGCCTGCTCGCTGCGCCGCACGACCTGCACATGCCTCGAGCCGATAACCAAGGGCTGATCAGTACCCGTGTGATCCGGGCTGAACTGGCAAAACACCTCGCCCAGCTTGCTGGCCTCCCCCGCCCCTGCCACCCAGTAGCGCTGCCGCTCTGCACCCGGGTGCAGGCGATGGTCTTGCTCGCCCGACACCGGCAGTACCTGCATGTGCCGCTCAATGGCGGCGATGGCCGGCAGGAACCGCTCGCGGTTGAAACCGTCGCGGTAGAGCTGTTCGGGTGGCTGGTTGGAGGTGGCGACAATCACCACGCCCTGGTCGAACAGTACCTGGAACAGGCGGCCGAGGATGATCGCGTCGCCGATGTCGTTGACGAACAGTTCGTCGAAGCACAACACGCGGATCTGCCGGGCCAGCTCCCGGGCCAATGCCAAAAGCGGGTCGGCGGTGCCATTGAGCTGGAACAGGCGCTGGTGGACCCAGGCCATGAAGTGATGGAAGTGTTGGCGCCGGCTGGGTACGCACAGGCAACGGTGGAACTGGTCCATCAGCCAGGTCTTGCCCCGGCCGACCGGGCCCCAGAGGTAGATGCCCTGCGTGAGGCGGCCCTGTTCGACGGACTGGAAGCAGGCTTGCAGGCCCTCGACGGCACGGGCCTGGGCAGGATCGGCGACGTAGCCATGAATGCTCAGGGCTTGCTGGTAAAGAGATTGGGGTGTGATGGCCATGCGGCATTCTAACCGAATGCCGCAACACACCTCATGGGAACAAACAACTTGTGCAAATACAGAAGGCTAACGCGGAACCCTGTGGGAGCGGGCATGCCCGCGAAGCAGGCAGCCCGGTGAATGGCACGGGCTTCGCCCGTGTTCGCGGGCGCGCCCGCTCCCACAGGGGACCGCGTAACATGCCGAGTGCTCAAGCTTCGTCGGCCAGGCCTACCTTCAGCAATGCGCCGTCCTTGTCGTCGGTCAGTACATAGATGTACCCATCCGGCCCTACCCGTACATCGCGGATACGCGCCTTCAAGTCACCGAGCAAACGCTCCTCATGCACCACCTTGTCGCCCTTCAGCTGCAAGCGGATCAGCTCCTGTGTCGCCAGCGCGCCAATGAACAGGTTGTGGTCCCAGGCCTTGAATGTCGGGCTGTCGTAGAACGCCATGCCGCTGATACCTGGCGACTTCTCCCACACATGATGTGGGTCGACCATGCCGTCCACATGCTTGCCCTTGGCCTCGGGGATCGGCAACAGCGAGTAGTTGATGCCATGGGTCGCAATCGGCCAGCCGTAGTTCTTGCCGGGCTCGGGGATGTTGATTTCGTCGCCGCCGCGCGGGCCGTGCTCGTGGGTCCACAGCTTGCCGGTCCAGGGGTTGAGCGCGGCGCCCTGCTGGTTGCGGTGGCCGAACGACCAGATCTCCGGCCGCACGTTGTTCTTGCCGACGAAGGGGTTGTCCTTGGGCACTTCGCCATCGGGCAAGATGCGCACGATCTTGCCTTGCAGCTTGTCCAGGTCCTGGGCAGTGGGGCGCTGGTTGTTCTCGCCCAAGGCGATGAACAGATAGCCGTCGCGGTCGAACACCAGGCGCGAGCCGAAGTGGTTACCCACCGACAGCTTGGGCTGCTGGCGGAAGATCACGCTGAAATTCTCCAGCCGCGCGCGGTCTTCGGACAGTTGGCCACGGCCGACAGCGGTACCGGCCTTGCCGTCACTGCCCTCCTCTGCGAAGGACAGGTACACGGTGCGGTCCTTGTCGAACGCCGGCGACAGCACCACATCCAGCAAGCCGCCCTGGCCCTCGGCCCAGACCTTGGGCACGCCGGTGATCGGCGGGCCGACCTTGCCTTCAGCGTTGACCAGCCGCAGGTTGCCGGCGCGCTCGGTGACCAGCATGTCCTTGCCGCCCGGCAGAAACGCCAGCGCCCAGGGATTGCGCAGGCCGTCGGCCAGGGTGCTGACGGTCAACGTGCCTTCTTCGCTGCGAAACTGTTGCTCTGCCGCCGCCTGTGCCAACAGGGGCATGAGTGCGGCGGCAGTCAGGGTGGCTAGCCAGGTTGCTCTGGGCATGCAGGATTCCTTTCATATGGGCTCACGGCGCACGCGTGCTGTCGCGGGGCGGCCGGGTCGGTTCCAGGTTCGGGGTTTGTTGCTGCCGACGCAGGTTGTCGCCGTTGCCGATGCCGCGGTTGTCCAGGCTGGGCGTGCGCTGGTACGGGTCGGTAGACGGCCCCCGCACGGGCGGCGCGGCCGGCATGCTGCCTTGGCGGCTATTGGGGTTGGCGCGCTGGATCGGGCTGTTGTAGGGGTTGTTGTTGCCGGCCGCAAGCTGCAAAGGCTGCTGCGGGGCCGCGTGCGCGGGCAGGCACAACGCCAGGCCGAGGGCCAGGATGGGCAATGTCGGGGTCATGCTTCACCTCCTGTACGAAAATGCCGCGCCTGGTGGGTTTGATAGCCTAAGGCGCTAGGGGTTCGCTGCAAAAGTGTGAATGCGGGTGGAGTTGATTCCTGATGTTTCAGTATGCGCCCATGGGGCTGCTTTGCAGCCCATCGCGACGCAAGGCCGCTCCTACAGGGGAACGCGTACCCGTGTAGGAGCAGCCTTGTGCTGCGAATGGGCCGCAAAGCGGCCCCAAATTACTGGCCCCTATCCACTTTGTGCCGCGCCGCATACAGGCACAGCATCTCCATCGCCAGCGTCGCCCCCGCCAGCGCCGTAATATCGGCATGGTCATAGGCCGGCGCCACCTCCACCAGGTCCATGCCCACCAGGTTGATGCCCCGCAGCCCGCCCAGAATCTCCAGCGCCTGCACGGTGCTCAACCCGCCACACACCGGGGTACCTGTGCCAGGCGCATAGGCCGGGTCGAGGCAGTCGATATCGAAGGTCAGGTACACCGGCCGCTCGCCCACGCGCTGGCGAATCGCTGCAATCACCGCCTCGGTGCCCTGGCGGTGCACCTGCCGTGCATCGAGGATGGCAAAACCCTGGCTGTCATCGTTGGTGGTGCGCAGGCCGATCTGCACCGAGCTGGCCGGGTCCACCAGCCCCTCACGGGCGGCATGCCAGAACATGGTGCCATGGTCGATACGTTTGCCCTCCTCGTCCGGCCAGGTGGCGCTGTGGGCATCGAAGTGGATCAGCGCCAGCGGGCCATGGCGGCGGGCGTGGGCCTTGAGCAGCGGGTAGCTGATGAAGTGGTCGCCACCGAGGGTAAGCATGGCGCAGCCCGCTTCCAGAATATGGTCGGCATGGGCCTCGATGCTGTCCGGCACCGACTGCGGTGTGCCGCTGTCGAAAGCGCAGTCGCCATAGTCGATCACGGCAAGGTGGTCGAACGGGTCGAACGCCCACGGCCAGTGCCGGGCCCAGGCCTGCTGCACCGAGGCGGCGCGGATCGCCCGCGGGCCGAAACGCGCGCCTGGGCGGTTGCTGGTGGCGGTGTCGAACGGCACACCGCTGACCACCACGTCCACACCACGCAAGTCGCGGCTGTAGCGGCGGCGGGAGAAACTGGTGATGCCGGCGTAGGTACTTTCTGCGGCAGTGCCATACAGGCTGTCGCGGGTCAGCGCCTGGTCGTTGCTTGCGGCTTGCTCCACGGTCGGGCTCCTTGGTTGTTATCAGTCACTGGCGGCTGCGGAAGGCTGTCCATAGGCGGTTGCGCTGGCGCAGGTCGGCCAGGGCCATGCTGCGGTCGGCGAACAGGCGCTGGCGCACTTCGGCAGGCGGGTAGATGTCCGGGTCGTTGCGCACCGCCTCGTCCACCAATGGCGTGGCGGCCTGGTTGGCGTTGGCGAAGAACAGTGTGTTGGTCAGCGCAGCCACCGACTCGGGCTTGAGCATGAAGGCGATGAACGCCCGTGCGGCCTCGGGGTGCGGGGCGTCCTTGGGGATGACCAGGTTGTCCTGCCACACCAGCGTGCCTTCGCGGGGGATGCGGTAGATCAGCTCGAACGGCTTGCCGGCGCGGCGGGCCTGGTCGGCCGCCATCGCGGCATCGCCGTTGTAGGTCAGCGCCAGGCACACACTGCCATTGGCCAGGTCGCTGATCTGCCGGCCATTGGCGACGTAGCTGATCGAGGGTTGCAGCTGGCTCAGCAGTTTCTGCGCGGCGGCCAGATCATCCTTGTTTTGGCTGTAAGGGTCCTTGCCCAGGTAGTTCAGGGCCACGCCGATCACTTCCTGCGGCGAATCAGGCATGGCGATGCCACAGTCCTTCAGGCGGCTGGCGTATTCGGGTTTGAACAGCAGGTCCAAGCTGTCCAGCGGCACGTCGCCGAGGCGCTGGCGCACGGCCTCCACATTCACCCCAAGGCCCAGCGTACCCCAGGTGTACGGCACCGCATGGCGGTTGCCGGGGTCGGCCTCGGCAAGCTTGGCCAGCAGGTCCTTGTCGAGGTTGCTGTAGCCGGGCATGGCCTGGGGGTCGAGCGGTTGCAGGGCATTGGCCTTGAGCGCCCGGGCCAGCACGGTAGATGACGGCACCACCACGTCGTAGCCGCTACCACCGGTCAGCAGCTTGGTTTCCAGCACTTCGGTGGTGTCGAAGGTGTCGTAGCGCACCTTGTAGCCGGTTTCCTGTTCGAAGCGCTGTAGGGTTTGCGGGGCGATGTAGTCCGCCCAGCTGTAGAGGTTGACGACCTTTTCTTCGGCCTGCAGCGGCAAGGCCAGGATCAGGGACAACAGGCACAACGATCGACGCATGACGGACACCTCGGCAAATGGGTGGATGCCGCGAGCATGCCAGCCGGGTTACATTGCAGGAATGGCAAGTTTGCAAAGCTGACATTCATCAGGAGCAATGTAATGCTCGGACAAGTGCACGACCCCGACCTGCACCTGCTGCGGCTGTTCGTCACTGTAGTCGAGGCCGGCGGCTTCAGCGCCGCGCAAGGCGTGCTGGGCCTGAGCCAGCCCACCATCAGCCAGCGCATGGCGCAGCTGGAAGCACGCCTGGGCTACCGCCTGTGCAGCCGCGGCAAGGGCGGCTTTCACCTGACCGAGAAAGGCGCGTTGCTACTGGAGGCAGCGCGCGGCCTGTTGCTGAACATCGAGCAATTCCGCCGGCAAGCCAACGGCGTTGCCGGGCGGTTGCTGGGGAGCGTGCGCATCGGCATGGCCGAAAACCAGGACAAGGCAGTGAGCCTGCGGCTGGCGGCGGCCATTGCGGCGTTCCGCAGGCGAGAGGAGTCGGTGCAGCTGGAGCTGATCAGCGCGCCGCCGGCGGAGCTGGAGCGGTTGTTGCTGGAGCAGCGGCTGGACTACGCCATCAGCTACTTTTCCGGCAACCAGGCAGCCTTTGATTACCAGCCCTTGTTCGAGGAGCGGCAACGGCTGTATTGCGGCAAGGGGCATGTGCTGTTCGGCGAGGCGGATGTCGGGCTTGAGCGGCTGCTGGAGATGGACCAGGTGCGCCATCCGTACCGGTTTCTGAAAGGGGGTGAGCCGTTTCAGAGCCGGCGCAGCATGGCGGTGGCGGAGCAAATCGAGAGCGTGCTGACGTTCATTCTGTCGGGGCGGCATATCGGTTATCTGCCCTGCCATTGCGCGCTGGGGTGGGAGGCCGAGGGGTCGTTGTGGGCATTGGACCCGGGGATGGATTTTGTGGTGCCGTTTACCCTGGCCCGGCATCGGGCCCAAGTAGCGGGAGAAGCACAGCAGGCGTTTGTGCGAGATTTGCTGGCAGCATTTTCCTGAGCCGGCCTCTTCGCGGGCTCGCCCGCTCCCACAGGAATCTCACGATGCCTGAGGGCGGCGCCGTACCTGTGGGAGCGGGCATGCCCGCGAAGAGGCCGGTTCAGGCGACAGCTGTCAGTAAGCCATGCTCCAGGTCAGGGTGTAGGTACGCCCGCGCCCTTGGTAGTCATACAGGTACGCCGGCCCGTAGGTCGGCGAATAGAACAGCGTCGCGCGCTGCCCCCAGACCGTGCTGTATTGCTTGTCCAGCAGGTTCTGGATACCGGCACTGAAGGTGCCGAAGCCGGTGTCCTGGCTGCCCAGCAGGTCGAAGGTGGTGTAACCGTCGATCTCGTGATCGGCATCGTCCTTCAGGCTGAACGCATGGTTGGCTTGCAGCCGCGCACTGCGGCCATCGCCTTTCCAGCCAACAAATGCAGTGGCCTTGGACAAGGATGCATAGCGGGCATCACGCTTGTTCCAGCCGCCGTCGGCAGCCTCTTCCTCGGAGCGGGTCAGGTGCAGGGTACCGCCCGCTTCCCAGCCCGTCTGGAAGTGCCGGGTCAGCGCACCTTCAAAGCCGAAGTCGCGGCTCTTCTGCTCCTCCACGTTGATGGTCAGCGTTTGTGAATCGACGTTGATGATCTTGTCCGACCAGATGTAGTACAGCGCCGCCTGGGCATCCCAGTCCAGGTCGGCATAGCGCCAGCCCATTTCCACCTGGCGGCTCTTGATGCCAGCCAGCGGGTTGTCGGCCACGCTCAGGCCCGGCTTGCCGTAGTACTTGGCAGGGTCCGGCAGGTCGAAGCCTTCGCCATAGTTGGTCCACACCTGGTGGCCGTTCTTGAAGTCGTAGATGGCGCCAACGTTGAACAGGTTGACCTGGTAATCGTTGCTGCCGCCCGGCACGCCCTTGAAGTCGCTGACGTCCACGTCCATCTGCTGGCGACGGGCGCCGCCGGAGAACGTCAGGTTGTCGGTGGCATGCCAGTCCAGCTGGGCGTACACCGACACGCCATCGACCCGGTAGCTGGGATAGCGCGCGGCCTTGCTGTCCTTTTCCATCTCCAGGCCACCCGATTCGGACGAGGTCAGGGCGTTGAAGGTGGTCTGCTCGGCATTGAAGCGCTCGCGATCCAGGTCGACGCCGTAGGTCAGTTTCAGCGTGTCCCACTGCTTGGCGAACAGGCCTTTGAGGCTGGTGACCTCGAAGTTCTGTTGCGAAGCCGCAAAGTACACCCCGCGCGAGCCGGTGGGCGTGGCGCGGTTGTAGTACGGGAACGGGTAGAAGTTGTCGTCTTCCTTGCGGTACGAGGCCTGCAGGTAGAAATCCTGGCCCAGCACGTCGCTGTGGTGGTAATTGGCGTTCAGCAACAAGCGCCGGGTACGCGGTTCCAGGTCGGACGAATAGCCGCTGCGCAGCTCGGCGTCTTCCAGGTCGGATGGCGCGTTGTAATTGAGGTTGGGGAAGTAGATGCCCGTGCTGCCATGGTTGCCCGAATCGTAATACTGGGCCAACAGGTCGAGGTTCTGCTGGTCGTTCAACTGCAAACCCAGGGTGCCAAGCACGTCGATGGTGCGGTTGTACTGCAGGTCGGTCTGGGTGTTGTCGATGAAGATCTGGTCGCCGGCACCGTCGTAGAAGGCTTCATTCTGCTCACCGGAAATACCTAACCGGGCATTGACCCGCTCGTTGCCGCCACTGATCGACTGGGCAAAGCGGGTGGCCAGGTCGTCGCTGTTGTTGAAACCGCTGCTGGCGCCGAGCTGGGTTTCGAAGCGCGCCGGGCCGGGCTCGCCCTTCTTGGTCACGATGTTGATGATACCGCCGGTTGCACCGCCGCCGTAGATGGCGCTGGCACCAGACAGCACTTCAACACGCTCGACGTTGAACGGCGAAATGCTGTCGAACTGGCGCGACAGGCCGCGCGAGCTGTTCTGGCTGACCCCGTCGATCATCACCAGCACATTGCGCCCGCGCATGTTCTGGCCATAGTTGGTACGCCCTTCCGGTGCCAGGTCGAGGCCCGGTACCAGCTTGCCGATGGCTTCTTTCAGGCTGACGCCGCTGTCGATCTGTTCGCGCAGCTGCTGCTGGTCGACCACCCAGACGGTGCCGGGGATTTCGCTGATTGCGGTGCTGGTGCGCGAGGCCACGCTGACTTCGATCGGCTTGAGGTTCACCGCCTGTGGCGCTGCCTGGGCCTTGCGCAGGGTCACGGTGCGCGCGTCGCTGAAGTGCCAGCTCATGCCGCTGCCGGCCAGCAACTGCTGCAGGGCCTGCTCGACGCTGTAGCTGCCGTGCAAGGCCGGGCTGGCAACGCCTGCGACGTCACCTGTGGTGTACAGCAGGTGCAGGCCTGCCTGGTCGGCGAAGGTGGTCAGGGCCTGGTCCAGCGGCTGGGCTGGCAGGTCGAGCTGAACCTGGCGAGCCTGCATCTGGGCCTGTTCGGCAGTGGTCGCGGCCCACGTATGCAGGGGGCCGACCAGCATGGCCAGGGCACTGCAGGACATCAGGGCGTGGTGAAGAGGACCGCGAGGGCGGTGCAAGGGCTTGAGCATCAGAGGCACGAATGAGCTTCCTGACAAGTCGTAAATGAGAATGGGTTGCTGATCAGTCCCACTACGACGATCTGGCTTGCAGGAACTTGCAGTGCCAAATGGAAAATATTTTTATTTCTGTGCCAGCCTCTTCGCAGCGCAAGGCTGCTCCTACAGGCATGTGCGATCCCTGTAGGAGCAGCCTTGCGCTGCGAAGAGGCCGGTACAGGCAGTCAATGAACAACAGCCAACCACGGCAGGTAGGTCACCTTCAGCCCATAGCGCTGCTCCAGCGTGCGCAACAGGGCCTCAGGCTCGTCAAGGTCAAACACCCCGCTCACCTCCATCGCCGCCAGCTTGCTGTCGGACAGCACGATGCGCCCATGCCGGTAACGCTCAAGCTCGGTCAGCACCTGCCCCAGCGGCTTGCCGTTGAAGATCAGCTTGCCGCGCTGCCAGGCCATCTGCGCACCGGCATCGGCCGCCACCGCCAGTTCATGTTCGCCAAGCTTGGCTTCACCGCGTGCCAACACCACGCGGCCATCGCGCCGCACGCTGAAGGTGGCGGCACCACCCTGCACCCGCTCGCCTGCCGTATCGACCACAAACGGCCGCGGGTCATCAGTGGTCTCGAACAAGGCCTCACCGGCATCCAGCACCACCCGGCGTTCGTGCTCACTGAACACCACACTCAGCGCACTGGCAGTGTTCAGTGTCACCCGCGTGCCGTCCGCCAGGGTAATCACCTGCCGTTCACCCACCGCAGTGTGGTAGTCCGCCAACAGCATCGGCGCCTGCTGCCAACCCGCCACAGCGGCGACCAGCAACACCACGGAGGCTGCCACACCGGCCTGCTTGAGCCAGTCGCGGCAATGGCGCAGGGCCTGGCCGATATATTTGGCCACCATGCTCTCGGAAACCCCCAGCCGCTGTGCAATCTGCGCCTGGGTCAGGCCTTCGACACGGTTCAGCAACAACGCCTGGCGGGCATTGTCGGGCAGTTTCAGCAGCGCATCGTCGAGGATTTGCAGGCGTTCCCGGGCCAACAACATCGCCTCGGGCGCTGGTGCCGGGCAGGTCAGTTCACCTGCGCCGTCACAGTCGTCATGGCTGGCAGCAAGGCGCTGCTCGCGGCGCAAGGCATCGATTGCCAGGTTACCGGCCACGCGGAAGATGAAGCTGCGGGCGTGCAGCACCGGCACCGCCTGTTCATCGACTTTCACCAGCTTCAGGTAGGTTTCCTGCGCCACGTCGGCGGCGCGCTGGCGGTCGCTCATGCGCCGGGTCAGGAACTGCAACAGGTCGTCGTAGTGCTCCTGGAAAGTCGCCAGCAGGCCCGACACGGGTGACGTCAGCATGGGTTTGGGCACTGCCAGCAGGATGAATTATCGGGCGTTAATGAGAAACAGTATCTTTCATCTGCAGGGAGACTTTCAACGCCGACGCGCATTTGCCACACTGACGGTTCGCTCACTCTGGCAAGGTCGCCCGCAATGACTGCCCGCCTGCACCACTGTACCCGCCTGTTTCTCGTCCTGCTGATGGCGTATGGCCTGGGCGCCTGCGCACTGTTCCAGCCACGCGACCCGGTCAACATCAGCGTGATCGGCATCGAGCCCCTGCCCGGGCAGGAACTGGAACTGCGCATGGCGGTGAAAATGCGGGTGCAAAACCCCAACGAGTCGCCAATCGACTACAACGGCATTGCCCTGAACCTGGAAGTGAACGGCCAGCCGCTGGCCGCCGGGGTCAGCGACCAGCAGGGGCACATTGGCCGCTATGACGAAGCGGTGATCGTGGTGCCGGTGAGCATCACGGCATTTTCCTTCCTGCGCCAGGCCTATGGGCTAGGCACCGTGGACTCGCTGAAGGGGTTGCCCTACAAGCTGCGCGGCAAGCTGGCAGGCGGGTTGCTGGGGACCGTGCGCTTTACTGACGAGGGCAAGCTGGACCTGCCCAAAGGCGCATACTGGTAAGCACCCGCCGGGGGTGTTCAGCGGCTGGCGCTGGCGGCGGCCATCAGCTTGTTGACTTCGCTGCGCACCATGCTGGCGTATTCGGGCGGCGACATGCCTTCCAGTTCGGCGCGCACCCACTCGGCCCATTTACCCTTGCGCCGCGGCTTTTCGGCGATCAGCCGGGCCGCATCGCCCTTGGCCTTGCCCAGGCTGCTTTGCCACAGCTCGAACAGCCGCGCCTTCTCTGCCTCGATCTGCGCCCGTTCCTCGAAGCTCATGTTGGCCAGATTGAAACTCATGAAGGTACCTGCAGGTTTGAAAATGGCCGCTATCTTACACCCAGGCAACGCAACATCGGAAAGCCGCCGCAACTTTCCCGACGCAGCGGCATCCATTGTTCACACCACCCCATCAACGAGGACGAGTTCATGGCCCGTAAAAACGCCACACTGGCGGACAGCGATCAGATCAAGGACCAGGTATTCAGCGAACTGCAATCGCTGATCGAAGAATCGGAAAAACTGCTGAACGACAGTGCCGCCCTGGTGGGCGAAGAAGCAGAAACCCTGCGAGCGCAGGTCAGCCTCAAACTGAAACAGGCGCGCCAGGCCGCGGGCACCATGCGCGACAAAGCGCAACCGGTGGTGGACGCCACCCAGGACTACATCGGCGGCCACCCTTGGCAGACCGTCGCCATTTCCGCCGGCCTGGGGCTGGTGGTGGGCCTGCTGCTGGGGCGGCGCAACTGAAGCCTTGGCCGCCTGGTGCGAATCAGGCGGCCAGCGCTTGCGGGATACCGCTGTGGAAGCGCAGCTCCTGGTCTGGGGACTGGATCAGCTCCATTTCTGCAGCGCGCACCAGTTCAACCCGGCGGGCAATGTCCGCCTCATCACCGTAGTTGTGCGCCAGTTTCAGGTAGCCCTGGTAATGGCGCGCTTCGCTTTTCAGCAGGCCGTGATAGAAGCGGCCCAATTCTTCGTCCAGGTGCGGCACCAGCGCAGCAAAGCGCTCGCAGCTGCGTGCCTCGATGAACGCCCCCACCACCAGCGTATCCACCAGCTTGACCGGCTCGTGAGAGCGCACCAGCCGGCGCAGCCCCGAGGCATAGCGGCCCGCTGACACCGGCCGCAGTGGCACGCCACGGCGCTTCATCAGGCGCAGTACCTGCTCATGGTGCACCAGTTCCTCGCGGGCCAGGCGCGACATCATGTTGATCAGGTCGAGGTGGGTGTTGTACTTGGCCATCAGGCTCAAGGCGGTGCTGGCGGCCTTGAATTCGCAGTTCTTGTGGTCGATCAGCAGGGTTTCCTGGTCGGCGAGCGCCGCTTCGATCCAGGCGTCTGGCGTCGGGCAGCCAAGAAAGGCATCGATTTCGGGGATCAGGGACATAAGCGTGCAACCACACAGAACAGGCAGGGCCGGCGATTATACCGGCGGCGGCGGGCGGCGCCAGTGGCTATGCTTCTTGATGTACATCAAGCGCCAGCGGGGGGCGCGCCGTCTATAGTCAGGCATCGGTCGCCACCTTTGAAGGGAGCTAACGCCCATGCAAGCCGTCCGCAGCATCCTCGTCGTCCTCGACCCAGAGCACGCCCACAGCCGGGCGCTGACCCGGGCCAAGCTGATTGCCGGCGTCACCGGCGCACGCCTGCACCTGCTGATGTGCGACAAGAAGCATGACCACCACGCACTGCTTAGCTTGCTGAGCAGCCAGTTGCACGATGACGGGTACGACAACGTCACCCATGAGGAGGCCTGGCGCGACAACCTGCATGACACCATCATCTATGTGCAGCAGGCCGAGGGCTGCGAGCTGGTGATCAAGGAGCACCGCCCGGACAACCCGCTGAAAAAAGCCCTGCTCACCCCCAGTGACTGGAAGCTGCTGCGCCAGTGCCCGTGTGCCGTGCTGATGGTCAAGAGCGAACGGCCGTGGACCGGGGGCAAGATTCTGGCTGCGGTGGACGTGGGCAACCAGGACGACGACCACCGCCGCCTGCATGCGAGCATCATCGACCATGGCTATGCCATCGCCGGGCTCGCCAAGGGCGAACTGCATGTCATCAGTGCCCACCCGTCGCCAATGCTGTCGGCCTCGGACCCGGCGTACCAGTTGAGCGAGACGATAGAAAACCGCTACCGCGAAGCGTGCAAGGCGTTCCAGGCTGAATACGGTATCAGCGAAGATTGCCTGCATGTGGCTGAAGGGCCGGCGGATGTGCTGATCCCGTTTACCGAGAAGAAGCTTGATGCGGTGGTGACGGTGATCGGCACCGTGTGCCGCACGGGGATTTCCGGGGCGTTGATTGGCAATACGTCGGAGGTGGTGCTGGATGCGCTGGAGGGGGATGTGCTGGTGCTCAAGAGCGAAGAAGCCATCGCTCACCAGGCCGAACTGGCCCGCGGCTGACGCAATTGACACGATTGGCGCGGTCCCTGTAGGAGCGGCCTTGTGTCGCGATGGGCCGCGAAGCGGCCCCAAAATCTGCACCCCGGATATTCCTGACAGACCGCACTCGCTGGTTTTGGGGCCGCTTCGCGGCCCATCGCGACACAAGGCCGCTCCTACAGGGACCGCGCAGACCCGCTAGGCAAACGCCTCGCGCACCTTCGGGTCCAGCCCCTCCCCCGCATTTTCCTCGATCCACTCCGCCAGTTGCCGGCGCATGGCCGGCGTCCAGAAGCTCTGCAAATGCTGCCGCACCCCTTGCACCGCCAGCGCCCGGTTTGGCTCACTGTCGAAGTAATGGGCAATCTGGTTGGCCATCTTGACCAGGTTGTCGCTGCTCATCGGCGCACCTCGGCTTTCTCCGCTGTACGGCGTTCCTTCAGCAAGCGCCGCTGTTCGTCACTGAAGTCCTGGTAGCGCTTCTGCCATTGCGATGGCTGGAACACTTTCACCACTTCCACTGCCGTCACCTTGTACTCGGGGCAGTTGGTGGCCCAGTCGGAGTTGTCGGTGGTAATCACGTTGGCCCCCGACTCGGGGAAGTGGAACGTGGTGTACACCACCCCCGGCGCCACCCGCGCGCTAACCTTGGCACGCAGCACGGTCTGCCCCGCGCGGCTGCCAATGCCGACCCAGTCACCGTCCTGAATGCCACGGCTTTCGGCGTCGGTCGGGTGGATTTCCAGGCGGTCGGCATCATGCCAGGCGACGTTGCCGGTGCGCCGGGTCTGGGCGCCGACGTTGTACTGGCTGAGGATGCGCCCGGTGGTAAGCAGTAACGGGTAGCGGTTGTTGACCTTCTCGTCAGTGGGCACGTAGCCGGTGAGCATGAAGCGGCCCTTGCCGCGCACGAACTGGTCGATGTGCATGGTCGGCGTGCCGTCGGGCGCAGCGTCGTTGCACGGCCACTGCAAGCTGCCATGGCGGTCGATCTCGGCGTAGCTGACGCGGCGGAAGGTCGGCGTCAGGCGGGCAATCTCGTCCATGATCTCGGACGGGTGGCGGTAGTTCATCGGGTAGCCCAGGGCGTTGGCCAAGGCTACGGTCCCTTCCCAGTCGGCCTTGCCGGCCAGCGGCTCCATCACCTTGCGCACCCGCGAAATGCGTCGCTCGGCGTTGGTGAAGGTGCCGTCCTTTTCCAGGAACGAGCTGCCCGGCAGGAACACATGGGCGAATTTGGCCGTTTCGTTGAGGAAGATGTCCTGTACCACGACGCATTCCATGGCGCGCAAGGCCGCCGTGACGTGCTGGGTGTTGGGGTCGCTCTGGGCGATGTCCTCGCCCTGGCAGTACAGCGCCTTGAAGCTGCCATCCAGCGCCGCTTCAAACATGTTGGGAATACGCAGACCCGGGTCGGGCTGCAAGGTCACGCCCCAGGCGCGTTCGAACTCGGCGCGCACGCCTTCGTTGGAAATATGCCGGTAACCGGGCAGCTCGTGGGGGAACGAACCCATGTCACATGACCCCTGCACATTGTTCTGCCCGCGCAGCGGGTTCACCCCTACCCCTTCACGGCCGATGTTGCCAGTGGCCATGGCCAGGTTGGCGATGCCCATCACCGCAGTGCTGCCCTGGCTGTGCTCGGTCACGCCCAGGCCGTAGTAGATGGCCGCGTTGCCACCGGTGGCATACAGGCGCGCCGCGGCGCGGATCTGCTCGGCGGGCACGCCACAGACCGGGCCCAGCACCTCGGGGGCGTTGTCTGCCTGGCTGACGAAGTCGCGCCAGCGGGCAAAGTCTTCGGTTTCGCAGCGGGCGTCGATGAAGCGCTGGGCAAGCAGGCCCTCGGTGACGATCACGTGGGCCAGGGCGTTGAGCATGGCCACGTTGGTGCCCGGGCGCAGTTGCAGGTGCAGCTCGGCGCGGGCGTGCGGCGAGTCGACCAGGTCGATGCGCCGTGGGTCGATCACGATCAGCCGCGCACCCTGGCGCAGGCGGCGCTTGAGCTGCGAGCCGAACACCGGGTGAGCGTCGGTGGGGTTGGCGCCGATCACCAGCACCACATCGGCCTGCATCACCGAATCGAAGCTTTGCGTGCCGGCCGACTCACCCAGGGTCTGTTTCAGGCCATAGCCGGTAGGCGAGTGGCACACCCGTGCGCAGGTATCGACGTTGTTGTTGCCAAACGCCGTGCGTACCAGTTTCTGCACCAGGTAGGCTTCTTCGTTGGTGCAGCGGCTGGAGGTAATGCCGCCAATCGAATCGCGCCCGTATTTGAGCTGGATGCGGCGGAACTCGCTGGCAGCGTAGGTCACTGCTTCGTCCCAGCTCACTTCCTGCCACGGGTCTTCCAGGCGCTTGCGGATCATCGGCTTGGTGATGCGGTCCGGGTGGGTGGCGTAGCCCCAGGCGAAGCGGCCCTTGACGCAGGCGTGGCCGTGGTTGGCGCCGCCGTTCTTGTCCGGGACCATGCGCACCAGCTGGTCGCCTTTCATTTCAGCGCGGAACGAACAACCGACACCGCAGTAAGCGCAGGTGGTGATCACCGAACGCTCGGGCTGGCCAAGCTGCACCAGGCTCTTTTCCGTCAGCGTCGCGGTTGGGCAGGCCTGCACGCAGGCGCCGCACGACACGCATTCGGACGCGAGGAAGTTGTCGCCACCCGCTGCCGCCACCCGCGACTCGAAACCACGGCCGGTGATGGTCAGGGCAAAGGTGCCCTGGATATCTTCGCAGGCGCGCACGCAGCGGCTGCAAACGATGCACTTGCTGGGCTCGTAATCGAAATACGGGTTGGAGACGTCCTTTTTCTCGGCCAGGTGGTTGGCGCCGTCGTAACCGTAGCGCACCTCGCGCAGGCCCACCTGGCCGGCCACGGTCTGCAGCTCGCAGTTGCCGTTGGCCGAGCAGGTCAGGCAGTCCAGCGGGTGGTCGGAAATGTACAACTCCATCACGTTGCGGCGCAGGCCGGCAAGGCGTGGCGTTTCGGTACGCACCACCATGCCTTCGCTGACCGGCGTGGTGCAGGAGGCCGGGTAGCCGCGCATGCCGTCGATTTCCACCATGCACATGCGGCACGAGCCAAAGGCTTCGAGGCTGTCGGTGGCACACAGTTTGGGGATGCTGGTGCCAAGCATGGCCGCAGCGCGCATCACCGAGGTGCCGGCAGGCACGCTGATGGCGCGGCCGTCGATGCTCAGGCTGACCTGCACATCGCTGTCACGGGCCGGGGTGCCGAGGTCGCTGCTTTTATCAGAAGCGGGGTCGAAGAAATTGATCACTGCGCGGCCTCCGTGGTGGTCAGCCCAAAATCGGCGGGGAAGTACTTGAGGGCGCTGGCCACCGGGTAGGGAGTCATGCCGCCCATGGCGCACAGCGAGCCGTACTGCATCGTGTCGCACAGGTCGCGCAGCAACAGGGCCTGGTCGTGGCGCTCGGTGAAATCAGTCGTTGCGATCAACCGGTCGACCACTTCCATGCCGCGGGTGGAGCCAATGCGGCACGGGGTGCACTTGCCGCAGGATTCTTCGGCGCAGAACTGCAAGGCGAAGCGCGCCATGCTGGCCATGTTCAGGGTGTCGTCGGCCACCACCACACCGCCGTGGCCGAGCATCGCGCCCATGGCGGCGAAGGCTTCATAGTCCAGCGGGGTGTCGAAGTGGCTGGGGGGAACCCAGGCGCCGAGCGGGCCACCGACCTGCGCGGCCTTCAGCGGCCGGCCACTGGCCGTACCGCCGCCGTAGCCCTCCACCAGCTCGCGCAGGGTCAGGCCGAACGCACGCTCTACCAGGCCGCCTTGGCGGATATTGCCGGCCAGCTGGAACGGCATGGTGCCCAGCGAGCGGCCCATGCCGAAATCGCGATAGAACGCTGCGCCCTTGGCCAGAATGATGGGTACTGAAGCCAGAGTGAGCACGTTGTGCACCAGCGTGGGCAAGCCGAACAGGCCCTGTAGCGCGGGCAATGGCGGTTTGGCGCGGACGATGCCGCGCTTGCCTTCGATGGATTCCAGCAACGCTGTTTCTTCGCCGCAGATATAGGCGCCGGCACCCACCCGCACTTCAAGGTCGAACGCCTGGCCGCTGCCGGCTACGTCGGTGCCGAGGTAGCCGGCGTCACGGGCGATGGCGAAGGCCTGGCCGAGCACGCGGATGGCATCGGGGTATTCCGAGCGCACATAGATGTAGCCCTTGTCGGCCCCCACGGCGAGGCCGGCAATGATCATGCCTTCGATCAACAGGAAGGGGTCGCCTTCCATCAGCATGCGGTCGGCAAAAGTACCGGAGTCACCCTCGTCGGCGTTGCACACCACGTACTTCTGCCCAGCGCCGGCGTCACGCACGGTGCGCCACTTGATACCGGCAGGGAATGCCGCACCGCCACGGCCACGCAGGCCGGAGTCGAGCACGGCCGCGACCACATCGGCACCGTTCAGGGCCGCGGCCGCTTCAAGGCCGGCGAAACCGCCATGGGCGCGATAGTCGGCCAGCGACAACGGGCGGGTGATGCCAGCGCGGGCGAACAGCAACCGCTGCTGGGTTTTCAGGTAAGGGATTTCTTCGACCAGCCCCAACGCCAGCGAGTGGCCACCGGGTTCGCCGGCCAGGGCATCGAGCAGTGACGGCACGTCTTGCGCAGTAACCGGGCCGAAACCCAGGCGCCCTTGCGCACTGTCGCACTCGACCAGCGGCTCCAGCCAGTACAGCCCGCGTGAGCTGGTGCGCTGGATGTCCAGCGGCAACTGGCGGCGTTCGGCCTCGCGCTGCAGGGCATCGGCAACGTGGTCGGCCCCTACGGCACGGGCCACCGAGTCGCAGGGGATGTAGAGCTTCAGCATGCTGCGTCCTCCTGGCAAGCGTTCACCAATGCGCGTAGCCGCTCAGGGGTAAGCCGCGCATGCACCTGGCCGTCCAGCTCCAGCGCCGGCGAGCAGGCGCAGGCACCCAGGCAGTACACCGGGCGCAGGCTGATAGCGCCGTCGGCGCTGGTGCCATGGTCGTCCAGTGCCAGCTGATCACGCAGTTGCGCGGCCAGGGCCTCGGCGCCACGGCTTTGGCACGATTCGGCACGGCACAGGCGCAGGGTATGGCGCGCCGGCGGCGATGTACGGAAGTCGTGGTAGAAGCTGATCACCCCGCGCACTTCAGCCAGGCTGAGGTTCAGGGCATGGGCAATTTCGGGGATAGCAGCCTCGGGGATGAAACCGATGTCGTGCTGGATGGCATGCAGGATCGGCAACAGGGCGCCGGGGGCGTCTTTGTCGCGGGCCAGAATGCGCTGGATCACGGGCAGGTGGAGCAACTCATCAGACATACAGCGGACCTCGGCATCACGGACCCCGCCTGAATTGTTGTGGGGGCAGGTATCCGGCGTGTTCTGCTGCGGCGCGTCGGCCACGTCACGGTTGCGCGGCGCGGACGGCCTCCTTGCCCACGGCCGCGCATCTGCGCACGCTGGTCCGAAGGCATCCTGCAAGCATGGCACTTGTGGCGCCAGGGGGTTGTGTGCGAACGACCAGGCGCATCCTGAAACCGACGCGGGTATTTTCTGCAGCTGCGCAGTCTGCTTCTGTGGGAGCGGGCATGCCCGCGAAGAACCCAGCGCGGTGGATGGCACCGGCTTCTCCGGTGTTCGCGGGCACGCCCGCTCCCACAGTGATCGAGCAAACTCTTAGATTTTGAACAAGACAGTTGCTCCCACAAGAGCAGACCGCGCAAGGCTTTGCAGCTATTGAGGGTGCTGTGGTCGCTGGGTCGTAATCAACCACAGCAAATAGCAACCACCCAACACCCCGGTCACCAGCCCCACCGGCAGCTGCGCCGTGGCCGCCAGGCGCTGGCTCAGCCAGTCAGCCACCAGCAGCAACGCTGCCCCCATCAAGGCAGCGCACACCAGCGGCACCCCCGCTGTGCGCGTCAGCCGCCGTGCCAGTTGCGGGCCGGCCAGGGCGATGAAGGCTATTGGCCCCGCTGCGGCAGTGGCAATTGCCGTAAGGCCCACAGCGGCAAGTACCAGCCGCAACCGCGAACGCTCCACCGCCACGCCCAGCTGGCTGGCCGTGCCATCGCCCATTTCCATCAGCGCCAGTTCACGCCTGTGCAGCAAAGCCACCGGCACAATCAGCGCCAGCCCCAGCGCAGCCGGCATCACATGGGCCCAGGTGCGGGTGTTGAGCGAACCGGCCAGCCACAGCTGGGCGAACAACGCCTGGTCGAGGTCGCCGGTAACCAGCAGCAGCTGGTTCAGGCCCGACAGCGTGGCGCCCATGCCAATACCCACCAGCACCAGCCGATAACCCTGGCTGCCCTGCCCGCGACGCGCCAGCAGAAGCACCAGCAGCGCGGTAAGCATGCCGGCTGCCACCGCCGCCAACGCGGTGGCCAACGGCCCGGCATCGAACAGGATGATCTGCACGATGGCACCGCTCGCCGCACCGGTGGTAAAGCCGATGACATCGGGCGAGCCCAGGGGGTTGCGGGCGATCGACTGGAAGATCGCCCCGGCCATGCCCAGCGCCGAACCTACCAGCACCGCCGTGAGCACCCGCGGCAAACGCACGCGGCTGACGATGCGGTCCACCACCGCGTTATCCCCCTGCCCCAGCAGGCTGGCCAATACCTCGCTTGCACGAATCGGCAGGCTACCCGTCCCCAGCAGCAGCACCGCCAGGCCTATCACCAGTAACGACAAGACGCTGCCGACCAGCACTGCACGCAGGCTGAAGCGCAGGCTCAGGCGCCCACACCGAAACACGCGCAATCCATTCACAGCTGACATAGCCGAAACCTGCCGATCAGTACGATAAAGGCCGGCCCGCCCAGCAACAGCGCCAGGGTCCCGGCGGCCAGCTCCGCGGGTGCTGCCAGCACGCGGCCAAGCAGGTCGGCACCCAGCAGCAACAGGGCCGCGATCAGTGCGGCATACGGCAGCATGCGCCGGTAGTCCGGCCCAACCAGCAACCGTGCCAGGTGTGGCGCCACCAGGCCGACAAAGCCGATCGGCCCGGCAATAGCGGTTGCGCTGCCGGCCAGCAGCATCAGCGCCACGCAGGCCAACGCCCAGGTCATGCGTACATTCACACCCAGCGCCCGGCCCAGATCACGGCCCAGCGCCAGGGCGTTGAGTTGTGGCATCAAGGCTGCCGACAGGGCCAGCCCCAAGGCGATGGCCAAGGTCGGCAATGGCAATGCAGCCGTGCTGCTGCCAGCCAACGAACCTGCCGCCCAATGGCGGAAATGGTCGTAGACCTGCGGTGGGGTGTTGAGCACCACGATCGCCGTGAGCGAGGCCAGCAGCATGCTCAGCCCCGCCCCGGCCAGTATCAGGCGCACCGGGTTACTGTCGGCAGCCCCCGCCTGCCCAAGCAGGAACACGGCAATACCGGCGATGCCAGCCCCGAGCAAGGCCAGTGGAATGTACTGGCTGACCTGGGTCAGGCCAAACAGCGCGACGCCGAGGATTACCGCCAGCGCGGCGCCGGCATTGACGCCCAGCAGCCCGGGCTCGGCCAACGGGTTGCGCGTCAACGCCTGCATCACCGTACCCGCCGCGCCCAGCGCCAGGCCAGCCAGCAATGCCACCAGCGTGCGTGGCACGCGCAACTCGCGCACGATCAGGTGCTCATCGTTATGCAGATCGGGCTGGTAGAGGGCATCGAACACCACGCCGAAGGCAATCGGGTGCGAGCCGATCAGCAGGCTCGCCAGCGCTGCCACCAACAGCATCAACAGCCCTGCCAGCAGCGCAGGGCGCAAGGTTTGGCCAGCCATGGTCAGCGGAAGTAGCCGGCGACGGTGTCGAGCATCTGCCGCCCGGAGTAATAGTCGATGCGGAACGAGCTCGGCCCCAAGGGGTATACGCGCTGGTGCTGCACCGCAGGCAGGTTGGCCAGCACCGGGTCGCTGAGGAATGCCTGGGCGTCTTTGTCGTCGGCGCTGAGCAGGAACACATCGGCATCACCAATGGCGGCGGCCAGGTTCTCGCGGGAAATGAACTGGAACTCGGTGGCGCGAATCACCTGCCCTGCCATGGCCTCGGGCAGCTCGCGCACCTGGAAGCCGAGCGCCGTCAGCAGTCGGGCTTGCGGGCTGATGGTGCGGCCGATGGAATAACTGCCACCGATGTTGTAGCCGATCAGCACCACCGGTCTTGGCGAGGGTTGCAGGCGGGCTGCCGTTTCGCGGGTGTAGTCGTCGAACTGCTGGATCACGGCCTTGGCCTGCTGTTGCAGCCCGGTGCGCGCGCCCAGTTCGGTGGCCAGTGCCTGCCAGGACTGGTTGGAGTAGTTCACCACCAGCGTCGGTACGCCCTGGGCCTTCAGTTCGGCCAGGTGCGGCGCAGCGCTGTCGGCCCCGGTAGCAGACACCACCAGCAGGTCCGGCGCGCTGGCCACCACGGCCTCGATATCGAACTGCAGGTTGCGGTACAGCACCTGCACCTCACGCTGGTCGGCCACGGCGGCCCATTGCGAGAAGAAGCCCTTGCCATCAGTCAGGCGGCTGGGGGTGGCTGCGGCGCTGGCCACCAGCGGCGCCTGCATGGCCAGCAGGATGCCGGTCACGCTCGGGGTGGTGGAGACGATGCGCGCAGGCGCGGCCGCTGCGGTCGGGGTTACGCCAGCCAGCGTCAGGGCGACGGCGGCCAGTGCTGCACAAACTCGAAAACGCTTCATCGATGGGCTTCGCCTTGGGGGAGTCAGCTGCGCATGATAATACTTCTCATGCAGATAATTCCATCATGTAGAATACGTTCCGCAAATCATGCATTGCCAAGGACCGACCATGAGCCCTCGCCTGCAAGCCCGCGCGCTGACGCTGCGCCGCGATAACCGAACGCTGTCGCACGACCTGTCGCTGGACATCCCCGATGGCGCCTTCACCGTGATCGTCGGCCCCAACGCCTGCGGCAAGTCGACCCTGCTGGCGGCACTGTCGCGGCTGCTGGCGCCCAGTTGCGGCCAAGTGCTGCTCGATGGCCAGAACATCCAGCTTCGCCCCGCCAAGGACGTGGCCCGGCGCCTGGCCCTGTTGCCACAGAGTGCCAACGCCCCGGACGGCATCCGCGTGGCCGAGCTGGTCGCACGCGGCCGCTACCCGCACCAGCGCCTGTGGCAACAGTGGTCGGTCGAGGATGAGCAGGCGGTACAGCGTGCAATGCACGCAACGGGTATCGAAGACCTGGCCGAACGGCCGCTGCATGCGTTGTCTGGCGGCCAGCGCCAGCGTGTGTGGATTGCCATGGTGCTGGCGCAGGACACACCGCTGTTGCTGTTGGACGAGCCCACCACCTACCTGGACATTGCCCACCAGTTCGAATTGCTGGAGTTGCTGCGCGACCTGAACCGTCAGGGGCGCACCATCGTGGCAGTGCTGCACGACCTGAACCAGGCCTGCCGTTATGCCAGCCACCTGGTGGCCATGCGCGATGGGGCCATCGTTGCCCAGGGTGCACCGGCGCAAATTTTTACCGAGGCGCTGGTGCAGCAGGTGTTCGGGTTGTCGGGGCTGGTGATTGAAGACCCGGTAAGCGGGACGCCGATGCTGGTGCCGCGTGGGCGTAATGAAGCGCGTTAAGGCCGTTCACACAAGCCCGGCCAGCCCGGCACCCTGTGGGAGCGGGTTTACCCGCGAAGAATACGACGCGGTGCATGGCACCGGCTGCGCCGGTGTTCGCGGGTAAACCCGCTCCCACAGGGATCGCGCAGGCTTTGGATACGCTTAAACGGGTAGCACTGGCTCAGGCGCACCCAGCATGCGCCCACCGGTAGCCTGGTTGACCTGCCCGGCCTCATGGAACAACGCCTGGCGATCCTCCGGCGCCCGCAGCTGCCCCAGGTCGGTCACCGTGGTCATCACGCACACAATCTCTTGCTGCGCATCGAACACCGGCGCCGCCTGCCCCGTCACGCTGGACAACAGATGGCTGGTCAGTTCGGCCCAGCAATGCTGGCGGATCTGCTCCAGCACCTTGGCACTGGGCGGGGTGCCGCGAAAATGCGCCGGCTGCAACTTGCGTGCGGCATCGATGGTGGCCTTGGGCAGAAACGCCTGGAAGATCAGCCCACAGGCGGTGTTGTCGATGGGCAGGATGTCGCCCAATGCCAACGGGTTGATCGAGAAGTAGGCGCTGCGGTACCAACGCACCAGGGTCGGGCCACGGTCGGTCCAGATCGCCACCCCACCGCTGGCAGCATGCCGCTGGGCCAGCCCCTTCATGTGCCGGGCGGCGATTTCCACTGCATCCACACGCTTGAGGGCGCCGATGCCGATGCTGAGCGCGGCAGGCCCAAGGTCGTATAGCGCGCTGGCCGGGTCCTGCTTGGCCAGCCCCTCCTTCACCAGGCTCTGCAGGTAGCGGTGCGCCGTAGAACCGCCGGTACCGGTGCGCCGGGCCACCTCGCCCAGGCTAAGTTCGTTCTCCGCGTTGGCCAGCACATTCAGGAACCGCGCAGCGATCGACACCGACTGGATGGTGCCGGAACGCTTCTCGCCCGGGCTCTCCGGCTCCGTGTCGGCGGGGGACTGCAAAGTGTTCAACGGGGCTATCTCCTCATTTCTGATTATCCGGCCAGGCGCCATCACGGTGGCCGGTTAGCGCGGCTGCCTATCATACCGCCCGCAACCCGGCCTGGCGCGGGTGCTGGAAAATGCAGGCATAACCATACCACTTTGAGGAATAGATTCTTTATTGCGGAATGCAATGGCACCGTGATACCTTGCGCCGCAAACGAGGATCGTTCTCATTTGGAGGTTGTCTTGAAGTACCCTGCGCAACGCTCGATCAGCCATGGATTCGGTGTGCTGACCCTGTCTACCCTGCTTGCTGCCCCCCACGCCCTGGCCGAGCAAGCCCCCACGGCCGGCAGCTCGCAGCTGGTTCTCACCCCGGTGCTGGTCAGCGGCGAAAAGGTCGAGCGAGACCTGCGCAACACCGCCTCGTCGGTATCGGTGAAAAGCGCCAGCGAAATCGACAGCCTCAAGACCGGCAACGCCTCGGTGCACGAAGTGCTCAACGACGTGCCCAACGTGATCTACACCGACTCGGTGGGCGCACCGATCATTCGCGGCCAGGACACCCAGGGCCCGAACAACGGCGCCAACGTGTTCTGGGGCGGCACCGTGCCGCGTGCCACCATCAACCTCGATGGGCACTACCTGAACTACAACGAGATGTACTTTGGCGCGCCGTCGGTGTGGGACGTGGACAGCATCGAGGTGTATCGCGGACCGCAGACCACCAGCCAGGGCGCCAACGCCATCGCGGGGGCCATCGTGGTCAAGACCAAGGACCCGACCTTCACCCCCGAGGCCGCCTACCAGGCGGAGATCGGCAGCTACCATTCGCGGCGCAGCTCGCTGGCCGTGTCCGGTCCACTCACCGACAACCTCGCCGGGCGCCTGGCGCTGGACTATTCCGCGCGCGACACCTTCATCGACTACACCAACCCCGCGTTTGCCAGCCGCAACACCGACCAGGACTTCCGTGCCCTGAACCTGCGCGGCAAGCTGCTGTGGCTGCCCGAAGCGGCACCCGGCCTGGGCCTGAAGTACACCTTCGCCCACGGTGACTCCAACCGCCCCACCCAGGAAGCGGCCTCGCGCCCCTTCCACGACCTGAACCACACCGGCGCCACCATGCCCAGCTGGCACCAGCAGAGCAACACGCATATCGTCGACGTGGATTACGAACTGGACAACGGCATGAAGCTGTTCAACCAGACCCAGTACTCGCTGTCCAACGTGCACCGGGTAACTGGCGTGGCGAACGGCGGCGATGCCGATATCCGCCAGAAGAACTTCTCCAACGAAAGCCGCATCACGTTCGGCGAGCAGCAGGACACCCTCAGCGGCATGGCCGGCCTGTACCTGGCGCGCACCGACTCGGACGAAATCCTGTATTACGGCGGCATCTCGGACTTCGACGACACCAAGCGCAACCTGGGGGTATTCGGCGAAGTCAGCTACCGCCTGAATGACCGCTGGACACTCACCACCGCCCTGCGCCTGCAGCAGGACAAGGTCCAGCGCAGCGGTACCTCGCCGTTCGCCGCCAATGGGCTGGACTACGACAAGACCTTCACCGCACTCCTGCCCAAAGTGTCGCTGGCCTACGCCCTGACCCCGCAATGGACCGTCGGCGGCATGGTCAGCCGCGGCTACAACCCGGGCGGCGTGTCGCTGAACCTGAGCAGCAAGCGCTTCGAGGAATTCGACGATGAGCGCATGTGGAACTACGAACTGTTCGCCCGTGCCAGCCTGCTGGACGACCGTCTGCACCTGAACGCCAACCTGTTCTACATGGACATGCAGGATGCCCAGTACAACATCCCGGTGGTGCTGGCCTCCGGCCTGACCCAGTCCTACACCATCAACGCCGAAAAGGCCCATGCCTATGGTTTCGAGCTGTCGGCGGACTACCGGGTGCTGGACAACCTCACCCTCAAGGCCAGCGCCGGTGCCCTGCAAACCCGCATCGACGACATCGACGCGAACAGCAGCTACGCCGGCAACGAGTTTGCCCGCTCGCCCGGCTACACCGTCAGCTTCGGCCCCAGCTGGGACATTACCGACCGCCTGAACTTCAATGCCCAGGTGCGGCACATCGACGGCTACTACTCGGACGTGGCCAACACCAAGAGCTATGCCATCGACGGCTACACCGTGGCTGACGCGCGCATGAGCTACCGCTTCAACGACCAGGTGCAGGTGTACACCTACGTGAAGAACGTGTTCGACGAGCGCACCCCGACCTATATGCAGACCAACCGTGGCATCGGCGGTATCGAAGCGAGCATGACCGAGCCGCGCACCGTGGGTGTCGGCATCAAAGGCGCCTTCTGATATCAACCGGGGCCGCTTTGCGGCCCTTCGCGGGCACGCCCGCTCCCACAGGTCATCACCCCCCCCCTGTGGGAGCGGGCGTGCCCGCGAAGGGCTGCAAAGCAGACCCACCACCAAAAGCCAGCATCTGGAGACACTGATGACATTCAAAAAAGGCCTGCACATCGGCATGTCGCTAGCCCCCACCTGGCTCAGCGGCGAGGGCTGGCGGCGTGCCGACAGCCGCGTAGAAACGCTGTTCGGCAGCGACTTCGCCATGGACATCGCGCGCCGCGCCGAAGCCGCGCACCTGGACTTCGTGTTCCGCCCCGACGTCAGTTGCGTGGTGGCCGACGCCCTGGAAAGCGGCTCGGGCTTCACCAGCCTCGACCCGACCGTGCTGCTGGCCGCGCTCACCCGCGAGACCAGCCGTATCGGCCTGGTGTCGACTGTTTCGACCACCTTCTTCCCCCCCTACCTGGTAGCGCGTCAGCTGCAGTCACTGAACTGGCTGAGCCAGGGCCGGGTTGGCTGGAACATCGTCACCGCCCTGCAAGGCCACGAGAACTTCGGCCTGGCGGCCATGCCCAGCGCCGAAGAACGCTATGCCCGCGCAGCCGAGTTCACCGAGGTGGTGCAGCGGCTGTGGCGCAGCTTTCCGCAACAGGCCCTGCGAATCGACCGCGAAAACGGTGTTTACGCCGACCCGGCGCAGGTTCAGCCAATCAACCACCAAGGTGACTTCCTGCAGGTGCAGGGCCCGCTCAACCTGCCCGAACAGGGCGCACGCATTCCGCTGATCCAGGCCGGCGCATCCGACAGCGGTCGTGACTTCGCGGCCCGCGTCGCCGACATCGTTTTTGCCCCTACCCCCGACCAGGCCGCGGCCGCGGACCTGCGCCGTGACCTGTCACGTCGCGCGCAAAAGCATGGCCGCCAGGCCGACGACGTTCGCCTGCTGCCTGGCCTGAGCCTGTACCTGGCACCCACCCGCCAGCAGGCACGCGAACTGTTCATGGAAACCCATGCCCGGGTAGACAAGGCACGCAAGTACGCCGCCATCGAGAAGATGATCGGCATCGACCTGGCCAGCTGGCCGAGCGACCGGCGTATTCATGCAACCGACTTGCCGCCGCTGCAGTTGCTGCCCGGCGCCAGCCGGACCCATGTGAGCCTGCTACGGCGCTTGATCGAGCGTGAGTCGCTGCTGCCTGAAGAACTGCTGATGCGCCCGGAAGTGCTGTCGGCGGCGCACTGGCAAGTGATCGGCACGGTAGATGATGCCGTTGCGGAAATTGCCGACTGGGCCGAGGCGGGAGTGATGGATGGCTTTATCGCCGCGCCGGGGGGCTCGTTTGGCTCGGTGTACAGTTTTCTGGATGATGTGGTGCCGCGGCTGGTGGAGCGCGGGTTGTTCCGTGAGCGGTATCACGGGGCGACGTTTGCCGAGCATCTGCAGCGGTATTGAAGGGTCCAAGGGGCTGCTGCGCAGCCCATCGCCGGCAAGCCAGCTCCCACAGGAATGTGGTGGCGCCAGCCACAGCGCTGAACCTGTGGGAGCTGGCTTGCCGGCGATACGGCCCGCGAAACCAGCACACCTGGCGGAGCTACCCTAAGGTCAAGGCGCACCCTTCGCCTCTACCGCCTTGGCGGTCTCAACGAGCTTGTCGAACTTGCGCCTCAGCTGGGCAGACGATTCATCACTCTTGGCCCGCGCTTTGATATTTGTTTCCGAGCTGGCTTTGTCGGCAATGGTCACCACCGTCCAGTCCCAGGATTTGGACACCCAGTAAACCAGTTCACCGTCCGCAGAAAACGCTTCCAAGCGGCCATTGGTATTCGGCACCTCCCTGGCCTGCTTCGTCATTGGCACCAGCTGCTGCACCCGCGCCTCATCGGTGGTTTCCAGCCGGACCTCAACCTGGCGAAGCTGGTCGGCCTCATTGAAAGTCGCCTTCACTTGCGAGATGGGGATACCGCCCAGGTTGTAATTACCCTTGGGGTTATCACCCTGGAAAAAATCGGTAGGCACCTGATAGTGCCACCCCGCCAAATGCTCAACCTTGCCAAACTGCTGCTGCAGAATGGCCAAGGCCTGTGGCTTGGGCATGCCCAGGGTAAACTCGCCGACTTCAAGCGCCGACCAGGCTTGCAGGGGGAAAATCGCGCAGGCGAACAGGAGCGGAAAGGTCCGTTTCATGGGGAAGTCTTCCTTGAAAATAGCCCGCCAACCTAACTCCTGCACGGCAATCAGACAATACTGGCAGGGTGCCAAGCCCACCCTGCCCCAAGCCTTAGGCCACTGCCTTGTCTATGCTGCGCCCGGCTTCCAGCTCACGCACCAGCGGCAACACGTGCTCGCCGAAATACGCCACTTCCTCCTGGAAATGCAGGAAGCCGGACAGGATCAAGTCCACCCCTACAGCCTTCAGCGCCACGATACGCTCGGCAATTTGCCGTGGCGTGCCGATCAGGTTGGTCTTGAAGCCATCGTTGTACTGCACCAGGTCCTCGAAGCTGGATTTCGCCCAGTTGCCCTCGCCCTCCGGGCTGGCAGCCCCGGCGTGCTTCACCTCCTGGCCAAACGCCCGCACCGCCTCGGGGTTGGCCTTGTCGATGATTTCCTGCAACACCGCACGCGCCTCTTCCTCGGTGTCGCGGGCGATGATGAAGGCATTCACCCCAACCTTGACCGAGTGGCCGTTGGCTGCGGCCTTGGCGCGGAGGTCATCGACCTGGGCCTTGATCCCTTCCACGCTGTTGCCGTTGGTGAAGTACCAGTCCGACACCCGCGCGGCCATGTCCCGCGCCGCACGCGAACTGCCGCCCTGGAAGATCTCCGGGTGCGGTTGCTGCAGCGGCTTGGGTTTGAGGTTGTAGTTACGGAAGCGATAAAAGTCGCCGTTGAAGGTGAAGTTGTCTTGCGTCCAGATGCCCTTGAGCGCGCGGATGAACTCCTCGGAACGGCGATAGCGCTCGTCGTGGTCCAGCCACGGCTCACCGACCGCATGAAACTCGCCCTTGAACCAGCCCGAAACCACGTTGATGGCGATGCGGCCATTGGTGAACTGGTCGATGCTCGCCAACTGCTTGGCCGCCAGCGTCGGGTTCCACGGGCCAGGCAGAATGGCAGCAATCACCTTGAGTTTTTCCGTGGCGGCCAGCAGCGCGTGGCTGATGGTGACCGACTCGTGCTGATTGTCGGCGCCGTAGCCGGCGGTAAAGCGGATTTGCGACAGGGCGTAGTCGAAGCCGGATTTTTCAGCGATTTGCGCAAGCTTGCGGTTGTAGTCGATGTCCCAGCTGGTGCGCTGCTCGATGGTGCTGACCACCAGGCCACCGCTGACGTTGGGTACCCAGTAGGCGAACTTGATCGGGGTGTGGCTCATAGGGTGGCTCCTTGAGAATCCTTGGGGTTCAAGGGGACAGGAGCAGCAACTGTGCCAACGGCTGAGTTGCTTTACTTTCAACGCGTTAGCGATATGGGCCGGCGATGTTGGCTGCATGTGGTCAAACACGCTGTCGGATCACTGTTGCCTGCGCAACATCGCCGCTTGCTGCTAACTCACCGGTTTTTGCGCATGCCCATGTGCGCGTCATCCATCAAGGCCTTGGCCATGTCGCAAAGAAAGTGCGACGCCCAGACCAGCACCGGTTCGTTGTCCATCACCCCGATAAACGATGCGCGCCGCGAGCAGTCCATCAACACCGAGGCCTGTTCGACGGCATGGTCACAGCAGTTACCGGGTTCGACACGGAACAGCTTCTTGCCGTCGATGATACCGTCCAGAAACGTGGCCGAGCCTACAGTCAGGCCCAAGGTACCGGTGTCGTCATCCAACTCTTTATCCATCTGAAACCTCTTCTGATTTTGCCGGCCAGTGAAGCTGCCCTATTGCAACGGCCCTGCTACGCGGTCGCGAAGTAGTCAGAACCTGGGGCTGCTCCCCCTATCCTGTGGGAGCGGGTTCACCCGCGAACACGGGCGCAGCCCGTGCCATCAATGCAACGTATGTATCTGCGGCCTGCCCCTGAGCTGCACCTGCGCAATCGCCGACTCCAGCAACGAACGCACAGCCTCCACTTCATGCATGACCGCCAGAGTCATGATGGTGGCGGGAGACTTGGGTAGCGTGGAGATGGCGTGATGGCCTACGGACAAGGCACAGAGTACGTATTCGGTGGCCTGGATCAGAGTGTCTTCCAGGTGGTGCGATGGGTCGGAGGAAATGGGTGGATCCGGGACAATTTTGAGCATGGTCACATCTCGATTTCGTGAGAGAAAACCACACCCCATCCCTTGCAGAGAATGGGTGGCGGCTGCGTACGGGCCTGCAAGACCGGGGAAGATCGAGAAACCCGGCTGACCCGAAGGTCACCCGCACGCAGCCACCATTAAGCACAACCATTGGCGCAGGCCAACGGCTAGAGGGTGAGCACGCTTTCGATACTTCCCCGGGCTTGCAGACCCGGTCGTTGAATTTGCAACGACAGGTCGAGACTAGGGGGCTCAGGTTTCCATCGCAATGGCGAAACGGCTTGAAAAGGATGATTCAGAAATGGACTACACGGAAGGGAAAAAAACTGATTCTTTCTTGTAGGACCAAGCAGGCCTTCCCTGAATATTCCTTGCACCCCTCACAACTTCGCGTGGCTTGTGCCCATCAAAGAGCCAACCGCGCCAGCCGTTGCAGGGCCAGAATCACTTCCTCGTCCTGCTCCTCCAGTACATCTGCCTGGATAAGAGCGATCACAGCCTTCAACAACTCGGTCTGGTTCACCCCTGTTTGTTGTTGCAGCGCAAGCATGTCCTGCGCCATGTGCGGGTTGACCTTCATCGACAACCGTCGCGTAGCACTGGAGCGCGCGAGCCCGCGCTGCTCTCTCTGTTCATTCAGCGCCTGGACGAATGTTTGGTGCGCAGCCTGCAATTGCCCATCCTGCTGCACCTGCGCCAACTGTTGGAAATAGTACGCAAGAAACAACTTGCGCAGATTGGCCCCCGCCTCGCGACTGACCGCATGCATGGCCGCATCCAGCACATCCAGGTAGACCGCCGGCAAACGCGCCTCGATCGACTTGAGCTGCTGCTGGCGCGCCTCGTGAATGGCTGGCGTGGATTGCGGTGGCAGCGCAACCACGCCATCGCAATGGGTACACACGCCCACCAGAATGTCCCTGGCCAACCCCTTGCCATCGCTGAACGGTACATCGCGTCGGGTATAGCGAGTGGGCACCACTGCCTGGCAGTGCTCGCACAGTGCTTTTCCGCTATCCCCTTCGAACAGAATCTTCATGATCTGGGTACTCACTGGTGAACGCTTATGAACCAGGTGTCAGGTTCGATAAAAAGAATGCGCGCTGGGCCTCCCTGAAGCCGATCTTCATAACTCACCCCTGCCAATACGAAAATCATCGTACAAAATCCGGATCAAATCCACAGCCCGCTAAGACAACGCGACCAGCGGTGCGCCTGCCGATTCGAGCGATAACCCGGAACACGCATGAACTATGGCCCTGACAGCCGCAAGGCGGCGCAAGGCAATGTAACCATTGTTTTCATGGCTGCTCGCGATGTGAAGAAGCATGAAAAATTATTTATCAATATATTTTCTCATTTGATGTAGCTTCTCATTCGCACAGAAATGCCCCCATTACCATTCTCCCGCCTCAGGACTTCTCCCTTGAAACGTCACCTCCCTGCCCGCCTCCTGCTGGTCGGCGCATGCAGCGCCATGCCTGTCGTTCATGCCGCCGACAACCTCACCCTGCCCGCGACCGAGATCGACAGCACCAGCGAAGCGGTGGATGGCGTGAGCCAGGGCTACGAAGGCAGGGCTTCTTCCAGCACCACCAAACTGGGCCTGACCGACAGGCAGACACCTCAAGGTGTGACGACCATCACCCGCCAGGCGCTGGACGATTTCAAGATCACCGGTATCAAGGACGCACTGCGCGCAGCACCCTCGGTAACCGTCGAGCAAACGGAAACCGACCGCACCGAATTCACCTCGCGTGGCTTCGATATCAATACCTTCGAATACGACGGCATGGGCATGCCCTTCGTAAGCAGCACGCTGGTAGGTGACCAGGACCTGGCCGAGTACGAGCAAATCGATGTATTGCACGGCGCCAATGGTTTGATGAGTGGCGCCGGCAACCCGTCGGCCACTGTCAATTTCGTGCGTAAACGCCCAACCGACACCTTCCAGGCGCAGGTCGATACCAGCGTCGGCTCATGGGACAGCCGCCGCATCGACGTGGATGTTGCCGGCCCGCTGACCGACAGCGGCAATGTGCGTGGCCGCTTCATCTATTCCCACGACAAGGGCAATTCGTGGATGGACCGCTACAGCCACGAGCGCAACGTCGCTGCCGGCCTGCTGGCGTTCGATGTATCCGATGTCGACACTGTGACCGTGGGTTTCTCCCAGCACAACAGTGACTCCAACGGCAGCACCTGGGGCAACCTGCCGCTGGTGGACAACGACGGCAATGCCATTCATTACAGCGGCCGCAGCAGCAGCATCGGGCAGCCGTGGACCTACTGGAACCTGCACACCCAGCGGGCCTTCGTCGAGCTGAAGCATGACTTCGGCAATGACTGGAACGCCACGCTCACGGCCACCGGGCAGCAGGAAAAGCAGAACACCAACATGCTTT
The DNA here is from genome assembly GCF_000708715.2 of Pseudomonas putida W15Oct28. Classification (GTDB taxonomy): domain Bacteria; phylum Pseudomonadota; class Gammaproteobacteria; order Pseudomonadales; family Pseudomonadaceae; genus Aquipseudomonas; species Aquipseudomonas putida_R. The sequence continues at coordinate 122,065 of NZ_JENB01000010.1, read as the reverse complement.
ATGTGGGTGGCGTCTCCGGTGATGTTGCCGACGCGTATGCCAACCACACCCGCAGCGAGGCACACCAACTGCTGGGCGAGGCCAAGGTGCAAGGCCCGTTCAGCCTGTTCGGTCGCGAACACCAACTGACCTTCGGGGCCGCGTATGGGCGCACGCATCAGAAAGGCCAGGAGTACGACGAAGACCTGGAACATGGCAGCTTCTTCAACACTTCGTTCTCGGGCATCCTGGCGGGCAATACGCCGATGCCCTCGTTTGGCGTCACCAGTGACGACCTGGCGCAGAACTTCCAGGACACGCAAAAAAGCGTCTTCGCCGGGGCACGCTTCAGCCTGGCCGACAACCTGCACTGGATAGCCGGTGCACGCATGCTCAGCGCCGACGGCAAGGGTGAGAGCTACGGTTCGGAACACTCCACACGTGCCCATGGCAAGGTCACGCCCTACACTGGCCTGGTCTATGACCTGAACGAGGCATGGAGCATCTACGGCAGCTGGACCAAGATCTACAACCCGCAGTACAACGTGGTCGGTACCGACGGCAAGCTGCTCGACCCTCTGGAAGGAAAGAGCATGGAAGTGGGCGTCAAGGGCAGCGTGATGGACGAACACCTGCACCTGACCGCTGCGCTGTTCAAGACCGAGCAGCGCAACGTGGCAGTGGATGCCGGGTTCGACGGGGTTCAAGAGGTTTACACACCGGGCGACTTCAAGAGCCACGGCGTAGAGTTGCAAGCCTCCGGCGAAGTGGCGTCGGGGCTGGACCTGCTCGCGGGCTACACCTATGTACGGATTGACGATGACAACGGCGAGCGTGCGCGCAAATATGTGCCGACCCACAGCTTGCGCGGCCTGGTCACCTACCGCTTGCCGACCCTGCCACAGATGAAGGTTGGCGCCCGTGTCAGCTGGCAGACCGGCGTGGAGAATGACACCAACAGCGCCATCCACCAGAACGCCTACGGCCTGGTTGACCTGATGACAAGCTACGACATCGACAGCAACTGGAGCACGTCGCTGAACCTGAACAACGTCACCGACCGCAAATACCTGCTATCGCTGTACAACAACGCGACAACCGCCAGCTACGGTGCTCCACGCAACCTGACGGCTTCGGTGACCTGGAAGTACTGACTTGGGTTTTAGTGTGTTGCAGCGGGCTGGAAGGCAGCATGTGATGGATTGGGCGTCATTGAGGTAAGCTCAACCCCTGTAATGCAACTATCAAGGACGGTTTCCATGCATTCACTGACTGACGATCAGGTTTTGGCGATCATCCACGAAAACCCGGTAAACCCGGCACTGCTGGCCGTGCTGGCAACGCTGGACATCCCCCGCTGCATGCTGGTGGCAGGTGCCCTGTTCCAGACCTTCTGGAACCACCGCGCAGGGCTGCCTGCCGGCTGGGGCATCAAGGACTATGACATTGCCTATTTCGACGCTGACCTGTCCTGGGAAGCAGAGGACCGGGTCATCACAAGGGTTCAGCAGGCGTGCGCACACTTGGGTGTCAACGTGGAGGTGCGCAATCAGGCCCGCGTTCACTTGTGGTACCACGCGAAATTCGGCGGCGCTTACACACCGTTGCTCAAGGTCACGGATGGCATCGACCGGTACCTGATCCGCTCGACCTGCCTGGGCGTTGACGTGCATACAGGTGTGCTCTACAGCACGCATGGCCTGGAAGACTTGCAGAACAACCTGCTGAGGATGAACGAACTGAACCCCCGCCCCGGTTTATTCAGGGCAAAAGCCGCCAGCTACCGGGAACGCTGGCCATGGCTTGCCTTGGTTGAGTGAAATCTACGCCATGGCGTTGCGTACGTTGGCCTTGCGCCAAACCAGCCGCCCAAGCGTGATCGACCAATTGAGCAAGGAAATACCCAGAAGAATCAGCAGCATCATCGATAGCCCGTTATCGATGATGATTTTGCCGGCCAGGAACGGAAAACCGAACACACCGACAAAATACGAAAGGCTGAACAGCAGCAGGGACTGGGTAGTGGTGCCTTCTGGCGCCTCGTTGGCTGCAAGGCCGTTGATCACCGAATAGGTCAGGCCATAACCGACACCCAGCACAATCGCCGCCAGAAGGTACCCAAGGCTACCGGCCACAACGAACTTGAACATCAGCAGGGATACCACGATCAACCCCGACAGCAGGCAAGACATCCGATAGGGGTCGCGCTTTACCACCAGCCCGGCTACAAACATGCGCCCAGCGATGGCAGCGCTCATGAAGCCAACAAAAAACAGCGAGTAATCGAGTGCTTTTTCCTGGGCATAGCTCGTTTGAAAACTCGACAGCCCGCCAAAGATCGCACCGCCCAGGCCAACCATGAGGATCGGGAACAAGGCCCTTGAGCCCAGGACTTTTTGTGTGGCCTGCCAAGACAGCCTGGAGACAGCAGCACTAAAGCGGTCGGGCAGTTGGCCCAACGGTTTCGCCATACGCCAGAACAGGGCCACACCGATCAGGCTGGCCAGCGCTGCCACATAAAACGTTGCCGTTACCGGCAGGCCCATCTGGCTTGCCAGGCGCCCGACCAGGGGCGCCGAGCCGATACCGCTCATCATGCTGCCCGAGAGCAGCGCAAAGTACCGCGAGCGCTGTGCCGGCGGCACGATCATGGCCACGATTATCGGGCCCAAGGTGTAGAAAACGCCCCAGCCCACACCCAGCAGCAAGCCGAACATCATCAGCAGATGCTGGTGGCTGGCACTCACGGCGAACCCAAGGTTTGCAATGACCAGCGCCAGGCCGCACAGCGCAATCGAGCGTGCCGCACCGAGGCGGTCCGACAAATGCCCGGACACCAGCACGGCGGCAAATGTACTAAGCATGGCGGCTGAAATCACATGGCCGGCATCCTGCTCGTTGCCACCATGCGCCCCCACCAGCAATGCCAGCAGGAAGGTGGAGCCATAAGACAGCGACAACAGGTAGCTGGCAAAACAGAACAAGCTGAACAGGGGCTTTGACACGGCGATCGTGTGTTCATCCTGAAAGTGCATGAGAAACCCTGAATTGTTGGACCAGGCGCGCAGTGTGCGTGGCAAGCGCAAACAGGGTAAATCCAGGATTGCTGATCTGAAGGTAAGCGACAACCAACCTAAGCCCGTGCGCTTTTAGCTGAATACCCAAAGCACGCGGGTGGGTTTGTCGGTGAGGTTGGCGTAGCGAAAACTGGCGTGGGGTTGCAGCTGAAAACTGTCACTGGCGTGCAGCGTTACCGGCTCGCCGCCATCCAGCCAGACGGTCAGCTCGCCTTCGAGCACGAAGCAGCCCTGCTCTGAGCTGTCGTCCAGGTACTCCTCACCACTGCTCGCCCCTGGCTCCAGGTGGCTATCGAGCATGGAGAACGCGCCCGTTATCGTGGGGGATGCCAGCACATCGGTGATGCCACCGGCCAGGTGAAGCGTGCGCCGCTCGTGAGGGCGGGTGACCCAGTCAAGCTCGCGGGGCTTGTCCAGTTTGTAAAAGTAGGCGGTGGAGACGCCCAGCTCTTCGCTGATGGCGGTGAGGTCGGCCACGGTCGGGCGCGACACGCCCCGTTCGACCTGGGACAGAAAGCCCACCGAACGGCCGATACGCTGAGCCAGCTCGCCCAGCGTCAGGCCTTTGAACTTGCGCAGGTCGCGAATCAGTACTGCCAGGCCTTCGATTTCTTCGTGCACTTTCATAGTTGAATCGCGACTTTCGGACGGGAAAATGAATGCCCTGAAAAGTACATGATTCATCTCATAAAGCAAAATTGTTCAAGGATTTGCAGCCTGTGAGGCAAGCAATCTGGGGCCGCCTTGCGGCCCAGTCACACTATCTTCAGCGAACAGCCTGATAAGTCAGGTCCAGGCACTTGCGGGCTTTTTCCACCAGTTCGTCGATCTCCTCGATGCTGATCACCAGCGGCGGCGCGATGATCATGGTGTCGCCCACGGCGCGCATGATCAGGCCGTTGTCGAAGCAGTGCTGGCGGCAGATCATGCCGACGCCTTTGCCTTCGTAACGGGCGCGAGTGGCTTTGTCTTTCACCAGCTCGATCGCGCCGAGCATGCCCAGGCCGCGCACTTCGCCTACCAGTGGGTGGTCGGCCAGTTCGCGCAGGCGTTGTTGCAGGTAAGGCGCGGTTTTGTCGTGCACCTGCTGGATGATCTGCTCGTCACGCAGGATGCGCAGGTTCTCCAGGCCCACCGCAGCCGCCACCGGGTGGCCGGAATAGGTGAAGCCGTGGTTGAAGTCGCCGCCTTCACTGATCACCTTGGCCACTTCGTCACGCACGATCACCCCGCCCATGGGGATGTAACCAGAGGTCAGGCCCTTGGCAATGGTCATCAGGTCGGGCTTGAGGTCGTAGTAATCGGTACCGAACCACTCACCGGTACGGCCAAAACCGCAAATCACCTCGTCGGCGACGAAGAGGATGTCGTACCTGGCGAGGATTTCCTTGACCTTCGGCCAGTAGCTTTGCGGCGGAATGATCACACCACCGGCACCCTGGATCGGTTCGGCGATGAAGGCGGCAACGTTGTCCACGCCAACTTCGAGGATCTTCTTCTCCAACTGCTCGGCCGCCCACACACCGAAGTCGGCCTCGGTCATGTCACCGCCTTCGCCGAACCAGTACGGCTGCGGGATGTGCACGATATCCGGGATCACCCCGCCCTGCTGGTGCATGCCGCTCATGCCGCCCAGGGCCGCACCGGCCACGGTAGAGCCGTGGTAACCGTTGATGCGGCCAATGATGACGTTCTTGTTCTTCTTGCCCTTCAGCGCCCAGTAATGGCGAACCATGCGCAGCACAGTGTCGTTGCCTTCGGAACCGGAGCCGGTGAAGAACACATGGTTCATGCCTTGCGGCGCCACATCGGCGATGGCCTTGGCCAGCTCCAACGCGGGCGGGTGCGCGGTCTGGAAGAACAGGTTGTAGTAAGGCAGCTGCTTCATCTGCTGGCTGGCGACGTCGGCCAGCTCATCGCGGCCATAGCCGACCGCCACGCACCACAGGCCCGCCATGCCATCGAGAATCTTGTTGCCCTCGCTGTCCCACAGGTACACGCCCTTGGCCGAGGTGATGATGCGCGGGCCTTTCTCGGCCAGCTGTTTGACATCGCTGAACGGGGCCAGGTGGTGGTCGCGGCTCATCGATTGCCAGGCAAGGGTCTGCGAATTCTTTTCACTCATTGACTTCTACTCCATCAAGTTGCGCAGCCAGGCTGCGCAAGTACTTTTTATAGTTGGGAACGGTCGGTGTTCAGGCCGACAGCAACAGCCTCTGGCGCAGTACCGAGCGCTGCCGGCAGGCCTTGCCAAAGGACTGGAAGATGGTCAGGTAATGCGGGTTGTCCATGACCTGGAACTCGGGGTGCCATTGCACGGCCAGGGCAAACCCCTTGCCGTTCTCGACCGAAATCGCTTCCACCAGGCCATCGGGTGCCAGCGCTTCCACCCGTAGCCCCGGGGCCAGTAAATCGATGCCCTGGCCATGGATGGAATTGACATCGAAGATCGCCGGCAAGCCCATGCGGTCGAGCAGGCCGCCGGGCTCCACATGCATGGTGTGGCGCGGCCCATATTGCTGGTCGATGGGCTCACCCTTGCCTTCGCGGTGGTCCATGAACACACCGGTCTCGTGGACCTTCTGGTGCAGGGTGCCGCCCAGTGCCACGTTCATTTCCTGGAAGCCACGGCAAATGCCCAGCACCGGCACGCCGGCGGCGATGGCCGCACGCATCAGCGGCAAGGTGGTGGCATCACGCAGCGGGTCGTGATGGGTGCCCGCTGCACTGGCCGCGCCGTTGTAATGGAACGGCTCGATGTTGGACGGCGAACCGGTGAAGATCAGCCCATCCACCACGTCGAGAATATCGGCGCTGTCCATCAGCTCACCGAGGCTGGGAATGACGATGGGCAGCCCACACGCCGCCTTGGCTGCCGCGCGTGCGTACTTCTCGCTGATGGTCTGGGTTGCATGCAGCTCGATCATGCTGGTGCATGCGGTAATGCCGATAACGGGCACACGTGGCATATCTTCCTCCGGCAAATCCATATTGCGCGTTGTGTTGAAAGGGAGGGTGCAGCGTCGCTGTTCGAACTTCGGCACCTACAGGAACCAGCGGTATTCGCGGGCATCGATGTGGCGCATGAAGTCCAGTTGCTCCTGGTATTTGTTTTCGCAATAGACCATCACGAACTCACTGCCCAGGCCTTCGTTGACCACCGGGTGGTGACGCATGGCGGCCAGGGCACTGAGGGCATCCTTGGGGAAGTCGATGCCGCTCTGACGGTTTTCGTTCAGCGGGGCGATGGGCTCGACGCCGCGGTCCAGGCCATGCTCCATGCCGGTCAGGATGGCCGCCAGCACCAGGTACGGGTTGGCATCGGCGCCAGCAAGGCGGTGTTCGATGCGCAGGTTGCGCGGGTCGGACTCGGGGATGCGAATGCACGCATCACGGTCTTCGAAGCCCCAGCTGGCTTTGCTCGCCGCGTTCACCATGGCGCCGTAGCGGCGGTAAGCATTGTGGTTGGGGGCGAAGATCGGCATGCAGTGCGGCAGCAGCTCCAGGCACCCCGCCACCGCATGGCGCAGCTTGCGCTGTTCAGCGCCCGCCAGGATGTTGTTCCCGGCAGCGTCATACAGGCTCACGTGCACATGCATGCCGCTGCCCGGCGCGTCCAGGTACGGCTTGCTCATGAAGCTGGCGCGGTAGCCGTGCTTCATGGCGATACCGCGGGTACTGCGGCAGAACAGCGCCGACCAGTCCGCCGCGCTCAGGGCATCGTCGCTGTGGGAGAAGTTGATCTCGAACTGGCCGGGGCCCAGCTCTGCGGTGATGACGTTCGCCGGCACGCCCTGCTCGTTGGCGCCATCGACCATCTCGTGCAGCACTGACGAGAAGCGCGAAAGCCGCTCGATGTGCATGTTCGGCTGGTCGTCTTCGTCGCCGGTCGCCGTGTCGCGTGGGTACTGTGGCAGGCCGTTGTCGAGCTTGCGGTCGAACAGGTAGAACTCCAGCTCGAAGGCCACCACCGGGCGGATGCCACGCTTGGCCAGGCGCTGAATCACCCGGGCCAGCACTTCACGGGGCTCGAACTCGATAGGCTTGGCGGTGCCGTCGGAGGTGATGAGCATCTGGGCAATCACTTCCTTTTCCCAGCGCACCGGCTTCAGAGTACCCGGCACCAGGCGCCGGGCAGCATCCGGGTCGCCGTCGGCAAAGCAGTAATCACCAATCGGGTAAAGGCCACCCTGAGTGCCCAGCAGCACGCAGTTCTGCGGCAGCTTCAGCGGCGCACCGGCTGCGACTTTCTCCAGCATGTCCATGGGGTAGCGCTTGCCGTAGAAGTGCCCGGGGATGTCCAGCGCAATCAGGTCGACATAACGAATGTCTGGGTGCTCCGCTCGGAACGAGCGCACTTCAGCCAGCAGATCCGCAAAGATGACACTCATCTTCTTATCCTTGTGAGGTGAACGAATTCAATTGAAGACCCAGAGCACGCGGGTGGGTTTTGCCGTCAGGTTGGCGTAACGGAACTGCGCGTGGGGTTGCACCTGGAAGCAGTCGTTGGCCTGCAGGGTCACGGCCTCGCGGTCGTCCAGCCAAACCGTGAGTTCGCCTTCAAGCACGAAACAACCCTGCTCGGAACGGTCACTCAAGTACGCCTCGCCACTGGTGGCGCCAGGCTCCAGATGGCTGTCGAGCATGGCGAAGGCACCGGCGATGGTGGGCGAAGCCAGTACATCGGTGATGCCCGACTCCAGGTACAGCGTGCGCCGCTCGTGGGGGCGCGTGACCCAACCAATGCTGCGGGGCTTGCTCAGGTTGTAGAAGTACGCGGTGGACACGCCGAGCGCTTCGCTGATGGCAGTGAGGTCCGCCACGGTCGGGCGCGAGACGCCACGCTCGACCTGAGAGAGGAAGCCGACCGAGCGGTTGATGCGCTCGGCCAGCTCGCCCAGGGTCAGGTTCTTGAATTTGCGCAGGTCGTGAATAAGGATCGCGAGGGCTTCAACCTCTTCGTGCATCTTCATCGATTGGGCTGCCGTGAAATTTTTAGTGTTATTTTTCATGAAAAATTACATGAAAATTTTCACGAGTCAAGCCGAACTCTGAATTTGTGCAGTCGCGAACAGAAGCAGCGGGGGGCAAGGATGCGGATTGGCAACGGTGCCGCGGGTTTCTTTAAAGGTGCTCAGGGAGTAGCCTCGGCGGTGAATCTTCCCAGCCCGGCCATTGCCCTCGTCATGCCAAACGGTTTCCCTGAATTGCCCCCGCTTAACGCGCTACGCGTGTTTGAAGTGGTTGCCCGCCACCTCAACTTTCGCCTGGCTGCCGAGGAACTGGGCGTGACCCAGGCGGCAGTTGCGCAACAGATACGCGGGCTGGAAGCGAACCTGAACCTTCGCTTGTTCGAGCGCCTGCCCCGGGGCCTGGCGCTGACCGATGCGGGCCTGGGTTACAGCGGCAGCATTCGCAGCGCCTTGGCGATGATCGATGAGGCAACCCGCCTGCTCCGGCCTCAAACCTCTCACCTGACCGTCAGCGTTACCCCGACCTTTGCCTCCAAATGGCTTATTCCCAGGCTGGGCAGCTTTGCCCAAAGCCACCCGGAGATCGACCTGCGCGTGCTGGCCACAGATCGGCTGTCGCATTTCAGCAGCGATGGCGTGGATATCGCAGTCCGCTATGGCAAGCCCGAGATCGGAGCGGGTCTGAACAGCGAACTGTTGATGGAGCAGCGCATCGTCGCCGTGGCCAGCCCAAAGCTGTTTGAAGGCTCCCATGCCCCTCCCAGCTTTGCGCAGCTACAAGATTTCATCATGCTTCACGATGCCCATAATTTCTGGCCCCAGTACCTTGCTGCAGTGTTCCCGCAACACACCCAACCGACTGCCAAGAACCTGCGGTTCAATCAGACTTCATTGGCCATCGACGCGGCCATCAGTGGTCAGGGCATTGCGTTGGCCAGCCTGGCGTTCGTCAGCGATGACATCGTCGCGGGCAGGCTGGTTCAGGTGTTCGCTCAGCAGCTCAGGCTGGACAAGTCGTTCTACCTGGTGTGGCCACGAAAGCTGCAGCAGCCGGAGTCGCTAGGCATCGTCCAATGCTGGCTCAAGCAACAGGCAGACGATAGTTAATCTACTGTCACGGTAAAGTTTGGCTGTCTCCCTCGTTACTGAGGCTGCTGCTAAGGTAAGTGCACCTAAGCAATCCACAGTTCACGTTCTGGAGGCAGCATGTCAGTAGAAAAAGTTGCGATTATCACGGCCGGTGGCAGCGGCATGGGCGCGGCAGCAGCACGGCGCCTTGCCGCTGACGGCTTCAAGGTTGGCATCCTTTCCTCTTCGGGCAAGGGCGAAGCACTGGCGGCCGAGCTTGGCGGCATTGGCGTAACCGGCAGCAACCAGTCGGTTGAAGACCTGAAACGCCTGGTCGACGCCGTGGTGGAAAAGTGGGGCCGCATCGACGTGCTGGTCAACAGCGCCGGCCATGGTCCGCGCGCGCCGATCCTGGAGATCAGCGACGAGGACTGGCACAAGGGCATGGACACCTACCTGCTCAATGTCATTCGCCCTACTCGCCTGGTAACGCCTTACATGCAACGCCAGAAGGGCGGCGTGATCATCAACATTTCCACCGCCTGGGCGTTCGAGCCGAGCGAGCTGTTCCCGACATCGGCTGTATTCCGCTCGGGCCTGGCTGCATTCAGCAAGATCTTCGCCGACAATTTTGCCGGGGATAACGTGCGCATCAACAACGTCCTCCCCGGCTGGATCGACAGCCTGCCGGGCACCGAACAACGCCGCGACAGCGTGCCGCTCAAACGCTATGGCACCAGCGAGGAAGTGGCCGCCACCATCGCGTTTCTGGCCAGCGAAGGCGCTGCCTACATCACCGGGCAGAACATCAAGGTCGATGGCGGCGTGACACGCAGCGTCTGACTGCCGTGGCCGCAGCACGCGCTGCTGCGGCATTCGCCTTCTGCAACATGGGTGCTCGCATGCTCGACGATCTGCTTCAGCGCATCTGGGCGCAATTGGCCATCCCGGTCGGCCCAATGCGTAACCCCTACAGGCTCATGCAGCTTTCTACGCTGGACGAACAAGGCTGGCCTGCTTCCAGAACGGTCGTGCTGCGCGACGTCGACGCCAGTGTCGGCACGTTGTACTTCTATGCCGACAGGCGCTCGGCCAAATGCGCACAGATAACCGCTGACCCACGCGTAGCACTGACCGCATTGAGCCCTTGCGGCCTGACGCAGGTGCGCATGGAGGGGCTGGCCAGCCTGGTCGAGGATCTCGCGCAGCGTCAACGGTGCTGGTCGGCGGCGCGCGACAAGACCCAGGCGCTGTTTCGACATGGCGCTGTGCCGGGGCACGCCATTGCAACCCCTGAAAGCGCCTACGCACGCAGCCAGGATGGTTTCGAACATTTCGCGATCATCTGCATCAAGCCACAGGCGCTGGAGTGGTTGGACCTCACCCAGCCTGTACAGCGTCGGGCGCGCTTCCGGCGCCATGAGGGGGTTTGGCAATCCTCCTGGCTAGCGCCCTGAGGTAGCCTTCTGCTGCGCAAACACTTATTCAGGCAAGTGAACACAGGAGTCGTTGATGAAGGGTTACTGGATCATTCTGGGCGGTGCTGTTACCGATACAGAGGCTCAACAGGAATACGGGCGGTTGTGGGGGCCCATCGCCGAGAAGTACGGCGCAAAACTCAAAGTCCTCGACCCCGCTGCACTTGTGGAATCGCATACCAGTACACGCGCACTGGCTGTCGAGTTCGACAGCTACGCCCAGGCCAAGGCGTGCTACGCCGACCCGGCTTATGCAGAAGCGAAGGCGATGGCATTGCGCGCCTATCACCGGGAGGTGCTGATTATCGAGGGTGATCTGGGCTGACCCAACGTGCAGGTGCCCCAGCGCCGCCTTGTGGGTGCAACTGTCTTGTTCAAAAGCTAAGCCCTGGCGCGATCACTGTGGGAGCGGGCGCGCCCGCGAACACCGGCGAAGCCGGTGCCATCCCCCGCGCAGGATTCTTCGCGGGCATGCCCGCTCCCACAGGGACCGCCCAGGCTTCAGGCTTATGCAGTACCTGTAGGAGCGGCCTTGCGTCGCGAAAGGGGTGCGAAGCGGCCCCGGCACTATGGGGTGCGAAGCTGAAATTCTGGGGGCGCTTCGCACCCCTTTCGCGACACAAGGCCGCTCCTACAAGGGCTGTGTATGCCTGGCGATTGAGGTTACTTGCTGGCGATCGACTGGTTGGCCAGCGGGCAGCTCTGGGCGTTGAGGAAACGTGATGTTTTCAGCCAGTTTTGCTGCGGGTAATAGGCAAACACGTAGCTGCCGCGTTGCAGCGTTTCAATCAGCTTGCCAGCAATCGCCGGCCGAACCGCAGGGCAGCCCTGGCTGCGGCCGAGGCGACCGAGACCAGGCACGACCTTGGGGTCGGCATATGCAGCGGCATGCATGACAATCGCCCGCGACATGCTGTTGTCGTTGAATCCCGGTTCCAGCCCCTGCAGGCGCAGCGAGCGGCCGTGCTTGCCGCTGTAGGTCTGGCCGGTCTCATACAGGCCGATGGAGGACTGGTAGCTGTTCGGCGCGTTGGAGAACATGGTCGGCACATCAGCGCCGCTGTTCTTGCCATGGGCGACCCACTCCTCGAACAACAGCTTCCTGGCGCGCAGGTCGAACACCCACAGGCGTTTGTCACGCGAGGCCTTGGAGTAATCGATCACCGTCAGCAACTTGCCCGCGTCGCTGTGACTGGCGCACGCGTAGGCGGTCAGTGCCAGTGCCAGGGTCGAAAGGCTGGCGTTAGGCGCCAACTGCTGCAGCTCGGCAGCGCTAGGCAGGGGTTGCGCGTAGGCAGCATGCCAGGCGCTGAGGAAAAACAGGCCAATACTGGCCGCTGAGAGCCTGAAGGCTCCCCTCAAGGGTTCAAACATCGACATGGATTACCCGGTTAAAAACCTGTCTGCGATTGGCAGGCCCTGCAAGCGAAACATCAGCTTGGTTGAAGCCAAAAGCCACTACTTTGCTTGATTCCTGCAACATTGCCGATCATTTCTTGACCAGCGGTTTAGATTCTTCACTGCCTTCAGTGCTGATCACCGTAAATTTTCCTTCGGTGCGGGTATCCCGGGTCGACGCCCAGTCGGTGATCACCAGCATCGTGCCGACGTCCATCGCCGTGCGTAAATGACGGCGAAACTCCGGGTTGATGTTCAGTTGCCCCAGTTGTTCATAGGGCGTATTGCCGTACTCCGGGTTGCTCAGGCCCACCACCGACCACCGTAAGGGTAGCGCGCCATCGAGTGCCAGGGCGGATGGTTTTTGCAGCAGGGAATACACCGCCATGCCACTGCGGTGCTGGCTGCCTTCAGGCGAAAGTGCTGGCGCCGAGCCGACCAGCTGCCCACCCCGGTACACATAGGCACGCAAGTCGGCGCGGCTGACCAGGATCGACAGTGGCCCTGCCGTCGGGTCTGGGTCGTTCCAGAATTGCTGGTTGCTCAGCATCAGCGGGCCCTGGGCCTTGCCATCGCTGACCGTCGGCGCCAGCACGCCCGGGTGGTAGACCTCCACCGGGGCACTGTTGGTATCGGAAACGATGACGGTGGTCGAACTGAAACCGGTGACTTCATACAGCTTCTTGGCAAAGCCCATCGGCAGGCGCACGCAACCATGCGAGGCGGGGTACCCCGGCAGATGGCCAGCGTGCAGGGCGATGCCGTCCCACGTCAGGCGCTCCATGTAGGGCATCGGTGCGCTGTTGTAGAGGCTCGACTTATGCTCGACCTTCTTCTGCAGAATGCTGAATACCCCGGTGGGGGTTTCCCGCCCTGCCTTGCCGCTGCTCACGGTGCTGACGCCAATGGCGATGCCATTGCGATAGACGTAGGCCCGTTGCTCGGTAAGGCTGACCACTACGGTCACCGGCCCCACCGGCGAAACCTGCGGGTACCAGAGAAACTGGCCAGGCTTGAGGCTTTCAAGCTGGCTCCTGAGTGCGGCCGGTGTGGGTACCTGCAGTGGCGCCGCTTCGACCAAGGCAGCGGCGAGTAACAGACCCAGTCCGAGCGTTACATGCAACATCCTATTGCCCCCCATAGAACCCTGCCGCCAGCTTAGTCGGAACATTACCCGCAAAGCCACCCGTTCAACGCACCGGCCCAAGCTGTAGGGTTAGCACGCGATCACACTGGGTGCAGGTGGTAACAAATGTGCACGGTAACTGTGCACAAAATTCCCACTTCAAAGCGCAACGCACGCCACAAAAAATGCTGAATGAAGGCCATGGAACCACAGAAATGGCCAAACGCATGGGCTGGTATGATTCTTGTGTGTATACAAATCCAAAAATAAAAGTACACAACCATCATGGAGTCCCGATGGCGTCGATTTCACGTTCCGATGTTGACCAGCTCGATGCGCTCCCCGCCGATACGGCTGGGCCCAGCCCGCTGGCGTTGAGCCCGCGGCTGTACAGTGCCGACTTAGCACCCACCCGCGCGGCAAATCGCACCTGGGGGCGCTACAGCCTGTTTGCGCTGTGGACCAACGATGTGCATAACATCGCCAACTATTCCTTCGCCATCGGCCTTTTCGCCCTGGGCATGAGCGGCGCGCAGATCCTTGCCGCCTTCGCGCTCGGCGCGCTGGTGATCTACGCCCTGATGAACCTGTCCGGCTACATGGGCCAGAAGACCGGCTTGCCCTACCCTGTCATGTGCCGGATCAGCTTCGGCATCCATGGGGCGCAGATCCCGGCACTGATCCGTGCAGTGATTGCCATCGCCTGGTTCGGCATCCAGACCTACCTCGCCTCGGTCGTCCTGCGCGTGCTGCTGACCGCCATCGCACCGGACCTCAAGGCCTACGACCAGAACTCGATCCTCGGCCTGTCGACCCTGGGTTGGGTCACCTTCCTCGGCATCTGGTGCGTGCAGGTGGCGATCTTCGCCTACGGCATGGAAATGGTGCGCCGCTTCGAGTCCATAACCGGGCCAATCATCCTGGTCGCTTTCACCAGCCTGGCGGGCTGGATGTACTGGCGCAGCGGCCTGTCGATTTCCTGGTCGAGCGGCAACGCGCCAACCGGCTCGACCATGTGGCTGAAGGTGCTCGGCGCCGCCGCGTTGTGGGTCTCGCTATACGGCACCATGATTCTCAACTTCTGCGACTTTACCCGTAACTGCCCGGATCGGCGCACCATCAGCGTGGGCAACTTCTGGGGCCTGCCGGTGAACATGCTCGGCTTCGCGCTGATCGCCGTGGTGCTCACCGGCGCGCAGTTCAGCATCGACGGCAAGCTGGTGCAGGGCCCGACCGAAATCGTCGCCGCCATCCCCAACACCGCCGGCCTGGTGCTGGCCTGCCTGGCCTTCCTGATCGTCACCGTGGCGGTGAACATCATGGCCAACTTCGTCGCCCCGGCCTACGTGCTGGCCAACCTGGCGCCAAACCTGCTGAACTTCCGCCGCGCAGGCTTGCTCAGCGCCGCCATCGCAGTGGTGATCCTGCCCTGGCACCTGTACAACAGCCCGTCGGTGATCGTGTATTTCCTCGGCGGCCTGGGCGCCCTGCTCGGCCCGCTGTACGGCATCATCGTCACCGACTACTACCTGGTACGCCGCAGCCGGGTGAACCTGCCGCAGCTGTATAGCGACAGCCCGGAGGCCGCCTATCACTACAGCGGCGGGGTCAACCTGCGCGCCGTCGCGGCGTTCATCCCGGCTGCGCTGATCGCCATCGTGCTGGCGCTGGTGCCGGCGTTCGAGACGCTGTCGCAGTTCTCCTGGTTCTTCGGGGCTGGTTTGGGCGGGTTGATTCATTACGCCATCGCCAACCGCAGCGCCAGGCACCTGGATGTGTCCGGCGAAAGCATTGCGGTGGATAGCGCGCAGCACTGATCGGGATTGGAAGCAGCCATGTGTGGCTGCTTTCGCCCCATGGCTGCCATTGCGAAAGTACTGCTACTGCTCATTTTCCGAGGCCGGCACGAACCCTGTGGAAGCAACTGTCCTGTTCAAACTCCAAAAGTTTGCGCGATCACTGTGGGAGCGGGTTCACCCGCGAAGAATCCTGCGCGGTGGATGGCACCGGCTTCGCCGGTGTTCGCGGCTAAAGCCGCTCCCACAGGTACTGCGTGAGCCTGAAGCATGCGCACTCCCTGTGGGAGCGGGCATGCCCGCGAAGAACCCAGCGCGCTCCTGAGATATGACTGGCAGCTATGGGTCGATAGCGGTCATTCACGCCTCCGCTATCGCCTACTGTACTTGGCCATGTTGCCGCCGACAGGCCCCTACCCATCAATCCGATCAATCTCCGCTCGGCTCATCGCACGCCAATCCGTCCGTAAAATACCGTAATCGACACGCGCGGACTCAAGCGCCTCCTCCAATGACAACATCAGGTGGTCGCCTTCAATCTGCTGACGGCAGTAGTCGATATACCGAATCTCCAGGTAGACCGGCGCTTCGCCTTCTCCCTCGACCTCAAGACCGAACAGCACGATAGCCGTTACGTTTGGGCGGTACTCACAAGGCTGCCGCACCTTGGCAAACAGGTACACGGGCTTTTCCGTCATGGGTTCAACTCCCCTACATGCCCGGATACAGACCCGCAGGAGGCTGGTAATCGGGGTCCTCGAACTGACTGTTACTATAAGTGGTTTTGCCAGTGGGCCCGCCGTGCGGGTAAGTCACTGCCTGGTTGGGGACGAGGTGCCACCCGGCGCCGTCCTTGTCGCGCTCGATCAGCGACGGGTACAGGGTGCAGGTACCGCCCGAACCTGATGTCATCCTGAACTGATAGTAGCGCCCTGCCTGAGGGGTGAACCTGGTTGTGACCATGCATGACTGGGTACGCGGCCCCTCCCAGAACATCCCCACCTGTGTTTCGATACCGGGCCTGACGCGTGTTTCGAAGTAGTCGAACGTCAAGTCCTGCCCTGCCTTGGGCATGTTTTGATCCTGTGTATGGATGAACGGCAGCGGCCCGGTGCGGATTACGCCGCCCGAGCGCACACCGTTTTCATACTGGTAGATATCGGCATGCTGAGTGAAGTTGACGATGCGTACCCAGGCAGGATTGGGCTCGCTTTCAGGCGCGACGAAGTAGTCGGTATGAGGGAGGTACTGGCAGCCCGCGAACAATGGCAGGACCAGCAAGCAGCGTGCGGCGTGTATCGACATGGTGCATGTCCTTTGCAGAGTGGTTCTACAGACCACGCTGCCGGGGATGCATTCCGTAGCCGTTCGAAAATGCCCCGGCCTTTCCGTTGTATGCGCGCGTTCTGGGCGCGTCTGGACGACAGCAGTCAGTCGGAACAAACCGCTTTCGACCAAGGGCGAACCCTCTAATCAGTAGAAATTATCAATTACGCATGTTAATTATTATCTTTTGATTGGCTGACGCGCACTTCACCATGTCAACGACTGACGCCTCACCTGCAACGGATTTCCACGCCCTGTACGTCGATCACCATGGCTGGTTGCAAGGGTGGCTGCGGCGAAAGCTGGGCTGCTGTGCTAGCGCCGCAGACCTGACCCAGGACACCTTCGTGCGCCTGCTGGCCAGGCATGAGCCGGTCCAGATCCGTGATTCGCGCGCCGTGCTGGTGACCGTTGCCCGCAGCGTGTTGAGCAACCACTTCCGCCGGCAGAAGCTGGAGCGCGCCTACCTTGAAGTGCTTGCCAGCGTACCCGAGCAACTGATGCCCTCGCTGGAAGAACAGGCGATCCTGTTACAGACATTGCAGGAACTCGACCGCCTGATGGACGGGCTGGAAGTGCCGGTGCGCCAGGCCTTCCTGTGGTCACAGCTTGACGGCATGGCGCATGCCGAGATCGCAGAGCGGCTTGGGGTGTCGGTGACCACGGTCAAGCGCTACATCGTCAAGGCCGGTGTGCAATGTTGCTTCGCCCAATGAGCAGGAGCCAGCCATGACCGCCACCATCGCCCCTGCCGTCGCCGAGCGGGCCGTCGAATGGATGATCGAGCTGCAAACGCCGCCGGTCCCGGCTGGCACTGTCGAGCAATGGCAGCGCTGGCTGCAACAGGACCCAGAACACGCCCGCGCCTGGCAGCACGTCGAGGCGTTTACCGAACGGCTGTCCGGCCTGGCCAACCATGCCCCGATTGCCCATGCCGCGCTGACCGCTTCGCCCGGCAGCAGCCTTGACCGGCGCGCCGTACTCAAGGCCCTGGTGCTGGCCGTCGGCACCGGTACGGTGGCATGGAGCTGCCGCAATACACCACTGTGGCAGAACCTGAGCGCTGACTATCACAGTGGGGTTGGCGAGCAGCGCAACATTGCGCTGGCCGATGGCAGCCAGTTGCTGCTCAACACGGATAGCGCGGTGGATGTCCGGTTTGACCAGGCCGTACGCCAGTTGCGCCTGCTGCGCGGCGAGGTACAAGTGCAGGTTGCGGTGGACCGCGCCCTGCGACCGTTCCGGGCACAGACCGAACAGGGTTGGGTCGAGGCTTCGCAGGGGCGTTTTCTGCTTCGCCAGGAACCGGGCTACAGCCGGCTTGCAGTACGTGACGGCGTGGTCACGCTGTACCCGGAACGGCTGGCCGGCGTACCCGTGGAGGCCGGGCAACAGCTAATGTTCACTCACGACCAGGTCGGCCCATTGCGTGCGCTGAGCGAGGCCGACCGGGCCTGGACCGACGGCATGCTCATGGCCAGTGACATGCCGCTGGGCCAGTTCCTCCAGGAACTTGGCCGTTATCGTCGCGGCCACCTGGGCTGCGCCCGCAGCCTTGCCGATGTGCGCGTCGCCGGTACCTATCCGTTGGCCGACACTGACCGCATCCTGCAGACACTCGGGGTTACGCTGGGTGTGGAGGTACGCCGATTCACCCCTTACTGGGTGACGCTGGAACCGAAAAACACCAACGCCTGAAAAAATCGCGACAAAGGTGGTCTGTTTACCGCGCTCGCGAGTCTCCACCAGAAAGACCTCGATCATTCTTGTGGAGCACGGCATGAACCACCCCTTTCGCCTTCGGGCACTGACCTTCGCCATGGCCGGCAGCCTGGCACCCTCGCTTGCCGGTGTCGGCCTGCTGTTCGCCACCGGTATCGTCAGTGCCGAGACGACCAGCCGCAGCTACGACATACCCGGCGGCGCCTTGCGCGATGTGCTCAACCGGTTCGGCCACCAAAGCAACCTGCTGCTGTCGTACCCTGCCGATCAGGTAGCAGGCCTGCATAGCCAAGGGCTTCGCGGTAGCTACAGTATCGATGCCGGCTTGGCCGTGCTGCTTTCTGGCACTGGCTTGCAGGCAGTACGCCTGCCCAATGGCAGCTACTCCCTGCAGGAACAGGCGCAGCCGGCGAGCGGCATGACGCTGCCGGTGTCGACCATCAGTGGCCGCGCGGAGCAGAGTGTCACCACCGGCATCGACGGCATCGTTGCCAACCGTTCCGCGGTCGGCACCAAGACCAATACCGCCATCAGTGAAGTGCCGCAGTCGATCTCGGTAATCACCCGTGACGAAATGGACAAACGCGGTGTGCAGGACTTCAACAGCGCAGTCGCCTACACCCCGGGCATTCGCGCCATCGACTACGTTGGCGGCCAAGGGGCGCCGGACATCTACATGCGAGGCTTCCGTTCGTTCAACCTGTTCGGTGTGTACAAGGATGGCCTGCGCAGCGGCTTCAACCAGTACGACACCGACTTCGAGACCTATGGCCTGGAACGCATCGACGTGATCAAGGGCCCGGCCTCGGTGCTCTATGGCCAGATGGCGCCGGGCGGCATGGTCAACCTGACCAGCAAGCGCCCCACCGACGAAGCCATTCACGAAATCCAGATTCAGGGCGGCAGCTTCGATCGCAAGCAAGGCGCCATCGACCTCGGCGGCCGGCTGGATGACGACGGCAAGTTCACCTATCGCCTGGTGGCGCTCAAGCGCGACAGCGACACCCAGGTCGACCATTCGCCAGATGACCGCACCTACGTTGCCCCCGCGCTCACCTGGAAGCCTGACGACGCCACCAGCATCACCGTCCTGGCCAGCTACCTGAAGACCCGCAAGGGCGGCGCCGAACAGAGCTTTCCGGTGAAAGGTACGTTGACCAGCACGCCCTTCGGCCACATCCCGTCGAGCACTTACCTGGGCGACCCGCACGTGAGCAAGAACGAGGTGGAGAACACCTCGCTTGGCTACATCTTCGAACGCCAGCTGAGCGATGACTGGAAATTCACCCAGAACGCCCGCTACATGAAGGTAGACGTCGATTACATCAGCAACGGTGCCCGCAACAGTGGCCAACTGGGCGCCGACGGCCGTACCTACACCTTCGGCTACCAGAAGCGGCCCAAGAACACCGACACGTTCCTGCTCGACAACAACCTGGGCGGGCACTTCAACACCGGCGCCATTGGCCACGATGTGCTGGTGGGCTTCGACTACGGCCACTACTCAGGCCGTGAGTCGCGCCGCGGTGTCGCGGCAAACCAGACTGTCGATATCTTCGACCCGGTGTATAACGCCAGCCCGACGTGGAACAGCGCGTTGCAGACCGACGGCAAGAGCGTCGTGTCGCAAAAAGGCGTGTACGTTCAGGACATGCTCAGCCTGGACAAATGGCGCCTGACCCTGGGCGGGCGCAAAGACTGGGTCGAGGGCCGCGAGTACAGCTACCTGAACGACACCCGCAACGTGCAGAAAGACCACAAGTTCACCGGTCGCGTGGGCCTGGCCTACCTGTTCGACAATGGCATCACCCCCTATGCCAGCTACAGTACGTCGTTCCAGCCGACCTCAGGTACGGCCCAGGATGGCAGCTACTTCAAGCCCACCGAGGGCGAGCAGTACGAAGTGGGTATCAAGTACGAGCCACCAGGCTACAACAGCTTCATCACCCTGTCGGTTTATGACCTGACCCAGAAGAATGTCACCACCACCGACCCGACCAACCCCAGCTTCCAGGTGCAAACCGGCGAGCAGCGTTCGCGTGGTGTCGAACTCGAAGGCAAGGCCGAGCTGGCCCGAGGCCTCGACCTGATCGCCTCGTACGCCTACACCGACGCCGAGGTAACCAAGGCAAACACCGTGGGCACTGGCGCAACCGCCTACAGCCTGGAGGGCAACGTGCCAATCTCGGTACCCAAGGACACCGCCTCGCTGTGGCTCGACTACACCGTGCAAGGCGGCCCGCTGGAAGGCCTGGGCATGGGCGTCGGCCAGCGTTATGTCGGTTCCTCCTACAACGCCAAGAACACGGTCAAAGTCCCTCACTACACCCTCACAGACGCCAGCGTGCGCTACGACCTGGCGCACCTGAGCGAGGATCTTGAAGGCGTTTCGGTGGACCTGAGCGCGAGCAACCTGTTCGACAAGCGCTACTTCACCCCGGGCTTTTATGAAGAAACCGTGTTCTATGGCACCCGCCGTACAGTGATCGGCAGCCTGACTTACTCGTGGTGACGTACGGGTAAAAGTGGTTGGCAAGTGGCCGTCCAGTAACAGGAGCAGACGCGCCACTCCCTCATCCCCACACCCCAAAAGACAAGGCACCGCAATAAATCACCGTAGTGCACGCGAGCATCTGGAGGACCATGAAGCCAAGGGTTGCGCCCAGAAATGCAATGCCTGCAACAAGCCATGGCAAGCTCGCTTTCACGCGATGTCTCAATAGCCAGGCAGACATGCCCGAGCCCACCCACATGCCGGGCATGGAAAACAGGTGCCCAAGTGCAAGTAGCCCATCGGGGCGTGGCAGGTTGAACATGATGTTCATGTAGGCCAGTAGGCTCGCCAGCGCTGCTGCTGTCGTACCAGTCAGAAACAGCGCGGGGACGCGCAGGATCAAACCCGGCAAGAGCGTCGCCACAGGTACACCCAGGAGATACCAGGCACCTGTGTACAAAGGATCGGCGCCAGTGCTTGCGTAAGCGATCAAGGGGGTGATCAGCAATATGGAATAGGCGAGATCATCTCGACGGCCGATTGTCATTCTCTTGCCCCGCTATCAGCTTCCTGCCTGCTGGAATAGCGTAGCTGATGCATATGTACTGGCCAGGAGGGTTTGCACGGGTTGGGGGCTGCCTGATGTTATGTCTGCGATGGGTCGAGAGTTGCAGGTCGCGAACGACCGTTTTCGACCCAAAGCAGCCCCTCACAGAGGTTAGCGGTATGCGTCAAAGATCATAGTCTGGGTCTGATTCACCATCATCCTCATATGCGCCCGAGTTCTCCGCATTCCCTTTATTCGCTGGATAACTAAGCTGAGCACGATCCTTCAAAATAATCTGTGCCACTCCATCTTTTTGCCCGACCTTTCCCTGCACGCAAATTGTACGGCCTTGAAGACCATGTTTTAGGCTTTCCCGGAATTTTTCGGCATCTTCCCCCCATATGATGACGGTCAATCGTCGTTTGGAGGGAAATGCTTCGCCCAAATTAATGAAGGTTGGCTTTCCGGTCGTGTTCCCGCGGGACACAACCTCAACCACCTTCCCTGCAAATGCCTTAACTTGACCTTCCTGATGCACTGCACCTGACCAGTTAAGGGGATCTTTGCAGGACTGTCCCGACAAACTTTCGCCGGATGGTGTAGATATGGTTGCTAACGTGATGGGTAATGATTCTATTGACGCTGAAGGTACATCGTTGACGCGTGAGTACCCCGCTGGCTCGTTCATTCGGTGGAACATGAAATACATCATGGCCATGATCAGCACCACAAATGCCCAAATGGTCGTTTTCATTAGTTTGGTCTCTCTCTTGAGGTTCGCAACTTCCAGTTGCGCCTGCTCTAATTGGAACAACCGCTTGTGTTCTGATCCAGACAGTCCTTGAGTTGTTGTGGCTGCCGCTACCAGCCCCTGCACCTTCTTCAACTCATTCTGGGCCACGTTGGCCGCGCCCGTTTGTTGTTCCAGTTGAGCGCGCAGCGCGTGCTCCCTGACGATGAGGGATTCCATATAGCTATTTTTGCTACGCTCGCTTCGTAAAAGCAGCGAGATGTGCTCAATGCAGCGTTTAGCCGAATGCTTTACGTCATAGTTCGCAAAGCGAATTACATCCCAACCTTGTGCCACCAGGCTGGCATGGCGTCGTTGCCAATCGACAAACTCCGCATGTGACATGCCGGCCCCGCGACCGGTCTTGTCATAGCCATCGATTTCAATGGCTATGCGTAGCGTTTCACCTTCCTGAATAACGAAATCACAGTAGCGGGTACCGCCTTCCGTATCGGTGAAACAATACTGCGTGTCCACCGAATCTAGATTGATGCCGGGAACATGGGCCAGCACGTTGAAAACAAATAGCTGTTCAAAAGGGCTTTGCAGCCTCGAAGCGTGTTTGCGTAACCAAGGTGCGATGTCAATCGGCTGGTAATCTGTCATTTTCGATTGCAATCATCCAAATTTTGGGCAAGGTAAACCTGCTCCCTGGAACCCATTTATCAATAATATGACTCACGTCATAGCATATTAACACTACGACTATGAACAGTCAGGAAAGTCTTGGTGATCCTTGACTTGCCTTAGGACTAAACGGTGGGGCTTAGCGAGGAGCCAGCTTGAATTCAGCCTCCGACGGCCGAGGCCCATGGTGGAACTCAGGAGCGTCCATATGGATCAGGCGCTACCGAAGAGGCTATGCCTGCCAAGGGTCGGTTAGCGCCTCTGGGTCGGGATGACCATCCTTGTCCTCCCTCACAAGGAGGACAAGCCATGAACGCCATTACGACCAGCAGCCATCAGCCTTGGAATAAAGGAAAATTGGTCGGGCAGAAAGCTCCGCTCCGACTGAAAGATATCTGGGCCATTCGGGTAAGGCTCCAAATCGCGGAGAAAACTCGTGATTTAGCCCTCTTCGATCTGGCCATCGACAGCAAGCTACGAGCCTGCGATCTGACCAAGCTTCTCGTACGCGACGTTGCTCATGGGGAGCACGTGTCATCGCGAGCAATAGTGATGCAGCAGAAAACCCAACGACCCGTGCAGTTTGAAATTACAGAGCAAACGCGGCTGGCCCTAGAGGCCTGGATACATCAAGCCCAGCTCCACAGCGAGGATTGTCTTTTTCCAAGCCGGTTACACGCATCAGTGCATCTCTCCACCCGGCAGTACGCCCGAATCGTCAAAGTGTGGATAAAGTCTATTGGGCTAGATCCAGCTATGTACGGCACCCACACGATGAGACGTACGAAGGCATCGCTGATCTATCGCAGGACAAAGAACCTGAGAGCAGTTCAGCTCCTGCTCGGCCATACAAAGCTTGAAAGCACCGTGCGATACCTGGGCATTGAAGTCGATGACGCATTGGAGATGGCAGAACAGACGGAGGTCTGACAGCGTCCAGCGACGGTCGAGGTATGACCGTCGCGATTCGACCCACAGCTGCCCTTCGCGACGGGCAGAAATCGGCCAATAGCAGTCATTGCTTACCCGATTGTCGCAGCTCGAAAGATTGCCGGGGCTGAACCCAATGCAATTCTGAGCAGCTTGTCCTACCTGGGTGAGATGACGTCCGAGGAATTCGGCAAACCGGATGCCGCGCGCGTCGGCTAGTTCGCGTTACCAATAACGCCGCTTATGTTCAAAAGGCCCCTACACTTGAAGCCAGTGTGGGGGCTTTTTTGTGGGCCGGTGAAAACCAGCCCCCCCTGCGCTTGTAGACCAACCCCCACAGCGGTGGTTTTACGCAGTGACCGCTAATTCGATCAGGAAGCGCCTTCCTGGCGTTATCCCTCACCTCAACAATAATGGTGAAAGAATGAGCGTCGTATTCTCGCGCAATGGTGTCAGCATGCCCGATCTGGTCCGCACCAAACTCGCCAATCACCTGGCACGCCTCGGCCGCCCAGCAGATGTGCCTGCCTTTGCACTGGCCGAAGAGCGCGCAGAAGGTTTTGTGGAGGGGGTGGAAGCCGCACATGCGCTAACCCCCGCTTCGATTGAGGGGTTGTTTATCGCCGTTGAAGACGCCGCCGCACGCCGGCGGCGGGATCTGGCGCCATGAATGGTGAAGCGATCCAGTCAGACACCTTGAGCGCTTTGGTCAGCCAGCACGCGATCCGCGAAACGGTGGTGGGCCGCGTGGCGTGGATAACCACGAACCATAACGGACGTTCAGGCAGATGTGATGCCAAATAATAGATGGAGTTCGCATTGCCTCTAGGGGGCATTTCAAAACCTCAAAAAAATGACCAAAAGCCCTTGGCATTGATTTCACGGCGATGCGTTGATTAGCCATCCTGACCGCGATCAGCAAAACGCACAGCGATAGCCTGGAATTGCTCATGGTTGGCCAGGAAAACCTCGCAAATATCTGGATCGAAATGCGTAGCACATCCCTGGCGGATTATCTCCAGCGCCTGATCGTGTGACATGCCTTTCTTGTATACGCGTCGGCTAATCAACGCGTCATAGACATCCGCCAATGCCATGAGCCTGGCGCTGATGGGGATGTCATCGGCACTCAGCCCATCGGGATAACCGGTACCGTCCCACTTCTCGTGGTGGCTGTAGGCGATCTCCTTGGCCAGGCGCAGAAATCCCACCGAGGTGCCCAACTGCTCTTCGGCATGCCGGATTGCATCGCGTCCCAGTACCGTATGGGTCTTCATCGTCTCGAACTCTTCCGGCGTGAGGCGCCCCGGCTTGAGCAGTATGTCATCGGGTATGCCGATCTTGCCGATGTCATGCAACGGAGCTGACTTAAACAGCAGGCGGATACTTTCCTCATTGAGAAACTGCTGGAACCTCGGATGTTCGCGAAGCAGCTCGGCCAGTAGTCTGACGTAGTGCTGAGTTCGTCGAATGTGGTTACCCGTCTCATTGTCGCGGGTTTCGGCCAGCGAGGTCATGGCCTGAATGGTCACATCCTGGATAGCGATGACCTCGGCGGTGCGGCGCTGGACTTCCTGCTCAAGGTAAGCCTTCTGATCACGCAAAAAGTCGGCGGCCGCCTTGATCTTCAATTGGGTTTCCACCCGTGCCAGCACGATGGGTGGGTTGATCGGCTTGGTGATGTAGTCCACGGCGCCCATCTGCAAACCCAGGATCTCGTCTTCCATTGTCGCCATGGCGGTGATGAAGATGATCGGGATATGAGCGGTGCGCGGATCGCGCTTGAGCTGCTCTGCCACCTCATACCCCGACAGATCAGGCATCATGATGTCGAGCAGAATCAGATCCGGGCGAGGCTCCTGCACCGCTGCCTTCAGCGCGCGCTCACCGCTGATGGCCACCCGCATGCGGTAGATGTCCTTCAGCAGGCCATTGATCAGCGTAATGTTCTCCGGCGTATCATCGACAATGAGGATGATCGGGGGAAGTGGGTAGTTTAGCGTTTCACTCATGATGTTCCCTCCAGCACGGGGTATCGCGGGCCGTCGATGCACGTTTGAGGGTTAGCCGTGCGGCCTCGAAGTCAAAGTTGTTCACCTCATTCATCAACTGCTCGAAACTGTCCTGGCCGAGTGCTCCGCGCAACGAATCCGCATACTGTTCCATATAATCCGGCGCTGCTCCGTCATTGGCCTCCAGCAGGTGGATGAGCGCTATGGCATGCTGTGCACAGTCGACGCTCGATACCACCGCCGGTGCTGCCTGGCCGCTACCCAGCGCTTGACGGATTGCATGCACGGCCAGCGAGAGCGCCTCGATCAATTCATTCACCAATGCGTCCGACTCAGCGTGTGCCCCGATCGCGGTTTCCAGCTTACCGGCCATGGCTTGCAGGCCGCTGAAACCGAGGTTGCCTGCAACGCCTTTCACGGTGTGGGCCATTCGCTCGGCCGTCGCCCGATCACCCGCACGTAGCGCGTTCCTCAGCGCTTGCCCTTCCATAGCCCTGCGGTCGGCAAATTGACCCAGCAGCTTGATGTATAGCTGGCGATTGCCCGCCACTCGCCTCAGTCCGTCGGCGCTATCTAGCCCTGGAATGTCCGGTAGGCGCTCCTCGCCCGATGCGGCGCTGGACGGCTCCACTGCCGCCGACCGAGGTACGACCCAGCGCAGAACCGTGGCGATGAGTGCTTGCGGATCCACGGGCTTGGTCACATGGTCGACCATGCCCGCCTCGATACAGCGCTCCCGGTCCTCGACCCTGGCATGTGCGGTCATAGCAATCACCGGGATCTGTGCGCAGTGAGGCCCGACGCGAATACGCCGGGTCGTCTCGAGACCATCCATCTGCGGCATCTGTACGTCCATCAGCACCGCGTCGTATTGCGCTGCAGCCAACATCGACAGCGCCTCGCAGCCGTTGCCGGCAACTTCCACCAGGGCACCGGCAGCCTCGAGAAGCTCCCTGGCAATCTGTTGGTTGATTTCGTTGTCCTCCGCGACGAGCAGGCGCACTCCGGCGAGCACCTTCGCCTGCGCAATGGGTACGGTTAGCGCCACCACGCCCGTTTGCGGCGCGAATAAGTTGACCAGTACCTCTACCAGCGAGGACTGGTTGACCGGCTTGACCAGGAACGCGCGAATGCCGGCCGCTTGCCCAGCGGCGTGCATTTCGTCATGCCCAAATGCACTGACCATGATGGCGTACAGTGCAGGCTGCAGGCCAAGCGCCCGGCGCGTCGTCTCGATGCCATCCATCTCTGGCATTTGCCAATCCACCAATAGCACCCGGAACGGGTCGTCGGCCGCAGCACCGCGAAGGCTCTCCAGAGCAGCCTCGCCTGACGCCACCGCGACCGGCGAAAGCCCCGCTACGAGAAGCATGTCGGAAAGGATCTGGCGCGCGTCGGCATTGTCATCGACGACCAGGACGCGCGCTCCGGCGAGCTCCGCAGGGACAATCTGGCGCTGCGTACGCATGTGCTGGTCAAGACCAAGCCAGACACTGAAAGAGAACGTGCTGCCGTTGCCCGGTTCTGAGTCAACCGCGATCGTTCCGCCCATCAACTCGACGATGCGCTTCGAGATGGCAAGGCCCAGGCCGGTACCACCGAATTGTCGCGTGGTGGAGCTATCGGCTTGGGCAAAGGCCTCAAAGAGTCGCCCGGTTTGCTCGGGAGTCATGCCGATACCGGTATCGCGGACACGAACCTGCAGTTGAACTTTGTCGCCGGTGCGGCCCAGGTTGCGAACCACGACCGTAACCTGCCCCTGTTCGGTGAATTTCACTGCGTTGCCTACCAGGTTCAGGATGACCTGGCCCAGACGCAGCGGATCTCCAAGCAGCGTCTCGGGAACGTCCGACGCCCGGTCGAACAGCAGCTCAATGGCCTTGTCGTAGGCCTTTTGCGCAATCAGCGAGGACACGTTGTCTAGCACTGCGTCTATCTCAAATGGCACTACCTCGACGCTAAGCTTGCCGGCCTCGATCTTGGAGAAGTCGAGGATGTCGTTGATGATGCCAAGCAGCGAAGTGCCCGCGTTGTGGATTTTCGAGACATAATCGCGCTGCCGCTGGTCCAGCGAAGTCTTCAGCGCAAGGTAAGACATGCCGATGATCGCATTCATGGGCGTGCGGATTTCGTGACTCATGTTTGCAAGGAAGTCGCTTTTTGCCCGCGTCGCCTCTTCAGCAATCTCCTTCGCCCGCTGCTGCGCGTGCTCTGCTGCCTTGCGCTCGGTGATGTCCTGCAGCCAGCCGAGCAGCCCTTGCTCCCCCTGGATCTGGATTGGCAGGTAGGTGACAAGTATGGTGCGTTCGCGCCCCTGCCGGTCACGCATCGGTACTTCTTGGTCCTTTGCGATGCCGTCGTCCGTGAGGCGTTCGACGATGGCTTCGCGATCATGCTCATTCGCGTAAATCTGCGAAGCAGCGTCACCGACGCCTACGCCGAACGTTTCACAGAAGCGGGGGTTGGCGAAGCGGATCACGCCCTGGGTAGAAAAGGCTATGTTGATTGGACTCGTATCGAGGATTGCCTGCAGCCGCGCGCGTTCTTCGCTAAGCGCCACTGCTGCCGCATGATGATCCGTGACATCGCGCACCCAACTGGCGACCAGGGTCTCACCGTGGATTGTCACGAATGATGCACCGACCAGAACCCAGAGAATTGATCCATTTTTGTGCAGCAGGCGGGTCTCGAAGTTTTCGACCTTGCCATTTCGTGTCAGCAGTTCGAGGAAGCGCTCGCGCTCCTCAGGGTCGACATACAGGCTCGTGGCGTTGCGCCCGAGCAGGTCCTCGCTGACATAACCGGTCGCCTGTGAAAAGCGTTGGCTTACTTCCCTGACAGCTCCGTTCCGATCTGCCAGCACCAGGCTGGCGGGGCTGGTATCCATGAGCGCGCGGGTGAAAGCCTCGCGCTCGGCTAGCTCTGCGGCAACGCGCTTGCGCTCGTCTACTTCCCGGTTGAGGCGTCGGTTCCAGGCCAGCATGGCGCCGAGCAACAGCAGGACCGCGACCAAGCTCGGGATCGCCCATCTCATTACGGTTTTAATATCGAGGCCGTCCTCGTTGAGGGACTCCTCGAACAGCCGGTATTCCATGAGCGATACGCGATAGTACCGCCGCCAGCTCGCATCGAGCGGCGAATCAATGCGATTGCTGGACTGGAAGAACTGCTCCAGCGCTCGTGCGAGATCCGGCGCGTTGCGCGCAACACCCCACCCAACGCTGGTCGCTTCGCTGACCGGAAACGCAATGGAGAGACGTTCGGGATCTTCACGGGCCCAGCGCAGCGCGCTTTCACTACCCAACACCGTGAAATCCACCTTCGCATCGGCTACCAGTTTCACAGCCTGCTCGGTTGGCGCATAGACGATTCTGACCGGCTGACTGGATAGAGGACCGCGGTTGGCTTCATCGATCCACTGCTCGTAGCCCGTACCCTTCTGCACTGCCGCCGTCAGACCGAGCAGATCAGACACCTCGTTGCCAAGGGACTGGTTGGAGCGATGGGCGATGACCAGGTTGCGTACCCGGTAATAGGGCACGAGCAACATCTTCGTTTCGCGCCAAGGGACGATCTGCAAGTCATTTGGATAAAGATCGCAGCGGCCGTCGGCGAGTAGCTTCGGGTCGTAGCTTGCCTCGCGTACGGTCTCGCCCCGATCGTCGTGAAACTGCGCATCGAAACTCGGCAGTTCCGTTACCTGTGGGCGTAAACCGAGTGACCGCGCGAACGCCTCCGCGTTAGTCCGGTAGAAGGAAGCGCTTGAGCCAGCCACGCATATGCGCAGGACGCCGCTTTCCCGAATCTGGGACAGCGTACGTGCTTCCACGCATGGCATGCCCAACACCAACAAGCCTCCCAGTGCAAGCAACGCTCCCAAGCGCGGCTCTGTTTTCAAAATGCTCCTGCTGGTAGGTAATTGCTCACGATCCAACTCGACATATCCTTGTGAACGCCCTTGCAAGAGCTTGTCCGCCGTTCTGCACTGGTATTATAGGTTTTGGAGTGTAGGCATACGCTGCAGCAAGCGCCAGCAACAAAAACTGGGCCAGCTAGCAACCTCCCACTGCTACTCACCGTTCGGAAAGTGAGTTTCCGGACGCTTACTTAATACTCGCACACCTAAGTTTCTCCAATGTCCGCTATGGGTCGAAAGCGGCCACTCACGTTCGGAAACCAAACAACCCATAACTGCGGGAGCCGGGTGGCAAAGCTCGGCAGATGGCAGACGTTTCGTTTCTAGAGCCAACGCCTGACCTGTTCGCGGTATCGCGTGAACTCGCCCCCGAAAAGGCTGGCAAGGGCCCGCTCCTCCGGCCCGATCTGGAAGCGGTTCATGTAGATCACGAAGCCCAACACGCCCAGCAGTGCTGGCGGCCAGGCGAGAAAGATCGACCAGGCTATCAGCACTGTGGCGAAGCCTAAGTACATGGGGTTGCGTGTGTACCTGTAAACGCCCGAGCGGACCAGGGCCGAAGCCGTTTCAGGCTTCAGCGGGTTGACCGTGGTACGTGCGTGACGGAAGGAAAGCACGCCGGCCAGGCAAACCGCTACGCCTGCCAGCAATACCACCAGCGCCAGGCCAATGCGCCATTCGATAGTCAGCTCCAGCGTTCCCGGCAAGTGTCGAGCAGCGAACCACGCCAATAGGCCGAACAGGGTAGCGACCAGCGGCGGAGGAATACGGTTGTCCATGATGAATGCCTGGTAGAAGGAAACTGGCTACGAGCGTGAGGGTTGTAGCCACTTCAGGGTCAAGCCGCTTGTGCACGTTAGAAACCACGGGGGCTCATATTACTTTCACCGCACGGCCAATGAACTTCACCGGGCCCGTTGGCGCACCGGTCGGGGAGCCGCCCGCTTTCTCGAGGGTCAGCTCGAACAGCTGATTAGGCTCAAGTTCAGGCAAGCGCCTCAGCGGCACGCGGTACTGTTCGCCCGGTTTGACCAGCCCCAGCGAAACAGGTGCCCGCCACTGCTCGCCCTTGGTCCAGAACTGCAAGGTCATGCCTTCGGGCACATCGTCCACGCCAAGCGGGATCAGTTCGATCATGCTCGCATCGTTGGCTTGCACTACCCACCCCGGGGCCTGGCCCGACGGGGCTACAAGCACCACCATATAGGTGGTCACAGGCGGTGCCTTGGTCAACAACGCCAAGGCCAGCAGCAAGCTCGCGGCAAGCCCCGCAGCGCTCAAGCCCTGCCAAAGTCCAAGCCGCTGCCACCAGCCAGCGCGTGGATGCCAAGTCGGTTGAGCCTCTTCAAGGCTGCGCTCGATCCGGCCCCACAAGCGGTGGCTTGGCGTGATGGGTTCAGCCTGCGTGGTCAGTTCGAGCAGGCGGGCCTCCCAGGCATCCACTGCGGCGCGTACGGCCGGCTCCGTTTTCAACCGGTCCTGCATGGCAGCACGCTGCTCGCCACTCAAGGTACCCAGCACATACTCGGCTGCAAGGTCGTCCAGGTCCTCGGCGCTGTCATCACCTGGGGTACGCTTCATGTCATGCACTCCCGCAGGGCCTTCAGGCTTCGCTTGATCCATGCCTTCACGGTGCCTAGCGGCGCACCCAGCAGGGTTGCGATTTCGGCATTGCTGCAACCGTCCACATACGCATGCAGGATGCAACGCTGTGGAGCGGGTTGCAGTTGCTCAAGGCAGCGATAGATTTTCGCCGAGCCTGACCACAGTTGCAGGTCGTCCAGCTCCGGGGCCAGGGTTACAGCCGCGATCATGCCAGGCTCGTCCAGGTCGGTTTCCCAGCGGCCGTCACGCACGAAGTTCAGCGCCAGGTGACGGGTGATGCTGTAGACCCAACCGCGTGCTGAACCGCGCGATGTGTCATAGCTGGCGGCACGTGTCCAGATACGCACAAAGGCATCGTGAACGATGTCCTCCGCGCTCGCCTGGTCGCGCACGATGCGCCGTGCGACGCCCAGCAAACGTGCCCCCTCATGCTCATAGAGCGCCTGCAAGGCGTGGCGGTCTCCTTGGGCACAAGCGGCAATACAGCCCTCGAAATCAAATGGAACAACGGGCGAATTCAAAATGGGGTCGTTCCTTCATCATGAAACCTGGACGGTGCCCTGGCTCACCGGCCTGGGGCACGTCCAGCAGCGTAGATGATCAATCGCGGGCGTGCTGCTCAAGCCCTCGTCATTTGGCTGACCAGAACACGTAGTCGGCCTGGTACTTGACTATCTGCTGCGCGCCTTTGCTCTGCGCCGTGCAGTCCATGGCAGGTGCTACGCCACCGCGCGTCGCCAGGCGCTGGATGTAGCTGACCCCTTGCATCGCGCCTTTGCCCTCGGCAGGGTTGGCCTTGACCAGTTGATACGGGATATCGCCTTTGGCCGCCGGGGCGACGGCAAGCTGGGTGCCAGTCACTTTCGAGCCGTCCTTGGCCTGCCAGGTGGCCGGAGGACCAAAATAGTCACCTACAGGTTTGCCGCTGCGATCATTGAGCACCGCCTTGGGGCCGACGAAAGTCCACTCCGTCTGGCCTGGCGCATTGGCCTTGTCGCGGCATTCGTAGGTGATCTCACCGACACCGACGGTTTCCAGCATGATGGCATGGCCGTCGGGAACCTTGACTGCCTCCGGGACGCCCGACTGGGCATGGGCGGGTGCAGACGCGAGTACCAGGCAGGCGGCGAGCAGGGAGAAAGCGGGCTTGATGATCATGAGGCGAACTCCTTGAGGGTCGTGGGTCAGGCAATCATCGACTGCCTGATAAGAACTACCCATCGGGTGCCGTTCTGGATGCACCGCCCCAAAAATAAATTTGCATGCCCGTAATCGACACCGTGCTGACGCCGAAGCAGGTGTGCCGGCTTGCGACGGTCGACTGATCAGGCCGGGGCGGTTACGCTGGCGTTTTCCACCTGCACGGAAGCGCCAGTGAAAGAGGCATACCAAGGAAGCTGCTTGTGCGCAGCGGTCAGTTACCTGCTGCTTACCCCGCCAAAAGCTGTGAGCCACTGCCATTGCAGCCAGTGCCGCAAAGGCCACGGGGCAGCTTTCGCGTCCTACGGCAGCGTTCAGCGCAGCATGCTGCGCATCCTTCGCGGCGCCACCAGTATCAAGGCCTATGCGTCTTCGCCGATGGTAGCGCGGGAGTTCTGCGTGGAGTGCGGCTCGACCTTGTTCTGGTCACGCTCCCAAGGTGAGTTTTCCGACTGGGTTTCGATAGCGCTGGGCACGCTTGATACTCCCTTCCTGCCCAAGCAGCAGAAACACCTTCACCTCGATTCTGCTGCCCCGTGGTACGCGCCCTGCAGCGCAGTGCCTCAACCCGACTGACATTGCAAAGCATCCTGATACCCCTATAATTGCGATCAATTCTTATCCGCACTTTATAATCAGGAAGATCCAGGTGCCCTACCCCCAGCCGCCCGCATCAGCCCGGCATGATGAGATGCACGCCCTGTACCGCGACCACAGCCAATGGCTGCAAGGCTGGATTCGCAGGCGCTTGGGTAATGCAGACCGGGCGGCCGATATTACCCAGGACACCTTCTTGCGCCTGATCAGCAGCGCGCTACGCCAGCCATTGGCAGAGCCTCGCAGCTTTCTGGCCACCGTGGCACGGCGGGTGATGATCGACCAACTGCGCCGACGCAACCTTGAGCAGGCCTACCTGGAGTTCCTCGCCAGCCAGCCGGTACTCGAAGAGTGCTCGCCCGAACAACGCCTGCTGATGCTGGAAACCCTGATGCAACTGAACGCCATGCTCGACGGGCTGGGCCACAAAGTGCGCGATACCTTCCTGTACGTGCAACTCGATGGCCTGACCTACCCAGAGGTCGCACAGCGCCTCGGTGTGTCGGTCAGTTCGGTGACGAAGTACATGGCCAAAGCCACCGAACGTTGCCTGCTGTTCGCTTTCGATGCGCAACTGTGAGCCCCGCCGACCAGCGCCAGGCCCTGCGCGACGCGGCACACTGGCATGCGCGCTTTCTGGCAGCACCTGATTGCGCGGAAAACCGGGCACAGTGGCAAGCCTGGCTCGATCAGACTCCTTTGCACGGTTGGGCTTGGGGGCGCCTGGAGCAGTTGCAAGCAGGCCTTGCCGGCGTGCATGGCCCGCTGGCACGGCACACCCTTGCCGCAGGGCAGATCGGGACGGGACGGCGTACGGTGCTCAAGACGCTGGTGCTCGGTGTGGGGCTGGCCGGGGTAGCCTGGACAGGCTATCGCAACACCCCCATCTGGTTGGCCGATGTGCGTACCGCGACCGGCGAACGCCGCAGCCTGACCCTGCAGGACGGCACGCGGCTGACGCTCAATACAGCCTCTGTGGTCGATATCCGCTACAGCACAGAGCAACGCCTGATCGTGCTGGTGGAAGGCGAAATCGCCGTACACACCGCCGCTGACTCTCGCCCGCTGCGCGTGCGCACGGTGCATGGCGACATGCGCGCCCTGGGCACTGATTTCACCGTGCGCCTGCATGGCGACTGCACCGAGCTGTCCGTTATCGAACACGCCGTTGCGGTGCACAACGCCGCGAGCGCCCATGAGGTGCGGGTTGAGGCAGGCATGGCCCTGGCCTTCGACAACGGTCCGTTGCCCGAACCACGCCCAGCCGACCTGGCTCGCACGGCTTGGCGCGATGGTCAGTTGGTGCTCGACGGCTGGCCGCTGCGCCGCGCCTTGGCCGAACTGCAGCGCTACCGCCCCGGCGTGCTGAGTTGCAGTGACGACGTGGCCGGGCTGCGCCTGGCTGGGGTGTATCCACTGGACGACACCGACCGCGCCCTGGTGGCGATTGCCGAGGCGCTGCAACTGAAGATCAGCACCTGGACGCGCTACTGGGTCAGGCTGATGCCTGCCCCGTCGTAATGTCAGGTGAAAATATTTCTCAACCGCATTGTCGGATTGGCCTCTCTCGTTCGAGCTCTCCTGCAAACCGCCAAAACAGGCATTTGAAGGAGCTGTCATGCCTAGAACAACAAGCTGCCCATACCCACGCCGAAAACACCTCACGTCCCTAATGCTTGGCGGCGCCCTCGCGCTGCATGCCGGGCTGCTGGCCCCGCTGCTGTCGACGGGCGCCCAAGCCCATGCCGAGCAGGCCAGCCGCGTCTACGACATCGCCCCCGGGCCGCTGGTGACGACCTTGAACCGCTTCGCCCGCGAGGCCGGCGTACTGCTGTCGTTCGATGCGGCCCTGACCCAAGGTCGGCTGAGCAGCGGGCTGCACGGTGGCTACAGTATCGAACAGGGGTTTGCCCAACTGCTGGCCGGCACCGGGCTACAAGCTTTGCTGGTGGGCAACAACTATGTGCTGGTGAGCCAGGTTGATGCAGGTTCGGCACTGCAACTGGGCGCAACCAGCATCACGGGTGAAGGTTTGGGCCTGACCACCGAGGGAAGCGGCTCCTACACCACCGGCGAAACCGCCGCCGCCACACGCCTGAACCTGAGCTTGCGCAAAACCCCGCAGTCGATCAGCGTGGTCACCCGCCAGCAGATGGACGACCAGAACCTGCAGAGTGTTTCCGAAGTCCTGAAGCAAACGCCCGGTGTCACGGTCAACCAGGAAAGCTCCGAAGCCTTTACCTTCTATTCGCGCGGTTTCAAGCTGGATAACTATCAGTTCGATGGCGTGCCCAGCCTGTCTTCCGACGGCGGCTCATTGCGCGACAACTACAGCATCGGCAACAGCCTGGTCTATGACCGGGTCGAAGTGCTCAAGGGCGCAACCGGCCTGGTCAACGGCGCCGGCAACCCCTCGGGGGTCATCAACCTGGTGCGCAAGCGGCCCACTGCCGAACTGCAGGGCCATATCGGCGCCGGCGCCGGGTCCTGGGACAAATACCAGGCCGACTTCGACCTTGCCGGCCCGTTGACCGACAGCGGTAATGTCCGTGGCCGCATGGTGGCTGGCACACAATCCCAGCACAGTTACGTCGAGTACCTGACCGGCGAGCAGAACACCTTCTACGGCGTGCTGGAAGCCGACCTCAGCGAGAACACCCTGTTCACGCTTGGCTACGACGTGCAGAAAAACTACGACAACGGCAGCACCACAGGTGCACTGCCCGCGTTCTTTCTCGATGGCCGTACGGTGAAGTTCGACCGTGACACCAACGCCGCCGACCGCTGGACCTGGCGCAACCAGGAAACCCAGCGTGCCTTTGCAGAGCTTGCCCATACCTTCGATAACGACTGGGTACTCAAAGGCGTAGCCAGCAGCCGTGATTACCGCTCGCGCGAGCTGATATCGGGCATCAGCAGCGAGGCCATCCAGGCAGACGGCAGCATTTCCCATGGCTTTATCGGCGGCAACATCGACCCGGAAACCGGCGCCGTGAACAACAACGGCACCGCGAGCAAGTTCAACACCACCAGCAAGGAAAAAGGCCTGGACCTGTATGCTCGCGGCCCGTTCTCGCTGGGCGGACGCGTGCATGAAGCCGTGTTCGGCTACAGCATCGCCCACACCGAATCCACCTCCAAGCGTCATGATGGCGTGACCAATGGCGTCATCGACGACGTATTCCAGTGGGACGGCTACGGCGATACCCCGACCAACTTCGAATGGTGGTCCACCTTCGATATCAACGCACGCCAGAGGGTCGGTTTCGCGGCAACCATCCTCAAACCTACCGACGCGTTGGCAGTCATCCTGGGGGCACGGATCGTCGACTACAAATGGGACATCGACACGATCAACGCCATCGGTCGCCGCCTCCCGGCCAGCGCCACCAACTCCAGCGAAATCGTGCCTTATGCGGGCATCACCTACGACCTGGACCGCTACCACACGGTGTATGCCAGTTACACCGACGTGTTCAAGCCGCAAGCCTATAGCCTCGGTACGGACGGTAAACCCATCGACCCGCTCACCGGCGCCAGCTATGAGATCGGGATCAAAGGCGCCTACTTCGAAAACCGCCTGAATGCCAGCCTGGCCCTGTTCGAGCTGAAGCAGGACAACTTCGCGGTGCTGACCGGCGGCACCACGCCAAGTGGCGGCGGCGCCTACCGGGCGGCGCAAGGCGTCACCACGCGCGGCGTCGAGCTGGAAATGAACGGCGAACTGATGAAGGACCTGCAAGTGATGGCGGGCTACACCTTCGCCGAATCCCACGATGCTGATGACCAGCGCGTGGCGACCAACCAACCGCAACATCTGCTCAAGCTGGCGACCAACTACCGCCTGCAGGGCGAATGGCGCAAGTTCACCGTGGGCGGCAATGCGTATTGGCAGAGTTCGACCTTCTTCAAGCCCAGCGATGAGGACTGGTACGCGATCGACGACCCAGCTGCCAAGTTCGAACAGAAGTCTTACGCACTGGTCGGGCTGGTCGGCGGCTATGACTTCACCCGCAACCTGAAGGCTACCGTCAACGTCAACAACCTGTTCGACAAGCATTACTACAGTGGCATTGGCAACTACGGCACGGTTTTCTGGGGGGCGCCGCGTAACCTGATGGTCAATGTGAAGTACAGCTTCTAGGGTATTCCCAAGCACTAGACCAAAGCCCCCGGCACCACCACGCCGGGGGACCGTGTCCATAATGAGTTCACTGCGCGTAAAGGGTTGAGAAATCTCCAACAGAGCAATCACGGCTAGGCACCTGGATGCCTGAACAACGGATGCTAGCGCTCACCGCACCTTCCAGAGACTCCGCTCGTTGACTGACTCTCAGCACAGCCATAACTACGCAAAACGGTTCGAAACCGTGCGTGCCTACATCGACAGCCACCTTGAAGGTGACCTGTCGGTGAATGCCTTGAGCCGCATCGCCAACTTCTCGGCGTTTCACTTCCATCGGCAGTTCACGGCATACATGGGCGTTCCGGTTTCACGGTATGTGCAGCTGATGAGGCTTCGACGTGCGGCGCACCAACTGGTCGCCTCGCCCGTAACGCCCGTGCTGGAAGCCGCACTCGGTGCCGGCTTCGAAAGCCCCGAAGCCTTTTCCAGGGCGTTCAAGCGTGCGTTCGGCATGGCGCCGAGCGTGTTCGCCAAGGCGCCGAACTGGCAGGCCTGGAGTGCGGTATTCGTTGTTCCACACCTTTCCAGGAGTATCACCATGCAGATCCGTATCGTGGATTTCGCCGAAACCCGCGTCGCCGCGCTCGAACACCGAGGGGCGCCCAGCCTGGTCGGTGAAAGCGTCGCGCGTTTCCGCCAATGGCGCATAACCAGCGGCCAGTCGCCGGTGGCCAGCAGCCGCACGTTCGGCATCCCCTACGACAACCCCGACACCACCCCACCCGACGCCTTTCGCTTCGCCG
Organism: Pseudomonas putida W15Oct28; assembly: GCF_000708715.2. Classification (GTDB taxonomy): domain Bacteria; phylum Pseudomonadota; class Gammaproteobacteria; order Pseudomonadales; family Pseudomonadaceae; genus Aquipseudomonas; species Aquipseudomonas putida_R. Next base: position 84,475 of record NZ_JENB01000010.1, on the reverse strand, counting down.
TTTGTGGGGAGATGGACGAGGCTGTGCAGCCCAATGAGTTCGGCGTGCATGAACGGGTTATACCGGCGGGGCGTTGTGCCGTGATTCGGCATAGCGGCTCGCCTGACTACATCGGCGAAACCATTTACCCGCTTTACCGGGACTGGCTGCCGTCTAGCAACGAAGAACTGCGCGACCATCCGTTGTTCTTCCATTACCTGAGCGCGTATCCGGAAACGCCGCTGGAGCAGTGGCAAACGGATATCTATGTGCCGCTGAAGTAGGCCGGGAGCTGTATGCCATGGCCTGCTCGTTTGCTGCACCCTAGTCTCTGTACGAAATCCCGAGAAACCCAATCGGCGCCCTTCGTAAGCTGGAATTCTGTAGGGTTCCCGGCCATCTACGGAAAGGAATTCTGTGATGGCAAAGCGTTACGAACTCTCGGATGAGGCCTGGACTGTGGTCGCCGATCTCTTCACTGAAACCCATGGTCGGGGGCGGCCCCGCCTGAGCGACCGCCTGATGCTCGATGGCGTGCTCTGGGTACTCTGCTCGGGCGCTGCGTGGCGAGATATGCCGGAACGCTTCGGCCCATGGTCAACGGTGTATCAACGGTTCCGGGGTTGGCGAAACCACGGCACATTCGATCAGATGCTCAAACGCTTGCACTTGAGATTGAATGAGCAAGGCTTGATCGATTTGCAAACCTGGATGATCGACTCAACTGCTGTACGCGCAACCCGAGCCTCATCTGGCGCCGGGAAAAAAGGGGGCCTGACGAGCCTGCCGATCACGCTCTAGGTCGCAGTCGCGGTGGACTGACCACCAAGATCCACATGCTCTGCGACGCTAACGGGACACCGCTGCGTTTTCTCCTCTCTGGCGGTCAAGCCAGTGACATTAGCTACGCCCAGCCACTGCTGGACGACGTCAGCATTCCATCAAGCCAACGAGGTCGTCCGCGCAAGCGCTGCAAATGGCTGCTTGCCGACAAAGGCTACGACGCCGAAGCGCTTCGCCGCTACTGCGACCAATATCGAATGCAGCCCGTCATCCCGCTGCGCTCAATGAAACGCAAACCCAAGCCCGGCTTACCCAGACTGTTTGATCTGCCCAAATACCGACAGCGCAACATCATCGAGCGCATGTTTGGCTGGCTGATAGAGAATCGCCGCATCGTGACACGCTTCGACAAGCTCGCGAAAAGTTATGCCGCTATGGTCTCGCTGGCTTGTTCCATGCGGTGTTTGCGACATCTCTTTTCGTACAGAGCCTAGTGTGGTGTTTCAGAAGTACCTTTGAAAATTACGTGCCCAAAGCCCGTGCCGCACGGGCGACGGAGGCCAGGGTGTCCTCGGCTTTTTTGTGGATTTTCACGGAATGTTGGGGAGTGGGGCTGCTATGTGCTTGACGGGAGATAGGGTGATGGGGGCCATCGAGCGCCGCCCGCGCGGCGCATCGCGAGCTACGCTCGCTCCTACATCCGTTTCGGGCCAGTCACGCCTGTGCCAGCGCGCGCGACCGCCTTGTTTGTCCGACACAATATCGCGTCGTGCCAACAAGGCGGTCGCGCGCAAATGCCACAGGCCTCACTGGCCCGAAACAAATGTAGGAGCGAGCGTAGCTCGCGATGCGCCGCGCGGGCGGCGCTCGATCTGATAGGCGCCGAAAATGCCAAGCCAGGCACGTGGTGGTCCCGAATACAAGCTCCAGGCATTCACAACCCCCCTGAAAAAGCCGAGGACACCCTGGCCTCCATCGCCCGTGGGGCACGTAATTTTCAAAGGTACTTCTGAAACACCACACTAGCATTTCTGACAGTTGTATTGCTGCATCGGTTACTCGATAGTTTATAGCGCTCTCGCCACATCAAGTAAGCGTAATCACCGCGTGCTTGACCTCGCGCCTGGCCTCGCTCATCACCTAAAGCAAAGGAGCCTATGAACATGCCTTTAATCAAAAATACAGTTGTTGCGGACTTCAGTGCACCTCAAGGGTTGTTCAAGTTTTCCTTGGGCCGGCAGTTAAGCTCCACGCCTGGCCACGGAACGAGTTTCAGCCCGGCCATTGTCAAACACCTTAGAAGACTCGGCGGTGTACGCGCGCGCGTATGGATTGAATTTGATCAAGCGTACGATTTGAAAGAACGGGAACCCAGGTACAGCAACCTCGGCCAGTACCTTGAGCGCTGGCGCGACCTAAGCAATCGGTTACTTTTAAACTGGCGAAGTAATTATGAGCATGTCCTCAAGGGCGAAATTTCCGTGGATGAAATGCGTAGTCTGCAGGTTGAGATGATGGCGTATTACAAAGCGCTTTGCCCTACGATCGAGTGGGTCGAGGCCGAGAATGAGCCTTCTTCGAGCATGGTCGAGTACTACACCAGGTACCAGTTCATTACGAGTGTTGTAAACGAAGTGAATGCCCGAAACCTGCCAGGCCCAAGCATGGGAATTGGCGGGCCTACCATCAACACGTTCGACGAGGAGAAGTTATGGACTTTTCTGAACTGCTACAGGGATGACAATACAAGCGATAAACGGTTGGACTTCATCGCTTACCATCAGTATCTCTTTGGACGCTCTGACGACCCTTTAGAGAATAAAGACTTCCCAGCGATGGTCAAGCACGAAAGAGACACCCTTGAAAACATGCTGAAAGAATACAGCTTGGAGCATATACCTGCCTTCGTGTCGGAAACCGGTTTTTTCCCCATAGACCGGGCTTCGTCGCGCGGCTTCAATTATGACCTTCATATTCAAGCGGCCGGCATGGCGGCCATGGACTATTTCTACGTTCAACAATCGAGAATAATTCCTTTTCACTGGACTGTCATACACCCGGACAACGGTCGAAAAAATTACTTTGCTAATCAGGCATCTGACGGAATCGCCAAGCCCGACCTGCTCGGCGATGTAAAAGACGGCACACCCCGTCCGTTTTATTTGCTGTCGCTGATGCAAACCCTATTACCGAATATGCGGTTTTATTCATCTACCCATCTCTGTGAACGAGGGTTGGGTGTAGGGACACTCGCGGGCGGGGACCATAACAAGGTGGCTGTGCTGAGCTGGAACTATCAGTGGTCGCATGACGTCACCCACGATATACAACTGGAAATGGTAGGTTTGCCCGAAGCCTTCAAGCGTAATAAGGTTCGCGTGCTGCGCTACCGTATCGCGCCTGACAAACACCACGGATCACTTGACGATATGAAAGTTGAGGATGACCTGCAAGGCCCACTGAGCAGTGGGTCGTACAGCCACCGCGCATTGCACGAACCCAATGCTGTTCGCTTGACGCTGCTGTCTGTAGTCACTGATTCGGACGGCGCCATTGGGTGACCTGCCAAAACGCCGAAGCCTCCGAAAACATAAACGTTTTCGGAGGCCAAAAAAATAATAGTACGCGAGATCTAGTCAAGCCCTAGCGACAACCCTCCAAGGGCGAGTTCCAATTCCATTATGGCAACTTCCACATCATTGAATCGCTCCGGGTTTCGTAGACACCTCCAAGCCTCATAATGAGGCTTGGAGGTGCCATGTGAATGACCAACGGGCAGCTATGGGTCCAGGCTGTGTGAAAACGCCTGCGATTGTCTAACCTTCTGATCGTCGAGATCGTGGCGGGGACGATCATGAAGCGATTCATTGGAGGTGAGGCTCGGACGCAAGTCACGTTGCTGCCGGAGTGCCTGGACGATTACATCACCGAAGAAAACCCAGTTCGGGTAGTTGACGTTTTCGTCGATGAACTCGACCTTGGAACACTCGGGTTCGACGGTGTCGACCCTGCGGCAACGGGTCGTCCGGCGTACCATCCAGCAGTGCTGCTAAAAATATACCTCTATGGCTAGCTCAATCGGATTCAGTCCAGCCGCCGGCTTGAGCGTGAGGCAGAGCGTAAAGTCGAGTTGATGTGGCTAACGGGCCGATTGGCGCCTGACTTCAAAACGATTGCCGACTTTCGCAAAGACAACGGTAAAGCCATTCGCAGCGTCTGCCGACAGTTCGTAGTGCTTTGCCGCAAGCTCAATCTCTTCTCCCAATCGATCATCGCCATCGACGGCAGCAAATTCAAAGCCGTGAATAACCGTGACCGCAATTTCACTTAAGGCAAAGTGAAGGCGCGCATGCAGCAGATCGAGCAAAGCATCGATCGCTATCTAGCGGCAATGGATTCAGCGGATCGAGCAGCGCCGGAAGTGGCCGAGGCCAAGACTGAGCGGTTGAAGGAAAAAATCGAAAATCTGAAACAGCAGATGCAAAAACTCAAGGACACCGAGGCGCAGCTTCAAGCCAGTCCGGATCAGCAAATCTCCCTTACCGATCCAGATGCCCGCTCAATGGCCACAAGCGGCCGAGGCTCCGGCACCGTTGGCTACAACGTACAAACAGCAGTCGACGACAACCACCATCTGATCATCGCCCATGAGGTGACCAACGTTGGTAATGATCGTGGGCAACTGAGCAATATGGCTAACCAGGCACGTGAAGAAATCGGTGCTGAGTTGCTGACGGTGGTCGCTGATCGAGGCTATTACAAAGGCCCGGAAATCCTTGCTTGCGAGCAGGCTGGCATCACCACTTTTGTACCGAAACCACTGACATCGAGCAGCAAAGCGGAAGGCCGATTCGGCAAGCAGGACTTCATCTATATGGCTGCATCGGACGAATATCGATGCCCTGCGGGCCAGTTGCTGACGCGCCGGCACTCCTCGGTGGAAGACGGCATGCTACTGCACTGCTATTGGTTTTCAGGATGCCAGAATTGCTCCATGCAGAAGCAGTGTACGACCGGTAAAGAGCGGCGAATAAAGCGCTGGGAGCATGAAGCAGTAGTTGAAGGCGTGCAGTTCCGACTGGAGCAAGATCCGGGGAAGATGAAAGTTCGCCGTCAGACGGTGGAGCATCCCTTTGGCACGCTCAAATTCTGGATGGGAAGTACCCACTTCCTGACCAAAACCCTGCCGAGGGTAAGCACCGAGATGAGCCTTCATGTGCTTGCATACAACCTCAAACGAATGATGAGCATCTTCGGCATCGCAGGGCTACTTGAGGCGATCAGGGCGTAAATTCCGCCGTTTATTGGCCCGCTAACAGCCATATAGGCCGCTGACGCGGCCCATATGGCATTACAAACGCCTTTTTCGCTGAGTAGGACTATTCGCGCTTTCGCCTGCTGATTTCACGGGCAATCCGCGCGACTCTCAGTTTTTGATGTATTTAATGCGTTTTCACACAGCCTGGGTCGAAAGCGGCCACCCTGCCAGTCGGATCGACCCAAAGCGGTGTTACGCGCACAGTAGATCATGGCCGCTTCGGGCTGATCAAACCATCCATTGGACTAATCAGGTTCGGTGCAATCGCATCGTCAAACAAGTGCAAGTTACGCTCAATTCTGCGCATCCCCCAAACAACTAATCAACTCGGGCGCCTAGGGTGACTGACGCCTAGATAATCCGTTCTAACCAACTCCACTCCAGGTATCTATCCCCACGCCCCCTCAGATGGGTGTAACGCCGCAGCGAGTTCCAGTCACGATTACCGGAAACACTCGATACGCGCGGGATATCCCAATCCATTTCGAACAACCGGCTCACACCTTCGTGGCGCAGATCGTGAAAATGCAGGTCCTCCACGCCAACCATCTTGCATACCCTGGACCAGGCCGTGCCGATTGAATCAGTGTTGTAAGGGAAGATCTCAGTGCACTGACGCGGCATGCTTTGCACAATCGCCCACGCCTCATCCGGCAGATGGCACCACACGTCGTTGCCGATCTTCTGTCCGGGGTTCTTCATGTCCCGCACTTTCACCGCTTGGCGGTGCTCATCCAGATCCTCCCACATGATGCGAGCGATCTCTTCCATACGGCGTGTAGAAAAGATGGCAAACGCCACAACCTTAGGCATGTGAATCACTGTCGGACGCCGTGCAAGCATCTCGAAAAAATGCTCGAGCACGTTGTCGAGTTCTTCGAGCGTTGGCCGGCGATCCCGCTCCCGGCTTTTCATGTTGTAGCCGAGGCGCTTCAGGACAAGGCGTGCGTCGGCATGGCTTGGGGGTTGATCTCGTACTCCCACGCTGCTCTAGCAAGTGACAACACTGAACCCAGGTGAGCCAGATCATTACCGGCTGTCTGCGGTTTGATTCCACCGCCGTCAGGGCTCATGCGCAATAGGGCATAGTCCACCAGCACCTGCTGGCTGATGTCGGAGTCGACCATTTCACCGAGGTAGCTGTTTTTGATGGCGTTCAGCGTCCGTCGCTTGGTCTCGCCCAGAGGCCGGGCTTTCTCTGCCTCCACCAGGTAACGGTCGATCATCTGCTTGACCGTATGCCCTACCCGGTTGGCGCGCTCGATAGCACCAGGCGCAGCCAACTCGATTTCCCGTCGCTTCGCCCAGGCCACCGCAGCCTGTTTGCGGGCGAACGTTTGGCTCTCTTGGTAGACTGTCACCTTGTCGCGATCAATGCGGATCTGGACGAGGTAGCTGGTGCTGCCATCGGCCTTTTTACGCGTTCTGATCGTTGCCACCTGACACTGGTACACGTCCTTTGTCGGTTGGTACATTCGCCCCAACCCCCCGAATATTGGTACAAAACACGTTGAACGAAATGACCGCAAAATCAGGCTACAAACCAGCAACCACGCGTCCTGAGCCGTCACGCCGCTTCAGCGTTGCACCCATGATGGATTGGACAGACCGCCACTGCCGCTTCTTCCTGCGCCTGCTCTCCAAACAAACCCTGCTCTACACCGAAATGGTCACCACCGGTGCCCTGCTGCACAACGACGCCCACCGTTTCCTGCGCCACGATGCCTCCGAGCACCCGCTGGCCCTGCAACTGGGCGGTAGCGTGCCTGCAGACCTGGCCGCCTGCGCGCGCCTGGCGGAGGAAGCGGGCTACGACGAGGTGAACCTCAACGTCGGCTGCCCGAGCGACCGGGTGCAGAACAACATGATCGGCGCTTGCCTGATGGCTCACCCGGCGCTGGTGGCCGATTGCGTGAAGGCCATGCGTGATGCGGTGTCGACGGCGGTGACGGTGAAGCACCGCATCGGCATCAACGGCCGCGACAGCTATGCCGAACTGTGCGACTTCGTCGGGCAGGTGCGCGAGGCTGGGTGCCGGAGTTTTACCGTGCATGCGCGCATCGCGATTCTGGAAGGGCTGTCGCCGAAGGAAAACCGCGAAGTTCCGCCGCTGCGCTATGACGTGGCGGCGCAGCTGAAGGCGGACTTCCCGGACCTGGAAATCGTGCTCAATGGCGGGATCAAGACCCTGGACGAATGCCGGGCACACCTTGAAACCTTCGATGGCGTGATGCTGGGGCGTGAGGCGTATCACAACCCTTACCTGCTGGCCGAGGTGGACCAGCAGCTGTTTGGCAGCGATGCGCCGGTGGTCAGCCGTAGCGAGGCGCTGGCGCAGTTGCGGCCTTATATCGTGGCGCACATGGAAAGTGGTGGCGCGATGCACCACGTTACCCGGCATATTCTGGGGCTGGCTCAAGGGTTCAAGGGGGCGCGGCGCTTCCGTCAGTTACTGTCGGCGGACATTCACAAGGCGGCCGAGCCGTTGGCGGTGTTTGACCAGGCGGTGGAGTTGTTGCAGGGGCGGTGATCCAGCTGCACGGGCGCAATGGCCGGCAAATCTGGCCTCACAGGCTGCCGGCAAGGTACAGGCATTTGCAAGTCTCTGTGGGAGCGGGCAAGCCCGCGAAGCAGGCAACACAATGAATGGCACCGGCTTCGCCGGTGTTCGCGGGCACGCCCGCTCCCACAATGATCGTGCAAAATTGAACATTATGCGTCGACCAGTTGCGTCCACAGCGGCCCGCGCAGGCAGATGCGGAACCTCATGGCGGCCTGGCACTCGAATCTTCACGTCTCGCACCGCCATTCGCGGGCAAGCCCGCTTCTACACCCCTTGAGCGGCTGTCGGGGCTCGGGTAATGTCGAGTAAATGCACAGGACAGAGCACGCCCATGACTTCCAAGCTGGAACAACTCAAGCAGTTCACCACCGTGGTCGCCGACACCGGGGACCTGGACGCCATCACCCGGCTGAAGCCGGTCGATGCCACCACCAACCCGTCGCTGCTGCTCAAGGCTGCTGCCATCCCGGGCTACGCCGACCTGCTCAAGCAGGTGAAGGCCGATGCCAAGGGCGATGTCGACCTGGCCTGCGACAAGTTCGCGGTGGCCGTGGGTTCGGGCATCCTCAAGGTCATTCCGGGGCGTATCTCCACCGAGGTGGATGCTCGCCTGTCGTTCGATGAGCCGGCGCTGCTGAACAAAGCCCGCCAGCTGATCGAGTTGTATGACGCAGCCGGGGTCTCCAAAGACCGCGTACTGATCAAGCTGGCCTCCACTTGGGAAGGTATCCGTGCTGCCGAGCAGCTGGAGAAGGAAGGCATCCAGACCAACCTCACCCTGCTGTTCTCCTTCGCCCAGGCCCAGGCCTGTGCCGATGCCGGGGTGTTCCTGATTTCGCCGTTCGTGGGCCGTATCTACGACTGGTACAAGAAGAGCACCGGCACGGATTACGTGGGCGCCGAAGACCCTGGCGTGCAGTCGGTAACGCGCATCTACGACTACTACAAGGCCAATGGCTACAATACCGTGGTCATGGGCGCCAGCTTCCGCAACATCGGCCAGATCGAGCAACTGGCCGGCTGCGACCGCCTCACCATCAGCCCTGAACTGTTGCAGCAGTTGAGCGATGACCAGGGTGAACTGCCGCGCGTGCTCAAGCCGGGCAATGCCGGCGAGGCCAAGCAGCAGCTGAATGAAAGCCAGTTCCGCTGGGCAATGAACGAAGATGCCATGGGCACCGAGAAGCTGGCCGAGGGTATTCGCCAGTTTGCACGGGATCAGGAGAAACTGGAGAAGTTGATGGCTGAAAAAGCCTGATACATATCGGATTTGCCTGACGGGCGGGAAGTGTTCAGCATTTTCCGCCCGTTTTTGTTTGCTATCGTTTCCGCGCCAGGCTTTAGCATTTTCTTGAATCCAAGGGCCCTTTCGCGGGCAAGCCCGCTCCCACAGGTAAAGTGCAGCCCTTGAGTGCAGTGCCGCACCTGTGGGAGCGGGCTTGCCCGCGAAGGGGTCGACTAGCCTTCAGAGCTGTTGATGACCCCATCCTTGCCCCTTGTACTCGCCGGCCCGGTACTGCGCCGCCTGGAACCCCAGCGCCTGGCCATCTGGCTGGTCGCGCCCCAACCGCTGCAACCCGAATTCATCTTCCCGGCAAGCGAGGCCAAGGTGGATTGCCAGGTCGTCCCGGTCGGCCAGCACGCCTTCATCCACCTGCTGGAAATCCACTTCGCCAATCCCCTGCCCTGCAACCAGCAGCTCGACTACGACCTGCTGATCAACGGCCAGGGCATCGCAAGCTGGGCACCGCACCTGCTCTACCCCGGCACCCAGCGCCCAAACCTGGTGCTGCGCGACCGTCTCGACCACTTGCTGCACGGCTCTTGCCGCAAGCCGCACCACCCCGCTGCCGATGGCCTGCTGTGTGCCGACCGCCTGCTGCAGGCCTGCGAGCAGCCTGAAGACCGCCCGGCCGTGCTACTGATGACCGGCGACCAGGTGTACGCCGATGATGTCGCCGGCCCGATGCTGCGTGCTATCCATAGCCTGATTGAGCGCCTGGGCCTGTTTCACGAGCAACTGGATGGCGCCGTGGTCGCCGACAGCCAGGCGCTGTACCAGCACCCGGCCAGCTACTACCACCGCGCCGACCTGCTGCCGGCGCAGGAAACCAACGACACTTTGCGCGAGCGGTTTTTTGGCGGCAAGCGCAAACCGATCTTCTCGTCCAGCAACGCCGACAACCACCTGGTGACCTTCGCCGAGGTCATGGCCATGTACCTGCTGGTTTGGTCACCCGTGCCTTGGCAGTTGGCGGACATGGCGATGCCCAGCGGGCTGACCGATCAGCGCCAGGCCCGTTATCGACAGGAGCTGCCGCTTATCCAGGGGTTTGCCGGGAACCTTGGCCAGGTGGCGCGGGTGATGGCCCACCTGCCCTGCCTGATGATCTTCGACGACCACGACATCACCGACGACTGGAACCTTTCGGCACAGTGGGAAGAAACCGCCTACGGCCACCCCTTCTCGCGGCGGATCATCGGCAATGCCCTGCTCGGCTACCTGCTGTGTCAGGCCTGGGGCAACGACCCGGACAGCTGCAAGCCACTGGTCAATCAATGCCAGGCACTGTGTAGCCAGACCCGCGATGAACTGATCGGCGAACTGCTGCGCTTTCAGGGCTGGCAATTCAGCCTGCCGACAAACCCACCCTTGCTGGTGCTGGACACCCGTACCCGCCGCTGGCGTAGCGAAAGCAACCTGGCCAAGCCGTCCGGCCTGCTCGACTGGGAAGCGCTTAGCGAGTTGCAGCAAGCCCTGCTCGACCACCCGTCAGCGGTCATCGTCTCGCCTGCGCCGATTTTTGGCGTGAAGCTGATCGAGACCGTGCAGAAGGTGTTCAGCTGGCTGGGCTACCCGCTGTTGGTGGATGCCGAAAACTGGATGGCCCACCGGGGTGCGGCGCAGGTCATCCTCAACATCTTCCGCCACTCGCGCACGCCGGGGCACTACGTGGTGCTGTCCGGGGATGTGCACTACTCGTTCGTCTATGAAGTGCTGATCCGCCACCGCCAGCGCAGCCCGCATTTGTGGCAGGTGACCAGCAGCGGGATCAAGAACGAGTTCCCCCGCCGCCTGCTGGATGTGCTCGACCGGCTCAACCGCTGGCTGTATGCGCCGCGCTCGCCGCTCAACTGGTTTACCAAGCGCCGGGAGATGGAGGTGGTGCCGCGTACGCCCAGCCACAGCAAGGCCGGGGAGCGTTTGTGGAATGGCGCAGGGTTGGGGCAGGTGTTCTTTGATGAACAGGGGCGGCCGATGCGGGTGTATCAGCTGGATGCGGGTGGGGGTGAGGCTACCGAGTTTATTGGCTGAGTGGAGTCTTCAGCCTGTGCCGGCCTCTTCGCGGGTAAACCCGCTCCCACAGGAATCGTGGGCCTTTCAGACCTGTGCAGAACCCTGTGGGAGCGGGTTTACCCGCGAAAGGGCCGGCACAGGTTAAGGATCAGGTCCGCTCCAGCGCATTGACCAGGTCATGGAAGGCTTCGCGGTTGGAGTCGTTCAGGCCCATGAGGATCTTGTGCGCCTCCAGCACCTTGGAGCGCACCACCTCTTCGTTCTGGTCCTGCGACGGCAGGTCGGTCAGGCACTCGGGGCACGGGATCGGGCGATCGACGATGTTGAACACCTGATCGAAGCCCATCGACTGCAACAACCGGGAAATGTCCGGGTTGGTGGTGACCACGGTTGGCAACAGGCCTACCTTCTGCCGCGACAGGATCGACAGCTTGGCCAGCAGGCCCAGGGTGGTGCTGTCGATGCTCTCGGTTTCGGTCAGGTCGATGACAATCGCCGAGAAGTTCAACGCCGTGAATATCTTCTCGATCGTTGCATCCAGCGCCGAACACAGGGTCAGGCGCACTTCACCGACGAACTTCAGTACGAAGGTGCCACTCTGCTCGGCGAACTGGATTCTACCGGTACTCATTGAAGGTTCCTGCTCAACACCAATAGGGCGATATCATCCGGCATATCCCCAAGCGTAGCTAATCCGAATCGTTGACGCAGCCCATCCAGGCTGCCACCTGCTGCCTTGACGATCTCCGGCAAGGCAGCCTCTTTATCTTTGAGCGTGTCACCCGGCAAAAGGTCCAGAATGCCATCGGACATCAGGCTGAGGCTGAACTGCGGTGGCAGCTCCACCACCAGGTCCTGGTAGGTCGCCTCGTCGAACAGCCCCACTGGCAGGCCACGGCCTTCCAGGTAGCGGGTGTGCCCGGGGGTATGCAGCACCGGCAGCGGCAAGTGGCCACCCACGGCGTAGGTCAACAGGCCAGCCTCTTCGTCGATCACCCCGCCGACCATGGTCACGTGCTTGCCCAGCTTGCTATTGATCAGGCCGCGGTTGATGTGGCTGAGCACTTCGGACGGTTTGAACTCGCGCATCTTGCTGCGCTTGAGCTCAAACATGAGCCGCGTGGTCATGAATTTCAACAGCACGGTGACAAAGGCCGACGACGCGCCATGCCCGGAAACATCCGCGAGGTAGAAGGCAATGCGCCGCTCGTCCACGCGGAAGTAATCGACAAAATCACCCGACAGGTACAACGACGGGATGATTTGATGCTCGAAGGCGAACTCGCCAGCCACCCAGGGGCTTTCCGGCAGCATGTTCATCTGCACCTGGCGACCAGCGGTCTGGTCCTCCTGCAGCAGGTGCAGGCTGGCTTCCAGTTCGCGGTTGGCCGTTTCGAGCTTGTCGCGGTAGCGCTGGTTTTCCAGCACCAGGCGCGAGCGGTCGAGGGCACGGCGCACCGAATGCTCAAGGACGGCCAGATCTTCCAGCGGCTTGATCAGGTAGTCGGCGGCGCCCAGGCGCAAGGCTTCCACCGCATCACTCATGACGCCGGCACCGGACACCACGATCACCGGCAACTGCGGCGCACGCTCGCTGACCTGACGGATCAGTTCGAGGCCGCCCATCTGCGGCATGCGCAGATCGCAGATCACAAGGTCGGGCTGGTGTTCTTCGAAGACCTGAAGCCCCTGCTGGCCATTACCGGCCTGGAGGACGCTGAAGCCACTGTCTTCAAGATAGGCGGCGAGGCTCGCACGGACCACGTCGTCGTCATCGATAATCAGCAGCGTTGCACTGGTTTTCTGCATGTGGGCGAACGGCGCCGATTTGGGTTGGTGCAGCGGTGTCGGCAAAGCAGACGGCCAGCTACGGGAATTCTTTGTGGTCACACTCTACTTGAGTTGTAGGACAAGAACACCTGCCCGGCAACTGTCTGGCAACTGTGAGAGCTACCTTGTAAGGCGCAGACGGTACTCCCATCCGCCAAGCGTTTCAAGCATGCAAGGGTCGACCTCGCCGCTCTTTACAGGGCAAATCACCGGGAGTTATAAGAAAGTCGACCAGCGCAACCCGATGGGAAGGATGCAGCATGCCTCACACGCCCTCCAGCCACAGCGAAAAACGCGATTTCATCCGCATGCGCATCGACACCGAGGTCAGCCTGCTGCATGAAGGCCAGGTGATCGCAGCCGTGTGCCTGGACCTGTCCAGCGGCGGCATGCAGGTGCAGGCACCGCAGCGCTTCCAGGTAGGGGATAATATTGAAGTGCGGATCGATTCCGACCATCCGGCGCTGAAAGGGCTGCATACCAGCACCGAAGTGGTGTGGATTGCCGATCAGCCGGGCGGGCAGCAGAAGTTCGGGCTGCGCATTCTGGCCATGCATTGAACCTGGGGCCGCTCGGCGGCCCCAGGTTACAGATCAGAAGTCGTCTTCGACTTCGCCATCCTTGACCTTGAACTCGCGGTTCTGCAGGTAGGCGTTACGAATGAAGATGTACTTGTCACCCTGAATCAGCTTCTCGGCAGACAGCAGGTCGGCACGGGTGTCGATCACGTCCAGGGCAAAGATCGAATTGCGCGTCGGCACATGGTCGATGTAGCGGTAAGGCTTGGTGTAGCTGTCCGGGTACTTGGCCACGCCGTCACGCACCGTGCTTGGCCCCAGCAGCGGGATGACCACGTACGGGCCGCTCGGCACACCCCAGTAGCCCAGGGTCTGGCCAAAGTCTTCATCGTTGCGCTGCAGGCCCATCTTGGTGCCCACGTCGAAGAAACCGCCCAGGCCGAAGGTGGTGTTTACGATCAGCCGCGCAGTATCCACGCCCGCCGCATGAGGCTTGAGCTGCAGCACGTTGTTGGCCAGGTTGGTCACATCACCGACGTTGCGGAAGATGTTGTGGATGCCATCTTCAAGAAACTGCGGAGTGACCGCCTGGTAGCCCTTGGCCAACGGCTTGAGGGCATACGTGTCGAGGGTATCGTTGAAACGGAAGATCGGGCGGTTGACCGCTTCCCAGGGATCTTCCTCGGTGGCTGCCTGGGTGGCTGCCACGGGCGCCAGCAGCATGCTGGCGCAGACACAGGCCTGGGTGACTCGTTCGATCACACTGGCACCGATCCTACGCATAGATGTCTCTCCATCGAATTTCTCGGCCGCAAACGCAACGGATCGCGCTGCTGGTAAGGCGGCAGTATAGAGGCTTGCGGCCTGATAAACAGCTTTACACATGTTTGCTCAATATTTTGTGAACAACTGTTGCAGGGGCCCTGATGTCACAGGGCGGTAACAATCACCGAATAGCCTGCGGACTATTTGGGGGAAGTTGCCATGGACGCTGCACCCGCCTTCACTGCTGTGCTGTTCGGCTTGCGCGGCTGCCTGGTGCAGGCTGCCAATGGTGGCGCCCCCTCGCCCGCCCCCGGCGCCCTGGCTACCCTCGCCAGCCTGCGCCAGCACCAGGTGCCGTGCATCTGGCTGGATGACCTGAGCGCCACCCAAAGCAAGCGCCTGGCCCACGTACTGCCCGACTGGCTGCCGGGGCATTCGGTAAACGGCGTACGCTGGCCGGCGCCTAACGCCTGTTGGCAGGCGCTGATGACCCTGGACAGTGAACGCCTGGACGGCTGCGTGCTGGTCAGCGGCGACCCGCGCCTGCTGCAGTCCGGCCTTAACGCCGGTTTGTGGACGGTCGGCCTGGCCGCCTGCAGCCCGTTCTGCGACCGCAGTTCGCGGCAATGGCAGGCCATGACCTTGCAACAGCAGGACGTGGCCCGCGGCAAGGCGACGCTGGAACTGTTCGGCTTGGGGGTGCACTCGGTAATCGACCACCTGGAAGCACTGGACACCTGCCTGCAGGACATCGCCCAGCGCCGGCGCAAAGGTGAAAAACCCTGATACAGCACCTTTGACGCGGATCATGCAAAGCGGCGGCAGGTGGATTACGCTGAAGACAGGCCAGAACCTTTGCTGCGTCGCTGAGGTCCATGGCTTGCCAAGCCATTGATGGAGAAATGCCAATGCCTGCCCGCGAATTGCAAGAGCGCCTGAACAGCTTGCGCGAGCAACTGGACCGCAACGTACCGCTTTCGGAAGACGAACTGGCCGCGTTGCACGAAGAAGCACGCCAGATCGAGGCGCAACTGAAACTTGAGGAAGCCACGCCGGACAACAACCTGGTGGATGGCGTGAACCTGGCAATCGAACGCTTCGAGGCCGACCACCCGGACCTCACCGCCACCCTGCGCAGCATTGCCAATTCGCTGCACAGCATGGGGATCTGAAATAGCTGGGGCCGCTCTGCGGCCCATTCGCAGCACAAGGCTGCTCCTACAGGTTCAGCGCAAAACCGTGGTCATGCGCTGAACCTGTGGGAGCGGCCTTGTGTCGCGAAAGGGGCGCAGAGCGCCCCCAACGTACTTGAGCCTTACTGCCGAACCAGCCGTTTGTTGTCAGGGCTGATCGCCCCAGTGCTACGGTACGGGTTGATATCCAGCCCACCGCGGCGCACATACCGCGCATACACCGTCAGGTGCTCCGGCTGCAGCAGGTTCTTCAAATCCAGGTAAATGCGCTCGACGCACTGCTCATGGAAGTCGGCATGCTGGCGGAAGCTGATCAGGTAGGTCAGCAGGCTGGCGTGGTCCAGCGCCCTGCCCTTGTACTCCACCACCACGCTGCCCCAGTCCGGCTGGCCGGTCACCGGGCAGTTGGACTTCAGCAGGTGGCTGTGCAAGGTTTCTTCCACTACACGCTCTGCGTTGCAGCGCAGCAGCTCTGGCTGCGGCTGCTCGTAGTTGCTGATGGCAACGTCCAGCGCATCGATGCACAGCCCCGGCAAGGCCTCCACGCCCTGGGCCTCGACTTCGGCCAAGGTGCGCACCTTCACGCCCACCGGCTTGCCGGCGGCGGCAGACAGGTCTTTCTCAAGGCAGGCCTGCAATTCGTCCAGCGAGGCGAACACCGTCTGGTTCAGCGAGTTGAGGTACAGCTTGAACGACTTGGACTCGATGATGTTCGGCGAATCGGCCGGGATGGCGAACTCTCCGATCGCCACGACTGGTTTGCCCGAGGGCAGCAGCCAGCTCAGCTCGAAGCAGTTCCAGTAATCCACGCCCTGCCAGGGCAGAGTCTGCGCGGTAACGCCCAGTTCGGCCCACTTCGCGGTGCGCGGAATCGGGAACAGCTGCTCCGGGGAGTAAGTGGCAATGTATTCGCTGGACTTGCCCAGCGGCGAGTGTTCGGCAGCAGGATGCATGGAAACTGACCTAGAGGTTCGAAATTGCCCCTAGTCTACCGGTTTTGCACCCTGCCTTGGAGCGCAAGTCACTCGATGGTCAACGCCCCGACCATGCCAGCCTGGTAATGCCCCGGCACGTTGCAGGCAAATTCGATGGGCGCCGACTTACTGAAGGCCCAGGTCAGCTCGGCGCGCTGGCCTGGCATGACCAGCACCGTGTTGCCGCCACCGTGGCCATGGCCACCGCCGTGATCCATCATCTGGCCGTGGTCCATGCCTTCGTGGTTCATGGCCTCGGTGAACATCTTGCCTTGCATGGCGACCATTTCCTTCTGGTGTTCGGCATGCATGGCCTTGTCGCCCAGGTTGAATTCATGCGGCAGCTTGCCCTCGTTGACCAGCACGAAGCGCACCGTTTCGCCGGCTTTTACCTGCAGGTTTTTGGGCTCGAAGGCGATGTCCTTGAGCACCACGTTGACCGTGCGGGTGGCTTTGTTCGCCAGGGCCGGCTCGCCAAAGGCGAAGGTTTGCGCCTCGCCGGCAATGGTCGGCAGGCTGGCCAGGGCAAGGGCGGCGGCGATGAACAGGCGTTTCATGATGACTCCGGAAATGTACAACAGGATGAGGCCACCTTAGTCAGGGGCCACTGGCAGCTACCTGACAGGGAGATTACAACTTTGTCAGCTTGGGCGTGCCTGCACTTCGTCACGTATCATTTCAGCTAAAGCCGGCGCGCTGTGGGGTAGCTGTCTTGTCCAAAACCCAACAGGCTGCACGATCTCTGTGGGAGCGGGCATGCCCGCGAACACGGGCGAAGCCCGTGCCATCCACCGTGTTGGCCTCTTCGCGGGCATGCCCGCTCCCACAGTGACCGTGTCTCTCCTGACATCTTGGTAAAAACATGAAACTGCTGATCGTCGAAGACCAGGCCCGCACCGGCCAGTACCTGAGCCAGGGCTTGAGCGAGGCTGGCTTCGCCACCGAGCTGGCCACCGATGGCGAAACCGGCCAGTTCCTGGCCCTGACCGGCGATCACGACCTGCTGATCCTCGACGTGATGCTGCCTGGCCGTGACGGCTGGCAGATCCTCCAGGCCGTGCGCCAGGCCGGCCTGGACACGCCGGTGCTGTTCCTCACCGCCCGCGATGCCGTCGAGGACCGCGTGCATGGTCTGGAGCTGGGCGCCGACGACTACCTGGTCAAGCCGTTCGCCTTTTCCGAACTGCTGGCCCGGGTGCGCAGCCTGCTGCGCCGTGGCACCAGCCCCAGCCAGGACACCACCCTGAGCCTGGCCGACCTGCGCCTGGACCTGATCCGCCGCCGCGCCGAGCGCGCCGGCCAGCGCATTGACCTGACCGCCAAGGAGTTCGCCCTGCTCGAACTGCTGCTGCGCCGCCAGGGCGAGGTGCTACCAAAATCGCTGATCGCCTCGCAGGTGTGGGACATGAATTTCGACAGCGACACCAACGTGATCGAAGTGGCGATACGCCGCTTGCGCCTGAAGATCGACGACCCGCACCCCAACAAGCTGATCCACACCGTACGCGGCATGGGCTATGTACTGGAAGAGCGCACGGAATGATGCGCAGGGTTTCCCTCGGCAGCCGTCTGGCCCTGTTGTTCGCCGCCTGCACCGCCGCCGTCTCGCTCGGCGCCGGCCTGTTGTTCAGCCGGGCCAGCGAGCAGCACTTCGTCGAACTCGACCAGCAACTGCTGGACTCGCGCCTGTCGTTGTTCCGCACGCAACTGGCTGGCATCGCCACCCCGACCGAGCTGCAGGCACGCCTGCCCGCCCTGCGCGATGAGCTGAGCCACCAGGCCGACCTGGCCCTGCGCATCAGCGGCAGCGACGGCACCACCTGGTTCGAAAGCCGTAGCGGGCTGCCGCAAGCACCGCTGCCCGCCGGGCTGGCCACCCTGCATGCACAAGGCATCGACTACCGCAGCCTGGCTGTGCACCTGGCGCAGGGCGCCGTGCAGTCGCCACAACTGGCCCTGTACCTCGACATCACCCACCACCAGCATTTCCTGCAGGGCATGCAACGGCTGATCTGGCTGACCGTTGGCCTTTCAGCGCTGGCCACCGCGCTGCTCGGCGCCTGGGCGGTACGCAGCGGCCTGCGCCCGTTACGGCAGATGGGCCAGGTGGCCGCCAGTGTCTCGGCGCGCTCGCTCACCACGCGCCTGCCGGTGGCGCAAATGCCCGAAGAGCTGGCCGAGCTGGCCACCAGCATGAACGCCATGCTGCAACGCCTGGACGATGCCTTCCAGCGCCTGTCGGCATTTTCTGCCGACATCGCCCACGAGCTGCGCACGCCGCTGTCCAACCTGCTGACCCACACCCAGGTCACCCTCACCCGCCCGCGCAGCCTTGAGGAATACCGCGAGGCGCTGCATGGCAACCTGGAAGAACTGCAGTGGATGGCGCAGATGATCAACGACATGCTGTTCCTGGCCAAGGCCGACCACGGCCTGCTGGTACCGGGGCAAGCGCCTTTGGCGCTGCATGACGAGGTGGATGCGCTGCTGGAGTACTACGCGCCCCTGGCCGAAGACAGTAACGTGCAGATGCTGCGTGAGGGGGAGGCCGTGCTGCACGGTGACCGGCATATGCTGCGCCGGGCACTGTCCAACCTGCTGGATAACGCCATGCGCTTTACTCCGGCGGGTGGGCAGATAAGGGTGACGCTGGCGCCGGGGCCGACAATCAGCGTGGCCAATACCGGGCTGGCCATCGAGCCGGCTGCTTTGCCGCGGCTGTTCGACCGCTTCTACCGGGTAGACCCGGCACGGCGCGAAGGCAGTAGCGAGCATGCGGGATTGGGCTTGGCGATTACCCGGTCGATCGTGCAGGCCCATGGCGGGCGCATTCGGGCGGAGTGTGGGGATGGGTGGACTCGGTTTGTGATCGAGTTCAGTCAGGATCGGTGAAATGGGGGCTGCTTCGCAGCCCATCGCGACGCAAGGCCGCTCCTACAAGGGACCGCGTATTCGCAGGCTGACGCGCCTCCTGTAGGAGCGGCCTTGCGTCGCGAAAGGGGCGCAAAGCGCCCCCAAAATCTCAGGCAAACATCAAACCGACAAGCCAATCGCCGGCTGCACCTGCGACGCGCGATAAGCCGGGTAAATGGTCGCCAAAAAGCTCATCACCAGCCCAGCCGTACAGATCATCACCACATCGCCCCACTGCAACTGCGACGGCAAGCTGCTGACGAAGTACACATCCGACGTAAAGATGTGCTGCCCGCTCACCCGCTCCAGCCAACCCACGATCTGGCTGACATTGAACGCCGCAATCACGCCCAGCACGCCACCGATCAGCGTCCCGACCACACCGATCAGGCTGCCCTGGACCATGAACGTGCCCATGATCTGCGCCGGCGTGGCGCCCAAGGTACGCAGGATGGCAATGTCCGGCCCCTTGTCGTTCACCACCATCACCAGGGTGGCAATGATGTTGAATGCCGCCACGGCGATGATCATCATCAGCAGCAGGCCGATCATGGTCTTTTCCATCTTCATGGCGCTGAACAGGCTGCCCTGGGTGTGCGACCAGTCATCGGCGCGGTAGGCGTCACCCAGCCCGGCAACGATCGCCTTGGACACCTGCGGCGCCGCATACAGGTCATGCAGCTTCAGGCGTACACCCTGCACCTGGCCCGGCGCCCAGCGTTGCATCTCGCCGGCATCGGCCACGTGGATGTAGGCCTGCGAACCATCCAGCTCGGCGCCAACCTTGAAGATACCGACCACCGTCAGGCGCTGCATGCGCGGGGTGATACCACCCGGTTCCTTGCTGATTTCCGGCACGATCAGGGTCAGCTTGTCGCCGGTGTTCAGGCGGAAGCGCCGTGCGGTCAATTCGCCGATAACCACACCGAACTCACCCGGCTGCAGGTCCTGCAGGCGGCCCTGGACAATGTGCTGGCCAACGATCGAGACCTTGCCCTCTTCGGCCGGGTCGATACCGCCCACCTGGATCGGCTGCATCGCACCTTTGTACGACAGCATGCCCTCCATTTCGGTAATCGGCGCTGCCGCCGTCACCGCCGGGTTCTGCAGGGCTGCGTCGGCCACCTTGCGCCAGTCGTCCAGCGGTTGTACGCCGAGGATGGCGGCATGCGGTACCAGGCCGAGAATGCGCGAGCTCATTTCGCGCTGGAAGCCGTTCATCACCGACAGCACCACGATCATCGCCAGCACGCCCAGCGACAGGCCGATCATCGAGGTCATCGAGATGAACGAGATGAAATGGTTGCGGCGCTTGGCTCGGGTGTAGCGCGCGCCGATGAAGATGGGCAAGGGTCTGAACATGTACGAAATCACCCAATGAAAACAGGAAAACGGGGCGGCACCTGCCGCCCCGAGCAGTCGATCAGATCGCCACCAGGTGGCCGTCGTCGAGCTTCAATACACGGTCCATCTGCCGCGCCAGGTTGAGGTCGTGGGTCACCACCAGGAACGCCGTGCGCGATGAGCTGGACAGCTCCTGCATCAGTTCCTGGATGCCCTGGGCGGTATGGTGGTCGAGGTTGCCGGTAGGCTCATCGAGCATCACCAGGCCGGGGCGGTTGACCAGTGCCCGGGCAATCGCTACCCGCTGGCGCTCACCGCCAGACAGCTCGGCCGGCTTGTGGCTCAAGCGATGGCCCAGGCCCACGCGCTTGAGCAGCGCTTCGGCACGTTCCCGGGCCTCGGGGATGGGCGTGCGGCCGATCAGCAGCGGCATGCACACGTTCTCGATGGCGGTGAATTCCGGCAACAGGTGGTGGAACTGATAGACAAAGCCCAGCTCACGGTTGCGCAGCAGGCCACGGGCACGTTCGCCCAGCGCCGACAGCTCTTCGCCCGCCAGCCATACGCTGCCCTGGGTCGGCCGATCAAGGCCGCCCAGCAGGTTGAGCAAGGTACTCTTGCCCGAGCCGGAGCTACCGACAATGGCCACCCGCTCACCGGCATGCAGCTCCAGGTTGAGGCCAGACAGCACCTTCACCGATTCCGGGCCCTCGTCGTAGGACTTGCCCAGGTTGCGGCAACTCAGAACGGCTTTATCACTCATGCGCGACTCACTCATAACGTAGCGCCTCTGCAGGCTGGGTGCGGGCCGCACGCCAGGCCGGGTACAGGGTGGCGAAGAAACTCAGGACCAGCGCCGCACCGCAGACCATGTACACGTCCTGGGACTGGATCTGCGACGGCAGGTAATCGATGAAGTACACGTCGGCGTTCAGGAACTTGTGCCCGATCAGCTTCTCGATGCCGGCGATCGCCGCGCTCACGTTAAGTGCGGCGACGATCCCGACCACGGCGCCGATCAGGGTGCCGATCACCCCGATCACCGTGCCCTGGACCATGAAGATGAGCATGATCTGCCCGGGCGTGGCGCCCAGCGTGCGCAAGATGGCAATGTCGCCGCGCTTGTCATTGACCACCATCACCAGGGTGGAAATGATGTTGAACGCCGCCACCGCCACGATCAGCAGCAACAGCAGGCCGATCATGGCCTTTTCCATGCGGATTGCCTGGTACAGGTTGCCGTGGGTGCGGGTCCAGTCACGGCTGTAGAACTCCTGGTCGCCCAGCTGCTGGGCGATGCTCCAGGCCACGCGGGGCGCCTGGAACAGGTCGTCGAACTTCAGGCGCAGGCCCTGCACCTGGTCGGGCTTCCAGCGGTGCAGGCGGGAAAGGTCGCTGATGTTGGTCAGCCCCAGGTAACCGTCGATCTCGCCTGCGCCCACGTGGAAGGTACCCACCACGGTGAAGCGTTTCATGCGCGGGAACATGCCGGCCGGCGTTACGCTGACCTCGGGGGCGACGAAGGTGAGTTTGTCGCCGATGGCCACACCCAGCTTGGCCGCGGCCTTGTCGCCGATCATGATGCCCCACTCACCCGGCGCCAGCTGGTCGAGGCGGCCCTGCAGGACGAAGTTGTCGATGATCGACACCTCGCGCTCGCGGGCTGGGTCGATGCCGTTGAGCAGCACCTTCTGCACCTTGCCGTCATGGGTCAGCAGGCCCTGCATCTGGGTGAACGGCGCAACCGCCACCACCTGCGGATTCTGCTTTACTTGTTGGGCAAGGGCAGGCCAGTCAGCAATGGGCTGGCCGCTCTCCAGCGTGGCATGTGGGATCATGCCCAGCACACGGGTGCGCATCTCGTGGTCGAAACCGTTCATTACCGATAGCACCACGATCATCACCACCACGCCCAGGGCGAGGCCGATCATCGAGGTCAGGGAAATGAACGAGACGAAGTGATTACGGCGTTTGGCACGGGTATAACGCGTGCCTATGAATGCGAAAAGAGGTCTGAACATGTCGGGGCTTGTTCGGATGAAAGGGAACGTCCTTGTGGCGAGGCGCCTACGGCGGCTTTACACTCGGACCACCGCCGCTACCTTGGGTTCGCCATGACGACATTAGACGAAGAAGATCGCCGCGAATACTACCGCATCGAAGATCGGATCGCACTTCAAATCAGCCCCCTCAGCGCGGCCGAAGCCCTTGACCCAGATGTATTGCAAGATGATTCCCCGCTGTTCAACCTGCTCAGCGAGCTGCACCTGTCCGACTTCGAGTCGCAGCACCTGCTGCGTCAGTTGAGCGACAAGGATCGCACCCTCGCGGCCTTCCTGCGGGCGCAGAACAAACGCCTCGACCTGCTCAGCGCAGTCGTTGCCCAAACCCTGCTCGGCGAAGTCGGCCAGCCTTTGCCGGTGGTGCTTTCCGAAGGCGGTATCGAATTCGCGCAGGCGACACAGATTGCCCCGGGCACCCGGGTGAAAGTGAAGATGGTGCTGATGCCGCGCGCCCATGGCTTGCTGCTGCGCGGCAAGGTCACCCATTGCGACCCCTGCCCCGAGGGCGGCTTCGAAGTCGGCACCGAATTCATCGACATGACCGACGCCCAGCGTCAACTGCTGGCTCGCTACATCCTGCAGCGCCAGCAACAACAACGGCGCCAGCAGCTGGACCAGAACGATCCCGCCTCATGAGCCTATTTTTCTCTGATTTGAAGGAACGAACGTGACCCTGATCTACGGCCATCGCGGCGCCAAGGGCGAAGCGCCCGAAAACACCCTGAACAGCTTCCGCCAGTGCCTGTCCCACGGCGTCACCCGCTGCGAACTGGACCTGCACCTGTCGGCCGACAACGAGCTGATGGTGATCCACGACCCAAGCCTCAAGCGCACCACCGGCCGACGCGGCAAGGTGGTCGACCACCCTGCCGCCGACCTGGTGAAGATCGATGCCCGCAACGGTGGCCCGGGCCACGTGCAGCCCTGCCCTATCCCGAAACTGGAAGAGCTGTTCGAGAAATGCCCGTTCGAGCACTGGCAGCTGGAGGTGAAAAGCGCTTCGCGCACCCGCGCCGCCACCACCGTGCTGGCGATTCGCGAACTGGCTCAGCAGTACGGCCTGCTGGACAAGGTCACCATCACCTCCAGCTCACGCGAAGTGCTGGGCGCCGCCCTGGAGCTGGTGCCGGACGTGAAACGCGGGCTGGTCGCCGAGTACGCCTGGCTCGACCCGTTGAAGGTCGCGCAGAACTACGGCTGCGAGCTGCTGGCATTGAACTGGACACTGTGCACCCCCGAGCGCCTGCTCAAAGCTCAGGGCCAGGGTTTGCACGTGTCGGTGTGGACGGTCAACGAGCCGGCACTGATGCGCCGGCTCGCTGACTTTGGCGCAGACAGCCTGATTACAGACTTTCCCGGTTTGGCCAAGACCACCCTCGGGTAGGGTTGAAATCGGTC
Source organism: Pseudomonas putida W15Oct28 (assembly GCF_000708715.2). GTDB lineage: Bacteria > Pseudomonadota > Gammaproteobacteria > Pseudomonadales > Pseudomonadaceae > Aquipseudomonas > Aquipseudomonas putida_R. Next base: position 60,536 of record NZ_JENB01000010.1, on the reverse strand, counting down.
TCTCCGACCGGCTCAGGCCACCGGTCGGAGCCGCTCAAAAAAGCCGGTTCAGGCCGTCGTACGCAGCCACCCGGTAGGCTTCGGCCATGGTCGGGTAGTTGAACGTGGTGTTGACGAAGTACTTCAGGTTATTCAGCTCACCCGGCTGGTTCATGATCGCCTGGCCGATGTGGACGATTTCCGAAGCCTGGTAGCCGAAGCAGTGCACGCCGAGGATTTCCAGGGTTTCACGGTGGAACAGAATCTTCAGCATGCCCTGCGGCTCGCCGGCGATCTGCGCACGCGCCATGCCCTTGAAGAAGGCCTTGCCCACTTCGTACGGCACCTTGGCCTGGGTCAGCTCTTGCTCGTTCTTGCCGATCGAGCTGATTTCCGGAATGGTGTAAATACCGGTCGGTACGTCGTTGACGAAGCGCCAGCTGCCATTGTCGACGATGCTGCCAGCCGCAGAGCGCCCCTGGTCATGGGCGGCACTGGCCAGGCTCGGCCAGCCGATCACGTCACCGGCACCGTAGATGTTCGGCACGGTGGTGCGGTAAGCCTGGTCGACCTCGATCTGGCCACGGCTGTTGACCTTGATGCCGATGTTTTCCAGGCCCAGCTTGTCGGTGTTGCCGGTACGGCCGTTGCACCACAGCAAGGCGTCGGCCTTGATCTTCTTGCCCGACTTCAGGTGCAGGATCACCCCGTTGTCCAGGCCTTCGACACGCTCATACTCTTCGTTGTGGCGCACGGTGATGTTGTTGTTGCTGAAGTGGTAGCTCAGCGCCTGGGAAATTTCCGAATCCAGGAAGCTCAACAGCTGCCCGCGGTTGTCCACCAGCTCTACCAGCACACCCAGGCCGCTGAAGATCGACGCGTATTCGCAACCGATCACGCCGGCGCCGTACACGATCAGCTTGCGCGGGGTGTGGCTGAGGCTGAGGATGGTGTCGCTGTCGTAGACGCGCGGGTGGTGGAAGTCGATGTCGGCCGGGCGGTACGGGCGCGAGCCGGTGGCAATGATGATGTGCTTGGCGTTGAGCTTTTCCACCACACCGTTCGGGCACACCACTTCAACGGTTTGCTCGTCGGCGAAGCTGCCGGTGCCGAAGAACAGGTCGACGCGGTTGCGGGCGTAGTAGCCGGTGCGTGATGCAACTTGCTTGGAAATCACCTTCTCGGCGCTTTTCAGCACGTCCGGGAACGAGAACCAGCGCGGTTCACCGATGGCCCGGAACATCGGGTTGGTGTTGAACTGCATGATCTGCCGCACCGAGTGACGCAGTGCCTTGGACGGGATGGTACCCAGGTGCGTGCAGTTGCCACCGACCTGGCGACGGTCATCGACCATCGCCACCTTGCGCCCTGCTTTGGCGGCGTTCATTGCCGCGCCTTCACCGGCCGGGCCGGAACCCAGCACCACTACGTCGTAGTTGTAGACAGCCATGCGTACTCCTTCAGAACTGGCCCGCAAGCCACGGTCGCTTGCGGGACGCGATCATGCCGCCGGGGCGTCATGAGAAAATTCGGGTGCAGTCTAATCAAGCGTGAACGCCGCGCACATTAACCCTTGGTCGCGTCGTAGGCCAATTTTGCCCGCACTACATATGGTTCACCCATTCCCTGGCGGCAATCATCCCTGCCTGCGCTTTCAATCGCCTTTCACTGCCCGTTCGAATGCGGGCGTAGCTCGAGAGACGAAGCCACCCTCCGCCCGAGTCACCAATACCGCGGCCAAGCCGTGCGCCACGGCAAAATCCCAGCCACGCTCAGGGCCAAGGATCAGCAGCAGCGTCGAATAGCCGTCGGCCTGCAACGCCGAGGCATCCAGCACGGTGACTGCAGCCAGGTCGTGCTGCACAGGGCGCCCGAGGCGGGCATCGAAGGTGTGCGAATAGCGCCGGCCATTCTCCTCGAAATAGTGCCGATAGTCACCCGAGGTTGAGACTGAAAGGCCATTGACCGCAATGATCTGCCGGGCGATCTGGCGGTCTTCGCGGGGCAACTCCAGGGCGATGCGCCAGCGGCTGCCATCGGGCTTGCGGCCAACCGCCTTCAGCTCCCCGGTAACTTCGGCGACAAAGCTGGCCACGCCCATCGCCTGCAGGCGTGCGGCGATCAGGTCGACAGCATGGCCGGCGGCGATGCTGTTGAAGTCGAGCTGCACCGGGGCGTCCTTGCACAGGGCATGGCCTTCGATGTGCAAATGCCGGTAGCCCACACGCTGGCGAACCTGGGCCAGGGCTTGCGGGTCAGGCACCTGCTCGTGGCGGGCCTGGGGGCCGAAGCCCCACAGGTCAAGCAAGGGCTCGACGGTGAGGTCGAAGGCGCCGTCGCTCTGCTCGGCAAGGTGCTGGCCGAGGCCAACCAGTTCGAGCATGTCGGGCGGCAGGGGCAGGCACTGATTGGCGGGCAACTGGTTGAAACGGCTGACGGTGGAGTCGCCGCGATAGGTCGAATAGTGCTGGTCGATGTCGCTCAGGATGGTTTCGACCGCTGCCTGCACCTGCGCCGGCGCCGGGCCACCGGGCTCACGGACGTACTGGATGCTGTAGCTGCTGCCCATGGTCGGGCCGCCCAGGCGCTCCAGGGTGGGGCCCTGGTTGCAGGCGGTAAGCAGCAGGAGGATGAACAGTAAGGCTGTGCGCAATGAGATCTCTCGGTTTTGCATGCCAGCACGGTCAGTGTAGGAGCGGCCTTGTGTCGCGAAAGGGCCGCAGAGCGGCCCCGGCATTTTTTGCATCACTGCTGAAATCCCGGGGCCGCTCTGCGGCCCTTTCGCGACACAAGGCCGCTCCTACAAAAAGCTCGACTGGTTTCGGGCAAAAAAAAACGGGAACCCGAAGGTTCCCGTTTTTTCATTGCCTTACAAGCGGATCAGCGTGGAAACGCTGGCGGGTTCACACCGGCCATGTCTTCCATCACGCGAACCACCTGGCAGCTGTAACCGAATTCGTTGTCGTACCAGACGTACAGGACAACGCGGCTGTCGTTGGCGATGGTGGCTTCAGCGTCAACCACACCGGCGTGGCGCGAGCCAACGAAGTCGGTCGAAACCACTTCCTGCGAGCTGACGTAGTCGATCTGCTTGTGCAGTTCCGAGTGCATGGCCGTCTGGCGCAGGTACTCGTTGATTTCCTCGCGGTTGGTGGCCTTTTCCAGGTTCAGGTTCAGGATGGCCATCGAAACGTTCGGCGTCGGCACGCGAATGGCGTTGCCGGTCAGCTTGCCCTTCAGCACTGGCAGTGCCTTGGCGGCAGCAGTGGCGGCGCCGGTTTCGGTAATGACCATGTTCAGCGGCGCGGCACGACCACGGCGGCTGCCCTTGTGGAAGTTGTCGATCAGGTTCTGGTCGTTGGTGAACGAGTGAACGGTTTCGACGTGGCCGTTGATGATGCCGTACTTGTCGTTGACAGCCTTCAGCACCGGCACGATGGCGTTGGTGGTGCAGGAGGCCGCCGAGATGATCTTGTCATCGGCAGTGATGTCACCGTGGTTGATGCCGTGCACGATGTTCTTCAGCGCGCCCTTGCCAGGTGCGGTGAGGATCACGCGGGCAGCGCCCGGGCAGGCCAGGTGCTGGCCCAGGCCGTCGGCATCACGCCATACGCCGGTGTTGTCGACGATCAGCGCGTTGTCGATGCCGTACTGGGTGTAGTCGACTTCGCTCGGGCTCTTGGCGTAGATAACCTGGATCAGGTTGCCGTTGGCGGTGATGGTGTTGTTGGCTTCGTCGATGGTGATGGTGCCATCGAACGGGCCGTGTACCGAGTCACGGCGCAGCAGGCTGGCACGCTTGACCAGGTCGTTCTCGGCGCCTTTGCGCACGACAATGGCACGCAGGCGCAGGCCGTCGCCACCACCGGTCTTCTCGATCAGGATGCGCGCCAGCAGGCGGCCGATGCGACCGAAGCCGTACAGCACAACGTCGGTGCCTTTGCGCGCCGAAGCGTTCTGCTGGCCAACCACGTCGGCCAGCTCTTCACGGACGAACTGCTCGGCAGTGCGGCCATTGCCTTCCTGCTTGAACTTGTTGGCCAGCTTGCCCAGGTCGACCGAAGCGGCGCCCAGTTTCAGCTCGCTCATGGCCTTGAGCAGGGGGAATGTCTCGTGGACGGACAGTTCGGTTTCGTCGGCTTGACGATGACGCGCAAAGCGGTGCGCCTTGAGGATCGAGATAACCGAACGGTTGATCAGGCTACGGCCATAAATCGAGCTCACCACGTTGTTGTTGCGGTAGAGCTGACCGATAAGCGGGATCATCGCTTCAGCCAGAGCTTCACGATCAATCCACTCACCAAGACACTGGTCGGGCTTCTGAGTCACGGGAACCTTCCACATGTAGGGACAGAAAAAAGGGGCTACATTATGACGCCCCGACGCGGAACCGGCAATGAGCGCCTGTCGTAGTGATGCAAGCCAGCGTTCACGCCCTTTCGAGCCTGACAGCCGGCACGCTCACCGGTACAATCGGTGTCTTTGCCGCAACGCTTGGAGTGCAATCTCCCGTGTCAGTTCTGCGCCTACCGCACATGTCGGCCACGGCCGGCAAACAAACCTGGGGTAACCTGCCCGGTGCCGCCCTCAGCCTTGCCATCGCCGAGGCTGCCAGCAACGCTGGCCGCTTCACCCTGCTGCTGACCGCCGACAGCCAGGCCGCCGACCGTCTGGAGCAGGAGCTGCGCTTCTTCGCCCCAGACCTGCCAGTGCTGCCGTTCCCCGACTGGGAAACCCTGCCCTACGACCTGTTCTCGCCACACCAGGACATCATTTCCCAGCGCATCGCCAGCCTGTACCGCCTGCCGGAGCTGAGCCACGGCATCCTCGTGGTGCCGGTTACCACTGCCCTGCACCGCCTGGCACCCACGCGCTTCCTGCTGGGCAGCAGCCTGGTGCTGGACGTGGGCCAGACCATCGACGTGGAGCAGATGCGCACGCGCCTGGAGGCCAGTGGCTATCGTTGCGTCGACACCGTCTACGAGCATGGCGAGTTCGCCGTGCGCGGTGCGCTGATCGACCTGTTCCCGATGGGCAGCAAACTGCCCTACCGCATCGACCTGTTCGATGACGAGATCGAGACACTGCGCACCTTCGACCCCGAGACCCAGCGCTCGATCGACAAGGTGGATTCGGTGCGCCTGCTGCCGGCACGCGAATTTCCGATGCAGAAAGAGGAAGTGACACGCTTCAAGGCACGCTTCCGTGAACGCTTCGACGTCGACTTCCGCCGCAGCGCGATCTTCCAGGACCTGGCCAGCGGCATCATCCCTGCCGGCATCGAGTACTACCTGCCGCTGTTCTTCGAAGAGACTTCCACCCTGTTCGACTACCTGCCGGCCGACACCCAGGTGTTTTCGCTGCCCGGCGTGGAACAGGCCGCCGAACACTTCTGGAACGACGTGCGCGGGCGTTATGAAGACCGCCGCGGCGACCTCAGCCGCCCGCTGCTGCCGCCCGCCGAGCTGTTCATGCCGGTGGAAGACTGCTTCGCCCGGCTAAAGCAATGGCCGCGGGTGGTGGTCAGCAGCGAAGACCTCGAGCCGGGCGTTGGCCGCGAGCGCTTCCCGGCGCGGGCCCTGCCTAACCTGGCCATCGAGGCCAAGGCCAACCAGCCGCTGGCCGAGCTGGCCAACTTCCTCGACCAGTTCCCCGGCCGCGTGCTGTTCACCGCCGAATCCGCCGGCCGCCGCGAAGTGCTGCTGGAACTGCTCGATCGGCTGAAACTGCGCCCGCACACCGTCGACGGCTGGGCCGACTTCATTACCGGTAGCGAGCGCCTGGCGATCACCATCGCCCCGCTGGATGACGGCCTGGTGCTGGACGACCCAGGCCTGGCCCTGGTCGCGGAAAGCCCGTTGTTCGGCCAGCGAGTAATGCAGCGCCGCCGCCGCGACAAGCGTGGCGAAACCGCCAACGACGCGGTCATCAAGAACCTCACCGAGCTGCGCGAAGGCGCGCCGGTGGTGCACATCGACCATGGTGTAGGCCGCTACCTGGGCCTGGCCACCCTGGAGATCGACGGCCAGGCGGCCGAATTCCTCACCCTGGAATACGCCGAGAACGCCAAGCTGTACGTGCCGGTGGCCAACCTGCACCTGATCGCCCGCTACACCGGCAGCGACGATGCCCTGGCACCGCTGCACCGGCTGGGCTCCGAGGCCTGGCAGAAAGCCAAGCGCAAGGCCGCCGAACAGGTGCGCGACGTGGCCGCCGAGCTGCTCGACATCTATGCCCGCCGCGCCGCGCGCAAGGGTTATGCGTTTGCCGACCCGTCCGCCGACTACGCCACCTTCAGTGCCGGCTTCCCGTTCGAAGAAACCCCGGACCAGCAAACGGCCATCGAGGCCGTGCGGGCCGACATGCTGGCGCCCAAGCCGATGGACCGCCTGGTGTGCGGCGACGTCGGCTTCGGCAAGACCGAAGTGGCCATGCGCGCCGCGTTCATCGCCGTGCACAGTGGCCGCCAGGTTGCAGTGCTGGTGCCCACTACCCTGCTCGCCCAGCAACACTACAACAGCTTCCGCGACCGTTTTGCCGACTGGCCGGTGACCGTGGAAGTGATGAGCCGCTTCAAGTCCGCCAAGGAAGTGGCAGCCGCAGCCGCCGACCTGGCCGAAGGCAAGATCGACATCCTCATCGGCACTCACAAGCTGCTGCAGGACGATGTGCGCTTCAAGGACCTGGGCCTGGCCATCATCGACGAAGAGCACCGCTTTGGCGTGCGCCAGAAGGAGCAGCTGAAGGCCCTGCGCAGCGAGGTCGACATCCTCACCCTGACCGCCACGCCGATTCCGCGCACGCTGAACATGGCAGTGGCCGGCATGCGCGACTTGTCGATCATCGCCACGCCGCCGGCGCGCCGTTTGTCGGTGCGAACCTTCGTCATGGAGCACAACAACAGCACCGTGAAAGAGGCGCTGCTGCGTGAGCTGCTGCGCGGTGGCCAGGTGTACTACCTGCACAACGATGTGAAAACCATCGAAAAATGTGCCGCCGACCTTGCCGAACTGGTGCCCGAGGCACGCATCGGCATCGGCCACGGGCAAATGCGCGAGCGCGAGCTGGAACAGGTGATGAGCGACTTCTACCACAAGCGCTTCAACGTGCTGGTGGCCTCGACCATCATAGAAACCGGCATCGACGTGCCCAGCGCCAACACCATCGTCATCGAGCGGGCCGACAAGTTTGGCCTGGCCCAGCTGCACCAGCTGCGTGGCCGGGTTGGTCGTAGCCACCACCAGGCTTACGCCTACCTGCTCACGCCTACCCGTCAGAAGGTCAGCGCCGACGCCGAAAAACGCCTGGAGGCCATCGCCAACACCCAGGACCTGGGCGCCGGCTTCGTGCTGGCCACCAACGACCTGGAAATCCGCGGTGCCGGCGAGCTGCTGGGCGAAGGCCAGAGCGGGCAAATTCAGGCGGTGGGCTTTACCCTGTACATGGAAATGCTCGAGCGCGCGGTCAAGGCGATCCGCAAGGGTACTCAACCGAATCTCGAGCAGCCGCTGGGCGGCGGCCCGGAGATCAACCTGCGCCTGCCGGCGCTGATCCCCGAGAGCTACCTGCCCGACGTGCATGCACGGCTGATCCTGTACAAGCGCATTGCCTCGGCCGCCGACGAAGAAGGCCTCAAGGACCTGCAAGTGGAAATGATCGACCGCTTCGGCCTGCTGCCAGAGCCGACCAAGAACCTGATGCGCCTGACTTCGCTCAAGCTGCACGCAGAAAAGCTCGGCATCAAGAAAGTCGATGCCGGCCCCAATGGCGGCAAGCTCGAGTTCGAGGCCGAAACCCCGGTCGACCCGCTGACCCTGATCAAGCTGATCCAGGGCCAGCCCAAACGCTACAAGTTCGAAGGCGCCACCCAGTTCCGCTTCCTGGTCCCGATGGAACGCCCCGACGAACGCTTCAATACCCTGGAGGCGCTGTTCGAGCGCCTGACACCACAGCCTGCCTAAGGAAGATCCATGCGTGCCATCCGTTGCCTGACCCTGCTGCTGGCGCTGTTCGCGCCAGCCGCCTTCGCCGAAGGCCTGTATCAGGTAGAAATGCTCCTGGTGCGGCAGAACAGCGTGCCCGCCTTCACCAGCCCGTTCGCCCCCGAAGACTGGAGCGCCGGTGCGCCGCGCCTGGCCAAAGACGCCGAACGCCGCCTGGCGCTGGAAGACGAAGCCACCCGCCTGGAAGCCACCGCCGACTACACCGTATTGATGCACAAGGCCTGGCAGCAGCAGGTCGGCAGCGAGCCCAGCCGCATCGCCCTGGGCGAAGGCGCCGAACAGTTCGGCCACTTCCCCATCGAGGGTAACCTGAGCATCGCTGAAGGCCGCTTTATCGCAGTCGAGGCCAACTTCTGGGTGAACCAGCTGGACGGCAACGGCAGCGTCCTGCAAAGCGAGCAGTTCAAGCAGAGCAACAGCAACGTCAAGGGCGGCCAGTTGACCTTCCTCGACGGCGGTCACCTGGCGGTGCTGCTGAAGGTGACACCACCGGGCACGCCGAAAATGCCGGTGATGGACCCGGAGATGATGGAGCAGTGATGTGAGCGAGACCGATGCGCAGTTCTTTATCCGGGGACTTGACACCTGGAGGTTCGCGTTTGACCGCAAAACGCTGCAACGCGGCCTCGACTATGCAGACGAAGGCAGGAGCGAAATCGTATCGATCCTGGACCTGACCATTCGCGCGCAGTGCACAGGCTCTGGCGGCCGCGCCTACTATCAACGCATCACGCTGGACATGACCGAGGATGGCCTTGAGTGCGAGGGCACCTGCTCGTGCCCGGTCGGTAACAATTGCAAACACTGTGCAGCGGCGCTCTATCTGCTTGAACGTGGTCCGGACTGGGTCGAAGGCACACCTGACGCCCCCCTTGCCGTCACGCCAGCAGCGCAGGAGTCCCTTGAACTGCCCCCCGAGCTGGCACATTGGGTCGAGGCCCTGGAAGTACCGGTAGCCCTTGCCACAGAACCCGCCAAACGCAAAGGCCCTGCACTCTACTATGTGGTGAGCAACAACCATGGCCAGTGCATGCTCAGCGTGTTCAAAGGTACCCGCCAGGCCGATGACAGCTTGAAGCTGGGCCGGCCCAGTTCGATGCCCGAGCTCATCTACTACACACCCAAGTACGTGACCGATGAAGACTTGCGTGCGCTGCGGCTGATCGATGCACTCAGCAAGGATTACAGCCTGCCCATCGCACGCCTGGAAGGCAAAAAGGGCGCCGAACTCTACGAATATGCCCTCGCCACCGGCCGCTTGCTGTACGACCAACAGCAGACACCTCTTGCCCAAGGCCCCGACCTGCACGCCGAGTTTCGCTGGATGCGGCTGGAAAACGGCAGCTACCGCGGCGCCTGGCACCATGCTGAAAATACCCACACACTGGCACTGCCGGTCGACCCTCTCTATTACGTCGACCCAGAAAGCGGGCAGACCGGCAAGCTGCTGCATGACCTTGACCCGTTCATTGCCAGCCAACTGGCCAGCGCACCGACGGTTCCCGAGCACCTGATCATCCCCCTGAGCCATCGTTTGAACGCATTGAACCGTCAGGTCCCGACCCCCACCAAGGTCCGCAGTGAACAGATCGACACGATCGAGCCTCGCCCCCACCTGACCCTGGGCAGCCTCGAGTACAGCGCCTACATGCCCAAGACCGGCCGCATGCAGCGCCAGATGCAGCACCGCGCCGCGCTGTCGTTCGACTACGACGGCCTACGCGCCAGCGGCAACGACGAGAAGCCGTTGACCCGCCTGGTGGATGCCACCAGCCAGCGCATTCGCCGCCAGCCCAAGGCCGAGCAAGCATTGCGCAAGACGCTACGCGACCTCGGCTTCAAGGCCGCCACCCGGCAGAGCAAGGCCCTGCCCGACAGCGCTGGCGAAATGCACCAACTGCCCGATGACGAGGCCTGGCTGCACTTCGCTCGCAACGGCTTGGCGCGCCTGCGTGAAGCCGGCTGGGTGATCGACATCCACCGCGATTTTTCCTTCAACCTGCACGAGGTGGACGACTGGTACGCCAGCATCGACGAAGCGCCCGGCCATGAATGGTTCGACCTGGAACTGGGCATCGTGGTCGATGGCCAGCGCCACAGCCTGTTGCCCATCGTGTTGCAACTGCTGCGCAGCAGCCCAGAGCTGCTGCGCCCCAACGAACTGGCCCGGCGCAGTGACGATGAACACCTGTTGATCGACCTGAACCGCGGCCGCCTGGATGCCCCGGCGTTACGCGTCGCCCTGCCCTACGGCCGCATCAAGGCCGTGATGGGCACCCTGGGCGAGCTGTACCTGCACGAAGCCACAGCGGGCCCGGCCCTGCGCATGGAGCGCGCCGACGCCGCACGCCTGAACGACATCGAAGGCCTGCCCTTGCACTGGGAAGGTGGCCAGCATGTGCGCGATCTGGGCCGCCGCCTGCGTGATGCCCGCGACCTGCAAGTGGCCCCACCCGCCGGGCTCCAGGCCAGCTTGCGCCCCTATCAGCAGCAAGGCCTGAACTGGCTGCAGGCCCTGCGGGAGATGGGCACCGGCGGCATCCTCGGTGACGACATGGGCCTGGGCAAGACCCTGCAGGCTCTGGCACACCTGCTGCTGGAGAAGGAGTCCGGGCGCCTGCAAGCACCCGCCCTGGCGGTCATGCCCACCAGCCTGATACCCAACTGGCTGGACGAAGCCCAGCGCTTTGCCCCCGACCTACGCGTGCTGGCACTGCATGGCCCGGGGCGCAGCAAGCATTTTGCCAAGCTGCATGAATACGATCTGGTCCTGACCACCTATGCCCTGGTGCCACGCGACCTTGAGCACCTGCGCGCCCAGGCCTGGCACGTGCTGGTGCTGGACGAGGCACAGAACATCAAGAGCAGCACCAGCAAGGCCGCCCTTGCCGTCTGCGAGCTACAGGCTGGCCAGCGCCTGTGCCTGACCGGTACGCCGATGGAAAACAACCTGGGCGAGTTGTGGTCGATCTTCCACTTCCTCATGCCCGGCTGGCTGGGTGATGTCAAACGCTTCAACCAGGACTACCGCACCCCGATCGAACGCCATGGCGACGCTGAGCGGCTGGGCCATCTGGTCACGCGCATCCGCCCGTTCCTGCTGCGCCGCACCAAGGAGCAGGTGGCCACCGAGTTGCCGGCCAAGACCGAAATGGTGCACTGGGTCGAGCTCAGCGACGCCCAGCGCGATACCTACGAGGCCGTGCGGGTGGCCATGGACAAGAAAGTCCGCGACGAAATCGCCCGCAATGGCGCGGCACGCAGCCAGATCGTCATCCTCGACGCCCTCCTCAAACTGCGCCAGGTGTGCTGCGACCTGCGCCTGGTCAAAGGTGTGGAAAGCAAAGGCAACCAGGCCGACAAAGGCAAGCTGGGCGCACTGCTGGAAATGCTCGAAGAGCTGCTGAGCGAAGGCCGTCGGGTGCTGCTGTTCTCGCAGTTCACCTCGATGCTGGCGTTGATCGAGCAGGAGCTGGAAAAACGCAACATCCGCTACAGCCTGCTGACCGGCGAGACCCGCGACCGGCGCACGCCAGTGCAGCAGTTCCAGCAGGGGGGCAGCGAAGTGTTCCTGATCAGCCTCAAGGCGGGGGGTGTGGGCTTGAACCTGACGGCTGCGGACACGGTGATCCACTTCGACCCCTGGTGGAACCCGGCCAGCGAAAACCAGGCCACCGACCGCGCCTACCGCATTGGCCAGGACAAGCCAGTGTTCGTGTTCAAGCTGATCACCCGGGGCACCGTGGAGGAGAAGATCCAGCTGTTGCAGCAAGAGAAGGCAGCACTGGCGGCTAGCTTGCTCGATGGCGGGCAGGCTGGGCAGTGGCGCATGGGAGATGAAGAAATCGAGGCCCTGTTTGCGCCATTGCCAGGCAAGCGCGGGCGGTAAACCCTTTATCTTCTGTTGCCCGTACCGGCCTCTTCGCGGGCAAGCCCGCTCCCACAGGACTTTCACAGCTGTCAAGGTCGGCGCTGTACCTGTGGGAGCGGGCTTGCCCGCGAAGAGGCCCGCACAGGCACTACACCACCCTAAAAACCAACGCCGCAACTGTGGGAGCGGGCAAGCCCGCGAAGAAGCCAGCACGGTCAATCGACCAACTGAGCTTCCTTCAACGCCCCCAACGCCTCCAGCCAGCGCGGCTGCTGGCGGTAGTCGGTCCGCGCAAACCCTTGTCCACGCATCCGCGCAATCCGCGGCGATGGCTTGACCTTCAACCGCTGCGCTGCGCTCAAAGCCAGCTCCGCCGCCGCCCGGTCATTACACACCAGGCCCATGTCACAGCCGGCACTCAACGCCGCCTCGATACGGCTGGCCGCATCACCCACCACATGCGCACCGGCCATCGACAGGTCATCACTGAAGATCACCCCGTCAAAGCCCAGCTCGCCGCGCAGGATGTCCTGCAGCCAGCGCCGGGAGAAACCGGCTGGCTGGTTGTCGACCTGCGGGTAGATGACATGCGCCGGCATCACCGCCGCCAATTGCCCGCTCAGGCGCGAGAACGGCACCAGGTCGGCCTGGCGCAATTGCTCAAGGCTGCGCTCATCGGTAGGAATGGCCACATGCGAGTCAGCCTCGGCCCAGCCATGCCCCGGGAAGTGCTTGCCACAGGCAGCCATGCCCGCCGCGGTCATGCCGCGAATGAACGCCCCCGCCAGTTGCGTGGCACGCAGCGGGTCACCCTCGAAGGCACGGCTGCCGACCACGGCGCTACGCTGGTGGTCCAGGTCGAGCACCGGGGCAAAGCTGAGGTCCAGGCCAACCGCCAGCACCTCGGTCGCCATCAACCAGCCGCACTGCTCCGCCAGGTATTCGGCGTTGTCATTGTCGGCCAGCGCACGCATGGCCGGGAGGCGCACGAAACCCTGACGCAGGCGCTGCACGCGGCCGCCTTCCTGGTCCACCGCCAGAATCAGCTCGGGGCGGATGGCACGGATCGACGCGCACAGCTCACGCACCTGGCGCGGGCTGTCGATGTTGCGGGCAAAGATGATCAGGCCGGCCACTTCGGGCTGGCGCAGCAAGTGACGGTCTTCGGCGGTCAGCCATTTACCGGCGATATCCACCATCAGGGAGCCTTGCAGGCTGACGGTCATAGGTAATCCTTCATTGCAGAACGAGAGAAGCCCAATCAGGGCATGCGGCCTCTGCGACCTGCACCGGGCAATGCACCCCGATACGGTCGAACAGGCCAAGCAAGTCAGTGTTGCGCAGGCGTATGCAGCCATGGGACAGCGCTATGCCCATGGGTTCCGTATCGGGGGTGCCGTGCAGGTAGATGTAGCGGCGGAACGTGTCGACCGCGCCCAGGCGATTGACGCCAGGCTGGCAGCCACTGAGCCAGAGGATGCGAGTCAGTATCCAGTCGCGGCCGGGGTATTGCGCATGCAACGCCGGCGACCACACCTCACCCGTCCAGCGCCGCCCGGCCAGTACCGCATTAAGCGGCAGGCCCGCGCCGATCTTCGCCCGCACCTGGTGCAGGCCGCGCGGCGTGCAGCCCGAGCCATTGCGCTCGCCGGCACCGTTGCGCGCCGTGGAAACCGGCAGGCGTACGCGCAGCTGGCCACGGGCAAAGCCATATAGGCATTGGTCGGCGAGGGAAATGTGCAGCAGGTCGAGATCGGGCATGGGCGCTAGCTTAGCCGAAGCGCCCTGCCCCGCCCAGCCTTCAGGCCTTGGCGGTGATAGCGGTAGTCTTGCTGCGTGGACGCAGCTGCGCCGTCGCCATGGCCTCGTCGGTGACGCCGCTGTCGGCACGCATGCCTGCGGCCAGGAACGGTACCATCAGGCGCATCACCTGCTCGATCGAGGTGTTGATGCCGAAGTCAGTCTCGGCAATTGCCCGCAGGGCCTTGATACCCGACATGCTGAAGGCGGCGGCACCCAGCATGAAGTGCACGCGCCAGAACAGCTCCAGTGGAGGAATACGAGGCGCGGCCTCGTTGACCAGCAGCATGTAGCGGCGGAACACTTTGCCGTACATGTCTTCCAGGTAACGCCGCAGGTGGCCTTGGCTCTGGCTGAAGGCAAGGCCCAGCAGGCGCATGAAGATCGACAGGTCGTTGTTGCTGCGAGGTTGCACGGCCAACGCCTGTTCAACCAGCATTTCCAGCAGTTCTTCGAGGCTGGGCTTGTGCTCCGGCTTGGCCTGGCGCCGCTCCAGCTCCCGCTCGAGGCTGGTGCAGAATGGCCCGAGGAAGCGCGAGAACACGGCCTGGATAAGCGCCTTCTTGGAGCCGAAATGATAGTTGACGGCTGCGAGGTTGACCCCGGCCTTGCTGGTAATCAGCCGCAACGAGGTCTCGGCGAACCCCCTTTCCGCGAACAGCTGCTCGGCAGCATCGAGAATGCGTTCAACGGTTTCCGATTGGGCCATGACTACTCCGCGTGCTCCGCCAGACAAACAGGTGTTTGAAACATACGTTTCAGCCCTGCTTCTGTCAAGGCTCGGTGACCGGGCGGTCGCCATTTAAAAGCGCCAGAGAGCCGGCTGCAAGCGCCACCGCTCAGGTTTATTGCGCCATTTGGCTTGCAGCGCATCCAGTACTGTATATAATCCCAGTCACTGTACAAAAAGACAGAGCGCTCACCATGTTGAAACTGACGCCACGCCAAGCCGAAATTCTCGCGTTCATCAAGCGCTGCCTGGAAGACAACGGCTTCCCGCCGACACGCGCCGAGATCGCTCAGGAGCTGGGCTTCAAGTCGCCCAACGCCGCCGAGGAGCACCTCAAGGCCCTCGCCCGCAAGGGCGCGATCGAGATGACCCCGGGCGCCTCTCGCGGCATCCGCATCCCCGGCCTGGATACCAAGGCAGAAGAAAGCGGCTTGCCGATCATCGGCCGGGTGGCTGCCGGCGCGCCAATTCTTGCCGAACAGCACATTGAGCAATCCTGCAATATCAACCCTGCCTTCTTCCACCCCCAGGCCGACTATTTGCTGCGCGTCCACGGCATGAGCATGAAGGACGTCGGCATCTTCGACGGCGACCTGCTGGCAGTACACACCTGCCGCGAAGCCCGCAACGGTCAGATTGTGGTGGCCCGCATCGGTGACGAAGTGACCGTCAAGCGCTTCAAGCGTGAAGGCAGCAAGGTCTGGCTGCTTGCCGAAAACCCCGAATTCGCCCCCATCGAAGTCGACCTGAAAGATCAGGAACTGGTGATTGAGGGCTTGAGCGTCGGCGTCATTCGCCGCTGATCCAGGAGGCGTCATGCAGCAGTTCATTCACGCACCCGAGCAAGCACAGTTGCCCCTGTTCGAAGCATTTCTCGCCCAGCCCGTACTACCGGGCCTGAAAGCCAGTGAGCTGGCACGCAAGAGCACCCAGCCCGAACTGTTCAGCGAATTGTCGCTGCGCGGCGCCCCTGGGCACTGCCAAAGCCTGCTGGCACCGGTACTGCGCGAGCTGAGCGAAGAGGACGAGGCCCGCTGGCTGACCCTGATCGCCCCGCCGTCGAGCCTGACCCAGGCCTGGCTGCGCGATGCCGGCCTCAACCGTGAACGCATCCTGCTGCTGCAACCTCGCGGCAACCAAACCCCGCTGCAACTGGCCTGCGAAGCCTTGCGCCTGGGCCTCAGCCACACCGTGGTCAGTTGGCTGGGCAACGTCAACGCCACTGCACGCCAGCAACTGCTGCGCGCCGCCAGTGTCGGAAACGCACAAAGCCTGAACATCCGCCTCGGCTGATGTTCAGGCTTTGCCTGTCATTTGAAAAAACCTGATGCCCCGCTGCACCTTCAGTGCAGCACGCGCGGCCCTTCATCCCGCTCAAGCTCGCCATCCATCAGGCGACCTGCCATCTGCACACCCACGCTGAGCATGGCCTTGGCCACTTCTACATGCTGGCCCTGCAGGAACGCCTTGGCGTCTTCCGAGAAATCCAAGGTTACCAGGGAGCCCTCATCCTCGGCGCGACGCAGTTCGATGCGGCCATCAGGCAACTCGACAATTTCCAGAAAAGACGTAGACATATATGGCAGTTCTCCGCGAAAGGCCAACATTGTACCAGCCGTAACGGCTATCAGCACTCACTCAACGCGTCGCGGAAACGTCTCACCAAGCCCTTGAGGTTGTTGCGCCAGCTTTCGAGCTCGGCACGTGACAGCGCAGGATGCTCAGGCTCATCGAGATTGACGGCCTGGATCAGCGGCTGGGTAACATCGGTTTTCGGCGCTTTTCTGGCGACCGGTGGTCGGAACAAATCGGCATAAGTACTGAGCATCTGCGCCAGCCAGGTTTCGCGCTGGCGGGCCAATTCCAGCAACTCGGCCACCTCCGGTATGGCGATGCCATTGAGCGCATCTTCGGCCAGCGCCTGCTCGACCGTTGCTACAACCGGCAAGCGGTAGAAGCCACCGATTTCATGACACAAGCCCAGCAGCGCGCCATACAGGTGGAACAGCGCCGACTCGCGCTCGGCCTGAACAAGGCCCTGGGCGTTCATGGCCTGGCTTTGCTCAGCCTTGGCCATGGACTCCAGGGCGAGGCCGGCGAAGAACAATTTCTGGTTGGTGCGAGTATAGAGTTCCTGGGCCATCTCAGTGCCCTCCCATGAGGCTGCAAGGCTGATAGCTGCATCATAAATGATTAGGGCCGCTTTGCGCCCCTTCGCGGGCTTGCCCGCTCCCACAGATATCGCGCCGCCTTTGAATGCAACGCAGAACCTGTGGGAGCGGGCAAGCCCGCGAAGGGGCGCAAAGCGGCCCCAATTACAGCGCTAAATGATCAGCGCTTGTCTTCAACCTTCCATGCATTGCCGTCGTAGAACGCCTTCCAGCCGGTCGGCTTGCCATCGACTTCGGACTGCACGTACTGCTCCTTGGTCTTGCGGCTGTAGCGGATTACCGTCGGGCGGCCTTCCGGGTCTTTCTGCGGCGCATCACACAGGAAGTGATACTTCGGATCGATTTCATGCTTGTGCGGCACGATTTCCAGCACCAGCGGTGCACGGGTTTCACGGTTTTTCGGGAACTGGCTGGCAGCCAGGAACAACCCCGAAGCACCGTCACGCAGTACGTAAGTGTCGTCGACCTTCTCGCACTTGAGCTCCGGCATGTCCACCTTGTCCATCTTCGGTGGCGCCGCCTCGCCGCTTTTGAGCAGCTTGCGGGTGTTCTTGCACGTCGCGTTGGTGCAGCCGAAGAACTTGCCAAAACGGCCGGTCTTCAACTGCATCTCGCTGCCACACTTGTCGCACTCCAGGCTCGGCCCTTCGTAACCCTTGATGCGGTAGCTGCCCTCTTCGATCTCGTAGCCAACGCAATCGGGGTTGTTACCGCAAATGTGCAGCTTGTGCTTCTCATCCAGCAGGTAGGCGTCCATCGCCGTGGCGCAGATCGGGCAGCGGTGCTTGCCCAGCAGCACGCGGGATTCCGACTCACCCTCGTCGTCAGCGGCAATCTCGTCACCCGGCACCAGGTTGACGGTGGCCTTGCAGCGCTCTTTTGGCGGCAAGGTGTAACCCGAGCAACCCAGGAACACACCGGTGGAAGCGGTGCGGATCATCATCGGCCGGCCACATTCCTTGCACGGAATGTTGGTCATGGTCGGCTGGTTGGCGCGCATGCCGCCTTCGCTGGACTCGGCAGTCTGCAGCTTCTTGCTGAAATCGCCGTAGAACTCGTCGAGCACGTTCTTCCAGTCACGCTCGCCCTGGGCCACGTCGTCGAGGTTCTCCTCCATGCCGGCGGTAAAGCCGTAGTCCATCAGGTTGGAGAAGCTTTCCGAAAGGCGCTCGGTAACGATGTCGCCCATCTTTTCGGAATAGAAGCGGCGGTTGTGCAAGGTCACATAGCCACGGTCCTGGATGGTCGAGATGATCGCCGCATAGGTCGACGGGCGACCAATACCGCGCTTTTCCATTTCCTTGACCAGGCTGGCTTCGGTGAAGCGCGCCGGTGGCTTGGTGAAGTGCTGGCTCGGGTCGATCTGAATCAGCTTCAGCGCTTCGCCCTGGACCATCTCTGGCAGCACGTCATCTTCGCCCGGCTTGCTCTGTTGTGGCAGCACGCGGGTATAACCGTCGAACTTGAGGATACGGCCCTTGGCACGCAGCTCGAAGTCGCCTGCAGCCACGGTGACGCTGGTAGACAGGTACTGCGCCGGCGGCATCTGGCAGGCCAGGAACTGGCGCCAGATCAGCTCGTACAGCCGCTCGGCGTCGCGCTCCATGCCAGTGAGCTTGGTCGGGTGGGTATTCACATCGGAAGGACGAATTGCTTCGTGCGCCTCCTGGGCCCCTTCCTTGCTGCCGTATACCAGCGGCGCCTCCGGCAGGTACTGCTTGCCGAATTCGCGCTCGATGTAGCTGCGCGCCATGTCCAGAGCGTCGACCGACAGGTTGGTCGAGTCGGTTCGCATGTAAGTGATGTAGCCAGCTTCGTACAAGCGCTGGGCCATCATCATGGTCTTCTTCACCCCGAAGCCCAGGCGGTTACTGGCTGCCTGCTGCAGGGTGGAGGTAATGAACGGCGCCGACGGTTTGCTGCTGGTCGGGCGGTCTTCACGCTTGACCACGCTGTAGCTGGAAGCCTTTAGCTTCTCCAGCGCAGCCATGGCCTGGGCTTCGTTCAGTGGCTTGAAGGCCTCGCCCTTCTCGCGCGACACCTCGAAACGCACCTTGGCGTTCTTGGCGGTACCGAGGTCGGCGTGGATCTCCCAGTACTCTTCCGGGATGAATGCGCGGATTTCGCGCTCGCGCTCCACCACCAGCTTTACCGCGACCGACTGCACACGGCCAGCGGACAGGCCACGGGCGATCTTGGCCCACAGCAGCGGCGAAACCATGTAACCGACCACGCGGTCGAGGAAGCGACGCGCCTGCTGGGCATTGACCCGATCGATGTCCAGCTCACCCGGCTGCGAGAAAGCCTCCTGGATGGCCTTCTTGGTAATTTCGTTGAACACCACACGCTTGTAGCGGGTGTCGTCACCACCGATGGCTTCGCGCAGGTGCCAGGCAATGGCTTCCCCCTCGCGGTCCAAGTCGGTTGCGAGATAGATGGTGTCGGCATCCTTGGCCAGGCGACGCAGCTCTTCGATCACCTTTTCCTTGCCAGGCAGGATCTCGTACTTGGCCTTCCAGCCGTGATCCGGGTCGACGCCCATGCGTGCCACCAGCTGGCGGCGGGCCTTTTCTTTCGGCGACAGCGCCGGAGCCTCACCCGCGGCCTTGCCACGCTTGGCGGCTGGCTCTTTGCTTGCGCTGGCCGAACCGCTGGTGGGGAGGTCTCGGATATGGCCGATACTCGACTTCACCACGTACTGGTTGCCCAGGTACTTGTTGATGGTCTTGGCCTTGGCCGGGGATTCCACAATGACCAGCGATTTGCCCATGGATCGGAGTATTCCTGAATCTGAAAATGAAAAACGCGTCAGGTGCCAGACGCGGCACCGCTATATATAGTGGCAAAAGTGTGAGGTCAAGCTCGGACGATCACTCGTGCGACTTGGCAAGCAACCCAGGCAGCCCCTCTTCGGCCTTGACCAAAGCAAAGCGTGGCACCTGCTCGCCGTCAACCTCGACAGACTCCTGGAACATCAAAAGGGGGCGCACCCAGAAGCTGTAATCACCATACAGGCATTGGTAGAACACCATCCACTCTTCGTTCTCGGAATGCCGCGCAACGCTGAAGACACGGTACTCAGGCCCTTTGTAATGCCGGTATACGCCTGGTTGTATCTGCATGTTGCCCACCCTCTTGAATAAATCCTGTAAAAACAAAACCGGGGCACAAGGCCCCGGTTGCTGTCCCGCAACGCGATCAGACGCGTTCGAAGACAGTGGTGATACCTTGGCCGAGGCCGACGCACATGGTCGCCACCCCCAGGGTACCGCCATTCTGCTTCATGACGTTGAGCAGGGTGCCCGAAATGCGTGCCCCGGAGCAACCGAACGGGTGGCCCAAAGCAATGGCGCCGCCGTGCAGGTTAACCTTCTCATCCATCTTGTCGAGCACTTTCAAGTCTTTCAGCACTGGCAAGGCCTGTGCAGCAAAGGCTTCGTTGAGCTCGATGAAGTCGATGTCGGCCATGGTCAGCCCGGCACGCTTGAGCGCTTTTTGGGTCGACGGCACCGGGCCATAACCCATGATAGCCGGATCGACACCCGCCACCGCCATCGAACGGATCACCGCCAATGGCTGGATACCCAGGTCCATTGCACGCTGGCCGGACATGACGATCATGCACGAAGCGCCGTCGGTGATCTGCGACGAGGTACCGGCAGTGACGGTACCGCCTTTCGGGTTGAACGCCGGCTTGAGCGACGCCAGGCCTTCGAGGGTGGTTTCCGGGCGAATGGTTTCGTCGAAATCGAACACCTTCAGGAAGCCGTTCTCGTCATAGCCCTGCATCGGGATGATCTCGTCCTTGAACTTGCCTTCGACCGTGGCCTTGTGGGCCAACTGGTGCGAACGCACGCCGAACAGGTCCTGCTGCTCACGGGTGATGCCGTGCATCTTGCCGAGCATTTCTGCAGTCAGGCCCATCATCCCGGAAGCCTTGGCAGCATGCAAGGACAGGTGCGGGTTGGGGTCGACGCCGTGCATCATGCTGACGTGGCCCATGTGCTCCACGCCGCCGATGACGAATACATCGCCGTTACCGGTCATGATCGCCTGGGCAGCGGTGTGCAGTGCGCTCATCGACGAGCCACACAGGCGGCTGACGGTCTGCGCCGCAGAAGTGTGCGGGATCGGGGTCATCAGCGACGCCATGCGGGCGATGTTCCAGCCCTGCTCCAGGGTCTGGTTGACGCAGCCCCAGATCACGTCCTCGACTTCCTTCGGGTCGACCTTGTCGTTACGCTCCAGCAGCTTGCTGATCAGGTGCGCCGACATGTCTTCGGCGCGGGTGTTGCGGTGCATGCCACCCTTGGAGCGGCCCATTGGCGTGCGACCGAAGTCGACAATCACCACGTCTCTTGGATTCAGGCTCATATCAAATCTCTCGCTCTAGCTCGTTGACCGCTCAGTTGAAGAAGCGCTGGCCGTTCTTGGCCATTTCACGCAGCTTCGCAGTCGGGTGGTACAGCGGCCCCAGATCGGCGTACTGATCGGCCAGGGCGACGAATTCGGCCACACCGATCGAGTCGATGTAACGCAGCGCACCACCGCGGAAGGGAGGGAAACCAATGCCATAGACCAGGCCCATATCGGCTTCGGCGGCGGTTTCGACAATGCCGTCTTCCAGGCAGCGCACGGTCTCCAGGCACAGCGGGACCATCATCCAGTTGATGATGTCTTCGTCGGTGACTTCGCGCTGTTCGAACACGATTGGCTTGAGCACGTCCAGTACGGCAGCGTCGAAGACTTTCTTCGGCTTGCCGCGCTTGTCGGTTTCGTAGGCGTAGAAGCCTTTGCCGTTCTTCTGGCCCAGGCGCTTGGCCTCGTACAGCGCGTCGACGGCCGAGCGGCGCTCGTCCTTCATGCGGTCCGGGAAGCCTTCGGCCATCACGTCACGCCCGTGGTGGCCGGTGTCGATGCCGACCACGTCCATCAGGTAGGCCGGGCCCATCGGCCAGCCGAACTTTTCCATGACCTTGTCGATGCGCACAAAGTCGACACCGGCGCTGACCAGCTTGGCAAAGCCGCCGAAATACGGGAACAGCACGCGGTTGACCAGGAAGCCCGGGCAATCGTTGACCACGATCGGGTTCTTGCCCATTTTCTTGGCGTAGGCCACGGTGGTGGCGACCGCCACTTCACTGGACTTCTCGCCACGGATCACTTCCACCAGCGGCATCATGTGCACCGGGTTGAAGAAGTGCATGCCGACGAAGTTTTCCGGGCGCTTGAGCGCTTTTGCCAGCAGGTTGATGGAGATGGTCGAGGTGTTGGACGCAAGGATCGCATCCTCTTTCACCTGGCCTTCCACCTCAGCCAGCACGGCCTGCTTCACTTTCGGGTTCTCGACCACAGCTTCGACGACGATGTCGACATTGGCGAAATCGCCATAGGACAGGGTCGGGCGAATGGCGTTGAGTGCCTCGGCCATCTTGGCCGGGGTCAGGCGGCCCTTGTCGACGCGGTTGCCGAGCAGCTTGGAGGCCTCGTTAAGGCCCAGCTGAATGGCTTCCTCGCGGATATCCTTCATCAGGATCGGGGTGCCCTTGACCGCCGACTGGTAAGCGATGCCGCCACCCATGATGCCGGCGCCGAGCACGGCGGCCTGCTTCACGTCGTGAGCGATCTCATCATGCGCCTTGGCCTTGCGCTTGAGCTCCTGGTCGTTCAGGAACAGGCCGATCAGGCTTTCGGCAACCGAAGTCTTGGCCAGCTTGGCAAAGCCTGCTGCTTCGACTTCCAAAGCCTTGTCGCGACCGAAGTTGGCCGCTTTCTGGATGGTCTTGATGGCTTCGACAGGGGCCGGGTAGTTCGGGCCGGCCTGGCCGGCAACAAAGCCCTTGGCGGTCTCGAAGGCCATCATCTGCTCGATGGCATTGAGCTTGAGCTTTTCCAGCTTGGGCTGACGCTTGGCCTTGTAGTCCAGCTCGCCACTGATGGCGCGCTTGATCAGGTCCAGGGCACCGGCCTGCAGCAACTCAGGGGCGACCACGGCGTCGACGGCACCCACTTTCAGGGCGTCTTCGGCACGGTTTTCCTTGCCGGAGGCGATCCACTCGACAGCGTTGTCCGAACCGATCAGGCGCGGCAGGCGCACGGTGCCGCCAAAGCCGGGGTAGATACCCAGCTTGACTTCTGGCAGGCCGATCTTGGCGCTGGTGGACATGACCCGGTAGTCCGCGGCCAGGCACATTTCCAGGCCGCCGCCCAGGGCGATGCCGTTGATGGCAGCAACGGTCGGCACTTCGAGGTCTTCGAAGGCGCTGAAGATGCGGTTGGCTTCCAGGTTGCCGGCGACCAGTTCGGCCTCGGGCAGCTTGAAGTTGTCGACGAACTCGGTGATGTCGGCGCCGACGATGAACACGTCCTTGCCACTGCTGACGATCACGCCCTTGACCGAGGCGTCGGCCTTGATGGCATCGACGGCCTGGCGAAGCTCGTTCAGGGTCAGGCGGTTGAACTTGTTGACGGACTCACCCTTGAGGTCGAACTTGAGCTCGACGATGCCACTTTCAAGAGCCTTAACCGTGATGGCTTTACCTTCGTAAATCATCAACTGATCTCCACGATATGGAAGCTGAACTGTACACGCCGATCGCTGCAGCAGAAGCAGGCCTAGCTGCCCTGCCCCAGGCACACCCGTCAGCGCGCTAGTCGGAAGTATGGCTTGGCGTCATGACATACAAACGCTCAATTCATACGCCCGTTTGATTTGGGTGTGCACACATTCTCCGAAAAGATCGGCGTTGTCAAATGCTCACGCGCACGGCGAAAACGCGACTTTCCAGTCACTTTGTATCGTCCGGGTACAAAACATGATGACAGTGATCGCCGACCATTCATGTCAGCGATTGACCACGCGCAATTGAACAGCGCTGCATTTTTGGCTTGCGAGGCAACCAAGGGCGACTACACTGCCACCTGCTTGAGTAAATACCCGGCCTGCCTGGCCATTTCTGCGCAGCAGAACGCAAAGCGGCGACTTGGCACCCCACCCCTTCAGGGTTCTGCCAAGCCGCCGCTTTGTCGTTTAAAGCTATTGAAACCGCCGCATTCCCTGTGGGAGCGGGCGTGCCCGCGAAGAATTCAACGCGGTGACTGGCACCGGCTGCGCCGGTGTTCGCGGGCATGCCCGCTCCCACAGGCGTCGGTGACAGCCATGATTAGTGGTGACTGTCAGGCCAGGGTTTCGAGGACGTAAGCAACATCCTGCAACACAGCCGTATCGCCCCGCTCAGTCCAGTAGAGGGCGATCATCCGCGCGTCGGCTTCGACCTTGTAGACGCTCGCCGGCAAGCGCGCCAAGGCCTCCATGAAGCGCGGATCTTCGCAGGGCTCGCGCCACTGGTTGCACCACACCCCCGGGCTGATCTGCCAGAAGCTGAAGCTGTCCTCATGCCCGCGACGCCGTGCCCGGTGGTATTGCGGGCAAGGGCTTGGTGGCTCCTTTTCGAGCCAGTGCGGCCACTGCTGCGGCGCCAGCTGCATGGCCAACCCCATGCGCCGCGCTTCCAGGCGCAAACTCATCTGCTCGCTCTGCTTGCGCGAGCTGCGCAGCCAGGAAAGCGGGCTGAGAATCAGCGCAAGGATTGACACCACCAGCAATACCGTCATATCAGTAGTTCCCATAAAGCGTTGCAAATGAGCTGGTTAGCCATTTTTCACGGAAGACCCGCCCGAAAGCGACCATACTTCTTCTATCGCGATTGCCAGGAGTACCGCTCATGCAATACGAACATTTGTTGGTCGCCGTCGACCTGACCGAAGAATGCGACCCGGTGATCAAACGTGCCATGAAGCTCGCCGAGCCCTCAGGCGCCAAGGTGTCCCTGGTACACATCGTCGAGCCGATGGCCATGGCCTTTGGCGGTGACGTGCCGATGGACCTGTCGCAACTGCAGCAGCAACAGTTCGACCAGGCCAAGGAGCGCATGGAGCGTCTGTTCAACAAATACCCCGGCATCCAGCGCGGTGATTCGCACCTGACCTACGGCCAACCGCGCCAGGAAATCCACCAGCTGGCCAAGGACCAGAAGTGCGACCTGATCGTGGTCGGCAGCCATGGCCGCCATGGCCTGGCGTTGCTGCTGGGCTCCACGGCCAATGACGTGCTGCATGGTGCGCCGTGCGATGTTCTGGCGGTGCGGTTGCAGAAGAAAGAATGATTTAACCTGTACGGGCCTCTTCGCGGGCTTGCCCGCTCCCACAGGATTTACACAGGCCTTTTAGCTGTGGTGATCCTGTGGGAGCGGGCAAGCCCGCGAAGAGGTCGGTACAGGTTAAAAGCTGATCAGCCTTCCAGCTCTGCCCAGCGCTCTACCAGCACATCCAGCTCACCTTGCAGCTTTTCGATCTTCGCGAGCACTGCGGAAGTTTCAGCAATCGACCGCTGGTAGAAGCCCGCCGCATTCACTTCTTCCTGAGCCTCAGCCATACGCTGCTCAATCTGGTCGATCTGCCCTGGCAGCATCTCCAGCTCACGCTGCAGCTTGTAGCTGAGCTTCTTCTTCGAAGCCTCTTCCGCCACCGGCGCAGCCACTGGCGCGGGCTTGTCCTCGACTTTCTCCACCACTGCGCTGTTGAGCGCGGACTTGCCGCCCTTGCTCTCGGTCACGCCCAGCAGCTTCGGCGAGCCACCCTGGCGAATCCAGTCCTCGTAGCCGCCGACGTACTCACGCACCTTGCCCTCGCCTTCGAACACCAGGGTGCTGGTGACGACGTTGTCGAGGAAGGCCCGGTCGTGGCTGACCATCAGCACGGTGCCCTTGTAGTTGGACAGCACTTCTTCGAGCAGTTCGAGGGTTTCAACGTCCAGGTCGTTGGTCGGTTCGTCGAGCACCAGCAGGTTGGCCGGCTTGCTGAACAGCTTGGCCAGCAACAGGCGCGCACGCTCGCCACCCGACAGCGCCTTGACCGGCGTGCGGGCACGCTGAGGGCTGAACAGGAAGTCGCCCAGGTAGCTCAGCACGTGGCGGTTCTGGCCGTCGATCTCGATGAAGTCACGGCCTTCTGCCAGGTTGTCGATCACGGTCTTTTCCAGCTCGAGCTGGTGGCGCATCTGGTCGAAGTAGGCCACTTCCAGCTTGGTGCCGCTCTCGACCTTGCCCGAAGTGGGCTCCAGGCCGCCGAGCATCAGCTTGAGCAAGGTGGTCTTGCCGGTGCCGTTGGCGCCCAGCAGGCCGATACGGTCCTGGCGCTGCAGGACCATGGAAAAGTCCTTGACCAGCATCGGCCCTTCGGGGTGATGGAAGCTGACGTTTTCCAGCACCATCACCTGCTTGCCGGATTTTTCTGCCGACTCGATCTGGATGTTGGCCTTGCCCTGGCGTTCGCGGCGCTCGCCACGCTCCACGCGCAAGGCTTTCAGCGCACGCACGCGGCCTTCGTTACGGGTGCGGCGGGCCTTGATGCCTTGGCGAATCCACACTTCTTCCTGGGCCAGGCGCTTGTCGAACAGCGCGTTGGCGGTTTCTTCGGCGGCCAGGGCGGCCTCCTTGTGCACCAGGAAGCTGGCGTAGTCACCGTTCCAGTCGATCAGGCCGCCACGGTCCAGTTCAAGGATGCGGGTGGCCAGGTTCTGCAGGAAGGACCGGTCGTGGGTGATGAACAGCACAGCACCGTTGAAGCTGCGCAGGGCCTCTTCGAGCCAGGCAATGGCACCGATGTCCAGGTGGTTGGTCGGCTCGTCGAGCAGCAGCAGGTCGGGCTCGGACACCAGCGCCTGGGCCAGCAGCACACGGCGGCGCCAGCCACCGGACAGCTCGGCCAGGGTCTTGTCGGCCGGCAACTGCAGGCGGCTCAGGGTGCTCTCCACCACTTGCTGCAGGCGCCAGCCATCACGGGCTTCCAGCTCGTGCTGGACGTGCATGAGTTTTTCCAGGTCTTCGTCGTTCTGGATATTCATGCTCAGGTGATGGAACTGTGCCAGCAACTCGCCGACGCCATCCAGGCCTGCGGCCACGACATCGAACACCGTGCGATCGTCGGCCACCGGCAGTTCCTGCGGCAGCTCGCCGATCTTCAGGCCCGGGGCACGCCAGACTTCACCGTCGTCACCCTTCTGCTCGCCCTTGACCAGGCGCAGCATGCTGGATTTGCCAGTACCGTTGCGGCCGATGATGCACACCCGCTCACCACGAGCGATCTGCCAGGACACTTTGTCCAGCAGCGGCATGGCGCCGAATGCGAGGGACACATCGCTGAATTTGAGCAGGGTCATGTTGGTCTCCATAAATCGGGCGCGCATTCTACCTGACTTGGCCCTCGACGGCATCCGCTTGGCCACCCGACCAGCGCTTTGCGACATCTGGTCGAAGTTAATATCCCGATACAAGCACAGTGCTTTCACCCGCCGCCGGCAAACGGCTAAGCTAAGGCAATTGCTTCCAAGTGTGCTGGCTCCGCCGTCACTTCCCCATGGTTCAACTGCCCGGACGTATCATGCGCAGCCGCCTGTTACATATTGCATCCTGCCTGCTGCTTACCGCTGCCACCTGCGCGGCGCAGGCCACAGACCTCACCCAGCAGCGCCAGTACTATGACGAGGCCAAGCGCGCGCTGGCCAAGGGCGACAAAGGCCCATACCTGCGCTATGCCCAAGCCCTGAGCGACTACCCGCTCACACCCTACCTCGCCTACGACGAGCTTACCGCCCGCCTCAAAAGTGCCAGCAACCAGGAGATCGAAGGCTTTCTCGCCAAGCATGGCGACCTGCCCCAGGCCAACTGGATGAAACTGCGCTGGCTACGCTGGCTGGCCGAACGCGGCGAATGGGACACCTTCGTCAAGTACTACGACCCCAAGCTCAACTTCACCGAACTGGACTGCCTCAACGGCCAGTATCAGCTCAGCCATGGCCTGCGCGCCGAGGGCTATGCCACCGCCGACAAACTGTGGAATGTCGGCAAGTCGCAACCTGCCGCCTGCGACACGCTGTTCGGCATGTGGGCGGCCGAAGGCCAGCTGACCGAGGCCAAGCGCTGGGAACGTACCAAGCTGGCGGCCCAGACGCGCAATTACGCCTTGGCCAACAACCTGGTCAAGACCCTGACCACCCTCGGCCCGCAGGGGCGCCTGCTGGTCGACGTGGCGCAGAAGCCTGAGCTGCTCAACCAGCCGTCGCGCTTCACCCCGGTCAACGAGGCCATGTCCGATGTCGTCAGCCTCGGCCTGCGCCGCCTGGCCCGGCAGGACCCGGAGCGGGCCATGGCACTGCTCGACGATTACGCCCAGCGCATGCACTTCTCCCGCGACGAAAAGGTGGCCATCGCCCGCGAAATCGGCCTGACCCTGGCACGCCGCTACGACCCGCGCGCGCTCGACCTGATGACCCGCTACGACCCCGAACTGCGCGACAACACCGTCAGCGAATGGCGCCTGCGCCTGCTGCTGCGCCTTGGCCGCTGGGAAGACGCCTACGAGCTGACCAAGCGCCTGCCTCAGGACCTGGCCAGCAGCAGCCGCTGGAAATACTGGCAGGCACGCAGCCTGGAGCTGGCCCAGCCGAACAACCCGCAGATCCCGCTGCTGTACAAGACCGTGGCACGTGAGCGCGACTTCTATGGTTTCCTCGCCGCCGACCGGGCACAGACGCCCTACCAGTTGAACAACAAACCGCTGCTGCTGAGCCCGCAACTGGTCAAGAAAGTGCGCAACACACCCGGCATCCAGCGTGCACTGGAATTCCACGCCCGTGGCCAGATCGTCGAGGGCCGCCGCGAGTGGTACCACGTCAGCCGCCACTTCACCCGCGACGAAATGGTTGCCCAGGCACGCCTGGGCTACGACCTGCGCTGGTACTTCCCGGCCATCCGTACCATCAGCCAGGCGCAATACTGGGACGATCTGGACATCCGCTTCCCGATGGCCCACCGCGACACCCTGGTGCGTGAAGCCAAGGTCCGCGGCCTGCATTCGAGCTGGGTATTCGCCATCACCCGCCAGGAAAGTGCATTCATGGAGGATGCGCGCTCACCGGTGGGCGCCAGCGGCCTGATGCAGCTGATGCCGGCCACGGCCAAAGAGACCGCACGCAAGTTCAGCATCCCGCTGGCATCACCGGCGCAGGTGCTGAACCCGGACAAGAACATCCAGCTGGGCGCGGCCTACCTGAGCCAGGTGCACAGCCAGTTCAACGGCAACCGGGTGCTGGCCTCCGCGGCCTACAACGCCGGGCCCGGGCGCGTGCGGCAGTGGCTGAAAGGTGCAAAGCACCTGAGTTTCGATGTGTGGGTGGAATCGATCCCCTTCGACGAAACGCGCCAATATGTGCAGAACGTGCTGTCGTATTCGGTGATCTACGGGCAAAAGCTGAATTCGCCGCAGCCGCTGGTGGATTGGCATGAGCGGTATTTCGATGACATGTAAGGTTTGCTGAGCCTGTGCCGGCCCTATCGCCGGCAAGCCAGCTCCCACAGGTAGCGCACAAGTCTTCGAACCTGTGATGAACCTGTGGGAGCTGGCTTGCCGGCGATAGGGCCGGTTCAGGCAACATATTCATTCCAGGACTTCCACCTGCATTCCTACTTCAAGCCACCCACTGCCATCCACCGCCAGGTTCTGCCCGAACAGCACATCCCCCTCCTTCTCGCGAAAGGTCCTGAGCGTGACCATCGGCTCGCGGTCCGCACTGCGCTCCCCGGTTGCCGGGTCAATCGTGGTAAAGATGCACCGCACACTGGGCTTGAGCACGCGAAATTCCAGGCTGCCGATGCGAATCCGCTTCCAGCCATCCTCGGCAAACGGCTCCGCCCCCTGCACCACCAGGTTGGGTCGAAAGCGCAGCATTTCCATGGGCCGGCCGATACGCCGGTTGAGCTCGTCGAGCGAGCCCTGGCCAATCAGCAGCAAGGGAAAACCATCGGGAAACGCCGCCCGATCACTGTTGAAGCCGTAACCATTGGGCAGGTAACGCGCGCGCTGCTCCGGGCAATGCACCAGGCGCACGGCCTTGCCCAGCAACGCACTCAACCAGGCCGCCGCCGCGTCGCCAGCGTCCGGCACGCGCAGGGTGTCGCGCCAGATCGTCACGCCACGCAGGGCGTCATCGCCTGCGGGCACAGGCACCCGCAACGGCGCTATACCGGGCGCTTGCAACAGCAACTGGCCGTTGTCGTCATCGTGCGCCTGAACCTGGCCAAGTTGCGGCCAGGCACGCTGGGTCAGGAAGCGTCCGTTTTCTTCCTCCACGACCATCCAGCGCCGGTCGCCCTGCAACCCCAACAGCCCCACCCGTGATGCCTGCAGGCTTTGCGCCTGGCCCGACTTCACCGGGTATCGATACAACTCACTGAGAAACATCCCTGCCGCCTCGCGTCATGCCAAAAGCCAAGCTTATACCTGGCTGGCCCAGCGATCACGCAGTGGCGACATCCAGCAGCAGGCGTTGCTTGACCACATCGACCAGGCGATCAGGCTGGAACTTGGACAGGAAGTTGTCGCAACCCACCTTCTTCACCATGGATTCATTGAAGCTGCCCGACAGCGAGGTGTGCAGCACGACGTAGAGCTTGCGCAAACGGGCATCGCTGCGAATCTCGGTGGTCAGCCGGTAGCCGTCCATTTCAGGCATTTCGGCGTCGGTGAATACCATCAACAGCTTTTCGCACACGTCCTCACCCGCATCGGCCCAGCCCTTGAGCATGCGCAACGCCTTCAGGCCGTCACTGGCCACGTGCAGCTTCACGCCCAGCTGGGACAGGGTGTCACGCAATTGCGCCAGGGCCACGCTGGAGTCGTCCACCAGCAGTACCTCGCGGCCGCGGGCACGGGCCAGCACCGGGTCGGCGAGCTTCTCGCCGGAAACACGGGCGTTATACGGCACAATCTCGGCCAGCACCTTCTCGACGTCGATCACCTCCACCAGCTTTTCATCGACCTTGGTGATGGCGGTCAGGTAGTGCTGGCGACCGGCGCTGGCAGGCGGCGGCATGATCGACTCCCAGTTCATGTTGACGATACGGTCGACGCCGCCCACCAGGAAGGCCTGCACCGAGCGGTTGTACTCGGTGACGATGATGGTGCTGTCCGGCCCCGGCTGCAGCGGGCGCATGCCGATCGCCTGAGACAGGTCGATCACCGGCAGGGTCTGGCCGCGCAGGTTGACCACCCCGCAGACGAAGGCGTGGCGCTGGGGCATCAGGGTCAGCTTGGGCAGTTGCAGCACTTCCTGCACCTTGAACACGTTGATCGCGAACAACTGGCGGCCGGCCAGGCGAAACATCAGAATTTCCAGGCGGTTCTCACCCACCAGTTGCGTGCGTTGGTCTACTGTGTCGAGAATGCCAGCCATTGGAAAACCCCCAGGCTTGAGTCAAAAAAGTGAAAACATCCACCCTGTATCGGCGGCTTCACGCACACCTTGACCCTTGCGGGAAAATGCCATGAAGCCAATTGATATCACTTTACCATCATGCTTTACTGCGGGGGTTCCACGGTAAATCAGCAGGGGCGACAAAAGTTCCCCACCTTAGCCCGACATCAGGGAAACCCTTAGCGGCAATCGGGTGCAACCTGATGTTCGCGATATCCTTTAGCCATTAATGTGACGCCATTCTCAATGCATGAATGGAGTCAGGCTTTTGCTAGCTATCGTTTCGGCGTGCCCGCCCCCTGCGCCTGCCCCACGCGCGGGGACCTGATCATGGACACTGCCTTATCGTTCGATGACGCCCTGCAGGGTTACCTGCTGGATGCCCAGGTATTGCTGACCCAGGCCCAGGAGTGCCTGCAGCATCTGGAACTGATCGACAATGATCCAGATGCCTGCCGGTGCCTGGACAACACCCTCGACAACCTTGCCCGGCAGGCCACACGCCTGGGCCTGCGTGAAGTCGCCCATTACACCGATGCCCTGCAACAGCTGCTTGCCCCCGCCTGTCATGGCGGCTGCCTGCAACGTGAAGCCCTGCCTGCGCTAGGGGCCTGCCTTACCTTGCTGGCCTGGCAACTGGAACTGGTCGATACCCGTACCGGGCGGCTGAACCTCGACATCGGTGAGCAACTGGTGCTGCTGAGCGACCTGGCCAAGGTCGTGAAGCAACCCTTTGCACCAGCCTGTGCCTCCTGCGACGAGCAAGGCAGCGTGTGCCTCCACCCGCACACGACAGTGGTAGCCAGCACGCGCCCCGGCCGGTGGAATCCACCCTATTAACCTGACACAAAGTGCAACTAAGCACGTTCTTTCAAGCCCCGCAAAGGTCGAACTTGGGAAGTTCTCCAAGTTTTCGGGGGGCGAAGTTGAATCATTAACGCACTAGTTACACGACAAGTGCGTAATGCGCGATCAAAGGGTGGCACTTTGCTACCCGCCAATGCCCGACCAGCAGGCGTTTCAAGGCGTTACCCAGCCGCCACCGATACAGTGCGAAGTGGTAATATGCGCCCCCACAAACGCTTGCAACCTGAAGAAAGGTTGAACGATCACGTGTTCGAAAAAACATCGAAAGTAGTGCGCCAAAGCCTCTGAGCAGCATTGTGCAAGGCCTCCATCAGCAATACTTCAGTGGCTTCCCTACCTATGCTCCCACGCTTGAAGACTTCTTTGCGTTGCTGCACCCGCGTTGCCCTGCTGCGTTGGGCGACGGCCGCGCTATGCGTGGCCTCGCTGGTCGCCAACCTGATGCTGTGCCTGGCCAGCCAGGCGGTCCCGGCCAGCCTGCTGGTGCTGCAACTGGCCGGTACGCTGGGTACCGTCGTCTACCTGGGCCTGGGCGCCAGGTCGATCAGCCTGCGCCCGGCAGAACTGGCCGAGCGTATGCTCAAGGTCCAGGAAGACGAGCGCCAGCACTTGAGCCGGGAACTGCACGACGACATCGGCCAACTGCTCACCGCCGCCAAGCTGCAACTGCAGTGGCTGCAACGGCGCATGCCCGACGACCTGCAGGGCCACTGCAACACCCTGCACAGCACGCTGGATGACACTCTGGGCAACGTGCGCGACGTGTCTGCCCTGCTCAACCCTCGGCAATTGGCCAGCCTTGGCCTGGAAGCCAGCCTGCGCGCGCACCTGGTGCGCACCCTGGCCAGCAGCGGCGTGCACTGGAGCCTGGCGTGCAACCAGCGCCTGGGCGGCATCGACGAGGCCGTGGCCATGGCGGTGTTTCGCATTACCCAGGAGGCCGTGACCAACATGCTGCGCCACGCACAGGCAGGTAACCTGATCATTCAACTGCAGCGCACCCCCGAGGGGCTGGCGTTGTCGATCCACGACGATGGCCGTGGTTTCGTTCCGGCGCGGCACCCGGCCGAGGCTGGCCAGCGCGGCCTGGCCGGCATGCAGGAGCGGGTCACCGCCTTGCAGGGCAGCCTCGACATCACCAGTCAGCTCGGCATGGGCACGCGTATCGAGGCGGTGTTCCCGTGGCCTGCACGTACCCAGCAACGCGCCGGGAGCAAGGCCACCCATGACCTGTAGACTGCTGCTGGTAGACGACCACTCGCTGATCCGCGCCGGCGTGCGCGCACTGGTCTGCGACATCCCCGACTATGCCGTGATCGGGGAAGCCGACGACGGCAGCCAGCTGCTCGAACAGGTACGAGCCCTGGCGCCCGACATCGTCTTGCTGGACATCTCCATGCGTTCGACCAGCGGCCTGGACGCCCTCACCCAACTGCGGGCAAGCGGCAATACCTGCAAGGTGCTGATCCTGTCGATGCACACCGACCCGGACCTGATCATGCGGGCCCTGGAAAGCGGCGCCCATGGCTACCTGCTCAAGGACACCAGCGCCACCGAACTGGAACACGCCCTGGGCGCGGTGCGCAACGGCGAACGCTACCTCAGCCCGGCCATTGCCCACACCGTCATCAACCAGGCACTACGGCACACCAAGCAGGGCAAGCAAGCGGCTGGCGAGCGGCATAACCTCACTGCGCGACAACTGGAAATCCTGCGCCTGATCGTGCGCGGCAAATCCACCCGGGAAATCGCCACTGGCCTGGGCCTGTCGATCAAGACCGTGGAAACCCACCGCTCGCAAATCATGA
This sequence comes from Pseudomonas putida W15Oct28, assembly GCF_000708715.2. Classification (GTDB taxonomy): domain Bacteria; phylum Pseudomonadota; class Gammaproteobacteria; order Pseudomonadales; family Pseudomonadaceae; genus Aquipseudomonas; species Aquipseudomonas putida_R. The sequence goes on along the minus strand of NZ_JENB01000010.1, from coordinate 26,996 downwards.
AGCGCCTGCAGATTCATGACGTGGCCGGCCTCGTGCTGTTCGCTATACGCGAGAAAATCATCAGCCTGGATGACTAAGCAACGGCGACCCGGCCGGCAGGTGCAGGCGTAACGCGCCAGGCCTGGCCTGAAAGCGCAGGTTGCCGGCCTGCAACGGCTCGCCATCGAGGTTGATGTCCAGGCCCTGCGCGCTCTTGATCTCGACCCAGGGCAACCTGGCGCGGACAAAAAGGCCGTCACCGGCCAACAGGTCGCGCACTGCCCCGACCACCTCTTGCGGCGCCGGCAAGATGGCAATGTCGAGCAAACCGTCGTTCACTACCGCCTCGGGGCATAGCACTTGCCCGCCCCCAGCCTGGCGACCATTGCCGATACCCAGTGCCAGCAAGCTCCCCTGCCACTGGAAGTCAGGCCCTTGCAGTTCCACGGAGGCCGCCTGCAGTTCGCTGAAGCGCGACAACCCGGTGAACAGGTAGGCTGCAGCACCCAGCACTTTTTTCAGGTCTTCGGAGGTGTTGGCGGTGACCTGGCTACCAAACCCACCCGTGGCCATGTTGAGGAACAACTGGTCGCCAGCCTGGCCCAGGTCAATGGCCTGCGCCGGCGTGTTCAGCAGCGCCAATGCCTCAGCTGGCTCCAGGGGTATGCCGGCGGCCCTGGCGAAATCGTTGGCCGTGCCCAGCGGCAACAGCGCCAGGCTGGCCTCGGCATCCGCCAGCCCCATGGCCTCGGCCACATCCCGCAACGTGCCGTCCCCACCGCCGGCGACGATATGGCTGTACCCCGCCGTCAGCGCCTCGCCGACCAGACGCTGCGCGTCACCCGCCTCCCAGGTGACACGTACATCCAGCACCCAGCCGGTATCGCGCAGGTCGCACACGGCGCTGCGCAGCGCTTCATTCATCGCCTGCTTGCCGTGCAGGATCAGCATTGCCTTGCGCCCTTGCATCGCGCTTCTCCGTGAAGTTGACCGACCCAGATCTCGACCATGCCCGCTCACCGATCGTTGCATGCCCACAAAAAAATACCGAAGCCAGCCTGGTCTTTTTCCCACACCCGACAATGCGCGCTATGCTCAGAAAATGAACTTTTGACAAGTTTTTGACCTAGGCAAACAAAACTCCCTGGGAAGTCAGCCTTTTGACTTCTGTTTGCCGGGCTCGAAACCCTAGCCATGGACGCGCCCCGGCAGTGGTGTTCAGCACACTGCCGATGGGCGCGTCTTTTCATCCGCGGCCTTTCACGAGGATTCCGGGTCATGCGCATTCTCTGGACACTGCCCTACCTACCCTGGCCGACCACCAGTGGCAGCAAGACCCGGCAATACCACCTGATGCGCGCACTGGCGCAGCAGGGCCACCGCATTACCCTGTTGGCGCAGTCGAAAATCCCCCTCAGCGATACAGCCCGCGAAGCCTTGGAGCCACTGCTCGAACGCCTGATCGTAATGCCCCGTCGGCCGCTGCACAGCCCGCTGAACCTATTGGCTTCGCCGATCATCGACTACCCCATGCGGGCCATCATCAACGGCCTGTCCCCTTGCCTGCGGCACCGTTTCGAGCAATTGCTGGACGAACCCTGGGACGTGATACAGATCGAGCACAGCTACAGTTTTCAACCGTTCGAGAAGGCCCTGCAGGCCCGCGGGCTGCCCTACATGCTCAGCGAACATACACTTGAGTCGGTGATGGGCGGTGCCTGCCACGACCGGCTGCCCCTGTGGCTGCGCCCCCTCAACGCCTTCGACCGCTGGCGCTACCGGCGCTGGGAGCAGCGGGTGCTACGCCAGCCCACGGAACTGGTAGCAGTCAGCGCCCACGATGCCGAGCTGATCGAGCAGATCAGCGGGCGCCCGGTGAACGTGGTGGTCAATGGTGTGGACTGTGATTTCTACCAGCACGTGGACCCCGCGCTGCACAGCCAGCGTCTGCTGTTCGTCGGCAACTTCGAATATGGCGCCAACCTTGAGGCCATCGAGTGGGCGCTGGAAGACATCATGCCGCAGGTGTGGATGAGCAACCCCGCGGTGCGCCTGGCGATAGCCGGGCATGCCCTGCCAGCCAGTTGGAAACTGCACTGGAACGACCCGCGCATCGAATGGTTCGGCTACCGTCCTGACCTGCGTGAATTGCAAAAGCGTTCGGCACTGTTCTTCGCGCCGCTGCGCTATGCCGGCGGCTCCAAGGTAAAAATCCTTGAGGCCATGGCCGCAGGCCTACCGGTGATAACCACCGGCAAAGGCGTATCGGGCCTGACCGCAAACAACGGCGAGCACTACCTGGGCAGTGATGACGGCGACCAGCTGGCCCTGCTGATCACCCAACTGCTCAACCAGCCGTGGCGCATGAGCCAGTTGAGCGCTGCCGGGCGCCAGTTCGCCCGCCAGCGCCACGACTGGAGCGTGGCCGCTCAGCAACTGGAGAACGTGCACATGCGCCTGGCCCAGGCAGCGCCCGCCGAGGCCGCGCCGCTGGGCAGTGCCTGGCTAGGCCGCTCAGCCAAGTAGCTCGCTGAAGGGAATGAACGGCACGCTGTCGCCCTGTTTCGGCGTGTTGCCCTCTCGCACTTCCACCAAACCCTCGGCCCACGCCGCGCTGCGCAGCACGCCGGAGCTCTGGTTCTTGTAGATACGCACCTGGCCCTGTTCGATGCGTGCACGCAGGTACTCGCGCCGCGTGCCGGGCTTGGGCCAGTCAAAGCCTGCCGGCATGTCGAAGCGCAGCGGCGTGACATCTTCCACGCCCTGGCGACGGAGCAGATAGGGCCGGGTCAGCAGGCCAAAGGTGACCAAGGTAGAGGCCGGGTTACCCGGCAGGCCGATCACCGGTACGCCCTGAAAGTGGCCGAAGGTAAGTGGCTTGCCCGGCTTGATCGCCAGCTTCCACAAGGCCAGCTCGCCGGCTTCGCGCAGGGCCGCACCCAGGTAGTCGGCCTCGCCCACCGAGACACCGCCGGTAGACAGGATCAGGTCAACGTCGCCCAGCGAGGCCAGGCAGGCGCGGGTAAGCGCCAAATCATCCGGCAGGATGCCTGCATCGACCACATCGCAGCCCAGACGCTGCAACCAGCTGACCAGCAGCCGGCGGTTGCTGTTGTAGATTTGCCCCGGCCCCAGCGGCAAACCGGGCTCGACCAGTTCATCACCCGTGGACAGCACCGCCACCCGCACCTTGCGCACCACGTCCAGGCGGCCGTGACCCAAGGTCGCCGCCAGGCCCAGTTCGATCGGCCCCAGCCGGGTGCCGGCGCTCATCACCCGCTCGCCCTTGCGGGTTTCCTGGCCTTGGGGGCGGATGTTCTGATCGGTATGCAAGGGTTCGAGAAAGCGCACCCGACCGTCGTCGTTCACGTCGGTATTTTCCTGCATCTCGACGCAGTCGGCACCTTCAGGCACGAGCGCCCCGGTGAAGATGCGCGCACAGGTGCCCGGCTGAAGGGGCTGCGGTGCATGGCCGGCGAAAATCCGCTGGCTGACCGGCAGTGGCTCGCCCTGCCAGTCGGCTTTGCGCAAGGCATAGCCGTCCATGGCACTGTTCGGCCAGGGCGGCAGGTCGAGCGAGGCCACCAGGTCGGTGGCCAGCACGCGGCCATCGGCCTCGGCCAATGGCAGGTTCTCGGTATCACGGATCGGCGCCGCCTCGGCCAGCGCCAGCAGTTGCTCCAGGGCTTGCTCCACCGGCATCAGTGGCCGGGCCTGGCTAACCTCAGCCACGGCTGTCACAGGCCGCTGCCTGCTTCAGGTGCGGCACGAAGTTGCACGGGCGATGGCGTGCATCGAGCTGCTCGGCCAGGATGCCGTCCCAGCCGGTGCGCACCGCATTGGTCGAGCCCGGCAGGCAGCACACCAGTGTGCCGTTGGCCAGCCCGGCCAGGGCGCGCGACTGCACGGTGGAGGTGCCGATGTCGGCCACGGAAATTTGCCGGAACAGCTCGCCAAAGCCTTCGACCTGCTTGTCCAGCAGGCAGGCCACTGCCTCGGGCGTGCTGTCACGGCCGGTAAAGCCGGTGCCGCCGGTGATCAGTACCACCTGCACAACGTCATCGGCAATCCAGGTGGCGACCTGGGCGCGGATCTTGTACAGGTCGTCCTTCAGCAGCACACGCTCGGCCAGGCGGTGGCCAGCTGCACTCAGGCGGTCGACGAACATCTGCCCGGAGGTGTCGGTGTCGAAGGTGCGGGTGTCGCTGACCGTGAGCACGGCGATATTCAACGGCACGAAGGGGGTATCTGCCTTGGCTTTCATGGGTGTCCGTCACCAGAAGATGGATGGCCGCAGTTATAACACAGCGCAACTTTGCCAGCGTTGTGCCCACGACCATTGCGCTGGGTCAACCAGCCCGATTTGTCGCTATGCTGCACTTGAAAGGAACTTGCACCAACGCCCTGCGTCTTAACTGTCATTCAGCACCATCGCAACTGGAGAATCACGATGATCAAACGGACCCTTCCCGCCTTCCTGCTCGCCCTGGGCCTGGGCGCCCTTGCCGGCTGTGCATCGCCGACCGTCATTACCCTGAACGATGGCCGCGAAATCCAGGCCACCGACACCCCGAGCTTCGATGAAGACTCCGGCTTCTACGAATTCGAGCAACTGGACGGCAAGCGCACGCGCCTGAACAAGGACCAGATCCGCACCGTAAAAGAGCTGTGATCAGGCACCCGTTTTGGCAAAGCCCCTTTTAACTACAAGGGCTTGTGGGCGAAAACGGGATGCAGTAGGATTTTGTTCATCGGAGTGTAGCGCAGCCAGGTAGCGCGTCTCGTTCGGGACGAGAAGGCCGCAGGTTCGAATCCTGTCTCTCCGACCAGATCCTCATCAAAAAGCCCGCCTTGCGCGGGCTTTTTGTTGCGTCTGAAAAGTGTCAGGCACTCAGGCGCGAGGTCACTTCACCCAGTTGCCCCGACAACCCATGCAGGCGTTGCCCTGCCTGCTCGGTGTACTGCACCGACTCCTGGTTGGCCGTGGCGATGCGGGTGATTTCAATCAGGTTGCGCGAGATGTCTTCGGCCACGCTGGTCTGCTCTTCGGCCGCCGTGGCAATCTGCCGGTTCATGTCGCGGATCGCCTCTACCGCCTGGGTGATACGCTGCAGCATCTGACCTGCCTGCTGCACCTGCTCGGCCCCCTCTTCGCTTCGCTGCTGGCCGCTTTCGATGGCCTTGACCGCTTCCACCGCACCCGACTGCACTGCTTCGATGATCTGGTGGATCTCGGCAATCGAGGCTGCCGTGCGCTGGGCCAGGCTGCGCACCTCATCGGCCACCACCGCAAAGCCACGCCCGGCCTCACCGGCGCGGGCCGCCTCGATGGCCGCGTTGAGCGCCAGCAGGTTGGTCTGTTCGGCAATACCGCGGATCACTTCCAGCACTTTGCCGATGCGCGTGCTGTCGTGTTCCAGGTCGCGGATTACCGCCGCCGTGCCGGCGATTTCGCGGTTGACCACGCCGATGATATCGATGGTCTGCTGCATCACCTGCTCACCCGCCTGGGCACTGTGGTCGGCGTCATCCGCCGCGCGGGCAGCTTCGGCAGCATGGCGGGCAACTTCCTGGGCGGTGGCAGACATCTCGTGCATGGCCGTGGCCACCTGGTCGGTACGCTGGAACTGGTCATGGGTGCCGCGGGCCATGTCGCCGGCAATGCTGCGCAACTGGCCGCTGGCACCTTCCAGCTCCTGGGCATTGTCCTTCAGCCGGCCGACGGTGTCGGCGAGGAAGTCGCGCAGGGTGTTGGCCGCCCGCGCCAGGCGCCCCAGTTCATCCTCGCGGCGGCTGTCCACCCGGGCGGCAAAACGGCCCTGGCTAAGCTGCGCGACGTACTCGATCAACTGGCGGATCGGCTCGATCAGGCTGCGGTTGACCAGCCACAGGCTCAGCAGCCCCACCAGCACCGCCGAGGCCAGCATCACCAGCAGGCCCAGCCATACCGTGCGCTCGGCGCTGGCGCTAATGCTGGCCGCACGCTGGCGGGCATCGGCACGCAGTTGCTCGACCAGTTCGCTCATCTGCTCACTGGCAGCGCGGTCCACGCCCTTGACTGCCAGGTCGCCGGCTACCGGGTCGCCACCGGCGGCGAGGAAGGCCTGGCGGCCCTGCGCATAGGCCTGGCCCAACTGCCGGTGGCTGTCACGCAGTTGCTGCAACGGTGCCTTGAGCCTGGCGTCGCTGCTGTCGATCAGTTGCCCGAGCAATTGTTGCACCTGCTGTTCGCGGGCCTGGAACTGCTGCCAGTACTTGTCCATTTCAGCAGGCTGGCGCCCGCGCAGCAGCACGTTCTTCCATTCCTGCACCTGGATCTTGAACTGCAGGTTGGCTTCGTCAACCAATTGCGAGGCCCGCAGCGGCCCGTCCACCAGCTCGGCGTAACCGCGCACGCTGGACGACAAAAACTGGAAACACACCAGGGCAATCAACAGCACCGCCACCAGGCTGCCGCCGAGCAGCGAGAGAATTTGCACTCTGAGGGATTTACGCAACATCGTGGATCTCGAAACCGGAAGGAAAGGAATGGCGCGCATCCGCAACACCAGGTAAGACATTCCATGTGCTTGTTGGCAGGCCAAAAAAAAGCTGCCATCAAGTAATGGCAGCCAGGTCGAGCACTTACGCAACAGTTGAGCCAGATACTCTCAGGCAATTGCTACAAAATTGTTACAAACTCGCGACGGGTTAGCCGGTTGTGAATTGCAAGGCCGCCAGCCGCGCATACAGCGGGCTTTCCTCGATCAACTGCCGGTGGGTACCCACCGCCACCACCCGGCCCTTGTCGATGACCGCGATGCGCTCGGCATGCTGCACCGTGGCCAGGCGATGGGCGATCACCAGCGTGGTACGCCCGGCCATCAGACTGGGCAACGCCTGCTGGATCAGGTGTTCGCTCTGCGCGTCGAGCGCGCTGGTGGCCTCGTCCAGCAGCAGGATCGGTGCATCGACCAGCAAGGCCCGGGCAATCGCCAGGCGCTGGCGTTGCCCGCCGGAAAGGCCGATGCCACCCTCGCCCAACGGCGTCTGATAGCCTTGCGGCAGCTGCCGGATGAATTCATCGGCATGGGCACCGTGCGCCGCTGCTTCGACTTCGGCCAGGGTCGCTTCGGGCCGGCCATAGCTGATATTGGCCTCCACCGTTCCGCGAAACAGTGAGGGGTTTTGCGCCACCAGGGCGAACTGCCGGCGCAGTTGCTCGGGGTCTAGCTCGGTAACCGGCTGGCCATCCAGCAGGATGCGCCCTTGCTGCGGGTCGTAGAAGCGCAGCAGCAAATCGAACAGGGTCGACTTGCCCGCCCCCGACGGGCCAACCAGGGCCACGGTCTGCCCGGGCTCGATGACCAGGCTCAGGCCATCGACGGCTGCCACCGAGGGCCGTGACGGATAGGCAAACACCAACTGCTGCAGCTCGATACGTCCGCTGGCCCGCTGCTGCGGTAGCTCTTGCGCCACGGTGGGTGGCAGGATCGCGCTGCGCGCCGCCAACAGTTCGGCAATGCGCTCGGCCGCACCCGCTGCACGTTGCAGCTCGCCGATCACCTCACTGAGGGTGCCGAACGCGCTACCGACGATCAGGCTGTAGAACACGAACGCCGCCAGTTCGCCTGCGGAAATACGCCCGGCGATCACATCCATGCCGCCGACCCACAGCATCACCCCCACCGCCCCCAGCACCAGCACGATCACCAGAGTAATCAGCCAGGCACGCTGGGCAATCCGCTTGCGGGCCACGCCAAAGGCGGCTTCGACCGTTTCGGCGAACCGTTCGCGGTCATGCGCCTGATGATTGTAGGCCTGCACCGTCTTGATCTGCCCCAGGGTCTCGGCCACGTAGCTGCCGACATCGGCCACCCGGTCCAGGCTCTGACGCGACAGGCTGCGCACCCGGCGACCGAACAGCAGGATCGGTGCCAGCACCAGCGGCAAGGCGACCACCACGATGCTGGTGAGCTTGGGGTTGGTGATGAACAACAGCACCACACCACCAATGACCATCAGCGCGTTGCGCAGGAACATCGACAGCGATGAACCGATGACCGATTGCAGCAAGGTGGTGTCGGCGGTCAGCCGCGACTGGATCTCAGAGCTGCGGTTATCTTCGAAAAAGCCGGGGTGCAGGCCGATCAGGTGGTCGAACACGGCACGGCGGATATCGGCCACGCAACGCTCGCCAATCCACGACACCAGGTAGAACCGGCTGAAGGTGCCTACCGCCAGGGCCAGCACCAGCAGCAGGAACAGGCCGATGGTCTGGTTGAGCTGGTGCGCCGAGCGGGTCATGAAGCCCTGGTCTACCAGCAGGCGGATGCCCTGGCCCATGGACAGCGTGATGGCGGCAGTGACCACCAGGGCCAACAAGGCCAGCAACACCTGTCGGCGGTACGGACGTACGAACTGCCAAGCCAGGCGCAAGGCACGGCGTTGGCGCGGGGAAACCGAATCGGGCATGGCGGCGGCTACACTGGCGGGGAAACCGCAGACTACCACTCATCCGGGCAGGGGGAATGGATGCAGGTTGCTATAACGCATCGGTCTAAACAGATGGTGGAGCTTTCACAGGGTTTCTGTTGGACTGTTGCTGCCGTGACACAGAAGCTGTCACAGGCCAGTCACGGCGCAGGGCTACCCTGAACTTGAACCTGAAGAGGAGACAGTGCATGAGCTTGCAGCATGGCAGTGACAACCAGAAGCCTCAGACCACCCCGCCACCACAGGCATGCGGTTCGATCATCGACGGCAAGGGGCGCGAAGTGCCTATCACCGAGCAGATGATCCAGCAGGCCTGCAAGGCCCTGGAAGAAAGCCGGGTCGAGCGCGTACACAAAGGTTGATCGGCGATTTTTTGCAACCCGGCGCTTGCGCCGGGTTTTTATTGCCCGACAGCCGGGTACACCGCCCTCCTGTAGGAGCGGCCTTGTGTCGCGATCGGGCCGCAAAGCGGCCCCTGCAGTCTAGACGGCGAAGCTGAAATCCTGGGGCCGCCCTGCGGCCCGATCGCGACACAAGGCCGCTCCTACAGGGGGACTGCAAAACCTGCGGGAATTGCGGATCTTCAGACCAACTCCGCCCCCAAGGCACTGACCAACTGCGCCAGCTGCGGCGACTCACCGCGCAAGCGCACTGCCAACCCTTCGATCTCGCGCCGCGGCGGGTATTGCTTGCGCAGCTGGTCGAACGCCGCGCGCTGCTGCTGCGGGTCATCGCTCAGGCTGCGACGGAAGTCGGCATCGTCGCGGCGGGGGTCGTACACGGCGCGGCACAGGGTCGCCAAGGCCCAGGCCGGGTCGGTGCTGGCATCCAGTTCGATCTGCGACAGCGGCGGTCGGGGCAGCAAGTCGGCCAGTTGCACCTGCTCGTCCACACCCAGGAAACGGCACAGCGCCTGGTAGATCTGCGCCGTGCCACGCTGGCGGCCGTCGAGGCTGTAGCCGGCAATGTGCGGCGAGGCCAGTGTGCACAGGTCGGCCAGTTGCAGGTCCACCTGTGGCTCGCCCTCCCACACGTCCAGCACCGCATGCACGTCTTCCCGGTCCAGCAGCAGCTCGCGCAGGGCGGCGTTGTCCACCACCGGGCCACGGCTGGCGTTGATCAGCCAGGCACCCGGGCGCAACTGCGCCAGCTGCGCCTGGCCCAACAGGTGCCAGGTCGGGTGCTCGCCACCGCGCTGCAACGGGGTATGCAGGCTGATCACATCGCACTGTTGCACGATGGTTTCCAGGCTGACGTAGTTGCCACCCTCGGCGGCCTGGCGTAGCGGATCGCACACCAGCACCTTCCAGCCCAGGCCGTGCAGCACCCGCACCAGGCGGCCACCCACCTCACCCGCGCCCACCACGCCATACACGCGCTCGGGCAGTGCCGCGCCATCCAGCTCGGCCAGGGTCAGCAGGCTGCCCAGCACGTAGTCGACCACTCCCCGGGCATTACAGCCCGGCGCGCTGCTCCAGCGAATGCCGGCTTCGGCAAAGTAGTCCAGGTCCAGGTGATCGGTACCGATGGTGCAGGTGCCGACAAAGCGTACGCGGCTGCCTTCGAGCAACTGGCGGTCGACTTTGGTTACCGAGCGCACCAGCAGGATATCGGCGTCCTTGACGCTGGCGGCATCGAGGCTTCGGCCGGGGAAACGGCGGATTTCACCGAAACCCTGGAAGAAGGCATCGAGCAGCGGGATGTTCTCGTCGGCAACTATCAGCATGGCGCTCTCCTGTCTGGGGAACGCAGTGTAGGCGCAACGTCGGGCGTGTTCCAGAGCGCTTCAGTCGGCTTTCTTGCGGATCCAGTACAGGAAGGTACCGGCGTCTTCTTGCTGCTGCAGCAGTTCGTGACCGAGGAAGTTGCAGAACTTGGGGATGTCGCGGCGGGTCGACGGGTCGGTGGCGATGACCTTGAGCAGGCCGCCAGCGGCCAGGTCACGCACGTGCTGGTGCAGCATCATCACTGGTTCCGGGCAGTTCAGGCCGGTGGCATCGAGGATGGCGTCGGGGGTGAAATCGGTCATGGGGGGCTCCGAAAATGATCGCTATTGTCGCGCATAGCGCGACGCGGTCCAAGCACCGCTTGAGAAATGCGCAGCTGCCAGCCAGCCCAGCCCAGCTCTTGATCTTGATCTTGATCTTGATCTTGATCTTGATCTTGATCTTCGCGACTTCAGGAGGCCGAACGCAGGCCTTGCGAAGGGAGGTGACGGGCATGGATGCCCGTCAAGCGCTGGGCCCCAGGATGGGGCCTGCAGCGCGGTCCGCCCGGGAGCAAGGCCGGAGTGAGGGAACCCCGGAGCGCAGCGCAGGGGCCGGATGATCGGAGCGCAGCGTTTTTTGGTTACTTTTTGTCGCGTTCGGTGCGTGTCAATGTACCTGTCGCCTTAACTTCAGCTAGCTATGGCAACGCCAGCTTCCGGGCGCTCCGGATTCAAGTAAACAGCATCTGCAAGTCGCCAATTTCGCGTCTGGCCGCTCCAGCGTGTCGGATTAGCTGCTTTGGCAGACGAATACAATGCCGCTCGCGCCTGTAGCAACGCGGTCGCTCTGCCTTCGTGACGCTCGTTGGGCGTGACGTATCGCAGGGCACTGTGCCGGTGCTCTTCGTTGTACCACTCGACAAATTTCTGCACCCAGAGTCTCGCTTCCATAAGGCTGTCGAACGGACGATCTGGCCACAGTGGGCAGTACTTCGCAGTGCGGAAGAGTGTTTCCGCATAAGCATTATCATTGCTCACCCGCGGACGACTGAACGAAGGCTTAACACCCAGCGAAACCATTTGTTCGCGTAACAGTGAGCCCCTCATCACAAGGCCGTTGTCAGAGTGCAGTACCAAAGGGCGACCCGCTGTTCGCTCACGCAAACACCCTTTCTCAAGCAGCACACAGGCGTTCTCAGCACATTCGGATTCATGGACTTCGTTAACTACAAGCTTGCGGCTGTAGATGTCTTTGACCATGTACCAGTAGTAGAAACGCCCCTTGATCGTGGTTGGCAACCATGTGATGTCCCAGCACCACACCTGGTTTGGGCCATCCGCTCGATGCGTAGTCAAGATTCGGCGTTTCGGGGCTTTAGCCCGGCCTCGGCGCACATTTTGATTCGCCTCTTTGAGCACTCGATAGAAAGTCGATTCCGATGCCAGATAAATACCTTCATCTGCTAACTTGGGCACGATCTGATGCGGTGTCAGGCTGGCATAACCTGGCTGATTTGCAGCCGCTAATACTGCCTGTCGCTCCGCCACACTTAGCTTGTTCGGTGGTGCCTCGCGTTGAACTGTCTGACGCCTATCACCGTTGCTATGGCGCCAGCGCTGGATCGTTCGAAGGCACAGCCCTAGCTCGCGGCACGCATGGGATTTTCTTGCCCCCGCTTCGACAGCTTCGGCTATCAAACCTAGTGCCTGCATGCGATCTGAGGAACTGATCAGTCTTCCTTGTCCTTGCCCCAGATCGCATTGGCTTTTTTTCGCAGTTCCAGTAAAGCCTCCGCCTCTTTGCGACCAGCATCAGACTTCGACAACTGACGTTCTAGTTCCTTGATGCGCCTTTGTTCTGCAGTTTTCTTGGCACAAGGTTGGGGCTCAGCTACCTCGTTGGCGTTTTGGCAAGCCAAACGCCATTGCTGGATCTGCTCAGGGAATATCCCTTTCATACGGCAATACTGAGAGAGCTCGATCTCACTCAAGGGAGCTGTCTCCATGACAGTATTGAATTTGTCGGCGCTGGACCATTGATCGCTGGTCTTGTTGTTACCAGGGACGATCAACCCTTTCTCTCTAGCCATTTGTCTCCAGTTTCGCAGGGACTGCGGAGTAACGCCGATTGCAACGGCAAGCTCCGCCACAGAACGGTTCAGAGGCGGCATCATTTGCTGAACAGCCCAGTCTCTGAATTCAGAGTCATAACGCTTTTTCATTACCTTGCACCTTCGCCCCCTTGGAAGATTGAGTCAATCAATAGAGGCGACAGGTAGGCTGACACGGGGGGCGTTTGACAAAAAGTGACTCGCTGTAAGAGCGAAAAAGTGAGTAAGCGTCGCCATCGCAAATGGACTATCCGCTATATCAAAACCACCGCTTAAGCTTCTTGGTTTTTACGATGTGGGCCTCACCACAGTGGAGACATTCGTTCGCGCAAGTGGCGCTGAGTCACCTTTCCGCCCTTCCGGCGGGTCCCTTTTTGTCGTGGCAAAAAGGAACCAAAAACCGTCCGCTCCCATCATCCGGCCCCTACGCTTCGCTCCGGGGTCCCCTCGCTCCGGGCTTGCTCCCGGGAGGACCGCGCTGCAGGCCCCATCCTGGGGCCCAGCGCTTGACGGGCATCCATGCCCGCCACCTCCCTTCGCAAGCCCTACGTTCGGCCTCCTGAAGTCGCAATCTGCGTCGCCTGAACTATCGCGCGCTTAGAAGCAAAAGCCGGAGCAAGAGCAAGAGCAAGAGCAGCGAAATTACTGCTGCGAAGCGATGGCCTTCTCGATGGCTGCGCGGAATTCCGGATCATCCGGTTTGGTCAGGCTAGAGAAGTTACCGATCACCTTGCCCTTGCGGTCGACAACATACTTGTAGAAATTCCACTTCGGCGCACTGCTCTGGCTGGCCAGCTCGGCGAAAAGCGGTATCGCATCCTTGCCCCGCACCGCCTGCGTCTTGGTCATGGTGAAGGTAACGCCGTAGTTGGCATAGCAAACCTTGGCAGTCTTCTCGCTGTCGGCATCTTCCTGCTTGAAGTCGTTGGACGGCACGCCAAGCATTTCCAAGCCTTCCTCGTGATACTCCTTGTACGTCGACTCAAGCCCCTCAAACTGCGGTGCAAACCCACAATAGCTGGCCGTGTTGACCACCACCAAAGGCTTGCCGGCAAAGCGCTGGCACAGGTCGACCTGCCCCTTGCCACGCAATTCCGGCAGGCTGCCCTGCAACAACGCCGGGCAATCAGCAGCCCAGCTCGACGTGCTGGCAAGCACACCCAACAACGGCACAGTCAACCAATGAGCACGCATGATTCGTTTCTCCTGCTAGACAACCCCTGAGATTGCAGGGTAGCGCCAGACAGGCACTCATGCCCACCCAGCGCCGCAAACCTTTCGCGAGCACTTTGCGTTATAATTTCCGCACCTCAACACTGAACGAGTCAAACAATGGCCCCGATCAGTCTACAAGCCAAAAAAGCCCATGCAGCCAGCAAGCGGCGCTCAAACTACATGGCAAGCCTGCGCCTTGAAGGGTTCACCACCTCTGCCGAGGACGCCGAAAAGCCTTTGCCGGCCAAAGAAGACGTGCTCAGAGCTTTTCTGAAACGCAGCAGCTGATGCGCGATAAATACGGTATCGCGCAAGACCCCTACTGCTACCCCCGCAGTCAGACACTGCGTAACAAGCTGGGAATCCAGGAAGATGACCAGCTAGAAAAAGCCGAACGCTTGCTTACTGCAATTTCAGCAGAACAGATCGAGTTCGAACCACCACCCTACGACCTGGCTTATCTCAGAAGAATCCATGCCGCTTTGTTTTCCGACCTTTACGACTGGGCGGGACAGTTGCGGACGGTCGCTATATCAAAGCAGGACACGCGCTTCTGCCAACCCGAGTTCATGGAAAGGCAGGCGGCTCAGGTGTTTCAGCGCATAGAAGCGGCTGACTGGTACGAACAAATGTCGCGGGACGAACTGATTGTATCGGTCACCAATGAGTATTCCGAACTCAACGTAGTTCACCCTTTTCGCGACGGAAACGGTCGGGCTCAGCGCATACTTTTCGAACATATTGTCTACAACGCAGGCTATGACATCAGCTGGTGGGCGGTTGAGCCAGACCAGTGGTTAGACGCCAACATCGCGGCTTACCACTGCAATCTAAGGCCTCTGACAGCAATTTTTGGCAGGTGCATTGGCGCCCGCCTTACCTAACAAATACTCATGCCCAGTTGCATCAATGCCATCCCACCCTTGTGCCACCCCCACCACGCCAGCGCCAGCAGCACCAGCGCGCCGAGGGCAAGCAACCCGCGGGCCAGGTAGCGGTTCATGCGGCCTGGGCCTGCAGGCGCGCAACCGGCCGTTCGCGCACGGGCCAGTTCAGGGCAGCGGCCAACAGACTGAGCAGGATGGAAATCTGCCAGACCAGGTCGTAGCTGCCGGTGCGGTCATAGACCACCCCGCCCAACCAGCCACCGAGGAAGGCACCCAGCTGGTGGAACAGGAAGACGATACCGCCGAGCATGGACAGGTTACGCACCCCGAACAGCGTAGCCACGGTGCCATTGGTCAGCGGCACCGTGGACAACCACAGCAGGCCCATGGCGATGCCGAACAGGTAGGCACTGAACGCGCTCACCGGCGCCCAGAGGAACAGCACGATCACCACCGCACGCAGCAGGTACAGCCCGGTCAGCAGGCGCGGCTTGGACATGCGACCACCCAGCCAGCCAGCCGTGAACGTACCCACAATATTGAACAGGCCGACCAACGCAAGCACCGTGGTACCGGTGGTCGCGGCCAGGTGCTGGTCGACCAGGTAGGCCGGCAAGTGCACGCCAATGAACACCACCTGGAAACCACACACGAAGAAACCCAGCGCCAGCAACCAGAAGCCGGAATGCGAGCATGCCTCGCGCAGCGCCTGGCCCAGGGTCTGCTCGGCGCCATGGCTGGGCAGCGGCCGGTCGCGCAGCAGGCCGACGAAGGGCACGATAAACGCCACCATCAGGCCCAGCACCAGCAACGCTGCGGACCAACCCAGCCACTGGATCAGGCCAAGGGTGCCCGGCAGCATGGCGAACTGGCCAAACGAACCGGCGGCGCTGGCAATGCCCATGGCCATGCTGCGCTTCTCTGCGGGCACCGCACGCCCGACCACGCCGAGGATGACCGAGAACGATGTGCCGGACAGGCCGATGCCGATCAACAAACCGGCACTGAGCGACAACGACCAGGCAGAGTCGGCCATGCCCATGAGGATCAAACCGACGGCGTAAAGAATCCCGCCGATGATCACCACCCGCGCCGCCCCCATACGGTCGGCCAAGGCACCGGCGAACGGTTGCGCCAAACCCCAGATCAGGTTTTGCAAGGCAATGGCAAAGGCGAACACCCCACGGCCCCAGCCAAAATCGGCGCTCATCGGCGCCAGAAACAGACCAAAGCCGTGCCGCACACCCAGAGACAGCGCCAGAATCAAAGCCGCCCCTACCAACACCCACCCGCTGGTTCGCCACACCGAAGTCATTGTCGTTATCTCCAGCACATCGCAAGGTTTTTGCGGGTATATACCCGCTTATAGTCGTATCAATTCAAGCCAGTTGGCCCAGCAAACGCACCAGTTCATCCCGCTGCCCTGCGCCCAACCGCTCCACCAGCTCGATCTGGGCTTGTTCCCAGGCCGGATGCGCGGCGCGCAGCAGCTGCGTTCCAGCCTCGGTCAGCAGCACCACGCGGTTGCGCTGGTCGTCGCCATCAGCCAGGGCCACCAGCCCTTCAGCCTCCAGCACCCGCACGTTACGGCCCAGGGTACTGCGCTCCAGGCCCATGGCCTCGGCCAAGGTAGTGATACTGGGGCGATCAAGCCGCTGCAGGTGCCTTAGCAGGGAAAACTGCGCGACATTGACCCCGAAGCCGGCAAGGGCCTCGTCGTAATGGCGGCTCACCCCGCGGGCGGCACGACGCAGATGGGTACAGATGCATTCACTGGTCAGCATGGATACGTGTATATACCCGCATTATGAGTGTTGCAAGAGGTTTCACAATTGGTGATGAGCGTCATTCCGGGTTCAAGCGCCTTCGAATCGGCTCGAACTCAGCCGTGGCCGTGCGCGCCAACGGGTCTGGCGCACCTAGCTCGATCGCCTGCCAGTAGCGCCACGGCACCTTGGCCGAACCCAGTTCATAGTCCATGCCGTCCCAGTTGTCTTCACGGAAGCTATAGAAAGCCCAGTGCAACTGGTTGCGATCCAGCACGGTGAGTACGTCTTCCAGATACTGCGAGCAACCGGGTAGCCTGCGCATGCAGCCAAATTCGCCTACCACCAGCCGCGACCGCGGCAGGCCCATGGCTTCGGCCCATGCCAGCGGCTGGCGCAAATAGCGCTCAACGCGTTGCCAATCCCACTGCTGTGTCTGCCCGGCGAAGGGTGCGGGGCCGGGGTAGGCGATGGGGTATTTACGCGCCATGTTAGGCGCACTGGTAGCGGCATAGGGTTCGTACATGTGCACGCTGTACAGTACTCGCGGGTCTTCCAGGGGGGCAGGCCAGTAGCCGAAGGCATCTGCAGCGGCATACCAGCCGGCATCGACCATGATCGGCGTGCCGGCGTCCTCCTCGCGAATTGCCGCTATCAGTTGCCGGTACAGCAACGGCAGATCGCGCGCGGTGCCCTGCTCTTTCACATACCACTGCCGCATTTGCCCCAGTTCGGCGTGTTCGGCCAAGCCGCCCTGTTTTTCCGGGGCGGGTTCATTGACCAGGTTGTAGGCGGCAATGGCCGGGTGGCCCTTCAGCTCACGCGCCATGTCCCGCCAGAAGGCCGCAGCCTGGGACCAGTAGCGCTTGTCTTGCCACAGCCGATCATCAAATTGGCCCTGGTTGTTTTGCGACCAGCGCATACCGGGTAGCGAGAGAGGGGCAATGACGACCTTGAGCCCCGCTTGATGAGCACGATCGAGGGTGGCGCGCAGCGTAGCCAGGTCGGCGGCGGGCAGGGCTTCATAGGCATCGGCATTACCGAGGAGGAAATCACGTTCCTGCGGTTGCCATTTGTCGTACGACAATCGTACCCATGTCGCGCCATAGCCCCTCAGGGCATCGAAGTAGGCTTGATCGGGTGGCAGCCGGTTGAAGCTGTTGCCGCCGTGCCGTGGCGCGTCCCAGAATGCCATGAGATCTGCCGCAGTGGCTGGAAGGCTGGACAGCACCAATAGACTGGCGAAGATCCGGTTTCGCACGGGAGCCTACCTGGTTGCATGGGGGGAGACTGAGAATACGATGACAATGGAGATGCAGGACTTACCGAACCGTTGCCAGAAGTTACTGCACCCTCGTTACCGGCAAGGCACATGCCCCTGCAGATCCCAGGCCCAGGCCGGGTGATTAAAGGTCCAAGGCCAAGCCAAGCATCACTGCCAGTTCGAGCAACTCCAGCAGCGCTCCAGCGGTATCACCGGTGGTGCCACCCAGGCGCCGGCACATCAGATGCCGCAGCCAGGCAAACACCGCCAGCGCCAGCACCACCACCCAGCCGCCCAAGACCAGGCAGAACAGTGCACTGCCCAGCAGCACCCACCCGACTGCACGTCGGGGCAAGTGCTCGGCCAACGCTTGGCCCAACCCGCCAGGCCGCACATAAGGGGTACAGAGGAACAGGCCCAACATCGCCGCGCGCCCAATCAAGGGAGCCAGCAGCAATTGCGCCCCGATCCCCTGCTCCACCAGCACCCACAAGGCGCAGAACTTCAGCAACAGCACCAGCACCAGGGTGACCACGGCAATCGGCCCGCTACGCGGGTCTTTCATGATCTGCAGGGTGCGCTCACGGTCGCCGAAACCACCCAACCAGGCATCGGCGCTGTCGGCCAGGCCATCCAGGTGCAAGGCGCCACTGAGCAGTACCCACACCGTCAGCAGCAAAGCCGCATGCAACGGCGCTGGCGTCCCCTGCAGCAGAAGGCTGGCCAGCCACAGCAGCAGCCCGAACAACAGCCCGACCAGCGGATAGAACAGCAGCGAACGCCCCAGCTCACGCGGCTCCGGCATGCCCGGCAGGCTCACGGGCAAGCTGCTGAGGAACTGCAAGGCAATCCAGAACGGCAACATCTTAGTGCTCCTCGGCCAGATGACCGTCGTCACCCATCACCAGCCGCACCAGCGCCCCATGCCCGACTTCAACCTGCAGCAACTGCTCCTTCGGCAAGCCCCGCGCCCGGGCCAGCAGCAACCGCATCACACCGCCATGGGTGACCAGCAGCACCCGCTTACCTGCATGCTGGCGGCTCAAACGCTCGACAGCGTCCAGCACGCGCTCGGCGAATGCCTGCACCGGTTCGCCATTGGGCGGGGTGTAGGCGTACGGGTCCGCCCAGAAGCGCCCCAGCGCATCCGCCTGGTCTTCCATGATCTGCGCCGCGCTACGGCCTTCCCAGTCACCGAAATGCAGCTCTTGCAAACCGGGTTCACGCTGCACAGGCAAATCAAACCGCCCACCCAGTTCATCGGCAAAACGCGCACAGCGCTGCAGCGGCGAACTGACTAGCACCTGCCACGGGCCGGCTTCGGTCACGGCGCTGCGCATCTGCGCCCAGCCCTTGTCAGTGAGGGCATCGTCCAGACTGCCGCGCAGGCCGCCCTGCTCCGTTTCACCGTGGCGCAGCAGGTCGAGGATCATGCCGGGCGGTCCGCCACAGCAGCCTCGGCAAAGGTCGCCATCTGCCCGTGCAGCGCACAGGCCAGGCGCAACAGCGGCACGGCCAGCGCAGCACCACTGCCCTCGCCCAGACGCAGGCCCAACGCCAACAGCGGTTCAGCCTGCAATGCATCCAGCAACGCCTTGTGCCCAGGCTCCGCGCCCTGATGGGCAAACAGCAACCACGCCCGGCACTGCGGGTTGAGGCGCACCGCCACCAGGGCGGCAACGCTACAAATGAAGCCGTCCACCAGCACTACAATGCCCGCCTGCGCGCAGCCGATATAGGCCCCGGCCAAGGCCGCGATCTCAAAACCGCCGACACAACCCAGTGCCTGCAATGGATCTGCGGCCTGCAGGCCATGCAGGCTCAGCGCCCGCTCGATGACCTCGGCCTTGTGCCGCACGCCAGTGTTGTCCAGGCCGGTGCCCGGGCCGCTCAGTTCAGCAGGCGGGCAGCCTAGCAGGACGCTGGCCAAAGCAGCGGCGGCCGTGGTGTTGCCAATACCCATCTCGCCGCCGATGAACAGCTGCGCGCCCTGTTCGGCGGCACGCAAGGCGCTGTCGCAACCGGCCTGCAAGGCAGCTTGCAACTGTCCCTCGGTCATCGCTGGCTGACGGGCGAAGTTGGCCGTACCGGCCCCCAGGCGCAGGTGGCGCACGCCAGGCAGTTCCAGATGAGGGTCGATGGTGCCCAGATCGACCACCTCGAGGCTGGCCTCCAGCTGGCGGGCCAACACGCTAATCGCCGCACCACCGCCAACGAAGTTGCGCAGCATCTGCCCGGTGACCGCCTGCGGATAGGCCGAGATACCTTCTTCGACCACACCGTGGTCACCGGCAAAAATGCTGATGGCCGCGTGGTCCAGGGTTGGCCGTTCACGCCCTTGCAGGCCCGCCAGCTGGATGGCCAGGCCCTCCAGCTGGCCGAGTGAACCGGCAGGTTTGGTCAGCTGTTGCTGACGGGCGCGGGCCTGGTCCATGGCGGCGTTGTCGAGGGGTTGGCAGGCTTCGCGCCACCAGGCTTGAGTCATAGTGCAGTTCCTTTGAGCATTAAGGGCAGGCCGGCCACGGTCAGCACCACACGCTGGCAGCGTTCGGCCACGGCCTGGTGCAACCAGCCGGCCAGGTCGACATAGCGACGGGTCAGCTCACCCATGGGCACCACGCCCAGGCCGGTTTCGTTACTGACCAGAATGAGGGTGCCAGGCAGCTGCTCCAGGCAGGCCAGCAGGGCATCGCGCTCTTCGGCCAGGCGCTGGTCGTCTTCGAGCATCAGCAGGTTGGTCAACCACAACGTCAGGCAGTCCACCAGCAGGCAGCGCCCTTCGGCCGCTTCGGCGCGCAGCACTGCGGCCAGGGCCAGCGGCTCTTCGATCAGCCCCCAGTCTGCGGGACGGCGCTGGCGATGCAGCGACACGCGTTCGTTCATTTCACCATCCAGCGGCTGGCTGGTAGCGATGTAGGTCACTGGCAGGCCGCTGGCGCTGGCCAGCTGTTCGGCCAGGCGGCTCTTGCCGGAGCGGGCGCCACCGAGGATCAGGCTGCGCATGTCAGGCCACCCCGCACAGTTGGCGCAGGTGCGCGGTGTCCAGGTGCTTTTCCACCAGGTCGGCCAAGCGCTCGATGTCGCGTTCGCGCAGGGCTTCGTAATCGATGCTCTGCACATCCTCCAGGCCAGCCCAGCGCAGCAGCGCAGCACACGACTGGCTGCCCTCGAACAGGCCGTGCAGGTAGGTGGCGAGGATCTGTCCATCGGCACTGACAGCGCCATCGCAGCGGCCATCGGCCAGCTGCACGGCGGGCTGCTCCAGGGCAGGGCCGGTGGTGACGCCAGCGTGAATTTCATAGCCGCCAACCGGTGCTGCTTCAAGGTTCAGCGTGCCGGCAACGTTGCGCAGTTGCTTCTCGGCTTCCAGCACCGTGGCGTAATCGAGCAGGCCCAGCCCCGGGCTTGAACCGGCCGCCCCTTCGAGACCCAGCGGGTCATGCACATCGCGGCCAAGCATCTGCAGGCCTCCACAGATCCCGATCAGCTTGCCACCGTAGCGCAGGTGCCGCTCGATGGCCTTGTCCCAACCGCGCTCGCGCAACTGCGCCAGGTCACCGCGCACGCTCTTGGAGCCCGGCAGGATGATCAGGTCGGCAGCCGGGATCGGCTGGCCCGGGCCTATGAATTGCAGGTCCACCTGCGGGTGCAGGCGCAACGGATCAAAGTCGGTGTGGTTGCTGATGCGCGGCAATACCGGGACGATCACCTTGAGCACACGCTCGCTTTTGGCGCCTTGGCGCACATCGATGCCGTCTTCGGCTTCCAGGTGCAGGTCGGTGACGTAAGGCAGCACACCCAGCACTGGCTTGCCGGTGCGTTGCTCCAGCCAGTCCAGCCCCGGCTGCAACAAGGCGATATCGCCCCGGAAACGGTTGATGACAAAGCCTTTGACCCGCGCCTGCTCACTGGGCGACAGCAATTCCAGCGTGCCCACCAGGTGGGCGAACACACCGCCGCGGTTGATGTCGGCGACCAGGATCACCGGGCAGTCCACCGCTTCGGCAAAACCCATGTTGGCGATGTCGCCGGCACGCAGGTTGATCTCGGCCGGCGAGCCCGCGCCCTCGACCATGACCACCGGGTACGCGGCACTCAGGCGCTGGTGCGAAACCAACACCGCCTGCATGGCAATGGCTTTGTAGTCGTGGTAAGCCACCGCGTTCATGCTGGTGACCGCACGCCCGTGGATGATCACCTGGGCGCCGGTATCGCTGTTGGGTTTCAGCAACACGGGGTTCATGTCGGTGTGGGGTGCCAGCCGGCACGCCTGCGCCTGCACCGCCTGGGCGCGGCCAATTTCACCGCCATCGGCCGTCACCGCGCTGTTCAGCGCCATGTTCTGTGGCTTGAACGGCACCACGCCAACGCCCTGGCGCAACAGCCAGCGGCACAGGGCAGTTACCAGCGTGCTCTTGCCGGCGTCGGAGGTGGTGCCTTGCACCATGAGGGTGGTCATGCCGATTCCTTTTGATAGTCCGCCAGGGCCTGGGCCAGGCGCTGTTCGTCCGCCACACATTCAGGCAGCCCCAGGCGCACGGCCGGTGGATGCTCGAACAAGCGCACCAGGATGCCGCGGCGGGCAAGAAAGTCATGCAACTGCGCGGCGCGCTCGCTACGCACGTACTGGAACAGGTCGCAGCCGCCGCTGGGCGCAAGGCCGTTACTGGACAGCAATGTTGCCAAGCGCTGGCTGGCGGCAGCGCAACGTTCGATCTGCACGCGCTGGGCAGGCTTGTCGGCCAGGCTGGCCTGGGCCAGCACCCGGGTTGGCCCGTTGACCGTCCACGGGCCAAGCAGCTCGGCCAGGCGCAGCAACAGGCTGCGCTCGGCGGCGACGAAGCCCAGGCGTACCCCGGCCAGGCCAAAGAACTTGCCGAACGAGCGCAGCACGATCAGCCCCGGGCGCTCGGCGCAATCGACCACGCCATCCGCCGGGGTGTTGTCCATGAACGCCTCATCAACCAGCAGCCAGCCACCACGGGCAGCCAGGCGGGCATGCCAGCCCAGCAGGCGCTCACGCGGCACCCGCCGCCCGGTCGGGTTGTTGGGGTTGACCAGCACCAGCACATCGAGGCGGTCGAGTGTCGCCTCGACCTGCGCCTCATCCAGCTCAACCAGTTGATGCCCCGCCCGTTGCCAGGCGTACGGGTGTTCGGCATAGCACGGCGTCAACACCCCTACCCGGCCAGCCGCACGCAGCAGCGGCAACGCCTGGATCGCCGCCTGGGAGCCCGCCACCGGCAGCAACTGGCGGGCGCCGTAATACGCACGGGCAGCCTCTTCCAGGCCGTCCTCGGTCTCTGGCAGGCGGGCCCAGGCATCAGTGGGTATCGGCGGGATCGGGAATGGCCAGGGCGCGATGCCGCTGGACAGGTCGAGCCACTGCTCGCGAGGGATACCGTAGTGCTGCACCGCACGCAGCAGGCGGCCACCGTGTTCAAGCATTGATGTAGGCCCCCAGACAGATCAACAGCAGCCACAGCCACACGCCGCGCTGCACCAGGCTCCAGCCACGCTCGATGGCATCGGCGTCAGCCATCGGCCCTTCACCCAGGCGTGGCCGCTCATGCAGTTCGCCGTGGTAAACCGCCGGGCCGCCCAGCTCTACCCCCAGCGCACCAGCACCGGCTGCCATCACAGGCCCGGCGTTGGGGCTGTCCCACAACGGGCCCTGCTTGCGCCAGCAGGCCAGAGCCAGGCGGGTCTTGCCCAGCAGTGCGTAGGTCAGCGCCACCAGCCTTGCGGGAATATAGTTGAGCACGTCATCAATGCGCGCCGCGCACCAACCGAAGCGCTCGAAGCGCTGGTTGCGATAGCCCCACATGGCATCCAGGGTGTTGCTCAGGCGGTACAGCACCACGCCCGGCGCACCGGCCACCACAAACCAGAACAGCGCGGCGAACACCGCGTCACTGCCGTTTTCCAGCACCGACTCGGTGGCCGCCCGGGCCACGGCGGGCTCGTCCAGCTCGCGGGTTTCGCGGCTGACCAGGTAGCCGACACGGCGCCGTGCTTCTTGCAGGTCGCCCTGGCGCAGGGCGTTGGCCACCGGCAGCACATGCTCACCCAGGCTGCGCAGGCCCAGGGCGCAGTACAGCGCCAGCACATCCACCAGCCAGCCAATGTAGGGCAGCCAGGACAGGATCAGTGCCACCAGGGTCAGCGGCACCACCGCCAGAAACCACGCACTCACGCCGTGGCTACGCCAGCCGCGGCCACCTGCATTCAGGCGGCGCTCCAGGTTACCGGCCATATTGCCGAAGGCCACCAGCGGGTGGCGCCGCTGCGGTTCGCCCAGCAAGGCATCCAGGGCCACCCCGGCCATGGTCAGCAAGGCCACGCTCATTGGCGCTCTCCCCATTGGTTTTCGTACAGCATGTCACTCAAGGGCCGTTCTTCGGCCCAGTTTTCCAGCACCAGCATGGGTGACGGGTAAAATTCGGTCACCGGCCCCAGGCACAGCACCGCCACCGGCTTGGCCCCATCAGGCATGCCCAGCAGTACCGCCAGCTCCAGGGGGTCGAACAGCGACACCCAGCCCATGCCCAGCCCTTCGCCACGGGCCACCAGCCACAGGTTCTGGATGGCGCAGGCCAGCGAGGCCAGGTCCATCTCCGGGAGGGTGCGACGGCCGAAGATGTGCGGCTCGCGGTTGTCCATCAAGGCCGCTACCAGCAGCTCGGCACAGTCGTTGATGCCTTCTACCTTCAGTTTCATGAAGTCATCCGACCGCTCGCCCAATGCTTCGGCGGTGCGCAGCCGCTCCGCCTCCACCAGGGCCTGGATGCGGGCGCGCAAGTCACGCTGGGTAATGCGGATGAAACGCCAGGGCTGCATCAAACCGACGCTGGGCGCCTGGTGCGCGGCCGCCAGCAGGCGGCCAAGCAGCTCCGGCGCCACCTGGCCACCTGCGAAATGGCGCATGTCACGGCGCTCGCCGATGGCGCGGTAGATCGCGGCGCGTTCGGCGTCGCTGTAAGCGTGTTCGCTCATGGTCGCAACAGCGCCGCCGCCGCATGGGGGTTGGAGGGGAAGTAGAAGTGCACGTAGGAGGCCGTCAACCGGCCCAGGCGATACACCCCTTCGTTGCCACGCCCGCCGTTGGGGCTGAGGCCACGGGCAATCGGTTCCAGCGCCGTGCTGGTCAGCGAGTGGTGATAGGTGTGACCGCGCAGGGTACCTTCCGGCAGCTCCACTGCCTGCAAGGCAAGGGCCGCCAGGCGCTTCTGCATGGTCGCCTCGCCCGGCAGCAGGCCGAGCAGTTCGGCACGTTCGCCGGCCACGTCAGTCAGGGCATCGAGCAGGTAGAGCATGCCGCCACACTCGGCCAGCAACGGCTTGCCCTGAGCATGATGGGCACGAATTGCCTCGCTCATCGGCACATTGGCGGCCAAGGCGTGGTGATGCAGTTCGGGATAGCCACCCGGAAGGTACAGGCTGTCCACCACCGGCAGTTCACGGTCATGCAGCGGCGAAAAGAATTCCAGCTGCGCACCCAGGTTACGCAGTAGTTCAAGGTTGGCGCCATAGGTGAAGGCGAACGCCTCGTCCCGCGCCACACCAATGCGCACGCCAGCCAGCGAGGCACCACACGCCTGTGGTTCGGGTTCGGCAAACGTCACCGGCGGTGGCAAGGTTGCGTCGCAGCTGGCGCCCAGCGCCTCGGCCGCGGCGTCAAGACGGGCATCCAGGTCATTCAGCTCGCTGGCTTGAACCAGCCCAAGATGACGGCTGGGCAACTCGATGCCGCGCTCGCGGGACAAGCCGCCATACCAGCGCAAGCCTTCGGTCAGGCTGCCTTCCAGCAATTGTGCATGGCGCAGGCTGCCCACCCGGTTGGCCAGCACGCCGGCGAACGGCAGGTCGGCCTGGTAACGCGCCAGGCCCAGGGCCAGGGCGCCGAAGGTCTGGGCCATGGCCGTGCCGTCGATCACCGCCAGCACCGGCACACCGAAGTGGCGCGCCAAGTCGGCACTGGAAGGGGTGCCATCGAACAGCCCCATCACCCCTTCGATCAAAATCAGGTCGGCCTCGCCGGCCGCTTCCCACAGCAGGCGGCGGCTTTCCGCGGCACCGATCATCCACAAATCCAGCTGGTACACCGGCGCGCCGCTGGCCCGTTCGAGAATCATCGGGTCCAGAAAGTCGGGCCCACACTTGAACACCCGCACCTTGCGCCCGAGGTTGCGGTGCAGGCGGGCCAGGGCAGCAGTGACGGTGGTCTTGCCCTGGCCAGAGGCGGGTGCCGCGATCAACACGGCGGGGCAGTGGCGCGATTGACTCACAGTTCGACGCCCTTCTGTGCGCGGATACCGGCCTGGAAGGCGTGCTTGAGCATGCCCATCTCGGTCACGGTATCGGCCAGTTCGATCATTTCGGGCTTTGCAGCGCGGCCAGTGACGATCACGTGCTGCATGGGCGGACGGGCCTGGATGTCGGACAGTACCTGGTCCAGGTCGAGGTAGCCGTGCTTGAGGGCGATGTTCAGCTCATCCAGCACCACGAACTGCACACTTGGGTCCTGCAGCAACTGGCGCGACACCGCCCAGGCGGCTTCGGCGGCGGCGATGTCGCGCTGACGGTCCTGAGTTTCCCAGGTAAAGCCTTCGCCCATCACGTGGTAGCGTACCTGTTCGGGGAAGCGGCGGAAGAACAGCTCTTCGCCGGTGCTGTTGCGGCCCTTGATGAACTGCACTACACCGCACTGCATGCCATGGCCCAGTGCGCGCGCGAGCATGCCAAAGGCCGAGCTGCTCTTGCCCTTGCCATTGCCGGTCAGCACCAGCAGCAGGCCGCATTCGTTGGGGGAATTGGCGATGCGTTCGTCGATGACCGCCTTCTTGCGCTGCATGCGCGCCAGGTGGCGTTCGTCGCGTTCGGTGGGTTCGCTCATCAAGGGTTCTCCGCAGGCTGGCACCACGGCAATGCGTGGCGACAGGTAATAGGCAGGCAGACGGAGAACGCGCAGGGGCCATGGCAGGGCGCCACGGTGCACCGCGCATCACCCTCCGTGATGCCGTTGACAGTTTCAGGCCGGTCTCCGGGCTTGTGAGCGGGCCTTGGCCCTGGCCTGCGCGCCTTCCCGGATGCTGGCATCCAGTGGCCCTGCGCGGCCTTCTACTCACCTACCGTTGCGGGGGCAGCGCCGGAATCGCGCCATGCTGGCGCCCACCGGCTTCCCAGTTTCACCCTGCCCAGTGGGGGCTGGCAGGGCACCTGAAACACGCGCGAAGGTTAGAGGGTTGCACCCGGAGCGTCAATCGAAGCGGGTGCTGCAGCGACGTATGCTCTTGATCTGGCTTTGGATCTGGCTTTGGATCTGGCTCTTGATCTGGCTTTGGATCTTCGCGACTTCAGGAGGCCGAACGCAGGCCTTGCGCAGGGAGGTGACGGGCATGGATGCCCGTCAAGCGCTGGGCCACAGGATGTGGCCTGCAGCGCGGTCCTCCCGGGAGCAAGGCCGGAGTGAGGGAACCCCGGAGCGCAGCGCAGGGGCCGGATGATCGGAGCGCAGCGTTTTTTGGTTACTTTTTGTCGCGTTCGGTGCGTGTCAATGTACCTGTCGCCTTAACTTCAGCTAGCTATGGC
>NZ_JENB01000009.1 GCF_000708715.2 Pseudomonas putida W15Oct28 | reverse complement strand
GGGCCGATGGCCAGGGTTACGGTTTGTTCCACGGCACGCGGGCAGGCGGGGTAGGGGCCGGGGTGGCCGACCAGGCCCAGGGTACCAGCGGCGATGGCGGGCAGGCGGTCTTCGACGAAAGGCTTGAAGCGTTTTTCGATGATCACCTCGGGCAGCACCGTGTCACGCGCCTGTTCCAGGCCGAGGATCAGGTTGTCGCGAATGCTCTCGGGCTGCAGGAACGGCGTTTGCCAGAAGCTTTTCTCGACCTTGTAGCTGTTCACCAGGATCAGCCGCGATACGCCGAGGGTGGCCACGGTCTGGAACAGCCGCCGCAGCATTTTTGGTCGCGGCACCGCCAGTATCAGGGTCAACGGCAGCTTGGCCGGTGGCGGTTGGTCGAACGCCACTTCAAGTTCGGCTTCGTGCTTTTCCAGGCGCAGCACCGTGGCTTTGCCCATCAGGCCATTGATGCGGCCCACGCGCAGGTTGTCGCCCACCGCAACACGGTGGATTTCCTGCATGTGGGTGAAACGCCGATCAGCAAGAACGACGCGGTCGGCCGAGACGAAGTCGGCCTCTTCAAGGAGCAACAGATTCACGGTTGGGTCGCTGGTGGCTGATCGTTGTGGTCGTTGGCTTCTTCGTCGTGGGCGCTGCGCTTGCGGATCAGGCTACCGCACAGCACGCCAACCTCGAACAGCAGCCACATGGGCACGGCCAGCAGGGTCTGGGAGAAGATGTCCGGCGGGGTGAGGATCATGCCGACCACGAAGCAGCCGATGATCACGTAAGGGCGGATCTTCTTCAGGTACTTCACGTCGACCACGCCGATCCACACCAGCAGCACCACTGCCACCGGGATTTCGAAGGCGACGCCAAAGGCGAAGAACAGCGTCATCACGAAGTCGAGGTAGTTGGCGATGTCGGTCATCATTGCCACGCCTGCCGGGGTGGCGGCGGCAAAGAAACTGAACATCAGCGGGAACACCAGGAAATAGGCAAAGGCCATACCGGCGTAGAACAGCAGAATGCTCGACACCAGCAGCGGAATGGCGATGCGCCTTTCATGGCGGTACAGACCCGGTGCGATGAAGCCCCAGATCTGCTGCAGGATGAACGGGATCGCCAGGAACAGCGAGACGATCATGGTCAGCTTGAACGGCGTCAGGAACGGCGAGGCCACATCGGTGGCGATCATCGTCGCGTTGGCCGGCAAATGGTCGCGCAGCGGCGCCGAGACCAAGGTGTAGATCTGCTGGGCGAAGGAAAACAGCCCGGCAAAGATCAGGAAAATGACGGCAACGCATCGCAGCAGGCGGGTGCGCAGTTCGGTCAGGTGCGAGACCAGCGGCATTGGCTGGTCGTGTTCCGGATTTTCGCTCATGGGGCTCGCGGCGGTTGAGGCGGTTCAGAAGGCGCGGCCGGGGCGGCAGGTGTATCGACCGGCCTGGCCTCAAGCCCGGCAGGCGGCTGCACGCTGGCCGTGGTTACGGGCGGCTGCGCCGATGGGGTCATCGGGTTGAGGATGCGCCTGGCTTCCTCTTCCATCTGCAGGATGTGCTCGTTGTGCAACTGGCGGCGGATGTCGTCGGCGCCAATTTCGCGCTCGACTTCCATCTTGATGCTGTTGAAGCTGCGTTTGAGCCGGCCGATCCACAGGCCTGCGGTGCGCGCGGCACCGGGCAGGCGCTCGGGGCCGAGCACCAGCAAGGCGACCAAGCCTACGAGTAGCAGCTCGCTGAAACTGATGCCGAACATGGGTCAGTCTTTCCGTTGCGGCTCTTGGACCGGTTGGGCCTGGCCTTCGATGGTATGGCCCTGCGGCTGGGCGGTGTTTTGCACCGGTGGCACAGGCTGGGCAGGCGGCGGAGTCTGCTCGGCCGGCTTGATCTCTTCTTCGTTCATGGCCTTGCGGAAGCCCTTTATCGATTCGCCCAGGTCACTGCCGAAGTTTTTCAGCTTCTTGGTGCCGAACACCAGGACCACGACGACCAGCAGGACGATCCAGTGTTTCCAGTCAAAAATACCCATTTCGTACTCCTGAAATTTACAGGTACAGCAAATCTGTCTGGCAGCGCGATCCCTTGTGGGAGCGGGTTTACCCGCGAACACCGGCGCAGCCGGTGCCATATACCGCGTTGCATTCTTCGCGGGTGAACCCGCTCCCACAGGGGCATGCAGTGCCCCCAAAAACATCAGGCAGATGGCTGGCGTGCGGCCTTCTCATCGTGCCCCGAAAGCCCGAAACGGCGATCCAGTTCGTCGAGCACGGCTTGTGGATGCTGGCCCAGCGCGCTGAGCATCACCAGGCTATGAAACCACAGGTCGGCGGTTTCGTAGATGACATCGCTGTAATCCTTGCTGACGGCAGCATCCTTGGCGGCAATGATCGTTTCGACCGACTCTTCGCCGAGCTTTTCGAGGATCTTGTTCAGGCCCTTGTGGTACAGGCTGGCCACGTAGGAGCTGTCAGGCGCCGCTTGCTTGCGTTCTTCAAGCACTTCGGCCAGGCGGTTGAGGGTGTCGCTCATGTCAGTGTCCTGCGCTGTAGATGGCATCCGGGTCCTTCAGGACCGGGTCGACGATTTTCCACTGGCCGTCTTCAAAGACGCGGTAGAAACAGCTTTCACGGCCGGTATGGCAGGCGATATGGCCCAGTTGCTCGACCATCAGGATGATCACGTCGGCGTCGCAGTCCAGGCGCAGCTCATGCAGTTTCTGCACGTGCCCGGATTCCTCGCCTTTACGCCACAGCTTGCCACGCGAACGCGACCAGTAGATGGCGCGTTGCTCGGTGGCGGTCAGGGCCAGCGATTCACGGTTCATCCAGGCCATCATCAGCACGCGTCCGGTCTTGTGGTCCTGGGCGATTGCCGGTACCAGGCCATCGCTGTTCCACTTGATCTCGTCCAGCCAGTCTTTCATCGTCGACTCCAAAGCGGGCCCGCTCCTGTATCGGGCCCTTTGCGCTAGTGTGCCAGCCACAGGCGCGGCTGGCTATTGGCGCACGATCAGGTAAAGGCCTGCAGCCAGCATCAGCCAGGCCGGCCAGGCAGCAGGGGCGGCCAGGCTGGCGGCCTCGGCGGCGCCAGCGGCCAGCACCGCGCCGCCACCGAGCAGTCCGGCGCCCAGCAGGCGGAGCGCCCAGCGGTCACCCTGGCGGCGGCGTTCCGGCAGTTGCGGATCGTTCAGGTGTGGCTGCGACAGGCGTTCGAGCAGATCGCGGGCCATGTTGGCCAGGTGTGGCAGCTGCTCGACCTGGCCATGAATGTTGCCGAACACGGCCTTGGGGCTGTAGCGGTCGCGCATCCAGCGCTCAAGGAACGGTTTGGCGGTGCTCCACAGGTCCAGGTCGGGGTACAGCTGGCGGCCCAGGCCCTCGATGTTGAGCAGGGTCTTCTGCAGCAGCACCAGCTGCGGCTGCACTTCCATGTTGAAGCGCCGCGCGGTCTGGAACAGGCGCATCAGCACCTGGCCGAAGGAAATATCCTTCAACGGTTTTTCGAAGATCGGCTCGCACACGGTGCGGATTGCCGCTTCGAATTCGTTGACCTTGGTGTGTGCCGGCACCCAGCCCGAGTCGATGTGCAACTGAGCGACGCGGCGGTAGTCACGCTTGAAGAAGGCAATCAGGTTGCGCGCCAGGTAATCCTGGTCCTCGGCGGTGAGGCTGCCGACGATGCCGCAGTCGATGGCGATGTACTGCGGGCTCCACGGCTTGACCGTGCTGACGAAGATGTTGCCCGGGTGCATGTCGGCATGGAAGAAGCTGTCGCGGAACACCTGGGTGAAGAACACCTCTACGCCGCGCTCAGCGAGCAGCTTCATGTCGGTACGCTGGTCGGCCAGGGTGGCCATGTCGGTGACCGGCACGCCGTAGATGCGCTCCATCACCAGCACTTTCGGGCGGCACAGGTCCCAGTAGACCTGGGGCACGTACATCAGCTCGGAGCCTTCGAAGTTGCGCCGCAGCTGGCTGGCGTTGGCAGCCTCGCGCAGCAGGTCGAGCTCGTCGTAGATGGTTTTTTCGTAGTCGCCGACGATTTCCACCGGGTGCAGGCGGCGGGCATCGGCCGAAGCACGTTCGGCAGCCTTGGCGATCAGGAACAGCCAGGCCAGGTCCTGGGCGATGACCGGCTTCAGGCCCGGGCGTACCACCTTGACCACCACCTCTTCGCCGGTTTTCAGGCGTGCGGCGTGTACCTGGGCCACCGAGGCCGAGGCCAGCGGTTCGACGTCGAAACGGCTGAACACCTCGCCAACCTTCGCGCCCAGCTGCGCTTCAATCAGTGCCACGGCCTGTTTCGGGTCGAACGGCGGCACGCGGTCCTGCAGCAGCATCAGCTCGTCGGCGATGTCGGTGGGCAGCAGGTCGCGACGGGTGGACAGCAACTGGCCGAACTTGATGAAGATCGGGCCCAGGTCCTGCAGCGCCAGGCGCAGGCGCGCGCCACGGCTGAGTTCGGTGGGTTTGCGTGGCAGCCAGCGCCACGGCATCAGCAGGCGCAGGCTGGCCAGCCACCAGGGCAGCAATGGCTGTTCGAACAGCAGGTCATCGAGACGGTAGCGGATCACCACACGCTGGATGCGAAAAAGACGGCGGACGGCGAGCAGCTTCATGCGTTTTCGCTGGTATCAAGGGATCGGGAGAGGCGCTTGAGGCGCGCCTCGAGGCGTTCTGTGTCGAGCTTCAGTGCATCGAGTTCGCTGAAGGCGGCTTCGGCTTCGCGCTTGCCTACCAGGGTGCGGGACTCTTCGGCCAGGTACTCGGAAAGGTTTTGGCTGAAGCGCGCCAGGCCCTGGCGGGTCCAGCGTGCACGCAGGCGGATGTGGCCTGCCAGCATTGCCGTGGCGACCGGGCCGAGCCAGCGTTGCAGCTCGTGCTCCCAGTCCAGCTCCAGGTCCTGCAGTACGCCGAACAGGTCGAGCAGCACGGCGCTGTCGCCATGCAGTTCGACCTGTGGGCTGTGCAGCACGGCGGTCTTGTCACTGGCCAGGGCCAGTTGCACCAGGCTGCCGGCCGGTGCGCGCAGGCTGCAGTCGACCTCGCCTTCCCAGTGGGCGGCGAGCATCAGGCCGTCTTCATCGGGCAGGATGAAGACCTGCAGGGCCGGTTGGCGGCAGTCGATCTCGATGACCTTGCCTTCCAGCGCGGCCAGCCGCGGCAGGGCCGTGCTGTCCATGCGCAGGACGCGGTTCAGGCCATGTTCGACGCTGGCGAGCAGCCCGGCCAGCAGCATCAGGGTTTGATCCCCCGGTGCACGGCAACGATGCCGCTGGTCATGTTGTGGTAGGTGACGCGGTCGAAACCGGCCTCGACCATCATGCTCTTCAGGGTTTCCTGGTCCGGGTGCATGCGGATCGATTCGGCGAGGTAACGGTAGCTTTCCGAGTCGTTGGTGATCAGCTTGCCGGCCAGCGGCATGAAGGCGAACGAATAGGCGTCGTAGGCCTTGGACATCAGCTTGCTGGTCGGTTTGGAGAATTCCAGGATCAGCAGGCGGCCACCGGGCTTGAGCACGCGCAGCATCGAACGGATGGCTTCGTCCTTGTGGGTGACGTTGCGCAGGCCGAAAGCGATGGTCACGCAGTCGAAGTGGTTGTCCGGGAACGGCAGTTTTTCGGCGTCGGCCTGGACGAACTCGATGTTGCCGGCCACACCACGGTCCAGCAGGCGGTCACGGCCAACCTTGAGCATCGAATCGTTGATGTCGGCCAGCACCACCTGGCCCGTCGGGCCGACCAGGCGCGAGAACTTGGCGGCCAGGTCACCGGTACCGCCGGCGATGTCCAGCACCCGGTTGCCGCTGCGCACGCCCGACAGCTCGATGGTAAAGCGCTTCCACAGGCGGTGCATGCCGCCGGACAGCACATCGTTCATCAGGTCGTACTTGGCTGCCACAGAGTGGAACACTTCGGCGACTTTTTTCGCCTTCTGGCTTTCAGGTACGTCCTGGTAGCCAAAGTGGGTGGTGGGTTCGGCGTGGTCGCCTTTGCGCTGGTCGTTCATATCGCTTCACCGGAAAAAATTACCGCCATTCTAGGGCGAACGGGCGGATTTGTCTTGGCGGGGTGTGCCAGTGGGCAGGGGCGGGCATAATGCCAATTATGTCTTCATCTTCAGGAACACCCGCATGACCCAGATCAGCGTCGAACGCAAACACTCCCTCGGCCGCGATGCTGCCCGCGCCAAGGCGCAAGCGCTGGTCGACAAGCTCAGCCGCGAATACGACCTCAAGGCCACCTGGAACGGTGACCGGGTCGATGTGGCACGCAGCGGCGCCAACGGCAGCGTGCACATTGGCGAAGACATCATCCGTGTGGAGCTGAAGCTCGGCATGATGCTGTCGATGATGAGCGGCACCATCAAGGGTGAAATCGAGCGGGCGCTGGACAAGGCGCTGGCCTGACACCCGCTGCTGTCAGTTGTCGGGGAACGGGATAAGGTCCTCGATCTGCTCCAGACGCAGGTCACCCCGATAGATGTGATAGCGCTCCGTGGGCGCCAGGGCCCGTTGCAACTGCTCGTCACGGCTCATGGCGTCCGGGAACTTCAAGTGCCCTTTGGCGAAGCGCCGGGCATCGGCATTGGCGCTGGTGTAGTGGAAATGCGCCTCCCAGAGCTTCTGCCTGGGTTGCAGACGATAAACGTCATACACATCCAGAAAATCATTGGCCTTGAGCTTCTTGCGGCTTTTGCCCGATCTGACTTCCACCTCGTGCGCTTCCAGCAGGAAACGCAAGGCCTTGCTGTCCGGGTGCCGGGTGCCAAGGTAGGCGCTGGTCAACAGGCGCTTTTTTTCTGCCTGTACCTCGGTAATTGCCTGATCCAGCCGGGTGGCCAGTGCGTGGCCTTGCTCGGGGCCGGTACGCAACTGCGCGGCGACCTCCGACATGTCCTGTACATAGAAATCCAGCTGGTCGGCCAGGCTGTTGGGCCCGTCCAGATGGCGGGAGGCATGGGTGATCCTTGCGGTTTTCTGCGCCAGCAGGTCATTGCCGGTACGGCGCAGGCGAGCGTAGTCAGGTGCTGGCACCTTTTGCGGCACTGCTTCCCAGTGGTCGCCCTGTTGCTGATAACGCGCAACGGTCTGTTCGGTCAGCGGGTCGATCTGCACGGCTTCGCTGCCTTCCTCGGCTTCCTCGACGATCAGGGATCTGCCCCGGGCAGTGCGAATGACCTTGCGCCTGACGGGGCGCACCTTGTGGGTCAGCGGCTGTTCGGTCACCGCCTCCTGCGCGTCGGCTGCCGCAGAAACGAAGGCAAGGTCATGCTCCGTGAGGTTGATCAGTGCATTCAGTTCAGCGATGTATTCATTGAGCTTGCTGCTGTCCACCGCCGGGATGTTGCGTGACAGCAGATACTCGGCATTGCCCAGTGACAGTTTGTACTCGCGCAGCGCGCTTTCCAGCGGCTCCTTCTGCTGCTCTGGCTTGAGGTTGGCCGCAGCCAGGCTGTCGTGGCTCAGCAGTGCCTCATGCAGATACCTGCCGCGCAGGTTTTTTTGCGCGAGCAGGATGCTCTCGAAATTGTCTGCGGTCAGTTGGTCTCTGTTCACGGTCAACTGATTCAGGTCGCTCAGAATCTGGGCCCTGGTGATCAGCGTCGAGTAACGCCGGTTGTTGATGATGCTATCGAGCTTCTTGCGCTTGCCTGAGAACTGGATTTGCCCATCTGTCAGTGCCTCGACGAGGTTCTGGTCGAGGCGTTGGCTGACGTTGAACAGGCGCCTATGGGTAGCCAGTGCGGCCTCGACGTTCTTGCTGTAGCCCAGGTACAACTGGGCCTGCTCCTGGCCGAAAGGTAGCTGCACAAGCCGGCGTGACTGGGTCTTGAGCGCTTCATAGTCATTCATGTCGAGCAGGCGGCGGAACTGCTGCAGGTCGGCGGTCAGCAACTGCTCCCACCACTGGCCACGGGCATAGGAAGCGGCGGCCTTGGGGTCGAACCTGGCGTATTTCGGGTCGCTCATGCTGGCGTAAAGCTGCGCCTGCTCCCGTATCAGCCCGGCCTGTTTTTCGTAGGTGAGTGCCAGTATATCGATGTTTGCGTGTGCCTCGTTGCGCAGCAGCCGTAGCGCTTGCCGCCGTTCTTGCAGCTCGTCCGGCAGGTTGTCGAGGGTGACGCCGGGTAAATCATCCAGGGACTTTTGGAAGGCCAGATGCGCCTGGTCATAGGTTTTTATACGTTCCAGGTAGCCATCGAGGAACGCTTCCGTGCTGGTGAGTTTCTTGTCATTGGCCACTCGGCTTTCCAGCATTTTCCTGAAGGCTTCTTTTTTCTCGTCGATCAGCGCCTTGGCCGTTTTCGGCATGCCGCCCGCCAGTTGCAGGTCGAGCATCCATTCGCCGTTCCAGCGTGTCAGCCAAGGCCCATTGCTGCGCTCGCGGCCAGCAATGTAGTAGCCGTCCGGCTCTGCCCCCCAGGTCTGCGACCATTCGCTCTCGCTGACTTGTGGGCCAATGATGCGCATACCGCTATAGCGCTCTTCGACTTCGTAGGCGACATCCTGCAGCTTTACGTAGTAACGCTCGTCAACCTTGTACAAACCACGCATGCGGCCGCTGGCCAGCGCACTCTGCCCGGTCAGGCTGACCTTGGCGCGCAGGGTGTCGAGCGCCGCGCGGGCTTCACGGGGCAGGTTGCCGAGCCGCTGGTCGCGGCCCCATTGGCTGACGTTGAGCGCGGCAGGGCGGGGTTGCTCGGTGGGGGAGTGCCAGGCTGCTTCCTCCGGTGGCTGCTGTGCAGTTGCGCCCCAAACGCGGCGCGGCCTGGGTTGAGGTGGCAGTGCAGGTTCGGGGTTGGTAGTACCTGGCCCATGGGCCAACAGCATGGCCAGGTTCAGCAGGATGTCGGCAGCGGCGAGCAACTTTTCTTCGGTACTGCCTTGGGTCAGTGCTGTCAGGTCATCCTTGATGCTGAGCAGGGCTGTGACCAACCAGGCCAGCAGGCCGGCAGGCCCTCGTAGCAGGGGCGTGACCGTGTTGAACGCCAGCCATGCGAACTGCACGACCAGCGCCCAGCGCTGCTGGGCATTCGAGGTGCTCTGCCGTGCGGCCAGCAACAGCAGCACCTCAGCCCTTGCCTCAAACATCATCCTGTCCAGATCGCCAACCCATGGCTTGAACGCCAGGGTGACAGGGGCCCTCAGGCGCTCAATGGCATCAGCGGCCATGGCGGAACCGGGCCCCAGCAGGTGAGCCATTTCAGTGAGGCCGGCATGCAGGTGCGGGTGGCTGAAGCCATCATTGGCATAAATGGGGTGGGCGTCGTCATCCAGCCAGGCGAGGATGTGCTGTTGCAAGGCGTGCTCGGTCCGGATGGCTGTCATCAATTGCCGGGGGCTGTCGAACTGCCTGACGGCCTGGGCTGTGAACATGGGGCGGTAAAGTACCCAGGTCCCTGTGGCGGGCACCTCGATGATGAACATGCCATGCACCCGGTTGGCCTTCGGGCCACCCGGCACGCTGTTGAATGCCAGCGCAGCCAGGTTCAGCGATGTGCTGACATGGGCGTTACGGCGGCAAAAGTCTGCGATTGCCTGCCAGGCTGGTTCGCTCAACTGCCCAGCGATCTTTGCCTGAAGCGCGCTCAGCCGCAGGGCGCCACGCCATTCCTGGGCAAAGTGTTGGCGGCGTTTGTCGGTGTCGGCACCCGCTTGCAACTGGTCGTGAACAAATTGCGGATACACGCCACCAACGTCCACGGTGGTGACCAATGCATTGACATAGTCAAGGTCCAGCCAGCCGTTCGGCGCCTGTTGATCGGCCATTTGAATGCCTGAAGCAACCTGGTCACTGCCCAGGGGCAGGCGCGAGATGGCCAGTTCGGTCAGGCTGATGGTTTTCAGGTATTCAAGCCTCGCTGGCCCCGCAGAGGACACCTGCACCACCTGTGAAATCGTGATCTGCACCTGATCAGGGTCGTACGGCACATGGGCCGGGTGGTCGTCGCGCATTTGCTCGCGTAGACGGCGAACCGTGAATTGCTGCAAGTCTTCGATGCCGTCCAGGGATGATTCACCCTGTGCCAGCATTTGCTCTGCCGACAGATCCAGCAGCGCCATGTGGTATTGGAACCGATCCGTCGTCGTGGCGTTCTCCAGCCACTCAGGCAGCGTGATCGCGGGTGTCGATTGCTCGAGGTGGAAGCAAGCCGGGAATGCTGATGAAGGATCGCTCAGCCGGCTGAACACATCCTCCATATCACGGGTTTGCTCCATAGCGCCCAGTTGCACGCGGTCAATCTGTTGCAGCATTGCGTTGAGCAGTTGCCGGGCCTGATAGCCGAACGGGTCTTCGGCCAGTGCCGTGCAGGCCCAGGACATCGTGTCGAACGCATGTCGCTCGCAAAGCTCGTCGCGCAAGGCGACGGCGAAGGCCGGGAGCCCGTTGAAGCCGCGTACGGTGCCAGAGGGTTTGCACCACAAGACCAGGTCGCGCGCCTCTTTTTTGCCAGTGACGAGCAGGTCCGGCAATACCTCATGCATCGTGCTGCCCTGGGTGTTCAACGAAACCTGCAAACCCTGCACGTTTGCCGATGTGCTGGTGTGAGCGAGCACGGCGTAGAGCAAGGCTTTCTGATCGCTGTCCAGGCCTTGGCGTTCAAGCGTGGCGAGCAGTGCGGCCTTCAGCACCTGCTGCATCCAGCGCAGGCGGGTTACATCCGAGTCACCTTCGCGGCTGTTCCAGAAACTGACCTGTGCCTGCTGAAATGCCTCGCAGAGGGTCGCCAGCATATCGTCGAAGGCCGTGTTCAGGTCGCCCATGCGAATGTCGATGGTCGGCGCTGCTGCCTGGGGGCGAAAGATGGCGGGAGGGTCCAGGCTGAGCTGGTCCGTGGGCTTGAGCGCCATGGGCTGGCCGGTGAGGAAATGCTCAAGCAATGTGTCGACCAGGTTGCCTGGCTGTGTCGGTGGTTCTTCGTCCGGGCCAGGCAGGATGCTGAAGCCCTTCAACGACCGCAACTGCGGGTGGTTGTTGCGGGTCCACGGGTAGCGTGCGGCGAGTGCGTCGAAGCCAGCGGCGGCAACGACCTCGCGCAAGCTGGGGCGATTGGCGAACTGCATCGCTACCCGTTGCCTGAACGATGTAGCTGGCGTGGTCGGTGTCAGGGGCATGGCAAAGGCTCCGGTAAAAGGGAGCCGAATGCTGGAACGCCAGCCTGCAGCAGCTGCGGTAGATACATCAGTGCGGCGATCTTAGGGTGAAGATTCTAATTCCTGGCCCTACCTTATGCTCAAGCCCAACCTCCATGGGCGGTTCTCCTCCACTCATGAGCATGAGGTACAGAGCATGACCAAAGTGACTGTGAAGAAAAAGGACGACGCCCCGGGTACGCTGGGCGAAGTGCGTGGCTACGCGCGCAAGATCTGGCTGGCTGGCATCGGCGCGTATGCGCGGGTCGGCCAGGAAGGCTCCGACTACTTCCAGGAGCTGGTCAAGGCCGGCGAAGGCGTCGAGAAGCGCGGCAAGAAACGCATCGACAAAGAGCTCGATGCTGCCAACCACCAGATCGACGAAGCTGCTGAAGAAGTCAGCCGCGTACGCGGCAAGGTAGAAATTCAACTCGACAAGATCGAAAAAGCTTTCGACGCACGGGTAGGGCGCGCCTTGAATCGCCTCGGCATTCCGTCTAAACATGACGTTGAGGCGTTGTCGGTCAAGCTTGAACAGCTGCACGAGCTGCTTGAGCGCGTCGCGCACAAACCATAAGGAGAGCAGGATGGCTGGCAAGAAGAATACCGAAAAAGAAGGCAGCTCCTGGGTCGGCGGGATCGAGAAGTACTCCCGCAAGATCTGGCTGGCGGGGCTGGGTATCTATTCGAAAGTCGACCAGGACGGCCCGAAGCTGTTCGACTCGCTGGTGAAAGATGGCGAGAAGGCCGAGAAGCAGGCGAAGAAGACGGCTGAAGATGTCGCCGAAACTGCCAAGTCGTCGACCACTTCGCGCGTGTCTGGCGTGAAGGACCTCGCGCTGGGCAAGTGGAGCGAACTCGAAGAGGCCTTCGACAAGCGCCTGAACAGCGCCATCTCGCGCCTGGGCGTGCCGAGCCGCAACGAGATCAAGGCCCTGCACCAGCAGGTGGACAGCCTGACCAAGCAGATCGAGAAGCTGACCGGTGCTTCGGTTACGCCGATTTCGTCGCGCACTGCCGCCGCCAAGCCGGCTGCGAGCAAGGCAGCGGCCAAACCACTGGC
The DNA here is from genome assembly GCF_000708715.2 of Pseudomonas putida W15Oct28. Taxonomy (GTDB): domain Bacteria; phylum Pseudomonadota; class Gammaproteobacteria; order Pseudomonadales; family Pseudomonadaceae; genus Aquipseudomonas; species Aquipseudomonas putida_R. Next base: position 171,504 of record NZ_JENB01000009.1, on the reverse strand, counting down.
CAAGGCAGCAGCGACCAAGCCTGCGGCGAAAACCGCGGCGGCCAAACCTGCAGCTAAAACGGCAGCGGCCAAGCCTGCGGCCAAACCTGTAGCGGCCAAGCCTGCGGCGAAACCGGCAGCGGCCAAGCCAGCGGCAGCGAAGAAACCTGCGGTGAAGAAAGCCCCGGCCAAACCGGCCGCCGCCAAGCCAGCAGCCCCAGCGGCCAACGCCGCACCGGCCGCTACCGCCGCACCGGCACCTGCCGCCGCCCCGGCCAGCAGCGCGCCATCGGCACCAACGGGCACCGGTACCCTGATCTGATACCGCGTCGCCTTCTTCGCGGGCTTGCCCGCTCCCACAGAAACAGCGCCGATCAGCCAGTCAGTGCAGTCCCTGTGGGAGCCACAGGAACAGCGCCGATCAGCAGGTCAGCGCTGGCCCTGTGGGAGCGGGCATGCCCGCGAAGGCCCCAGCGCCGAAACAGCAGGTTTACCCCTCCAGATAGCGTACCGCCAACTGCTCCGCCGCTGCCCGCGCCTGGGCCTGCAGATGCGGCGCCACCAGCATCATCACCTGGTACACCACAATCCCCACATCCGCCTCGCGCCCCAGCACCCGCTGGTAATCCAGCGAGAACAGCAGCGTCATTGAGATCTGTTCCACCAGTTGCCCCAACGCCTGGGTCTCACTCTCTACCAACCCCTGGCCCTTGAGGCTGGCCAGCAACGCCGCCAGCGTACGCTTGAGGGCATTGATCAGGCTGCGCATGCCGCGTGCCAGCTTGGGCAGGCGGCCGGTGAGGTTGGACAGGTCCTGGAACAGAAAACGGTACTGGGCCATGTGCTCGACAATCAGGTGCAGGAACAGCCAGTAGTCCTCAGCCTCCAGGCGTACGTCCAGGGGCGGGTCGAGCAGGGGCATCAGCGCATCCTCGAAGCGCTCGAACAGGCCCAGCACCAAGGGCTCCTTGCCGTGGAAGTGGTAGTACAGGTTGCCCGGGCTGATGCCCAGTTCGTTGGCAATCTCCAGGGTGGATACGTTCGGTTCGCCCTGCTGGTTGAACAGCTGCAGGGCGCATTCGAGGATACGGTCGCGGGTCTTCATCCAGTCGTTGGGCTCATCGGGTCAGGACATAGGTGCCTGGCGCCGGGCCGAGCAGTGGATAGGTACTGTTGCCCAGCTCGGTACGGGGAGCCTTGAGCGGGCCGGAGCGCGGCGTGATCCATTCCAGCCACAAGGGCCACCAGCTGCCGTCGCTGCGTTTGGCCTCGTAGAACCAGGCGCGCGGGTCCCCTGAAAGTTTCGGGTTTTCCAGGTAGTAGGCCTTGGGGTTGCCCGGCGGGTTGATGATGCTCTGGATGTGCCCGCTGTTGGCCAGCACGAAACGCCGGTCGCCCCCGAGCAGCAAGGCCGAGCGATACACGGCGTCCCACGGGGTGATGTGATCGTTGCTGCCGGCCACGGTAAAGCTGTCCAGGTCAACCTGCTTGAGGTCGATGGGCGTGCCACACACTTCAAGGCCAGCCGGGTGGGTGAGCGGGTTGTGCTTGAAAAAGTCCAGCAAGTCGCCGTGCAGTGCTGCGGGCAGGCGCGTGTTGTCGGCGTTCCAGTAGAGGATGTCGAACGCGGGTGGGGCTTTGCCCAACAGGTAGTTGTTGACCCAGTAGTTCCAGATCAGGTCGTTGGGGCGCATCCAGGCGAAAATCCTGGCGACTTCGCCGCCGTCCAGCACGCCCCGTTGATAGGAACGGCGCTTGGCGGCCTCGACGGTCTGCTCGTCGGCGAACAGGCTGGCCGGGCTGTCGAACTTGCTGTCGAGCAGGCTGACCAGGTAAGTGGCGCTGCGGATCTTGCGCAGCTGATGCTTGGCCTGCAGGTGGCCCTGCAGGGCGGCCATGGTCAGCCCGCCGGCGCAGGCACCCATCAGGTTGGGGTCGCGGTTGCCGCTGATGCTGCGGCAGGCGTTGAGTGCTTCTTCCAGGGCCTGTACGTAGGAGGACAGGCCCCACTCGCGGTGGCGCGGGTCGGGGTTGCGCCAACTGATCATGAACACCTGCAGGCCGTTCTTGAGCATGTACTGGACGAAGCTGTTGTGCGCCTGCATGTCGAAGATATAGAACTTGTTGATTTGCGGCGGCACCACCAGCAAGGGCCTGGCGTGCTGTTTTTCGCTCATCGGCTTGTACTGGATCAGCTCCAGCAGCTCGTTGCGAAACACCACCGCGCCGGGCGTCGCCGCCAGGCTGCCACCCACCTCGAAGGCGCGTTCGTCCACTTGGCGCGGCAGGCCGTCATTGTGGCGCAAGTCGTCGAGCAGGTGGGCCACGCCACGCACCAGGCTTTGCCCGCCGGTGTTCAGCAGCTCTTTGACCGCCAGCGGGTTGAGCAGCGAGTTGCTCGGTGCCAGGGCGTCATTGATCATGCCGAACAGAAAGTGCGCACGGGCCCGGTCATCATCGTCCAGGTGGCTTTCGTCGATCCATTGGCGCGTCTGCTTCTGCCAGGCCAGATAGGCCTGCAGCCCCCGGCGATAAAACGGGTTCTGGCTCCAGGTCGGGTCGCTGAAGCGGCCGTCCCGAGGGTTGGGCTGGTAGGGCGTGTCGCCCAGCATCACGCGGCCCAGCTGGCTGCCGAACGCCAACAGGTGCCGCGCCGTGTGCAGCGGGTTGGTCAAGCCGTGGCGGCCGACCCTGCGCAGGGTCGACACCAGGTCGCGCCCGCGCAGGCCGAGTATGGCGTTTTGCACGTTCATGCTGGTGGCGGGAAGCGTTTTCGTTCCTTTGGCCGGTTTGTCTGTCATGGCAACACTCCCTCGTCTTACCCGATGCTTGGGCAGCGACAATCAACCGCCAGAGGCGGGGCGCGGGTGCATGACCGCGCGCTGACGTTCTTCCTGGAGAAACTTCATGATGATCGGTGCGACGGCCTCGGCCCGGGTAATCAGGAACAGGTGGCCATCGTCGATTATGTGTAGCTGGGCATTTGGAATCCGCCAGGCCAGCAGGCGCATGTTGATCAGCGGGATCAGCGGGTCGTCGTCACCGGCCAGCACCAGCGTCGGCTGGTGGATCTTGTGCAGCCAGTGGATGCTGGTCCAGCCCAGGCCGGCAAACAGCTGCCAGTAGTAGCCCAGCTTGCCGCCGGAGCGCACCTTGGACGCATGGTGCATGGCCAGGTCCGGGTCGCGGCGGAAGGCGCCGCCGTAGATCAGCGGTGCTATGCGGATCACATGGGAAGGCTGCACGTAGCGCCTGGGGCTGGCCATCATCCACAAGACTTTAGGTTTGCCCGGCACCATGACTGCGCCGGCGGCAGTGGCGGCCAGCACCAGTTTCTTGCAGCGCTCCGGGTAGTCGTGGGCAAACTGCTGGGCCAGGGCGCCGCCCCAGGACACACCGATGGCGCTGACCTGGCCGTAGTCCAGGTAATCGAGCATGCGCGCGGTCAGCTTGGCCAGGCCAGGAAAGCGATAAGGGTGACGCGGGGTGGATGAACCACCCACACCGGGCACGTCGAAGGCGATGACCTCCAGGTCCGGGTCCAGCGCCTCGATGAACGGGAACACCAGCTCCAGGTTGGCGCCGATGCCGTTGAAGATCAGCAACGGTGTCAGGTGCGGCTTGCCCGGGCGCACGGCGGTGCGAATGGACTGGTCGTCCAGTTCGACGGTCCTGAAGATGTAGGGTTCCGGCATGCGTTCGACTCTGTCGTGAAAAAAGTGCCGTGGCGCCCTCATGGCGACCACGGCAACGCAACTCAACGCTCGTGAACGTAGGTGCCTGGTGAAGCTTCGCCAGCGGCATACGCGCGGTTGCCCAGGCGGGTCGGTGCTTTTTTCAGCTCCCCGGCACGTTCGCTCAGCCAGCTCTGCCAGTGCAGCCACCAGGAGTCGGCGTGCTTGGTGGCGTTTTCCTGCCAGGCCAGAGGGTCACCCGGGCGATCAGCACCGGTCATGAAGCGCGACTTGGGGTTGCCTGGCGGGTTGAGGATGCTCTGGATGTGGCCGCTGTTGGACAGCACGAACTCGATCTTGCCACCAAACAAGTGCGCCGAGCGGTAGCACGATTGCCACGGGGTGATGTGGTCGGCGGTGCCGGCAACGCTGAAGATGTCGCAGTGCACGTTTTTCAGGTCGATCGGCGTGCCGCACACTTCCAGTGCGTCCGAGCGGATCAGTGGGTTGCTCTTGAACATTTCGATCAGGTCGCCGTGGAAGGCGGCCGGCAGGCGTGTGGTGTCGTTGTTCCAGAACAGGATGTCGAACACCGGCGGCTCGTTGCCGAGCAGGTAGTTGTTCACCCAGTAGTTCCAGATCAGATCGTTGGGGCGCATCCAGGCGAACACCTTGGCCATCTCGCTGCCTTCCAGCACGCCGGCCTGGTAGGAGTGGCGCTTGGCGGCTTCCAGGGTCTGCTCGTCGACGAACAATGCGACCTGGTTGTCCATGGTGGTGTCCAGCACGCTGACCAGCAGGGTCAGGGCATTGACCTTGTTTTCGCCAATCGCGGCATAGTGGCCCACCAGCGCGGTGCAGGTGATGCCGCCAGAGCAGGCACCGAGCATGTTCAGGTCTTTGCTGCCGGTAATCGCCAGCACCGCGTCGACGGCTTCCTTGAGCGCATCGATGTAGGTGGACAGGCCCCACTCACGCTGGGCCTTGGTCGGGTTGCGCCAGCTGATGATGAAGGTTTGCTGCTGCGAACGCAGGCAGTAGCGCGCCAGGCTCTTTTCCGGGCTCAGGTCGAATACGTAGAACTTGTTGATCTGCGGTGGCACCACCAGCAGCGGGCGGGCGTGCACCTGTTCGGTGATGGGGCTGTACTGGATCAGCTCGAGCACATCGTTGCGGTACACCACCGCGCCTTCACTGGTGCCCAGGTTCTTGCCCACCTCGAAGGCGTCCATGTTCACCTGGCTGGGCATGCCGCCGTTGTTGACCATGTCCTTGGCCAGGTTGGACAGGCCATCGAGCAGGCTTTTGCCGCCTGTTTCGAAGAAGCGTTTGACCGCTGCCGGGTTGGACAAGGTATTGGTCGGCGCCATGGCTTCGGTCATCAGGTTGATGACGAACTGGCCGCGGCTGATGTCCTGGGGTGGCAGGTCGCTGTTGCCGATCCAGTCCTGCAGCTCCTTGCGCCAGGCCAGGTAGGTTTGCAGGTAGCGGCGGTACAGCGGGTTGTTGCTCCAGGCCGGGTCGTTGAACCGGCGGTCGTCGCTTTCCGGGGCCAGGCTGGACTTGCCCAGCAGCACGTTCTTCAGCTCCAGGCCAAAGTGGGCCACATGCTTGGCGCTGTGCAGCGGTTGGCGCACGGCCTGGCGCAGCACGGTGCGTGCCGAACTCAGCAGGTCCTTGCGGCGAATGCCGATGACCGGGTTAAGCCCCAGGGTGTTTTCCGAGGCCTGCCGCTGCAGCTCATCGTTGTTCTTGTTACTCATCTACGACGCTCCGTTGTCCTGAGACGAGTACCGGTTGCTGTGGCAGGTGCACAGTCCTGAGCCCGGTACTGCTACTCGGGTGACCAGTGATAAGGAACAGCGGTGCTGCGGGGGTTCTGACTGCCTGCAAAGTGATGCAGGGAACTTGCCACACCCATTGGTTACCCGACTTTCATGTAATGCGCAAGACAGCCCTTCACTGGGCTGTCTGTAAGTCATTCAAACAGATGAATTTAGAAAATGCGCTCTAAAACCTGCAGGCCTTGCGCTAGAGCATGAGCTTGACCACCGATTCGGCCGGGTCGCGGGACTTTCCGGCTTTGTGCAGCTCGTCGAGGTATTCGGCCCACAACTGTTCCTGGCGCAGGCACAGCTGTTCCAGGTATTCCCAGGTGAACAGGCCGCTGTCATGGCCGTCGTCGAAGGTCAGTTTCAGTGCATATTGGCCGGCAGGTTCCAGGCCGACCAGGCCGACGTTGATCTTGCCAAATTGCAGGATGGGGTTGCCGTGGCCCTGGACCTCGGCGGAGGGGGAGTGCACGCGCAGGAGTTCGGCGGGCAGGTGGTAGACCTCGCCGGGGGCGTAGGTGAGGGTGAGGGTTTTAGAGGCTTTGTGCAGGTTTATGGCGGTGGGCAGGCGGGCCATGGCTGGAATCTCTCGGGAGCTGATGAAGCACAGCTTCTGGAGATTTGGGGGAATGTGCAAGGGGGCTGCTTTGCAGCCCATCGCGACACAAGGCCGCTCCTACAGGAAATTGCGGTCCCCTGTAGGAGCGGCCTTGTGTCGCGAAAGGGCCGCACAGCGGCCCCCTGCGGTCTTACAGGATGTAGCGCGACAGGTCTTCGTTCTGCGCCAGTTCACCCAGGTGGCTGTTCACATACGCAGCGTCGATCCGGATCGGCGTTTCGTCATGGGCACTGGCCAGGTCGCCAGCGCTGAACGACACCTCTTCGAGCAAGCGCTCAAGCAGGGTGTGCAAGCGGCGGGCACCGATGTTCTCGGTCTTTTCGTTGACCTGGTAGGCAATCTCGGCCAGGCGCTTGATGCCATCGCCGATGAACTCGATGTTCAGGCCTTCGGTCTTCAGCAGGGCCTGGTACTGCTCGGTCAGCGAAGCGTGCGGCTCTTGCAGGATGCGCTCGAAGTCTTCCGGGGTCAGTGCCTTCAGCTCGACACGGATCGGCAGGCGGCCTTGCAGCTCGGGCACCAGGTCGCTCGGCTTGCTCAGGTGGAACGCACCCGAGGCAATGAACAGGATGTGGTCGGTCTTGACCATGCCCAGCTTGGTGTTGACGGTGCAGCCTTCGATCAGTGGCAGCAGGTCGCGCTGCACGCCTTCACGGGAAACGTCTGCGCCGCCAACGTTGCCACGCTTGGCAACCTTGTCGATTTCGTCGATGAACACGATGCCGTGCTGCTCGACCGCTTCCAGGGCCTTGGCCTTGAGCTCTTCCTCGTTGACCAGGCGGCCCGCTTCTTCGTCGCGAACCATCTTCAGCGCTTCTTTCACCTTCAGCTTGCGCGCCTTGCGCTTGCCTTTGCCCATGTTGGCAAACAGGCTTTGCAGCTGGTTGGTCATTTCTTCCATGCCGGGCGGCGCGGCAATTTCGACGCCTACGGCATCGGCCACTTCGATTTCGATTTCCTTGTCGTCCAGCTGGCCTTCACGCAGGCGTTTGCGGAACAGCTGGCGGGTGTTGGAATCGCTGCTGGTCTGCGCGGCTTCTTCGGTGAAGCTGCTGACCCGCGCCTGCGGCAGCAGGGCATCGAGGATACGGTCTTCAGCGGCGTCCTCGGCGCGGTGGCGCACGCGGATGATCTCCTGCTCGCGCAGCATCTTCAGCGCGGCGTCGGCCAGGTCACGGATGATCGACTCGACGTCGCGGCCCACATAGCCCACTTCGGTGAACTTGGTGGCTTCGACCTTGAGGAACGGCGCGTTGGCCAGCTTGGCCAGGCGACGGGCGATTTCGGTCTTGCCGACGCCGGTAGGGCCGATCATCAGGATGTTCTTCGGGGTCACTTCGGCACGCAGCTCGGCAGGCAGCTGCATCCGGCGCCAGCGGTTGCGCAGGGCAATGGCCACGGCGCGCTTGGCGTCGTCCTGGCCGATGATGTGGCGGTTGAGTTCGTGGACGATCTCGCGGGGGGTCATGGACATGATCAATAGGGTCCTTGGGCAGATGAGTCAGCGTGGAAAAGCCCCTTCACCGGGAAGAGGCGCCAAAGCAACTGAATCAGTCGGCCAGGTCCTGCTCCTCGATGGTCAGGTTGTGGTTGGTGAACACGCAGATGTCGCCGGCGATGTTCAGGGCAGTTTCAGCGATTTCACGGGCCGAAAGGTCGGTCTTGTTCAGCAGGGCGCGGGCTGCGGCCTGGGCGTAGGCGCCACCGGAACCCATGGCGATCAGGCCGTCTTCGGGTTCGACCACGTCACCGTTGCCGGTGATGATCAGGGAGGCATCCTTGTTGGCCACGGCCAGCATGGCTTCCAGGCGGCTCAGGGAACGGTCGGTACGCCATTCCTTGGCCAGCTCGACGGCGGCGCGGACCAGGTGGCCCTGGTGTTTTTCCAGCTGGGCTTCGAAGCGCTCGAACAGGGTGAAGGCATCGGCGGTGGCACCCGCGAAGCCGGCGATGACCTGGCCGTGGTACAGGCGGCGCACTTTCTTGGCATTGCCTTTCATCACGGTGTTGCCGAGGGATACCTGGCCGTCGCCGCCCATGACGACTTTGCCGTTACGGCGGACAGAAACGATGGTGGTCAAGGGGAGAGTCTCCACGCAGCGGGGCGAAAGTGCCTGATGCAGACTCATATGGGGGTGGGGGGAAAGATTTCAACCGTCGGGGATGAATGGTCGCGCTTGGCAGGGGGAACCGCGCGAGGGCATTCGCGGGCATGCCCGCTCCCACAGGGTTACCACATGCCTTGGAATGGTGGTGATCCTGTGGGAGCGGGCGTGCCCGCGAAGCATGTTACTCAGGCCTCGTGGCAGACGTGCCCATCGACCAAGGTATAACGCACCGCACCCGGCAGGCAGTGGCCGATGAACGGGCAGTTCTCGCCACGCGAGAACCACTGCTCGCCGGCAACGGTGGAGGCTTGCGGGTCGAACAGCATCAGGTCGGCCGCGCCACCCACTTTCAGCTCACCGGCCGGCAGGCGCAGGGCTGCAGCCGGGCCGCTGCTCAGGCGGGCGAGCAAGGTAGGCAGGTCGAGCAGGCCGTCCTGCACCAGGGTCATGGCCAGTGGCAGCAGCAACTCGACGCTGCTGATGCCCGGCTCGGTGGCGCCGAACGGGGCCAGCTTGGCGTCGCGCTCATGGGGCTGGTGATGGCTGGAAATCGCCTGGATCACGCCCGATTTGACCGCGGCGCGCAGGCCATCCCGGTCCTTGGCGGTGCGCAGCGGTGGCTGCACGTGGTACAGGCTGGAAAACTCGCGCAGCGACTCATCGGTGAGTATCAGCTGGTACAGCGCCACATCGGCGGTCACCGGCAGGCCGAGTTCCTGTGCCTGGGCAATCAACTGTGCGCCACGGGCGCTGGTGATCTGGCTGAAGTGCGCACGCACGCCGCTTTGTTCCACCAGCAGCAGGTTGCGCGCCAGGGCCACGGTTTCGGCACTTTCCGGGATACCCGGCAGGCCGAGGAAGCTGGCCATGGCGCCTTCGTGGGCCAGGCCACCCTCGGCCAGGTCGCGGTCCTGGGAGTGGAACACCACGGTCAGGTCGAAGGTGGCGGCGTACTCCAGGGCGCGGGCCAGGGTACGGTTGTTGGGGATTTGTTTCAGGCCGTTGCCGAAGGCCACGCAACCGGTGTCGCGCAGGGCCACCAGCTCGGCCAGTTGCTCGCCTTCAAGGCCTTTGGTCAGGGCGCCGATTGGGTACACCTTGCTGTTGGCGGCCTCGCGGGCGCGGTCCAGGATCAGCTCGGCCACCGCCGAGGTGTCCAGCACCGGCTTGGTCTGCGGCGGGCAGCACAGGCTGGTGACACCGCCGGCCACGGCAGCGCGGGTTTCGCTGGCAATGTTGCCTTTGCGGCTGTAACCCGGCTCGCGCAGGGACACGCCCAGGTCGACCAGGCCAGGTGCGGCGACCAGGCCATCGGCCTGGATCGTGCGGCTGGCGCTGAAACCGGCCGGCGCGGCGCCGATGGCGGCAATGCGGCCACCGTCCAGGTGCAGGTCGGTGACCTGGTCCAGGCCAGTCTTGGGATCGATGACCCGGGCGCCAAGAATACTGATGGTCACTGGGCGTTCTCCTGGTCGAATTGACGTTGCGCGTTTTGCCCGCTCATGGCCATGGACAGCACGGCCATGCGCACGGCGATGCCGTAGGTGACCTGATTGAGGATCACCGAGTGCTTGCCGTCGGCCACCGCCGACTCGATTTCCACGCCACGGTTGATCGGGCCCGGGTGCATGACGATGGCGTCGGGCTTGGCCCCGGCCAGGCGCGCGGTGGTCAGCCCGAACAGGCGGTAGAACTCGCCTTCGCTGGGCAGCAGGCCGCCGGCCATGCGCTCACGCTGCAGGCGCAGCATGATCACCACGTCGACATCCTTCAGGCCTTCGGCCAAGTCGGTGTAGACCTTCACGCCGTACTGCTCGATGCCGATAGGGATCAGGGTTTTCGGGCCGATCACGCGGATGTCCGGGCAGCCCAGCGCCTTGAGCGCCAGCATGTCGGAGCGGGCCACGCGCGAGTGCAGGATGTCGCCGACGATGGCTACCGAGAGGTTCTCGAAGCTGCCCTTGTGGCGGCGAATGGTGAGCATGTCGAGCATGCCCTGGGTCGGGTGCGCGTGGCGGCCGTCACCGCCGTTGATCACGGCGACATCCGGGCATACGTGCTCGGCGATGAAGTGCGCGGCGCCGGAGTCGGAGTGGCGCACGACGAACATGTCGGCAGCCATGGCTTCGAGGTTGCGCAGGGTGTCGAACAGCGTCTCGCCCTTGCTGGTCGAGGAGGTCGACACGTTCAGGCTGATCACGTCGGCCGACAGGCGCTGGGCCGCCAGTTCGAAGGTGGTGCGGGTACGGGTCGAGTTCTCGAAGAACACGTTGCACACGGTCTTGCCGCGCAGCAACGGGACTTTCTTCACGGCCCGGGCACCGACTTCCAGGAAGGAGTCGGCGGTGTCGAGGATCTCGGTGAGCAGTTCGCGGGGCAAACCGTCGAGCGAGAGGAAGTGGCGCAGCTGGCCCTGATCATTGAGCTGCAGCGGGCGCTTGGCGTCGATTGGCGTCATCGCGGGGGACTCTTAAAGGGCGGAAGCGGAGGCGAGGTCCTGGCGCTCGAGGGCGAGCGGTGCGGGTCCGGTCAATTTTACCCGTTCATGGGCGGCCAGCGACAGGGTGGCACCGAGCACATTCGGACGGATCGGCAATTCGCCGGCATCCAGGTCCAGCAGGCAGACCAGGGTGACGCTGGCCGGGCGGCCGTAATCGAACAGTTCGTTGAGCGCCGCACGGATGGTGCGACCGCTCATCAGCACGTCATCCACCAGCACCAGGTGCTGGCCTTCGACCTCGAACGGCAGCTCGGACGGGCGCACTTGTGGGTGCAGGCCGTTCTGGCTGAAGTCGTCGCGGTAGAACGAGACGTCGAGGGTGCCCATTGGGCTGCTGTCGCCCATGGCTTCCTGCAGGGCCTGGGCAACCCAGACACCGCCGGTGCGGATACCGATGTAACGGGGCTCGGTAATTGCCCGGCGCGCCAGGTGGGCACGAAGGTCGACAGCCATCTGCCGAATCAGGTCGGCGGGATTGGGTAGGCTCATTGCGGGCTCCTCGGAAGGGTGCGCCGGGCGGGCCCGGCGGCAAAGATGATCAGGTATTGGCCTCCAGCCAGCCTTGCAGCAACAGGGCGGCGGCGATGGCATCGACCGGGTTGTCGCGGTAGCTGCCGCGCTGGCCGCCACGGGCCATGCGCTCGCCCTTGGCCTCGAAGGTGGTCAGGCGTTCGTCATGGGTGTGCACGGGCAGGTTGAAACGGCCGTTCAGGCGGCGGGCGAACTTTTCAGCGCGGGCGCTCATTTCGCTGGGTGTGCCGTCCATGTTCAATGGCAGGCCGACGACAATGGCATCGGGTTTCCACTCATTGATGAGTTTTTCCACCTGAGCCCAGTCCGGCACGCCGTTCTGCGCTTTCAGGGTGCACAACTCGCGGGCTTGGCCGGTGATTACCTGGCCGACAGCCACGCCGATCTGTTTGCTGCCGTAGTCGAAACCCAGCAATAGGCGTAGTTCAGCCATCAGGCGTGGCCCGCCTGGCTGGTCAGCAGGTGCAGGTTGATCCCAAGGCTGGCGGCCGCTGCTTCCAGGCGCAGGTCGCTGGCGCGGTCAAAGATGATTTGTGGGTCGAACGGGCAGTTGAGCCAGGCGTTGTCGGCCAGTTCCGCTTCCAGTTGCCCCGCTTCCCAGCCGGCATACCCCAACGTGATCAGGCTCTGTTTCGGGCCTACCCCGGCGGCAATGGCGAGCAGCACATCCTGCGATGTGGTCAGCGACAGCCCTTCCAGGGCCACGGTGGCCTGGAAGCTGCATTCGCTGCTGTGCAGTACGAAGCCACGGTCGGTTTGTACCGGGCCACCCTGGTAGATCGGCACCTGCAAGGTGCTGGCCGGCGGCGTTTCGTCCGGGCGCAGTTGCTCGAGGATGTCGGCCAGGCTCAGTTCCTGCGGCCGGTTGACCACCAGGCCCATGGCGCCATGCTCATTGTGCTCGACGATGTACGTGAGGGTCTGGGCGAAGTTCGGATCGGCCATGTGCGGCATGGCGATCAGGAACTGGTGCTTGAGGTAGCTCGGGGCGAGGGTTTTCATGGGGGATAGTGTGGCGCCAGGTGGCGAGGCTGACAAGGTGCGGATTTGTGTCGCTTGTACAGGCCTATTCGCGGGCATGCCCGCTCCCACAGTTACCCCACAAGCTCCAGATTCAATGAAGATCCTGTGGGAGCGGGCGTGCCCGCGAATGGGCCAGTACAGCCAGAAAATCAGTTACTGGACAAGCGGTCCCCACGGGCAAAGCGCCAGGTACGAATGATCTCCAGCCGGTCAAACTCGGCCAGGTCCCCGGTGAACGGTGCAAACGGCGCCGCCAGCCGCACGATGCGTTGCGCTGCCTGGTCCAGTACCTGCTGCCCGGACGATTCCAGTACCAGCACTTCGTACAGCGAGCCATCACGGTTGATCGATACCATCATCCGCAGGTTGCCGTAGATCTGTTGCCGGCGTGCTTCGTCGGGGTAGTTCAGGTTGCCCACCCGCTCGACCTTCTTGCGCCACTCTTCCTTGTACCAGGCGCCCTTGTCGCGCATGGTCGAAGCGGCGTTCAGGCGGTGGATGCGCGGGCGCTTCGCGTACATCTGCTGTTCGTTGGACAGCTCTGCCTCCAGGCTGGCGATCTGGCTGGACAATTGCGAGCTGTCGAAGTCTGGCGCTGGCGCGGCCGGCTTGGGCTGTGCCTTGCTTTCCTTGGGCTTGGGTTCGACCTTCTGCGGCTTGGGCGCAGTCGTCACTACCGCCGACTTTTGTGGGGTAGGGGGTGGTACCACCTCGGGCCTGGCGGCGGGTGGCGGGGTGATCTTGTTGATCTTGCTGTCCTGGAAGGGCGCCAGCTCGGTGGTGGTGGGCACCGCTTTCTTGTCCAGCGTGCCGCTGCCCTGCTGGTTTTCCTGAGCCTGGAAATCGGCCTTCTCGGGCGCTTTCTCGCTCTTGAAGGTGGCCAGGGTGATGTCCATGGTGTGGCGGATTTCGGCAGGTTTGACCACGGTGAAGCCGACGCCAAGAATCAGCGCCAGGTGCACCAGGGCAGCCAGGAACAGGGTAAAGCCGAGCCGGTCCACCGGGCGAACACGGGGAGGCAGCAGGTCGGCAGGGATGTCAGCGGGCAGCGTCATCAGGTATCCAGCAACCGCAGGGCGGGGCAGCAGCTCAGTCGAATAGAACCGGCATCATACCCCACTCCAGGGTTTTGCTTCGCGTTGGCTGTCAGCGTGCCTTGAGCTTGCGATCAATGGCATCCATCAGTTTGCCACCGATATCGGTGTTGAAGGCGGCATCGATCTCGCGGATGCAGGTGGGGCTGGTGACGTTGATTTCGGTGAGGTAGTCGCCGATCACGTCCAGGCCCACGAACAACAGGCCCTTTTCGCGCAGGGTCGGGCCGACCTGGGCGGCGATCCAGCGGTCGCGCTCGGTCAGCGGGCGCGCCTCGCCACGCCCGCCGGCGGCCAGGTTGCCGCGGGTCTCGCCGCTGGCCGGAATACGCGCCAGGCAGTAGTCCACCGGCTCGCCGTCGATCATCAGGATGCGTTTGTCGCCGTCCTTGATCGCTGGCAGGTAGGCCTGGGCCATGATCTGCTGGGTGCCCAGTGCGGTCAGGGTTTCCAGGATCACCGACAGGTTGGGGTCGCCAGCGCGGTGGCGGAAGATCGACGTACCGCCCATGCCATCCAGCGGCTTGAGGATCACGTCAACATGCTTGGCCGCAAATTCGCGAATGATGTCCGGGCGGCGGCTGACCAGGGTGGGGGTGGTGCACTGCGGGAACAACGTGGCGAACATCTTTTCGTTGCAGTCGCGCAGGCTCTGCGGGCGGTTGACCACCAGCACGCCATCATTCTCGGCCTGCTCCAGCAGGTAGGTGCTGTAGACGAACTCCATATCGAAGGGTGGGTCCTTGCGCATCAGGATCACGTCCAGCTCGGCCAGCGGGCTGTCCTGCTCCTCGCCCAGCTCGAACCAGTGCGCCGGGTCGGCAAACACCTTCAGCGGGCGCATGCGGGCGCGGGCCTTGCTTTCGCCCTGGTACAGGTCTTGCTGTTCCATGTAGAACAGGCTCCAGCCGCGTGCCTGGGCGGCCAGCAGCATGGCCAGCGAGCTGTCCTTCTTGTAGGAGATGGACGCGATGGGGTCCATGACAATGCCGAGGCGAACGCTCATGGGGTGGTTCCTCTTGGCGGCAGGTGGCCGCGATGGCGATAGAAAAGTGGCTCAGGGTGGCGCCGCGAACGCCGCCGGTCAAGGGGCGGCGCAGATGGAATGGCCACCCGGAGTATGCTAAAAGTGCAGCTAATTTCCATTGGTAGGCGTCTATGGAACAACCCCTGAAGGTGATGGTGATCGACGATTCCCGCACGATCCGCCGCACCGCGCAGATGCTGCTCGGTGAAGCGGGCTGCGAGGTGATCACCGCCAGCGATGGCTTCGATGCCCTGGCCAAGATCGTCGACCACCGGCCCAGCATCATCTTCGTCGATGTGCTGATGCCGCGCCTGGACGGCTACCAGACCTGCGCCGTGATCAAGCACAACAGTGCTTTCAAGGACACCCCGGTCATCCTGCTGTCGTCGCGCGACGGGCTGTTCGACAAGGCCCGCGGCCGGGTGGTCGGCTCTGATCAGTTCCTGACCAAACCGTTCAGCAAGGAAGAGCTGCTCGACGCGATCCGTGCCCACGTGCCCGGGTTTACTGCGCCTCAACAACACGCACCCTGACCGCGCCCCGCCATGGCACGGCCTTACTTTCCTGATGGGGAAACAGCATGGCCCGAGTTCTGATTGTCGACGACTCGCCGACAGAGATGTACAAATTGGCCGGATGGCTTGAAAAGCACGGTCATGAGGTGCTCAAAGCCAGCAACGGTGCCGATGGCGTGGCTCTGGCGCGCCAGGCAAAGCCTGATGCAGTGCTGATGGATATCGTCATGCCTGTGCTCAACGGCTTCCAGGCGACCCGGCAATTGAGCAAGGACCCCGAGACCAGCGCCATTCCAGTATTGGTCGTTACCACCAAAGACCAGGAAACCGATCGCATCTGGGCAAAGCGCCAGGGCGCGAGGGGTTTCGTGACCAAGCCTGTGGAAGAAGACGACCTGATCGCCAAGCTCAAAGAAGTGCTAGGCGCTTGACCACCCGCCCGCAAGGCGCGTCGCTGACCGCCTTCGAGCTGTTGCTGGACATTGATCGGCGCTGCCGCCTGCTGGTCGCCGACCAACCGCCGCAGGACAACCGCCTGCAACAGTGGAGCGGTATCGGTTTTCGCATTGCCGGGCAGTGGTTTGTCGCGCCCATGGGCGAGGTGGCCGAGGTGCTGCGCGAACCGCGCAGCAGCCGCGTCCCCGGTGTGCAGCCATGGGTGTGCGGGGTAGCCAACCTGCGCGGCCGGTTGTTGCCGGTGATGGACTTGAGCAGCTTCTTCGGCCTGGGCCACGTCGCCCCGGGCAAGCAACGGCGGGTGCTGGTGCTGGACCACGAAGCCCTGTTCGTCGGCCTGCTGGTGGACGAGGTACTGGGCTTGCAGCACTTTGACCTGGACAGCCTGCAGCTGTCGCCGCCGCAGCCACTGCTGCGCGCCGCTGCACGTTTTGTGCAGGGGCATTTCCCGCGTGAACGCAATTGGGCGATCTTCAGCCCCTTCGCTCTGGCCCAGGCGCCGGGCTTTCTCGATGTGGCGTTATAGGACCTGCGAACGTGAACAAGCCTGCCACCTCCGTCACCGCCACCACCGTGAGCCCGCGTACCCGCAGCATCGCGCAGATCACTGTGCTGTTTTTGATCCTGATCCTGTCGATCATCCTGTTGTTCGCCAACTTCGCGTACCTGAACACCCAATCCAACTACGACAAGCAGTACATCGGCCATGCCGGCGAACTGCGGGTGCTGTCGCAACGCATCGCCAAGAACGCCACCGAAGCCGCTGCCGGCAAGGCACTGGCCTTCAAGCTGCTGTCGGATGCCCGCAACGATTTTGAACGGCGCTGGGGCTACCTGCGCCAGGGTGACAAGTCCACCGGCCTGCCGCCCGCGCCGCCCACGGTGCGTGACGAGATGGAATCGGTACGCCGCGACTGGGAAAACCTGCGCAAGAACACCGACACCATCCTGGCCAGCGAGCAGACCGTGCTGTCGCTGCACCAGGTGGCAGCGACGCTGGCCGAAACCGTGCCGCAGTTGCAGGTGGAATACGAGAAGGTGGTCGAGATCCTGCTGCAAAGCGGCGCCCCGGCCAACCAGGTGGCGGTAGCCCAGCGCCAGCTGCTGCTGGCCGAGCGCATCCTCGGTTCGGTCAACACCGTGCTGGCCGGTGACGACACCGCAGCCCAGGCGGCCGACGCCTTTGGCCGCGATGCCGGGCGTTTTGGCCAGGTACTGGAGGGCATGCTCAGCGGCAACTCGGCAATCCAGGTAACCCGCGTGGAAGACGCCGACGCCCGCGCGCGCCTGGCCGAAATCGCCGAACTGTTCCAGTTCGTCGCCGGCTCTGTGGATGAAATCCTCGAAACCTCGCCCGAACTGTTCCGCGTGCGCGAGGCTGCGGGCAACATCTTCAGCCTGTCGCAAACCCTGCTCGATGAAGCGTCGCACCTGGCCAACGGGTTCGAGAACCTGGCCGGTGGGCGCACCCTCGACACCGTTGGCGGCTATGCCCTGGGCCTGCTGGCGCTGGCTTCGATCATCCTCATCGGCCTGGTCATGGTGCGCACCACCAACCGCCAGCTGCGCGAAACGGCAGAAAAGAACGAACGCAACCAGCAGGCGATCATGCGCCTGCTCGACGAAATCGAAGAGCTTGCCGATGGCGACCTGACCGTGACCGTGTCGGTGACCGAAGACTTCACCGGCGCCATTGCCGACTCGATCAACTATTCCGTGGACCAGCTGCGCGACCTGGTCGCCACCATCAACCATAGCGCCGTGCAGGTGGCCGCAGCCGTGCAGGACACGCAGAACACCGCTCGCCAGCTGGCCAAGGCCTCCGAGCACCAGGCCGCGCAGATCAGCGAGGCCTCCGAGGCGGTCGGCGACATGGTCGAGTCGATCGACCGGGTATCAGCGCATGCCTACGAATCGGCCAAGGTGGCCGAACGCTCGGTGGCCATCGCCAACAAGGGTAACGAGGTGGTGCACAACACCATCAATGGCATGGACAACATTCGCGAGCAGATCCAGGACACCGCCAAGCGGATCAAGCGCCTGGGTGAGTCTTCCCAGGAAATCGGCGACATCGTCAGCCTGATCGACGACATTGCTGACCAGACCAACATCCTTGCCCTCAACGCGGCGATCCAGGCCTCGCTGGCCGGTGAGGCCGGCCGTGGTTTTGCCGTGGTCGCCGACGAGGTGCAGCGCCTGGCCGAACGCTCGTCATCGGCCACCCGCCAGATCGAGGCGCTGGTGCGCACCATCCAGGCCGACACCAACGAGGCGGTGATCTCCATGGAGCAGACCACCGCCGAAGTGGTGCGCGGCGCGCGCCTGGCCCAGGATGCCGGGGTGGCACTGGCCGAGATCGAAGGGGTATCGCAGAACCTGGCCGACCTTATCCACAGCATCTCCGACGCTGCCCAGTTGCAGACATCGTCGGCGGGGCAGATCTCCCACACCATGGCGGTCATCCAGCAGATTACTGCGCAAACCTCCGCCGGCTCCGGGGCCACCGCCGACAGCATCCGCCACCTGGCCCGCATGGCCAGCGAGATGCGCCGTTCGGTGTCCGGTTTCACCCTGCCACCACCAGCCGAGCCCAAGTGAAGCGCCGCGCCGAGGAAGTGCCCATGGCATCTGCTGCAGTAAGCCCCGAACGCCACGACACAGTGGCGCTGGCCTGGACCAAGGCTGCCATCCTCGATTGCCTTGGCCAGGCCCGCCAGGCGCTGGAGCGTTTTGCCGGCGAACCCGGCGACCTTTCGATGCTGGCCTTCGTGGTCGACAACCTGCACCAGGTGCATGGCTGCCTGCGCATGCTTGAACTGCGGGGTGCGACGCGCCTGGCCGAAGAGCTGGAGCTGTTTGCCAAGGCCCTGGCCGATGGCCAGGTGAGCCCACGGGGTGATTGCCTGGGTGCGTTGTTCCGCGGCCTGGAACAATTGCCCTCATATCTTGAGCGCTTGCGCGGTGCCCGCCACGACCTGCCCTTGGTGATGCTGCCGCTGCTCAACCAGCTGCGCGCCTGCCGTGGCATCGAGCCACTGGCCCAGGCCAGCCTGATCAGCGGTGCTGCGCAGCGCTTTGCCGGCTCCGACGACCTGGCCAACCTCGACTTGTCGCTGGGCAACTGGCGCGAACAATTGCAGGCCGGGCCGGGCCGCGATGCCCTGCGTTCGGTGGTGACGGCACTGTGCGACGACCTGATGCGCATAAAGGAGCGCCTGGACCAGTTCGTGCGCAGCGATCGCCAGCACAGCGAACAGCTCGATGCCCTGCTGGCGCCGCTGCGCCACGTGGCCGACACCTTGGCGGTACTGGGCTTCCAGCAACCACGGCGGGTGATCATCGACCAGGTGCTGGCGCTGCAAGCCCTGGCCCAGGGCGAGCGGGTGGTGGACGACGCGGTGTTGATGGATGTGGCGGGCGCCCTGTTGTATGTGGAAGCCTCCCTGAACGGCATGGTCGGCCCGCTGGAGGAAAACGGCCAGGGCGGCCTGCCGGGCTCGGACCTGGCCGAGATACGCCAGCTGGTGCTGAACGAATCGCTGAACGTGTTGCAGCAGGCCAAGGACCTGATCGGCGATTACCTTGAGTCCGACTGGCCCCGGCAGCGGCTGCAACCCTTGCCAGGGCTGTTGCAGCAGGTTCGCGGGGCGTTGGCCATGTTGATGCTGCCCGCCGTGGCCGAGCTGATCGCTGGCTGCGCAAGCTATGTGCAGCGTTGGTTGCAGCACCTGGAAGTGGAGCCGCCAGCCGCCGAGCTGGCCCACCTGGCCGAGGCCCTGAGCGCCGCTGAATGCTACCTGCAGTGGCGGGTGGCCGACCCGCTGGCGGACGGCCAGCCGTTCATCGACATGGCGCGTGCCAGCCTGGCGGCGTTGGGCGTGCACTGTGCGCAGGCCGAGGCCCGAGCGGGCCTGGATGCCAATGGCGATGGCATTGATGACGAGCTGCGCGAGGTGTTCCTCGAGGAAGCGGGCGAGTTGCTGCCGGAAATCGAGCGCCACTGGCTGCGCTGGCGTGCCGACAACCAGCAGCGCGGGGCACTGGGGGAAGTGCGCCGTGCGCTGCATACGCTCAAAGGCAGTGGCCGCATGGTGCATGCTGAGGCGGTGGCCGAACTGGCCTGGGGCGCCGAGCACCTGCTGAGCCGAGTGCTGGAGGGCCGCAGCGTGCTCAGCCCGGAAGGCGTGGTGGCCCTGCAGCAGGTGTTCGTCCATCTGCCCGATCTGCTGGCCGACTTTGCCGCTGGCCAGCTGCCGCAACTGACCGAAATCGAACAACTGGCTGGGCACCTGCATGCCCTGGCTGAAAACGACGCACCGGCGCCGGCCTATATCGATGGCCTCGATCCACAGTTGCTGGATATCTTCCGCAGTGAGGCGCAGGGCCACCTGGCCAGCCTCGATGATTTCCTGCAGGGCGCCGACGGCCACGACACGCCGGTCAGCGACGGCCTGCAACGTGCCCTGCACACGCTCAAGGGCAGTGCCGCCATGGCTGGGGTAATGCCGGTCGCCGAGCTGGCCACCGCCTTCGACCGCCTGGCCCGTGAATACAAGGGCCATCAACTGCCACTGCAAATGGCCGAGATCGAATGGCTGGAAGCCGCGCGCTCGCTGTTCCATCTGGGCCTGGCGCAACTCGACAGCACGCCGCTGGCAGCCATCCCAGGCGCTGCAGAACTGATCGAAGCGGTTGGCCAGGCAGTAGATGGCCGCCTGGCCAGCCTGCATGACGACCCGCAGCATGCCCGGCGCAGCAAGCGTGACCCGCAGTTGGTTGCCAGTTTCCTGGCCCAGGCCATGGACATTCTGCTCGATGCCGAGTCCTTGCTATCGCGCTGGCAGCAGCAGCCTGGCCAGCGTGACGCACTGGATACCTTGCTCGACCAGCTGACCACACTGGGCCACGCCGCGCACCTGGCTGACTTGTGGCAAATGGATGAAGTGTGCGAGGCCTTGCTGGACCTGTACGGCGCGGTAGAAGAGGGCAGCCTGCCTGCCGATGCACGCTTTTTCGCCCAGGCGCAGCGCGCCCATGAAGCCCTGCTGGACATGCTCGACGAAGTGGCGGCCGGGCAGGATATCGCGTCACGGCCAGAGCTTGTCGACAGCCTGCGCAACCTGCTGGACGAGGCCTTGGCACCGGATGCCACCGGCCTGGTGGGCATCGACACGGTTACACCGCTGCACCCGGACATGGACCTGACCGGTACCCTGGGGCTGTCGCATGACACGTTGCTGCCAGAGGTGGGCGAGCCACTGCCTGAAGAGCCGGAAAGCCCCGGCGAAGAGCTGCTGGAAGTGTTCCTCGAAGAAAGCTCGGACATCGTCGAGAGCGCTGCCGCATCCCTGGCGCGCTGGCAGGCCGACCCGCGCAGCAGCGTCGAGGTGGACAACCTGATGCGCGACCTGCACACCCTCAAGGGCGTGGCGCGCATGGTCGAAATTGCCCCGATCGGTGACCTGGCCCACGAACTGGAGTTTCTTTACGAGCTGCTGGCTGCCGGGCGTTTGCCGCCGAGCCCGCCACTGTTCGCCTTGCTGCAGAACTGCCATGACCGCCTGGCGCACATGCTCGATGCCGTGCGCCTGGGGCAGCCGCTGCATGCCGCCACAGCGCTGATCGACTATATCCGTAACTTCAGCAGCGCAGCCCTGACCGACAGTGCAGCCGGCCAGGGGCCGGTGGAAGCCGCCGCCAGCGATTTGCCAGCGGCAGCGCCAGAGCGCGCGCCAGGCGACATGGTCAAGGTTGATGCCGAGTTGCTCGATGACCTGGGCAACCTGGCCGGCGAACACTCGATCATTCGCGGGCGCATCGAGCAGCAGGTCAACGATGCGCAGTTCACCCTCAACGAGATGGAAACCACCCTGGAGCGCATGCGCGACCAGTTGCTGCGCCTGGACATCGAGACCCAGGGGCGGATCTCCAGCCGTCAGCCGTTCGAAAGCGATGCCTATGACGACTTCGACCCCCTGGAGATGGACCGCCACTCGCAGTTGCAGCAACTGTCGCGGGCCTTGTTCGAGTCTGCCTCGGACTTGCTCGACCTGAAGGAAACCCTGGCCCAGCGTGCCCAGGAGGCCTACAGCCTGCTGCAGCAGCAGGCGCGGGTGAACAGCCAGTTGCAGGAAGGCCTGACCGCCACCCTGATGGTGCCCTTTGAACGCCTGGTACCCCGCCTGCAGCGTGTGGTGCGGCAGGTGGCCAGCGAGCTGGGCAAGCAGGTGGAACTGGTGGTCGGCAACGCCGAAGGCGAACTGGACCGCAGTGTGCTCGAACGTATGGTGGCGCCGCTGGAGCACATGCTGCGCAACGCCGTCGACCATGGCCTGGAAAGCCGCGAAGCGCGCCTGGCTGCCGGCAAACCGGAGCAGGGCACGATCCACCTGAATTTGCTGCACGAAGGTGCCGATATCGTTATCGAAATGACCGATGACGGTGCCGGCGTGCCACTGGACGCAGTGCGGCGCAAGGCCATCAAGCGCGGCCTGCTGGACCCGCAGGCGAACCTCAGCGATCACGAGATCCTGCAGTTCATCCTGCGCCCGGGCTTTTCCACCGCCGAGAAGATCACCCAGATTTCCGGGCGCGGCCTGGGCATGGATGTGGTGCACGAGGAGGTCAAGCAACTGGGTGGCGCGATGAGCATCGAGTCGGCCCAGGGCAAGGGCGCGCGCTTCTTGATCCGCCTGCCGTTCACCGTATCGATCAACCGTGTGCTGATGGTGCACCTGGGCGAAGAGCAATACGCCATCCCGCTCAACACCATCGAGGGCATCGTCCGTGTGCCGCCGGCAGAGCTGGCGGCGTGTTATCAGTTGGATACGCCCCGCTATGTCTACGCCGGGCACGAGTACGAGCTGCGCTACCTGGGCGAGTTGCTGCAAGGCCTGCCGCGCCCCGCGCTGCTGGGGCAGAGCGTGCCGTTGCCGGTGCTGCTGGTGCATTCCAAGGAGCAGTCGTTCGCCATCCAGGCCGACAGCCTGTCGCCCAGCCGCGAGATTGTGGTGAAGAGCCTGGGGCCACAGTTTGCTGCGGTTGCCGGGTTGTCGGGGGCGACGTTGCTGGGCGATGGCCGGGTGGTGCTGATTCTCGACCTGCTTGGCCAGTTGCGCGGCCAGCAGCGGCGCCTGGCCCGCTTGCCCGGCGGCGGCACCCAGCGCCAACTGCTGGGGCCGGCGCCGCGGCGGGCGTTGCTGGTGATGGTGGTGGATGATTCGGTGACCGTGCGCAAAGTCACCAGCCGCTTGCTGGAGCGCCACGGCATGAGCGTGCTGACGGCCAAGGACGGGGTCGATGCCATGGCCCTGCTGGCAGAACACCGCCCCGACGTGTTGCTGCTCGACATCGAAATGCCACGCATGGACGGCTTCGAGGTGGCCACACGCATTCGCCGTGACGAGCGGCTGAAGGACCTGCCAATCATCATGATCACCTCGCGCACCGGGCAGAAGCATCGCGACCGTGCCATGGCCATCGGCGTCAACGAATACCTGGGCAAGCCGTATCAGGAGTCGCTGCTGTTGCAGAGCATTGCCCACTGGAGCCAGACCCATGCTTGAACTGATCTCCGGCCAGCGCAGCAGCCTGACCGGGCTGTTGCTGCCGTTGGGCGACCGTACGCTTGTGCTGCCCAACGTGGCGGTGGCCGAGCTGAGCGGCCAGCGCAATCCGCTGTGCCAGCGCGGTGAGCCTGCCTGGCACCTGGGCTGGATCGACTGGCGCCAACAGCGCCTGCCGCTGATCGGCTTCGAGGCCGCGTGCGGGGGGGAGACGCCGTGCGGTGAGCGGGCTCGGGTGGTGGTGCTCAATGCGCTGGGTGATACCGGCCTGCGCTACCTGGCGCTGTTGCTGCAGGACATCCCGCGCTCGTGCAAGCTCGATAGCCAGCTGAATTATGTGGATGTGGCGCTGGGTCGCCTGGAGCTGGCGGCGGTGCAGGTGGGCGAGCAGGTGGCACGGGTGCCGGACCTGGTTGCACTGGAAAGGCTGGTGCGTGACGCGGATCTGCAACCTGACCTTGGGTAGGATGATGCCTGTGCGGGCCTCTTCGCGGGCAAGCCCGCTCCCACAGGTACACCACTGACCTTGGGTCCTGTGCATTACCTGTGGGAGCGGGCTTGCCCGCGAAGAGGCCATCAGCATCACATCAGGAACCCAGCCCACCTAAGGAGGTCTGTGTTTGCATGTATTACGGTGAACGCTTCAACGCCTGGACCCACCTGGTCGGTGCTGTCCTGGCCTGTATCGGTGCCATCTGGCTGATCGTGGTCGCGGGCCTGCAAGGCGACCCGTGGAAGATCGTCAGTTTTTCCATCTACGGCGGCACGCTGCTGTTGCTGTACAGCATCTCCACCCTGTACCACAGCACCCGCGGGCGGGCGAAGGTGATCATGCGCAAGCTCGATCACCTGTCGATCTACCTGCTGATCGCCGGTAGCTACACACCATTCTGCCTGGTCAGCCTGCGCGGCCCCTGGGGTTGGAGCCTGTTCGGCGTGGTCTGGGGGCTGGCGGTGATCGGCATGCTGCAGGAGATCAAGCCGCGCTCCGAGGCGCGGGTCCTGTCCATCATCATCTACGCGGTAATGGGCTGGATCGTGCTGGTGGCAGTGAAGCCGTTGCTGCGCTCACTGGGCATCGCCGGCTTTGCCTGGTTGGCCGCCGGCGGGGTGTTCTACACCGTGGGCATCATCTTCTTCGCGCTAGACAGCCGTTTGCGCCACGGGCACGGCATCTGGCACCTGTTCGTGATTGCCGGCAGCCTGCTGCACTTCGTGGCGGTGTCGTTCTACGTGCGCTAGTTAGAAATCGCCCCACAGTTGCTGTGCCACCGACAGCGCCACCACTGGCGCAGTCTCGGTGCGCAGCACGCGTGGACCGAGGCGGGCGGCGTGGAAGCCAGACGCTTTGGCCTGCTCGACTTCGGCGTCGCTCAGGCCGCCTTCGGGGCCGATCAGGAAGGCCAGGGTCGCAGGTTTGTCGTGGCTGGTAAGCGGCTCGGCCACCGGGTGCAGCACCAGTTTCAGGTCAGCCTGGGTGCCCGCCAGCCATTCGGCCAGGGTCACGGGTGGGTGGATGACCGGCAAGGTAGAGCGGCCGCATTGTTCGCAGGCGCTGATCGCCACCTGGCGCCAGTGGGCCAGGCGCTTGTCGGCGCGTTCGTCTTTCAGACGCACTTCGCAGCGTTCGCTGACGATCGGGGTGATTTCATTGGCGCCAAGCTCGGTGGCTTTCTGGATCGCCCAATCCATGCGCTCGCCACGGGACAGGCCCTGGCCGAGGTGCACGTGCAGCGGTGAATCGGCCTGGCCGGCAAGGGCCTGGTCGAGGCTGACGCGGACGGTTTTCTTGCCCACTTCAAGCAACTGGCCAAGGTATTCCTGGCCGCTGCCGTCGAACAGCTGCACGGCGTCGCCGGGGGCCATGCGCAGTACGCGGCCGATGTAGTGGGCCTGGGCTTCGGGCAGGTCGTGCTCGCCAATGCTCAGGGGGGCGTCGATGAAGAAGCGGGACAGTCTCATGGGTTTGCTCGATAAAAGAGAGACACAGATCCCCTGTGGGAGCGGGCATGCCCGCGAATCAGGCGCCGCGGTGCCTGGCAAGGGCTTCGCCCTTGTTCGCGGGCACGCCCGCTCCCACAGGGAAAGTGGTGTGGCGAACAGCTGGGCTTAGCCCGGGTCGCGGAAGTCGGGGTGGAAGTTGGCCGGCACGGCAACGCTGACGCTGTCGCGGGTAGCGATGTCGATGCCTTCGCTGGCCACCTCGGCCAGGAAGTCGATCTGCTCCGGGGTGATCACGTACGGCGGCAGGAAGTACACCACGCTGCCCAGCGGGCGCAGCAGGGCGCCGCGGGTCAGGGCGTGCTCGAACACCTTCAGGCCACGCCGCTCCTGCCAGGGGTAGGCCACCTTGCCAGCCTTGTCCTTGACCATCTCGATGGCCAGGGCCATACCGGTCTGGCGGATTTCGGCAACGTGAGCATGATCGGCCAGGTGTGCAGTGGCAGTGGCCATGCGCGTGGCCAGGGCCTTGTTGGCTTCGATCACGTTGTCCTGTTCGAAGATGTCCAGGGTCGCCAGCGCCGCAGCGCACGCCAGCGGGTTGCCGGTGTAGCTGTGCGAGTGCAGGAACGCGCGCAGGGTCGGGTAGTCGTCATAGAACGCCTGGTACACCTTGTCGGTGGTCAGGCAGGCGGCCAGCGGCAGGTAGCCACCGGTCAGGGCCTTGGACAGGCACAGGAAGTCCGGGCGGATGCCGGCCTGTTCGCAGGCGAACATCGTGCCGGTGCGGCCAAAGCCCACGGCGATCTCGTCGTGGATCAGGTGCACGTCGTAGCGGTCGCAGGCCTCGCGCAGCAGCTTGAGGTACACCGGGTGGTACATGCGCATGCCGCCAGCACCCTGGATCAGCGGCTCGACGATCACGGCGCTGATCGAGGCGTGGTGCTCGGCCAGGGTCTGCTCCATGGCGGCGAACATGTTGCGCGAGTGCTCTTCCCAGCTCATGCCCTCGGGGCGCAGGTAGCAGTCGGGGCTAGGCACCTTGATGGTATCCAGCAGCAACGCCTTGTAGGTTTCGGTGAACAGGGGCACATCACCTACCGACATGGCGGCGATGGTTTCGCCGTGGTAGCTGTTGGTCAGGGTGACGAAGCGCTTCTTGCCCGGCTGGCCGACGTTCTGCCAGTAGTGGAAGCTCATCTTCAGCGCCACTTCGATGCACGACGAGCCGTTGTCGGCGTAGAACACCCGGTCGAGCCCGGCCGGGGTCATGGCCACCAGGCGCTCGGACAGCTCGATCACCGGCTGGTGGCTGAAACCGGCCAGGATCACGTGCTCCAGCTGGTCGACCTGGTCCTTGATGCGCTGGTTGATGCGCGGGTTGGAGTGGCCGAACACATTGACCCACCAGCTGCTCACCGCGTCCAGGTAGCGCTTGCCTTCGAAGTCCTCCAGCCACACGCCTTCGCCGCGCTTGATCGGGATCAGCGGCAGCTGCTCGTGGTCTTTCATCTGGGTGCAGGGGTGCCACAGGACCTTGAGGTCGCGTTGCATCCACTGATCGTTGAGGCCCATGGGCACTTCTCCTGGCTTTGCGGCGTGGTTCGACCGCGTAAGCCTAAGCAATGCCGCAAGGCAGGACAACCGCTGCCTTTCAATGGCGGTGGGTGCCGGTCCATTCGAGCCGCCGGATGTGCACGGTACCGGCCTGCGAAGTGGAGATGGTCAGGCGGCGGAAGGGGCCGTCGATCAACTGGTGGTAGGGGTGTGTGGCGATGGGGCCCGGGCGCAGGTCGCGAAAACCGCTGCCTTCCACGGTAAGCCAGTAGAAGTTGCGCGGGATCGGGGCGGCCAGGTCGTAATCTATCTTTTCGGCATCGAGCAGCATGTGCAGGTCGTCGCAGAGAAAGTCGCTGACCACGTAGTATTCCAGGCGCAGGCACTCGACTTCCTGGGCAAAGACGATTTCCACATCGCTGTGTTCACCGATGACCAGCTCGGTACCGTCTTCACCCTTGAAGGCTTCATGAAAGCCGGTCCATGAGGTGCTGTTGGAGCGGATAGCCAGGCCAGAGGCCGTATGAAGCGTCTGCTTGTGCCACAGATACTGCCGTTCGACGTGTTGGAAGTGCTCCTCGAAGATCATGCGCTTGCCCTCCTGGCGGGGCTTCTGGCCAGTTTCGCCAGCTTCGCCTGCCGCCGTGTGACATGGCTACTGGCAAAAATGTCAGTTGCCAAAAGGACTTGATGTCACTGCGCTGGCAGGGTGGTCGGACCTGACGTATTCTTAACGCATATCTCTCGGGGCATTCCTGCCTCTCCCTGTTTCTGTAACCCCTGACTCGGAGTTCGCCGACATGGCTGCTGCTTGGGTGCGCCTGTGCGCGTTGGTATTGATTGGTGTCTCCAGCGGCGCCGCGCTGGCAAAGGACAAGACGCCCACGGCGATTGTCGTGGGTGGCGGCCTGGCAGGCCTGACGGCAGCCTACGAGCTGCAGAACAAAGGCTGGCAGGTGACCCTGCTGGAGGCCAAGTCGGGCATGGGCGGGCGTTCGGGCCTGGCCACCAGCGAGTGGATCGGCAATGCCAAGGCGCAGCCGGTGCTCAACCAGTACCTTGACCGTTTCAAGCTTGAAACACTGCCGGCCCCGGAGTTCGTGCGTACCCCCGGTTACCTGATCGACGGTGAGTATTTCAGCGCTACCGACCTGGCCACCAAGCAACCTGCTACCGCCGAAGCGCTCAAGCGCTACGAGAAAACCCTCGATGACCTGGCCCGTTCGATCGATGACCCGCTGAACCCGCAGGCAACCAGCACGCTGTTCGCCCTCGACCAGATCAACGTCTCCACCTGGCTGGACAAACTGCAACTGCCGGCCACCGCCCGTCAGCTGGTCAACCAGCAGATCCGCACCCGTTACGATGAGCCGTCGCGCCTGTCGCTGCTGTATTTCGCCCAGCAGAACCGCGTGTACCGTGGCGTCAGCGACCGCGACCTGCGTGCCGCGCGCCTGCCCGGCGGCAGCCCGGTGCTGGCCCAGGCCTTCGTCAAGCAACTGAAGACCATCAAGACCAGCTCGCCGGTCACCGCCATCGTCCAGGACAAGGATGGCGTAACGGTTAAAGTCGGCAGCGTCGGCTACCAGGCAGATTACCTAGTAATGGCCGTACCGCTGCGTGCCCTGGCCAAGATCCAGATGACCCCGGGCCTGGACAACCAGCACGTGGCGGCGCTCAAAGGCACCAACTATGGCTGGCGCGACCAGCTGATGCTCAAGTTCAAGAAGCCCGTGTGGGAAAGCCGCGCGCGCATGTCGGGCGAAATCTTCAGTAACGCCGGCCTCGGCATGCTGTGGATCGAGCCGGCGCTCAAGGGCGGCGCCAACGTGGTGATCAACCTTTCCGGCGACAACGCCCGCCTGCTGCAGGCGTTCGGCGACAAGCAGATGGTCGACCAGGTGCTGATCCGCCTGCATGCGTTCTATCCGCAGGCCCGTGGTGCCTTCACCGGTTACGAGGTCAAGCGCTACAGCACTGACGCCGGTACCGGCGGCGCCTACCTGGCCTATGGCCCGGGGCAGATCAGCAAATACTGGCGCCTGTGGGAGCGCCCGGTGCAGCGCATCACCTTTGCCGGTGAGCATACCGACGCCCTGTACCCGGGCACCCTGGAAGGCGCCCTGCGCAGTGGCCAGCGTGCGGCCAGCCAGGCACAGGACCTGTTGGCCGGCAAGTCGTTCGACCCCGCCAAGGCGGTGCCGGTTGCGGCAGCAGCAGGTGCGGCGGCGGCCAAGGACAGCAAGGGCGGGTTCTTCTCCAATATGTTTGGTGGTTCGTCCGACAAGGTTGAAAAAGCACCTGTCAAAGCCGAGCCGAAGAAGGTCGATGAGGCCAGGCAGGACAAGCCAGGCTTCTTCAAGCGCCTGTTTGGCGGGGCGCAAACGCCAGAGGTGAAGGCTGAGCCAATCGCCAAGGCCGAGGAAGTGGCGCCAGCACCTGTGCCTGCTCCACAAGCCGCGCCGGCCCCGGTAGCACCCGCACCTGTGGTCAAGGAAGCGGCAGCCAAGCCTGCGGCAACCAAGGCCGCCCCGGCCAAGCATGCGCCCGCGCACAAACCAGCGCACAAACCAGCGCACAAGCCTGCCGAGACCAAGAAGGCGACAGCCAAATCCGAGCCTGCGAAGAAGGCTGTGGCCAATACCCAGGCCAAGGCTGGCTGATTGATCGACAGTGCCGGCCCTTTCGCAGCATAAGGCTGCTCCTACAGGCACCGCATACCCCTGTAGGAGCAGCCTTGTGCTGCGAAGAGGCCAGTACTGGCAACCTCTATTTCCCCGACTATCGTTAATGTTTCCTTAATGGGAAGCTTCCAGAATACATATCGGATTTCTCGATAAACCGAAGCAACTTTTTCCGCTTTTATTCGATACGTTACGCGTTAGTCTGTGCACAGCTTTCACGGGGATACACGCCAACATGCAACTGCGCAATTCACCTTCTCGCTACGGCGTGGTCAGCATCATCCTGCACTGGGGCGTGGCGCTGGCAGTCTTCGGCCTGTTCGGCCTGGGTTTGTGGATGGTCGGCCTCGACTACTACAGCCCCTGGCGCAAAGCCGGCCCGGACCTGCACAAAAGCATCGGCCTGGCGCTGCTGGCGGTGATGCTGCTGCGGGTAGTCTGGCGTTTCATCAGCCCGCCACCACCGGCACCCGCCAACCACGGCGCAGTCACACGCCTGGCGGCCAAGCTGGGCCACCTGGGCCTGTACCTTGGTCTGTTTGCGGTGATGGCTGCCGGTTACCTGATTTCTACCGCCGACGGCGTCGGCATTCCGGTGTTCGGCCTGTTCGAAGTGCCGGCACTGATCAGCGACCTGCCTGACCAGGCAGATGTTGCGGGTGTGATTCATCTCTGGCTGGCCTGGGGCCTGGTGATTTTTGCCGTGCTGCATGCCCTGGCAGCGCTCAAGCACCATTTCATCGACCGTGACGCGACCCTGGCTCGCATGTTGGGCCGCAAAGCTTGACTCTCAACCTCAATTGCATAGGAAGGAAATAAGGATGTTGAAAAAGACTTTTGCCGCTCTGGCGCTCGGTACCGCTCTGCTTTCCGCCGGCCAGGTCATGGCTGCCGAGTACAAGATCGACAAGGAAGGCCAGCACGCGTTCGTCGACTGGAAAATCAGCCACCTGGGCTACAGCTTCATCCACGGTACCTTCAAGGACTTCGACGGCAACTTCACTTGGGATAGCGCCAAGCCAGAAGCCAGCAAGATCAGCGTCGACCTGAAAACCGCCAGCCTGACGTCCAACCATGCCGAGCGTGACAAGCACATCGCCAGCGCCGATTTCCTCGACGTGAAGAAGTACCCTGAAGCCAAGTTCGTCTCCACCGCCGTCAAGTCCACCGGTGAGAAGACCGCTGACGTGACCGGCGACCTGACCCTGCACGGCGTGACCAAGCCGGTCACCTTCAAGGCTACCTTCAACGGTGAAGGCAAGGACCCATGGGGCGGCGAGCGCGCTGGCTTCAACGCCACCACCACCCTTAACCTGAACGACTTCGGCATCAAAGGCCCAGGCCCGTCTTCGCAGACCCTGGACCTGGATATCAGTGTTGAAGGTGTGAAGCAGAAGTAAGCATTGCCTTGGCAATAGAAAACGCCGCCCATTGGGCGGCGTTTTCATTTCCCGTTCAGGGCCCTGACAGGGCCGATACAGGCTACCTCTGGCTCAACCCTTTCGGGTCAACAGGGCAGGGCGCTCACCGCGTGGGCGGCTTGGCAGGTCATCCAGTTGCTCAGGCGTCGGGAAACGGTCGAGTTTGGATTCCTTGCGGATGATCACCGGCTGTTTTTCCGGCTGGCGCTGGTTGCTCACGGCCGGCTCTTGCCGGGCAGCATCGTCACGGGCCGGGCGACCACGGCCACCGCCGCCACCATCACGACGGGCACCGCCACCGTTGTTGGCGCGGGGCGGGCGTTTTTCACCGGTGGCACTGCCACCATTGCGTTGCTGGCCGCCACTGCGAGCTTGGCCCTGGCCCCCAGCGTTGCTGCGTTGGCCGGTACCCTGCGGAGCTTGACCAGCACCACCACCTGGGCGGCGATTGCGGCCCTGGTTCTTGCCTTGGTACGGGCTGACATAGTCGGCGCGGTTGCCGAAGTTGTCGACGTCGTCGTCCAGGAACGCTTCCGGGTCGCGGTTACCCTGTGCTTTAGGCTCGCTGTTGCTGCTGGCCTGCTGCTGTGGCTGGCGCGGTTTCTTGTCACGCGGTTTACGCGCCTGCTGCTTGTCGCCGCTCTTTTCCTTGTCGGCCGGCTTGTCGGCAGCCTGTGGCTTGGCCTTGCCTTTATCCTTGCCCTTGCCCTTGTCCTTGCGGCCGCCGTTGGAGTCTTTAGCACCTTCGCCACGGGCCTGCTGGTTGCGACCGCCACGGCCGTTGCCCTGCGGGCGCTCGCGTACCTCGGGTTTCTCGGCTTCCACCTGGCTGGCGTCAAAGCCCATCAGGTCGCCGTCCGCGATCTTCTGCCGGGTGACCCGTTCGATGCTCTTGAGCAGCTTTTCTTCATCCGGTGCGACCAGCGAAATGGCCTCGCCCGAACGACCGGCGCGGCCAGTACGGCCGATACGGTGTACGTAATCTTCCTCGACATTGGGCAGCTCGAAGTTGACCACGTGGGGCAACTGGTCGATGTCCAGGCCGCGGGCGGCGATGTCGGTGGCGACCAGTACACGCACACTGTTGGCCTTGAAGTCGGCCAAGGCCTTGGTGCGGGCGTTCTGGCTCTTGTTGCCGTGAATCGCGGCGGCGGTCAGGCCTTGCTTTTCCAGGTACTCGGCCAGGCGGTTGGCGCCGTGCTTGGTACGGGTGAACACCAATACCTGTTCCCAGGCACCCAGGGTGATCAGGTGTGCCAGCAGCGCACGCTTGTGGCTGGCGGGCAGGCGATAGACGCGCTGCTCGATACGCTCGACGGTGGTGTTCGGCGGCGTGACCTCGATACGCTCCGGGTTGTGCAGGAGCTTGTCGGCGAGGTCGGTGATGTCTTTGGAGAAAGTGGCCGAGAACAACAGGTTCTGGCGCTTGGATGGCAGGCGTGCCAGTACTTTCTTGACGTCGTGGATGAAGCCCATGTCGAGCATGCGGTCGGCTTCGTCGAGCACCAGGATTTCCACGTGGGCCAGGTCGACCTTGCCTTGGCCGGCCAGGTCGAGCAGGCGGCCCGGGCAGGCAACCAGCACGTCAACGCCTTTGGCAATCGCCTGGACCTGCGGGTTCATGCCAACGCCGCCGAAGATGCAGGCGCTGACCAGTGGCAGGTCACGGGCATAGACCTTGAAGCTGTCGTGCACCTGGGCTGCCAGCTCGCGGGTCGGGGTCAGGACCAGCACGCGCGGCTGGCGCGGGCCGTGACGCTGCGACTTGTCGGGGTGGCCGGCCGGGAACAGGCGCTCGAGAATCGGCAGGGCAAAGCCGCCGGTTTTACCAGTACCTGTCTGTGCGGCAACCATAAGGTCGCGGCCTTGCAACACGGCGGGAATCGCCCGCTGTTGCACGGGGGTCGGCTGGGTATAGCCCGCAGCCTCGATAGCGCGGACAAGAGCCTCGGAGAGACCGAGGGAAGCAAAGGACATGGGCGATCCTGTTCTCGTGTGGGCTGGGCCCGTTGGGATGTTCTGCCTGGCGCGACGGGCATCGGTGGGATGCGATCGCGTCCGGTCCAGCTGGGCTTTCACTGCACATCCGGGAAACGGAGGGTAACGCCTGGGGGCGTCGGTGCCGATCGGGATGCCTGTTGCGAGGCCGAGCGTCCGGGCGTGAGCCGGGCGGGAAGGCCCGAGTATAACAGAGCTATCGCGCTGTGCTGCTTTCCTGCTGCTCAACGGCGTTGAGAATGTTTCCGATGTCGCCTGTGTAACGGTGGCTGATGGCGGCAAAGGCCGGTTCCTGCTTGAAGCGCTGCAGCTCTTCGGCAAAGGCCAGGGCCAGTGTTTCGCGCCCCGGCTTGCGCACCAACCCCAGATATTGTGCCTGGCGGTTGATCACCGGCGGCAGTTCCTCGACTTGCTGTTCCAGGCGCAGATGCCGGATCAGGTAATGCCCAACCCTGCGGTCGGTGATCGCCAGGTCGACACGGCCCAGCATCAGCTTGCCGAAGTTGGCTTCCTGGGTGGGCGCGGCTTCACGCCGAAAATGTGTAGCCTGGTTGAACGCGGCGCCGTAGGCGTAGCCGGGCGAGGTGCCTACGGTGAGGCCCGCGAGGTCGTCCGGCCCGGTCACTGAATGGCGGCGTGCTCGAGCCTGGAACAGCACGAACTCGACCTCCGACAATGGCTCGGGGGCGTACACCAGATAGGGTCTCCGGGCTTCGTTCTGGAAGATGTCCAGAATGCCGTCGGCCAGGCCTTGCTCGATCATTGCCAGGCAGCGCTTCCACGGCAAGAACTGCCATTCCACCTCGACACCCAGGCGTTTGAACACCTCGGTGGTGACCTCGTAATCGATGCCGCGTGGCTGGCCATCGTGCTGATAAATGTAGGGCGCCCAGTCATCGGACACCAGGCGCAGGCGCTCGCCCAGAGCCAACGGGCTCAGGCAGGCGAGCAGCAGGATCCAGAACAGGCGGGCGACGAGTGGCATGGCCGGAGATTACGCGGTCGGCCGAATCAAGGCCAGAGGCCTGATATTCAAAGCGGCCGCGATCCTTTGGGCCAGTTACCTTGCTCGTACACTGAAGGCGCGTGCGATCACTGTGGGAGCGGGCATGCCCGCGAACACCGGCGAAGCCGGTGCCATCTATCGCGTTGACTGCTTCGCGGGCATGCCCGCTCCCACAGGGATTGAGCAAGGCAATGGGTTTGCGGGCGTATCAGCCTTGCGATGTTCTCAGCAGATGCACCTCGATATCTTTGCGCCGTTCACCCAGTGACAGGCGCAACCCGGGGTGACGCAGGCACTGGCGCAGCCGCTCGGGCTCCATGCGGCCATGGCGGGCATTGAGGTTTTCCAGGGCCTTGTCCCACCAGGCCGGTGCGCAGGCGCGGTCGAACTCATTGGGGTAGGGGTAACAGCCATACAGCAGCTCGCGGGCGAACTGGCGTTCGTGGCGGGGCAGGATCAGGCTCAGCGCCTTGTAGCCCAGGCGGTGCAGGGCAGGAGGCCGTGGTAGCTGATCGTTGACCAGCGTGACGTCGGCCAGTGCCGCCTGGCTCAGCGGGTCATGGTCGTGCTTGCGCAACCAGGCCTGGATCTTGGCGCGGAACTGCGCCTTGCGGCTCCAGTAGTGGTGGATGACATCGGTACACTCGGCCAGCTCCAGTTTTCGGTACGCCGCCACCGCCAGGCAGAACTCTTCGAGGGTGTAGGCCTCGCGCGCCAGCGGGTGGAACTCGTCCATCATGTCGATGGAGCGGTCCAGGGTGCTGGCGTCTTCGGCCGTAAGCCCGATTACCCCAGAGTTGACCAGTGACATCTGGCAGTCGGCCAGGCCCCGGGCTTGCAATATGGACAGCAGGTTCTTGTACAGCAGGCACTTCTGGTTTGCGCCATAGCGCGGGCCGATGGCATTGCACAGCAGCTTGCCAGGGGCCACGCGGGCGAACAGCTGCAGCGGCGATGTGCGGAAGAAGGTGTCGGTGTCGATCAGCACTGCCAGCGGGTGTTGCTGCAGCACTTGGCGCAGCAGCACATGCTTGCTGCGAAAATGATAACCGTGTGGGGCGTTCCATGCCTGGCGCGTGGCTTCGTCCAGCAAGTGGACGGTGACGGGCAGTTTGGCGTAGGGCTGCGGGTTGTCGGTGTACACCTGGATGTCCATGGCTTCGGCTGCTGCCGGCCCCAGGTGGGCGAGGGCGCTGACGATGCTGAAGCAGGCTTCCTGATGGTAGGTTGCCGGGCCGAAAGCCAGGTAGACAAGCTGTGGGCGCGATGGCTGGGGATGCTGCATGGCTGGCAAGACCTGTAACCGGAAAATGAATAAGGCTTTAGTCTATGACCAAAGCCTTAATTATTTCTTAAGCATACTTTGCCAAAAAGTTTCAGCGCGGCAGCTTCAGGTTGTTCCAGATCGCCAGGCTCGGCTCGGCCTGGTTCAAGGTGTAGAAGTGCAGGCCCGGTGCGCCGCCTTGCAGCAGCTGTTCGCTCATGCGGGTAATCACTTCTTCGCCAAATGCCTGGATGCTGGCGGTGTCGTCGGCATAGGCTTCCAGCTGCTTGCGGATCCAGCGCGGGATCTCGGCACCACAGGCGTCGGAGAAGCGGGCCAGCTTGCTGTAGTTGGTGATCGGCATGATGCCGGGCACCACCGGGATGTCCACGCCCAGCTTCTGTGCGCGCTCGACGAAGTAGAAGTAGCTGTCGGCGTTGAAGAAGTACTGGGTGATGGCGCTGTCGGCGCCAGCCTTGACCTTGTGCACGAAGTTGGCCAGGTCGGTTTCGAAATTGCGCGCCTGGGGGTGCATTTCCGGGTAGGCGGCCACTTCCAGGTGGAAGTGGTCAGCGGTTTCCTGGCGGATGAACTCGACCAGGTCGCTGGCGTAGCGCAGTTCGCCACTGGCCATGCCCATGCCCGATGGCAGGTCGCCACGCAGGGCAACGATGCGCTTGATGCCGGCAGCCTTGTATTCCGCCAGCAGGGCGCGCAAGTCGTCCTTGGAGTCGCCCACGCACGACAGGTGCGGTGCGGCCGGCACCTTCACTTCGCTCTCCAGCTGCAGCACGGTGTTCAGCGTGCGGTCGCGGGTCGAGCCCCCGGCACCGTAGGTGCAGGAGAAGAAGTCCGGGTTGTAGGTGGCCAGCTGGCGGGCAACGCCCATCAGCTTTTCGTGACCGGCGTCGGTCTTGGTCGGGAAGAACTCGAAACTGTAGCGGCGCTCTTGTGACATTACTCGTTCCTCAAGCAACCTGCTTCAAGGGCAAGGCTGCAAGTAAAAGCCAGGGCGGTGTGGGCCGGCCTGGCTTGGGCATCGTTGCGAAGCGTTGCCTGCGACTACATTAGTAGCGGTAGGCGTGCGGCTTGAACGGGCCTTCGACGGTCACGCCGATGTAGTCGGCTTGCTGCTTGGTCAGCTGAGTGACCACGCCGCCGAAGCCACGGACCATTTCCAGGGCCACTTCTTCGTCGAGCTTCTTCGGCAGCACTTCAACAGTCAGGCGCTCGGCTTTCTTCTCGGCCGACAGGTCGGCGTACTTCTGCTCGAACAGGAAGATCTGTGCCAGTACCTGGTTGGCGAACGAACCGTCCATGATGCGGCTTGGGTGGCCAGTGGCGTTACCCAGGTTGACCAGGCGGCCTTCGGCCAGCAGGATCAGGTAGTCATCGTTCTGCGGGTCGAAGCTGCCAGCGCCGGTGCGGTGGATCTTGTGCACCTGCGGCTTGACCTCTTCCCAGGCCCAGTTCTTGCGCATGAAGGCAGTGTCGATCTCATTGTCGAAGTGGCCGATGTTGCAGACCACGGCACGCTTCTTCAGGGCCTTGAGCATGTTGGCATCGCAGACGTTGACGTTACCGGTGGTGGTGACGATCAGGTCGATCTTGCCCAGCAGGGCCTTGTCGATGCTGGCTTCGGTGCCGTCGTTGATACCGTCGATGAACGGCGAGACCAGCTCGAAGCCGTCCATGCAGGCTTGCATGGCGCAGATCGGGTCAACTTCGGTGACCTTGACGATCATGCCTTCCTGACGCAGGGACTGGGCCGAGCCCTTGCCCACGTCACCGTAGCCGATCACCAGGGCCTGCTTGCCCGACAGCAGGTGGTCGGTACCACGCTTGATGGCGTCGTTCAGGCTGTGACGGCAGCCGTACTTGTTGTCGTTCTTGCTCTTGGTGACCGAGTCGTTGACGTTGATCGCCGGGACTTTCAGCTCGCCCTTGGCCAGCATGTCCAGCAGGCGGTGCACGCCGGTGGTGGTCTCTTCGGTTACACCGTGCACGCGGTCCAGTACCTGCGGGTACTTCTTGTGCAGCAGCTCGGTCAGGTCACCGCCGTCGTCGAGGATCATGTTGGCGTCCCATGGCTGGCCATCTTTCAGGATGGTCTGCTCCAGGCACCACTCGTACTCTTCTTCGGTTTCACCTTTCCAGGCGAAAACCGGGATGCCGGCGGCGGCGATCGATGCGGCGGCCTGGTCTTGAGTCGAGAAGATGTTGCAGGACGACCAGCGCACTTCGGCACCCAGGGCTACCAGGGTTTCAATCAGCACGGCGGTCTGGATGGTCATGTGGATGCAGCCCAGGATCTTCGCACCCTTGAGCGGTTGCTCGGTCAGGTACTTGCGACGCAGGCCCATCAGGGCTGGCATTTCCGATTCGGCGATGATGGTTTCGCGACGGCCCCAGGCGGCCAGGGAGATGTCGGCGACTTTGAAATCGGTGAAACCAGCAGGCGTGTTTACAGCGCTCATGAAGAGCCTCCATTCGTAGTGTGCGAATGGGCGCCGTTGTGCGTTGAGCGTCCGCGGGAGCGGACAACGCCCCATCCGAGCCTGACAGGCCTAGCCTGCTGCAGCGCCCCTCGGACAGGTGGCGGGCATGGCGCCGCAGTGGGCGACCATGTGAAACGGCGCAGATTATAGCCGCGCGCGGCCACTTGCCCAAGGTTTTCTGTCGATTAATCGAGACGATAGTCGATGTTCAATGGAGCGATGGCGGCCGCTCTGCCATCATTGCTACACGTTAGCCAAGCAGGTCAGGAGTACAGATGAACTTTCACACCCGCAAGTGGGTTAAACCCGAAGACCTCAACCCCAATGGCACCCTGTTCGGTGGCAGCCTGTTGCGCTGGATCGACGAAGAGGCGGCCATCTACGCCATCGTCCAGCTGGGCAACCAGCGCGTCGTGACCAAGTACATATCGGAAATCAACTTCGTCAGTGCTTCGCGTCAGGGCGACATCATCGAGCTGGGCATCACCGCCACCGAGTTCGGCCGCACCTCGATCACCCTCAAGTGCGAAGTGCGCAACAAGATCACCCGCAAGAGCATTTTGACCGTCGACAAGATGGTGTTCGTCAACCTGGGTGATGATGGCTTGCCGGCAGCGCACGGGCGTACCGAGATCAAGTATGTCCAGGACCAGTTCCCGGATTCGGCAGTCGAGTGATTTTTTGGGGCTGCTCTGCAGCCCATCGCGACACAAGGCCGCTCCTACAGGCAATCGCATTCTCCTTGTGGGAGCGGCCTTGTGTCGCGATTGGGCCGCAAAGCGGCCCCAGCATTCTCAAGGTTGTACGCTGACCTTGCGCACCACCCGCCCGATGCTCAAACCCTGCACCAGGATCGACGACAACACCACGATGTAGGTGATCGACAGCAGCAGGTCCCGCTCCTCGCCCAGTGGCAGCGACAGCGCCAGGGCCACCGACACCCCGCCACGCAGGCCACCCCAGGTCAACACCCGCACCGTGCCTTTCGGCACCGGCCGCCAGCGGCGCAGCAACACAATGGCCGGCGCCACGGTCAGCAGCCGCGACAGCAGCACTGCCAGCGCCAGCACGCTGCCGGCCGCCAGGTGCATCCAGTTGAACGGCAACAGCAGCAGCTCCAGGCCGATCAGCGCGAACAGCAGGGCGTTGAGCATGTCATCGATCAGTTCCCAGAAACCGTCCATGTAGCGACGGGTCATGTCGTTCATCGCCAGGTTGCGCCCCAGGTTGCCGATGATCAGGCCGGCCACCACCATGGCGATCGGCGCCGAAACGTGCAGCTCGTAGCACATGGCCGAGCCGCCGATGACCAGTGCCAGCGTCAGCATGACTTCCACCTGGTACTGCTCGATGCTCTTGATCATGCGGTAGGTGGCGTAGCCGATCAGGCCACCAAAGACCACGCCGCCGATGGCCTCGCGGGCGAACAGGATCGCCGTGTCGGTCATGCTCGGCGTTTCACCCAGCTGGATGATGCCCAGCAACACGGTGAACACCACGACTGCGGTGCCGTCGTTGAACAGCGATTCGCCGACGATGGTGGTTTTCAGCGGTTTGGAGGCGTTGGCGGTACGCAGCGCGCCCAGCACGGCAATCGGGTCGGTGGGCGAGATCAGCGCACCGAACAGCAGGCAGTAGATCAGCGGCACTTGCCAGCCAAACATCGCGAATACCCAGTGCGACAGGTAGCCGATGACCACGGTGGCGATGAGCACCCCGATCGTCGCCAGCAAGCCGATCGGCCAGCGGTAACTGCGCAAATCGCTGAGGTTCACGTGCAAGGCGCCGGCAAACAGCAGGAACGCCAGCATCCAGTGCATCAGCAGGTCGTTGAAATCGATCTGGTTCATCAGCCCTTCGACGCGTTCTTCCAGGCCAGGGAAGCCGATCAGGCTCAGGCCCTGCAGCATCAGGGAGAACAGCAGTGCCGTGACCATCACGCCGATGGCGGGGGGCAGGCCGATGAAACGGTAATTTACATAGGTAAGGAGGGTGGTGAGGCAGATAAACGCGGCAACTAATTCAAGCATCCCGAATCCTGTGACAGTGGCTTCCAAGTCGTTACCCGAATGACTCGGGCAGTTCTTTGATGACCTTGCGCGGGGTTCGGGACACAGGGTTTGACCCAATTAGTCCAAATCGTTCCCGTAACAGTCTGCACTGGTTACCCTGTGGGAGCGGGCGTGCCCGCGAACACCGGCAAAGCCGGTGCCATACACCGAGTTGCATGCTTCGCGGGCATGCCCGCTCCCACAAAGTGGACGGTCCCCCTGCACGCTGTAATATTCACAGCCATAAAAAGCTATAAGGATAAGAAGGCGTGTTGGCAACATCCCTGGTGCTGGTCGCCGCCCTGCTGCATGCGACGTGGAATACCCTGATCAAATTCAGCGGCGAGCGCTTGCTGGTGATCGCCAGCATGGACACGGTGGCGCTGGTGTTCGCAGTGCTGGCTGTGGCCTTCGTCGATCTGCCGCCGGCGCAGATATGGCCCTGGCTGATAGCCTCGGCGCTGGCCGAGCAGCTGTACCGCTACCTGCTGATCAAGGCCTACCGCGTGGGCGACCTGGGGCTGGTCTATCCTCTGATGCGCGGGCTGTCGCCGCTGGTGGTGCTGGGGCTGACGCTGGCCTTTGCCGGGGAGTCGCTGAGCCAGCAGCAGATCATCGGCATCCTGCTGATCCCCTGTGGCATGGCCTGCCTGTTGTGGCAGGGCGGCGGCGGTGACCGGCTGCCCTGGTCGATGCTGCCGGTGGTGGCCCTGATCGGCCTGTGCATCGGCTGCTACACCTGGTTCGACGGCCAGGCCGTGCGCTTGTGGGGCAAACCGTGGGACTACCTGGTATGGCTGACCCTGCTCAGTGCCTGGCAATTCCCGCTGTTGGCCAGTGTGGCGCGGCGGGCACCGTTCGCCCTGTTCTGGCGAACGCAATGGCGCCTGGGGCTGGCGGTAGGGTTTTGCGTATTGTTCAGTTATGCCCTGGTGTTGTGGGCCATGCACCTGGGGTCGGTGGCCGAGGCGGCCGCATTGCGGGAGTTGAGCGTGATCCTGGTGGTGCTGCTGGGTATGCGCTACCTCAAAGAACCTTTTGGCGGGCCGAGACTCCTAGCTTGCGGGCTGGTCCTGGCTGGCATGCTGGTGATGAAGCTCTAACCCATTTTTGAACAAGGAGTCCTGAGCATGACCGTTGCCCTGTGGTGCATCCTGATCGCGCTGCTGCTGAACCCGCTTTGTGCCTTGATCGCCAAGGTGAGCAGCGGCCGGTTCGGCCTCAAGGACAATCACGACCCTCGCGCCTTCCTTGATACCTTGGCGGGCCTGCCGCGGCGTGCCCATGCTGCCCAGCAGAATGGCTACGAGGCCTTCCCGGCATTTGCGGCTGCGGTGCTGGTGGCGGATATCGTCGGCAATGCCGAGCAGGTGACGCAGGATGTGCTGGGGGTGATGTACATCACCAGCCGCTTGCTTTACATCATCTGCTACCTGGCCGATTGGGCGGCCTTGCGCTCGCTGGTGTGGTTTGCCGGGTTGGCAATTATCGTGTCGTTCTTCGCGGTTTCTGTCTGAAACCGGGTTGCCTTCTTCGCGGGCTTGCCCGCTCCCACGGGTACACCACAGCCCTTGAGTACTGTGGTGTACCCGTGGGAGCGGGCAAGCCCGCGAAGAATCCACCGCCGATCAAGGTACCTTAGGTACCTCAGGCAGTGGCTTGCCGTTAGGCCAAAGCATCCAGATCTGCCCCTGCTGCTTCATGTTCCCGGCCAGCTCGCCGGCTTCCGGCCCGGTGCCCCAGAACAGGTCGGCACGCACCTCACCCGCAATCGCCCCACCGGTGTCCTGCGCACCCACCGGGCGCACTACCGGCGAGCCATCGGGACGAGTGGTGGAAAGCCACAGCAGGCTCCCCAGCGGAATCACCTTGCGGTCGATGGCCACGCTGTAGCCCGCTGTCAGCGGCACGTTCAGTGAACCGCGCGGGCCTTCGTTGCTGTCCGGGCGGGTGCTGAAGAACACATAGCTGGGGTTGCTGGCCAGCAGTTCCGGTACGCGCTGTGGGTTGGCCTGGGCCCAGGCATGAATGGCACCCATGCTCACTTCTTCTTTTTTCAGCTGGCCCTGTTCCACCAGCCAGCGGCCAATCGGCCGGTAGGGGTGGCCGTTCTGGTCGGCGTAGCCCAGGCGCAGCTGACGGCCGTCCTCCAGTTGTACCCGGCCCGAACCCTGGATCTGCAGGAACTGCAGGTCCATCGGGTCGGTCAGCCAGGCCAGCACCGGTGCCTTGACGCCGTTACGGTTGATCACTTCGGCAGTGTCGTACGGCTTGAGTACCCGGCCATCAAGCCGACCGCGCAGGCGCTTGCCCTTCAGCTCGGGGTACACGCTGGCCAGGTCGACCACGATCATGTCATCCGGGGTGCCATAGACCGCAACATGGTTGGTTGCCGATTGGCTCAGGCTGCCGGGGTAGACCGGCTCGTAGTAGCCGGTAATCAGGCCGTTGGCGTTGTTCTCGGCAGAGCGCAGGCCATAAACCTGCAGGTTCTGTTCAAGGAAAGTACGCACCTGGGCGGCGCTCGCCGTGTCGCTGCCGGCCGCTTCGCAGGTGGCGGCCCACACCGGGTCGCGCTTGAGCTTCTCACAGCCGCTGCGCCAGGCGTAGAAGCCGGCCAGCAGGTCTTCGTCGCTGACTGCGGGCAGGTCTTTCCACGTGGCCGGGGCGTAGGTGGCAATGGCGTGGGGCTCGGGCTTGGCGCTTTCGCCGCCGTTGCAGCCGGCCAGCAAAGCCAGTACCGGGAGTGTCCAGGCCAGGTGGCGCAGGGCAGATTTCATGTGTGCATTCCTGTCATGGGCGAACATGAAGATTCGCCCCTGTTTTTTATGTGGCTATTGGTGTTTGGCCCTTGGGCAGCGATACTGGCCGCCCATTTGCGTAGGCCGAAGTGAGCGTGATGTTGAAGCGATTGACCGTTGTTCTGCTGGCAGCCCTGGCCCTGAGTGGTTGTGACCGGGTTGACCCGAACTCGCCACTGGGCAAACGCAAGGTGATCTTCAAGGACATGCTCAAGACCAGCGAAGACCTGGGCGGCATGCTGCGTGGCCGGTTGCCGTTCGACGGGCTGAAGTTTGCCGACGGTGCGCTGAAGCTGGACAGCCTGTCGCACCAGCCCTGGCAGCACTTTCCACAGGTACGTGATGAGGGCGACAGCGCCGCGCGCCCCGAGGTATGGGAGCGCCAGGCGCGTTTTCATGACCTGGCCCGGCAGCTGGAAAGCGTCACGGGCGAACTGGTCGATGTCAGCCGCAGCCAGCCGCTGGACGCTGCGCAATTGAAGGCGCCGATGGACAAGGTCGAAGCGGCGTGCAAGGCGTGCCATACCGAGTTTCGTAATCATTGATGGCCTGCTGTGGCCGCATCGCCGGCAAGCCAGCTCCCACAGGTACTGCGCAGTAATTGAAGGCAGTGTGATACCTGTGGGAGCTGGCTTGCCGGCGATGAGGCCAGTAAGGGCAACGCGAATCGCTGTCAGCGATCCAGATCGTCCACGGCTTCCTGCAATTCTTTACGCGATTCGGCCAGCTTGTCCTTGCGCTTGTTGATTTTCTCGGCGTCGCCTTTTTTCTCGGCTTTCTTCAGGTCTTTTTCCCGCTGCGCCACTTCGTGACGTGCATCGAGCACCTTCTGCTCACGCTCTTTGCGCAGGCTGGCATCGGTGCAGTTGTCCACGCCGCGCAGTGCTTCTTCCAGCCCTGCTTCCTGGTCGCTGTTGCCGTGGTCGCGGGCAATTTTCAGCTGGTTCTCGATGGCGCTGCGCTTGGCTGCACAACCGGTCAGGCCAGGCTCCGGCTGGGCAGCTTGCACGGCGCCTGCAGCCAGACCCAGTGATGCGAGCAGGAAAAGAGTCGAAATACGTTTCATAAAAAGCCTCCTGAACGGGGCGGGGCAGCAAAAGTTGGTGGAAATCCTGCCTTGGTTTTGCCTATTTAGAAACCCTTGGTGAGGTTTTCCGGCTGAATCTCGGGTTTTTCTTACAAGTAAATTGGTAAAAAATCATTGCTCAATGGGCTAGGGCGTGGCGAGGAACCCTTCTATGCCGGCTTCCGCCAGCCGTGCGGCAATGGCCTGCACCTCATTTTCTGCGAAGAAATCCACAAGTTGGCGCGAGCGTTTTGCACCGATGCCGGGCACGCTTTGCCATTGCTCGGCACTGCGTGAGGCCAGCTCTGCCCAGTCGCCTGTCAATTGCAGATGCTTGCTGAGGGGCGCGCCAACACCGCGCAGCCACTGATCGAAGGAGCGTGAGCGGGCCTCGTCGAAGCTGCCCAGCAGCTGTGCCGCCGTGAGGCTGCTGATTCCGGGTACCTGCTGCAGGCGCTCGGCATCGAGCAGCAGCCAATCGGTCATCGACGTTACCAGGCCAGCTTCGACCAGCCGACGCCATGTGCCAGGGCCGGTGCGCGGCAAGGCCAGGCCCTGCTTGCCGCCAAGCCAGGTGAGCCGGGCAATGAGTTGTTCCTCACAGCCCTCGCTGGCCCGCCAGCAGCTGTGGGCATGATGCTGGTCGGGTGCAGGCACGGCCAGTGGCTGGCGCTCGACAGCGCGGTGCACAACGTGGTCCAGGCGTGGAATGGTCAGCCCGGCAAGGCTGATGGCCACCTGGTCGCCGGGGCGAATATCCCAGGCTTGCCAGCGCGCCAGCGAGCCAAGGCTTACCTGGGTAATGCGCCGGTCATCGAGGGTTACCGGCTGCACATGCACAATGGGCGTGACCCTGCCGGTGCGGCCAACCCGAAAGCGCACGTCGCGTACTTCGGCCAAGGCTTGCACAAAGGGGTATTTCCAGGCCGCGATCCAGTACGGCGCCTTGGCCTGCCAGCGCTGGGCGGGCGGCCGGCTGCCCTGGCGCAGGATCACCCCGTCGGTGGCAAAGGGCAGGGGGGAGCGGTACCAGTGCTCACGCCAGTGCGCAGCATCCTGCAGCGTGTCGATGGCGATGCTGTAGTGCTGGCTATCCGGGAAACCCAGTTGTGCCAGCTGTGCGAGGCGTTCGGCCTGTTGGTCGGGGCCCTGCGGCCAGC
This sequence comes from Pseudomonas putida W15Oct28, assembly GCF_000708715.2. GTDB lineage: Bacteria > Pseudomonadota > Gammaproteobacteria > Pseudomonadales > Pseudomonadaceae > Aquipseudomonas > Aquipseudomonas putida_R. The sequence goes on along the minus strand of NZ_JENB01000009.1, from coordinate 127,134 downwards.
CCCACACGAACAGGCCGACAGCGTGCCCTTGCTCGACGCTCAGTTGCTTGCGGGCGAGCAGCCCGGCTACGGTGCCGCGGGCGTTGGCGCTGCCTGCCTGGGCTTGCACATGTTGGTCCAGGCGCAGATAAAGCTCACCCTGCAACTGAAGGTCGATTGCCTGAGGCAACTGGCGGGTGATGGTGCCGAGAAGGGGAATGTGTCGGCTCCAGTCATGGCCCTGCACCCCGTCACCGCGGCTTATCAGTTGTACCAGGTGGCCCTTTCGATAGATCAGGGAAACCGCAACACCATCGACCTTGGGTTGTACCCACACTTCGGTCTTGCCTGCCATCCAGCGTTGCACCGCTTGGCGATCGGCCAGCTTTTCGACACCGGTATGCGGCACCGGATGGGTGAGCGGGCCGCCAGCGCTGGCCAAGGGCGACGGGCTGGCCGCGAGGCTAAAACACTGCTGCAGGTACTCCAGACGCTGGCGGCTCTGGTCGTACAGTTCGTCGGCCACCGGCGTGATGCCCTGGCGATGGTACTGGTCGTCCCAGCGGGCAAGTGTGGCCAGCAGTTGCGCGACTTCGGCGTCGATTTGTGGTGGCGTCCAGTCGGGGCACTGTTCAGCCCGGGCCCACGGGGCGTGTAGCAACAGCAACAGGGTGAACAACAGTGTGTACGGCATGGCCAGCATCCTTGCGTGGCGGGCGGGAGCCCCCAGCCTAGGCAGGTTCGCAGGTGCTTGATGCCGCGCGATTGTCAGCCGATATGTCACAAAAAAGCCCCTGCCGATTGCTCGGCAGGGGCTTTCGCCTGGCGCTGTAGGAAACTTACAGGCCGGCAGCGTCACGCAGCGACTGGGCGCGGTCGGTGCGCTCCCAGGTGAAGGTGGTGAAGGTGTCGTCGCCGACAGTCTTCTGCTGCGGCTCGCGGCCGAAGTGGCCGTAGGCAGCGGTTTCCTGGTACATCGGGTGCAGCAGGTCGAGCATGGTGGTGATGGCGTATGGGCGCAGGTCGAAGCACTCACGCACCAGCTGGATGATCTTGTCGTCGGAGACCTTGCCGGTACCGAAGGTGTTGATCGAGATGGAGGTCGGCTGGGCCACGCCAATGGCGTACGACACCTGGATCTCGCAACGCTCGGCCAGGCCGGCGGCAACGATGTTCTTGGCCACGTAGCGGCCGGCGTAGGCGGCGGAACGGTCGACCTTGGACGGGTCCTTGCCGGAGAACGCACCACCACCGTGGCGGGCCATGCCGCCGTAGGAGTCGACGATGATCTTGCGGCCGGTCAGGCCACAGTCACCCACCGGGCCACCGATGATGAAGTTGCCGGTCGGGTTGATGTGGTACTGGGTGCCCTTGTGCAGCAGCTCGGCAGGCAGGGTGTGCTTGACGATCAGCTCCATCACGGCTTCTTGCAGGTCTTTCTGCGACACTTCCGGGTTGTGCTGGGTCGACAGCACCACGGCGTCAATACCGACGACCTTGCCGTTTTCGTAGCGGCAGGTGACCTGCGACTTGGCATCCGGGCGCAGCCACGGCAGCAGGCCGGACTTGCGCGCTTCGGCCTGGCGCTCGACCAGGCGGTGCGAGAAGCAGATCGGTGCTGGCATCAGCACTTCGGTTTCGTTGCTGGCATAGCCAAACATCAGGCCCTGGTCACCGGCGCCCTGGTCTTCTGGCTTGGAGCGGTCTACGCCCTGGGCGATGTCCACCGACTGCTTGCCGATGATGTTCATCACGGCGCAGGTGGCGCCGTCGAAGCCGACGTCGGAGCTGTTGTAGCCGATGTCGATGATGACCTTGCGCACCAGGTCTTCCAGGTCGACCCAGGCCGAGGTGCTGACTTCGCCGGCGATGATGGCGACACCGGTCTTGACCAGGGTTTCGCACGCTACGCGGGCGTATTTGTCCTGAGCGATGATGGCATCAAGGACAGCGTCCGAAATCTGGTCGGCGATCTTGTCCGGATGCCCTTCGGACACGGACTCGGAGGTGAAAAGGGAGTATTCGCTCATCTCGAAGGTTCCTGAAATTTACCGATGGTGTATGTCGCCAGCCGTCCGCTGGAAATGGCGGACCTGGATCTGGAAACCGTTACGCAAGCCCACGTACAGGCTGTCCCCATGGGCCAGCCCGGCGGCGTTGGCCCAGCGGGCCAGGTCGTCCTGTTCAAAGCCAAGCCACAGGTCGCCGCAGGCGTCCCGCGCCCACCCCTGGTCATGGCTGCACAATTCGGTGACCAGCAGGCTGCCGCCTGCCTTCACCCGTTTGGCCAACTGGCACAAGGCCAGGGCCGGGTCGCTGAAATGGTGCAGTACCATGTTCAGCACAACGCAGTCGGCGGCCACATCCGTTGCACCCAGTGCATCGGCCAACTGCAGGTTCACGTTGTCGAGCCCCTCGCGCTGGCACACCTGGCGCGCCAGTTCGAGCATGGTCGGGCTGTTGTCCAGGGCGGTCACCTGGGCGAAGCGCCGGGCCAGGTCGGGGAGGAAGCCGCCGTCACCGGGGCCCACCTCCAGGGCGCTGGCGGTCGGGTCGAAATGCAGTTTGTCGAGCAGCGCCAGCAGGCTTTCGCGGTACTGCGGCAGGCCGGCTATCAAGTCTTGCTGGGCGCGAAACTTTTCTTCAACGCGCAAGAAGAAGTCCTGGCTGGTGGCCGCGCGGCGCTGTTGCACCTGGGCGATCCGCGCCTGCACATCGGGCGGCAGGACCAGGTCGTCGACTTCTTCGAGCAGCGCCGCATGCAGCCTACCACCCAGGCGCAGGCTGTCGGGCAGGGCGCGGCGATAGAAGATGGCATTGCCTTCGCGGCGGGTTGCCACCAGCTCGGCCTGGGCCAGCACCTTCAGGTGGTGGCTCATGCCCGACTGGCCGATGTCGAAGATCTGCGCCAGCTCCAGCACGCCGAACGAATCGTTGGCCAGTGCGCGCAAAACGTTCAGGCGCAGCGCGTCGCCACTGGCTTTGCACAGGGCGGCCAATGCTTCGCGTTGCTCGGGGATCGATTGCGCACGGAGGTTCATGGGGCGGCAGTCTAGACAGGCATCGATGCCCTAGCAAGGCCAATATCAAAAAGTTTTGATATTGGGTGATGGGCGGGACGCTTAACCCGGTTTTGCCCCGAATTGAATGCCAATCACAGGAAAATCCCCCGACTGCGACCATACGTCATTGCCCCAAACCCCCCAGTGGGCGAAAATGGCCGCCTTTTTTCGTAACACTACCTATTCAAGCCCCCAGGAGATCAGCGATGCCCAGCCGTCGTGAACGTGCCAACGCCATTCGTGCACTCAGCATGGATGCCGTGCAAAAGGCCAACAGCGGCCACCCAGGTGCCCCCATGGGCATGGCGGATATCGCCGAAGTGCTTTGGCGCGACTATCTGAAGCACAACCCGAGCAACCCTAACTTCGCCGACCGTGACCGCTTCGTGCTGTCCAACGGCCACGGCTCGATGCTGATCTACTCGCTGCTGCACCTGACCGGCTACGACGTCACCATCGATGACCTCAAATCGTTCCGCCAGCTGCACAGCCGCACCCCGGGCCACCCGGAGTTCGGCTACACCGCGGGTGTAGAGACCACCACCGGCCCGCTGGGCCAAGGCCTGGCCAACGCCGTGGGCTTTGCCCTGGCCGAAAAAGTGCTGGGCGCCCAGTTCAACCGTGACGGCCACAACGTTGTCGACCACAACACCTATGTGTTCCTGGGCGACGGCTGCATGATGGAAGGCATCTCCCACGAAGTCGCCTCGCTGGCCGGCACCCTGGGCCTGAACAAGCTGGTTGCCTTCTATGACGACAACGGCATCTCCATCGACGGTGAAGTGGAAGGCTGGTTCACCGACGACACGCCGAAGCGTTTCGAGTCCTACAACTGGCTGGTGATCCGCAACGTCAACGGCCACGACGCCGACGAGATCCGTACCGCCATCGAGACCGCCCGCAAGAGCGATCGCCCGACCCTGATCTGCTGCAAGACCATCATCGGTTTCGGTTCGCCGAACAAGCAGGGCAAGGAAGACTGCCACGGTGCTCCGCTGGGCAACGACGAAATCGCCCTGGCCCGCAAGGAACTGAACTGGAACCACGGTCCGTTCGAAGTCCCTGCCGACATCTACGCCGAGTGGGACGCCAAGCAAGCCGGTGCCAAGGCCGAAGCCGAATGGAACACGCGTTTCGACGCTTACGCTGCTGCCTTCCCGGAACTGGCCAGCGAGCTCAAGCGCCGCCTGAACGGCGAGCTGCCAGCCGACTTCGCAGAAAAAGCCGCTGCCTATATTGCTGAAGTCGCGGCCAAGGGCGAAACCATTGCCAGCCGCAAGGCCAGCCAGAACACCCTGAACGCCTTTGGCCCGCTGCTGCCGGAACTGCTGGGCGGCTCGGCCGACCTGGCCGGCTCCAACCTGACCCTGTGGAAAGGTTGCAAGGGCGTCAGCCATGAAGATGCCAACGGCAACTACATGTACTACGGCGTGCGCGAGTTCGGCATGACCGCCATCATGAACGGCGTTGCCCTGCACGGTGGCCTGGTGCCTTACGGCGCGACCTTCCTGATGTTCATGGAATACGCCCGCAACGCCGTGCGCATGTCTGCCCTGATGAAGCAACGTGTGATCCACGTCTACACCCACGACTCCATCGGCCTGGGCGAAGACGGCCCGACTCACCAGCCGATCGAGCAGCTGGCCAGCCTGCGCTGCACGCCGAACCTGGACACCTGGCGCCCGGCCGACGCCGTGGAATCCGCCGTGTCCTGGAAGCACGCCCTGGAGCGCAAGGACGGCCCATCGGCGCTGATCTTCTCGCGTCAGAACCTGCAGCACCAAGTGCGCAGCGATGCGCAGATCGCCGACATCGCCCGTGGCGGTTACGTGCTCAAGGACTGTGCTGGCGAGCCTGAGCTGATCCTGATCGCCACCGGTTCCGAAGTGGGCCTGGCCGTTCAGGCCTTCGACAAACTGACCGAGCAAGGCCGCAAGGTGCGCGTCGTGTCGATGCCGAGCACCAGCGTGTTCGACGCTCAGGACGCGGCCTACAAGCAGTCCGTGCTGCCGCTGGAAGTGGGTGCGCGCATCGCCATCGAAGCCGCCCATGCCGACTTCTGGTACAAGTACGTCGGCCTGGAAGGTCGTATCATTGGCATGACCACCTACGGTGAGTCGGCGCCAGCTCCGGCACTGTTCGAAGAGTTCGGCTTCACCCTGGAGAACATCCTGGGCACTGCCGAAGAGCTGCTGGAAGACTGATGTAACAATGGAGGGCAGTGACGCCCTCCAGGTCGTGCAAGGGGAGGGCTTCGCCCTCCATCGCGACGCAAGGCCGCTCCCACAGGTACGGCGCTGTTCAGATGACGGCGCGGTTCTTGTGGGAGCGGCCTTGTGTCGCGATGGCCGCAACGCGGCCCCAAAAGCCATCATGCGTTAGCGAGCCAACGAATGCCCCACTTGCGTCCCTACAAAGTTGCACTCAACGGTTATGGCCGCATCGGCCGCTGTGTCCTGCGCGCGCTGTTCGAGCGGGGGGCGAAGGCCGGTTTCGAGATCGTCGCGCTGAACGACCTGGCCGACCAGGCCAGCCTGGAATACCTGACACGCTTCGACTCCACCCATGGGCGTTTCCCCGGCGAGGTGAAGGTCGATGGCGACTGTCTGCATATCAATGGCGACTGCGTGAAGGTAATGCGCAGTGCCACCCCCGAAGGCATCGACTGGGCCTCGCTGGGTATCGACCTGGTACTGGAGTGCTCGGGTGCCTATAACACCCGTGCCGATGGCCAGCGCTTCCTCGACGCCGGCGCGCCGCGTGTGCTGTTCTCGCAGCCGATGGCCAGCGAGGCCGACGTTGACGCCACGGTGGTCTACGGCATCAACCAGGCCTGCCTGACCGGCAGCGAACGCCTGGTGTCCAATGCTTCGTGTACCACCAACTGTGGCGTGCCGCTGCTGCGTGTGCTGGACCAGGCGTTCGGCATCGAATACGTGCAGATCACCACCATCCACTCGGCGATGAACGACCAGCCGGTGATCGACGCCTACCACCACGAAGACCTGCGCCGCACGCGTTCGGCCTTCCAGTCGGTGATCCCGGTGTCCACTGGTCTGGCACGTGGCATCGAGCGCCTGCTCCCGGAACTTGCCGGGCGAATCCAGGCCAAAGCGGTACGTGTACCGACCGTCAACGTCTCGTGCCTGGACATCACTCTGCAGACCGCCCGCGACACCAGCGCGGCCGAGGTCAACCGGGTGCTGCGCGAGGCCGCGCTGGAAGGCCCGCTGAAAGGCTTGCTGGCCTATACCGAGCTGCCGCACGCCAGCTGTGATTTCAACCATGACCCGCATTCGGCGATTGTCGATGCCAGCCAGACCCGTGTTTCCGGCCCCCGCCTGGTGAACCTGCTGGCCTGGTTCGACAACGAATGGGGTTTTGCCAACCGTATGCTCGACGTTGCCGAACACTTTCTGCACGTCGTCCACCCAACCCGCAACAAACAGCCCTGAAGGACTGCATTCATGACCGTGTTGAAGATGACCGACCTCGACCTGCAAGGTAAGCGCGTACTGATCCGCGAAGACCTCAACGTGCCTGTGAAGGACGGTGTGGTAACCAGCGACGCGCGTATCCTGGCAGCGCTGCCGACCATCAAGCTGGCCCTGGAGAAGGGCGCGGCGGTAATGGTCTGCTCGCACCTGGGCCGGCCGACCGAAGGCGAATTCTCTGCCGAGAACAGCCTCAAGCCGGTTGCCGACTACCTGAGCAAGGCCCTGGGCCGTGACGTGCCGCTGGTTGCCGACTACCTGGACGGTGTCGCGGTACAGGCCGGCGAACTGGTGCTGTTCGAGAACGTGCGCTTCAACAAGGGCGAGAAAAAGAACGCCGACGAGCTGGCGCAGAAATACGCTGCCCTGTGCGACGTGTTCGTCATGGACGCTTTCGGCACCGCTCACCGCGCCGAAGGTTCGACCCATGGCGTGGCCAAGTTCGCCAAGGTTGCCGCTGCCGGCCCGCTGCTGGCGGCCGAGCTGGATGCCCTGGGCAAGGCGCTGAAAGCCCCGGCCAAGCCGATGGCGGCCATCGTTGCCGGCTCCAAGGTGTCCACCAAGCTGGATGTGCTCAACAGCCTGAGCGCCATCTGTGACCTGCTGATTGTCGGTGGTGGCATCGCCAACACCTTCCTGGCTGCTGCCGGCCACCCGGTGGGCAAGTCGCTGTACGAACCTGACCTGGTCGAGACCGCCAAGGCCATCGCCGCCAAGGTCAACGTACCGCTGCCAGTCGACGTGGTGGTTGCCAAGGAGTTCGCCGAAACTGCCGAAGCCACCGTCAAGGCCATCGCCGACGTTGCTGCCGACGACATGATCCTGGACATCGGCCCGCAAACCGCGGCCAACTTCGCCGAGCTGCTGAAGTCGTCGAAGACCGTCCTGTGGAACGGCCCGGTCGGCGTGTTCGAGTTCGACCAGTTCGGCAACGGCACCAAGGTACTGGCCAAGGCCATCGCCGACAGCGCTGCGTTCTCCATCGCCGGTGGCGGTGACACCCTGGCAGCCATCGACAAATATGGCGTCAGCAAGGAAATCTCCTACATTTCTACCGGTGGTGGTGCCTTCCTCGAGTTCGTCGAGGGCAAGGTCCTGCCAGCGGTGGCAATCCTGGAAGAGCGGGCCAAGGCCTGATGACGTCGGCGCTTGGCAAAGGGAGTGGCCTGATGGTCAAGCAATTGCCTGTGATGATGCTGGCTGGCCTGCTGAGCGCCTGCTCTGGCAGCCCTGCCTCGGATGACGACCCGGCGCAGCCGCCCAAGGGCGGTTGCTACCAGTCCGAGTGGCAGGCCGAAACCGTGCCGGTCATCAGCAAGCGCGTGGGCCCGGAAGGCCTGGAAAAGTACGACGAAGACCACCAGCGCAAGGCGCCGGGTTGCCCTTGATCGGGTGGTAGGCAACCTGAAGGTTGATTTGTGGTCTTGAAGAAGGGGCCGCTGTGCGGCCCTTCGCGGGCTTGCCCGCTCCCACAGGTATAGTGTCACGTTCAAGAATGTGCGGTCTCTGTGGGAGCGGGCATGCCCGCGAAGGGCTGCAAAGCAGCCCCAAATCGAGGAAACTGAATGAAAGCGCTTTTGGCCGTAACGGCCCTGGCGACACTGGCAGGATGCTCACTGCTGCAGCCGGCGCAACCCGCCCCGGCAGACACCTGGACCCGTTGGGTCTGTGACACCCAGGCCGAAGTGCTGTGGCGCTTCGCCGATGCACAACGCGACCAGGTCGACGTACGCCTTGGCGGCGGTGACCAGGTCTACCGGCTCAAGTCCGAGCCGGGTGCATCGGGTGCGCTGTACAGCGATGGCATGCTGGCCTTCCACACCAAGGGCGAAGAAGGCCTGGTGTACTGGGTGGCAACCAACGATCTGATTGGGCGGGGCTGCAAGGCACCGTGACTGGCCGGGCCGCGTGAATGGCCCACACTACTTGAACAGCAACCGCCCCTGCGGCAGGCTTGCACGAAACAAACGACGCTTGTCGGGAGAGAGATACACAATGGCACTCATTAGCATGCGCCAGATGCTGGACCACGCCGCCGAGTTCGGTTACGGCGTACCAGCTTTCAACGTCAACAACCTTGAGCAGATGCGCGCCATCATGGAAGCGGCTGACAAGACCGACTCCCCGGTGATCGTCCAGGCTTCGGCCGGCGCCCGCAAATACGCCGGTGCCCCGTTCCTGCGTCACCTGATCCTGGCTGCCATCGAAGAATTCCCGCACATCCCGGTGTGCATGCACCAGGACCACGGCACCAGCCCTGACGTCTGCCAGCGCTCCATCCAGCTGGGCTTCAGCTCGGTGATGATGGACGGCTCGCTGGGTGAAGACGGCAAGACCCCGACCGACTACGAGTACAACGTCCGCGTTACCCAGCAGACCGTTGCCATGGCGCACGCTTGCGGCGTTTCGGTAGAAGGCGAGCTGGGCTGCCTGGGTTCGCTGGAAACCGGCATGGCCGGTGAAGAAGACGGTATCGGCGCCGAAGGCGTGCTGGACCACAGCCAGATGCTGACCGACCCGGAAGAAGCGGCCGACTTCGTCAAGAAGACCCAGGTCGACGCCCTGGCGATCGCCATCGGTACCAGCCACGGTGCCTACAAGTTCACCAAGCCACCTACCGGTGACGTGCTGGCCATCGACCGCATCAAGGAAATCCACAAGCGCATCCCCAACACCCACCTGGTGATGCACGGTTCTTCCTCGGTACCGCAAGAGTGGCTGGCGATCATCAACCAGTACGGCGGCGACATCAAGGAAACCTACGGCGTACCGGTCGAAGAGATCGTTGAAGGCATCAAGCACGGCGTGCGCAAGGTCAACATCGACACCGACCTGCGTCTGGCTTCCACCGGTGCAATGCGTCGCCTGATGGCGCAGAACCCGAGCGAGTTCGACCCACGCAAGTTCTTCGGTGAAACCGTAAAAGCCATGCGTGACGTGTGCATCGCCCGTTACGAAGCCTTCGGCACTGCTGGTAATGCCTCGAAGATCAAGCCGATCTCCCTGGAAGGCATGTACCAGCGCTACCTGAAAGGTGAGCTGGCCGCCAAGGTCAACTGATCGACTGGCAGCCGTAAAAAACCCGCAGTGATGCGGGTTTTTTTATGGGCGACAAAAAGCCGGAGCATAAATCCGGCAGACCGACCGTTAGTCGGCTACCGTACAGTTGAACCGCTGATAGCGTTCTGATTGCATTGCGTGTTACCACCTCAGGTCTAGAGTACTAATGGATCCAACCGTATTTTGAAGTCGGTCACATAATCGAGAAGCAGCATGGATGGCGCTCAAGCTCAAGTTCAACTACAGCCACTGGATGGCAGCTCGGTTCTTCTGGTGGTGGATGACTACCCGGAGAACCTCATCAGCATGCGGGCGTTGCTGGCCCGGCAGGATTGGCAAGTGTTGACCGCAAGCTCGGGGACGGAAGCCTTGAGTGCGTTGCTCGAACATGATGTCGACCTGGTCTTGCTGGATGTACAGATGCCGGAGATGGATGGTTTCGAAGTCGCCCGGCTGATGCGTGGCAGCCAGCGCACCCGGCTGACACCGATCATATTCCTCACCGCCAACGAACAGTCCGAAGCCGCCGTGCTCAAAGGGTACGCCAGCGGCGCTGTAGACTACATGTTCAAACCGTTCGACCCGCAAATTCTCAAGCCCAAGGTCCAGGCCTTGCTCGACCAGCAGCGCAACCGGCGCATGCTGCAACGCCTGACGCGCGAGCTGGAAGTGGCAAGGGCGTTCAATGCGTCGATCCTGGAGAATGCTGCCGAAGGCATCCTGGTGGTGGATGCCCAGGGCATCATCAGTTTTGCCAACCCGGCCATTTCACGCTTGCTGTCTGCCCCGGTGCAGCAACTGCAGGGCGTGCACCTGCTCGACCTGGTGCAACTGGCCAGTGCCAGCCTGTGGGGTGAGTCGGATTTCTACCAGGCCTACCTGGGGCGGCGCATCTTCCGCGTGCATGATGCCCAGCTGCGTACCCTCGGTGGCGAACTGGTGCCGGTGGCGTTGTCCTGCGCACCGCTGCCGGCTGACCAGCAGGCCATGGTGGTCACCGTGCTCGACATGTCTGTGGTGCGCAACCTGCACCAGCAGCTGGAATACCAGGCCGTGACCGACCCGCTCACCGGCCTGCTCAACCGCCGTGGTTTCTACCAGGCTGCCGAAGGTGCGCTGCTGCGCAACGAGCGCTCGGAAAAGGCGCAGGCACTGATGTACATGGACCTGGATGGCTTCAAGCGCATCAACGACTCGTTGGGCCACGACACCGGTGACCGTGTGCTGCGCTGGGTGGGCGAGCAACTCAAGGACTGCCTGGGCAGCGAGGCCTTGCTGGCACGTATGGGGGGTGATGAATTCACGGCGCTTTTCGACAGCCTGCCGTATCCCGAACAGGCCGGGCGCTATGCCGAGCAACTGCTTGAGCGTATTTCGATCAGCCACCAGATCGAAGGCCTTGATGTATGCCTTGGGGTCAGCATCGGCATCGCCACCTACCCGGACTGCGGGGCGAATGTAGAGGGCCTGCTGCGCGCAGCCGATGCGGCGATGTATGCGGCCAAGCAGGCCGGGCGCCAGCAGTACCGTTTCTACGACCAGGAGCTCAACGGCCGGGCGCGTTCGCGGCTGATGCTGGAAGACAGTGTGCGCGCTGCCATCGAGCAGCAGGACTTCACCTTGGTGTACCAGCCGCAGGTGTCCTTCATTGATGGCCGACTGCGTGGCTTCGAGGCCTTGTTGCGCTGGCAGCACCCCAGCGTCGGCGACGTGCCGCCGGGGCTGTTCATTCCGTTGCTGGAAGAAGCCCGTCTGATCAACCGCCTGGCCAGCTGGATCTACCGCCAGGGGGCCGCCCAGCGCCAGGCCTGGTACGACCGCTTTCCCGCCGACCTTGTACTCGGCATCAGCCTGAGCCGCGCGCAGTTTGTCATGCCCGGCCTGGTCGAAGAGCTGCATCGGGTGATCCAGCTTTACCAGCTGGACCCGGCGCAGCTGGAGGTGGAAGTCGCGGAAACCTCGCTGATGTACAACATTGATGCGGCCGTCAAACAGATACACCGCTTGCGCGAGCTGGGGGTAAGGGTGGCCCTGGACGATTTTGGCGCAGGCGACTGCTCGTTGCGCATGCTGCGTGACTTGCCGATCGACACCTTGAAGCTCGACCGCCACCTGGTGGCGCGCTTGCCCGATTCGGCGGTGGATGCTGCACTGGTCCGCAGCGTCATCGGCCTGTGCGCCGACTACGGCATCACGGTGATCGCCGAGGGTGTGGAAACCCCGGCCCAGGCGGCTTGGTTGAAGGCCAATGGTTGCGAATACGTGCAGGGGTTCCTGGTGGCGTACCCGATGACTGCGGCGGATGCCAGCGGCTTCCCGGCGATTTTCTCCTGGCCCGGGCCTTGATTGGCTAGAATCGGCATTCGTTACGCCGAATGCAGCGCCATGACCGTACTACGTTATTTGCAAGCCTACCCCCCGCACCTGCAAGAGCAGGTGCGGCAGATGATCGACAGCGACCGCCTGGGCGAATACCTGCAGCGCCGCTACCCCGACCGCCATGACGTGCAAAGCGACAAGGCGCTGTACGGCTATGCCCAGGATCTGCGCCAGCAGTACCTGCGCAGTGCGCCGAACCTGGACAAGGTGCTGTTCGACAACCGCCTCGACCTGACCCATCGGGCCCTGGGCCTGAACACGGCGGTGTCGCGGGTACAGGGCGGTAAACTCAAGGCGAAGAAGGAAATCCGCATTGCCTCGCTGTTCAAGGAAGCTGCGCCGCAGTTCTTGCGCATGATCGTGGTGCACGAACTGGCGCACCTGCGCGAGCGCGATCACAACAAGGCGTTTTACCAGCTCTGCCAGCACATTGAGCCGGACTACCACCAACTGGAATTCGACCTGCGCGTCTACCTGACCTATCGGGAGCTGCCGGGCAACTGTTAAGGACTACGCAGCATGGAAGTGAGCAAGACCAAGAGCAGCTTCTACCGTCGCCTGTACGTGGCCTGGCTGATCGACAGCCAGACCGCGACCAGCGTGCCCGCCCTGATGGAGGCCACCGGCATGCCGCGGCGCACGGCCCAGGACACCATCGCCGCCCTGGCCGACCTGGACATCGTCTGCGAGTTCGAACAGCAGGAAGGTGCCCGCAACCACGCCGGGCATTACCGCATTCATGACTGGGGGGCGATCGACAAGCAGTGGATCATCCGCCACCTGCGCCAGATCCGCGAAGTGCTGGGTTACCCCTGAAGAATTTGGGGCTGCTGTGCAGCCCATCGCGACACAAGGCCGCTCCTACAAAACGCGATCTCTTGTAGGAGCGGCCTTGTGTCGCGATAGGGGTGCAAAGCACCCCCGGCAATGTCAGCCTTTACGCATCCCGATGTGCGCAATGCCGTCCTCCAGCGACTCTTCGCCCACCACCGCAAACCCATGGCGGGCATAAAACCCCTGCAAGTGCGCCTGCGCCGACAGGTAAACCGGCACCCCCGGCCAGCAATGCTCCGCCGCCTCAAGCCCCTTGAGCAGCAAGTGTTCTTCAAACGCCAGCTCGCGTGCTTCGGGTGAGGTCACCACCCGCCCGATCACTACATCCCCGCCCTGGGACTGCGGATCGAGCAGGCGCAGGTAGGCCACCAGCTGGTCATCCTGCCAGGCCATGAGGTGCAGGGTATCGTCAGTGAGATCCTGGCCATCGACGTCCTGATAGGCGTAGCGCTGCTCGACCACCAGCACTTGCGTGCGCAATTGCAGAATGGCGTAGAGCTGGTCCTTGCCGAGGTCGGTGTGGTGCTTGCAGATCCAGTCGACGGACATTGGCGCGAACTCCTTGAGTGGGCCTTCGATCATCGCATGGTGTATGCCCTTCGGCCAAAATAGAGGCTAAATGACACTATTGGCCGCTGCCCTCGGCAACGGCTTTGTGTAATCTCTTCGGCAGTGTGTGCCCCCCATTGCGAAAGGACTTGAGCATGCGGCCACTGCTTTGTGTTCTGGGATTACTGGCAATGCTGGTGGCAACGGCCGCCCCGGGTCACGACAAACTACGCCTGGTGGCTGACAGCTGGCCACCGTTCACAGATGCCAACATGCCGGGCGGCGGCCTGGCGACCAGCATCGTCACCACGGCGCTGGCCCGTGCCGGCTACACCAGCGGCTATGAAGAGGCGCCCTGGGCGCGGGCGTTGCTGGGGGTAAGTGAGGGGCGCTACGACGTACTGATCAATGCCTGGTACAACGACACACGCGCCAACATCGGGCAGTTTTCCAACGCCTACCTGACTAACCGCATTCGCCTGCTGCAACGCAAGGGCGAAGCGTTCCATTACAAAGGCCAGTCGGACCTGTACCCCTACAGCATCGCCGTGGTGCGTGATTACGCCTATTCACCGGAGTTTGACGGCGATACCCGCCTGCACAAGGTGCCGGTGCGCAACTTTTCGTCGGCGGTACGCATGCTGGCGGCAGGGCGGGTGAACCTGGCGGTGGAAGACGAGTATGTGGCCCGCTACAACCTGCAGCGTGAGCCGCAGGAGGTGCGCGATGGGGTGATGCTGGTGGAGCCGCCGCTGGGGGAGAACACCCTGCATATCCTGGTCAGCCTGAAGCACCCGGAGCATAAGCGCATCGTCGAGCGCTTCGAGCAGGCGATTGCGGCGATGAAGGCCGATGGCAGCTATGCCCGGCTGATGCGCCAGCATGGCTTCTGATCTTTATCACCTGTGCCGGCCTCTTCGCGGGCAAGCCCGCTCCCACAGGTAATGTGCAAGTCTTGAATCCTGTGGTGGTCCTGTGGGAGCGGGCTTGCCCGCGAAGAGGCCAGCCCAGGCAACCCAAAAATCAGGCCGGCGCACCCTCCTTGATCAGGTGTGCCGCCAAGGTCCGCAACGGCCCCAACTGCCGGCAAATCAACGCCAACTGTGTCTGCACCAGCCGCTGATGCTCATCCAGCTCTTCCGGCATCTGTTCCAGGGCATTGGCCAGCGCCTCTTCGGCATCGCTGTGAATCGCCACCGGTAGCCGTGCGGCCAAGCCGTTGGCAATCTCGTCCAGGCTGCTGGCCAGGCTTTGCCCGGCGCCCTCGATCAACTGCTCCTGCACCTCTGCCGGCAAGGCCGTGTCGCGGTGTGCGCCCAACCCGGAAAGGTAGCTGAGCAAGGTGTGCGACAGCACCAGGAAGCGGAAGCCGACGTCGGCCTCCTTACGGAAGTGCCCAGGCTCCATCAGCATGTTGGCCAGGGTAGTGGACAGCGCCGCGTCGGCGTTATGGGCATTGCGCCGGGCCAGGCGGTAGGCCAGGTCATCGCGTTTGCCATGGGCATACTGCTGCATGATCTGGCGCAGGTACACGCTGGCGCAGGCCAGGGTATTGGCCAGCGCCTTGTTCAACCGCCGCCCTTGCCAGTCCGGCAGGAACAGGAACACCGCCAGGATGGCGATCAGGCTGCCCACCAGGGTATCGAACAGGCGCGGCAGGAACAGCCCGTAGCCATCGCCGATCTGGTTGAAGCAGAACAGCACCATCAGGGTGATCGCGGCCGTGGCCAGGGTGTAGCGGGTGGTGCGGTTGACGAAGAACACCACCCCGGCGACCACGGCAAACAGCGACTGGATGACCGGGTTGGGGAACAGGTCGAACAACGCCCAGCCCACTGTCAGGCCGACGGCGGTGCCGAAGATTCGCTGCACCAGCTTGCGCCGGGTTGCACCGTAGTTGGGCTGGCACACGAACAGCGTGGTGAGGATGATCCAGTAGCCCTGGGTCGGGTGAATCAGGTGCACCATGCCGTAGCCGATCGACAGCGCCAGCGGCAGGCGCAGGGCATGGCGGAACAACAGCGAGGTTGGCGTGAGCTGGGTGCGCAGGCGCTTCCACACGTCCTTCAGCGAGCGTGGCGAGCGGTCGAGCAGGCTGCTGTCGCTGGCATCGGCCAGGCTGTCCGGGTTGCTGGCGGCACTTAGCAGGCGGTCCAGCGTTGCCAGGTTGGCGGCCAGTGCCCGCAGCGAACGCAACAGGCTGCGCCAGGCCGGGTTGCTCTGCATGCGCAGGTGCTCAAGCGAAGCGTTGAGGTCTTCGAGGGCTTCTGGATAACCGCTGGCCAGCACGAACGGTTGGCGCAGGCGGATCGAGCGGGCCAGCTCCTGGCAGGACGAGCCTTGTTTACGCAGCAGGCGCTGGCAGCGGAACATCACGTCGCTGTGGAAAAACGCCTCGGTCAGGCCGTTGTAGGGGTAGTGCGAGGCACTGACTCGCTCATGGATATCCTGGGCCAGGAAGTACAGCTTGAGGTAGCGGCTAACCTTTGAGTTCGGCTGGCTGTTGCCCACCCGGTGCAGGATGATTTCCTTGGCTGCGTTGAGCGCCGCCACTACCTTGCCGTTCTGCTGGGCCAGCTCCAGGCGCCGGGCCTCGACGTCGAGGGTGCGGATGGGCTCGAACAGGCTGGCCTTGAGCTTGAGGTAGCTGCCCAGTTCGAAGAACAGCTTGGCCAGGCTCTGCTGCACCGGCTGGTTGGAGAACAGCGCCTGCCACAGCACCGATAGCAGCCCGTACCAGGCTGCACCGGCCACCAGCAGCAGCGGCTCGTGCCAGAAGTCCGTCACTTGGCCACCGCGCTGGTCCACACCGATCATGGTGTACACCGCCGTGATCAGTGTCGCCGAGGCAATCGCACCATAGCGTTCGCCCAAGGCGCCCAGCATGGTCAGGCCGAACGCCGCCAAAGCCAGGGCGACGGCGAAGATCCAGGGGTAGGGGAACAGTAACTCGACCGCCAGCGCAGCGATGGCGAAACACACCAAGGTAACGGCCAGGGCGCTGAGGCGGCCCTGCCAGCTGTCGTCGGTTTCGGCCAGGGCGCTGGCGATGATGCCAAGGAACAGCGGAATCAGCAGGGCCATCTCGTTCTGGTACCAGCACAGGGCCAGGCTGCCGGTGAGGGCGATGGTGACCCGGATGCTGTAGCTGAACTTGTCTTGGCCCCACAGGCGACGCAGTGACTGACGGAACGAGCTCGATGACATGATGGCCTGCTAGGCAGTGAGCGAAGAATGCATTGCAGCACGGGCCAGCAAGAAGCGTTCCGTGCTGCTGAATGGATTCTACTCTACACGAACTGCGCCGCGGCGTTGGCCGATGCCCAGGCCCACTGGAAGTTGAAACCGCCCAGGTGGCCGGTGACATCCAGCACTTCCCCGATGAAGTACAGCCCGGGGCTTTTCAGCGATTCCATGGTCTTGGACGACACTTCGCGGGTGTCCACGCCGCCCAGGGTCACTTCGGCGGTGCGGTAGCCTTCGGTGCCGGCCGGCACCACTTGCCAGTTCGCCAGTTTTTCGGCGATTTGCGCCAGCTCCGCCGGGGTGTACTGCTTCATCGGCCTGGACTCGAACCATTGCTCGGCCAGCAGGTTGGCCAGCTTGCGGGTGAATACCTCGCCCAGCACGGTCTTCAGTTCGGCGTTGGCACGTTCGGCCTGCATCTGTTGCAGCCAGGTGAGCGCATCGCGGTCGGGCAGCAGGTTGATTTCGACCGTGTCACCGGCTTCCCAGAACGAGGAAATCTGCAAGATCGCCGGGCCGCTCAGGCCGCGGTGGGTGAACAGCAGGTTCTCGCGGAAGCTGGTGCCGTTGCAGCTGGCAGTGCAGTCCAGCGAGGTGCCGGACAACTCGGTGCACAGTGCCTTGAGTTGGGGCTCTGTGATGGTGAACGGCACCAGCCCGGCGCGGGTCGGCAGCAGGGTATGGCCAAACTGGCGCGCCACCTGGTAGCCGAAACCGGTCGCGCCCAGGGTCGGGATCGACAGGCCGCCGGTAGCGATCACCAGCGACTGGCAGGCGAATTGGCCGCCGCTGGTCTGCAACAGGTAGCCGTTTTCTGTCTTTTCGATCTGTTCGATGCTGGTGTGCATGCGGATCTCGGCGCCGGCCTCGTCGCATTCGGCCAGCAGCATGTCGAGGATGTCGCTGGCCTTGTTGTCGCAGAACAGCTGGCCGAGCTTTTTCTCGTGGTAGGCCACGCCGTGCTTGCACACCAGCTCGATGAAGTCCCACTGGGTGTAGCGGGCCAGGGCCGACTTGCAGAAGTGCGCGTTGTGCGAGAGGAAGTTGGCGGGCTCGGTATACATGTTGGTGAAGTTGCAACGCCCGCCGCCGGACATGAGGATCTTCTTGCCCGGCTTGTTGGCGTGGTCGAGCAGCAGAACGCGGCGGCCACGGCGGGCGCTGAGCTGGGCGCACATCAGGCCGGCGGCGCCGGCGCCGAGGATGATCACGTCGGTGGAGTGCACGATGTTACCTCTTCAGAATTGCCGGGGCTGCTTTGCAGCCCTTTCGCGACACAAGGCCGCTCCTACAGGGATTGCACAAAGTCTGAAATTTGCGCAATACCCTGTGGGAGCGGCCTTGTGTCGCGAAAGGGCCGCAAAGCGGCCCCAAATAGATCAGATGATGCGGACTTTCAGGGCGCGGCCCTTGATCTTGCCGCTGTTCAGCCGCTGCATGGCCTGCTTGGCCAGTGCGCGCTCCACGGCAACAAATGCCTGGAAGTCGAAGATGGCGATTTTGCCCACCTGCTTGCCCGGGATGCCGGCATCACCGGTCAGTGCCCCCAGGATGTCACCAGGGCGCAGTTTGTCCTTGCGGCCAGCGGCAATGCACAGCGTGGTCATCACCGGCAGCAGTGGTTCGCCGCCCTTGTTCCTTTCCCGCCACACCTTTCTCGCCGGCACGGCCAGTACGGCCCACGCGGTGCACGTGGATTTCGGCATCACGCGCCAGTTCCACGTTGATGACCATGTCCAGGCCATCGATATCCAGGCCGCGCGCGGCCACGTCGGTGGCCACCAGCACCGAGCTGCTGCGGTTGGCGAACATGGCCAGTACCTGGTCGCGGTCGCGCTGCTCCAGGTCACCGTGCAGGGCCTGGGCAACGATACCCTTGGCAGTCAGGTGGGCAACCACGTCCTCGCACTGCTGCTTGGTGAAGCAGAACGCCACGCAGGACTGCGGGCGGTAGTGGCCTAGCACGCGGGTGACGGCTTCCAGGCGGTGCTGCGGGTCGATCTCGATGAAGCTCTGTTCGATCTGGCTGTCGGTGTGCAGGCTCTCGACCTTGACCTGTTGCGGGTTACGCATGAAGTCGGCGGCCAGTTGCTTGATGCCGGACGGGTAGGTGGCGGAGAACAGCAGGGTCTGGCGGCGCGACGGGGTCTTGCCGATGATGCTGGCGATTGCGTCGAAGAAGCCCATGTCGAGCATGCGGTCGGCTTCATCCAGCACCAGCGTGTTCAGGCCGTCGAGCACCAGGGTGCCTTTGTCCAGGTGCTGCTGGATGCGCCCCGGGGTGCCGACGATGATGTGCGCGCCGTGCTCCAGCGAAGCGATCTGCGGGCCCAGCGAAACGCCACCGCACAGGGTGAGGATCTTGATGTTGTCCTCGGCGCGGGCCAGGCGGCGCAGCTCCTTGGCCACCTGGTCGGCAAGCTCGCGGGTAGGGCACAGCACCAGGGCCTGGCAGCCGAAGTAGCGCGGGTTGATCGGGTTCAGCAGGCCGATGCCGAAGGCGGCGGTCTTGCCGCTGCCGGTCTTGGCTTGGGCAATCAGGTCCAGGCCTTTGAGGATGACCGGCAGGCTCTGGGCCTGGATCGGCGTCATCGAGGCATAGCCGAGGGCGTCCAGGTTCGCCAGCATGGCGGCGGACAACGGCAGTTTGGCAAAGGCGGTGGATTCGGTGGTCACGAGGCGGGCCTGCGTTGCGAAAGCGAAAAATGCCGCACAGTCTACCAGCCTCGTGGCCATTCGCCCTAAGGTTCCATGTGTTGTTCCGGACGACGGGCACGCCTTCCGTCCGTCGGCGCCAGTTGCAGGAAGATTGCCGCCGCCAGCATGGCCATTATGCCGATGGTGACAAACGTCAGCTGGAAGGCGCCCAAGGTGCTCTCAACGCCCTCGGCGCTGCCGGCTGCGGTAAAACCTCCAAGCAAGGCGCCGGCACAGGCCACACCCAGGCTCAGCGCCAACTGCGCGACCACCGACAGCAGGCTGTTGCCGCTGCTGGCGCTGGCATCGTCGAGGTCGATGAGCGTAACCGTGTTCATCGCGGTGAACTGCATGGAGTTCACAGCCCCCAGAAGGCCAAGTTGCACCAACAGCAGCCAGTAGGGGGTCTGCTCGTCCACCAGCCCGAGGCTTGCCAGCAGGGCACCCAGCAGCAAGGTGTTACCGGTGAGAATGATGCGATAACCGAACCGTTCGATCAGCGGCCTTGCGACGGACTTGGCCAGCATGGCCGCTGCCGCCAGCGGGATCATGCTCATGCCGGCCTGGGCGGGTGAGTAGCCCAGCGCCACCTGCAGCAGCAACGGCACCAGGAACGGCAGGGCGCCGCTACCCAGGCGAGCGAACAGGTTGCCGAGGATGCCGATGGCGAAGGTGCGCACGCGGAACAGGCTGGGCGAGAACAGCGGCTCCGGGTCGCGCCCGGCACGCAGCCAGTAGGCGGCCAGGCAGGCCATGCCGGCGAACAGCAGCAACATTACCCGCAGGTGCGGCAGGTGCAACTCGCCCAGGCCTTCCATGGCAATGGTGATCAGCACCATCGCCGCGCCGAACAGCAGGAAACCAGGGCCGTCGAACGAGGTACGCTCGGCGCCGCGCAGGTCCGGGATGAACTTCCATACGGCAATGCAGCCGATCAGGCCGACCGGCAGGTTGAGCAGGAAGATCCAGTGCCAGCTGAGGATTTCCACCAGCCAGCCGCCGACGGTTGGGCCTAGCAATGGCCCGAGCAGGCCGGGGATGGTGATGAAGCTCATGATCCGCACCAGTTCGCTGCGCGGGTAGGCGCGCAGTACCACCAGCCGCCCGACCGGCAGCATCAGCGCACCGCCCAGGCCCTGCACGACGCGGGCGAAGATCAGGAAACCGAGGCTGTTGGCTGCTGCGCACAGCAGCGAACCGAAGCTGAACAGCAGGATGGCGCTGAAGAAGATGCGCTTGGTGCCGAAGCGGTCGGCGATCCAGCCCGAGGCGGGGATCAGCAAGGCCACGGTGAGCATGTAGGCGATGATCACACCCTGCATGCGCAGCGGGTCTTCGGCCAGCGAGCGGGCCATGGCCGGCAGCGCGGTGTTGAGGATGGTGCCGTCCAGGGACTGCATGAAGAAAGCGATGGCCACCACCCAGGGGATCCAGCGGGCGGTGACGGGGTCCAGCGGGGGGCGTTCGGGCATGACTTCCTCGTTTGTCAGTGCCGGCCTCTTCGCGGGTGAACCCGCTCCCACAGGAATATCACCACATTTGAGGGCAGTGGAGATCCTGTGGGAGCGGCTTTAGCCGCGAAAGGGCCGGCAAGTCCAGTCACAATGTCAGGGTCAGGCCTTTGACCAGTGCTCCGGGCAAATGACTCGACCCGGTACTGCGCTGCCCATAGGTGCTGGTCGACAAGATCATCTCGCGCTCCCGGGTCAGGTCCTCCAGCTGGCTACCCAGCAGGCTGTACAGGCTGTCGTCGAAGCGCATGGTGCTCACCGGCCCCTGGATCTGCCCGTTTTCCACCCAGAAGGTGGCGAAGCGGGTAAGCCCGGTCATGCGTGCTGCCGGCAGGTCAGAGTAGTTCAGGTACCACAGGTTGCTGATGTACAGCCCGGTGCCCAGCCGCTCAAGGACCTGCTCGTTGGCCAGGTTGCCCGGTGCGAGGCTGAGCGCGCAGGGCGACTCGTAGCTATCGGCACCATTGGCCTGTAGCTCGAACTCGGCAGCACTGCGCGCACTGATCAAGCGTTGCTGCGCCTCGCCTTGCTGGATCAACGGCACATCCAGGCGTGGTGCGCCTTCATCGGAAAACGCCGGGCTCAGCGAGCCGCTGACCTGCTCGGTAACGCTCACCAGTGGGCTTAACCGTGCATCGGCGTTGTACAGGCGTTGCAAGGCGCTGTTGCCGGTGGCGAGGGCCTGTGCGGAAAAACCGCCCCAGCACAGCATGCCGGCGATTTCGTCCATGGCCGCAGGCGCCAGATAGGCACGGTAGCTACCGGGTTTGAGGGTAACTGCCGGGCGGCCGAGGAAGCCGAGCTGTTCACGTGCCTGGCGCAGGCGCTCGGTGAAGTCGTCGGCGTTCCACAGCTGGCCGGCATAATTGGCCTTCACCGCCTGGCCGTTTTCGTGGAACAGGCTCCAATCGAAGTTGAAGCTGTTGGCCTGGTGCCAGCCAAAGGCGCCGAACGAACTGGCAAAGCCCCGGCAGATCGGGCCGGCAGCGTAGATGCCAACCAGGTCCAGGTCACCGGCCTCGCCGTCGAGCAAGGCCAGCACTTCGTCCAGCTCGGGCAGGGGTTGTTCCTGCAGGCTGTGGCTGTGCCAGGCGCTTTCGTCCAGGCGCAGGTAAGGGTCGATGGCCAACAGCGGCAAGGTCTGGCGCAGTTGTGCCAGGGCATCGGCCAGGCGCTGGCGGTCCAGTTGCACGTCACCGCTCAAGGTCACCTGTTGTTCCGCCTGGCGCCCGTCACGGACCAGCCGCAGTTGCGCGCTGGCCTGGCTCACTTCACCGGCCTGGCGCACCTTGGCGTGGTTGAAGCGCACGAATTGCGACTGTTCGGCGCTGTAGCCGAGGGTGAACTGCTCGCCTGCTTGCAGGGCGGCGCGCACATCCCTGACCAGTGTTTCGAAAGTGTGTTTCATCAGGCGTCCCCTCCGAATACGTCGATCTGGCGGAATACGCAGGCCGGCGAGGCATGGCCGACCCGCACCACCTGGTTAGGTTCGCCTTTGCCACAGTTGGGCGTGCCCAGTACCTGGAAGGTGCTGCGGTCGCCGACGGCCGACAGGTTGCGCCAGAACTGTGCGGAGATGCCGCGGTAGTTGGGGTTCTTGACGATGCCCTTGAGCTCGCCGTTTTCAATCAACTGGCCAAATTCACAGCCGAACTGGAACTTGTTGCGCGCATCATCGATGGACCACGAGCGGTTGGTACGCATCAGGATGCCGTGCTCGATGCCCTGCACCAGCTGCTCCAGGCGCTGGTCGCCCGGTTCGATGTTGAGGTTGGCCATGCGGTCGATCGGCGCACGGTTCCAGCCACAGGCGCGGCTGTTGGCCACGCCGTCCAGGCCGGAACGGAACTGCGACAGCGCGCCGCCCAGTGGGCGCAGCAGCAGGCCGTCGCGGATCAGGAACTGCTTGCTGGCCGGGGTGCCGTCATCATCAAAGCTGTAGCTGGCCAGCTCCTCGCCGATGGTCGGGTCGAAAGTCACGTTCAACAGGCTGGAGCCGTACTGCAGGTGGCCGAAGTCGCTGGCTTTGACGAAGCTGGTGCCCGCGTAGTTGCGCTCGTCGCCGAGGATGCGGTCCATTTCCAGCGGGTGGCCGATGGACTCGTGGATCTGCAGCATCATCTGGTCGGGCATCAGCAGCAGGTCGCGCGGGCCGCTGGGGGTGTTGGGGGCCAGCAGCAGTTGCAGCGCCTCATCGGCGACCTGCCGGGCGGCGCCGACCAGCCCACAGCGCTCGATGATCTCGAAACCGCCCTGCTGGCCGAAGTTGTCGCGGCCCAGGCTACGGCTCTGGCTGTCCTGGCCATCGCTGGCGGTTACGCCCAGCCCCGGGAACAGGAAACGCTGGGCATGGCGCAGTTCGGCACCCGCCGAGTTGAGGTAGGTTTGCTCGACCAAGGTCAGGCCCAGGTTGGCCTGCCAGTCCACCAGGCGGCTGTCCTTGGGCACGCTGGCCGATTCGGCAGCCAGCAGGCCAAGGCAGTCGGCGAGGGAGGGCACGGGTTGCTCGAAATTGGGCGAAATGTGGTCGTGACGGGCATTGGTCACTGGCTGGTCGCGCAGGTCGAGCAGGCTGTGCGGGGCGATCTGCCGGGCCAGTGCCTCGGCTTGTTCCAGTGCGCGTTGCAGACCAGCCTGGGACAGGTCGGCGGTGGCCGCGTAAGCCTCCACGCCATTGACCCGCACGGTGAGCATGGCGCCTTCGTCCTGGCTGAAGAACGGTGGTTCGGCAACGTTGCGACGAACCGACAGCGCCTGGTGCGACTGTTTCACATGGCGCAGGGAAAACAACTCGGCCGTACTGCGCAGCGCGGCAAAGCGCTGGCGCAGCAGGGCGCTGGAATCGAACATGCAAAAGCCTCCGTGTACACGGTGGCTCCCCCTTAGAACCACTCGTCCTGCATGGTGAGGCAAGTGTTGTCGCGCGCCTCGAGCAATGCCAGCTCATTATGGCAGCCCGGTACTTCCCAGGTCAGGAAATAACGCGCGGCCTGCAGCTTGCCGAGGTAGAAGTCGCGGTCGGCGGGGTTGCCCTTGAGCAAGCCAAGCTCGGCGTGAACCGCCTGCTCCAGCCAGCGCCAGCCGATCACGCAGTGGCCGAAGGCCTTGAGGTACAGGGCCGAGTTGGCCAAGGCGCCAGCGACCGTGCCCTGGGCCAGGTCGCCGAGCAAGGCCAGGGTGACGCCTTGCAGGCGGTTGACCAGTTGCTCCAGCGGCTGGCGCAAGGGGTCGAGGTTGGGGTGGTGGCTGGCACGTTCGCCGGTGCCCGCGATCAGGCGAATCAGCTGCTTGAGCCCGGCCCCGTTGTTTTGTGCCAGTTTGCGGCCGAGCAGGTCGAGCGACTGGATGCCTTCGGTACCCTCGTGAATCGGGTTCAGGCGATTGTCGCGGTAGTACTGCTCCACCGGGTATTCGCGGGTATAGCCGTGGCCACCGAGAATCTGGATTGCCAGTTCGTTGGCCTTGAGGCAGAACGTCGAGGGCCAGGACTTGACGATCGGGGTAAGCAGGTCGAGCAGCGCCTGCGCTTGGTTGCGGGACGTTTCGTCATCGGCAGTCTGGGTGTCGTCGAACAGGCGCGCGGCGTACAGGCCCAGATCGAAGGCGCCTTCCACGTAAGCCTTCTGCGCCAGCAGCATACGTTTCACATCGGTGTGCGCGATGATCGGCACTGCCGGGCTGAGCGGGTCCTTGCTGTCCGGCAGCCGGCCTTGTGGCCGTTGGCGGGCGTATTCCAGCGAATACAGGTAACCGGCGTATCCAAGCATCACCGCGCCCATGCCAACGCCGATGCGCGCCTCGTTCATCATCTGGAACATGCAGGCCAGGCCCTGATGCGGCTGGCCGACCAGGTAGCCGACGCACTGGCCGTTGTCGCCGAAGTTCAGCGCGGTGGAGGTGGTGCCGCGCCAGCCCATCTTGTGGAACAGCCCGGCCAGCAGCACGTCGTTGCGCGGGCCACGGCTGCCGTCCGGGTTTGCCAGGTACTTCGGCACGATGAACAGCGAGATGCCCTTCACTCCGGGCGGTGCATCCGGCAGCTTGGCCAGCACCATGTGCACGATGTTTTCCGACAGTTCGTGGTCGCCACCGGAGATGAAGATCTTGTTGCCCTTGAGCCGATAGCTGCCGTCGCCCGCAGGTTCGGCCCGGGTGCGGATGTCGGCCAGTGAAGAGCCTGCGTGGGGCTCGGTCAGCGCCATGGTGCCGAAGTAGCGGCCCTCGATCATTGGCTGCAGGAACAGACGCTTCTGTTCCTCTGTGCCGAAACTCTCGATCAGGTTGGCCGCGCCCATGGTCAGGAACGGGTAGGCCGTGGTGCCGGCGTTGGCGGCCTGGAAGTGGGCGAAGCAGGCCTGCGAGACCAGGCTGGGCAGCTGCATGCCGCCGACCTCGAAGTCCCGGTTGGCGTTGAGGAAGCCGGCTTCGAGGAAGGCATCGACGGCGGGCTTCACTTCGGGGATCAGCTCCGCGCGGCCATCCACGTAGCGCGGCTCGTTTTCGTCGGCCTTGCGGTTGTGCGGGGCGAAGTACTTTTCGGCGATGGTGCGGGCGGTAGCCAGTGCCGCGTCGAAGGTTTCACGGCTGTGCTCGGCGAAGCGCGGGCGCTGGGTGAGGGCTTCGGCGTCGAGTACTTCGTAGAGCCCGAAGGCGAGGTTACGGGGGCTCATGGTGGCGGTCCTGAGGCGGGATGCTGCGAGTGTAGGGAATCGGGTGGGGTGGGGGGAGGTTAATAGGTTTGGGTGATATGGGTGTAGAAAGTGCAATGAGACCTAGCGGTCGGGCATCTGCTGGATCTTATTACCCAGGCAAAACAGAGAAATTTCCCACAACGTTTTCGGACGTTGCCATGCAGCTTTCTTGAGTTAAACCATGTAATTGTCAGTTTTTGGAATAAAGGATTGGCAATGGAAAAGCTCACTCGCTGGACGGATGTCAGGAAGAAGGATCTGTGCAAGGTCGAAAACCCATTCTTTGCGGTCTCGATAGTTAGAGATAATTTGAAAAGTAGAGGTTATGTTCGAGAAATATTTGGTGTGACCGAGCTCTTGAAGGAATGTGGTCTGTATTAAAGCTCGGTTAGCCTTATGAGCGATCAAGTTGATAGGGCACTCAGGCCGGTTGCGTCAGGCGAGTGGATGCTGATTAGAGACGAAGCATTCAAGCCCATAAATACCGAAGAGAATTGGTATGCGAGGCTTTGCAGTAGGCAAAATGATGGCGATTTTTTGATTAACACTGTCTCTGATGTGAGTGGTCCGGGCAAATGGAAGATAACGTCTATGCGTGTTAATAAATTTGCCTCGAGTGCTGCCTTTGTTGCGAATTACCTGGTGTCGAGAGGCGATGAAGGTCGAGCCTTTTTGTCGTCAGGGAAAGATTTTGCGAATACGACGCGAACGGTAACTCAGGAGTGGGTGCCGCTTGGCGCTGAGGATCGCAACGTTGCATCGTCTTCAGCAATCCATAGATATGGTATGGAGCGGATAGTCACGCAAATTTATGTGGAGGCTGATGATGCCTGGGATGTATCGGGAGCTTCATGGCATTGGCGGCCAGTCATCGCCAACGAAGAGTATGAGCTAAAACAAAAATGACTTGGAGCATGGATTTGACAAAGTCAACGCGGTTGGTCGGTTTGCTTTGGGCGGGTATGGATGCTTTTTACATTTCTTTCGTGGTATTCAGTAGCTTGAATAGAGGTGTGACGCCCTTTGTGAGTGACTTCAATTCTGCCCTTGCAAACATGGAGCAGTGGGGGGGAGGGCTTGAGTTCATTATTTGGATGGGGCTGGCCGTCCAGATATCCCTTATCGCCAGTAGTATATTGCTATGTTTGGGGAAAATCTCCGGAGTCTACTTGGCTGGTGTTCAATTCCCTTTTCGCATTTTCTTTATAATTCCCTCGTTTTCCTTGATTTTGCTATTGCCTGATACCAGCACGTGGTTTTGGTTGACCCTTGTCGTTGCATCTGAAGGGGCTAAAGTCTGGAGCCTTTGGTGGCTCTGGCGAAGGCGTACGTGAAGGACTTAGGGCATAAAGTTGCTTGCCTTGATGTTTTCTGCGCCTGTGAGATTGGGCGCCGCCCGCGCGGCGCATCGCGACGCAAGGCCGCTCCTACATTTGTTTCGGGCCAGTCCATCCTGTGAGACCACCGCTGTCCGCCTTGTTTGTTCCATGCGGTATTGAAGGGAGCGCAGTCGCTCTTTATCTATCTCCAGCCATGCACCCAGGCTACGCGCGCCATAGGCACAGGAGAGACTGGCCCGAAACAAATGTAGGAGCGGCCTTGCGTCGCGATGCGCCGCGCGGGCGGCGCTCGATCTCACAGGCGCTGCAAAGGCTGAGGCGAACACCTTCCAGCCTCACCGCATTCCGGCCAGCTTCGGCAGACCATTTTAGGTTTTCACCTATTCCATGTAGTCCATTTCCCAAACATACTCCCAACCCCCTTCAAGCCATTGCGGTGCTCTGGATCGGGCCCTAGTCTCGGATGGTCGCTGCCAAATCAGTGACCGGCTTTGACAGGCCGTCCAGAAAATTCTCATGGCCTTCGTCTTTATGGCGGCTGTGTATGGGGCACTTCGTGTGCGCCGGGTTTTTGGTTTTTTCTGCCGGTCTGTCAACCCATGCACAGCTGCCACCCTCTTGTTTGACAGCAGATGGTGGTGGTCCTTACCGAGAAAAAATCCAATGCTGAAGATAGTCCCCGATCCACCCTATAACGCCCATTCCCTTGAAGACACCCTGATCCAGGCCACGGACTACGCGCTATGCGCAGCCACCGTGGTGCATCAGGCGTTGCTGCTTCAGCCCAGATCACCGGCTTCGATCCTGATGATGACCTCGATGCATGAACTTGAGGCGCTGCGGGCTTTGCTTGAGTCGGCATTGGTTCAGGTGCAGATGCCAGCGGAGCCGCGGACTTCGCACTAAGGCTGATTAATGTGTTGTGAGGGCCGACCCCTTCGCGGGCACGCCCGCTCCCACAGGTTCACCACAATCTTCAAGACTTGCACAGTACCTGTGGGAGCGGGCGTGCCCGCGAAAGGGCCGGCCCAGGCATTAGAGAATCTTCAGGGGATCGAACAATGACAACAGAAGACACCCAGTTCACCGTCGGCAAGACCGCTTTTTACCAAGGCGAAAACGGCACCCATCCACTGTTCCGAATCGAGCCCGGCATTCCGTGCAGGGATGCCCGCGAGCAGTCCTCGGAATTGATGGGCTATGTACGCGAACTGACCATCACCGGGCTGATGGACGAGAAACCGATGATGATCTGGGCTGCGCACTACCTGAGCGCTATGGCCAAGGCGCTGATGGATGATGCCGAGTTGGGCATGAAGCAGTGAGTGGCCGCCTTCGGATCGCATGAAGGCTGACAGGTGTTCGCCACAACATTTTCTGCGCCTGTGAGACCGCGCGGCGCATCGCGACACAAGGCCGCTCCTACAGGGCCTGGTAATGCAATGTAGGTTATGTGCGAGCGCCCGGTAGCCCAGCGTCCTGAGCGATCTTCGTTTTCACTTGGTGGATGATCCGTCCCTCGCTCATGGTGATCACCCGATCAAAGCGTGAAAGGGCACTCTGATCGTGCGTTACGCAGATCAGCCCTTTCCCTTGGAATGTTTCGAACAGCAGATCCCAGGTTCGCGCAGCCGATCCGGCATCAAGCCCAGCTGTGGGCTCGTCAAAGAAATTGAATTCGCCGGGCCGGTTAAGCAAGCGAAGCAACGTCAGCCTGCGTGCTTCTCCACCCGAAATGGATTCTGCGCGTGCATCCAGATCAAGCTCGTACCAGTCTTTGCTCAGCCCCAGGTGTTCAAGCCATCGTTCGATTTGAGCGCGATCATGAGCATGCTCGAACAATACCGCCCGGGGCAGTGGACCGGGTATGAAGTAAGCATCCTGAGGGCAGAGTCGTAAACGACTGAATTGCTCACACGCGCCGAGCGCAGCCAGGCATCTGCCGTGCAAGTGAACATGCATGCGCAACTGGAATACCGTTCCTGCCAGCGCATGCAG
The DNA here is from genome assembly GCF_000708715.2 of Pseudomonas putida W15Oct28. Taxonomy (GTDB): domain Bacteria; phylum Pseudomonadota; class Gammaproteobacteria; order Pseudomonadales; family Pseudomonadaceae; genus Aquipseudomonas; species Aquipseudomonas putida_R. The sequence continues at coordinate 98,294 of NZ_JENB01000009.1, read as the reverse complement.
AAGTGTCGACTTGCCGCACCCGCTGGGCCCAACCAGTGCGACCCGTTCTCCTGCACGAATTACCAAGGGCTCATCGATCAGCAGTTGCAGCGCGTTTCGAGCGCTGAGTTGGCAGGGGGTAATGCAAAGCCCTGCGTTTTCATTTTTAGGCTCTGCCTCTATGGAGACTGTCGGTCCGAACACAGGAAGCCCGAGCCAGTGTTCGAGCTTGCGTTTGTCGAGTCTGAATTGGTCGAGCACCCGCCAGGCTTCCGCCAGTTGTGCAACGCCGGCGAGCAATCCACTCACCAGGGTAAAGAGGGCAACAAGCTCGCCCAGGCTCAGATGCGGTGTTGCCTGGGATTGATCTTGAATACCCCACAAGAGCAAACCACCACTGCCCAGGCCAATGAATAGAGTACGCAAGCCCTGAAGCCATCCGCCACTGTAGGCAACCCCTACCGCTGAGTCGGCATAGCCCGACAGTGTCTGGTTCACGGGAATCATTGCGGCATCCTCGGCCTTCTCCAGCTTGACCGTTGAGGCGCTGGCGAAGGTATCAACCCATTGTTCCGCCAGCTCGTCCTCCCGCGAGTTGACTGCCTCGATACGGGGCCGGCGCCAGCGCACCAGCCGATCGTTTGCCCACAGGTACGCCAAGCTCAAGGGGACCAGGCCGATCAAAACCGAGGTAGCTCCGAGGTACGTGAACAGCGTGATCAGTACCACAGCTTCGACCAGTACCGGCCATGCCGAGCCGATCAGAAAGCCTAGCCATCGCTCCTGGGCCGTAATTCCTCTATCCAGCACCTTTACCAAGGTTCCGCCATGGAGTTGTCCATAAGCCTCGAAACGTTTGTCCAGCAACCCTCGGCACCAGCGCATGGAAAGCTGCTTCACGCGCTCCTGGCAGAGCCGCGCCAGGCACCAGGCTTGCAAAGGGGTCAACGAGGCTTGTAGGGCGACAAGGCATATGAAGGCACCGAGCAGAACGAGAGAAGACGAGGCCGAGGTGGACAGGTTGTCGATAATGTCAGCCAGGATCAGGGCTGGTACGACGGTCGCGACTTTGAGAACTAACGTCGCGCTCAACGCGGCGAGGATGCCGGGATAGATATGCATATGCCTTGCGTGCGTTCTCCATGTGCTGGGATGCCGGGCCTGATTGCTGATGACGGCATGGAACGGAGTGGCGCTGGAAGGTTTTATCTTTCAATAAGTTCAGCGGGTTGTCTGCCTGCCAAGCGTTTGGAAATGTATCCGGGCGGCGTTTCAACGCCTCGATGAACCCGCTTCCACAGGTACTGCATCTGCCTTGAAGCCTGGGGTGACCCTGTGGGAGCGGGTTTACCCGCGAAGAGGCCCGACCAGGCAGCAGAGATACCTCAAAGGGATTGATTAATGGCGCTGATGGAAGTTGCTCAGTTGGGCATGCGGCAGTGAGGGCTTGTCTTCGGATCGCATGAAGGCTGACAGGTGCTCGCCACAACATTATCTGCGCCTTTGAGATCGAGCGCCGCCCGCGCGGCGCATCGCGACGCAAGGCCGCTCCTACATCTGTTTCGGGCCAGTCCATCCTGTGAGACCACCGCTATCCGCCTTGTGTGTTCCATGCGGTATTGAAGGGGACGCAGTCGCTCTTTATCGATCTCCAGCCATGTAGGAGCGGCCTTGCGTCGCGATGCGCCGCGCGGGCGGCGCTCGATCTCAAAGGCGCAGATAATGTTGTGGCGAGCACCTGTCAGCCCAACCCCATCGTAAGCCAAGCGCCCATGTTGTCGGTGAAGCAGTGGAGTCCAAATATGAAATCTATGATAGATATTTTTGTGATTATGCTTTAGAGGCCACTTCTGGTCGTGCCGCGCGTGGACTGCTGAACGCTGTAATATCTGGGGCAGACACCTACAATCCCGCCGTGCGCGCGCGGCCATACACGCCGACACAAACAGCGCCAGTTCATCTTACAAACTGAAGCGATGTTTCCCACGCAGTCCGCTGGTGCCGGACTGCTGCGGATGGAGTGCCGCATGGCTTTGAATGCGCGTTCGCGTATTTAAAGGGGACACATTTCATATGAGTGATTTTGCAAATGGCGTCACGGCTGATAATAAAGCTGAACAACCGCCTTTCTTCGTGGTTTCATCGGGCAAGTTGGCTGTCGTGGGGTTCTTTACCTTTGGCATTTACTGGCTTTATTGCTTTTATCAAAACTGGAAACTGCACAAAGCCAGAACCGGTGAGGAGGTTAGCCCTTTCTGGCGCTGCTTTTTCGCGTTTCTCTTCATCTACCCACTGTTGAGGCGGGTGAACGACTGTATTCGTGAGTCGGGAAAGGCCAGTGAGTGGTCCATTCTCGGGTTAACGCTTGCGCAATACGCTTTGGCCGTGGCCGGAGTCGCCGTCAACGCAATGCTTGAAGGGCGACCGGCAGCTGTCCTGCTGGCGTCGTTCGTGTGTCAGGCAGCGTGGGTAATGCTCTTTATCGCGATGCAGAACGGCATCAACCTCAGTGCGGGGGATGTGTCGGGGCAATCCAACAACCGCCTGACGCTGGCCAACTGGCTGTGGATGCTGCCCGGTATTGGGCTTCAGTTGATGATGGTGTTTGCTCTGGTTGTAATCGCAATGGCTTGATGCCTGTCAGTGGGGCGACTTGTTGTCCCACATTTGTTTCGGGCCAGTCCATCCAGTGAGGCACCGCTGTCCGCCTTGTTTGCTCCATGCGGTATCGAAGGGAGCGCAGTCGCTCTTTAATCGATCTCCAGCCATGCACCCAGGGTACGCGCGCCATAGGCACAGGAGAGACTGGCCCGAAACAAATGTAGGAGCGGCCTTGCGTCGCGATGCGCCGCGCGGGCGGCGCTCGGTCTCATAGGCGCAGACAATGTTGTGGCGAGCACCTGTCAGCCCAACCCTATCTGAAGACAAGCGCCCATAAAAAAGGAGAGCCGAAGCTCTCCTTTTTTATCAACAGCGATCAGCCAATGGTCATCAGGCTGGCATTACCACCCGCCGCCGCAGTGTTCACACTCACCGCCCGCTCAATCACCAACCGCTCCAGCGCAATCTGGTGATCCCCGCTGGACAGCCCGTGCACACCGACGATCGCCCCGGCGCGCTTGGCCACCTGCTGGCACACGCCGCGCAGCTGGTCCGAGTCGCCATGGTGGATCACGGCGTCGAACGCCACTTCATCCTTGTTCCAGTCCGCCACCAGCTTGACCTTGGCCTGCAGCTCACGCGGCAGGCGGGCACGCAGGGCCTTGCCCGGTTCGCTGTCAGCCCACACCGCCGAGCTGCCAACGGCCAGGACTGCAGCCAGTTGCGCCAGCAGATCGACTTCGTTGTCCGCCAGGCACAGCACGTGCTCGCGCGGCAGGATGGTGTAGCTGTTGCGCTCGCCGGTAGGGCCTGGCAGCAGGCGGGCGATGCCGCTTTGCGACTGGCTGGCGAACTGGTCGCACAGCGCAGCCAGGTCGGCCAGCTGGTTGCTCTCGGCCCAGGCCTTCAGGCCGTGCAGCGGCTTGACCAGCTGTTCGTGCAGGGTGCGGTCCGGCTTGCCTTCGCCGTCCTGCTGCTGGAAGTGGCGGCCAATCGCGTCGGCCGGGCGGGTCGACAGCAGGCGGTACAGGTACAGCGGGCCGCCGGCTTTCGGGCCGGTGCCAGACAGGCCTTCACCACCGAACGGCTGCACACCTACCACTGCACCCACAATGTTGCGGTTGACGTACATGTTGCCGGCGTTGGCGTTTTCCACCACCTTGGCGATGGTCTCGTCGATGCGGGTGTGCACGCCGAGGGTCAGGCCGTAGCCGGAGTTGTTGATCTGCTCGATCAGTTGGTCCAGGTTGCGGCGGTTGTAGCGCACCACGTGCAGTACCGGGCCGAAGATTTCGCGCTTCAGCTCGTCGAAGCTGTCCAGCTCGATCAGGGTTGGCATGACGAAGGTGCCGCGCTTGACCTCGGCAGCATCGGCAATGGCCACCTGATAGACCGAACGGCCTTTCTCGCGCATGCCTTGGATGTGCTTCTCGATGCCGGCCTTGGCTTCGGCGTCGATCACCGGGCCAATGTCCACGGCCAGGCGGTCCGGGCAACCCAGGCGGCTTTCGGCCATGGCGCCCTTGAGCATTTCGATCACGCGGTCGGCGGAGTCTTCCTGCAGGCACAGTACGCGCAGGGCCGAGCAACGCTGGCCGGCGCTGTCGAAGGCGGAGGACACCACATCGATCACCACCTGCTCGGTCAGTGCCGAGGAGTCGACGATCATCGCGTTCTGGCCACCGGTTTCGGCGATCAGCGGAATCGGGCGGCCCTGGTTGTCCAGGCGGCCGGCAACGTTGCGTTGCAGCAGGCGGGCCACTTCGGTGGAACCGGTGAACATCACGCCTTTGACGCGCTCGTCACCGACCAGGCCGGCACCGACGGTTTCGCCGCGGCCTGGCAGCAGTTGCAGCACGCCCTCGGGGATGCCGGCTTCCAGCAGCAGGCGCACGGCCTGGGCCGCGATCAGCGGGGTTTGCTCAGCGGGCTTGGCCAGTACGGGGTTGCCGGCGGCCAAGGCAGCGGCCACCTGGCCGGTGAAGATTGCCAGCGGGAAGTTCCACGGGCTGATGCACACCACCGGGCCCAGCGGGCGGTGGGCGTCGTTGCTGAAGTCGTTGCGTGCCTGCACTGCGTAGTAGCGCAGGAAGTCAACGGCTTCACGCACTTCGGCGATGGCGTTGGCGAAGGTCTTGCCGGCTTCGCGGATGAGCAGGCCCATCAGCGGCTGGATTTCGGCCTCCATCAGGTCGGCGGTGCGTTCCAGAATGGCAGCACGCTCGGCCGGCGGGGTGGCCTGCCAGATCGGCGCGGCGTTCAGTGCGCACTGGATGGCGTTGTCCACGTCGGCAACGGTGGCTTCCTGCACATGGCCGACCACGTCGCGGTGATCCGCCGGGTTCAGTACCGGCGCGGCAGCGCTTTCGCTGGCGGCGCAGGCCAGCAGCGGGACGGCCTTCCAGTCGTTGTGAGCGGTGGCCAGCATGGCGCAGGACAGCGACGCCAGGCGGTGTTCGTTGGCCATGTCGATGCCGGCCGAGTTGGCCCGCTCAGTGCCATAAAGGTCACGCGGCAGCGGAATGCGCGGGTGCGGCAGGCCGATGTTGCCTTCCTGGGTGCCCATGCGCTCGATGCTGGCGACCGGGTCGGCGACCAGTTCCTGGATGGAAATCGAGTGGTCGGCGATGCGGTTGACGAACGAGGTGTTGGCGCCGTTTTCCAGCAGGCGACGCACCAGGTAGGCCAGCAGCGTTTCGTGGGTGCCGACCGGTGCATAGACGCGGCACGGGCGGTTCAGCTTGCCATCGGCAATCTTGCCGACCACCTGCTCGTACAGCGGCTCGCCCATGCCGTGCAGGCACTGGAACTCGTACTGGCCCGGGTAATAGTTTTGCCCGGCAATGTGGTAGATCGCCGACAGGGTGTGGGCGTTGTGGGTGGCGAACTGCGGGTAGATGGCTTCAGGTACGGCCAGCAGCTTGCGGGCGCAGGCGACGTAGGACACGTCGGTGTACACCTTGCGGGTGTAGACCGGGTAGCCTTCCAGGCCTTCGACCTGGGCGCGCTTGATCTCGCTGTCCCAGTAGGCGCCTTTTACCAGGCGGATCATCAGGCGGTGGCGGCTGCGCTTGGCCAGGTCGATGACGTAGTCGATCACATACGGGCAGCGCTTCTGGTAGGCCTGGATGACAAAGCCGATACCGTTCCAGCCCGCCAGCGACGGCTCGAAGCACAGGCGCTCAAGCAGGTCGAGCGACAGCTCCAGGCGGTCGGCCTCTTCAGCGTCGATGTTCAGGCCGATGTCGTACTGCTTGGCCAGCAGGGTCAGCGACAGCAGGCGCGGGTACAGCTCTTCCATCACGCGCTCGTACTGGGCGCGGCTGTAGCGCGGGTGCAGTGCCGACAGCTTGATGGAGATGCCCGGGCCTTCATAGATGCCACGGCCATGGGAGGCCTTGCCGATCGAGTGGATGGCCTGCTCGTAGGATGCCAGGTACTTCTGCGCGTCATGCTCGGTAAGGGCGGCTTCGCCGAGCATATCGTAGGAATAGCGGAAACCCTTGGCCTCGAAGCGGCTGGCATTGGCCAGGGCTTCGGCGATGGTCTCGCCGGTGACGAACTGCTCGCCCATCAGGCGCATGGCCATGTCGACGCCCTTGCGGATCATCGGCTCGCCGCTCTTGCCGATGATGCGGGTGAGCGAGGAGGTGAGGCCGGATTCGTTGTGGGTGCTGACCAGCTTGCCGGTCAGCAACAAGCCCCAGGTGGCGGCGTTGACGAACAGCGACGGGCTGTTGCCCAGGTGCGGCTGCCAGTTGCCGGTGCTGATCTTGTCGCGGATCAACGCATCGCGGGTGCCCTTGTCGGGGATGCGCAGCAGGGCTTCGGCCAGGCACATCAGCGCCACGCCTTCCTGGGATGACAGCGAGAACTCCTGCAGCAGGCCCTGGACGATGCCGGCACGGCCGCCAGCGCTCTTCTGGTTGCGCAGTTTTTCGGCGATGCCGGCGGCCAGCTTGTTGGTGGCTTCGGCCAGGGGGGCGCTCAGGCGCGCCTGCTCCAGCAGCATCGGTACCACTTCCTGCTCGGGGCGGCGGTAGGCGGCGGTGATCGCCGAGCGCAGTACCGACTGCGGCAGGATGCTTTCGGCAAATTCGAGGAAGCACTGGTGGCTGTGGTCGGCCTGAACATCGCCGGCGTCATCAGCCAGGCTGGTGGCTTGGCCGTTGAGTTCGGTCAGGGTGGCACCACCCTCGAGCTTCTCCAGGTAATTGAAGATCGCTTGCTTGATCAACCAGTGCGGCGTGCGGTCAATCGACTGCGCAGCTGCCTTGAGTCGCTCACGGGTCGGGTCATCGAGTTTGACCCCAAGGGTGGTCGTCGCCATTTCTTATCCTCGTTATTGCCACGGCTGTGGCCTAAGCTGGCGCCAAGAGTAGCTGTAGGACAATTCGGGTGCAACCAGGTGCAACCCGAATTTTTTGTGTAAAAGGTGCAACTCGTCTGACAGACATTTCCACACCCTGAAAAGGGGCGTTTACGGTGCGTTTTATTCTGAAAAACCGGCTTGATGCTCCCAAAAGGAGCAAAAAAGCGGCTTTTACAAAAAATGCTCCAATGGGTGCAACTTGCAATAGAAAAATGGTTGCACCTGCTTTGCGTTGTTGCATAGGATTCGCCGCCTGGGTGCAACCGCCATGGCTGCGGTTGTGCATGAGATAAAAACAAACGCCAGGGCACACGCATGGGCAATCCACTAACGATCACTTTCGTGATCTACATCGCGGCAATGGTGCTGATCGGCTTCGCCGCCTATCGCTCCACCAACAACCTTTCCGATTACATTCTGGGCGGTCGCAGCCTGGGTAGCGTGGTTACCGCGCTGTCTGCCGGCGCATCCGACATGAGTGGCTGGCTGCTGATGGGCCTGCCGGGCGCCATCTACTTCTCGGGCCTGTCCGAGGCCTGGATCGCCATTGGCCTGACCGTTGGTGCCTACCTGAACTGGCTGTTCGTGGCCGGCCGGCTGCGCGTACAGACCGAACACAACGGTGATGCACTGACCCTGCCGGATTACTTTGCCAGCCGCTTCGAAGACAAGAGCGGCCTGCTGCGTATCATTTCGGCGATCGTCATCCTGGTGTTCTTCACCATCTACTGCGCCTCTGGCATCGTTGCCGGTGCCCGTCTGTTCGAAAGCACCTTCGGCATGCCGTACGAGACTGCCCTGTGGGCTGGCGCCGCGGCTACCATCGCCTACACCTTCGTCGGTGGCTTCCTGGCGGTGAGCTGGACCGATACGGTGCAGGCTTCGCTGATGATCTTCGCGCTGATCCTGACCCCGGTGATCGTGCTGATCTCCACGGGCGGCTTCGACACCACCTTTGCCGCCATCGAGGCGGTGAACCCGGCGAACTTCGACATGTTCAAGGGCGCTACCTTCATCGGCATCATCTCGCTGATGGGCTGGGGCCTGGGCTACTTCGGCCAGCCACACATCCTGGCGCGCTTCATGGCTGCCGATTCGGTGAAATCCATCGCCAACGCCCGCCGCATCTCCATGACCTGGATGATCCTGTGCCTGGCCGGTACCTGCGCCGTGGGCTTCTTCGGCATCGCCTACTTCTCGGCCAACCCGGACCTGGCAGGCCCGGTCACCGAGAACCACGAGCGTATCTTCATCGAACTGGCCAAGATCCTGTTCAACCCATGGATTGCCGGTGTGCTGCTGTCGGCTATCCTGGCGGCGGTGATGAGCACCTTGAGCTGCCAGCTGCTGGTGTGCTCCAGTGCGCTGACCGAAGACTTCTACAAGGCCTTCCTGCGCAAGAACGCTTCGCAGGTCGAGCTGGTATGGGTCGGTCGCCTGATGGTGCTGGCCGTGGCACTGATTGCCATCGCCATGGCTGCCAATCCGGAAAACCGCGTGCTGGGCCTGGTGGCCTACGCCTGGGCCGGCTTCGGTGCTGCCTTCGGCCCGGTGGTGCTGATTTCGGTACTGTGGAAAGGCATGACCCGTAACGGCGCGCTGGCCGGTATCGTGGTCGGTGCGCTGACCGTGATCCTGTGGAAGCAGATCGATACCTGGGGCCTGTACGAAATCATCCCGGGCTTCCTGCTGGCAAGCATCGCCATCGTTGTGGTGAGCAAGCTGGGCAGCCCGTCGCAGGCGATGGTGCAGCGCTTCGAAACTGCCGATGCGGCGTATCACGCTGACAAGTAACACCCGTTGAACCGGCGGCGCCTGCTTCGCGGGTGAACCCGCTCCCACAGGAACTCCACGGCCTTCAAAAGCTGTGCAGCCCCTGTGGGAGCGGGTTCACCCGCGAAGCAGGCGCCGCCGATCGACAGCCAGGCCTGACTCCGCCTGCAAGGCAAGGTAAACTTGCCGCCTTCGCAGGAGTTGCCATGAACTATCGTCACGCCTTCCACGCCGGCAACCACGCCGACGTCCTCAAACACATCGTGCTGACCCGCCTCATCGCCTTGATGTCGCGCAAGGAGCAGCCGTTCGCCTACATCGATACCCACGCAGGGCTCGGTCTGTACGACCTGCAAGGCGACCAGGCAACCCGCACCGGCGAGTACCTGGAGGGCGTCGCCCGCCTGTGGGGCCGTGATGATGTGCCGGCCATGGCTGCCGATTACCTGCGCGTCATCAAGCGCCTGAACGCCGACGGCGAGCTGCGTTACTACCCCGGCTCGCCCGAACTGGCTCGCCGCCTGATGCGCCAGCAAGATCGCGCCCTGCTCAACGAGAAGCACCCTGAAGACGGGCCGCTGCTCAAAGAGAACATGAAAAAAGACCCGCGTGTGGTCGTGCACCTGGGCGAAGGCTGGCATGTGCCGCGGGCCTTGCTGCCGGTGCCGGAAAAGCGCGCAATCATGCTGATCGACCCGCCGTTCGAACAGGCCGATGAGCTCAAGCGCTGCACCAATTCCATGAAAGAGGCGATCAGCCGCATGCGCCAGACCGTCGCGGCCATCTGGTACCCGATCAAGGACCAGCGCTCGCTGACGCGTTACTACCAGGACCTGACCAGCACCGGCGCGCCGAAGCTGCTGCGGGTCGAGCTTTATGTGCACCACCAGGACAGCCCGCAGGGCCTCAATGGTTCGGGCCTGGCCATCGCCAACCCGCCGTGGGGGCTGGAAGAAGAGCTCAAAGAGCTGCTGCCGTGGTTGGCCAAGGAGCTGGCGCAGACGGATGGTAGCTACCGCATGGACTGGCTGATTGCCGAGTAAACCACTGTCTTGGAGTCTCTGTGGGAGCGGGCGTGCCCGCGAAGCAGGCGCTGCGGTGCATGGCACCGGCTTTGCCGGTGTTCGCGGGCGCGCCCGCTCCCACAGGTTAAGCAGTGCCTCCCCTGATGTTTGCGTTATAATCCCGCCCTTTAGCCGCCACCCGCCCAAGAGGCCGCTGGCGCATTTTTACCGAATGAAGAGGCTAATCCCTTGGCATTGACGATTCTTGGCCTGTCCGGCGCCCTTAGCCATGACCCTTCCGCGGCCCTGTACATTGACGGCAAGCTGATTGCCGCCGCCGAAGAAGAGCGCTTCGTGCGTGACAAGCATGCGAAGAACCGCATGCCCTACGAGTCGGCGAAGTTCTGCCTGGAGCAGGCAGGCATCAAGCCGTCCGACGTCGACGTGGTAGCCATCCCGTTCGCCCCGATCAGCCTGTTCGGCAAGGCGCGCTGGCACTATGCCAAGCGTTACTGGTACGCCCCGGATCGCGCCCTCGACGCCATCCTGATGGGCAACCGTCGCTACAAGCGCTACCGCAAGAAGATCGTCTGGTGCCTGGAGCAGCTGGGCTTCGACCCGAAAAAGGTCAAGATCGAGCCGGTCGAGCACCACCTGGCCCACGCCTCCAGTGCCTACCACTGCTCGGGCTTCAAGGAAAAAACCGCGATCCTCGGCATTGACGGTAAAGGCGAATACGCCACCACCTTCTTTGGCTACGGCGAAAACGGCAAGATCCACAAGATCAAGGAATTCTTCGACCCGGACTCCCTGGGCGGCCTGTATGGCGCGATCACCGAGTTCCTCGGCTTCGAGATGCTCGACGGCGAGTTCAAGGTCATGGGCATGGCGCCCTATGGCGACGCCAGCAAGTACGACTTCTCGCGCCTGGCCAGCTTCGAAAACGGCGAACTGGTGATCAACACCGAGTACGCCAACGTCATCGGCCTGCGCCGCTATAAAGAGAAGGGCAAGGGTTTCTACTTCTCGCCGAAGTTGATCGAATGGCTGGGCCCAAAGCGCGAAGGCGATATCGCCGACGAGCCTTACATTCATTACGCGGCCAGCATGCAGGCGCTGTTCGAGAAGCTGGCGCTGCAGATGATCGACCACTACCTGGGCGACACCCTGCGTGAAACCGGCAAGCTGGCCTTCGCCGGCGGCTGTGCGCTGAACGTCAAGCTCAACCAGAAGATCATCGCCCGTCCGGACGTGAAAGAGCTGTTCGTCCAACCGGCCTCCGGCGATGCCGGTACTGCCGTCGGCGCCGCAGCCTATGTTTCCCACGCCCGTGGCGTACCGGTCGAGAAGATGGAACACGTCTACCTCGGCCCGTCGTACTCCAACGAAGACGTGATCGCCGCCTGCGCCCGTCACCCGGACCAGCCGAAGTGGCGCAAGCTCGACAACATGCCGCAGCAGATCGCCCAGATCATGGTCGATGGCAACCCGGTGGCCTGGTTCCAGGGCCGCATGGAGTTTGGCCCGCGTGCCCTGGGTGGCCGTTCGATCATCGGCTGCCCGAGCGTCGAAGGCGTGGCTGACCGCATCAACCACCAGATCAAGTTCCGCGAGCGCTGGAGACCTTTCTGCCCGTCGATGCTCGACACCGTCGCCCCGCAGATGATCAAGGTCGACCACCCGGCGCCGTTCATGACCTTCACCTTCGAAGTGGCTGAAGAGTGGAAGACCCGCGTACCGGAAGTGGTGCACGAGGACGGTACTTCGCGTGCCCAGGTGCTCAAGCGCGAGTACAACCCGCGCTACTACGACATGATGAAGGCGCTGGAAGACCTGACCGGCAACGGCGTGTCGCTGAACACCTCGCTGAACCGCCGTGGTGAACCGATGATCTGCTCGCCGACCGACGCCCTGAACATGTTCTTCGGCTCGGACCTGCAGTACCTGATCATGGAAGACATCCTGGTTGTGAAGGACGGCGCGGCCGCGTATGACCAGCCGCTCTGAACCGCGCATCCTGCAGTTCTGCCATGGCTATGACGGGCCGTTCCTCGACTGTGCCCGTCAGTACGCCAGCCTGTTCCAGGGGCGTGGCTACCAGGTCACCACGGTGTTCCTCACCGGTGCAGCCGACCCGCAGGTAGCGGCCGGCTGCGCATCGGACGAGGTGCTGTTCCTGGAGTTCAGCTCCAAGGCCGTGCGTGGCCTGAAGCTCGGCGCCATCCGTGCCTTGCGGCGCATTGCGGCCGAGCGCAACTTCGCCTTCTGCATTGCCCACCGCTTCAAGCCGATCTACGTGGCCCTGCTGGGTACCGGCCTGCCGGTGATCGGCGTGCACCATGCCTTTGGCGACTATGAGCGCAAAGGCCGTCGGCTGTTCGCCAGCCTGTTCAGCAAGCGCCTGAGCCTTTTGGGCGTGTCGGATGCGGTGCGTGACGACATGCGTCGCTGCCTGCCACAGTGGCCGGCCGAACGCATCCAGACCCTGTACAACCGCATCGACATCGGCGCCCTGCAAGCGGCGCTGGTGCCGCGCGCCGAGGCGCGCCAGGCCCTGGGCCTGGATGCGCAGGCGTGGGTCGTCGGCAATGTAGGGCGCCTGCACCCGGACAAGGACCAGGCCACGCTGTTGCGCGGTTTTGCCCAGGCGCTGCCCGGGCTGCCGGCCGGTGCACGCCTGGCGATCCTCGGCAAGGGCCGGCTGGAAGCCGAACTCAAGGCCCTGGCCGCCGAGCTGGGCATTGCCGGGCAGGTGGACTTCCTGGGCCAGGTGCCGGATGCACGCCGCTACTTCCAGGCCTTCGACGTGTTTGCCCTGAGCTCCGACCACGAGCCGTTCGGCATGGTCCTGCTCGAAGCCATGGTCGCCGGTGTGCCGGTGCTGGCCACGGCCTGTGGCGGGGCCCGCGAAGTGGTCGAGGGTGTGGGTGTGCTGTTCCCGTTGGGCGATGCCGCACAGCTGGCTCAGGGGCTGAAGCATATGGCCACGCTGGACGCAGAACAGCGCCAGGCCTGTGCCGAGCACATGCTGCAACGCCTGCATGAGCGCTTCTCCGACCAGGCGGTGCGCGAGGCCTTCTGGCAGCTGCCGCAGGTGCGTGCGCTGGTGGGGCAGGCCTGATGCTCAATCGTATCCAGGCCTTCCGCGAACGCGGCTGGCAAACTATCGACGCCAAGGCCTATGCCGAGGCGTGGGCGCGCTTTGGTGGCAGTGTCGCCACCCATCCGCTGGTGGTCGAGCAACTGGCTGACCTGGCGCAGATCCCGGTGCGTTACCTGGGCTGGTACCAGGCCGGCGAGCTGAAAGCCGCCATCCCGACCTGGGGGCGCCACCTGGCGCTGGCCAAGGACGTGCTCAAGCATGCCGGCAAGAAAGCCCTGTTCGACCTGGGCAATGCCGAAATCATCCTGCCAGCGGCGGCCGATGCCGCTGCACCGTTGCGCCATACCGCGCGCTACCTGTCCGAACTGAATCAGGGCCGCTTCAGCGGCCTCAAGGCGCAGAAGGAACAGCTGGCGATGGCGCGGGCGCATGAAGACCTGTCGAAGAAATTCCGCTACAACCAGCGCCGCGAACTGCGCCTGCTGGAAGAGGCGGGTGGCGTTGTACGCCCGATCAGCGACTTCAGTGCGCAGGAAGTCGCCAGCATGTATTGCGACCTGTTCCAGCGCCGCTGGGGTTTCCCGGCCACCGGTGCCGAGCATATGGCTGAGGTGCTGGCACGCCTGCGCGAGTTGTTGATCGGCTCGGTGCTGATGCTGGACGGCAAGCCGATTGCCATTCAGCTGGTGTACCGCGTCGAAGCGCCGGAATGGGTCAGCGTCGAGTACATCAATGGCGGTGTAGACCCGGAAACCAAGGCATTCAGCCCCGGCAGCGTACTGAGCTTCCTCAATACCCAGGCCGCCTGGGAAGATGCCCGTGCGCGCAACAAGCCATTGCGCTTCTCGTTCGGCCGTGCCGACCGCGAATACAAGGACCGTTGGTGCAACCCTGTGCCGGTGTATCAGGCGTGAGCCGCAAGCAGCAGTTGCTCAAGCGCCACCGGCGCAACAAGCGCCTGGGCTTGCTGGCGGGCCTGATTGCACTGGTCGCCCTGGGTGTATTCGCCTGGTGGTGGCTGCCGCTGTTGCTGTTGCCGCTGCTCTGGGCCGCCCACGAGGCCTGGTTTGCCGACCACCTGTTCTACGCGCCGGGCGAGGACTACGTCTACGACTTCGGTGACCAGGCGCGGCAGGTTGTTGCCAGCCTGCACGATGGCCTGCTGAAGGCCGATTGCGTGCTACAGGGCGATGAAACCCTTGTGCTTGAGCTGCGGGTAAAAGGCAGCTGGCTCGGGCGGTTCCTCGACCCGCAGGTCGTGCTGCTGGCGGGTGATCAGGCCGACCGGCAAACCTTCGAGCGTGGCGTCGATGGCGTGCGTTTTCTTAACCTGACCGGCCTGGCTGCGCCGCTGCAAGCCGGCACGTTGCGCCTGCGTGGTCGTCATTGCCGGCTGCTGGGCCAACCGCGCCTGTGGATAACGCCAGCGGTCGAACTGCAACGGCGCCGGGTGATGGTGATTGCGCCGCATGCCGACGACGCCGAGCTGGCTGCGTATGGCCTTTACAGCCAGGCTGATGAAACCTGGGTGGTGACGCTGACTGCCGGTGAAATCGAGGCCGAGCACTACCAGCAGATGGGCCTGGCCAAGGCTGAGGCCGCGCGCCTGAAGGGGCGCCTGCGCGCCTGGGACAGTATCGCCGTGCCGCGTTGGGCCGGTGTGCCGGAGTCGCGTTGCGTACAACTGGGTTATTTCTGCCTGCAGTTGCCTGCCATGCAGGCCGCGCCAGAGCAGCCAGCTGCTTCTCGCGAGGCCGAGCTGGCCGATATCCGTGTGTTCCGCCAGTTCAACCCGTTCCCACTGCCGGCTGACAGCGATGGTGCGCCAACCTGGCACAACCTGCTGGCCGACCTGCGTGCCTTGCTGGAAATGGCCAGGCCAGAAGTACTGGTGATGCCGCACCCGCAGCTCGACCCGCACCCCGATCACATCTGCGCCCAGGCGGCGGTACTGGAGGCCTTCCAAGGCCTGGCCTGGCAGCCACAAACCCTGCTGTGCTACGCCAACCACCTGCATGACAACGACCGCTGGCCCATGGGCGACAGCGGCGATGGCGTGGCCTTGCCGCCGCAGTTGAGTGCTGCACAGGCCTGGGCACCTTGCAGCCTGGTGCTGGACATGGCTACCCAGCACGACAAGGCCATGGCCCTGGGCATGATGCACGACCTGCAGCCGCCCGCGCCGTTCAAGCGCCGCCTGCGCCGCTTGCTGCAACGCTGGCTGGCCGGGCGGCGGCCGTCGCCTTATGGGGAGAACGAGTTCTTCCGCAAGGCCGTGCGCCGACACGAACTGTTCTGGCGACGCGAGCTGTAAGCACGCCCCATGGTTGACCGCGATGGCGCAGAGCGCCCAAGGAAAGCAATGAAAGTCCTATTTCTGGTGCAGAAGGAACAGCGGGCGATTCTCGACCGCCTGTACGATGGCGTCGCGGCCAACTGCGAGTGCGACCTGCGTTGGCTGACCAGCGAAGACCAGCGCAACCTGCGTCGCTATTTCAAGCGTGAAGTGCAGGTCGAGCGCTATGACCGCATCGTGTTCTTCCTGCGCTTCAAGCAGGAGATCCGCCAGGTGGCCTTCATTCGCACCGTACCCAACCTGGTCATCCTCGAGCACGACGCCTACCAGAACTACATCCCGTGCAAGTACACAGGCAAGTTCAGCGCTCATTACCGCCAGCTGCCATGGGCGCGGGTGATCAGCTCTGGCTACATGGTCAGCGAGCGCCTGCGCCAGGAAGGTTTCGACGCCGTGTTCGTGCCCAAGGGCTACGACGAGCAATTGCTGACCGACCAGGGGCGTGAGCGCGACATCGAACTGGCCTTCGTCGGCAGTGTCAACAGCGTGGCCTACAGTGGGCGCAAGGCGCTGCTGGACGAGTTGGGGCAGGTCGAGAACCTGCTGGTAACCCGTACCAAGTCGGGTGAAGACTATTGCAACACGCTCAACCGGATTCGTTTCTTCGTCAGTGCCGACGTCGGCATGGGCGAATACATGATCAAGAACTTCGAAGCCATGGCCTGTGGCTGTGTGTTGCTGGCGTACGACCAGGGCGAGGAAGAAAACCGCGCATTGGGCCTGCAGGACATGCACAACGTGGTGTTCTATGACAACATCCCGACCCTTCAGGAAAAGCTCCGCCGTTTGCGTGCAGACCCTGAACTGGCTCGGCAGATTGCAGAAAATGGCCGCCATCTGGCGGTTTCCCGTTTCAGTTTCGCCGCAGTTGGACGTAGCATCGTCGACCATATGCGCCCGGCGCTCAGGCCCCACCCGCCGTTGTCTGCGTGGCAGCGGCTGCGCCTGAAGCTGGGCATCTAAATACGAGCTTTCGCGCCCAGGAGCGGGTGTCGGAAGCCGATAGTCGCAATGCGGAGGGAGTCCGGTGCGCTTTTCAGAAGAGAGTGACGTCACGCTTGTCGTGACCAGTTGTGGGCGGTTCGATCTGCTCAAAGATACCCTTGAGAGTTTCGATCGCTACAACACCGCGCCCATTCGCGAAGTGTTCATCACCGAAGATTCCGGTGACGATGCCGTGCATGGCGCAGTGCCAGAGCACTGGAAACCGCACTGCAAGGTGTTCGTCAACCGGCCCAAACTCGGCCAGTTACCGTCAATCGACCTGGCCTACAGCCACGTCAAGACGCCGTACATCTTCCACTGCGAAGACGACTGGCATTTCTACCGCCAGGGCTTTGTCGAAGACTCGCGGGCCATCCTGGAAGTCAGCCCCAACCTGTTGCAGGTATGGCTGCGCAGCCATGCCCATGACCTGGCCGTACACAGCCCGTACATCCACCTGGGCGATCGCCAGATCATCGCCGGTGTGCCGTGCTACCCGCTGCTGTCCGACAAGGCCGAATGGCAGGCATTTTCGCTCAACCCCGGCCTGCGTCGATTGAGCGATTACCAGCGCTGTGCGCCATTTGCCGCCTATGCTGGAGAGAAGGCGCTTTCCCGACGCTACGCTGAGTTAAATCTGACAGCGGTCACCTTGGAGGGTGATGCAGTATTGCACACAGGATTTGGCAATCACGTGACCTTGCCCATTGAAGTGGAGCGCAAGGCCAAGCGTCGCCAACGTGATCGGATCAAGCTGGCATTGACGCTGGTGACAGGTGCCTTGATTGGCATGGTTATCACCCTTTTTGTTCAATGAAGTCGCTGTCCCACCTGACATGAGCGGGAGAGGGCCCATGAACATCGTCAATATGATGTGGGCGGGTGGAACGCCGTACATGTCCATCCACAAGGTGCATCGGCAAGTGTTGTCGCACGCCGGTACAGATGCACGAATCAGTAACTGGTTACTGCTGGGTAGCGGGCTGTGCTGTGGGCTCGGTTCGACCCGGGAGTGGCACATGCCACCCCGTGCGTTGAAAGGGCGGCACCTGTGGCGCCTGCTGCGGCCGTGGTTGCGCATGCGTTTGCGCAAGGCGCTGACCGAGGCCAAGGCAGAAATCGTGTTGCTCGATGGTATTGGCGTTGCGCGGCTTGTGCTACCGCTGCTGCAGAACATTCCTCAGGTGCGGGCCAAGGTTCTGTTCCATGGCAAGACGCGCCTGAACAGCAGCGATATTCGCCTGTTGCGTATGCTGCCGGCCGAGCGCCTGAGCATCGCGGCAGTGTCGCATACGCTGGCTGAATCGCTGGAGCATGACCTGGGCAGGCCGGTGCAGACGCTGCGCATGGCGCTCGACCCGCTGGCGTTCGCCGAGCCGTTGCTGAGCCGGGACAAGGCCAGGCAGGCGCTGCAGTTGCCTCAGACCGACGGGGTGATGCTGGGCGCGGTAGGGCGGTTGGTAGAGAGCAAAGGCTTCGAAATGCTGATCGAGGCATTCGCCAAGGCCAGTGCACGGCAACCGGGCCTGCAACTGGCGATCATTGGTGAGGGGCCGCAGCATGCCGTGCTGCAGGAGCGTGTCGACGCGCTGGGCCTGGCTGGGCGCGTTCATCTGCGCGGTCACCGCGAAGACCTGCAGCAGCTGTATCGGGCATTCGACTGGCTGTTGGTGCCTTCGCGCTCAGAAGGCCTGGGGCTGGTGGTGCAAGAGGCAGTGATGGCCGATGTACCGGTGGTGTGCAGTGACCTGCAGGTGTTCCGTGAGCAGTTGCGCGACACGGGTGGCTACCTGCCCGTTGCCGACGAGAGCGCCTGGGCTGAGGCGATCGAGCGCTGCACAGCCCTCAGCGCCCCGGCGGTAGCCGCGAGGCAGCGTCAGGCGCTGGCGCCGGAGCAAGCCTGGCAGGCCTTCTGCAACGGCTCGCAGAGCCTGCTGCGCAACTGACGGTCAGCGCGCCAGCAGGGCTGCCTCGAAGGCGGCGAGGGGGAACCGGTCGCCCAGGTTCTCCCGCTCGATATAGCGCACCATGTGCTGCACATTGCGCCGAATCATGCGGGCCGACAGCGGCGGGCGCAGGAAGCGCATGTCGGCCACGTCGATCAGGCCGAGGTGCTGGTCAGGTGTAACCACGACATTGCCCAGGTGCAACGAGCGGAAGTAAACCCCGCTGCGGTGCAGCTGGCGGACCAGCTGGATCAGTTGTGGCAGGTAAGTGTCCCAGCTGAAGCCTTCCTCGCGCGACATTTGCAGCAAGGTGCGCCCGGGTAGCGGGCGATACAGCACGGCAGTGCGGCCTGGCAGGTCGAGCTTGTGCTGGCTGATCACTTCGAGCGTGGGGATGCCCAGTTGCGCCAGGCGCGCGGCGTTATCGACGAAGCGCTGCGAGTAAGGACGCAGCAGTGCAGATGAAATCAGCCGCTTCCTACGAAAAACCTTGAGGAAATTACCATCCGCGAGCAGGTAGACTTTGGCGCCATGGCTGTCTGCCTCAAGCACCTGTGCGCCTTGTGTCAGCTGATCGAAGTCGACCTGGGTGAGCCGGGAGCATTGCATGAATAGAGCCTTGTCGTCTGGCGAGCAAAATGACCGGCAATAATGCCGAAAATAATGCGGTAGCACCATGGATGGTGTCTTTGATTCATCGGGGGAAAAGGATGTTGTATCAAAAAAGCTGGGCGCGGGCCTGGTTGGGGTTGGGTCTGGTCTGGTTCCTGGCGGCGATTGCCTTGGCACCAAGCAACAAGATTTATCAGCAAGGCCTGGTGTTGTTCCTGTGGCTGCCGACGTTGGTGCTGGGATGGTCCGCCCGCGAGGTGCTGGTGCAAGCCTGGAAGCGACAGCCGGCTCTGTGGTTGAGCTTGCTGCTGCTGTTGGCCTGGAGTGGCCTTAGCCTGGCCTGGTCGGCCGCAGAGGACTCGGGGCGCGAGATCAAGCGCCTGCTCTACATTCTGGTGTTCCTGCTGGCGTTTCCGCTGCTGGCCCAGCTTGGCCTGGCGAGGATTCGGCAGCTGCTGCTGGTCGGTAGTGGCCTGCTGGCCATCGCTGCACTGGTCTCGATCATCAACTTCTATGGTTTGCAGGGTAAGTCGTTGCTGGCTCGCCTGGCCGGCATTGGCGAGATATCACACCCCATCCTGGGTGCTTATGTAGTGGGCTCGGCCGTGCTCTTCCTGCTTTACGAGCCGCCTCGCCAGCGTGGCCTGCAGCTGTTGTGGTTGGCGGCACTGGTGTGCCTGGGGGCGTTTGCCATGCTCAGCCAGAGCCGAGGCGCGCTCCTGGCCCTGGTGCTCACCGTCATCATGGCGCCGCTGTGGTTCCGTGACCGCCACAGCCGGGTGTTTTCCATCCTGGCAGTCATTGCTACCGGCCTTGCTTTCTATGCGGTGTACGACCTGATCGCCAAGCGCGGCTCTTCCTACCGGCCGGAAATTTTCCATGCCGTCGTCGACATGATTGCCGCGCACCCCTGGACCGGCCTGGGCCTGGGGGCTGCCTACGACGTAAGTGCGGTGGGCAAGCACTTCGACCACACCCACAACATGTTCACCCATGTTGCCGTGGAGATGGGCCTGCCGGGCATGCTGCTGTGGGTCATGGTGTGGTTGTTCACCCTGGGCGAAATCATCCGCGCGCGCGGCACGCTGTTCGGCAAGGTCCTGCTGGGCTTCTGGGTGTATTCGACCCTGGCCATGCAGTTCGATGCCGCCAGCCTCACCGGTACCCCACGTGCCGAATGGTTCATCAGTTGGTTGCCTGTCGGCCTTGCCATGATGCTGCCATGGGGGCGTGCCGAAAATGACGCCTGTGGTAAAATTTCTGGTTCAACCTGAACAGCGAGCTCGATAATGGCCGAAACACCGCGACCGGCGGAGCACACCTCCAGCCTGAAGATCTACTTCCGGCTGTTGAGCTATGTGAAACCCTATGCCGGCATTTTCCTGCTGAGCATTGTCGGTTTCGTGATCTTTGCCTCGACCCAGCCGATGCTGGCCGGCATCCTCAAGTACTTTGTCGATGGGCTGAGCAACCCCGAAGCGGTGTTGTTCCCCAACGTCCCCTACCTTCGCGACCTGCAATTGCTGCAGGCGGTGCCGCTGCTGATCATCCTGATCGCCGCGTGGCAGGGCCTGGGGTCGTTCCTTGGCAACTATTTCCTGGCCAAGGTTTCCCTGTGCCTGGTGCACGACCTGCGCGTGGAGTTGTTCAACAAGCTGCTGGTACTGCCCAACCGCTACTTCGACAACCACAACTCCGGGCACCTGATTTCGCGTATCACCTTCAACGTGACCATGGTCACCGGTGCTGCCACCGATGCAATCAAGGTGGTCATCCGCGAAGGCCTGACCGTGGTGTTCCTGTTCGCCTACCTGCTGTGGATGAACTGGCACCTCACCTTGGTCATGGTTGCCATCTTGCCGGTGATTGCGGTGATGGTCAGCATTGCCAGCAAGAAATTCCGCAAGCAGAGCAAGAAGATTCAGGTGGCCATGGGTGACGTCACCCACGTCGCCTCGGAAACCATCCAGGGTTACCGCGTGGTGCGCAGCTTCGGCGGCGAGGCCTACGAGGAGCAGCGTTTCAGCAGGGCCAGCCAGAGCAATACCGACAAGCAGTTGCGCATGACCAAGACCGGCTCGCTGTACACGCCGATGCTGCAGCTGGTGATCTACAGCGCCATGGCCGCGCTGATGTTCCTGGTGCTGTTCCTGCGCGGTGAGTCTACCGCCGGTGACCTGGTGGCCTACATTACCGCTGCCGGCTTGCTGCCCAAGCCGATTCGCCAGTTGTCGGAAGTCAGCTCGACCATCCAGAAGGGCCTGGCGGGTGCAGAAAGCATCTTCGAGCAACTGGACGAAGAGCCTGAACTGGACACCGGTACTGTCGAGAAAGACCGCGTGGAAGGGCGCCTGGAAGTGCGCAACCTGAGCTTCACCTACCCGGGTACCGAGCGTGAAGTGCTGAGCGACATCAGCTTTGTCGCCGAGCCTGGGCAGATGATCGCCCTGGTCGGCCGCTCTGGCAGCGGCAAGTCGACCCTGGCGTCGCTGATCCCGCGCTTCTATCACCATGACCAGGGGCAGATCCTGCTCGATGGCGTGGAGATCGAGGACTACCGCCTGCGCAACCTGCGCCGCCACGTTTCGCAGGTGACCCAGCACGTCACCCTGTTCAACGACACCGTGGCCAACAACATCGCCTATGGCGATCTGGCGGGCGCCCCGCGGGCAGACATCGAAGCCGCTGCGGCCGACGCCTATGCCAAGGAGTTCGTCGACCGCTTGCCGAAGGGCTTCGACACCGACGTGGGTGAAAACGGCGTGCTGCTCTCCGGCGGCCAGCGCCAGCGCCTGGCGATTGCCCGGGCACTGCTGAAGAACGCGCCGCTGCTGATTCTCGACGAGGCCACCTCGGCCCTGGATACCGAATCCGAGCGGCACATCCAGGCTGCCCTGGACCACGTCATGCAAGGCCGCACCACGCTGGTGATCGCCCACCGCCTGTCGACCATCGAGAAGGCCGACCAGATCCTGGTCATGGACCAGGGCCGTCTGGTGGAGCGCGGCACCCACGCCGAGCTGCTCGCGGCGAATGGCCATTATGCCCGCCTGCATGCCATGGGCCTCGATGAGCCGGTCAAGGCCGATATCACCTGAGTCCTCCCTGATCGGGGCCGTAACGGCCCCGATTGTCACGGGAATTTTCCGGGGGCGATCTGGCCATAAAGCCGTCGTCTACCCTGTGCTAATATCCTGCCCCTGTTCATTATTTCCATATGGGTTGCCCATGAAGTTGTCCATGCCGCGTTTCGATCAAGCCCCGGTTCTGGTGGTCGGCGATGTCATGCTCGACCGCTACTGGCATGGCGGTACTTCGCGTATCTCGCCTGAAGCGCCAGTCCCGGTGGTCAAGGTCGATCAGATCGAGGATCGCCCCGGCGGCGCGGCCAACGTTGCCTTGAACATCGCTGCCCTGGGCGCGCCGGCTTCGCTGATCGGTGTTACTGGCCAGGACGAGGCCGCCGACAGCCTGGCTAACAGCCTGCAGGCTGCGGGGGTGCGCTCGGTGTTCCAGCGCATTGCGCACCAGCCGACCATCGTCAAGCTGCGGGTCATGAGCCGTCACCAGCAGCTGCTGCGTATCGATTTCGAAGAGCCGTTCGCTACCGACCCGCTGTCGCTGGGTGCCGAGGTCGACAGCCTGCTCGAAGGCGTCAAGGTGCTGGTCTTGTCCGACTACGGCAAGGGCGCACTGAAGAATCACCAAAGCCTGATTCAGGCGGCGCGGGCCAAGGGCATTCCGGTGCTGGCCGACCCCAAGGGCAAGGATTTTTCCATCTACCGCGGCGCCAGCCTGATCACCCCGAACCTCAGCGAGTTCGAGACCATCGTTGGCCGTTGCGCCGATGAGGCCGAGCTGGTCGCCAAAGGCTTGCAGCTGCTGCAGGACCTGGACCTGGGCGCCGTGCTGGTCACCCGTGGCGAGCATGGCATGACCCTGCTGCGCGTTGGCCAGCCGGCGCTGCACCTGCCGGCACGGGCGCGTGAAGTGTTCGATGTGACCGGTGCCGGTGATACCGTCATCTCCACCCTCGCGGCGGCCATTGCGGCTGGCGAGGACCTGCCCCACGCGGTGGCCCTGGCCAACCTGGCGGCCGGCATCGTGGTCGGCAAGCTGGGTACGGCTGCGATCAGTGCCCCCGAACTGCGCCGGGCGATCCAGCGTGAGGAAGGCTCCGAGCGCGGCGTGCTGGGCCTGGAGCAACTGCTGCTGGCCATCGATGATGCGCGGGCGCACAAAGAGAAGATCGTCTTCACCAATGGCTGCTTCGACATCCTGCATGCCGGGCATGTCACCTACCTGGAACAGGCGCGGGCCCAGGGCGATCGCCTGATCGTCGCGGTCAACGACGACGCTTCGGTCAGCCGCCTGAAAGGGCCTGGCCGGCCGATCAACAGCGTCGACCGCCGTATGGCCGTACTGGCCGGTTTGGGCGCGGTGGACTGGGTGATCAGCTTCCCTGAAGGCACCCCGGAAAACCTGCTGAGCCAGGTCAAGCCGGATGTGCTGGTCAAGGGTGGCGACTATGGCATCGACCAGGTGGTGGGCGCAGACATCGTCAAGGCGTATGGCGGCACTGTGAAGGTGCTGGGGCTGGTCGAGAACAGCTCGACCACGGCGATTGTCGAGAAGATTCGCAAGAACTGATACAGCCGGGGCCGCTTTGCGGCCCTTCGCGGGCATGCCCGCTCCCACAAGTACGGCGCAATCTTCAAGGCTGCACCATCCCTGTGGGAGCGGGCGTGCCCGCGAAGCGGCGCACCGCGGCGCCAGTCATTATTTATGTAGAGAAGTGCGCGCCCGCTCCAGCAGCGCCCGCGCCTTGTCGCCAAAGCGCTGCAGGTGCGATGCACGCGCCGGCTTGCTCTCCACCAACCCCTGCTGCTTCACCCAGTCCTTCCAGCGCACCCGCTCGTCCGTCACTACCCAGCCTTCCTGCCGGGCAAAACTCTCGGCCAGGTACAACCCGCGTGTGCTAGCCGGCACCAGCTCATCCTTCTTCAGCGTATACAGCTCCGCCAGCGGGTGGCCGTCCTTCAACGGCATCAGGTACAGGTCTGGCCTTTTGCGGTTGAGCCGCGCTACCAGCTGGCCGCCCTCCAGCCGCTCATCGACGTGGAACAGGCTGAGTTTCTTGGCTTCACGAGGCACCTGCAGGCGCATGTCGTAGATCAGCTGCAGCGAGGCGGTGGGCAAGTGCACATAGGCCCGTGGCCGTTCCAGCAGCATCAGGTTGCCGCAATGCACGGGCCGGGCGGCGCCGGACTCCGGGGTCAGCAGGAAGTGCGGGGTTTCGCGATAGTGCAGGGCAGCGGCGTACGGCACAGGCAGCCAGGTATCGTTGAAGCGCCCGCCCAACCAGCCTTCCGGGGTTTCCAGCAGGCATTCCTCAGCCACTTCCTGAACAGCCGTGTGCAACGGCAGGTTCAGCTCCTGCGCGGGTACATACCCGGAAATCAGTTTCAACACCACATCGCCCCGGTCTTGCCGACGCTGACGTACCAACACCCAGTAGTCACGGTTTTGCCAATGCAGGGTAAGGCGCACCGACACGCCCAGGTTGGCCAGTTCGACCACGAAGCGCTGCGTGTTGGGCAGCTGGATAGCCTTGCGCCGCTGTTGGGTCTGGGCAAAGTTCAGCGGCATGCCGATGCTCTGGTAGATCAGGCCTTCGGGTGTGGCTTCGACATGCAGTGGCAGTGTCTTGAAGTTGCTCGGGTTCTTGCGGATCAGCGTTCGCGCCACGAGGCTCCTCCTTGCGTCGGGTCATTCTCCTGGCCCTTGGGCCAGGGGCAACTCATTGCTGGCCCAGGATGCGGGCGACGGTGGCCACGTTGTGGGCCAGGTGCAGCGGATTGATGGTGCCGACGATAGCACTGCTGACGCCAGGGTGGGCGAACAGCAGTTCAAAGCTTGCCTGCACCGGGTCAACGCCCGGGGCCAGGCAGACATGCCCGCTGGCCAGGGCCTTCTTTACCAGGATGGCCTTGCCGTGTTCGGCAGCGTAGTCCAGCACCGGTCGTTCTGCCTGCTCGTTGAGGTTGTAGGTGACCATGGCGCAGTCGCCTTGCTCCAGTGCTTTCAGGCCGCCGGCCACGGTCTTGCCGGACAGGCCGAAGCCGAGGATCTTGCCCTCCTGCTTGAGCTCCGCCAAGGTCTGGTAGACCTCCTGCTGTTCGAGGATCGCCAGGTCGTTGCCATCAGAATGCACCAGCACCAGTTCGATGCGGTCGGTTTCCAGGCGGCGCAGGCTGCGTTCCACCGACCGGCGGGTGTGGGCGGCGCTGAAGTCGAAGTGCGACAGGCCGTTGTCGAATTCTTCGCCGACCTTGCTGACGATCACCCACTCATCGCGTTGGCCGCGCAACAGCGGGCCCAGGCGTTCTTCACTGCGGCCATAGGCGGGGGCGGTGTCGATCAGGTTGATGCCCAGCTCGCGGGCCTGGGCCAGCAGCATGCGGGCTTCGTCATCGCCGGGGATGGTGAAACCGGTGGGGTACTTCACACCCTGGTCGCGGCCCAGCTTGACCGTGCCCAAGCCTAAGGGGGACACCTTGAAGCCAGTGCTGCCCAGTGGGCGGTGGAAATCGTGCAGGGTTGGCAGGGTCATGGCAGCAGTTGCTCCCAGGCCGGCACGCCCAGCGGCGGGCGTGGCAGGCCGGCCAGATCGGCTTGTGCCTGCGGGCGGATGCCGTCGCGCTCCAGGTGGGCGATGACCCGGTCGCTGAAGTCTGGCGCTAAAGCCAGCTTGGTCGGCCAGCCCACCATCAGGCGTTGCTGGTCGGCAAGGAAGGCGTTGTCCGGGCGTACCAGGCCCGATTGCGCAGGTTCGGCGCGGTCGACGCGCAGGGTGGCCCAGCGCACCAGGCTCTGGTCAACCCACGGCAGCAGGTTGGCGATTTCCTTCTGTGCCGCAGCAATCTGCGCTGCAGGTTCGCGCGCTACGCCATCGGCTTCCGCCAGATCGCCGCCGAGGTACCACACCCACTGGCCATCGGCTGCCGGGTGGGTGGTCACCGTAACCCGTGGCTTGGGCCCGCCACCTAGGCAGTGGGCGTACAGAGGTTTGAGGTTCGGGCCCTTGGCCATGACCATGTGCAGCGGGCGGGTTTGCATGGCTGGCTGGTCCAGGCCCAGCGCCTGCAGCAACCCTTCGGTGCCGGCACCGGCGCTCAACACGATGCGTTGGGCACGGATTTCCCGGCCGTCCACGCGCAGGCCGACCAGCGCATCACCTTCACGCAACGGTTCGATTCGCTCACCTGCCAGCAGGGAGTCGCCGGCCAGCTCGGCCAGGTTGGCCAGCAGGCTCGGGACATCGATCACCAGTTCCGCCAAGCGATAGACCTTACCCTTGAAGGCGCGGTCCTGCAGCGCGGGCGGCAGCTGGTCGCCTTTGACCTGGTCGACCCGGCCGCGCACGGCCTTGCTGGCGAAGAAACTGGTGAGGTTGCCGGCCAGGGTACCCGGCGACCACAGGTAATGGGCATCGGAGAGCAGGCGGGTACGCCCGAGGTCGAGTTCGCCGTCGCCAGCCAAGGCCTCGCGCCAGCGGCGCGGCATGTCGGCGATGGCTTCCGAGGCGCCGGTAAGGGCACCGTGCAGGGCGTACTTGGTGCCGCCGTGGATAATGCCCTGCGACTTGATGGTCTGCTCGCCGCCAAGGCTGGCGCGTTCCACCAGCACTGTCGAGTAGCCCTGACGGCGCAGGCGGGCATTGAGCCAGAGGCCTGCGACCCCGGCGCCGACGATCAGCACGTCAGTGGAAATGGCAGATGGCATGGCGGTACCTCGAAGACTGGGACAGCTGGCAAGTATACAGGGTCGGGCATGCATGGGCTTTGCGATCCTGGGGCTGCTGCGCAGCCCATCGCGACACAAGGCCGCTCCTACAGGGACCGCGCAGATTCCGCGGCCGGCGCCGCCCCAGGGTCTATCGGGCAAACATCAATGCCCGGCTGTCTTGGAGAACAGCTGAATCACCACCACCCCGCCCACGATCATGGCCATGCCGAGCATCGCCGGCACATCCAGCTTCTGCCCGTAGATCACCAGCGCCGCCACGCTGATCAGCACAATCCCCAGCCCCGACCAGATGGCATAGGCGATCCCCACCGGAATGCTGCGCACTACCAGGGTCAGCATCCAGAACGCAATGCCGTAGCCGACCACCATCAGCAGCAGTGGCAACGGCGTGCTCAGGCCTTTCACCGCTTTCATGGAGGCAGTGGCGATGACTTCGGCGCAGATGGCGATGGCGAGATAGGTATAGGCATTCATGGCGGGATCCTCTGGTAACTGGTCGGGCATTCTAGACCTTGCCCAGATGCGGTAAAGTCATTACCTATCAGATATGGGGATAGGTTGATGGCTGAGCAATGGAATCTGGAGCAGTTGCGTATTTTTCTGCGCGTCGCCGAATTGCGCTCCTTTTCTGCCGTGGCCCGCGAACAACGCAAGGCGCAATCGGCCATCAGCAATGCCATCGCCCTGCTGGAAGCAGACCTGGGTGTCACGTTGTTCGAGCGCAGCAGTGGCCGGCAGCCGAAGCTGACCGAAAATGGCAGCGCGTTGCTGGAAGATGCCCGCGAACTGTTGCGCCAGTGCGAACACCTGGATGGTCGTGCCCTGGCGCTCATGCGCGGGCAGGAGGCTTTGCTGCGGGTTGCCCAGGACGAAGCCATGCCTTATCAGCCGGTGATCGACAGCCTCGACGAACTGGCCAGCCGCTATCCGTTCCTGGAGGTTCAGTTGGCCAGCGGTGCCCAGGGCGATGTGGCGCGCAAGCTGGTGGAGCGGCGCGCCGACCTGGGCCTGTTCTTCCACCACGAAAGCATCCCGGCATCGCTGGAGCGGCGGGCGCTGGGCAGTGTGGAGATGGTCACGGTATGCGCGGTCGGCCACCCGCTGGCGGGCGAAGGCCGGGTCACCCGCCAGCAACTGGCGCGCCACCGGCAATTGCTCATCACCCCACAGCAAAGTGGTTACCCCGGCGGCGAAGCGATCAGCCCGCAGGTCTGGCGTGCCGACAGCTTCTACGCCATGGCTGAGCTGTTGATGCGCGGCCTGGGCTGGGCCTGGTTGCCGCGGCACGTGGTGCAGTACCCGACCTACCAGGCGCACATGGTCGAGCTCGATAGCGAATGGCGCCCGCCGGCGCTGGTGGCGGAACTGGCCTGGCGCCGTGATGCGCCCCTGGGGCCGGCCGCGCAGTGGCTGGCCGAGCGCTTTGCGGTGCACCTGCGCGCGATCGGGTAAACTCCGCCGCCATGAACAGAACACTCTATACCTTGCTGTTTCACCTGGGCCTGCCGCTGGTTGCGCTGCGCCTGTACCTGCGCGCACGCAAGGCGCCGGCCTATGGGCAACGCATCGGCGAGCGCTTTGCTTTCAAGCTGCCGGCCATGCGCCAGGGCGGCCTCTGGGTGCACGCGGTGTCGGTGGGCGAGAGCATTGCTGCCGCACCCATGGTGCGGGCCTTGCTCAAGGCCTACCCGGAATTGCCGATCACGCTGACCTGCATGACGCCGACCGGTTCAGAGCGTATTCGCGCCATGTTCGCCGACGAACCGCGCGTGCAGCATTGCTACCTGCCCTACGACCTGCCGTGGGCGGCCGGGCGTTTTCTCGACCATGTGCAGCCGAAGCTGGGCATCATCATGGAAACCGAGCTGTGGCCCAACCACATCCACCAGTGCGCCAAACGCGGTATTCCGGTGGCGCTGGCCAACGCGCGATTGTCCGAGCGCTCGGCACGCGGCTACGGGCGCTTTGCCAAGCTGACTCGGCCGATGCTGGCGGAAATGAACCTGATCGCCGTGCAGACCGAAACCGAAGCGCAACGCTTCCTCGACCTGGGTGCGCGCCCTGAGTGCGTGCAGGTCACCGGCTCGATCAAGTTCGACCTGAAGGTCGATGAGCAACTGCTGCCGCGTGCCAAGGCATTGCGTGAGCAGTGGGGGGCGCAGCAGCGCCCGGTGTGGATTGCCGCCAGTACCCACGAAGGTGAAGATGCGCTGATTCTGCAGGCTCATCGGCAGTTGTTGCAGGTGCATGGCGATGCCTTGCTGATCCTGGTGCCGCGCCATCCCGAGCGCTTCAACGCTGTGCATGCGCTGTGCAGCGAGCAATTCACCACCGTGCGCCGTTCTGCCGGTACGCCGGTCGAGGCGCAAACCCGGGTGTTGCTTGGCGATACCATGGGTGAGTTGCTGTTCCTGTATGCCCTGGCCGACATTGCCTTCGTCGGTGGCAGCCTGGTGCCGACCGGTGGGCACAACCCGTTGGAGCCAGCCGCGCTGGCCTTGCCGGTGCTCATGGGGCCGCATGTGTTCAACTTCCTTGAAATCAGCGCGATGTTGCGTGAGGCAGGGGCGTTGCAGCAGGTGGACGATGCCGACGGGCTGGCCGAAGCGGTGCGGCGGCTGGTCGAGTTGCCGCAGGATGCGCAGCGCATGGGCGAGGCGGGCAGGGCGGTGATGCGGGCCAATCAGGGCGCGTTGCAGCGCTTGCTCGATGGCTTGGGCGCACTGGTCCGCTGATCTGTGCAGCGGTGCGGTCCTGTAGGAGCGGCCTTGTGTCGCGAAAGGGCCGCAAAGCGGCCCCGGCAATCTTGCGGGGATGCGAAGATCCCGGGGGCGCTTCGCACCCCTTTCGCGACACAAGGCCGCTCCTACAATGTCCGTGCACACCCTGAGTTCAAGGGCGGCGCTCGAAGTTCTTGGCCGCTGCCGCAGCCAGGTCTGGCGGCAGGAAGTCCTTGTCCGGGTTGTAGTCCGGTTTCAGGTAGCGCTTGAGGTCCTGCAGGTCTTGCGGGCTCAGGGTGCCGGCCGCCTGCTTCAGGCTCAGGTTGTCGAGGATGTAGTCATAGCGGCTGTTGTTGTAATCCCTCACCGAGGTGTACAGCTGGCGCTGGGCATCGAGCACGTCGACGATGTTGCGGGTACCCACCTGGTAGCCGATTTCGGTGGCTTCCAGCGCGCTCTGGTTGGAGATGATCGACTGCTTGCGCGCCTGTACCTGTTCCACATCAGTGTTCACCGCGCGGTGCAGGTTGCGGGTGTTTTCCACCACCTGGCGGCGCAGGCTCTCACGTTGCTGCTCGCTCTGGCTCAGGCGCTGGTAGGCCTCGCGTACCTGCGAGCTGGTCAGGCCACCGCTGTAGATCGGAATGTTCAGTTGCAGGCCAACACTGGTCTGTTCGACATCACCACCGTAGCGCACGTTTTGCTGCGGCGCCGGGTTGGTAAAGCCGAGGCTGTCGTTGTCACCCTTCTGGTACTTGGCCACTGCATCCAGGGTCGGCGCATGGCCGGCCTTGCGCTGGCGCAGGGTCTCTTCGGCGGCAGAAACCGCATAGTTGGTGGCCAGCAGGTTGAGGTTCTGGCGCCCGGCGGTTTCGACCCAGGCCTTGGCGTCGTTTGGCGTCGGTACCTGCACCGGCAGGGTATGCACCACGCCCTGAATCGAGGTGTATTCACGGTTGGTCAGGGTGACCAGCGCTTCAAAGGCATCCTGCACCTGGCGCTCGGCGATGATCCGGTTGGCCCGGGCCGTGTCATAACTGGCCTGGGATTGCAGTACGTCGGTCTTGTCCGAAAGGCCCACATCGAAGCGTTCGTTGGACTGGTCCAGTTGGCGCTTGAACGCGGCTTCCTCGGCCTTGGTGGCGGCAAGGTTGTCTTGCGCACGCAGCACGGCAAAGTAGTTCTGCGCAGTTTGCAGGATCAGGTTCTGTTCAGTGGCCGACAGTTCCAGCGCGGCCTGTTCGTTGACCGCTTCGGCTGCCTGCAGCTGGAACCAGCGATCAGCGCGGAAGATTGGCTGGGCCAGTGTCGCGCTCCATGAGTTGCCGCTGCGGTTGGAGGTGATGGAGGGCTCGTCCAGCTTGGTGCGGGTGTTCAGCATCTCGGCATCGGCGGACAGGTTTGGCAGCAAACCGGCGCGGGCCTGCGGCACCACTTCGCGGCGGGCGCCATAATCGGCGCGTGCCGCAGCCAGGTCGGCGTTGTTGTCTACCGCTTCCTGATAGACGCTCACGAGGTCGGTTTTGACTGTAGTGGGCATGTCCGCTGCCCAGACCACTCCGTTGGACGCACAAGACACGGCTATCGCCAGTGAGAGTTTGCGCAGCATAGAGGCAATCCTTGTACGAAATTTAATTACTGAACTGTTGAGTATCGAGCGATGGGCCAGTGTAGTGCCATGCGCCCCTGGCAACAATCGCCCGGTGTGCCTTTCATCAACCGCGCATTTACCCGCTTGGCTTTGCCGACCACTCCAGTCTAGACTGCGCATGTTCTTGTCGGGGTGCCTTGAAGCAAAGGCTGAGATCGCAGAGGTGCGGATCCCGTTGAACCTGATCAGGTTAGCGCCTGCGTAGGGAACAAGATTGCTCGCCTTCCCGGGGAGCCTCTTGTGCCAGGTCCGGGAATGTCGCAGCTGCATGCAGCTTCAGGCACCCCCATATCCGGCACTGCACCCGTCCATGGGTGCGTCCGCGCTTTTCAGGTTCTCCCCGACATTCCACTGCTAGGAAGCCGTCTGGAGAGCCTGTGATGACCAAACAAGAAAAAGCGATCAACCTCAGCGAATCGGCAAAAGTCGATCAGCAGTCCGTGCAACCGTTCCCGCGCTCGCGCAAAATCTATGTCGAAGGCTCGCGCCCGGACATCCGCGTGCCCATGCGTGAAATCAGCCTCGACGATACCCCGACCGATTTTGGCGGCGAAACCAACGCGCCGGTACTGGTCTACGACACGTCCGGCCCGTACACCGACCCCAACGTGATCATCGACGTGCGCAAGGGCCTGGCCGACGTGCGTTCGGCGTGGATCGACGCCCGCGGTGACACCGAGCGCCTGGGCGGGCTCAGCTCCGACTTCGGCCAGCAGCGCCTTAACGACGCCGAACTGGCCAAGCTGCGTTTCGCCCACGTGCGCAACCCGCGCCGTGCCAAGGCTGGCGCCAACGTCTCGCAGATGCACTATGCCCGCCAGGGCATCATCACCGCCGAGATGGAATACGTCGCCATCCGCGAAAACATGAAGCTTCAAGAGGCCCGCGCCGCAGGCCTGCTTAAAGAGCAGCACGCCGGCCACAGCTTCGGTGCCAACATCCCGAAAGAAATCACCCCTGAATTCGTGCGCCAGGAAATCGCCCGTGGCCGCGCGATCATTCCGGCCAACATCAACCACCCGGAAGTGGAGCCGATGATCATCGGCCGCAACTTCCTGGTGAAGATCAACGGCAACATCGGCAACAGCGCCCTGGGTTCCTCGATCGAGGAAGAAGTGGCCAAGCTGACCTGGGGCATCCGCTGGGGCTCGGACACGGTCATGGACCTGTCCACCGGCAAGCACATTCACGAAACCCGCGAGTGGATCATCCGCAACTCGCCGGTGCCGATCGGTACCGTGCCGATCTACCAGGCGCTGGAAAAGGTCAACGGCGTGGCCGAAGACCTGACCTGGGAGCTGTTCCGCGACACCCTGATCGAGCAGGCCGAGCAGGGCGTGGACTACTTCACCATCCACGCCGGTGTGCTACTGCGCTATGTGCCGCTGACCGCCAAGCGCGTCACCGGTATCGTCAGCCGTGGTGGCTCGATCATGGCCAAGTGGTGCCTGGCGCACCACAAGGAAAACTTCCTGTACACGCACTTCGACGAAATCTGCGAAATCATGAAGGCCTACGACGTCAGCTTCTCGCTGGGTGACGGCCTGCGCCCTGGCTCGATCGCCGATGCCAACGACGCCGCGCAGTTCGGTGAGCTGGAAACCCTCGGCGAGCTGACCAAGATCGCCTGGAAGCACGACGTGCAGTGCATGATCGAAGGCCCTGGCCACGTACCGATGCAGCTGATCAAGGAGAACATGGACAAGCAGCTGGAGTGCTGCGACGAGGCGCCGTTCTACACCCTCGGCCCGCTGACCACCGACATTGCGCCGGGTTACGACCACATCACCTCGGGCATTGGTGCGGCGATGATCGGCTGGTTCGGTTGCGCCATGCTCTGCTACGTCACGCCCAAGGAACACCTGGGCCTGCCGAACAAGGACGACGTCAAGACCGGCATCATCACCTACAAGATCGCTGCGCACGCCGCCGACCTTGCCAAGGGCCACCCAGGTGCGCAGATTCGTGACAACGCCCTGTCCAAGGCGCGTTTCGAGTTCCGTTGGGAAGACCAGTTCAACCTCGGCCTGGACCCGGACACCGCCCGCGCCTTCCACGACGAGACCCTGCCGAAGGAATCGGCCAAGGTCGCGCACTTCTGCTCGATGTGCGGGCCGAAGTTCTGCTCGATGAAAATCACCCAGGAAGTGCGTGAATACGCCGCCAAGATCGAAGCCGTGGATGTGACGGTCGAGCAAGGCATGCGCGAGCAAGCCGAGCGGTTCCGCCAGGAAGGCAGCCAGCTGTACCAGAAAGTCTGACTGCAAAGCTGACCCCGGCAATATCAGCGGCGAAGCTGAAATCGGGGGCCGCTTTGCGGCCCATCGCGACACAAGGCCGCTCCTACAACGACCGCATACATCCATATTCCTCTGCCGAGTGCCAGCAAGCATGACCACCCCCAGCCAATTCTCCCCCGACCACCCGGTCCCCACCCACCAGCGCATCTTCGGCGCCCGCGACCTGTTCTCGCTGTGGTTCTCCCTCGGCATCGGCCTGATGGTGCTGCAAGTCGGCGCCATGCTGGCCCCAGGTCTGGGCCTTGCCGGCGCAGTGCTGGCCATCGCCCTGGGTACCGGCGTGGGTGTGCTGCTGCTGGGCGCCGCCGGTGTCATCGGCAGCGACACCGGGCTTTCGGCCATGGGCACCCTGAAACTCAGCCTGGGCGGCCATGGCGCGCGCTTGCCGGCAGTGCTCAACCTGCTGCAACTGGTGGGTTGGGGCGCGTTCGAGATCATCGTCATGCGCGATGCCGCCAGCCTGCTGGGCGCGCGGGCGTTCGGTGAGGACAGTGCCTGGAACAGCCCGATGCTCTGGACCCTGTGTTTCGGTGCCCTGGCCACCCTGCTGGCCGTCAGCGGGCCACTGGCCTTCGTGCGCAAGGTGCTGCGCGCCTGGGGTATCTGGGTGCTGCTGGGCGCTTGCCTGTGGCTGACCTGGAACCTGTTCGCCAAGGCCGACCTGGCTGAACTGTGGGGCCGCGCCGGTGACGGTTCGATGTCACTGGCCGTGGGCTTCGACATCGTCATCGCCATGCCACTGTCCTGGTTGCCACTGATCGCCGACTACTCGCGTTTCGCCCGCAACGGCAAGCACGTGTTCGGCGGCACGGTCATTGGCTATTTCATCGGCAACACCTGGCTGATGAGCCTGGGCGTGGCCTACACCCTGGCCTTCGCTGCCAGTGGCGAGGTCAATGCCCTGCTGCTGGCCCTGGCCGGCGCCGGCATGGGTATTCCGCTGCTGCTCATTCTGCTGGACGAGTCGGAAAAGGCCTTCGCCGACATCCACTCGGCAGCGGTTTCCACCGGCGTGCTGGTGCCTGTGAAGGTCGAGCACCTGGCGCTGGCCATCGGCGTGCTGTGCACCCTGATCGCCCTGCTGGCGCCACTGGCCCAGTACGAAAACTTCCTGCTGCTGATCGGTTCGGTGTTCGCGCCGCTGTTTGGCGTGGTGTTGATGGACCACTACGTGATTCGTCGTCGCCGCTTGCCGGCACAGGTCGGCGGCTTGCACTGGCAGGCGCTGGTGGCCTGGTTTGCAGGGGTGGCGGTCTATCACCTGATTGCCGCGCAGGCACCGGAGCTGGGGGCTACCCTGCCAGCATTGCTGCTGGCAGGTGTGCTGCATGGGTTACTGAGCCTTAGCCGCGGCCGGGAAACAGTTCAGGCTTGAGTACGCCATTCAGGCGCGGGTAGGGGATCTTCAGTTCCACGTGGCCCATGGAATAGGGCGCGATGGCATAGACCTCGTACTTGACCACGACTGCGCCGTACGTCAGGGCGATGTGCGGCGACTTCTTGAAGGGCCAGGTTTTGACGAACTCGGCGTCCTTGTCCATGCCCACGCTCATCAGCCAGGCGCGGTGCGACTCCTCGACGGTTTTCCAGAAGGTGTCCTCCTGGCCTGGCACCAGCATGTCCTGCAGGGTCAGCACCTTGTCCAGCTTGCGCGAATAGTTGATGAAGCCGCGCCCAGGCATGCCATGGGCGCCACCGCTGTCCAGATAACTGGACAACTCGATGATCACCAGCCCGTCATGCTGCTCGCGTACCTTGGCTTGCAGGTAACTGCTGTTACGTTTGTCGGCACTGGCCAGGTATTGCTGTTCGTAGGCCTGCAAGGTGCTTGGCGCGGTGCCATGCTGATTGTCTTCGGTCAGTTGCAGCAGGCGTTTTTCGACGATGCCGTCGAGCGCGGGCAGGGCCGGGAAGTGGACCATGTCGATGTTCACCAGCGGGCAGTCGCTTTCGCTGCAGCCAGGTTTGACATGCTCCCAGGCGTCGCGCTTGACCTCGAGCGGGGCCCGGTAGTTGGGCGTGAACAGGCTCTGGCAGGCGCCCAGAGCGAGTGCCAGCACGGCCACGGAAGTCAGTTTGACAAGTGTCATGATGATCCTTGCAGAACAGGGAAAAGTCGGCCTTTGACCGTCTGCGCGGCCTTCAGTTCGCCACTAAGCTAACAGAGTGAAGACGCGCTGTCCCGAGTGTGCGAACGGTTGCCAGAAAGGGATGAAACGGGAAAGCGTGCAGAGTAGGATGGCGCGATGCGGTAATTGAGGTAACGAGGATTTCCATGTCAGACACGTTGAATTCGGTGCCCAAGGCGGTCGAGATCGTCAAGCGGGCCAACTGCTTCCAGGGCTTCTACAAGCTCGACAAGGTGCACCTGCGCCACGAGCTGTTTGCCGGTGGCATGGGCCGCGAGATCAGCCGCGAACTGTTTGTGCGCCACGATGCGGTGTGTGTACTGCCTTACGACCCGTTGCGTGATGAAGTGGTGCTGATCGAGCAGTTCCGCGTCGGCGCACTGGACAAGGTCGCCAACCCCTGGTTGATCGAGATGGTTGCCGGGCTGATCGACAAGGATGAGCAACCCGAGGAAGTCGCCCACCGCGAAGCCGAGGAAGAAGCCGGCCTGACGTTCAGCGCCCTGTGGCCGATGACCCGGTACTTCCCGTCGCCGGGCGGCAGTGACGAATACGTTCACCTGTTCCTGGGCCGTTGCACCAGCGAGGGCGCCGGGGGCTTGCATGGCCTGGAAGAAGAGGGCGAAGACATCCGCGTGCGCGTGTGGTCGTTCGAGGATGCCTTGCAGGCCGTGCGCGACGGGCGCATCTGCAACGCGGCGACTATCATCGGCTTGCAATGGCTGGCGCTGAACCGTGATGAAGTACGAGGTATGTGGAAGTGAACCTGCTGCGCGAGCGCTATCGAGTCGACCTGGTCGGGCTGCAGGCTGCCTGCGAGGCTAACTACGCCCGGCTGATGCGCCTGTTGCCCGACATGCGCACCACCCAGAGCTCGCGCCGCATCGGCATGACCCAGGGCGACCAGATGCTCGGCGTGCTGGTGCTGGACGTGGTGCTGGCCTGCCCGTACACCACCACCCTGCACGTGCGCCAGGAACACAGCCTGCCGTGGCTGCCGGTGCCGCACCTGGAAGTGCAGGTGTACCACGATGCACGCATGGCCGAAGTGGTCAGCGCCGAACACACCCGGCGCCTGCGCAGTATCTACCCGTATCCGAACGAGGCCATGCACCAGCCGGACGAAAAGGCCCAGCTCAACCTGTTCCTCGGTGAATGGCTGAGCCACTGCCTGGCCTGTGGCCACGAACTGGCAAGCGTTCGTTGACATGCATCCAGATCAGACGCGCCCTGTACATGTTGTACAACTGACCGACGCCCATCTTTTCGCCGACCCCGCCGGCAGCATGCTGGGCCTCAATACCCGTGACAGCCTGCGCCATGTGGTAGCCCAGGTGCGACGAGAGCAACCGCTTGTCGACTTGCTGTTGTGCACGGGTGATCTGTCCCAGGACGCGAGCGTTGCCTCTTATGAAGCGTTCCGTGAGCTGACCGCGCCGTTTGCCGTGCCCACCCGCTGGTTGCCGGGCAACCATGACGAGGCCCGGGTCATGGCCGAAGTGGCCCCGGAGCTGGTGCAGGCGGTGACGGACATTGGGGCGTGGCGGATTGTCATGCTCAACACCGCGGTGCATGGCGCGACACACGGTCTGCTGGAGAGTGACCAGCTGGCAGTGCTGGAAAACGCCTTGAACGAGGCGGGCGAGCGGCATTGCCTGGTGTGTTTCCACCATCAGCCGGTGGACATCGGCTGCGCCTGGATCGCGCCGATCGGCTTGCGCAATGCCCAGGCCCTGTTCGCTATCGTCGAGGCTTATCCACAGGTGCGGGCGTTGCTGTGGGGGCATGTGCATCAGGAATGGGATGAGCTGCGCGATGGCCGGCGTCTGCTGGCTACGCCTTCGACCTGCATTCAGTTCGCGCCACGCAGCGAGGACTTCAAGGTGAGCGAAGAGCAGCCCGGGTACCGCTGGTTGCGCCTGCATGCCGACGGGCGGCTGGAAACCGGAGTGGAGCGGGCGCTGGATTTCGATGTAAAGCTCGACTTCGATAGCCCAGGTTATTAGAGGTATTCGGGCCTGCTCCATCCCTGTGGGAGCGGGCGTGCCCGCGAACACGGGCGAAGCCCGTGCCATCCAACGCGTCGCCTGCTTCGCGGGCACGCCCGCTCCCACAGGGATTGCGCAGGGGCTGGTACTGGCATTTTGAAGAAATTATTGCGAAACCCGTTGTAATGCGTCAAAACCCGGCGAACGCGCTACACTGCGCGTCCCTGCGCCCGCATCATCAGGCGCGAAGCCACAGATTTCGGGGGCAGCATGTCGGGTTCCATCCTCTATATCCATGGCTTCAACAGCTCGCCGCTTTCGACCAAGGCGCGCCAGCTCGAAGCCGTGATGCAGCAACTGGGCCTGTCGGCCCAGCTACGCGTGCCCGCCTTGCATCACCACCCGCGGCAGGCCATTGCCCAGCTGGAAGCGGCCATCGCCGAGCTCGGCGCGCCGCTGCTGGTGGGCAGTTCGCTCGGCGGCTACTATGCCACCCATCTGGCCGAGCGCCATGGCCTCAAGGCCCTGTTGGTGAACCCTGCGGTAACGCCGCACAAGCATTTCGACGGGTACCTGGGCACTCAGCGCAATCACTACAGCGGTGAAACCTGGGAACTGACCCATGATCACGTACAGGCCCTGGCCGAGCTGGAAGTGCCGGCCCCGGTAGATGCCAGCCGCTATCAAGTGTGGCTGCAGACCGCCGATGAAACCCTGGACTATCGCCACGCCGAGCGCTATTACCGTGCATGTGCCCTGCGTATCCAGGCCGGTGGCGACCACAGTTTCCAGGGCTTCGCCGAGCGCCTGCCGGCCCTGCTGGCCTTTGCCGGCATTGCTCGCGGGCAGTATGCGGCGCTCGATTTTTCTGTATTTTGACTTTTTTTGCACTCACCAGACTGACGACGAGACCCTATGGCCAATCCCAGCGCTAGCGCCTATAACGCAGACGCCATCGAAGTCCTCTCGGGCCTTGACCCGGTCCGCAAGCGGCCGGGCATGTACACCGATACCAGCCGCCCCAACCACCTTGCCCAGGAAGTCATCGACAACAGTGTCGACGAAGCCCTGGCGGGCCACGCCCGTTCGGTGCAGGTCATCCTGCATGCCGACCATTCGCTGGAGGTCAGCGACGATGGCCGCGGCATGCCGGTGGACATCCACCCTGAAGAAGGCGTGTCCGGGGTCGAGCTGATCCTTACCAAGCTGCACGCCGGCGGCAAGTTCTCCAACAAGAACTACCAGTTCTCCGGCGGTTTGCACGGGGTGGGTATCTCGGTGGTCAACGCCCTGTCGACCCAGGTGCGCGTGCGCGTCAAGCGTGACGGCAACGAATACCAGATGACGTTCGCCGATGGCTTCAAGGCCAGCGAGCTGGAAGTGGTCGGCTCGGTCGGCAAGCGCAACACCGGCACCAGTGTCTACTTCAGCCCCGACCCCAAGTACTTCGACTCGCCCAAGTTCTCCATCAGCCGCCTCAAGCATGTGCTCAAGGCCAAGGCCGTGCTGTGCCCGGGCCTGCTGGTCAGCTTCGAGGACAAGGCCACTGGCGAGAAGGTGGAGTGGCACTATGAAGACGGCCTGCGTTCTTACCTGGTCGATGCGGTCAGCGAGTTCCAGCGCCTGCCTGACGAGCCGTTCTGCGGCAGCCTGGCGGGCAACAAGGAAGCTGCGGACTGGGCGTTGCTGTGGTTGCCAGAAGGTGGCGACAGCGTCCAGGAAAGCTACGTCAACCTGATCCCCACTGCGCAGGGCGGTACCCATGTCAACGGCCTGCGTCAGGGCCTGCTGGATGCCATGCGTGAGTTCTGCGAGTTCCGCAGTCTGCTGCCGCGTGGCGTGAAGCTGGCGCCAGAGGACATCTGGGAGCGCATTTCTTTCGTACTGTCGATGAAAATGCAGGAGCCGCAGTTCTCCGGGCAGACCAAAGAGCGCCTGTCCTCGCGCGAGGCGGCTGCGTTCGTCTCCGGGGTGGTCAAGGACGCCTTCAGCCTATGGCTCAACGCCCACCCCGAGCTGGGCATGCAACTGGCAGAGCTGGCCATCAGCAACGCCGGGCGCCGCCTGAAAGCCAGCAAGAAGGTCGAGCGCAAGCGCATCACCCAGGGCCCGGCACTGCCTGGCAAGCTGGCCGATTGCGCCGGCCAGGACCCGATGCGTGCCGAACTGTTCCTGGTCGAGGGTGACTCGGCAGGTGGCTCGGCCAAGCAGGCACGGGACAAGGAGTTCCAGGCGATCCTGCCGCTGCGCGGCAAGATCCTCAACACCTGGGAAGTGGACGGTGGCGAAGTCCTGGCCAGCCAGGAAGTGCACAATATCGCCGTGGCCATCGGCGTCGACCCGGGTGCCACAGACCTGGCGCAACTGCGCTACGGCAAAGTCTGCATCCTCGCCGACGCCGACTCCGACGGCCTGCACATCGCCACGCTGCTGTGCGCACTGTTCGTCCAGCACTTCCGGGCGCTGGTCGAGGCCGGGCATGTGTACGTGGCCATGCCGCCGCTGTACCGCATCGACCTGGGCAAGGAAATCTACTACGCCCTCGACGAAGCCGAGCGTGACGGCATCCTCGACCGCCTGGTGGCCGAGAAGAAACGCGGCAAACCGCAGGTTACCCGCTTCAAGGGCCTGGGTGAGATGAACCCGCCGCAACTGCGTGAAACCACCATGGACCCGAACACCCGGCGCCTGGTGCAGCTGACCCTGGACGACGTTGAGGCCACCTGCGAGCTGATGGACAAGCTGCTGGCCAAGAAGCGCGCCGGTGACCGCAAGAGCTGGCTGGAGACCAAAGGCAACCTGGCTGAGGTCATGGTTTGATTCGGCAGGTACTTGCCGTTTGCCTTGCGCTGGTTGCCTTGCCTGCCTTGGCGGGTAACTGGCCGGAGCTGAAGCTGAGTGCCGAGCACCCGATCGACGGCATGCGCGGTGGCAACCTGTCCGGCCTGGTGGAATGCCGGGGCGGGCTGTGGGGCGTGTCCGACCGCGACGACGACCGCATCTACCGCTTCGATCAGCAGAACCCGACCTGGCGCGCCCAACCGCTGACCTTTACCCCGCCATCGCCGCCGGAAAGCGGCCTGCCGTGGGGCCTGAAGTCGCGAAATTGGGCGGCGTCGTACATTCGCGGGGGCGAGCTGGATTTCGAAGGTATCACCTGTGACCAGGCGGGGAACCTGTACCTGGCCAGCGAAGCCCATGCCGCCGTGTTGCAGTTACCGCTGGAAGGCGAGCCGGACTGGTTGAAGATCGACCCGGCCATGGTGCGCCAGGCCCGCGCCAGCGGCATGCTGCTGAACTTCAATGCCCTGTTCGAAGGCCTGGCGATAAACCCGGCGGGCGATCGCCTGTGGCTGGCTGCCGAACGCGAGCGCCGTGGCCTGGTGGCCATCGAGCGCCAGCAATCGGTGTGGACCTGCGGACGCAGCTGTGTGCTGCTGAGCGAGGCCGGGGTCGAGATGCAGCCGGCGCAAATGCCCAATGCCCGGGCACTGTCGCGCGATTTTGCCGACCTGGCCTGGTTCGAAGGCAAGCTGTTCACCCTCGAACGCAATGCCTACCGGGTTTGCCGGCGTGATACCGACAGCGGCAAGGTCGAGCGCTGTTGGTCGTTTGCTGCCGACGCCCTGGTCGAGGCGCGCCGTTACCCGCAACCGTTCGGCCTGGCCGAAGCCCTTGTGATCGATGCCAAGGGCGCCTGGATCGGCCTGGACAACAACAACGGCGCCCGCGCCGATGGCGAGACCCGGCCGATCGTCTGGCGCTTCGATGCACCGGAAGGTGGCTGGAGCGCCAAGCCATGAACCAGGCGCCGGGCAAGCGGGCGGGCAGGGTGCTGATGATCCTCGCCTGGGCGGCGGGGATGTTCCTTGCCACGCGCTTTTTCGGCCAGTGGGAAGACAGCAAGCTCAACCCCAATGCCCAGGTGCAATCCGAACACGGCGAGGGCTTTGTCGAAGTGCGCCTGCTGGGCAACGGCCAGGGCCACTTCATGGTGGATGGCGCCATCAACGGCCAGGCGGTGCATTTCATGCTCGACACCGGCGCCACCGATGTGGCGATCCCCGAGGCGTTGGCCCGTGACCTGAACCTTGAGCGTGGCAGCCCGGTGTTGCTCAGCACCGCCAATGGCCGCGCCGAAGGCTACCGCACGCGCCTGGCCAGCCTGCAACTGGGCGATATCCGCCTGCAGGACGTACGCGCCACCGTGGTGCCGGGCCTGGACGGGCCCATCGTACTGCTGGGCATGAGTGCCCTGAAACAACTTGAATTTACCCAGCGCGGCGGCACCATGCTGTTGCGCCAGAACCTGAAATGACGAGGCCCGCATGAGCGACTCACTGGAACTCAGCCTGGACGGCGTCGAACGCCGCTCGCTGGCTGACTTCACCGAACAGGCCTACCTCAACTATTCCATGTACGTGATCATGGACCGCGCCTTGCCGCACATTGGCGACGGCCTGAAGCCGGTGCAGCGACGCATCGTCTATGCCATGAGCGAGTTGGGGCTCGATGCCGATGCCAAGCACAAGAAGTCGGCGCGTACCGTCGGTGACGTGCTCGGCAAGTTCCACCCCCACGGCGACTCGGCCTGCTACGAAGCCATGGTGCTGATGGCGCAGCCGTTCAGCTACCGCTACACCCTGGTCGACGGCCAGGGCAACTGGGGTGCGCCGGACGATCCGAAGTCGTTCGCCGCCATGCGTTATACCGAAGCGCGGTTGTCGCGCTACGCCGAAGTGTTGCTCAGCGAAGTGGGCCAAGGCACCGTGGATTGGGTGCCGAACTTCGACGGTACCTTGCAGGAGCCGGCCGTGCTGCCGGCGCGCCTGCCCAACATCCTGCTCAACGGCACCACCGGTATCGCCGTGGGCATGGCGACCGACGTGCCGCCGCACAACCTGCGTGAAGTGGCCAGCGCCTGCGTGCGCCTGCTCGACGAGCCCAAGGCCACCATCGAGCAGCTGTGCGAGCACATCCAGGGGCCGGATTACCCGACCGAGGCAGAAATCATCACGCCACGGGCAGAAATCCTCAAGATGTACGAAAGCGGCCGCGGCTCGATCCGCATGCGTGCCGTTTACCGCATCGAGGATGGCGACATCGTTGTGACTGCACTGCCGCACCAGGTCTCCGGGGCCAAGGTGCTGGAGCAGATCGCCGCACAGATGCAGGCCAAGAAACTGCCAATGGTCGCCGACCTGCGTGACGAATCCGACCACGAGAACCCGTGCCGCATCGTCATCATCCCGCGCTCCAACCGTGTGGATGCCGACGAACTGATGCAGCACCTGTTCGCCACCACCGACCTGGAGAGCAGCTACCGGGTCAACGTCAATATCATTGGCCTGGACGGCCGCCCGCAGTTGAAGAACCTGCGTGCGATATTGGTGGAGTGGCTGGAGTTTCGCACCAACACCGTTCGCCGCCGGCTGCAGCATCGCCTGGACAAGGTGGAACGGCGCCTGCACCTGCTGGATGGTTTGCTCACCGCATTCCTCAACCTGGATGAAGTGATCCACATCATCCGTACCGAGGAGCACCCCAAGCAGGCCCTGATTGCCCGGTTCGAGCTGAGCGAAATCCAGGCCGAGTACATCCTCGAGACTCGCCTGCGTCAGCTGGCGCGCCTGGAAGAGATGAAAATCCGCGGCGAGCAGGACGAACTGCTCAAGGAGCAAGCCAAGCTGCAGGCGCTGCTGGGCAGCGAGGCCAAGCTGCGCAAGCTGGTGCGCAGCGAACTGATCAAGGATGCCGAAACCTACGGCGATGCGCGCCGTTCGCCGATCGTCGAGCGTGTCGAAGCCAAGGCCCTGTCGGAAAACGAACTGATGCCGACCGAGCCAGTCACCGTGGTGCTGTCGGAGAAGGGCTGGGTGCGTTGTGCCAAAGGCCACGACATCGACGCCACCGGCTTGTCGTACAAGGCCGGCGATGGCTTCAAGGCCGCCGCAGCCGGGCGTTCCAACCAGTTTGCCGTGCTCATCGACTCTACGGGCCGCAGC
Source organism: Pseudomonas putida W15Oct28 (assembly GCF_000708715.2). GTDB lineage: Bacteria > Pseudomonadota > Gammaproteobacteria > Pseudomonadales > Pseudomonadaceae > Aquipseudomonas > Aquipseudomonas putida_R. The sequence continues at coordinate 54,962 of NZ_JENB01000009.1, read as the reverse complement.
TACTCGGTGGCTGCTCACACCCTGCCGTCGGCGCGTGGTCAGGGCGAGCCACTGACTGGCCGCCTGACGCCACCACCAGGGGCCACTTTCGAGTGTGTGCTGTTGCCGGAGGATGACGCGCTGTATGTGGTCGCGTCGGATGCGGGCTACGGCTTCGTGGTCAAGGGCGAAGACCTGCAGGCCAAGAACAAGGCCGGCAAGGGTTTGCTCAGCCTGCCCAATGGCGCCAAGGTCATGACCCCGCGCCCGGTGGCCAATCGCGAGCAGGACTGGCTGGCCGCGGTGACCACCGAAGGCCGCCTGCTGGTGTTCAAGGTCAGCGACTTGCCGCAGTTGGGCAAGGGCAAGGGCAACAAGATCATTGGCGTACCGGGCGACCGGGTAGCCAGCCGTGAAGAATTTGTCACCGATCTTGCCGTGATTGCCGAAGGCGCGACCCTTGTCTTGCAAGCCGGCAAGCGTACCCTGTCTCTGAAAGCGGACGACCTGGAGCATTACAAGGGCGAGCGCGGACGGCGAGGCAGCAAGCTGCCACGCGGCTTCCAGCGCGTCGATGGGTTGCAGGTGGAAGTGCCGGCGTAACCGGCAGAAATGTCTGGAACGGCAATTTCAGCGCCGTTCCGGGCAGAAATGCTGGAGTCGGACGGCTATTTCGCGGATGATATGGCCCTTGTGGTGCCGGCGTAGTCGTGTGCCCGTTTGAATCTATATGTATCACTGCGGTGGCCTGTAGGCGACCGCCTGGATGGGATGATGAAACTTCTGCGCCTTCCATTTGCGCTGTTGATGACTGGCCTGCTGGGCCTTGGCGGGTGCACCATGCACCAGCCGGTTGCCCTGTACCAGCTCGACAGTGGTGATCCTGGCCAGCCTTCGCAGAGTGCAGGCATGGCCGTGGTACTCGGCCCGGTGTCGGTAGCCGATTACCTTCAGCGTGAAACGTTTTTGCAGCGTCAGGCCGACGGCAGCCTGAGTTCCGCGACCGACGGTCGTTGGGCCGGTAGCCTTTCGTCGGATATCGACCAGCTTTTGGTGCGCCAGCTCGCCTGGCGCCTGGACAGCCAGCGTGTGGTGCTGTCCCCGGCAACGACCGGCTTCAACCCGGACGTGCAAGTGTTGCTGTCGATCACCCGCCTGGACTCGGGCACGAACCAGCCGGCAGTCCTGGATGCCCAATGGCGCCTGCTGGACCGCCGTGGCCATGTACGTGACAACCGCATCATTCACCTCGAGCAGCCGCACCAGGGCAGCGAGGCATCGCAGGTGCAGGCCCAGGGCCAACTGCTGCAGAAACTGGCCGAACAGCTGAGCACCGCGGTCAAGCCGCTGGCCAACCAGCCGGCGATCGCCGAGGAACCACCGAAAAAGCCCGCTGCGCCGGTGCAGGTGAAGAAAGAGCCGGAGAAATCCAAGATCCCGATGGCCTCGCCGATTCGCACCGATATGGAAGTTTATCGGTTCTGATCGAACTGCCACCCACAAAAAAGCCCGCATCTCTGCGGGCTTTTTTGTGTCTGCAATAAACCAGTCTGAAGCTCGGCGCGGTCCCTGTAGGAGCGGCCTTGTGTCGCGATGGGCTGCGGAGCGGCCCCAACTATGTGTGCCACACCGCTCAAGCCCGGGGCTGCTGTGCAGCCCATCGCGACACAAGGCCGCTCCTACAGGGGTACAGCATATGCCTGTCAGGTCCGGCGCTCGTGCATGCGGGCCAGTTGCCGTTCCAGCATTGACGGGTAAGGCTCCATCAAACGCTCCACGCAGCAGGCGCCCTCAGGGCTGGCAATCGGGCGAATGCGGGCACGCTGGCGAATCAGCGCGTCATCGCTGATCTGCCGCTCCACCAGCAACAGGTTGCGGCTGTGCTGCGACAGCGCCAGGGCGTCCTGGGCCTTTTCGGCCATCAGCAGGTCAACCAGCTCCAGCCCTTGCAGGTCGTTGCCCAGTACCAGGCCCAGTTGCAGCTGCAGGGTGATGCCGCTGTCGGCCACTTCGATCTGCAGGGCATGGCCCAAGGCACGCAATAGCTCACCGCAGCAGATGGCGTTGGTCAGGTAGTCCTCGCCACAGTCGCGGCTGTGGAACAGCACCAGGGTGCTGCCGTCGTTGAGCGTATGGGTTTCACCGTCGTAGAGCGAGGCCGCATGCTCCAGGCAATCGCGGTAGCGGTCGGTCAGCTCGGTCAGGCGTGTGCGCGGCAGGCGGCGCAGTTGCTCCTGCGAGCCCAGTTGCACGGCAAGTACGGCGCTGTACTGTGGCTCGTCAGATTCGACCGGGGCGGCTTTGGGCGCAGTGTCGTCGTCCAGCAGGCCGGCAAAGGCTTCGTCGTCATCCTCGTCAGCCAAAGCGGCAACCTTGGGGCGCGGCGCGGCCTTGGGGGCCGGCGCTGGTTCGTGGAAGTCGTCGTACTGCTCGTCGTCCTCTTCCTCCAGCTCTGGCTCCGGCGGTGGCGGCGGGGCCAGGCGCGCATGCAACTGGCGGGCGATGTCGCCGATCTCGTCCTGGCGGTCGGTGGCCGGGGTATAGGGTTGCGGGTCACGCAGCCACACCCGCAACTGCAGCAGCGGCAGGGTGATGAAGCGGCCCTGCCGCAGGCTCAGGCTGAGGGCCAGGGCCAGCAGGATAGCCGCCATGATGCCCATGCTCTGCAGGCTGATCAGCATCGGCTGCTGAAACTGGCTCATGTCCAGGCTGATGCGCAGTTGCCCGGCCGTCACGTCCTGGAAGGTGATCTTGGTCTGGTACAGGCCCTCGGCCTCGCCCAGCAGGCTGTTGCGCGGGCGCTGGCCGGCTTCGGCGAGGATGCGGTTGTCCACGCTGTAGATTGCCGCGTGGGCCACCAACGGGTTTTTCACCAGGTTGCCCAGCAACACGTTGAGACTGAGGATGTCGTTGGACACCAGCAGCTCGGTCGCCGAGGTGGCGGTCTGGGTGGTCAGGCTCTGGCCAAGGGCATCGGCCTGCTCGTGCATGGCCTGCTTGAACTGCAGGCCCATCACGCAGGCATAGATCACCAGCGCCAGCGCAACCAGGAAGATGTTGGTGCAGGCGATGCGCAATGCCAGCGGCACGCGACGTTGACTGAGGGCGCGATAGATCATCAGGAAGAAATTGTCTGGTTTGACGGGCGTGGGCCGGTTCACTGAGCTCGGCTCTTAATGGCAGAAAGTGTGGGGCAGTATAGCGACCCGGGTTTTGTCGGCAAAGTATCGTTGGCGCCCGATGGTCACGGAAAGTCGGTAGAATGCGCATTTTTCATCGAAGTCGGAGCCAGGTTGTGCGCGAAATCGTCCTGATCAACATCACCGGTGAGGATCGTCCCGGTCTCACTGCCGCTATCACCGGCGTCCTGCTGCAGGGCGGTGTGAGCATCCTCGACATAGGCCTGGCAGTCATGCACGGCACTTTGTCGTTCGGTATCCTGGTCGACATCCCTGACAACGAAGTGGCTACCGCCCTGCTGCAAAGCGTGCAGGCCAAGGCCCACGAACTGAACCTGCAGGCCCGCTACACGCCGATTTCCGAGGCGGATTACCAGCACTGGGCAGACGGCCAGGGTGAAGCGCGCCACATCGTCACCCTGCTCAGCCGCAAGATCACCCCCGAGCAACTGCAGCGGGTGAGTGCGGTGATCAGCCAGTACGGCCTCACCATCGAGCGCATCGAACGGCTGTCGGCGCGCGTGGCGCTTAATGCCGAGACCGACAAGGGCAAGGCGGCCATCGAAATCTCCGTGCGCGGCGCGCCGAGCGATGCCCAGGCCCTGCGTGCCGACTTCTTTGCCCTGGCCGAGGCGCTGAGCATCGACATCGCCTTCCAGAAGGACGACCTGTTCCGCCGCAACCGCCGTCTGGCGGTGTTCGACATGGACTCGACGCTGATCGAAGCCGAAGTCATCGACGAACTGGCCAAGGCGGCCGGCGTGGGTGAGCAGGTGGCCGCGATCACCGAGCGCGCCATGCGCGGTGAGCTGGACTTCCGCGCCAGCTTCAAGGAGCGCATGGCGCTGCTCAAGGGCCTGGATGTGGGGGTGCTGGACGAAATCGGTGCCTCGCTGCGCCTGACCGAGGGTGCCGAAAACCTGTTCGCCGAGCTCAAGCGCCTGGGTTACAAGACCGCAATCCTGTCCGGTGGCTTTACCTACTTTGCCCGCCAGGTGCAGGCGCGCCTGGGTATCGACTATGTGTTCGCCAACGAGCTGGAAGTGGTCGACGGCAAGGTGACCGGTGTGGCTGTCGAGCCGATCGTCGATGCCCAGCGCAAGGCCGAACTGCTGCAAAAGCTGGCCAACGATGAAGGCTTGCAACTGGAGCAGACCATTGCGGTGGGTGATGGCGCCAACGACCTGCCGATGCTGTCGCTGGCCGGCCTGGGCGTAGCGTTCCGCGCCAAGCCGCTGGTGCGCCAGTCGGCCAAGCAGGCCATTTCCACCCTGGGGCTGGATGGCGTGCTGTACCTGCTGGGCCTGCGCGACCGCGACGCCCGCGGCTGACCCGGGAATCTGGGGCTGCTTTGCAGCCCTTCGCGGGCATGCCCGCTCCCACAGGTTAAGTGCAACGCATTGTGGGAGCGGGCGTGCCCGCGAAGGGCCGCAGAGCGGCCCCAATAAAAAGGCCCTGCATGAGCAGGGCCTTTTTCATGCAGCTTGAATCAAGCCTGTGCAGGCGCAGCCAACAGCTGCCCCATGCGCACTGCAGAACCCGCGCCCAGGTTTTCAGCCCACTTCACCTGCTCCGGCCCGAACAGCACGATGGCGGTCGAGCCCAGCTTGAAGCGGCCCAGTTCGGCACCTTTCTCCAGGTGGATCGGCGCGCGGCTGGCTTCGTCGTAACGGTAGGTCTTCAGCTCACGCTTGGGCGGCGTCACCAGCCCGGCCCACACGGTTTCGATCGAGGCGACGATCATCGCACCCACCAGCACCACCGCCATCGGCCCACGCTCGGTGTCGAACAGGCAGACCACGCGCTCGTTGCGGGCGAACAGCTCGGGAACGTTCTCTGCGGTGGTCTGGTTGACCGAGAACAGGCGGCCCGGCACATAGACCATTTCGCGCAGGGTGCCGGCCAGCGGCATGTGCACGCGGTGGTAGTCCTTGGGCGACAGGTAGATGGTGGCAAACTCGCCGCCCATGAACGGCGCTGCCATGGCCGGGTCACCGCCCAGCAGCTCTTGCGCGCTGAAACCGTGGCCCTTGGCCTGGAAGATGCGGCCGTGCTCGATCGGGCCGAGCTGGCTGACGGCGCCGTCGGCCGGGCACAGGATGGCGCCCGGGGTTTCGTCCAGCGGGCGGGCACCCGGCTTCAGGGCGCGGGTGAAGAATGCATTGAAGTGCTCGTAGGCGCTCAAGTCCTCGACCAGGGCTTCAGACATGTTGACCTGATAGCGCTTGGCGAACCAGGCGGTAAAGGCGTTCTTGAACCAGCGCGCGCGGCACTCGGCGATGCAGCCGGCCAGCCGCGACAGCAGGTGGTGCGGCAGCAGGTACTGGCTGATGATGAACAAACGGGATTTCATGCAGGTTCCTTAAACTTCTACAGGCGTGTCCGGGTGGTTGCCCCATTCGCTCCACGAGCCGGCGTAGGCCTTGACGCGTGGGTAGCCGAGGGCCTTGGCCACCAGATAAGTGAAACCGGAGCGGCGGTGGGTCTGGCAGTGGGTGATCACTTCCTTGTCAGGGGTGATGCCCAGTTGCTCGAGGACTTGTTTGATGTCCTGGCGAATGCGCAAGTGGTCGTTGAGGTCCATGCCGGCGGTCCACTCGAAGTTGATCGCGCCGGGGATATGGCCGCCCTTGGCTGCCAGTACCTTCTCGCCGCTGAATTCCTGCGGGCCACGGGCGTCCCAGATGACCAGGTCATCGGCGCCCAGGCGGCTTTGCAGGTACTCGCGGGTGGCAGTGGGTGCGTTGTCGATATGCAGGTGCACCGGGCTGTTGCCGCTGGCAGGTACTTCGGTGGACAGCTTGTCCGCCGGCCAGGCCTGAATACCGCCATTGAGGTAGTGACAAGCCTTGTGGCCGATCACGTCGAGCAGCCAGATGAAGCGCCCTGCCCAGCCACCGCCTTCATCGTCATACACCACGTAGATGGCGTCGTCGCGGTGGCCGAGTTCGCTGAACAGTTTTTCCAGCTCGCCCAGGGTCGGCAGCAGGCCGGGCGCAGGAGGCTGGCCAAGCTGGGTACGCTTGCCCTCGACAAAGCGTGCGCCGGGGATATGCCCGCTGACATAGCGGTTGGCGCTGCTCAAGTCGACCAGGATCAGCTGTGGCGAATCCAGGCGTGGCAGCAGGTCCGCGGCTTCGATCACCAGGGGCAGGCCGGAAAAGTCAGTCATCCACGGTCTCCAGTGTGGAAAGAGGGGCGATTGTAGCGCAAGGCTCAGCCCTTGCGGTTGGCAAACACCGACAGTGCCCGCTCGGTGCATTGTGCGGTCTTGCCGAAGGCCTGCACGCTGATATCGGCCAAAGGCCGGCAGCCCTGGTCGGCCACGATCAGCATCAGTACCTGGTCGTTCACCGCCAGCGAGCGCAGCAGCACGTGCTCGCTGCGGAACAGCGCACGCAGCGGGGCCGGCAGCAGGGCCGAGAACTGGCTGTGGTTTTCCGGGGTGATGCGCAGCTGCCCGGCCTGGGCCATCAGCTTTTGCAGCAGTTTGTTTTGCGACACTTGCAGGGCCAGGGCCCCGGCTTCTTTGGGCAAGCCGGCAATCTGCTGAACGCGCAGGTAGTCGCTGGCCTTGTCCAGGCTCAGCAGCATAAGGCGTTGCATGCCGCAGGCCAGCAGGGCTTCGCGGGCCTGGGTGGCCAGGTGCACGGTGTTGGTGAACGGGCTGGGCTGGGCCAACAGGTCCTGGCACAGCTTGCGCCAGCGCGCCAGGTCGTCGCTGCTGGGCGGCGGCGGGGCCAGCATGTCCGGGTGCGGGCGGCGCTGGTGCCAAGGCCATATCAGTGCTTCAGCCGGGTGGAACAGGGCATGCCTGGCGTGGCGGCGGGCGCTGGCGGCAGCCTGCTGGTGTACTTGCTGCTGCACGTCTTCCAGCGAAGTTTGCAGGTACAGCGCAGTCAGCAGTTGCCAGCGCAGCAGGTGCGGGTTGTCCCAGCCCACCTGCGCCGCCAGCGCAAGGTTGTTGGCCAGCAGCACGGTGTTGGCCGGCTGGTTGAACCAGCGGCGCAGGCCGGGCTCGGCGTCCAGGCGGTGTTGCTGGCTGAGCAGGTCTTCGTCACGGGCGATGTTCAGCACCATGGCCAGTTGTTCGCGCTCTTCCAGCATCAGGCGGTAACCCTGGGTCACCCATTGCGGCAGGCGCCAGTACTCCGCCATGGTCTGGCACAGCGCCATGATGCGCACGCCAAACAGCTCTTCCTCTACCAGGGCGGCGTCCTCGCCCTTGTGGATAACTCGAAGCTCCCAGGTGTCGAGCAGCTTGGGGTAGGCCAGTGCCAGCGGCCACAGGGGTGACAGGAAAAGCAGGCTGCCCCAGTGAATTTCCTGCCACAGCCGTGCCAGGCGGCTGGCGAACAGGCCGCTGGCCTGCTGCGAGGCATGCTGGCTGATCAGCTGGAACTGGCTGAGCACGGGCGGGATTTCTTCGACGGGCAGCGAGGGCAGGCGCTTGAGCAGTTGCTCGCTGCGCTCCAGGCCCAGGCGGTTGAGGGCGACCTCCAGGCTTTCGGCGGGCTCGGCCTGGCTGGCGTTCGTGGGGTGATTCGCTTCGCGCATCACCGAAAGCACCAGTGCCGGGCTATCCTGCATCAGTTCGGCGATATCGCGCAGCGAGCGGCGGCTATCGTGGATGGCAGCCATGACCCGGTCGTAGCTGTGCTTCGGCACGGGGATGCGAACACTCTCTAGCAGCTTTACCCAGGCCTCTAGCGTACGCGGGGCCTGAGCGGGCACCTTGGTTTCAATTGGCATTTTGACATCAGTCCGAACTGGCTTTTCGCATTGAGTGGCTATAGTCTGGCGCAGTTCTGCCGATAAGTAGAAGAAGAGTTTTAAAGCTCCCGTCTCTTCCCCTGACCACGACAGCAAGTGCTTTGAACCTATGGCTAAAATTATCGGCATCATCGTCGTATTCGCGAGCGTGCTCGGCGGCTACGTGCTCTCCCACGGCAAGATCGCAGCGCTGATCCAGCCGTTCGAAGTACTGATCATCGGCGGTGCAGCCTTTGGTGCATTCCTGCAGGCCAACCCTGGCCACATGACCATGCACGTCATCAAGAAGTCGATGAAGATGTTCGGCTCGCGCTTCACCCATGCCTACTACCTGGAGGTACTGGGCCTGGTGTACGAGATCCTCAACAAGAGCCGTCGTGAAGGCATGATGGCCATCGAGGCCGACATCGAGGACGCCTCCGCCAGCCCGATCTTCGCCAAGTACCCGACCGTACTGGCCGACGAGCGCATGACCGCGTTCGTCTGCGACTACCTGCGCATCATGTCCACCGGCAACATGGCCCCGCACGAACTCGAGGGCCTGTTCGACATGGAGCTGCTGAGCATGAAGGAAGAGCTGGAGCACCCGTCCCATGCTGTGACCGGCATCGCTGACGGCATGCCTGGTTTCGGTATCGTCGCGGCGGTACTGGGTATCGTGGTGACCATGGCCTCGCTGGGCGAGGGTGACCAGGCGGCCATCGGCATGCACGTGGGTGCGGCGCTGGTGGGCACCTTCTTCGGTATTCTGGCTGCCTACGGCTTCTTCGGCCCGTTGGCCAAGTGCCTGGAGCACGATGCCAAGGAAGAGCTGAACCTCTACGAATCGATCAAGGCTTCGCTGGTTGCCTCGGCCTCGGGCATGCCACCTTCGCTGGCCGTCGAGTTCGGGCGCAAGGTGCTGTACCCCATGCACCGCCCAAGTTTCGCCGAGCTGGAACAAGCGGTTCGCGGTCGCTGAGTCATGGAAAACAATCAGCCCATCATCGTAAAGCGCGTCAAGCGCTTTGGCGGCGGCCACCACGGCGGCGCCTGGAAAATCGCATTTGCCGACTTTGCTACGGCAATGATGGCGTTCTTCCTGGTGCTGTGGCTGATGTCCACGGCCACGCCGGAGCAGAAAATCGCCATTGCCGGCTACTTCCAGGACCCGATCGGCTTCTCGGAAAGCGGCACGCCCTATGTCATCGACCTGGGCGGCTCGCCAGAGCTGGCGCCGGAGAAAACCATCAACCCGGAAGTGAAATCCGAGCCGATGCCCGAAAGCACGACCCAGATGAGCAAGGACCAGGTCGAGACCATGGCCGAGCAGGTCGAGCGCGAGCGCCTGGAGTTGCTGCTGCAGGAACTGCAGAACAAGGTTGAAGAGAACCCGCAGCTGCAGAAGTTCAAGGACCAGATCCTGTTCGAGATCACCCAGGATGGCCTGCGCATCCAGATCATGGATGCCGAGAACCGGCCGATGTTCGATATCGGCAGCGCCCGCTTGCAGCCGTACTTTGAAGACATCCTGCTGGCCATGGCCGACACCATCAAGGCGGTGCCGAACAAGGTCAGCATCAGCGGCCACACCGATGCCAAGCCGTATGCCGGCAGTGGTGAGTTCGGCAACTGGGAACTGTCGGCCAACCGTGCCAACGCTGCGCGCCGTGCGCTGGTGGCCGGTGGTTACCCGGACGGGCAGGTGGCGCGGGTGGTGGGTTATGCCTCGTCGTCGCTGTTCGACCGTAAGGACCCGTTCAACCCGGTCAACCGCCGTATCGATATCATCGTGCTGACCAAGAAGGCCCAGCGCAATATCGAGGGTGAGCAGGGCGCACCGGAAGCGCCGGCTGCCGAGCCTGCTGCGCCGCCGGCCAGCGGCGCTGCGCCAGGGGCTTCGGCACCGGTTGCGCCAGGTTCAACTGAACAAGCACCGATGCAACCGCGTGAGCTGCGCCAGAAGCTGAACATCTTTGAAGATGGCACGCTGAAGATGGATGAGGCCAAGGAGCAGTAAACGGTTTTTGTGCTAACTGCAGGACTGCGCCATTCCTGTGGGAGCGGGCATGCCCGCGAACACCGGCGCAGCCGGTGCCATAAACCGCGCCGCCTGCTTCGCGGGCATGCCCGCTCCCACAGGGGCGGCTTGCTCTATCAGTAGCTGTCTTCCGTCAGGCTGGCGATGATCGAGCGGTAGCTGTTCATGCGTTGCGGCTTGATCCGCCCCTCGTCCAGTGCCTTGAGCAGCGCGCAGCCCGGTTCGCGGTCGTGCTTGCAGTCGCGGAAGCGGCAGGTGCCGAACAGGTCGCGGAACTCGATGAAGCCATCTTCCACGTCGTCGCGGCTGACATGGCCAAGGCCGAACTCGCGGATGCCCGGCGAGTCGATCAGATCGCCGCCGTTAGGGAAGTGGTACAGCCGCGCCGTGGTGGTGGTGTGAGTACCTTGGCCCGACCATTCCGACAGGTCGCCGACACGGGTGCCGGCATCTGGCAGCAGGCTGTTGACCAGCGACGACTTGCCCACCCCCGACTGGCCGACGAACACACTGATGTGGCCGTCGAGTTGCTGTTGCAGGCGCTGCATGCCGTCACCCTGGTGTGCCGATACTTCCAGCAGCGGGTAGCCCAGCTCGCGGTAGACTTCCAGCAGCGCATGCAGGCCGGGGCCGTTCTCGTCGTTGATCAGGTCGGCCTTGTTCAGCAGCAGCAGCGGGCGCAGGCCGGCGTGCTCGGCCGCTACCAGGTAGCGGTCGATCAGGTTCGGGTGCGGCTCGGGGGCAGGGGCGAACACGATCACGATCAGGTCGACGTTGGCGGCCACCGGCTTGAGTTGGCCGTGGTTGTTCGGCCGGCACAGCTCGGTGCTGCGTGGCATCTGCGCCACGATCACGCCGATGCCCTGGTTACCCGCACGCCACACGACACGGTCGCCGGTGACCAGTGCCGGCAGGTTGGCGCGCAAATGGCAGCGGAACACCTGGCCTGCGGTTTCGCCATCCTGGGCTTCAACTTCTACCTGCACACCAAAGTGCGCGATCACCAGGCCCAGTTGCTCCGGTCCCAGGTCGCCGCCCTCCAGTTCTTGCAGTGCGTGCTGCTCGCGTTTGGCGGCGCGAGCGGCGCGCTCACCCTGGATTTTTTCGATCCGCCAGTTCTGGCGGCGATTGAGCTGGCGTTTGGCCATGAAGGTACCGTGAGAAAGGCCCGGGAAGGGCATTGAAAACGGCTGGCAGTTTAGCACGCCAGGCGCTGGACTATTCCGCTTACCTTTGTGCGGTGAATGGGCGTGCTTTGGTCACTAGGCTAATATGACGGCCTATATGAGGAGCCCTGCATGCAAAACCCACAGAACCTGATCTGGATCGACCTGGAAATGACCGGCCTGGATCCGGACAGCGATGTCATCATCGAGATGGCCACCATCGTCACCGACAGCGAGCTGAACACCCTGGCGGAAGGGCCGGTGATCGCCATTCACCACAGTGACGAAGTGCTGGCGCGCATGGACGAATGGAACACCCGCACCCACGGTGCTTCGGGCCTGACCCAGCGCGTACGCGAGAGCAAGGTCAGCATGGCTGAAGCCGAGGCGCAGACCATCGCCTTCCTCGAGCAGTGGGTGCCAAAAGGCAAGTCTCCGATCTGCGGCAACAGCATCTGCCAGGACCGCCGCTTCCTCTATCGCCACATGCGCAACCTGGAAAACTACTTCCACTACCGCAACCTGGATGTCTCCACCCTGAAGGAGCTGGCCGCGCGCTGGGCGCCGGACGTGCGTGACAGCTTCAAGAAGGGCAATACCCACCTGGCGCTGGATGATATCCGCGAATCGATCGCCGAACTGCGCCACTACCGCGAGCACTTCATCAAGGTGTGAGCCGAAAAGGCGCAGATATTGTATCTGCGCCCCCTTTTGGTGCCTTGGGCAACTGGTTAGACTGCGCGCCTTTCTCGCACGGACCCGCGCCATGTTGTTGATGCTCTACCTCATCGCTATCACCGCCGAAGCCATGACCGGCGCGTTGTCTGCCGGGCGCCGCGGCATGGACTGGTTTGGCGTGGTGCTGATCGCCTGCGTCACCGCCCTGGGTGGCGGCTCGGTGCGCGACGTGCTGCTCGGGCATTACCCGCTGACCTGGGTGAAGCACCCGGAGTACCTGGTGCTGACCAGCTTTGCGGCGTTGCTGACCATTTTCATTGCCCCGATGATGCGCCGCCTGCGCTCGCTGTTCCTGGTGCTCGACGCCCTGGGGCTGGTGGCCTTTACCCTGATCGGCTGCATGACCGCGCTGGAGATGGGGCAGGGCATGCTGGTGGCCTCGATCAGTGGGGTGATCACCGGGGTGTTTGGCGGGATCTTGCGGGATATCTTCTGTAACGACATTCCACTGGTGTTCCGCCGTGAGCTGTATGCCAGCGTGTCGTTTGCGGCGGCGTGGTTCTACCTGGGGTGCGTGTATTTCAAGGTGCCGGCAGAACAGGCGATGCTGCTGACCTTGTTTGGCGGGTTTTTGGTGCGGCTATTGGCGATTCGCTTCCACTGGGAAATGCCCAAGTTCCACTACAACGACCAGCAATAAGGGAGTTGGGGGCTACATTGCCCCTGTGGGAGCGGGCGCGCCCGCGAACACCGGCGGAGCCGGTGCCATGCACCGAGTTGCCTGATTCGCGGGCACGCCCGCTCCCACAAGGATCGTGCAAGCTTTGAGCTAGTCGCTATTGAATGTCGTGCCGGGCCAGCGCCCACTCCACATGTTCGCGTACCAGTTCCGATTCATCGTCACGCCGCGCCTTAAGCGCCTCGATCACTGGAATGGTGGAAGGCGCATTGCCCAACCCCACCGCCAGGTTGCGTAAAAACCGTTCATAGCCCGCCCGCCGCAACGGCCCACCCTCGGTCTTGCGCAGGAAGGTGCGTTCATCCCACAGGAACATCTCTGCCAACTCGGCATTCTCCAGCCCATGCCGTGGCTGGAAGTCCTGTTCCTGGCTGTGCTTGGCAAAGCGGTTCCACGGGCAGACGATCTGGCAGTCATCGCAACCGAACACCCGGTTGCCCATCTTCGCGCGCAACTCGACAGGGATCGCGCCCCTCAGCTCGATGGTCAGGTACGAGATGCAACGCCGAGCATCCAGCACATAAGGCCCGACAAACGCCTGTGTCGGGCAGATGTCCAGGCAGGCCTGGCAGCGCCCGCAGTGCTCACTGGTAGTCGCTTCGTCCACCGGCAGCGGCAGGTCGACAAACAGCTCGGCAAGGAAGAAGTAACTGCCTGCCTTGCGGTTAAGCAGCAGGGTGTTCTTGCCGATCCAGCCCAGCCCGGCCTGTTCGGCCAGGGCCTTTTCCAGCACCGGGGCGCTGTCGACGAATGCGCGGTAGCCGAACGGGCCGATGGCTTCCTGGATGCGGTCGGCCAGGAATTGCACGCGCTTGCGCACCAGCTTGTGGTAGTCCCGGCCCAGCGCATAGCGCGATATATAGGCCTTTTCCGGCTGTGCCAGGCGCTGCGCCATCTGTGTGTCGCCGGACAGGTAGTCCATGCGCAGCGAGACCACCCGTACCGTGCCGGGAATCAGTTGGTCAGGATGCGAGCGCTTGCTGCCGTGCGCGCCCAGGTACTCCATTTCGCCCTGGTAGCCGGCATCGAGCCAGCGCTGCAGGTGGTGTTCGTGTTCGCCAAGGTCGACCCCGGCGATGCCGACGTGGGCAAAACCGAGTTCCTGGCCCCAAATCTTGATCGATTGGGCCAGTTGGGCGAGGTCAGGTGTGCAGCTGGACATGGATGGGCAAGGCAATACGGGCTCAGGTGCGTATAATTCTGCCAGACATTGGAGCCTTTGACCCCATGCCGCAGACCAAACACCCCAGCCATGCCCCGCAACTGCTTAGCAGCGTGACCGTCGCGCACCTGCCGACGCGGCCTGTGTATGCCCATAAAGGCGACTTTGGCCATGTGCTGGTGGTCGGTGGCGACCTGGGCACCGGCGGCGCTGTGTTGTTGAGCGCTGAAGCCGCCCTGCGCTGCGGCGCCGGGCTGGTTAGTGTGGCGACGCGCCCTGAGCATGTGGGCGCGAGCCTGGCCCGCCTGCCCGAGGCCATGTGCCTGGGCGTCAGCTCGGCCAACCAGTTGATGGGCGTGCTGGAGCGCGCCTCGGTGTTGGTAATGGGCCCGGGGCTCGGGCAGGCGGCGTGGGGGCGTAGCCTGCTGTCGGCAGTGGCCAACGCCGAACAGCCGCAGGTGTGGGACGCCGATGCCCTGAATTTGCTGGCGCGTACCCCCCTGGCCCTGCCCAGTGGCAGCATCCTCACCCCGCACCCGGGGGAGGCGGCGCGGCTGCTGGGCATTTCCACCGAGGCGGTGCAGGCCGACCGCCAGGGCGCTGCGCGCAAGCTGGCGCGCCGGTACAACAGCGTTTGCGTGCTCAAGGGCGCCGGCACACTGGTAGCCGACCCGGCCGGGCAGCTGATGCTGTGCGAGCGAGGCCATCCGGCGATGGCCGGCGCCGGCTTTGGCGATGTGCTGACCGGTGTGCTGGCGGCGTTGTTGGCCCAAGGGCTGGATGCCTGGCAGGCCGCTGGCCTGGGGGTATGGCTGCATGCCTGTGCGGGCGAGCGGCTGGGTGTGAAAGGTAGAGGCTTGGCGGCCAGTGATCTGGCGCCGGTCATTCGTGAGTTACTGGAGGAGCATTCTGCGTGTCTGGCATAACCCTGTTTCTGGCCGATGAAGACGCCACGGTCAAGTTTGGCGCAGCACTGGCCGAGGTGACCGGCGGTCGCGGCGTGATCTTTCTTGAAGGCGACCTGGGGGCGGGCAAGACTACGCTTTCCCGAGGGCTGATCCGTGGCCTGGGCCATACGGGTGCAGTGAAAAGCCCGACCTTCACCGTGGTCGAACCCTACGAAATCGGTGAGGTGCGGGCCTTCCATTTCGACCTTTATCGCCTGGTCGATCCGGAGGAGCTGGAGTTCATGGGTATTCGTGATTACTTCGAGGGCGACCCGCTGTGCCTGTTCGAGTGGCCACAAAAGGGTGCGGGCGTTTTGCCAAAGCCTGACCTGACCATTACCATAAGCCCCCAAGCGGGCGGACGCTCGCTGATCCTTTCGCCGCAGGGGGCTCGCGGCGAGGCCTGGTGCGTGGCACTGGCCAAACACTATAAACAGTAAGTGGGGTAGGTATGCGCATACGCGCACTGGTCGCCATCGTTGGGCTGCTGCTGACAACGGTGACCGTTGAGGCTCTGGCCGTCACTCAAGTCAAGAGCGTGCGCCTGTGGCGCGCGCCAGACAACACGCGGCTGGTCTTCGACCTGTCTGGCCCCGTGCAGCACAGCGTCTTCACCTTGAGCGCGCCTGATCGCCTGGTTATCGACATCAATGGCGCGACCCTGGCCGCACCATTGAATGTGGCCACGTCCAACACGCCGATCAGCAGCGTGCGGTCGGCCCAACGCACCCCGACCGACCTGCGGGTGGTGGTCGACCTGAAAAAGTCGGTCACCCCGAAAAGCTTCACGCTGGCGCCGAACGCTCAGTACGGCAATCGCCTGGTGGTCGACCTGTACGACCAGGAAGCCGACGCCATTGCGGCAAGCACGCCACCTCCGGCCCCGGCGCCGGTACAGACGCCTGCGACCACGCCAGCGGTGCCGGTATCCCCGGCCCAGCCCGCCATCAAGTTGCCGCCGGTACCAAGCGGCAAGCGTGAGATCGTGGTTGCCATCGACGCCGGCCACGGTGGCGAAGACCCGGGTGCCTCCGGCTCGCGCGGCCAGCATGAAAAAGACATCGTGCTGCAGATTGCCAAAGAGCTGCAGCGCCAGATCAACAGCGAGAGAGGCTTCCGTGCCGAGCTGACCCGTACGGGCGACTACTTCATTCCGCTGCGTAAACGCACGGAAATCGCCCGCAAGAAAGGCGCCGACCTGTTTATCTCGATCCATGCCGACGCCGCACCATCCCGCGCCGCCTTTGGCGCCTCCGTGTTCGCCCTGTCTGATCGCGGCGCCACCTCCGAGACCGCGCGCTGGCTGGCCGACACGGAAAACCGTTCTGACCTGATCGGCGGTGCCGGGAACGTCAGCCTTGATGACAAGGACCGCATGCTGGCCGGCGTGCTGCTGGACCTGTCGATGACCGCCACGCTCAGTTCCAGCCTCAACGTGGGGCAGAAGGTGCTGGGCAACATGGGCCGTGTCACCTCGCTGCACAAGCAACGTGTGGAACAGGCCGGCTTCATGGTGCTGAAGTCGCCGGATATTCCGTCGATCCTCGTTGAAACCGGGTTCATCTCGAACAACAACGAAGCCGCCAAGCTGGCCACCGCCAGCCATCAGCAGGCCTTGGCCCGTTCGATTCATACCGGTGTGCGCCAGTACTTCCAGCAAAACCCGCCGCCAGGTACCTACATCGCCTGGTTGCGTGACACCGGCAAGATTGCCGCCGGCCCACGTGAGCACACGGTACGCCCTGGCGAAACCCTGGCGATGCTCGCCGTGCGCTACCAGGTGAGCGTGGCCAGCCTGCGCAGCACCAACAGCCTCAAGACCGATGAGCTGAAGGTTGGCCAGCGCCTTGATGTACCCGCCACTACCTTGGCCGCGCAATAATGAGTGGTGGTTCGCGCATTGAGCTGCTCAGCCCGCGATTGGCTAACCAGATTGCCGCCGGCGAGGTCGTCGAGCGGCCTGCCTCCGTGGCCAAGGAATTGCTGGAAAACAGCCTGGACTCCGGCGCCCGTCGCATTGACGTGGAAGTAGAGCAGGGCGGCGTCAAGCTGCTGAAAGTGCGGGACGATGGCAGTGGTATTTCTGCTGACGACCTGCCGTTGGCCCTGGCGCGTCACGCCACCAGCAAGATCCGTGAGCTGGAAGACCTTGAAGGCGTGATGAGCCTGGGCTTCCGTGGCGAGGCGCTGGCTTCTATCAGCTCGGTGGCGCGCTTGACCATGACATCGCGCACTGCCAGTGCCAGCGAAGCCTGGCAGGTGGAAACCGAAGGCCGTGACATGACCCCGCGGGTGCAGCCAGCGGCGCACCCGGTGGGCACTTCGGTGGAGGTGCGCGACCTGTTCTTCAATACCCCCGCGCGGCGCAAATTCCTCAAGGCCGAGAAAACCGAATTCGATCACCTGCAGGAAGTCATCCGCCGGCTGGCGCTGGCGCGTTTCGACGTCGGCTTCCACCTGCGCCACAACGGCAAGAGCATCCTCAGCCTGCACGAAGCCCACGATGAAACCGCCCGGGCGCGGCGGGTGGGCGCCATCTGCGGCCCGGGCTTCATGGAGCAGGCGCTGCCGATCGACGTCGAGCGCAACGGCCTGCGCCTGTGGGGCTGGGTCGGCCTGCCAACCTTCTCGCGCAGCCAGGCAGACCTGCAGTACTTCTTCGTCAATGGCCGCGCGGTGCGCGACAAGCTGGTCGCCCACGCTGTGCGCCAGGCTTACCGTGACGTGCTGTTCAATGGCCGGCACCCGACTTTCGTGCTGTTCCTGGAGCTGGAGCCCAACGGCGTCGACGTCAACGTGCACCCGACCAAGCACGAAGTGCGCTTCCGCGAGGGGCGCTCGGTGCACGACTTCCTGTATGGCACCCTGCACCGCGCGCTGGCCGATGTGCGCCCGGAAGACCATTTGGCCGCGCCTGCCGCAGTACCTGAGATGGTCCGCCCCACTGCCCAGCAGGCTGGTGAGTTCGGCCCGCAGGGTGAAATGCGCCTGGCCTCGCCAGTGCTTGAACGACCCCAAACGCCGCAGCACGCGATTTCCAATGGCGGCAGTGGCGCCGGTTACCAGTATCAATACACCCCGCGCCCTTCGCAGCCTGTGCCGGCCGCCGAGGCGCAGGCGGTGTATCGCGAGTTCTACAAACCGCTGGAAGACGGTGCGGCGGCGGTGGCGACGCTGCCCGAAAGCCAGGGAGATATACCCCCGCTGGGCTACGCACTGGCGCAGCTCAAGGGTATCTACATCCTGGCCGAGAACGCCGTTGGCCTGGTGCTGGTGGACATGCACGCCGCCCACGAGCGCATCATGTACGAGCGCCTCAAGGTGGCCATGGCCAGCGAAGGCCTTAGTGGCCAGCCGCTGCTGGTGCCCGAAACCCTGGCCCTGAGCCAGCGGGAAGCTGACTGCGCCGAAGAGCATGCGCAGTGGTTCCAGCGCCTGGGCTTCGAGCTGCAGCGCCTGGGCCCCGAGACCTTGGCGATCCGCCAGATCCCGGCCTTGCTCAAGCAGGCCGAGGCCAACCGCCTGGTGCAGGATGTGCTCGCCGACCTGATGGAGTACGGCACCAGCGACCGTATTCAGGCGCACCTCAATGAGCTGCTCGGCACCATGGCCTGCCACGGCGCCGTGCGCGCCAACCGGCGCCTGGCAATCCCCGAAATGAACGCCCTGCTGCGCGACATGGAAAACACCGAGCGCAGTGGCCAGTGCAACCATGGCCGTCCCACCTGGACCCAGATGGGCCTGGACGACCTGGACAAACTCTTCCTGCGCGGTCGATGAAATGAGCGGCAAGCCCCCTGCAATATTCCTGATGGGCCCGACGGCGGCCGGCAAGACCGACCTGGCTATCGAACTGACCAAAGTGCTGCCGTGCGAGCTCATCAGCGTCGACTCGGCGCTGGTCTATCGCGGCATGGACATCGGTTCGGCCAAGCCGTCGAAAGAAATTCTGGCCGCCCACCCGCACCGGTTGATCGACATCCGCGACCCGGCCGAGAGCTATTCTGCCGCGCAATTTCGCGCCGATGCCCTGGAAGCCATGGCCGACATCACCGCACGGGGCAAGATCCCGCTGCTGGTGGGCGGCACCATGCTCTACTACAAGGCGTTGATCGATGGCCTGGCCGACATGCCGGCAGCTGATGCCGCAGTGCGTGCCGACCTGGAAGCCCAGGCCGAGGCGCTGGGGCTGGCCGAACTGCACCGGCAGTTGGCCGAGATCGACCCGGAATCGGCGGCGCGCATCCACCCCAATGACCCGCAACGGTTGATTCGTGCGCTGGAGGTGTACCGCGTGAGCGGCGAGAGCATGACGGCTCATCGCCAGCGTCAATTCGCGGAAAGTCGCGGCGCAGACGCAGGCGCTGGCGGACATTTGCCCTATACTGTCGCGAGTTTGGCGATTGCTCCTACAGATCGTCACATTTTGCATCAGCGAATTGCGTTACGATTTTCGCAGATGCTGGAACAGGGCTTCATTGACGAGGTCCGATCGCTGCGAGCCAGAAGTGACTTGCACACCGGGCTGCCGTCTATACGGGCTGTGGGGTATCGGCAGGTCTGGGATTACCTGGACGGCACGCTGACTGAGAGTGAGATGCGAGAACGCGGTATCATTGCGACCCGGCAGCTGGCCAAGCGGCAGTTCACCTGGTTGCGTGGCTGGCCTGATGTGCACTGGCTTGACAGCATGGCCTGCGACAATCTGTCCCGCACCTTGAAATACCTTGGGGCCATCTCCATATTGAGCTGAGTCCCTGCTGATTGCCGTCTATTCTTGCGAAGGGGCGGCCTAATTTATCGATTTTATTGATTTTCTATTATTTATCCTTACAGGAGTGCGGCATATGTCAAAAGGGCATTCGCTACAAGACCCTTACTTGAACACCTTGAGAAAAGAAAAGGTTCCGGTATCGATCTATCTGGTAAACGGCATCAAACTGCAGGGCTCGATCGAATCGTTCGACCAGTTCGTGGTACTGCTGAAGAACACCGTCAGCCAAATGGTCTACAAACACGCTATTTCGACTGTCGTGCCTGCCCGTCCGGTTCGCCTGCCAAGCCCGTCCGATTCCGAACTCGGCGACAGCGAGCCAGGCAACGCCTGATAGGAGCCTGCATTGTTCTTTGAGCGCCACGGTGGTGGTGAGCGGGCGTTGCTCGTTCACTTGGAAGGTCAGAACCCTGAGGCGCGCGAAGACCCGCAGGAGTTTCGGGAGCTGGCACTGTCGGCCGGGGCGGATATCGTCTCGCTGGTGACAGTGACAAGGCATCAGCCTACGGCTAAATACCTGATTGGCAGCGGCAAGGTCGAGGAATTGCACGACCTGGTCCATGCCGAGCAGGTAGATCTGGTGATTTTCAATCACACCCTCACGCCCAGTCAGGAGCGCAACCTTGAACGTGTGTTCGAGTGTCGTGTGCTCGACCGTACCGGGCTGATCCTCGATATTTTCGCCCAACGGGCGCGTACCCATGAAGGTAAGCTGCAGGTCGAACTGGCCCAGCTTGATCACATGAGCACGCGGCTGGTGCGCGGCTGGACCCACCTTGAGCGACAAAAAGGTGGTATCGGCCTGCGTGGTCCGGGTGAAACCCAGCTGGAAACCGACCGCCGCCTGTTGCGGGTGCGCATTCGCCAGATCAAGTCACGCCTGGAGAAGGTGCGCAGCCAGCGTGAGCAGGCGCGGCGCGGGCGCAAGCGCGCGGATATTCCTTCAGTGTCGCTGGTGGGTTACACCAACGCCGGCAAGTCCACGTTGTTCAACGCCCTCACCCAATCCGAGGTGTACGCGGCGGACCAGTTGTTCGCCACCCTCGACCCGACCCTGCGCCGGCTCGAGCTCAACGACCTGGGCCCGATCGTGCTGGCCGACACCGTGGGCTTCATTCGCCACCTGCCGCACAAGCTGGTCGAGGCATTTCGGGCTACGCTCGAAGAGTCGAGCAACTCCGACTTGCTGTTGCATGTGATCGACGCCCATGAGCCAGAGCGCATGGAGCAGATCGAGCAGGTGCTGGCTGTGTTGGGCGAGATTGGCGCTGAAGGCTTGCCGATCCTCGAGGTGTATAACAAACTCGACCTGCTCGAAGATGTCGAGCCGCAGATCCAGCGCAATGCCGACGGCAAGCCGGAACGGGTCTGGGTATCGGCACGCGATGGGCGTGGTCTGGAGCTGGTTGGCCAGGCGATTGCCGAGTTGCTGGGAAATGATCTGTTTGTTGGTACCCTGTGCCTGGAGCAGCGTTTTGCCCGCTTGCGCGCGCAATTCTTTGCACTGGGTGCCGTGCAGAGTGAAGAGCATGATGAAGAAGGGCGCAGCCTGCTGAGCGTGCGACTGCCCATGGTCGAATTGAATCGCCTGGTCAGCCGTGAAGGCATGGAGCCGCAAGTGTTTGTCGAGCAACACACTTTGCAATAAATGCTCGTCGAGGTCGCCGGGCAGCAGTGACAGGCATTCTGTAGCATTGGACGGCGCGCCGTGGGCGCGTCTTTGCTTTATCAGATGGAGAGCGCTATGGCTTGGAACGAGCCGGGTGGCAACTCGAACAATCAGGATCCCTGGGGCGGCCGCCGTGGTGGCGGTGGCGGTGGTGGTGACAAGAAAGGTCCGCCGGATCTGGACGAGGCCTTCCGCAAACTGCAGGACAGCCTGAACGGCATGTTCGGCGGTAACAAGAAACGTGGCGGCGGTGACCGCAATGTCGGCAAGGGCGGTGGCCTGGGCCTGCTGGGCATCGGCCTGGCGGTACTGGCTGCCATCTGGCTGTACAGTGCCGTGTACGTGGTCGACGAGCAGGAGCAGGCCGTGGTGCTGCGCTTCGGCAAGTACCATGAGACGGTCGGTCCCGGCCTGAACATCTACTTCCCGCCGATTGATCGCAAGTACATGGAAAACGTCACGCGCGAGCGTGCCTACACCAAGCAGGGCCAGATGCTGACCGAAGACGAGAACATCGTCGAGGTTCCGCTGACCGTCCAGTACAAGATCAGCAACCTGCAGGACTTCGTGCTTAACGTCGACCAGCCTGAGGTGAGCCTGCAACACGCGACCGACAGTGCCCTGCGCCACGTGGTGGGTTCCACCTCGATGGACCAGGTGCTGACCGAAGGCCGTGAGCAGATGGCCGTGGATATCCGCGAACGCCTGCAGCGCTTCCTCGACAACTACCGTACCGGTATCACCGTTACCCAGGTCAACGTACAGAGCGCGGCAGCCCCGCGTGAAGTGCAGGAAGCCTTCGACGACGTGATCCGTGCCCGCGAAGACGAGCAGCGTGCCCGCAACCAGGCCGAGTCCTACGCCAATGGCGTGGTACCAGAGGCCCGTGGTCAGGCCCAGCGCATCATCGAGGACGCCAACGGTTACCGCGACGAAGTCATCGCCCGGGCCAAGGGTGAGGCGGACCGCTTCACCAAGCTGGTTACCGAGTACCACAAGGCACCTGACGTGACCCGTCAGCGTCTGTACCTGGAGACCATGCAAGAGGTCTACAGCAATTCGAGCAAGGTCATGGTGGCGACCAAGGACGGGCAGAACAACCTGCTCTACCTGCCACTGGACAAGATGGTCGAAGGCAGCCGCAACGCGTCCGCGCCAACCACCAGCGTGTCGCCATCGGTCAACGATGCGGCCGCCCGTGCGGCGCAGGACCTGCAACAGCAACAGCAGCCGCTGCGTACTAGGGAGAGCCGCTGATGAGCAATAGATCGCTGATCGCCCTGATCGCCGCCGTCGTTCTGGGTATCGTGGCCTGGAACAGCTTCTACATCGTGTCCCAGACCGAGCGTGCGGTACTGCTGCGCTTCGGTAAGGTGGTCCAGGCGGACGTTCAGCCAGGCCTGCACGTGAAGATTCCGTACGTGAACCAGGTGCGCAAGTTCGACGCCCGCCTCATGACCCTCGACGCCCCGACCCAGCGGTTCCTGACCCTGGAGAAGAAAGCGGTGATGGTCGACGCCTACGCCAAGTGGCGCGTCAAGGATGCCGAGCGCTTCTACACCGCCACGTCCGGCATGAAGCAGATCGCCGACGAGCGTCTGTCGCGTCGTCTGGAAAGCGGCCTGCGCGACCAGTTCGGTAAACGTACCCTGCACGAGGTGGTCTCCGGTGAACGTGACGCACTGATGTCCGACATCACTGCATCGCTGAACCGCATGGCCAACAAGGAGCTGGGCATCGAGGTGGTCGACGTGCGCGTCAAGGCCATCGACCTGCCGAAGGAAGTCAACCGCAGCGTGTTCGACCGCATGAGCACCGAGCGTGAGCGTGAAGCTCGCGAGCACCGTGCGAAGGGTAACGAGCTGGCTGAAGGTATTCGTGCCGATGCCGACCGTCAGCGCCGTGTGCTGCTGGCCGAGGCCTACCGCGAAGCAGAAGAAACCCGTGGTGACGGCGACGCCCAGGCGGCCGCCATCTATGCCAAGGCCTACAGCCAGGACGCTGATTTCTATGCGTTCCACCGTAGCCTGCAGGCATACCGCGAGAGCTTCTCGAGCAAGAGCGACGTGCTGGTCCTGGACCCGAAGAACGAGTTCTTCCGTTACCTGGACAAGAGCAAGCCGTGATGCTCAGGCCCTGATTTTCATGCAGCGGCGCCCCGCCTGGCAGCTAAAACACCAGGCGGGGTGCATCCTGAATGAAAAGGGGTGTATGATGAGGCAGCCGGGAAATTTCCCGGCTTTTTTGCGTCTGAAAGGTTGATTGGCACAGCGCCAGTTGACGGTTTGGTCAGCTCGCAAGGCAATTCGAGGGTATCGGGTACGGTGGCTGCGCTGGGATCAGTGCTGCCCGCTGCTGTGCGCGATACCGGCTTTACTGACGGCTCGCCTGCTGGCTAGCCGCCCGGACCAGAGGGGAAAAGGCGTAATGGCAACGGTAGACCGCTGGCTGCTGCCAGATGGCATCGAGGAAGTACTGCCACCTGAGGCTGCGCGCATCGAGATCGCGCGCCGTCAGGTGTTGGACCTGTTCCAGAGTTGGGGCTACGAGCTGGTCGTCACCCCGCATATCGAGTACCTGGAGTCGCTGCTCACCGGCGCCGGCCAGGACCTGGATCAGCGTACCTTCAAGGTAGTGGACCCGCAGTCCGGCCGCCTGATGGGCTTCCGCGCCGACTTCACCCCGCAGGTGGCGCGTATCGACGCCCACACCCTGCGCCGTGAAGGCCCGAGCCGCCTGTGCTATGCCGGCAGCGTGCTGCACGCCCAGCCGCGTGCACTGTCCACCTCGCGCAGCCCGATCCAGTTGGGCGCCGAGCTGTATGGCGATGCCAGCCCGACCAGCGACGTGGAAGTCATCAGCCTGATGCTGGCCACGCTGCAACTGGCCGATGTGCCGGACGTACACATGGACCTGGGCCACGTCGGTATCTACCGCGGCCTGGCCCGTGCTGCCGGCCTGTCCGGTGCGGTCGAGCAACAGCTGTTCGACGCCCTGCAGCGCAAGGCCGTCGATGAAGTGCAGGCGCTGACCGCCGACCTGCCGAAGGACCTGGGCAACATGCTGCGCGCACTGGTCGAACTGTGCGGTGGCCGTGAAGTGCTCGCCGAAGCCCGCGTGCGCCTGGGCCGTGCCCCGGCCGGTGTGCTGGCTGCGCTGGACGACCTGCTGTCGATCGCTGATCGCCTGGCGTCGCGCTTCCCGGACCTGCCGCTGTACTTCGACCTCGGCGAGCTGCGCGGTTACAACTATCACACCGGCGTGGTGTTCGCGGTGTTCGTGCCGGGCGAGGGTCAATCGATCGCCCAGGGCGGGCGCTACGACGACATCGGCGCCGACTTTGGCCGGGCACGCCCGGCCACCGGTTTCTCCACGGATTTGAAGACCCTGGTCACACTGGGGCGAGCGGAGGTCGTATTGCCAACGGGCGGCATCTGGATGCCGGACAGTGGCGACGCGGCCCTCTGGCAGCAAGTCTGCCAGTTGCGCAACGAGGGCCAGCGTGTGGTCCAGGCCCTGCCTGGCCAGCCGTTGAGTGCTGCTCTCGAGGCGGATTGTGATCGGCAATTGATTCAGCAAGACGGGCGCTGGCAGGTTCTGCCGCTGGCCCAGTGAGTTTCTGCGTCGGCAACAGGCCGGCAACCAAGTTTGCGTGAATGAGGACCAATGTAATGGGTAAGAATGTCGTCGTCCTGGGCACCCAGTGGGGTGATGAGGGCAAAGGCAAGATCGTCGATCTGCTGACCGAACATGCTGCCGCCGTAGTGCGCTACCAGGGTGGCCACAACGCGGGTCACACCCTGGTGATCAACGGTGAAAAAACCGTTCTGCACCTGATTCCGTCCGGCATCCTGCGTGAAGGCGTACAGTGCCTGATCGGCAACGGCGTGGTCGTTGCCCCGGACGCCCTGATGCGCGAAATCACCAAGCTGGAAGAGAAGGGCGTACCGGTGCGCGAGCGCCTGCGCATCTCCCCGGCTGCGCCGCTGATCCTGTCGTACCACGTGGCCCTGGACCAGGCCCGCGAAAAAGCCCGTGGCGAAGCCAAGATCGGCACCACCGGCCGTGGTATCGGCCCAGCCTACGAAGACAAGGTCGCGCGCCGCGGCCTGCGTGTGGGCGACCTGTTCCACCGCGAGCGTTTCGCTGCCAAGCTGGGTGAGCTGCTGGACTACCACAACTTCCAGCTGGTGAACTACTACAAAGAGCCGGCCATCGACTTCCAGCAAACCCTGGACGAGTGCATGGCCTACGCTGAGCAGCTCAAGCCGATGATGCTCGACGTCACCGCCGAGCTGCACAACCTGCGTCGCGCCGGCAAGGACATCATGTTCGAAGGTGCCCAGGGCTCGCTGCTGGACATCGACCACGGTACCTACCCGTACGTGACCAGCTCCAACACCACCGCTGGCGGTATCTCCACCGGTTCCGGCGTTGGCCCGATGTACCTGGACTACATCCTGGGTATCACCAAGGCCTACACCACTCGCGTGGGTTCCGGTCCGTTCCCGACCGAACTGTTCGACGAGACCGGCGCTACCCTTGCCAAGCGTGGCCACGAGTTCGGTTCCACCACTGGCCGTGCCCGTCGTTGCGGCTGGTTCGATGCCGTCATCCTGCGTCGCGCCATCGACGTCAACAGCATTTCGGGCATCTGCCTGACCAAGCTGGACGTGCTGGACGGCCTGGAAACCATCAACATCTGCGTTGGCTACAAGAACGAGAACGGTGCTGTCATCGACGCGCCTTCCGATGCCGACAGCTACATCGGCCTGGAGCCGGTGTACGAAGAGATGCCAGGCTGGAGCGAGTCGACCCTGGGTGCAAAAACCCTGGAAGAGCTGCCGCAAGCTGCGCGTGACTACATCAAGCGCATCGAAGCGCTGGTTGGCGCGCCGATCGACATCATTTCGACCGGCCCGGACCGCAACGAGACCATCGTGCTGCGTCACCCGTTCGCCTGATCTGCCCTCCAGGCTGATCTGACGCCGTGGCCCTGAAAGGGGCTGCGGCGTTTTCATTTGTGGGTGTATGCCAGTACGGGCAACCCACTTGCTGAACCTTGGCGCTTTTCCCTCCTGCCCCCGGCACAACCCTTGCTGTAAGTAGCTTCTGTAGATGCCATCAAAATAGTGGCGCCAGAAAACACGAGGGTTACACCGTGTCTGCCATCCTCTCACTGTTACGAAGCCGCCTTTTGCGGCCTGTGTTTGTTGCCCTTGGTATCGCTCTTTTGGTGCAGGTGCTGGTTGCCGTTGCGCTCACCCGAAGCACGGTCACCGCCCTGGAAGCCGACCTTGGCGAACGCCTGGGTAACGACAGCCGCCAACTGGCCAACGACCTGGAGCAGGCCGGGCAAGATGTGCGCTCGGGCCTCGACGGCCTCTCCAGCAGCACCCGCCAGCGCCTGAGCGCTGGGTTGTCGGAGCGCCTGCAAAGCGAACAGCAGCAACTGCGCAGCACCCTGGAAAAGAACCTGAAGGACTCCGCCAACGACATGGCCGAGCTGCTGGCTTCGGTGGCCCCGCGGGCGATCTGGGACAGCGATGTGCCGGTGCTCTCCGATTTTGCCCGGCGTGCCCAGCGCAACCCCAACGTGCTGTTCGTGGTTTACGACGATGCCCAGGGCCAGCACCTGACCCGTTACCTGAACCGGCAAAACCCGATCAACCAGGCATTGATGGACAAGGGCCAGGGCGAACGCGCTTTGGACAAAGTGATCGATGCCGCCCGGCGCGACCCGGCGGTGTATTTTGTCGAAGCCTCGATCAACCCCAATGGCGCAGAAATCGGCAAGGTGGTGATGGGGGTTTCCACGGCGGGCATCGACCAGGAGCTCAAGGCCTTGGACCAGCGTTTCGCGGCGCTGATTGCCAGCGGTGAGCAACTGGTTGGCGACAGCCTGGTGGGTGCTGCTGCCGACAGCGGCAAAACCCTGCGTGAGCGACTGGAGAAGGCGCAAGGCAGCGCTGCCGCTATGCAGGCCAATACCGCACAGACCGTGCGCGATGCCGCCGCCGAGCTGCGCTGGCGCATTGGCATGGGCTTGGTGCTGGTCGGCCTGGGTGTGCTGCTGGTGGTGGCCCTGGTGCTTGGCCGTCGAGTGCTGAGCAAGCTGCGCCTGTTGATTGCTGCCCTCGACGACCTGGCGGCGGGCGAAGGCGACCTGACCAAGCGCGTGCCGCTCGACAGCCGCGACGAAATTGGCGATATGGCTTCTGCGGTTAACCGCTTTGTCGACAAGCTGCAACCGATCGTGCGTGAGGCGGGCGAGGTGGCGCAGCGTACCGGTGTGGAGATTGGCGCGATGGCCCAGCGCAATGCCGGCGCCGATGCGGCTGCGGCACTGCAGCGCGATGAAGTGGCGGCCAGCCTGCGCGACCTTTCGAGCATGGCCGACGAAGCCCAGGCCGAAAGCCATGCGATGCAGGCAGCCTTGAAACAGGTGGTGGATATCCGCCAGGCCACCGACGAAAACAGCCGCACCTCGACCCAGCTTGCGGGGTTGATCGAGAACCTGGCAGGCCAGGTGCAGACGGGCTCCCAGGTGATCGAGCGCCTGGCCAAGCAAAGCGAGCAGATCGAAGTGGTGCTGACGGTGATCCACGGAATTGCCGAGCAGACCAACCTGCTGGCGCTGAACGCGGCCATCGAAGCCGCCCGGGCAGGTGAGACCGGGCGCGGGTTTGCCGTGGTGGCCGATGAGGTGCGGGCGCTGGCGAGCAAGACACAAAGCTCCACGGGGGATATCCAGTCGCACATCGCAGCGCTGCAGAAGGGTGCCAAGGAGGCCGTGGCGACCATCAGCCAGGCCGGGCTGAAGGCCAGCGAAGGGTTGCTGGTACTGCGTGACAACGAGCGCCGGCAGCAGTCTGTGCAGGCAGCGGTGGAGCAGGTGCATGCGGCCATTGGCCTGGCCACCCGCGCGGCCGAGCAGCAGGCGAGCGGGGCGCAGGCAGTGCGTGGGCGGGTGGAGACTATCCATGCCCAGGCCGAGCGCTCGGCGGAAGTGGTGATGCAGACCACGGCCAGCAGCAAGGTGCTGGATGACCTGGCCGCGCAGCTACGGGCAAGCCTTGGCCAATTCCGCGCATAAAAATTCACGGGGGAATCCCAATCTCTGTGGGAGCGGGTTCACCCGCGAAGAGGGCGGCGCGGTGGATGGCACCGGCTTCGCCGGTGTTCGCGGGTAAACCCGCTCCCACAGGGTTGGTGCAAGCTTGTGTGTCTGCTTAAGGCGGTTGGGTTTCGGCAAAGCGGTGTTGCTATGATGGCGGCGACACATGGCAAAGGGAGTTGTTCATGTCCGCCCAACTGGTCGCCGCTCCGGCCGAACTGGATTTTCTTCATCGCGATGGCATCTGCGTCACCGCACCAATGACCGCCATCCAGGCCTACTGCGCCATGACCTCGGACGTTCCGGGCTGGCTGGCCATGGCCTTTCGCCTGCGCGACTTCATCTCGCGCCGGTTCAACGTTGCCACTATCCACGGCTTTTCATCACGCAGCCCCGAGCGGGTGCCGGCGGTGGGTGAGTTGCTGGATTTCTTTACCGTCGAGGCAATCAGCGACCAGCAACTGGTCCTGACCTCGCGTGATACGCACCTGGCGGTGATGGTGAGCATGGATCTGGATAAAGCAGGGCAGGGCGTGCAACGCTTGAACGTGACCACCTCGGTGCAGTGCTTCAATCGTTTCGGCCGCCTTTACATGCTGCCCGTCGGCAAGGCTCATGGGCCAATCGTCCGCCGGATGCTGCGTAACATCTGACGGCCTCATCGCCGGCAAGCCAGCTCCCACAGGTACTGCACACACCTTGAGGGCGGCGCTGTACCTGTGGGAGCGGGCGTGCCCGCGAAGAAGGTTACGCCTTGTTCAGGTACATCCGCGTAGTCAGCAGATAAACCGGCAGCCCCGACACCACGATCAGCAGTGCCGCATAAGGCGCCGCTGCCGCGAACTCGACGTTGGCCGTGTGCGCCCACACCTCGGTGGCCAGCGTGGTCATCCCGGTCGGGCTGAGCAGCAGCGTGGCAGTCAGCTCCTTCATGGCATCCAGGAACACCAGCGCGAAAGCCGCGGCCATGGCCGGGAAGATGATCGGCAGGGTTACCCGGCAGAACGCCGCAAAGCTGCTCGCGCCCAGCGTGCGTGCGGCCTCTTCCAGCGTTGGCGAGGCCTTGTTCAACGCGGTGCGCACTGGCGATTGCGCCAGCGGCAGGAACAGCAGCGCATAGGCCAGCAGCAGCAATGCCGTGGTCTGGTACAGCACCGGCACGTAGTGCAGGGCGAAGAACACCAGAGTCAGGGCAATCACCAGGCCAGGCAGGGCGTGCAGCAGGTACGGCAGGCGTTCGGCCCAGATCGCCAGGCGACCCTTGTAGCGCACCACCAGGAAGCTGATCGGCAGGGCCAGTAGCACGCAGAAGCCGGCACCACCAAGCGACACCGACAACGAGGTGAACAGCGCCTTGGAGATGGCTGCCACCGGGAACGCTGCCGACGAGCCAACGCTCAGCCAGTAACCAAGCATGGCCAGCGGGATACCGCTGCCCAGCACCGCCAGGCCCACGCAGAACAGCTGCGCCAGCGCGGCCCAGCCACGCAGCTGCACCGGTTGCGCGCGGCGTGCCACGCCCTGGCCAATGCGCACATGGCGGGCCTTGCCACGCACCCGCAGCTCCAGCCACAGCATCACCAGGCACATCGCGAGCAACACGGCAGACAGCATGGCCGCGTTGGCGTTGCTGAATTCCAGTTCGAACTGCTGGTAGATGGCCGTGGTGAACGTCTGCAGGCCGAGGATCGACAGCGCACCGAATTCCACCAGCATGTGCAGGGCAATCAGTAGCGCGCCACCGAGCATCGACGGCCACAGCAGCGGCAGGGTGACCTTGCTGAACACCCCCCAGCGGCTGCAACCCAGGGTGCGCGCCGATTCCTCCAGCGAGGTGTCGAGGTTGCGCAGGGTGGCGGCCACTGGCAGGAACACCAGCGGGTACTTGGACAAAGCCATGACCATGATCGCCCCGCCGAGGCCTTCGAAGTCCGAACTCAGCGACACCCAGGTGAAGCTGCTGACGAACGACGGCACGGCGAACGGCAGGCACAGCACCACGCCCCACAGCCGGCGACCGGCCAGGTTACTGCGCTCCAGCAGCCAGGCCAGCGCCAGGCCGACCACCATGCAGGTCAGCGTCACCCCGACCATCAGCATCAGGGTGTTGCGCATCAGCCCCCAGACAAAGGGGCGCCACAGCAGGTGCAAGGCTTCGCGCCAGCCGGCTTCCCAGGCTTTGATGGCGACATAAGCCAGTGGCAGCAGGCTCATCGCCACCAGGAACAGCACAGGCAGCACCACCCAGATGGAGGGGCGCTTGCGGCGCGGTACGAAGCGTACCGGCGCCGGCTCGGACAGGGCGGCAGTCATTAGAGCAGGCCGACCTCGCGCTCAAGCTCGATGGCTTCCTCGGCGTTACCCAGGTCGGCCGGCGAGATCTTCGGCGGGCGCAGCTCGTCGAACGGCTTCAGGCCACGGTCAGAAACCATGCCTTTGTGCAGCGGGTACTCGGCGGTGGTCTGGGTGATCACGCGCTGGCCTTCTTCGCTGGCCATCCAGTTGAGCAGGGCCTGGGCTTCTTTCGGGTGCTTGCTGGCCTTGACCACGGCCGCGCCGGAGATGGTCACCAGGTTGCCGGCATCGCCGTCGGCCAGGTAGTAGAGTTTGGTGTCCAGCTTGCCGCGTTCGCGTTCAAGCGCGTACCAGTAGTAGTTGTTCACCAGTACCGCAGCCACTTCGCCTTTCTCCACGGCTTTGAGGGCGACCATGTTGTTGGTGTAGGTCTTGCCGAAGGCTTTCAGGCCGGTCAGCCATTCTTCGGTGGCTTCACGACCGTGCATTTTCAGGATGGCCACGGCCTGCTCCTGGAACGCACCACTGGTGGGTACGTAACCGACACGGCCTTCCCACTCAGGGTTGGCGAAGTCCATTACGGTGGTTGGCAGGTCTTTTTCGTCGACCTTCTTCGGGTTGTACACCACGATGCGGGTACGGGCCGTGATACCCATCCAGGTGCCGTTGGCGCCAACGTACTCCTTGGGCACCATGTTCGAGGTGGCGTCGTCGATCTTCGCCAGCAGGCCCAGCTCGCCCAGGTTGTTCAGGGGCGGGGACTCTTCGGTGTAGATGATGTCGGCCGGCGAACGGTCGCCTTCCTCGATGATCTGGCTGGCCAGCTGGTTGCTGCTGCCCTTGCGAATGTCGATGTGAATACCGGTCTTGGCCTCATAGGCCTTGGCGATGGCTTCGCCGATTTCCTTGTGCTGACCGTTGTACATGGTCAGGGTGACCGGTGCGTCTGCCATGGCGGCCGGAGCGCCGATGACCAGGCTCAGCACGGCGGCGGCCAAGGTGCGCATCAGCGGTTGCGGGCGGATCGTCATGCGGGTACTTCCTCGCTTACGGCTACATATTTGGAAACAATGGTAAACGAAATTGTTTCTCAAGTGGCCGCGTGACGAGAAATTCATGGGCAGACCAAGGTTTAACCTTTGAGGGTTGTACTGGATTCTTCGCGGGCATGCCCGCTCCCACAGGTGGCGCGCAGTCTCCAAAGCCTGTGGTGTATCTGTGGGAGTGGGCGAGCCCGCGAAGAGGCCGGTGCAGGTTTACGCCTTACTGGCAATCACTGCGGTTACCGGGGCAACCGGATACCTGAGGCCATCCTCCTGCCGTACGTCGGCAAACCCCGTGTGGCGCAACCGCTCAGCCAACTCCCCGGCTGGCAGCACATGCCGCCCCTGCATGCGCATATGCAAATAATAAGGCAGCACGCGCGCTGCAGTCTGTTTGTCTTCCGGTACCTCGGCATGGCAGCACACCAGTACCCCGCCTGGGTTCAGCGCCGTGTGCAGCCGCCGCAGCAACCCATCAAGGTCGTGGGCAAAGTGGAAGACCGACGAGCACCAGATCAGGTCATAGCCACTGCCAAAATCATCACGATCCAGATCCCCGCCAATGATCCCAAGGCGCTTTTCCAGCCCGGCGCGAACAATATTCTCCTGGGCCACTGCTGCAGTTTCGGCAAAGTCGAAAACTACACCGTGCAAATCCGGTAGCTGTCGGGCGAGGGTGATGGCGACCAGGCCAGGCCCGCCGCCCAGGTCCAGCATCCGTTGCAGGTTCGGTGCCTGCGGCAACCGTTCGATCAGCGCGCGCGCCACATCCACAGTAACCGCCTGCTGCTCCTGGGCAATCTGCACGCGGGCCGCTTCGGCCCAGCGCCTGGCCATTTCCGGAGCGGGAGCTGATGCGGGGGGCAGGCCATTGCGCAATGCTTGTTCCAGAGGTTGGCCAGCCTGGCGCAGTACCTGATGGCGGAACAGCAGGGCGTCACCGCAGTACTCGCTGGCGCTTCGGCTCAAAAAGCGTTGGGCGGTTTCGCCATTGCGGTAGTGGCTGCCCTGTTTGTCGCGCTCCAGTAGGCCTTGGGCCCAGAGCATTTCCAGCAGGTAGCCAGTATTGAAGGGTTCCAGGTCCAGCACTGTGGCCAGCTGGGCAGGGGCGATGTATTGCTCGAGGTGGTCGAACAGGTTGATCGTCAGTGCTGCGCGCAGGGCATCGGCGGCGAGGCCCGCCAGTTGCAGGTCCCAGCACGCTTGCAGCGGGTGAGGGGTGCTCAGGTCCATGCTCATCGTTCGCTCGCTCCATGAGAGAAAGCTCAATCCTAGATAGGAATCATTCTGGATTGCAATGGAAGAGATGACGGGGAGGGAGGGGAGGGCAAAAAACGCAGGCAAGAAAAAACCCACTAGCA
The DNA here is from genome assembly GCF_000708715.2 of Pseudomonas putida W15Oct28. Taxonomy (GTDB): domain Bacteria; phylum Pseudomonadota; class Gammaproteobacteria; order Pseudomonadales; family Pseudomonadaceae; genus Aquipseudomonas; species Aquipseudomonas putida_R. The sequence continues at coordinate 22,060 of NZ_JENB01000009.1, read as the reverse complement.
AGCTAGTGGGTTTTTGTATGGTGCCCAGGAGAAGACTCGAACTTCCACGACCTTGCGGTCACTGATACCTGAAACCAGCGCGTCTACCAATTCCGCCACCTGGGCAAAGCTTTGCATCATCTGATGAAGGCGACTATTGTTCGCTTTCACACAGTAGTAACAGATCCTTGGTCATCTATTACTTGAAAATATTTGGTGCCCAGGAGAAGACTCGAACTTCCACGACCTTGCGGTCACTGATACCTGAAACCAGCGCGTCTACCAATTCCGCCACCTGGGCACACATTCGAGATTACAAGATGCTTTACAGCGCCGCTCATCTCTACTACAACGTCGGGGTTGTCCGTCGTTGTGGTGCGCACTATACGGACGCTCCCAAGGGCTGTAAACCCCCCAATCAAAAAAAATTTCAAAAAATTCAACTTGTTGATTCCACAGGCCTATTACTGCTCTGGAAGCACAGCAGTGGGGGCTGTCCAAGCCAGACATTTCCGGTTTCAATAGGCCTATGCCAGAATTCCTATCTATATACCCCAAGGTGAACCCCTTCTGATGGCCGATTGGCAATCCCTCGATCCCGAGGCCGCTCGCGAAGCGGAAAAATACGACAACCCCATTCCCAGCCGTGAGCTGATCCTGCAGCGCCTTGCTGACCGTGGCGAGCCCGCTGCGCGCGAGGAGCTGGCGAAAGAGTTTGGTCTGTATGAAGAAGACCAGATCGAAGCCCTGCGCCGCCGCCTGCGTGCCATGGAGCGCGACGGCCAGCTTATCTATACCCGGCGCGGCACTTATGCCCCGGTAGACAAGCTCGACCTGATCTGCGGCCGTATCTCCGGCCACCGCGATGGGTTTGGTTTCCTCATCCCCGATGATGGCAGCGATGACCTGTTCCTCAGCCCGTCGCAGATGCGCCTGGCCTTCGATGGCGACCGCGCGCTGGCGCGGGTGTCCGGTACCGACCGCCGCGGGCGCCGTGAAGGCGTGGTCGTCGAGGTCATCTCCCGTGCCCACGAAAGCGTGGTTGGCCGTTACTTCGAAGAAGGCGGCATCGGCTACGTAACCCCGGACAACCCGAAGATCCAGCAGGAAGTGCTGGTGACCGCCGGGCGTAACGGTGGTGCCAAGATCGGCCAGTTCGTCGAAATCAAGATCACCCACTGGCCAACCCCGCGGTTCCAGCCGCAAGGCGATGTGGTAGAGGTCATCGGCAACTACATGGCGCCGGGCATGGAAATCGACGTTGCCCTGCGCAGCTACGACATCCCGCACGTCTGGCCCGAAGATGTGGTCAAGGAAGCGCGCAAGTTCCGCTCCGAAGTCGAAGAGAAGGACAAAGAGAAGCGCGTCGACCTGCGTCACCTGCCGTTCGTCACCATCGACGGTGAAGACGCCCGCGACTTCGATGACGCTGTCTATTGTGAACCGCTGGGCAAGCTGCGCGTGTTCTCTGGTGGCTGGCGCCTGTATGTGGCCATCGCCGACGTGTCGAGCTATGTGCGCCTGGGCTCGGCCCTGGACGTCGAGGCCCAGCAGCGTGGTAACTCGGTGTACTTCCCCGAGCGCGTGGTGCCGATGCTCCCCGAAGAGCTGTCCAACGGCCTGTGCTCGCTGAACCCGCACGTCGACCGCTTGGCCATGGTCTGTGAAATGACCATGAACAAAGCCGGCCAGATGGTCGACTACCAGTTCTACGAAGGCGTTATTCACTCCCACGCCCGCCTGACCTACAACAAGGTCAGCAGCATGCTCGAGCACGCCCGCACCCGTGAGGGCAAGGCGCTGCGCGAGGAGTACAAGGACGTCGTGCCGGACCTGAAGAACCTGTACAACCTGTACAAGGTGCTGCTGGATGCCCGTCACGCCCGAGGTGCCATCGACTTCGAAACCCAGGAAACCCGCATCATCTTCGGTGACCAGCGCAAGATCGCGGAAATCCGCCCGACCGTGCGCAACGAGGCCCACAAGCTGATCGAGGAATGCATGCTGGCGGCCAACGTGGCCACCGCCGAGTTCCTGCAGAAGCACGGCGTGCCGGCACTGTACCGCGTGCATGACGGCCCGCCGCCGGAGCGCCTGGAAAAACTCCGCGCCTTCCTTGGCGAGCTGGGCTTGAGCCTGCACAAGGGCAAGGACCCGTCGCCGAAGGATTACCAGGCCCTGCTGGCGAGCATCGCCGGGCGCCCGGACTTCCACCTGATCCAGACGGTCATGCTGCGCTCGCTGAGCCAGGCCGTGTACAGCACCGAGAACAACGGCCACTTCGGCCTGAACTACGAGGCGTACACCCACTTCACCTCGCCGATCCGCCGTTACCCGGACCTGCTGGTGCACCGCGCCATCCGCAGCATCATCCGTTCCAAGGTCGACACCCCGCACGTCAAGCGTGCCGGCGCCATGAGCATCCCCAAGGCGCGCATCTACCCGTACGACGAGAACACCCTCGAGCAGCTTGGCGAGCAGTGCTCGATGACCGAGCGCCGGGCTGATGAAGCCACCCGTGACGTGGTCAACTGGCTCAAGTGCGAGTACATGAAGGATCGCGTGGGCGAAACCTTCCCGGGTGTGATCACCGCAGTGACCGGTTTCGGCCTGTTCGTCGAGCTGACAGATATCTATGTGGAAGGCCTGGTGCACGTCAGTGCGCTGCCGGGCGACTACTACCACTTCGACCCGGTCCACCACCGCCTGTCCGGTGAGCGCACCGGGCGCAGCTTCCGCCTGGGCGACACGATTGAAGTCAAGGTCATGCGTGTTGACCTGGACGAGCGCAAGATCGACTTCGAAGTGGCCGACAAGACGCTGGCTGCGCCGATCGGCCGCAAGCAGCGCGGCGCCGCGCCGGCTGCCGACAAAGCCGACAAGGCCGAGCCGGCACCAGTCGAAGCCAGGGCCACACCGAAGCCGCGCAGCCGCAAGAGCGAAACCTCCGAGGCGTATTTCCCGAAAGACGCCGTGCAGCGTAACGCCGAAGTGCGCAAGAGCCGTGAAATGAAAAAGGCGCTGATGACCGATGCCCGCACCGGCGGCTCGGCCAGCAGCAAGTCGGAAAAAGGTGGCAAGCCCGCCGGCAAGCCGACCAAGCACCGTAAAGGCCCGCCGAAATCCGGTGCGCCACGCAAGAGCAAGAGCAAGTCATGAGTCAGCTGGAAAAGATCTACGGCGTGCATGCCGTGCAGGCGTTGCTGAAGCACCATCCGAAGCGGGTCAAGCAGATCTGGCTGTCGGAAGGGCGCAGCGAGCCACGCCTGCAGACGCTGCTGGCACTGGCTGCAGAAAACCGCGTGCAGGTTGGCCAGGCCGAGCGCCGTGAGATGGACGCCTGGGTTGAAGGCGTGCACCAGGGCGTTGTCGCCGAGGTGAGCCCAAGCCAGGTGTGGGGCGAGTTGATGCTCGAAGAGTTGCTCGAGCGCACCGAAACGCCGCCGCTGATCCTGGTGCTGGACGGTGTCACCGACCCGCACAACCTCGGCGCATGCCTGCGCACGGCCGATGCGGCCGGTGCCACGGCGGTGCTGGTGCCCAAGGACAAGTCGGCGACCCTGACGCCTGTGGTGCGCAAGGTGGCGTGCGGCGCGGCAGAGGTGATTCCGCTGGTGGCCGTGACCAACCTGGCGCGCACGCTGGAGAAGTTGCAGCAGCGTGGCCTGTGGGTGGTGGGTACCGCCGGCGAGGCTGAGCAGGAGATTTACCAGCAGGACCTGACCGGGCCTCTGGTGATGATCATGGGCGCCGAAGGCAAAGGCATGCGCCGGTTGACCCGCGAGCATTGTGACTTCCTGGTGAAGTTGCCGATGGGCGGTAGCGTCAGCAGCCTGAACGTTTCGGTGGCGACCGGGGTTTGCCTGTTCGAGGCCGTGCGCCAGCGTCAGGCCAAGCGCTGATCTTCGGCCTGTACCGGCCTATTCGCGGGCAAGCCCGCTCCCACAGGGTTTTCACTGGCTTTCAAGGCAGTGGGGTCCCTGTGGGAGCGGGTTTACCCGCGAAAGGGCCGGTAGCCTGTGAATATGTTTCAGGCTGTTCAAATATTCGCCAATTGCCTTGCTTGTGCGTCACGCCTTCTCTACAATTGCGCCCCTTGCCGAGCTGGCAGGCGCTCATGTGCCTCCCCTCCGTGCAAGACATACAGTGTCATTCACTCCTTGTCTGACCAGATACCCTGGCAGACTACTAACCCGTAAGGAGCATTCATGCGTCATTACGAAATCATCTTCCTGGTTCACCCGGACCAGAGCGAGCAAGTCGGCGGCATGGTTGAGCGTTACACCAAGCTGATCGAAGAAGACGGTGGCAAAATCCACCGCCTGGAAGACTGGGGCCGTCGTCAACTGGCCTACGCAATCAACAATGTTCACAAGGCTCACTACGTGATGCTGAACGTTGAGTGCACCGGCAAGGCCCTGGCCGAGCTGGAAGACAACTTCCGCTACAACGATGCCGTTATCCGTAACCTGGTCATCCGTCGCGACGAAGCCGTTACCGGTCAGTCCGAGATGCTGAAGGCTGAAGAAAACCGCAGCGAGCGCCGTGAGCGTCGTGAGCGTCCTGAGCATGCTGACTCCGCCGAAGGCGACGACAGCAATGACAGCGACTCCAGCGATAACGCTGACGAGTAATCCACGGACCTTTAGAGGAGCCTATTAAATGGCACGTTTCTTCCGTCGTCGTAAATTCTGCCGCTTCACTGCTGAAGACGTGAAAGAGATCGACTTCAAAGATCTCAACACCCTGAAAGCTTACGTATCCGAAACCGGCAAGATCGTTCCAAGCCGCATCACCGGTACCAAAGCTCGTTATCAGCGTCAGCTGGCTACCGCTATCAAGCGCGCCCGCTTCCTGGCCCTGCTGCCCTACACCGACAGCCACGGCCGCTGAGACCGGGTCGTCGACAAGCAGTAAGGGATTAGCATGCGAGCGTTAGCAAGTTTCATCATGCGCGGTCGTGTGCAGGCCACCCTGGTGGTGGTCATCAGCGCGGTACTGCCGCTGCTGTTCTGGTTGAGTGCCGCTGCATGCAGCTTTGTGCTGCTGCGGCGTGGTTTCAAGGATGCTACAACGGTCATCGCCGGCGGCCTGCTGGCCGGGTTGGCCGTGTGGGTCATGGGCGATCCCATCACCTTTCTGGTGATTGCAGGAGCCCTGAGCCTGGCCGCCCTGTTGCGCGCCGAGCATCCCTGGAGCCGGGTGTTGGTGGTCAGTGCCGTGTTCGCCGTGGCTTTCAGCCTCGTGCTCGATCTGGCGCTGGCGCAAACCTTCGATGTGCTGGCCAAGGCGTTTGCCGAAGCCATGCCGAAAATCGAGGGGCAACCCGTGCTCTCCGGTGAGCTGATCCGCCCTGTGCTGGTCGCTTCCACAGCAGTGACGGTGCAATTGTTCAGTGTGCTGGCGTTGGTGCTGGCGCGCTACTGGCAGGCAGCGTTGTACAACCCTGGAGGCTTCGGTCGCGAGTTTCGCGCCCTGAAGCTGCCAAAACAGACCATGGCGGTCTTGGTGGCAGTGATGGTGGTGGCTCCGTTCATCGGACCGCAGTTCATCATCCTGGCATCGGCTTCGAGCCTGGTACTGGTACTGGCCGGCATCGCTTTGATGCATGGGCTGGTGGCACAGGGCCGACTGGCCGGTTTCTGGCTGGTGGGCATGTACGTGACGCTGCCGCTGATCATGCAGCTGATTTATCCGTTGCTGGTGGTTTTGGCCATTGTCGACAGCCTGATTGATTTTCGCGGTCGCAAGTCCCCCAAGGGGAATGACTCCGCGAACGGTGAAGGTTAAAAGTTAAGAGGTTTTACCAAATGGAACTGATCCTGCTGGAAAAAGTCGCTAACCTGGGCAACCTGGGCGACAAAGTAAAAGTTAAGGCTGGTTATGGCCGTAACTTCCTGCTGCCATTCGGCAAGGCCACCGTTGCCAACGCCGCCAACCTGGCTGCGTTCGAAGAGCGTCGCGCCGAGCTGGAAAAAGCAGCTGCTGACCGTAAATCGTCGGCTGAAAGCCGCGCTGCCCAACTGGCCGAGCTGGAAGTGACCATCACTGCCACCGCTGGCGACGAAGGCAAGCTGTTCGGTTCGATCGGCACCCACGACATCGCTGACGCCCTGACCGCCTCCGGCGTTGAAGTGGCCAAAGCTGAAGTTCGTCTGCCGAACGGCACCATCCGTCAGGTTGGCGAATACGACGTAGCCGTGCACCTGCACAGCGACGTTGAAGCCACCGTACGCGTGGTCGTCGTAGCTGCCTAAGCTGCGCTAACTGGCTGGCTCCTTGAGAGTCAGGCGGTTAACATCGGGCACGGTCCTGTTTTATACAGGCCGTGCCCTTTGTTTTTTTCGTCCTCCAGAATTCTTTCGTGGCCATGAACGAGATCACCACCTCCGAACAGCTTGACCTGCAAACCGCAGCCCTGAAGGTGCCGCCGCATTCCATCGAGGCCGAACAGGCTGTGCTCGGTGGCCTGATGCTGGACAACAACGCCTGGGAGCGTGTGCTGGACCAGGTGTCGGATGGCGATTTCTACCGGCATGACCACCGGCTGATCTACCGCGCTATCCATAAACTGGTGGACCTCAACCACCCGTTCGACGTGGTCACGCTGCACGAGCAGTTGGACAAGGAAGGCGTTTCGACGCAGGTTGGCGGCCTGGCGTACTTGGCGGAGCTGGCCAAGAACACGCCATCGGTGGCCAACATCAAAGCCTATGCCGCGATCATTCGCGAGCGTGCGACGCTGCGCCAGCTGATCAGCATCAGCACCGATATTGCCGACAATGCCTTCAACCCCCAGGGGCGCAACGCCGAGGAAATTCTCGACGACGCCGAGCGGCAGATTTTCCAGATTGCCGAGGCGCGGCCCAAGACCGGCGGCCCGGTAGGCGTCAACGAGCTGTTGACCAAGGCCATCGACCGCATCGATACGCTGTTCAACTCCGACAGCGAAATTACCGGTATTTCCACCGGTTACACCGACCTGGACGAGAAGACCAGCGGCCTGCAGGCGGCGGACTTGATCATTGTTGCCGGCCGACCCTCGATGGGTAAGACCACGTTTGCCATGAACCTGGTAGAGAATGCGGTGCTGCGCAGCGACAAGGCTGTGCTGGTGTTCTCCCTCGAGATGCCAGGTGAATCGCTGATCATGCGTATGCTTTCGTCCTTGGGTCGTATTGACCAGACCAAGGTGCGTTCTGGCCAGCTGGACGACGACGACTGGCCGCGCCTGACTTCGGCAGTCAACCTGCTCAACGACCGCAAGCTGTTCATCGACGATACAGCGGGTATCAGCCCTTCGGAGATGCGTTCGCGGACTCGCCGCCTGGCGCGTGAGCACGGCGAAATCGGCCTGATCATGGTCGACTACCTGCAGTTGATGCAGATTCCAGGCTCCGCTGGTGATAATCGGACCAATGAAATCTCCGAGATTTCCCGCTCTCTCAAGGCCCTTGCCAAAGAGTTCAACTGCCCGGTCGTAGCACTGTCACAGCTGAACCGCTCCCTTGAGCAACGGCCAAACAAGCGCCCGATCAACTCCGACTTGCGTGAGTCCGGTGCAATCGAGCAGGACGCCGACGTGATCATGTTCGTCTACCGTGACGAGGTGTATCACCCGGAGACCGAACACAAGGGCATTGCCGAAATCATCATCGGCAAACAGCGTAACGGCCCCATCGGCTTCGTCCGCCTGGCATTCATCGGCAAGTACACCCGCTTCGAGAACCTCGCACCGGGCATGTACAACTTCGACGACGACGAGTAAGCCGCTGGCATCCCATGAATCCGACAACCATCGTCGGATTTGGTCAAAATTTGTGCTATATTCCGCGCCCGCGATTTCCCTGCACACCAGAACCGGTCACTGACATGCAAGCAGCCAAACCACTCTACGACTATCCCAAGTACTGGGCCGAATGCTTCGGGCCAGCACCTTTCCTGCCGATGAGCAGGCAGGAGATGGATCTGCTCGGCTGGGATTCCTGCGACATCATCATCGTGACCGGTGATGCCTACGTCGACCATCCGTCGTTCGGCATGGCCATCATCGGCCGCCTGCTGGAAGCCCAGGGCTTCCGTGTGGGCATCATTGCCCAGCCGAACTGGCAGTCGAAAGACGACTTCATGAAGCTCGGCGAGCCGAACCTGTTCTTCGGCGTGGCCGCGGGCAACATGGACTCGATGATCAACCGCTACACCGCGGACAAGAAGATCCGTTCCGACGACGCCTACACCCCTGGTGGCCTGGCCGGCAGCCGTCCGGACCGCGCCAGCCTGGTGTACAGCCAGCGCTGCAAGGAAGCCTACAAGCATGTGCCGATCGTGCTTGGCGGCATCGAGGCTTCGCTGCGCCGCATCGCCCACTACGACTACTGGCAGGACAAGGTGCGTCACTCGATCCTGATCGATGCCAGCGCCGATATCCTGCTGTTCGGCAACGCCGAACGCGCGGTGGTCGAGGTGGCCCAGCGCCTGTCCAATGGCGAGTCGATCGAGAACATCACTGACATCCGCGGTACCGCTTTCGTGCGCCGCGATACCCCGCAAGGCTGGTACGAGATCGACTCCACCCGTATCGACCGCCCGGGCCGTGTCGAGAAGATCATCAACCCGTACGTGAACACCCAGGACACCCAGGCCTGCGCCATCGAGCAGGCCAAGGGCGAACAGGAAGACCCGAACGAAGCCAAGGTCGTGCAGATTCTGGACAGCCCGAGCGTGACGCGTGAAAAGTCGGTAATCCGCCTGCCGTCGTTCGAAAAAGTGCGTAACGACCCGGTGCTCTATGCCCACGCCAACCGCGTGCTGCACCTGGAGACCAACCCGGGCAACGCCCGCGCCCTGGTGCAGAAGCACGGCGAAGTGGATGTGTGGTTCAACCCGCCACCCATCCCTATGACCACCGAAGAAATGGACTACGTGTTCGGCATGCCGTACGCCCGTATTCCGCACCCGGCCTATGGCAAGGAGCGCATCCCGGCCTACGAGATGATCCGTTTCTCGGTGAACATCATGCGTGGCTGCTTCGGTGGCTGCACCTTCTGCTCGATCACCGAGCACGAAGGCCGCATCATCCAGAACCGCTCGCACGAGTCGATCCTGCACGAGATCGAAGAGATGCGCGACAAGGTGCCGGGCTTCACCGGCGTGGTCTCCGACCTTGGCGGGCCGACCGCCAACATGTACCGCATCGCCTGCAAGAGCCATGAAATCGAGAAGCACTGCCGCAAGCCGTCGTGCGTGTTCCCGGGTATCTGCGAAAACCTCAACACCGACCACAGCTCGCTGATCGAGCTGTACCGCAAGGCCCGTGCCCTGCCAGGTGTGAAGAAGATCCTGATTGCCTCGGGCCTGCGTTACGACCTGGCCGTGGAGTCGCCGGAGTACGTCAAGGAGCTGGTGACCCACCACGTGGGCGGCTACCTGAAGATTGCCCCGGAGCACACCGAGCGTGGCCCGCTGGACAAGATGATGAAGCCGGGTATCGGCTCCTACGACCGCTTCAAGCGTATGTTCGAGAAGTATTCGAAAGAGGCGGGCAAGGAGCAGTACCTGATCCCGTACTTCATCGCCGCGCACCCGGGCACCACCGACGAAGACATGATGAACCTGGCCCTGTGGCTGAAGGGCAACGGCTTCCGCGCCGACCAGGTGCAGGCGTTCTACCCGTCGCCGATGGCCTCGGCCACGGCCATGTACCACTCGGGCAAGAACCCGCTGCGCAAGGTGACTTACAAGAGTGAAGGGGTGGAGATCGTCAAGAGCGACGAGCAACGCCGCCTGCACAAGGCGTTCTTGCGCTACCACGACCCGAAGGGCTGGCCGATGCTGCGTGAAGCGCTGGAGCGTATGGGCCGCGCCGACCTGATCGGGCCGGGCAAGCACCAGCTGATCCCGCTGCACCAGCCGCAATCGGACACGTACCAGAGCGCGCGCCGCAAGAACTCGACGCCGGCGGGCAGCCACAAGGTGGGCAAGGAGCAGAAGATCCTGACCCAGCACACCGGCTTGCCACCGCGTGGCAGCGATGGCAGCAAGCCGTGGGACAAGCGTGAGAAGGCCAAGGCTGACGCGTTTGCGCGTAACCAGCAGGCGGCCAAGGAACGCAAGGAAGCGGCGAAGGGCGGTGGCGGCAAGGGTAAGAAGCCGCGTCAGCCGGTCATCCCGCGCTGATCTTGAAAGCTACATAGAACCCTGTGGGAGCGGGCGAGCCCGCGAATGCGATGGTGGATTTACTGACGCATTCGCGGGCTCGCCCGCTCCCACAGGTTAGGTGTTCGGCCGGCTGATCGGGGTCAGTCAGGCTTCTTGTCGACCCACTTCGGCGCCACTGGCGCGACGAAGTTGTCCATGCCATCCAGCAGCTCGTCCGGCTGCTGCCCCAGCAGCAACATCGCCCGGTGTTGCGGCCGCACAAAGCCTTCTTCGACGATATGGTCGAGGAACCCGCCCAACTTCTCGTAGAAGCCGTTCACATCCAGCAGCCCCAGCGGCTTGGCGTGATAGCCCAGTTGCCCCCAGGTCCAGACCTCGAACAATTCTTCCAGCGTACCCAGCCCACCGGGCAGGGCGATGAAGGCATCGCTCAGCTCGGCCATGCGGGCCTTGCGTGCGTGCATGCCGTCGACCACTTCCAGGCGGCTGAGGCCCTTGTGGCCGATTTCGGCGTTCATTAGGCTTTCGGGGATGATCCCGATCACTTCGCCACCGGCCGCCATGGCCGCGTCGGCAACGGTGCCCATCAGGCCGACCGCACCGCCGCCATACACCAGCGTCAGGCCGCGGCGCGCAATGGCCTGGCCAAGTGCGATGGCTGCTTCACGGTAGGCAGGGTTGGCGCCGATGCTGGCGCCGCAGAACACACAAACGGAACGTACGGGCATTGCTCATCTCCTGTCACTCAGGCGGACAGGGTACGGCGCATCCCCGCCGCTTCCAAGGCCGTGTTCATTCCGGCCGGGAGAATTCGCAGATGGCGCCCGTGGCCCCGTGGGCATAGGCGGCGAGCAGGCTGTTGATAAATGCAGAGATGGGCATTTGGTATTGCTCCTAAATGAGAGGTTGTCCCATCGTCTATTAAAAGGGCATGATGTGCTCTTAGATTGGTTGTATACAATCCATTGAACAATTCTACTGGCTGGCCTCTTGACGCCCCCTTGACCCATATCAGAAAGGGGCCGGACGGTTTCAGGCAGTCTCGCAATTGATAAAACCCTGCCAAGGAGATTCATGATGTTTGCGAAAGCTGTAGCGGTATCCCTGCTGACCCTCGCCAGCGCCTCTGTCTTTGCAGCCGAATGCTCGGTGACTGTCGAATCGACGGACCAGATGTCCTACACCACCAAAGAATTCACCGTCGACAAGAGCTGCAAGGAATTCACCGTCAAACTGACCCATTCCGGCAACCTGCCGAAGAACGTCATGGGCCACAACCTGGTGATCAGCAAGACTGCCGACATGCAGGGCATTGCCACTGAAGGCATGAGCCAAGGCATCGAAAAGGGTTATCTGAAAGAAGATAACGCCAACATCATCGCCCACACCGCGATGATCGGCGCGCCGGAAAAAGAAACCGAAGTGAAGTTCGACACTTCCAAGCTGGAGGCCGGTGGTGACTACAGCTTCTTCTGCACCTTCCCGGGCCACATCTCGATGATGAAAGGCAAGGTTGTAGTCAAGTAATGACAGCTGTGTAGGCCTCTCGGGCCTATTCGCGGGCACGCCCGCTCCCACAGGTTAATCACTGTTTTCAAAGGCAGTGATTAACCTGTGGGAGCGGGCGTGCCCGCGAAGCTTTTATGGGGCGAACGGCAGTTCGCGCTTGTGCTGGGTCTTGCGGTAGGTGGCGACGATGATGTCGAACGCCGCCTGGTCAACCGGCAACCCATGCAGGAAGGCATCGATCTGCTGGTAGGTCACGCCATGGGACGCTTCGTCCGGCTTGCCCGGCTCCAGGTCCTCAAGGTCTGCAGTCGGCACCTTCTCCACCAGTGACTCCGGTGCGCCAAAGCTGCGCGCAATGGCCCGCACCTGGTTCTTCACCAGCCCGCTCAGCGGCGCCAGGTCGCAGGCACCATCACCAAACTTGGTAAAGAAGCCCATTACTGCCTCGGCGGCGTGGTCCGTACCGATCACCAGGCCCGCGCGGGCACCGGCGATGGTGTACTGGGCAACCATGCGCGTGCGCGCCTTGACGTTGCCCACCACGAAGTCCACCAGCGTCGGCGAGCCGTTCTTCAACTCCACCACTTCAGCTGCCAGTGCCCGCACTGCCGGGGCGATATCCACCGTGTGCACTTCATCGGCCTTGATCACGTCCAGGCACGCCTGGGCGTCATGCTCGTCATGCTGCACCTGGTAGGGCAGGCGCACGGCAATGAAGGTGTATGCCGTGTCGCCGGTTTCGGCGCGCAGTTCATTCACGGCGCGCTGGGCGAGCAAGGCGGCAGTCAGCGAGTCGACACCGCCGCTGATGCCCAGCACCAGGGTCTTGAGCCGGGCGTTGGCCAGGCAATCCTTGATGAACGCCACGCGCCGGGCGACTTCGGCCTGGAGCGCGGTAGCGTCGGCGAACGGCGGCTGTACCTTCAGCGCCTGGGCAATCTCTTGCTGAACCGCTTGCATGGGTTACTCCTTGCTGGGGACTTTGAATACGTGGCGCATGTAGGCGACGAAGTTCTCGTCACGGCATTGGGTCTTGGCGGCTTCGTCCGAAATCTTGGCCACTGGCGCGCCGTTGCAGTCGGTCATTTTAAGCACGATGTTCATCGGGGCCACACCCGGTATGTCACAGGTCAGGTTGGTGCCGATGCCAAAGCTGACGTTGATGCGACCGCGCAGGGCACGGAAGATCTCCAGTGAGCGGGTCAGGTTGAGGCCATCGGAAAACACCAGGGTCTTGGTCATCGGGTCGATACCCAGATTCTGGTAATGGGCAATGGCCTTCTCCGCCCAGGCCACCGGCTCGCCCGAGTCGTGGCGCAGGCCGTCGAACAGCTTGGCGAAGTACAAGTCGAAATCGCCGAGGAAGGCATCCATGGTGATGCAGTCGGTCAGGGCGATGCCGAGCAGGCCGCGGTATTCGCGCACCCAGCAGTCCAGCGCGGCGATCTGGCTGTCGATCAGGCGCGGGCCGAGCTGCTGGTGGGCCATGATCCATTCATGGGCCATGGTACCCAGCGGCTTGATATCCAGTTTCCATGCCAGGTCGACGTTGCTGGTGCCGACGAAACGGGCCGGGAAGTCGTCGCGCAGCACCCGCACCACCTCTTCCTGCACACGGCTGGAAAAGCGCCGACGGGTGCCGAAGTCGGCTACCTGCAGGTCGGCCAGTTCGTCATCGCTGGCATGCGCGCGCAGCCAGTCGAACTTGCGGTACAGCTGGTCGCGGGCTTCGGCCAGGCGCATGTGCGGGTGCAGCTGGCGGTTGCGCACTTCGCTGATGATCGCCAGCAGTGGCACTTCGAACAGGATCACATGCAGCCACGGGCCTTTCAGGCGCAGGAACAGCTGGTCGTTTTCAATGCCGATGCGCACATAGCGCAGGTTGAAGCGGAACAGGCGCAGAAAACGCAGGAAGTCAGGCTTGAGGAAGCTGATGCGTTCGAGGAAGGCCAGCTGGCCATCATCCAGGGTGAGCTCGCTGAGCAGTTCGAGCTGGTGGCGGATCTCGCCCAGGTAGGGGCGCAGGTCCTCGCCGTTGCGGCAGCGGAATTCCCATTCGACGTCGGCGTCCGGGTAGTTGTGCAGCACGCCCTGCATCATCGTGAGTTTGTAGAAGTCGGTGTCGAGCAGGTTGTGCACGATGCGCTCGGCGAATGCGCTCTCGCTCATCAATGGGGCTCCGGAAGCGGCGAATGGCGCACATTGTGCCAGCCTTTGCATCTTGTGTGGCTGTTCTGGCCTCTTCGCGGGCTCGCCCGCTCCCACAGGTATTGCATTGACCTTGGGCCCAGCGGAGTTCTTGTGGGAGGGGGCAAGCCCGCGAAGAGGCCGGAACAGCCAAAACAGAGGTGTTTTTCCGTGCACCGGCTAGCCTTCAAACGGTGCCGCCTGTAGCAGTCGCGCACCAGCGGTGTGCACTTCGGTGACGTCCGCTGTTACAGGGCGGTTGCACGTAAACACTTGCCAGGGTTGCAATGATGGCACATGGCGGTTGCTCCTTGTCTGTACGTGTGGTGGCGCCTGCCGCGCGGCAGACGGTTGCACGCTCAATAAAGAAAAGGCCGTCGGTCGCCTGCAGTGCACCTGCGCAGTGTGTTTTCCCGGAAGACAAAACCTATGGCACGGCCCTTGCTCTGAGCACAGGGTTGAGAAGTTGTAGTGCCAACCAAAAAAAACTCTAGGAGCACCACCTCATGTCGCAGACGTTTTACAAGAAAGGTTTCCTGGCTCTGGCCGTGGCTACGGCACTGGGTGTTTCTTCGTATGTTCAGGCCGACGTCAAGATCGGTGTAGCGGGCCCCATGACCGGGGCAAACGCGGCGTTTGGCGAGCAGTACATGAAAGGTGCGCAGGCAGCGGCCGACAAGATCAACGCAGCCGGTGGCGTCAACGGCGAGAAAATCGTCCTGGTCAAAGGCGATGACGCCTGCGAACCGAAGCAGGCTGTGGCCGTGGCCAACCGCCTGGCCGATCAGGACAAGGTCATCGGCGTAGTGGGCCACTTCTGTTCTTCCAACACCATTCCAGCCTCTGAGGTGTATGACGAAGCGGGCATCATCGCCATTACCCCGGGCTCGACCAACCCAGCTGTGACCGAACGCGGCCTGGGCGCCATGTTCCGCATGTGCGGCCGTGACGACCAGCAGGGCATCGTCGCTGGCGACTACATCGTCGACGTGCTCAAGGGCAAGAAAGTCGCGGTGCTGCACGACAAGGACACCTATGGCCAGGGCCTGGCCGACGCGACCAAGGCGCAACTGGAGAAACGCGGCGTGAAGCCTGTGCTGTACGAAGGCCTGACCCGCGGCGAGAAAGACTTCAGCGCCGTGGTTACCAAGATCCGCTCCACCGGTGCCGACGTGGTCTACTTCGGCGGCCTGCACCCAGAGGCCGGCCCACTGGTACGCCAGCTGCGCGAGCAGGGCCTGAAGGACGTCAAGTTCATGTCCGATGACGGCATCGTCACCGACGAACTGGTGTCCACCGCCGGCGGCAAGCAGTACGTCGATGGCGTGTACATGACCTTCGGCGCCGACCCGCGCTTGCTGCCAGACAGCAAAGCGGTCGTGGAGGAGTTCCGCAAGAACGGTACCGAGCCTGAAGGCTACACCCTGTACGCCTACGCCTCGCTGGAAGCCCTGGCTGCTGCGTTCAACGGCGCCAAGTCGAACAAGGGCGAAGACGCAGCCAAGTGGCTGAAGGCCAACCCGGTCAAGACCGTCATGGGCGAGAAGAAGTGGGACAGCAAGGGCGACCTGACCGTGTCCGACTACGTGGTCTACCAGTGGGATAAAGACGGTAAATACCACCAGCTGGAAAAACAAAAATAATAACGGCCCACGGCCCGGGCTGGTGCCCGGGCCCAAGCCCCGCTGTACCTGTCTTTATTCGTAGATCTGCACAGTTCTGCGCTGCGAGGGCCCCGCATTGGTGGCCCGCGCCGTGGTCGGCGCTCGTGCAATCTCAATCAGGTGAGATTGCGTTATGGATGGTATTTTCCTGCAGCAACTGGTCAACGGCCTGACCCTCGGGTCGGTCTATGGCCTGATCGCCATCGGCTACACAATGGTCTATGGCATCATCGGCATGATCAACTTCGCGCACGGCGAGGTGTATATGATTTCCGCGTACCTCGCGGCAATCAGCCTGGCATTGCTGGCCTATTTCGGCGTCGAGTCGTTCCCGCTACTGATGTTGGGGACGCTGTTGTTCACCGTCGTCGTCACGGGCGTCTATGGCTTCACCATCGAACGCATCGCCTACAAACCCCTGCGCAACTCCACCCGCCTGGCACCGCTGATCAGTGCCATCGGCATCTCGCTGATCCTGCAGAACTACGCACAGATCAGCCAGGGCGCCCGCCAGCAAGGCGTGCCGACCCTGCTTGAAGGTGCCTTGCGTGTCGAAGTCGGTACCGGCTTCGTGCAACTGACCTACACCAAGATCTTCATCCTGATTGCCGCTTTCGTGGGCATGGGCCTGCTCACCTACGTGATCAAGTACACCAAGCTCGGCCGCATGTGCCGTGCCACCCAGCAAGACCGCAAGATGGCCTCGATCCTGGGCATCAACACCGACCGGGTGATTTCGTACGTGTTCGTCATCGGTGCGGTAATGGCCGCCCTGGCCGGTGTGCTGATCACCATGAACTACGGCACCTTCGACTTCTATGCCGGCTTCATCATCGGCATCAAGGCGTTTACCGCCGCAGTGCTCGGTGGTATCGGCTCGCTGCCTGGCGCCATGCTTGGCGGCATCATCCTGGGTATTTCCGAGTCGCTGTTCTCTGGCCTGATCAACTCCGACTACAAGGACGTGTTCAGCTTCTCGCTGCTGGTGATGATCCTTATCTTCCGCCCACAAGGCCTGCTGGGTCGCCCGCTCGTGGCTAAGGTGTGAACATGTCCGTTGCCAAAACTGCCTCTGCTTCCGAAACCAAGGGTTTCGACCTTAAACGCAGCCTGCTGGAGACCATCGTCGCCGGCCTGCTGGCACTCATTGTGTTTGGCCCGGTCGTCGGCGTGGTGCTCGACGGCTACACCTTCAACGCCGAGCCGCGCCGGGTGGCCTGGCTGGTCGGCGGAGTAATGCTGGGGCGCTTCCTGCTCAGCCTGTACCTGCAGACCGCCGCTGGCGTGCGCATGCTCCAGGGCTTCGACAACGGTGGCTCGGGCGTGCATGTGAACGCGCCGGATTACAAGTCGCGCTTGCGCTACATCATCCCGGCGCTGGTGGTGATTGCCATCGTCTTCCCGATCTTCGCCAACAAGTACCTGCTGACCGTGGTCATCCTCGGCCTGATCTACGTGTTGCTCGGGCTCGGCCTGAACATCGTGGTCGGCCTGGCCGGCCTGCTCGACCTGGGCTACGTGGCGTTCTATGCCATTGGCGCCTACGGCCTGGCACTGGGTTACCAGTACCTCGGCCTGGGTTTCTGGAGTGTGCTACCCCTGGCGGCCATCGCCGCAGCGCTGGCGGGGTGCATACTGGGCTTCCCGGTGCTACGCATGCACGGTGACTACCTGGCAATCGTGACCCTGGGCTTTGGCGAGATCATCCGCCTGGTGCTGAACAACTGGCTGTCGTTCACCGGTGGCCCCAACGGCATGCCGGCGCCTTCGCCAACCTTCTTCGGCCTGGAATTCGGCCGCCGGGCCAAAGATGGCGGGGTGCCGATCCACGAGTTCTTCGGCTTCGATTACAACCCCAACCTCAAGTTCGTGTTCATCTACGCGGTGCTGTTCCTGGTGGTGCTGGCCGTGCTGTACATCAAGCACCGCCTTACCCGCATGCCGGTAGGCCGGGCGTGGGAAGCGCTGCGTGAAGACGAGATCGCCTGCCGCTCGATGGGCCTGAACCACGTGCTGGTCAAGCTCTCGGCCTTTACCCTGGGTGCCTCCACGGCTGGCCTGGCCGGGGTGTTCTTCGCCACGTACCAGGGCTTCGTCAACCCGTCGTCATTCACCTTCTTCGAGTCGGCGTTGATCCTCGCCATTGTCGTGCTGGGTGGCATGGGTTCGACCGTGGGTGTGGTGATCGCAGCGTTCGTGCTGACCGTGGCACCGGAGCTGCTGCGCAGCTTCTCTGAGTACCGGGTGCTGCTGTTTGGCGTGCTGATGGTGCTGATGATGATCTGGCGACCGCGCGGGCTGATCCGCATCAGCCGTACCGGTGTGACCCCGCGTAAAGGAGTGGCGCCATGAGCGACGATATCATTCTCTCTGTCGACAACCTGATGATGCAGTTCGGAGGCATCAAGGCGCTCAGCGATGTCAGCCTGAAGGTCCGGCGCAACCAGATCTTCGCCCTGATCGGCCCCAACGGCGCCGGCAAGACAACGGTTTTCAACTGCCTGACCGGCTTTTACAAGGCCAGTGGCGGGCGCATCGAGCTGAATGTGCGCGGCAGCCACACCAACGTCATCCAGCTGCTTGGCGAGCGCTTCCAGGCGGCGGACTTCGTGTCGCCGGCGCGCTTTGCCAACCGCATGTACTACAAGATGTTCGGCGGCACCCACCTGGTCAACCGCGCAGGCCTGGCGCGCACCTTCCAGAACATTCGCCTGTTCAAGGAAATGTCGGTGGTAGAGAACCTGCTGGTGGCCCAGCACATGTGGGTCAACCGCAACCTGCTGGCCGGGGTGCTCAACACCAAGGCCTACCGCAAGGCCGAAAGCGACGCACTGGACCATGCGTTTTACTGGCTGGAAGTGGTCGACCTGGTCGACTGCGCCAACCGCCTGGCCGGCGAGCTGTCGTACGGCCAGCAGCGCCGTCTGGAAATTGCCCGGGCCATGTGCACGCGGCCGAAGATCATCTGCCTGGACGAACCGGCGGCGGGCCTGAACCCTCAGGAAACCGAGGCCCTAAGCCGCATGATCCGTGTGCTGCGTGACGAACATGACATCACCGTGGTGCTGATCGAGCACGACATGGGCATGGTCATGAGCATTTCCGACCATATCGTGGTGCTGGACCACGGCAACGTGATTGCCGAAGGCGCGCCGCAGGAAATCCGCCACAACCCGACGGTGATCGCCGCCTACCTGGGTGCAGACGAAGAGGAACTGGTATGAGTGCACCCATTCTCGAACTGAAGGACCTGGACGTGTTCTACGGGCCGATCCAGGCGCTGAAAAAGGTTTCGATGCACATCAATGAGGGTGAGACGGTCAGCCTGATCGGTGCCAACGGTGCCGGCAAGTCGACCCTGCTGATGTCGATCTTCGGCCAGCCGCGCGCAGCGTCCGGGCATATCGTCTATCGCGGCACCGACATTACCCGCAAGTCGTCGCACTACATTGCTTCCAATGGCATCGCCCAGTCGCCGGAAGGGCGCCGGGTATTCCCCGACATGACCGTCGAGGAAAACCTGATGATGGGCACCATCCCCATCGGCGACAAGCATGCCGCTGAAGACATGCAGCGCATGTACGAGCTGTTCCCGCGGCTAAAGGAACGGCGTACCCAGCGGGCCATGACCATGTCCGGTGGCGAGCAGCAGATGCTGGCGATTGCCCGGGCGCTGATGAGCCGGCCGAAGTTGCTGTTGCTGGATGAGCCCTCGCTGGGGCTGGCACCGATCGTGGTCAAGCAGATCTTCTCGACCCTGCGCGAGCTGGCCAAGACCGGGATGACCATCTTCCTGGTAGAGCAGAACGCCAACCATGCGTTGAAGCTGTCCGACCGGGCGTATGTGATGGTCAACGGGGAAATTCGCATGACCGGGACCGGGCAAGAGCTGCTGGTCAACGAGGAAGTGCGCAACGCCTATCTCGGCGGGCACTGAGTTGCATTCGGGGCTGCAGAGCGGCCCCATTCTCAATGTGGACAACTTGGCGCGCCTCCCTCTCGATACACGTCAACATACCCTCGCAAGCCCTTGTTTCCACAGGCTGAATCTTGTCCACGGATAATGTGGAACCGCCTGTGGAAAACATGGTGGCATCTCGCTACAGCCCTTTGATACCAAGACCTGTAGCGATGCGATCATTTTTTGATCACATACGCCTTGTGGATGGTTTTCCGAAGTTTTTCACAGCCCTGAAAGCGCGCCTAAATCAAAGTCAGCCCTGTGGATAACTCTGTGTAAAAACCTTGGACAGACCGCTGCAGGCGGCATACTTGAAAGCCTGGCGCCATCACCGAAAAGATATCCACCGACCACGCATCGCTGAAAGGGTTCCGCACCGTGGACAAGTTGCCCCCAATCCGTGGGGAAAGCCTTGTGGATAACATGCGCATAGCTGGCGCCGAGCCTTCTGCCGCAAGGGTTTGCCGGATATGAACAAAAAATGAACAGCGCCCCGAACGGCTTGCTGACAGCGCGCGGCGCGGGCATGCTGCAAAGCTGCCATGACAACCTACCGTGAGGAACAGAGCATGACGTCCACCGTATTCATCACTGGCGCCACTTCCGGTTTCGGCGAGGCCACCGCCCGCCGCTTTGCCGAAGCTGGCTGGAAGCTGGTGCTCACTGGCCGGCGCAAGGAGCGCCTGGACGCCCTGTGTGCCGAGTTGTCGGGCAAGACCGAGGTGCACGGCCTGGTGCTCGACGTGCGTGACCGCAAGGCCATGGAGCAGGCGATTGCCGGCTTGCCGGCCGGGTTCGAAAAGATTCGCGGCCTGGTCAACAACGCCGGCCTGGCGCTGGGTGTGGACGCGGCGCAGAACTGCAGCCTGGACGACTGGGAAACCATGGTCGACACCAACATCAAGGGCCTGATGTACACCACCCGCCTGCTGCTGCCACGGCTGATCGCCCACGGTCGCGGTGCGTCGATCCTCAACGTAGGTTCCGTGGCGGGCAACTACCCGTACCCGGGCAGCAACGTGTATGGCGGCACCAAGGCCTTCGTCGGCCAGTTTTCGCTGAGCCTGCGCTGCGACCTGCGCGGCACCGGCGTACGCGTGAGCAACATCGAGCCGGGCCTGTGCGAGAGCGAGTTCTCGCTGGTGCGTTTCGGCGGTGACCAGGCCAAGTACGACGCGACCTACGCAGGTGCCGAGCCGATCCAGCCGCAGGACATTGCCGAGACC
Source organism: Pseudomonas putida W15Oct28 (assembly GCF_000708715.2). Classification (GTDB taxonomy): domain Bacteria; phylum Pseudomonadota; class Gammaproteobacteria; order Pseudomonadales; family Pseudomonadaceae; genus Aquipseudomonas; species Aquipseudomonas putida_R. The sequence continues at coordinate 1,376 of NZ_JENB01000009.1, read as the reverse complement.
ATCTTCTGGATCCTCAACCAGCCGGCGCACATCAACATCAATAGCCTGGAACTGATGCCGGTGAGCCAGGATTGGGCAGGGTTCTCCATCGACCGTTCGGTCAAGGGCTGATTCAGGAAAGCGGGGCCGCTTTGCGGCCCATTCGCAGCACAAGGCTGCTCCTACAGGGATAGCGGTGCCTCTGAAACCTGCGCAATACCTGTAGGAGCAGCCTTGTGCTGCGAAAGCGTCAGCTCAGGCGCTGCAACCCTTCCAGGCAAGTCGCTAAATGGTAGGGCGTGGTCGAAGGCATATCATGCCGGCTGACGTTGCCTTCACCATCCCGGCACTCATACCAGCCCGCTTCCCGCAAAAACCGCGCTTCCAGCGCCTGCAACTGGTCAACCAGCTTCGCCTCGCTCCCCGCGCGCAACGCGAGCGCCCGCAGGTACTCCGCCTGTGCCCAGATGCGCTGAGTGGCATCTAGCACGCGGCCATCCACATCCAGCATCGCCAGTACCGCTCCCTCCTTCACCCCGTACTGTTCGGCAAAGCCGAAAGCCCGGTCGATGGACGCATGCAACGGCGTGTCACGCAGTAGCGGTGAGGTGTGCAGCAGGTAGAACCACTCGAACTGGTGCCCCGGCTCGAACCAGTTATCCACAGCCCCGCGTGGCTTTTCCAGCATTAGGCCGTGGGCCGGTTCGACGAAGTGCGCCTGCAGCGCTTCACACAGCTGCAGCAGCGATTGCTGGGTATGTTCATCGTCACGCACCGCCAGCACCTGCAAAAACGCCTCGGCCAGGTGCATCTGCGGGTTTTGCAGCGGGCCGCTGCCCAGGTCGGCCCAGTCTTCGCCCAGGCTGGCTTCGTACAGGCCGTCGTCACGGGCGAATTGCTGGTCGATGATGCCCAGCGCGGCGTTCAGGGTGGATTTCACCAGGCTTTCGCGCACCTTGCCCCAGTAGTGCGCGCAGGCAAAGACGATGAACGCGTGGGTGTACAGGTCCTTGCGCCGGTCCAGTGGCTTGCCTTGGGCGTCGATACTGTAGAACCAGCCACCGTGCTCGGCATCGTGGAAGTGCTTTTGCAGCGAGCGGAACAACGCCGCCGCACGCTCGGCCGCCCCCGGTTGCCCGATACGGCTGCTGAACAGGTACAGCTGGCGTGCGCAGGCCATGGCCCGGTAGCGCTGCACCGGCAAGGGCTGGTGCTGGGCGTCCAGGGCCTCGTAGGGCAGGGCCATGTCGGCGTTCCAGCCCGGGCCTTGCCACAACGGCACGATGCATTCGGCGAAGTGCTGGTTGAAGCGGGCCAGTTCAGGGAGGGTGGGGCGGGGGTTGGACATTTCGGCGCTCGTCGCTGTCGGGCAGGGCGCCATGGTAGCAGAACTGGGG
>NZ_JENB01000008.1 GCF_000708715.2 Pseudomonas putida W15Oct28 | reverse complement strand
CAAAGATTACTGCGCGACAGCCCCCTCATCAGGCCGCCCACCCACCACAAACCACAGCGGCCACAACGCCAAAGCCCCCGCCACACCCGCCGCAAGGGCAAAGTGCAGCAAGCTGGCCCCGGCGCCGATCATCGCCAGCACCGCCCCGCCCAACCCAAGCAAGGCAATGGTGATCATCCCCAGCATGGCCGAGACCAGGCCCTTGCTCTGCTCGCTGGAGAACAACGTCATGCGGTACAGCACCGCGTTGGCCACACCCAGCCCCAGCGCGTACAGCGACATGCCCGCCACCACACTGGTAACGCTCGGCCAGTACCAGGTCGCCAGCACCATCAGGCACAGGCCAGCCAGGTAGGGCCACAGCGCACCTCGCACCAGGGCCGGCAGCGGGTAGCGGTCGGCGATACGGTTGATGATCAGGTTACCGAGGATCAGCCCGCCAAACACCGGCAGCTGCCACAAGGCGTATTCCATCGTGCTCAGCCCCTCGTCGTGGATGAGCAGCACCGGCGACAGGCCGATCCAGCCAATCAACGGCAAACCGACCAGGCCCAAGGCAGCGCTGCCAGCGACAAAGCGGCGGTTGGCCAGCAACTGACCGTAGCCCGCCAGCAGTGGCAGCAGGTGAATCGGCGTGAACGCCAGGCGCGAGCCGTCACGGCGTTCCACACCGAGGGTTTCCGGCATCAGGCGGTACAGCAGCCCCCACACCAGCACTGAGCCGATGGCAAAGGCCACGAACAGCCAGCGCCAGTCCAGCCACTGCAGCAGCAAAGTGCCCACCAACGGCCCGAGCAGCGGTGACAGCAAGGCGATGTTGGCCAGCAAGGCCATCATGCGCACGGCGTCAGCCTCGCTGAAGGCTTCGTTCAGGGCGGGGTAGCTGACTGTGACCACAAAGCCCAGGCCGATGCCCTGCAGCAGGCGCAACAGGTTGAACACGCCGATGTCGTGGGCCCAGAAGCTGGCCAGGCAGGCCAGGCCGAAGAACGCGCAGCCAACCAGCAGCAGCGGGCGCCGGCCATAACGGTCGGCCAGCGGGCCGATCAGCCATTGCAGTACCACGCCCCCCAGCAGGTACAGGTTGAGGGCATGGGGAATGTATTCGGGGCTGGCGTTCAGGTCGCCCACCACCACCGGCATGGCCGGCATGACGGCGTCGCTGGCCAGGTAGGTGAGCAGCTCGAACAGGGCCAGGGTCAGGCCGAACAGCAAGGCGCGCAGGGGGGTGATGTACAGCAGTGGTTTCATGATGGGATATCGGGTGTGGCAGGTGGGGTCAGGCTATATGCCAGAAATGGCCAGGGTTTGCTGTGAACAAGTGTAATGAGGGCTGGAAAAGCCGGGGCCGCTTCGCGCCCCATCGCGACGCAAGGCCGCTCCTACAGAGCTTACGCGATCCCCTGTAGGAGCGGCCTTGCGTCGCGATGGGCCGCGAAGCGGCCCCAGTTTCAACGCGGTGTTACTGCGCTGCAGTCTCCTGCACCACGCGGATCACCCGCTGCGGAAACGGGATGTCGATCCCTTCGGCCTTCAACCGGTCACGCGCATGCTCGTTGAGCATGAACACCACGTCCCAGTAATCGGACGTCTTGGTCCACAAGCGCAGCGAGACGGTAATCGAGCTGTCGCCCAGCGTCGCCACGACCGCCTGCGGTGCCGGGTCTGGCAGAACACGCGGGTCCTTGGCCAGCTCCAGCAGCACGTTGCGGGCCTTCTGCAGGTCCGCCTCGTAGTCAACGCCCACGTCGAACACCACCTTGCGCGTCGGCTGGCGGTTGGTGTTGGTGATGATGCCGTTGGACAGGCTGCCGTTAGGCATGATCACAGTCTTGTTGTCACCGGTACGCAACACGGTGTGGAAGATCTGGATGCTGTCGACGGTACCGGACACACCCTGCGCTTCAATCCAGTCACCGATGCGGAACGGGCGGAACATCAGAATCAGCACGCCGCCGGCGAAGTTCGCCAGGCTGCCCTGCAAGGCCAGGCCGATGGCCAGGCCCGCGGCACCGATTGCGGCGACGAACGAGGTGGTCTCGATACCGATCATCGACGCCACGCTGACCATCAGCAGCACCTTCAGCACGATGTTCGCCAGGGTGCTGATGAAGCCCTGCAGCGCCAGGTCGGCGTTGCGCATGCCAACCAGCTTGCCGAGGCGGGCGCTGACCCTGTTGATGATCCACCAGCCGACCGCCAGGGTCAGCAGCGCCAGCAGCACACGGCTGCCGTACTCCATGATCAAGGGGATCCAGGTTTGCGACTGGCGGACCAGCTGATCGACTTCAGCGTTCAAATCCATACTCATCTCCTGATGCCGAGCGGCAAGTACACGGTAAAACAGGCCGCGCGCATTTACGCAGCCCCGGCCCCCATGGACATCATTACGCCATCGGGGTTCCGGGCAGCACCTGCATCAGTCGCGGAAGTTGTTGAACTGCAGCGGCATGTCGAATTCCTTGGTGCGCAGCAGGGCAATGGCTTCCTGCAAGTCGTCACGCTTCTTGCCGGTTACGCGCACCTGCTCGCCCTGGATGGCGGCCTGTACTTTCAGCTTGCCATCCTTGATGGTGGCAACGATCTTTTTCGCCAGGTCCTTGTCGATGCCTTCGCGGAACTTGGCTTCCTGTTTCTTTTCCTTGCCGGATGGGTACGGGTCCTGGGTTTCCAGGCACTTCACGTCGATCTTGCGCTTGACCAGCGCCAGGCGCAGGATCTCCAGCATCGCTTCGAGCTGGAACTCTTCCTCGGCGGTAAGCAGAACGGTCTGATCCTTGTCCTTGAACTCGAAGGTGCCCTTGCCCTTCAGGTCGTAACGGCGATCAAGTTCCTTGATGGCGTTATCAACGGCGTTCTGCACTTCGTGCTTGTCCAGTTCCGATACCACGTCGAACGAAGGCATGGTTGTTCTCCAAAAAATAAAGCGCGCTCGGTCTGAAGATGGAGCACGCTGAGTTAGACGGTTAAAATGCGGGCTCATTATAACGGGTTGCGAAACGCATATGAGCAGCACCTGGCATATTCTCGGCGCCGGTAGCCTCGGTAGCCTGTGGGCTTGCCGCCTGGCGCGCGCGGGCAAGGCCGTGCACCTGATCCTGCGTGACGGGCAACGCCTGCAGGCCTATCAGCAGGCCGGCGGTCTGACCCTGGTCGAACAGGACCAGCCCCGTCACTACGCCATCCCCGCCGAAACCGCACAGGCGCAGGGCCCCATCCACCGCCTGCTGGTGGCCTGCAAGGCCTACGATGCGGCGCCGGCAATTGCCGGTGTGGCACCGCGGCTGGCCGAGGGCGCCGAAGTGCTGTTGCTGCAGAACGGCCTGGGTAGCCAGGACGAAGTGGCCGACCTGGTGCCCCACGCACGCTGCATCTTCGCCTCCAGCACTGAAGGTGCCTTTCGCGAGGGGGACTGGCAGGTGCGCTTTGCCGGCCACGGTTTCAACTGGCTGGGCGACCCACGCAACCCTGCAATGCCCGCCTGGTTCGATGACCTGCACGAAGCCGGCATCCCTGCCGAATGGACGGTGGACATCCTCACCCGCCTGTGGCGCAAGCTGGCGCTCAACTGCGCCATCAACCCGCTGACTGTGCTGCACGAATGCCAGAACGGCGGGCTGCTGGGGCACCTGGGAGAAGTCGATGCGCTGTGCGCCGAACTGGTCCAGTTGCTGCGGCGCTGCGGCCAGCCAGAAGCGGCAGATGAGCTGAGCGAAGAAGTGCAGCGGGTGATCCTTGCCACCGCGGCCAACTACTCTTCCATGTACCAGGACGTGCGAGCATGCCGACGCACCGAGGTGCACTATCTGCTCGGCCATGCCTGCCGTGCGGCCGGGCGCCATGGCCTGCAAGTGCCACTACTGGAACGCTTGCAACAGCGCCTGGTCGATAACTTGCGCACGCGTGGCTTGCCCTGCGACTGACGCGGCCCTTTCAACCGGATACGGACATTGCCTAGCCCATGACCTTGCGCCAACGCCTGGAAAACCTCCCGGTCGGGCAGAAACTGCTGGCGGCCCTGCTGGTGTTGCTGGTGACCATCCTGCTGGTGGCCAACCTCACCTTCATCAGCGCCGCCTACTGGATCACCCAGGAAAGCATGGCCCCGCAGGCGCTGCAGACCATTGGCCGGCTGGTGGCCAACCCACAGCTTGCGGCCCGCGCCGGCGACACCCCGGAAACAGCCAACGCCCTGCTCAAGGAACTGGACAGCTACACGCCGCTGCGCGCCGCCGCCGTCTACGGTGGCGATGGGCGCATCCTGGCGCAGTTGCAGCATGGCGAACCACTGGCCCTGCCCAAGCATTTTCGCAGCATCGACGGCTGGCGCCTGATGGAGTTTCGCAGCACCCAACTGATCCGCATACCGCGCGACGCCAACCCGCCGGCGCACCTGCTGCTGGTGGCCAGCAGCGAGCTGCCCACGGCGTTCTACACCGGCACCCTCAGCGCCAGCCTGGGCATCCTGGTGTTCAGCATCCTGCTGTGGATTGTGGTCGCCCGGCAGATAAAACGCCTGATCACCCAGCCGATCAACCAGCTCGAAGAGCTCAGCCGCCAAGTCACCCGCGAAGAGAGCTATGCCTTGCGCGCCAGGCGCGGCAACGACGACGAAATCGGCAGCCTGGCCGAAGCCTTCAACACCATGCTCACGCGCATCGAGGGCCGCGAGCAGCAGCTAAAACGCGCTCGAGACGAATTCCAGAGCGCCTATGACCAAGCCCAGGGCCTGGCCGAAGAAACCCGCCACACCAACCGCAAGCTTGAGCTGGAAGTGCAGGTGCGCAGCAAGATCGAGAAAAAACTCACAGGCTTCCAGAATTACCTCAACAGCATCATCGACTCGATGCCCTCGGCGCTGATCGCCCTCGACGAACAGCTTTATGTGACCCAGTGGAACAACGAAGCCACGGTCCTTTCCGGTACGCCACTGGACGAAGCGCTGAACCAGCCGGTGTTCATCGCATTCGAGCCGCTCAAGCCGTTCTTGCCGCAGTTGAAGGAAACCGTGGAAAAGCATCGGGTGGCGAAGATCGAGCGGGTCACCTGGGCCAAGGACGACGACCTGCGCCACTACGCCCTGACCTTCTACCCACTGACCGGCGGCGGCGGGCGCGGCGTGGTCATCCGTATCGACGACATTACCCAGCGCCTGTCATTGGAAGAGATGATGGTGCAATCCGAGAAGATGCTCTCGGTCGGTGGCCTGGCGGCGGGCATGGCCCACGAGATCAACAACCCGCTGGGCGCCATCCTGCACAACGTGCAGAACATTCGCCGGCGCCTGTCGACCGAGCTGCCGCGTAACCAGGAGCAGGCCGAAGAGCTGGGCATCGACCTGGCCACGGTCAACCGCTACCTGGACAGCCGCGAGGTGCCACAGCTGCTCGATGGCATTCAGCAGGCTGGCGCCAGGGCAGCGAAGATCGTCACCCACATGCTCAGTTTCAGCCGCCGCAGCAACCGCCAGTTGGCGCCGTGCGACCTGCCGGCACTGATCGACCAGGCGGTGGACATTGCCGGCAATGACTTTGACCTGGCCATCGGCTTCGACTTCAAGGGCCAGGCCATCGTGCGCCAGTTCGACCCTGAACTGGGCCCGGTGCCGTGCACCGCCAACGAACTGGAACAGGTACTGCTCAACCTGCTGAAGAACGCGGCACAGGCCATCCACGTGCGGCCACAGCCCAGCGAGCCCGGGCGCATCACCCTGCGTACCCGGCTAAACCCGCCATGGGCGGAAATCCAGGTTGAGGACAACGGCGTCGGTATGCCCGAGGCCGTGCGCAAACGCACCTTCGAGCCGTTCTTCACCACCAAGGAAATCGGCCAGGGCACTGGCCTGGGTCTGTCGGTTTCGTATTTCATCATCACCAACAACCACAAGGGGCAGATGGAAGTGCAGTCCACGCCCGGCCAGGGCACCTGCTTTACCCTGCGCCTGCCCCTGGGCCAGCCGGCGACGCCGGCCAACACGGAGAAGTGACATGGGCTATCGCCTGTCGAAGATCTACACACGCACCGGCGACAAGGGCGAAACCGGCCTGGGCGACGGACGCCGGGTGCCCAAGGACCACCCGCGGATCGAGGCGATTGGCGAGGTGGACAGCCTGAACAGCCAGTTGGGCCTGCTGCTGGCGGGCCTGGACGAGCAAGGTCTGGACGAGGTGAGCACCGTGCTGGCGCCGTGTCAGCACCGTTTGTTCGACTTGGGCGGTGAGCTGGCGATGCCGAGTTACCAGGCGTTGACCCTGGCAGAGGTGGAGCGCCTGGAGGCGGCCATCGATGTGTGGAACGAAGAGCTGGGGCCGTTGAAGAACTTCATCTTGCCCAGTGGTTCGGCGCTGGTGGCGCAGGCGCATGTGTGCCGCTGCCTGGCGCGCAGTGCGGAGCGACGGTGCCAGCAGTTGAATGCCGTGGAGCCACTGGAGGGCGTTGGGTTGGCGTATATCAACCGGCTATCCGACCTGCTGTTTGTAGCGGCGCGGATCATCGGGCGGCGGCAGGGAGTGGCAGAGGTGTTGTGGCAGCCTGCCGAGAAACCGAAAGGCTGATATTGCCGGGGCTGCGTTGCAGCCCTTTCGCGACACAAGGCCGCTCCCACAAAAAGCAAGAACGGCGCCGTACCCTGTGGGAGCGGCCTTGCGTCGCGATGGGCCGCGCAGCGGCCCCTGTTACAGGCAACTCAGGCCTCGGGCCAGAACGCCCGAATCCCGGCAACACCCTGCGCCCCGGCTTCCCAGGCCTGCTCGCGCTCACCCGGCCCTACCCCACCCAGCAAGTAAACCGGCTTGTTGAACCCGGCAATCAACCGCTGCGCCTCATCCCACCCCAGCGGTACCGCCTTGGGGTGAGTCTGGGTCGCCTGCACCGGCGACAAGGTGACAAAGTCCACATCCATCTGCTCCGCCAGCGCCAGCTCCTCGGCGCTGTGGCAGGACGCCGCCAGCCAGCGTTCCTTGGGGAACGGCCTGCCCTTGGCGGCGTACTTGCGCAACTGCGCCGCCGTCAGGTGCCAGCCGGCGGACGGGAAATCACCCAGCCATTCCAGCGGCCCCTTGAGCATCAGTTGCGCCTTGCCCCCACACAGCCCTACGGCATCCACCGCCACATCACGGTACTTGGGGTCGTACATGTCCGGCGCCCGCAACTGGATCAGGCGAATACCGTTGGCCACCGCCTTCTGGATGCCCTTGAGCATCTGCGGCACTTCCAGGCCATCCGGGGTGATCAGGTACTGGTCCGGCAGACGCGCCGCAGCCACGATCGGTTTGTTGGCCTCAGGGAACTCGTATTGCGCCAGGTCCCGTGGCGACACCCACTCCAGCGGCTGCCCTTCTGCACCATGAGGTTCGCCCGTGAACGCCTCGACCTCGCGCACGTCCAGCAGCACCTGTTTGTCCGGGTAGTCATGGCTGACCTTGATCAGCGCACGCGAGCGGGTCACCTCGATGCCCAGCTCCTCGCGCAGCTCACGGGCCAGTGCCGCTTCCACGCCTTCACCCTCTTCGACCTTGCCACCGGGAAACTCCCACAGGCCACCCTGGTGCTGGGTATCGGCCCTGCGTGCAATCAGAATGCGCCCGTCAGTACCGCGAATGACTGCCGCTACAACATGTATCCGTTTCACCCTTCACGCTCCGCCAGGCCGGCCTGCTGCCAAGCCTGGAAGGCTGGCCACTGATAAATGGTTTCGATGTAGGCTGCCGCCTCTGCCGGCACTTCCACGCGGTAGGTGCGCAGGCGCACGGCCACCGGGGCGAAGAAGGCGTCGGCCAGGCTCGGCTTGCCGAACAGGAACGGGCCGCTGTCCTTGGCCACCACGCGGCATTCGGACCACAGCGCGACGATACGGTCGATGTCGACCTGCACGTCCAGCGGCACATCGTCCAGGGCCTGGTCACGCGACAGGTCGAACGGCATGGCACCGCGCAGGGCGAAGAAACCGCTGTGCATCTGTGCACAAGCCGAACGGGCTTGGGCACGCGCGGCTACGTCGACAGGCCACAGCTGGGCGTCGGGGTGCTGTTCGTTGAGGTATTCGGCGATGGCCAGGGAATCGGCGATCACACCGTGCCCGGTCTTGAGCAACGGCACTTTGCCGGTGGAGGAGAAAGCGAGGATGCGCTGACGGGTATCAGGCTGGTTGAGCTTGATCAGGGTTTCCTCAAAGGGCACGCCAGCCAGCTCGAGGGCCAGGGCGCCACGCAGCGACCAGGAGGAATACAGCTTGTCGCCGATGATCAGGTGATAGCTCATGGTTCGGCTCCATCGGTTTGGAATTCTGGGGCTGCTTTGCAGCCCAATCGCGACACAAGGCCGCTCCCACATGGGTCGGTGTTCGCAGGACCTTGTGGGAGCGGCCTTGTGTCACGATTGGGCCGCAACGCGGTCCCATTTTCGATCAGGTACGGTATTCGGCGTTGATCTTCACGTACTCGTGGGACAGGTCGGTGGTCCAGATGGTTTCGCTGCACTGGCCACGGCCCAGCTCGATGCGGATGGTGATCTCTTCCTGGGCCATCACTGCCGAGCCCTGTGCTTCGGTGTAGCTCGGGTCGCGGCCGCCTTTGCTGGCGATGCACACGCTGTCCAGGTACACGTCGATCAGGCTTACATCCAGCTCGGGCACGCCAGCACGGCCAACGGCGGCCAGGATGCGGCCCCAGTTCGGGTCGGAGGCGAACAGTGCGGTCTTGATCAGTGGCGAGTGGGCCACGGCATAACCGACGTCCAGGCATTCCTGGTGGTTGCCACCACCGTTGACCTGCACGGTCACGAACTTGGTGGCGCCTTCGCCGTCACGGACGATGGCCTGGGCCACTTCCATGCACACTTCGAACACGGCCTTTTTCAGCGCTTCGAACAGCGCCCCGCTGGCTTCGGTCACTTCCGGCAGGTTGGCCTTGCCTGTGGCAATCAACATGCAGCAGTCGTTGGTCGAGGTGTCGCCATCGATGGTGATGCGGTTGAACGACTTGTTGGCGCCGTCCAGCATCAGGTCCTTGAGCACCGCCGGGGCAACCTTGGCGTCGGTGGCGATGTAGCCGAGCATGGTGGCCATGTTCGGGCGGATCATGCCTGCACCCTTGCTGATGCCGGTGACGGTCACGGTCACGCCATCGTGCTGGAACTGACGGCTGGCGCCCTTGGGCAGGGTATCGGTGGTCATGATGCCGGTGGCAGCTTCAGCCCAGTGGTTTTCCGACAGGTTGTCGAGGGCGGCCTGCAGTGCACCTTCGATCTTCTCGACCGGCAGTGGCTCGCCGATCACGCCGGTGGAGAACGGCAGTACCGACTCGGCTGGCACGCCAGTCAGCTCGGCCAGCTTGGCGCAGGTACGTTCGGCGGCGGCCAGGCCTGGCGCGCCGGTACCGGCGTTGGCGTTACCGGTGTTGGTCAGCAGGTAGCGCACGGTGCCCTGTACACGTTGCTTGGACAGGATCACCGGCGCTGCGCAGAAGGCGTTGAGGGTGAACACGCCAGCCACGCTGGAGCCTTCGGCACAGCGCATGACCACCACATCCTTGCGCCCCGGGCGCTTGATGCCGGCAGAAGCGATGCCGAGTTCAAAACCCGGAACCGGGTGCAGGGTGGGCAAAGGACCAAGACCAACAGCCATTAGAGCGCTCCTAGAAAATACGGTTGATGTCGAAAAGCGGGGCCGCTTCGCGCCCCTTTCGCGACACAAGGCCGCTCCCACAAGGGACTGCGCAGCGTTGCGGCTGTGCGCTGTCCCTGTGGGAGCGGCCTTGTGTCGCGATAGGGCCGCAAGGCGGCCCCATGCGGGTCAGATCACTCGATCTGCCCGTGGCAATGCTTGAACTTCTTGCCCGAACCGCACCAGCACGGCTCGTTGCGGCCCAGCTTCTGGTCGTTGCGCACTGGTGCTGCGGCGACCGCCACTTCGGCGCCCTCCTCGCTCAGTTGCTCGCTCTCCAGGCCCGGTGCAGGGGCATGCTGGAACTGCATGCGGCTGGCCAGTTCCTCGGCCTCGCGGCGCAGGCGGGCTTCTTCTTCGATCGGATCTTCGCGGCGAACCTGAACGTGCGACAGCACGCGGATGGTGTCGCGCTTGATCGACTCGAGCAGCTCCTGGAACAGGCTGAACGACTCGCGCTTGTACTCCTGCTTCGGGTTCTTCTGCGCATAGCCACGCAGGTGAATACCGTGACGCAGATGGTCCATGGTCGACAGGTGGTCTTTCCACAGGTCGTCCAGCACGCGCAGCAGGATCTGCTTCTCGAAGGTACGCAGGGCGTCGATACCGGCCTGGTCTTCCTTCTCGGTGTAGGCGGTGGTGATCTCGTGCAGCAGCTTCTCGCGCAGGGTCTCCTCGTAGAGGTGATCGTCCTCGTCGAGCCACTGCTGGATCGGCAGCTTCATGGCGAAATCGCTGGCCAATGCCGCTTCCAGGCCGACCACATCCCACTGCTCGGGAAGCGACTGCGGCGGGATGTGCTGGCTGATGGTAGCGTCCAGTACTTCCTGGCGGAATTCTGCGATGGTATCGCCGATGTTCTCGGCGGCCAGCAGGCTGTTGCGCATGTGGTAGATCACCTTGCGCTGCTCGTTGGCCACGTCGTCGTATTCGAGCAATTGCTTACGGATGTCGAAGTTGCGGCCTTCGACCTTGCGCTGGGCCTTCTCGATGGCGTTGGTGACCATGCGGTGTTCGATGGCCTCGCCCGACTGCATGCCCAGCGCCTTCATGAAGTTCTTCACCCGGTCAGAGGCGAAGATGCGCATCAGGCTGTCTTCCAGCGACAGGTAGAAGCGGCTGGAACCCGGGTCGCCCTGACGGCCCGAACGGCCACGCAGCTGGTTGTCGATACGGCGCGATTCGTGGCGCTCGGAAGCGATCACGTGCAAGCCGCCCGACTCGATCACTTGCTGGTGACGTTTCTGCCAGTCCGACTTGATCTGGGCGATCTGCTCGGGTGTCGGGTTTTCCAGGGTGGCCACTTCGGCTTCCCAGTTACCGCCCAGCAGGATGTCGGTACCACGGCCGGCCATGTTGGTGGCGATGGTCAGTGCGCCTGGCGCACCGGCCTGGGCGATGATCTCGGCTTCCTTCTCGTGGTACTTGGCGTTCAGTACCTTGTGCTCGATGCCTTCCTTGAGCAGCAGGTTCGACATGTGCTCGGAGGTTTCGATGGTGGCAGTACCCACCAGCACCGGGCGGCCGTGGGTCATGCTTTCCTTGATGTCGGCAATGATCGCGGCGTATTTCTCGTCGGCGGTCAGGTACACCAGGTCGTTGAAGTCTTTACGTGCCAGCGGCTTGTTCGGCGGGATCACCATCACGTTGAGGCCGTAGATGGACTGGAACTCGAACGCTTCGGTGTCGGCGGTACCGGTCATGCCGGACAGCTTGGTGTACAGGCGGAAGTAGTTCTGGAAGGTGGTCGACGCCAGGGTCTGGCTCTCGGCCTGGATATTCAGGTTTTCTTTCGCCTCGATGGCCTGGTGCAGGCCCTCGGACAGGCGACGGCCCGGCATGGTACGGCCGGTGTGCTCGTCAATCAGCAGGACCTGGCCGTCCTGGACGATGTACTCGACGTTGCGGTGGAACAGCTTGTGCGCGCGCAGGCCAGCATAAACGTGGGTCAGCAGGCCCAGGTTGTGCGAGGAATACAGGCTCTCGCCCTCGGCCAGCAGGCCGGCCTGGGTGAGCATCTCTTCGATGAACTGGTGACCGGCTTCGTTGAGCTCGACCTGGCGGCTCTTCTCATCGATGGAGAAGTGGCCTTCCTGAGTGACCTGGCCTTCGACTTCTTCGATGTGCTGAGTCAGGCGCGGGATCAGGCGGTTGATCTCGATGTACAGTTTGGAGCTGTCTTCAGCCTGGCCGGAAATGATCAGCGGGGTACGCGCTTCATCGATGAGGATGGAGTCGACTTCGTCGATTACCGAGAAGTTGAGTTCACGCTGGAACTTCTCTTCCTGGCTGAACGCCATGTTGTCGCGCAGGTAGTCGAAACCGAATTCGTTGTTGGTGCCGTAGGTAATGTCGGACGCATAGGCGGCGCGCTTTTCTTCCGGCGGCTGGAAGGCCGAAACGATACCGACCGACAGGCCGAGGAACTCGTACAGCGGGCGCATCCAGTTGGCGTCACGGCGGGCCAGGTAGTCGTTGACGGTGACCACGTGCACGCCCTTGCCGGACAGTGCGTTGAGGTACACGGCCAGGGTACCGACCAAGGTCTTGCCTTCACCGGTGCGCATTTCTGCGATCATACCCTCGTGCAGGGTCATGCCACCGATCAACTGCACATCGAAGTGGCGCATGCCCATTACGCGCTTGCCGGCCTCTCGGGCCACGGCGAAGGCCTCAGGCAGCAATTGGTCCAGTGTCTCGCCTTTGGCCAAGCGCTCCTTGAACTCTGCGGTCTTGCCCCGCAGTTGTTCGTCGGAGAGGGCCACCATCTTCTCTTCGAAGGCATTGACGATACTCACCGTCTTGAGCATGCGTTTCACTTCACGCTCGTTCTTGCTTCCAAAAAGTTTTTTTAACAAAGGCGCAAACATATCGGCAGGATCTTCCACACGTAGGGATGGAGGGCGGCCCCATGAGTCGCCCGTGCAGCCCTGAGGCCGCATGCGAACGAGCATTCTACCCGGAAACGATGGTGAGGAAAGTGGTGGATTTCCACGATGCTATTACAGCGTTTTGGTAGGGGCCTGCCTTAGATAGGGGCATTTTCCCTGAGTTCAAGGCTTGGCAACATGAAAGCTATCGAGAATGACTCGTATCTTGTGTCGCCTGCACCGGCCTCTTCGCGGGCACGCCCGCTCCCACAATGATTTCCACAGGCCTGGCCTGGTGGCACACCTGTGGGAGCGGGCATGCCCGCGAAGAGGCCGGTGCAGGCTACAGAGGTGTTAAACTGCTGCTCTTGCAACCTCATGTGTACCCCATGGCCTACAAACCCTCCCCTGCCCAGCCGCCCTCCGCACTGCTGCGCCAGGTGCGCCCGCTGCGCCTGCTGCTGAACCAGGCCGAGCGACTGGAGCACTTGCAGCGCCTGCTGGAAAGCCAGCTGCAACCGGCTGCCCGCGAGCACTGCCATGTGGCGTCGTGGCGCGATGGTACTTTGTTGCTGGTGGTTACCGACGGCCATTGGGCAACCCGCCTGCGCTACCAGCAGAAGCGCCTGCTGGCCGCATTGCAAGCCATGGAAGCATTCGGCAACCTCAGGCGCATCCTGTACAAGGTGCAGCCACCGCTGGTGCCAGCCAAGCGAGGTGGGCATGCTGCAGAGCTGTCGATCAGCGCCGCCGAAAGCCTGCGCGACACCGCCGAGGGCATCACCGACCCCAAGCTGCGCGCAGCGCTGGAACGGTTGGCCGCCCACGCCAGGAACAAGCCATAAAAAAGGCCACCCGAAGGTGGCCTTGATTCAACACTAGAGAGAGTGTTCGAACTTACACGGCCGCAACAGGGCGCATGTACGAGATCGGTGCCGTGCTGGCATCTTCGAAAGTAACCACTTCCCAGGCATCGGTTTCAGCAATCAGCTTGCGCAGCAGCTGGTTGTTCAGCGCGTGGCCGGACTTGTAGCCCTTGAACTCGCCGATCAGGCTGTTGCCCAGCAGATAGAGGTCGCCAATGGCGTCGAGGATCTTGTGCTTGACGAATTCGTCATCGGAACGAAGGCCGTCTGCGTTAAGCACACCGGTCTCGTCGACCACGATGGCGTTCTCGACACTGCCGCCCAGCGCAAGGTTGTGCTTGCGCAGGTACTCGATATCACGCATGAAGCCGAAGGTACGCGCGCGGCTGACTTCCTTCACAAACGAGGTGCTGGAGAAGTCGACGACCGCACTCTGGGTCTGGCCCTTGAGGACCGGGTGATCGAAGTCGATCTCGAAGCTCACCTTGAACCCTTCGAAAGGCAGGAACGTGGCGCGCTTGTCGCCCTCTTCCACGGTTACCTCACGCAGGATGCGGATGAACTTCTTGGCTGCGTCCTGCTCTTCCAGGCCGGCAGACTGAATCAGGAATACAAAGGGTCCGGCGCTGCCATCCATGATCGGCACTTCCGAGGCGGAGAGCTCGACGTAGGCGTTATCGATGCCCAGGCCCGCCATGGCGGAGAGCAGGTGCTCGACCGTATCGACCTTGACGTCACCGTTGACCAACGTCGTCGACATGGTTGTCTCGCCGACGTTGGCCGCACGCGCAGGGATTTCGACCACAGGGTCGAGATCGGCGCGGCGGAAGACGATGCCGGTGTCCACAGGTGCAGGCTTGAGGGTCAGGTAAACCTTCTCCCCAGAGTGCAGACCGATACCTGTGGCACGGATGGTATTCTTCAGGGTGCGTTGTTTAATCATGGCATTGGCCGCTTCAGCGCAAATTGCGAACAGGTATCAACAAAGGCTGGGGATGATAACAGACCCAACCTTTGATGAATACCAATCACCTTTATACCCCTGATAAATTCCATTAATCAGCCTGACGACGCAGGAAAGCCGGGATATCGAGGTAGTCCAGGTCATCCTGAGGGTTCAGTTTAGCGGCTGCAGCAGCACCTGCATGGGCCTGGTTGCGCATGACTGTCGGGCGCTCCAGGTCACGGTAGTTGACCGCTGGCTGCTCCTGGCGAACCGGTGCAGGGTTGGAAGCTTCGTACGCCTGCTGGGCGGTCTGCAGGGTGTTGTCGACCACTTTGACCGGCTTCTCGATGCGCGCGCCCAGGCCAGTGGCCACAACGGTCACGTGCAGTTCGTCGCGCATGTCCGGGTCGATCACGGTGCCGACCTTGACCATGGCGTGGTCAGAGGCGAAGGCTTCGATGATGCTACCCACATCGGAGTACTCACCCAGCGACAGGTCCGGGCCTGCGGTGATGTTCACCAGGATGCCACGGGCGCCCTGCAGGTTGACGTCTTCCAGCAACGGGTTGCGGATCGCAGCTTCAGTGGCTTCACGTGCACGGTTCGGGCCGCTGGCACAGCCAGTACCCATCATCGCCATGCCCATTTCGCCCATCACGGTGCGCACGTCGGCGAAGTCGACGTTGATCATGCCAGGGCGCTTGATGATGTCGGAGATACCGCGAACGGCACCGGCCAGCACATCGTCGGCCTTGGCGAAGGCGGACAGCAGGCTGGCATCCTTGCCCAGGATGGTCAGCAGCTTCTCGTTGGGAATGGTGATCAACGAGTCGACGCTTTCAGCCAGCATGCGGATGCCTTCATCGGCGATCTGCATACGTTTGCGGCCTTCGAACGGGAACGGACGGGTCACCACGGCTACGGTGAGGATGCCCATTTCCTTGGCCACTTCGGCAATGATCGGCGCTGCACCGGTACCGGTACCGCCACCCATGCCAGTGGTGATGAACACCATGTTGGTGCCCTGCAGCACTTCAGCAATGCGCTCACGGTCTTCCAGCGCAGCCTGACGGCCGACTTCCGGATTGGCGCCGGCACCCAGGCCCTTGGTCACGCCAGTGCCCAATTGCAGGATGGTGCGCGCGCCAATGCTTTTCAGCGCCTGGGCATCAGTGTTGGCGCAGATGAATTCCACGCCTTCGATGCTGCTCTTGACCATGTGGTTGACGGCGTTGCCGCCACCACCACCAACGCCGATCACCTTGATGACCGGACTTTGCGGGACGTTGTCTACGAGCTCGAACATTTTCCCTCTCCTTACAGTTCTCTAGTTGTTGCGCCTACCACTACTGCTTTGAAACTTAGAAGTTGCCCTGGACCCACTTCTTGAAGCGCTCAAGCACTGGGGCCTTCGGTTCATCGCCATAGCTGTTGTTGCTGCTGTTGGTGTTACCGGTCAGGATCAGCTCCTCGGACTGCTTCAGCAGGCCGTAAGTGAGCAAGCCCACGCCGGTGGAATAGATCGGGTTGCGCACCACGTCGCTCAGCCCCCGAACGCTGTGCGGTACGCCCAGGCGCACCGGCATGTGGAAGATTTCCTCGGCCAGTTCCACGGCACCTTCCATCTTCGCAGTGCCGCCGGTGAGGACGATGCCGGCTGGCACCAGGTCCTCGTAGCCGCTGCGGCGCAGCTCGGCCTGGATCAGGGTGAAGAGCTCGTCGTAACGTGGCTCCACCACCTCGGCCAGCGCCTGGCGCGACAGCTCGCGCGGTGGCCGGTCGCCCACGCTCGGCACCTTGATGGTCTCGCCGGCGCCAGCCAGTTTGGCCAGGGCGCAGGCGTAGCGGATCTTGATTTCTTCGGCGTACTGGGTAGGGGTACGCAGGGCCATGGCGATGTCGTTGGTCACCTGGTCGCCGGCAATCGGGATGACCGCGGTGTGACGGATGGCGCCCTCGGTGAAGATGGCGATGTCGGTGGTGCCGCCACCGATGTCCACCAGGCACACGCCCAGCTCTTTTTCATCGTCGGTCAGCACCGAGTAGGCCGAGGCCAGCTGCTCAAGGATGATGTCGTCGATTTCCAGGCCGCAGCGGCGTACGCACTTCTCGATGTTCTGCGCCGCGTTGACCGCGCAGGTGACCACGTGGACCTTGGCTTCCAGACGCACGCCGGACATGCCCAGCGGCTCGCGAACGCCTTCCTGGTTGTCGATCACGTAGTCCTGCGGCAGGGTGTGCAGCACGCGCTGGTCGGCCGGGATCGCCACGGCCTGGGCGGCGTCGAGTACACGCTCCAGGTCGGCCAGGCTGACCTCGCGGTCGCGGATGGCGACGATGCCGTGGGAGTTCAGGCTGCGGATGTGGTTGCCGGCCACCCCGACGAAGGCCGAGTGGATACGGCAGCCGGCCATCAGCTGCGCTTCTTCCACGGCGCGCTGGATCGACTGCACGGTGGACTCGATGTTCACCACCACGCCTTTCTTCAGGCCGCGGGACGGATGGGTACCGATCCCGACGATTTCCAGGGTGCCGTCCTCGCCCACTTCGCCCACCAGCGCCACCACCTTGGAGGTGCCAATGTCCAGCCCGACGATCATTTTGCCGCTATGCGCGTTTGCCATGGTCCTGCCTCTCTCTAATTCTTCGCAACGGCGGGTTGGGCCGTCGTCGGTGCAATCGGTTCCCGCCAACCAACGGCAAGTCCGTTGGAATAACGCAGATCAATGCGGGCGATAGTGGTGATCTGGTCTTTGAGTGTCTTGTCGTAAATGGCAATGAAACGGCGCATCTTCTCCACCAGATGGTCGCGCCCCAACAGCAGCTCGATGCCTGGCCCGGCGCTGCTCGCACCGGTGGTCAGGAACCAGCTGCCTCGCTCGCGCAGCTCCAGGCGAGCAATGGAAAAGCCCATGGGGCGCAGCATCTGGCTCAATACCTGATACTGCTGCATGACTTGTTGCTGAGCACGCTGCGGCCCGGCCAACTGCGGCAGGTGCTCGTAGTTGGCCAGTTCGCGCGGGGTGAAGGCCTGGCCCTGGTTGTTGAGCAAGGCTTCGTCACCCCAGCGCGCCACCGGCAGCTGTTCTTCCAGGCGGATCACCACCTCGTCAGGCCACACCCGGCGCACTTCTGCGTGGGCGATCCAGGGCATCTGTTCGAGCTCCGCACGCATCGCTGGCAGGTCGACGCTGAAGAAGCTCGCCGCCACGTAGGGCGCGATGCGCTGCTGCACCGACTGCTGGCTGATGTAGCTGAGGTCGCCCTGCACGTCGATCTTGGTGATCGGCCGGTCGGCATACGGCATCAGGCGAATGGCACCCTCGTAGGCGCCAAAGCCGGCCGCCACCAGCAGCACCGGCCACAGCAGGCGCTTGAGGCCTCCCAGGCTTGGCCGCGGCAGGCGCGCCGATACGGGCTCGTCGGCCACCAGCCGGCTGGCACCACGCGGCACCGGCTTGCTACGGCCGGGAACGGGTTGCTGCTGACGTATCATCGCGCCTTGCATGGTTGTTAACCTCGCGTCGTCACGCTTTCGGCCAGGATTGCCAGCACCAGTTGCTGGAAGTCCAGGCCGGCCGCGCGGGCCGCCATTGGCACCAGGCTATGATCAGTCATGCCCGGTGCGGTGTTGACTTCGAGCAGCCAGAACCGGCCCTGCTCGTCCTGCATCACGTCCAGACGCCCCCAGCCTTCGATGCCGATGGCATCACAGGCGCGAGCGGTCAGGTCGATCAGTTCCTGTTCCTTGACGCTATCCAGGCCGCACGGGATGCGGTACTGGGTATCGTTGGCGATGTACTTGGCGTCGTAGTCGTAGAACACGTGCGGCGTACCCAGGGCGATCGGCGGCAGCACCTGGCCGCGCAAGACCGCGATGGTGAACTCCGGGCCGTGGATCCACTGCTCCACCAGTACCTGGGAATCGTATTTGGCGGCGTCCTGCCAGGCGGCGACCAGTTCCTGGGCGCTGTTCACCTTGGCCATGCCGATGCTAGAGCCTTCATGGGCGGGTTTGACGATAAGCGGGAAGCCCAGTTCCGTACTGGCCAACAAACAATCGTTTTCGCTCGCCAACACCGCGTGGCGCGGGGTCGGAATGCCCAGGCTCTGCCACACCTGCTTGGTGCGCAGCTTGTCCATGGCCAGCGCCGAGGCAAGGATGCCACTGCCGGTGTAAGGGATGCCCAGGCACTCCAGCAGGCCTTGCATGCTGCCGTCTTCACCGCCACGGCCGTGCAGGATGATGAAGGCACGGTCGATCTTCTCGCTTTGCAGGCGCGTGAGCAGGTCGTCACCGACGTCAATGGCGACCACGTCGACACCGGCAGTGGTCAGCGCGTCGATCACCGCTGCGCCGGACTTCAGCGACACTTCACGCTCGGCGCTCTTGCCACCGTACAGCACGGCGACGCGGCCGAACGCCTTGACGTCCAGGGTCGAGTGCAGGTTTTCGTAGGCGCTGGTCATTTCGACTTCTCCTGCTTGGCGCCAGCGAACAGCGGGCTTTTCATCAACTGCGGGGCCAGGCCGCCGACATCACCGGCACCCTGGCAGATCAGGATGTCGCCAGCGCGCAGCAGTGGCTTGACCAGCGGTGCCAGCTCGGCGCCACGCTCGATGTAGATCGGGTCCAGCTTGCCGCGCTGGCGGATGCTGTGGCACAGCTGACGGCTGTCGGCACCCGGGATCGGCTCTTCACCGGCCGGGTAGACTTCCATCAGCAGCAGCACGTTGGCGTCGCCCAGCACCTGGACGAAATCGTCGTACAGGTCGCGGGTACGGCTGTAACGGTGCGGCTGGTAGACGATCACCAGGCGGCGGCTTGGCCAGCCACCGCGCACGGCCTTGATCACCGCGGCCACTTCGGTCGGGTGGTGGCCGTAGTCGTCGACCAGCATCACGCTGCCGCCTTCGACCGGCAGTTCGCCGTACACCTGGAAGCGTCGGCCGACACCCTGGAAGCCGGACAGGCCCTGGACGATGGCTTCGTCGCTGATGCCTTCGTCGGTGGCGATGGCGATGGTGGCCAGCGCGTTGAGCACGTTGTGGTTGCCGGGCATGTTCACCGACACTTCCAGCGGCTCGCAGTCACGGCGCAACACGGTGAAGTGGGTCTGCATGCCCTGCTGGCGCACGTTGATGGCGCGGATGTCGGCCTCTTCGCTGAAGCCATAGGTCACCGTCGGGCGTTTCACCTGCGGCAGGATTTCGCGCACCACTGGGTCGTCCAGGCACATCACCGCCAAGCCGTAGAACGGCAGGTTGTGCAGGAACTCGACGAAGGTTTTCTTCAGCTTGTTGAAGTCACCTTCGTAGGTCGCCATGTGGTCGGCGTCGATGTTGGTGACCACGGCTACCATCGGCTGCAGGTGCAGGAAGCTGGCGTCGCTTTCGTCTGCTTCGGCGATCAGGTAGCGGCTGGTGCCCAGCTGGGCATTGGTACCGGCAGCGGTCAGGCGGCCACCGATGACGAAGGTCGGGTCCAGGCCACCGGCGGCGAACACCGACGCCAGCAGGCTGGTGGTGGTGGTCTTGCCGTGGGTACCGGCAACGGCCACACCATGACGGTAGCGCATCAGCTCGGCGAGCATTTCGGCACGCGGCACCACCGGAATGCGTCGCTCAAGGGCGGTAGCCACTTCCGGGTTGGCCGGGTTGATGGCGCTGGACACCACCAGCACGTCAGCGGTGGCAGCGTTCTCGGCGCGGTGGCCGACGAAGATCTCGGCGCCGAACGATTCCAGGCGCTCGGTCACCGGCGATGCTTTCAGGTCCGAACCGGACACTTCATAGCCCAGGTTCAGCAACACTTCGGCAATGCCGCACATGCCCACGCCGCCGATACCGACGAAGTGAATACGGCGGATACGGCCCATCTTTGGATGGGGCATGGCTTTCTGGCTTTCAACCATGGGCCACCTCCAGGCAGATATCGACCACGGTGCTGGTTGCAGCAGGTTTGGCCAGGCGCCGTGCGGTGCCTGCCATGACGTTGAGTTTCTCGGGTTGCATCAGCACCTCGTTCAGGCGTTCAGCGAGCTGCGCTGCGCCAGTTGTCGCTTGTGGCATCAGGAAGGCAGCGCCTTCGCGGGCCAGATATTGGGCGTTGTGGGTCTGGTGGTCGTCGATGGCGTGGGGCAAAGGCACCAGCATCGAAGGCAGGCCTGCTGCCGCCAGCTCGCTGACGGTCAGGGCACCGGCCCGGCACACCACCATGTCGGCCCAGCCATAGGCTTGGGCCATGTCCTTGATGAAGGGCTCTACCTGAGCCTCGACGCCCGCCTCGTGATAACGCTCGGCGGTGATTGGCGCGTGTTGCTTGCCGGCCTGGTGGAACACCTCTGGCCGCAGCGCGGCAGGGACTTCGGACAGGGCCTTAGGCAACAATTTGTTCAATGGTTCCGCACCCAGGCTGCCACCGAGCACCAGCAGGCGCGCACGGCGCTCGGCCAGGGGCGCGCGGTGTGCATCCATGAACAGCTCCGGGCGCACCGGGTTGCCGGTGGTACGACGCTTGTCGCTGGCCTCGAAGGTGTTCGGGAAAGCTTCGCAGACCCGCGCAGAGAGCGGCACCAGCAACCGATTGGCGGTACCGGCACGGGCGTTCTGCTCGTGAATCACCAGTGGCACGCCGCACAGCCGCGCGGCCACACCACCGGGGCCGGTCACGTAGCCACCAAAGCCCAGTACGCATACCGGTTTTAGCTGGCGAATGATGCGTCGCGCCTGCAGCACGGCCTTGACCAGGGTGAACGGCGCCTTGAGCAACGACAGCTTGCCTTTGCCACGCAGGCCGCTGACCTGGATCAGGTGCAGCGGCAAGCCGGCCTGGGGCACCAGCTCGTTCTCGATGCCACGCGGTGTGCCCAGCCAGTGCACGGTAAAACCACGCGTCTGGAACTCACGGGCGCAGGCCAGGGCCGGGAATACGTGGCCCCCGGTGCCGCCCGCCATGATCAGTATGTTCTTGCCGTCAGCGGCCATGACTGGTCTCCTCGGCAAAATCGCTTTCGCTGAACTCGTGTTCCTCACTGCCCAGGTGCGTGCGGCTTTCCCACTCGATACGCAGCAACAGGCCCACGCAGGCGCAACAGATCACCAGCGAACTGCCCCCGTAGCTGAGGAACGGCAGGGTCAGGCCCTTGGTTGGCAGCAGGCCGACGTTCACCCCGATGTTGATCAGGAACTGGCCGATCCACAGGAACGCCAGGCCGAAGGCCACATAGGCGGCAAAGAACTGCTTGGCCTTCTCGGCCCACAGGCCGATATACAGGGCACGCACGGTCACGAACACGAACAGTGCAATGGTCAGCAGCGAGCCGACCACGCCCAGCTCTTCGGCCAGTACCGAGAACACGAAGTCGGTGTGCGCTTCGGGCAGGTAGAACTGCTTCTGCACGCTGTTGCCCAGGCCAACGCCCAGCCACTCGCCACGGCCGAAGGCGATCAGTGCCTGGGTCAGCTGGTAGCCCGAGCCGAACTGGTCGGACCACGGGTCGGTGAAGGTGATAAGCCGCGCCATCCGGTAGGGCTGCGCCTGTACCAGCACAAACACTGCCAGCACCGCCAACACCACCATGAGGCTGAAGCGGAACAGCCCCACACCGCCGAGGAACAGCATGGCAGCAGCCGCGCCCATCATCACCACGGTGGCACCGAAGTCCGGCTCCATCAGCAACAGGGCGGCCATGGGCAGCAGCACGATGAACGGCTTGAAGAAGCCCATCCAGGTTTCGCGTACCTCGGTCTGTCGGCGTACCAGGTAACCTGCCAGGTAGACGACCACGAACACCTTGGCGATTTCCGAAGGCTGGACGTTGAAGAAGCTGAAGCCGATCCAGCGCATGGAGCCGTTCACTTCACGGCCGATGCCTGGCACCAGCACCAGCACCAGCAGGCCGAAGGCGCCCAGCAGCATCATGAAGCCCATGCGCTGCCAGGTGGCGATCGGCACCAGCATGGTCGCGCCACAGGCAACCAGGCCAATCACCACGTACACCAGGTGGCGGAACATGTGGTAAAGCGGGTTGCCCGACTGCACCGCGGCCACTTCCGAGGACGCCGAGGTGATCATCACCAGGCCCAGGCCAAGCAAGGCCAGGCAGCCGGCGAGCATCGGGAAGTCCAGGTCGATGCCACGGCCGCTGATCAGCGGCGACGGGTAGGGCTTGAAGATGCCGAAGATCATGCAAGACCTCCCGCTGCCTGGGCGAACAGGCGCCCGCGCTCTTCAAAGTTCTTGAACATGTCGAGGCTGGCGCACGCCGGCGACAGCAGCACCGCATCGCCGGCCTGGGCCAGGTCGGCACACTGCTGCACGGCGTCGTCGAGGGTCTTGACCCGTACCAGCGGCACGTCATCACCCAAGGCCTTGGCCAGGCGCTCGGCATCTCGGCCAAGCAATACCACGGCGCGGCAGAAACGCTTGACGGGCTCGCGCAGCGCAGTGAATTCAGCACCTTTGCCGTCGCCACCGGCAATCAGCACCAGCTTGCCTTCGATATCGGCACCCAGGCCTTCGATGGCGGCCAGGGCGGCACCGACGTTGGTGGCCTTGGAATCGTCATACCAGTTCACGCCATTACGCTCGCGCACCCACTGGCAACGGTGGGCCAGGCCACCGAACTCGCGCAGGGCTTCGAGCATGGGCTCGAACGGCAGGCCTGCGGCATGCCCCAGGGCCAGTGCGGCCAGGGCGTTGCTCTGGTTGTGAGCGCCACGCACCTTCAGCTCGCGCGCCGGCATCAGCGTCTGGAACTCGAACGCCAGGTATTTCTCACCGTCCACTTCACGCAGGCCGAAGGCCTTGAAGTCGGGCTGGTTGAGGCCGAAGGTCCAGCATGGGCGGCCTTCCACCGGCAGCGGCCGGCTCAGGGCGTCCTGGCGGTTGACCACCACCTGGCGGGCGCCGCGGAAAATCCGGTGCTTGGCCAGGTGGTAGGCCGGCAGGCCACTGTAGCGGTCCATGTGGTCTTCGCTGATGTTCAGCACGGTGGCCACTTCGGCGTTGAGCTGGTCGGTGGTTTCCAGTTGGAAACTGGACAGTTCCAGCACGTACAGCTCGACATCATCAGCCAGCAAGTCCAGCGCCGGGGTACCGAGGTTGCCGCCCACGGCCACGCGCTTGCCGGCCTTGGCGGCCATTTCGCCGACCAGGGTGGTAACGGTGCTCTTGGCGTTGGAACCGCTGATGGCAACAATCGGCGCCTTGGCGTGCTGGGCGAACAGCTCGATGTCACCGGACAGCTTCACGCCACGCGCGGCTGCCTGCTGCAGGGCCGGGGTGGCCAACGCCAGGCCGGGGCTCACATACAGCTCGTTGGCGCGGCACAGGAAGTCCACGTCCAGCTCACCACAGCGCACTTCCACCTGCGGGTAATCACGGCGCAGGGTTTCCAGTTCCGGCGGTTGCTCGCGGGTGTCGGCGACCGCAAAGGCAATGCCCCGGTTCGCCAGGAAGCGAACCAGGGACATGCCGCTCTTGCCGAGGCCGACAACGATGCGGAATTGGTCGGAAGCGATCAAAGACACGCTCATCTACCTCAGTTTCAGGGTTGCAAGGCCAACCAGCACCAGAATCACGGTAATGATCCAGAAGCGGACGATCACCCGTGGCTCTGGCCAGCCCTTGAGTTCAAAGTGGTGGTGGATCGGCGCCATGCGGAACACGCGCTTGCCGGTCAGCTTGAAGGAGGCGACCTGGATCACCACCGACAGGGTTTCCACAACGAAGATGCCGCCCATGATGAACAGCACGATTTCCTGGCGGACGATCACGGCGATGGTGCCCAGCGCGGCGCCCAGCGCCAGCGCGCCGACGTCACCCATGAAGACTTGTGCCGGGTAGGTGTTGAACCACAGGAAGCCCAGGCCGGCACCGATCAGTGCACCGCAGAACACGATCAGCTCGCCCGAGCCCGGTACGTAAGGGATCAGCAGGTATTCGGCGAACTTCACGTTACCCGACAGGTAGCAGAAGATGCCCAGGGCGCCGCCGACCATCACCGTCGGCATGATTGCCAGGCCGTCGAGGCCATCGGTAAGGTTGACCGCGTTGCTGGAGCCGACGATGACGAAGTAGGTCAATACGACGAAGCCGACGCCCAGCGGGATGGTGACATCCTTGATGAACGGCAGGATCAGCGTGGTCTCGACGCTGGTCGGCGCGGTCTTGTACAGGAACACCGCCGCAGCCAGGCCAAACACCGACTGCCAGAAGTACTTCCAGCGGCTTGGCAGCCCACGGGAGTTCTTTTCGATCACCTTGCGGTAGTCGTCAACCCAACCGATCGCGCCGAATGCCAGGGTAACGATCAGCACCACCCACACATAGCGGTTGGACAGATCAGCCCACAACAGGGTGCTGATGGCGATGGCCGACAGGATCAGTGCGCCACCCATGGTCGGGGTGCCGGACTTGGACAGGTGCGATTGCGGGCCGTCGTTACGCACGGCCTGGCCGATCTGGCGGATTTGCAGGGTACGGATCATCCACGGCCCCAGCCACAGCGCCAGGGACAACGCGGTCAGTACACCAAGAATCCCGCGCAGGGACAGGTACTGGAAGACCGCGAAGCCTTTGTGGAACTGTTGCAGATACTCGGCCAACAGCAGCAGCATTAATGTTTCTCCCCGCTGGCACCGCACAATGCCGCCACGACGTTTTCCATCGCAGCGCTGCGCGAGCCCTTGATCAAGATAGTGGTGTCGCTGGCATTTTCGTCGCTAACCGCGTCGATCAGCTCAGCTTGAGTAGCGAAATGACGGCCATTGGCGCCGAACGCCTTGACCGCATGTGTCATGTTGGAACCCACTGCGTACAGGGCGTCGACCTTGCCACGCGCGTAGTCACCCACCTGACGGTGGCCTTCTTCCGCCCATTGCCCCAATTCGCCGATATCCCCAAGCACCAGGACGGTGCGTCCGGAAAAGCCGGCGAGTATATCAATGGCCGCGCACATGGAGGTGGGATTTGCGTTGTAACTATCGTCGATCACCCGCACACCATTCGGCGCGATCTGCGCCACGGTACGGCCTTTGACCGGTTGCACGGCAGCCAGGCCGGCAGCAATGCCACTCAGGCTCAGACCAACGGCATGGGCAGCGGCGGCGGCAGCCAGGGCGTTGCTGACGTTGTGGGTACCCAGAAGGTTCAGCTGTACCGGCACGCTACCCTCAGGCCCGTGCAAGGTGAACGATGGGCAGCCCCGCGCGTCGCGACCGATGTCGCTGGCGTGGAAATCAGCCTGCGGGTTATCCAGTGCAAACGTAAAGATGCGGTGGTTGCCGGCACGCTTGCGCCAGATATCGAACGCCTTGTCGGCCAGGTTGAGGATGGCGATGCCGCCCTCGCCCAGGCCTTCGAGAATCTCGCCCTTGGCTTCGACGATCTTCTCGGGGCCACCGAATTCGCCAACGTGGGCGGTACCGGCGTTATTGATGATGACCACCTGAGGTTGGGTCAGGCCAACGGTGTAGCGGATTTCGCCAATGCGCGAAGCACCCAGCTCGATCACTGCGGCGCTGTGCTCCGGGGCGATTTCCAGCAGGGTCAGCGGCGCGCCGAGGTCGTTGTTCAGGTTGCCGCGGGTGGCGTGCACCAGGCCACGGGTGCGCAGGATGCTGGCAAGCATTTCCTTGACCGTGGTCTTGCCACTGGAGCCGGTAATGGCCACTACGGGTTTGTCGAAAGCGGCGCGGTTCAGGGCGCCGAGCTGACCCAGTGCCACCCGGCAATCCTTGACCAGCAATTGCGGCAGGTCGACACCGGCCACTTCACGCTCGACCAGCGCGGCAACTGCGCCTTTGTCTTTGACATCAGCCAGGTAGTCATGGCCATCGAAGCGCGGGCCGGCCAGGGCGACGAACAATTGCCCGAGGCTGACGCTGCGGCTGTCGATGCTGACACCGGTGAATGTGGCGTCGGCACCGACTTGTCGACCACTCAGTGCTGTGGTCAGCTGGCTGAGTGTCATCGGCTTAAGCATGTGGAGCCTCCCAGGCTGCAAGGGCCTTCTCGGCTTCGATCAGGTCGGAGAAGTCATGGCGCTCGCCATTGATCTCCTGGTAATCCTCATGCCCCTTGCCGGCCAGCACGATCACGTCGTTGGCAGCGGCGCAGGCGATAAGCTGCGCAATGGCTTCGCCACGGCCGGCGACGAACTCGACGTCGTCAGGCTTGGTGAAACCGGGGCGGATGTCATCGAAGATGCGCAGCGGGTCTTCGGTGCGCGGGTTGTCGTCGGTGACCAACACGTGGTCGGCCAGGCGCTCGGCCACTTCGGCCATCAATGGGCGCTTGCCGCGGTCACGGTCGCCGCCGCAGCCGAACAGGCACAGCAGTTTGCCGTGGGCATGCGGGCGCAAGGCCTCAAGCACTTTTTCCAGGGCGTCCGGGGTGTGCGCGTAGTCGACCACCACCAGCGGCTTTTGGCCGCCACCCAGGCGCTGCATACGGCCTACCGGCCCTTGCAGTCGCGGCGCGACCTCCAGGATTTCGTCCAGCGCGTAATCCAGCGCCAGCAGGGTTGCCACGGCGGCCAGCATGTTGCTCAGGTTGAAACGACCCAGCAGCTGGCTGCGCAGGGTGCGCTCCCCCTGGGCGGTCACCAGCGTGGCGCGCACGCCATCGTCACTGAACACGGCTTCGCGGCAGAACAGCGAGGTATCCGGGTTTTCCAGGCTGTAGCTGATCAGGCGGGTCTCGACCAGATCGACACTCGGGCGGCGAGCAAAGTCTTCGGCCAGGCGACGACCAAAGTCGTCATCCAGGTTGACCACCTGGCAACGCAGGTTTGGCCAGGCGAACAGCTTGGCCTTGGCAGCCTCATAGGCCTGCATGCTGCCGTGGTAGTCCAGGTGATCACGGGACAGGTTGGTCATGACCGCGATGTCGAACGCCAATGCGGCGACACGCCCTTGCTCCAGGGCGTGGGAGGAAACCTCCATCGCCACGGCCTTGGCGCCCTGCTTTTTCAGGTCGTAAAGGGTCGACTGCACGGCAATCGGGTCTGGCGTGGTCAGCCGACCACTTTGCAGGTCACCGTAGAAACCGGTGCCCAAAGTGCCAATAAGGCCGCAGCGCTGGCCGAGCACATCAAGCGCCTGGGCCACCAACTGGGTGACGCTGGTCTTGCCGTTGGTACCGGTCACGCCCACCAGGTTCAGCTGGCGGCTGGGCTCGCCATAGAAGCGCCCGGCGATGTCCGACAGCTGGGCGATCAGGCCCTTGACCGGAATCAGCGGCACATCGGTCAGCGGCAGCACATTGGCGCCTTGCTCTTCATAGGCCACGGCGGCAGCGCCACGGGCCAGGGCATCGGCGATATGCTCGCGGCCATCGACCTTGGCGCCCGGCACGGCCAGGAACAGGTCGCCCGGGCGTACATTGCGGCTGTCCAGGGTCAGTTCACGAATCAGCGGGTCACGGCTGGCGTGAGCGAAAAGTTTGCTTAATGGCATTGTCATCATCCACGCCCTCCCTTGGCGGCTGCTGCATTGACTTGTGATTGCACGGCGGGTGCTGCGGGTGCTGGTGGCGGCAGGTTGTCTGGCGGCACGTTCATCAGACGCAGGGTGCCGGACATGACCTTGCTGAAGACCGGCGCCGAAACCAGGCCACCGAAGTAACCACCCTTGCCCGGCTCGTCGATGACCACGACGATGGCGTAGCGCGGGTCGCTCATTGGCCCGAAGCCGGCGAACAGTGAGCGGTAGGCGTTTTCGGTGTAACCCTTGGACCCCACGGTGGCTTTACGCGCGGTACCGGACTTGCCGGCCACGTGATAGAACGGCACCTGGGCACGGAACACGCCACGCGGCGCTTCAATTACCTGCTGCAGCATGCCCTGAACGGTTTCGGCGGTTTCCTTCGGAATGGCCTGCACGGCTTCCGGCGCCTTGTCGACCTTGATGATCGACAGCGGCACCATCTTGCCGTCGTTGGCCAGCGCCGCGTAGGCATGCACCAGCTGCAGGGCGGTCACCGACAGGCCGTAGCCATAGGAAAGGGTCGCGGTCTCGGCCTTGCGCCACTCGCGGTGGTTGGGCAGGTTGCCGACACGCTCACCCGGGAAGCCAAGGCCGGTGTACTGGCCCAGGCCGACCTGGGACATGACCCGGTAGATGGCCTCGCCGCCGATGTCGAAGGCGATCTTGCTCATGCCGACGTTACTGGAGTTGATCAGGATGCCGGTCAGGTCGAGGATCGGGCCCTCGCTGCGCGACACGTCCTTGATGGTGTAGCGGCCGATCTGCAGGCTGCCCGGGTACACCTCGACCTTGTCGGTCGGCTTCCAGCGGCCGCTCTGCAGTGCCGCACTCATGGAAATCGGCTTGACCGTGGAGCCGGGCTCGAACACGTCGATGATCGCCCGGTTGCGCATCGCTGCCGGGAACATGCTGCGGCGGTTGTTCGGGTTGTAGGTTGGCTGGTTGACCATGGCCAACACTTCACCGGTCTTGACGTCCATGATCACCAGGCTGCCGGCCTTGGCGTCCTGTTCGGCAATGGCGTTGCGCAGCTCGCGGGTAGCCAGGTACTGCAGGCGCAGGTCTATCGACAACGCCAAGGTCTTCCCGGCCTTGGCGTTCTTGGTTACCTGGATGTCCTTGATCAGCCGGCCACGCCGGTCCTTGATCACCTGGCGCTTGCCGGGCACACCGGCCAGCCATTCGTCATAGGCCAGCTCCACCCCTTCGCGACCGTGGTCGTCGAGGTCGGTGAAACCGACCATGTGCGCGGTGACATCACCGGCCGGATAGAAGCGGCGGAATTCTTCCAGGCCGTACACACCGGGCACTTTCAGGTCGAGCACGTGCTGGCCCTGCTCCGGGGTCAGGCCGCGGACCAGGTAGATGAATTCTTTGCTGGCCTGCGCGGTCAGGCGTTCGACCAACTGCTGCGGGTTTTGCCCCAGCGCTGCAGCCAACTGTGGCCAGCGGTCTTTGTACGCCTGCATTTCCTTGGGGTTGGCCCACAGGGTGGTGACCGGGGTACTCACGGCCAATGGCTCACCGTTGCGGTCGGTAATCAGGCCGCGGTGCGCCGGGATAGGAATATGACGCAGGCTGCGCGCATCGCCCTGGCCCTTGAGGAAGTCACGGTCGACCACCTGCAGGTCGATGATGCGCCAGCAGATGGCACCCACCATGATTGCCAGCAGGCCGATCACCACGCGGAAGCGCCACGGGTAGAGTGCGCCTTCGAGCTTCATCATGGCGCCACCATCCGTACTTCGTCAGCCGAAGGCACGCGCATCTTCAACTGCTCGGAAGCCAGGTTTTCGATACGGCTGGCGGCGGTCCAGGTGCTCTGTTCGAGAATCAGCCGGCCCCACTCGGCCTGGGCCTTGTCACGCTCGCTCAACTCGCCGTAAAGGGTGTTGAGCAATTGGCGGTTCCAGTGCGCGCTGTAGGACACGGCGACGGCCGAAACCAGCACGCCGACAAACAGCAGAAGCATCAGGAAGCTTCCGCCTGGCAAAGGCTTGGCGAACAGCCTGCTCACCGCAGCTTCTCCGCCACACGCATCACGGCGCTACGCGACCGCGGGTTGGCCTTGAGCTCGGCTTCGGAGGCGAACTGGGCTTTGCCGATGAGCTTGATTTTCGGCTCGAAGACCTTGTGCTGTACCGGCAGGTTGCGCGGCAGGTTGTCGGCCTCGCCCTTGACCAGCTTGCGCATGAACAGCTTGACGATACGGTCCTCGAGCGAGTGGAAACTGATCACTGCCAGGCGACCACCGACCTCGAGCGCATCGAGTGCGGCCTCAAGGCCAGCCTCCAGGTCACCCAGTTCGTTGTTGACATGGATCCGCAGCCCCTGGAAGGCACGGGTAGCCGGGTTCTTGCCTTTCTCCCAGGCAGGGTTGGCAACCTTCAGCACTTCCGCCAGGTCGCCGGTACGGGTGAACGGCTCCTTTTCACGGCGCTCGACCACGGCACGCGCCATGCGGCCGGAGAAGCGCTCTTCACCGTACTCTTTGAAGACGCGGGCAATTTCTTCCACAGGCGCCGTGGCGATGAACTCGGCGGCACTGATGCCCTGGTCCGGGTTCATACGCATGTCCAGCGGGCCATCATTGAGGAAGCTGAAGCCACGCTCGGGGTCATCCAGTTGCGGGGAGGACACGCCCAAGTCCAGCAGTACACCGCTGACCTTACCGTCCAGGCCGCGCTCGGCCACCTCTGCACCCAGCTCGGCAAAGCTGCGCTGCACAATGACAAAGCGGCCGTCTTCGGCCGCCAGCGCTTGCCCTGTGGCAATCGCCTGTGGATCTTTGTCGAAGCCCAGCAGCCGCCCTTGCGGCCCGAGCTTGCTGAGAATCAGCCGGCTGTGTCCGCCACGGCCGAAGGTGCCGTCCAGATAGCAACCGTCGGCGCGCAGGGCCAATGCCTCGACAGCTTCGTCGAGCAGGACGGTAATGTGGTTGAAGCCGCTATCTATGGTCACAGGATCAGGTCACGCAATTCGTCGGGCATGGCGCCCGGTTGTTGAATAGCTGCAAGGTCGGCTGCCGAAACCGTGTTCCAGGCATCTTCATCCCACAGCTGGAATTTGTTCAGTTGCCCCACCAGCATCGCCTTCTTGTCGAGCTTGGCGTACTCACGCAGGCGGGGCGGTACCAGGAAACGCCCACTGCCATCGAGCTCCAGGTCAACCGCATTACCGATCAGCAAACGCTGCAGACGGCGGTTTTCCTCACGCAACGATGGCAAGGCACGCAACTTGGCTTCTATCTGTTCCCACTCGTCGAGGGGATATACACACAAGCAGGGGTCAACGGCGTCAATGGTCACGATCAGCTGACCATTGCAACGCGAATCCAGCTCGTCACGGTACCGGCTCGGCATGGCGAGACGTCCCTTGGCATCGAGGCTGACGGCGTTGGCTCCGCGGAACACGGCTGCGATTCCCCACAATATTAGCTTTTTTGTGTCAGAAAACCCACTTCATCCCACTTTCTGCCACTTGCGCACACTATAGGAATCCGCCCGCAGCACCGTCAAGGCACGTTCATAAGGAAAAGCCTTACGGGACCGAGATTTAGCGCGATAAAGGAATGTGGAACGATTACCGAGGAGGAGAAAACGCGAGAAAAATCAAACCCACGCAGGCAAATGGAGTTCGAAGTTAAAGTGATTTATGAAGAGTAAGATTTTTTCGGTATTACCAGAGAGGATCTGCTATCGAATCAAGCAGGGGAGGAAAAGGTGGAGAGTCGATCTGTAAGCCGGGTTTTGTCGAGGACAGTCATTCCTCTACGACGGCCATCACTGGACGCCTCTAGCAACCTACCCGGTTCCGACGCGGGCCACGCCTAATGGAACCCTATTTGGTCTTGCTCCGAGTGGGGTTTACCTAGCCACGAACTGTTGCCAGCCGTGCGGTGCGCTCTTACCGCACCTTTTCACCCTTACCGGCACCGAAGTGCTTAGGCGGTTATTTTCTGTGGCACTTTCCGTAGGCTCGCGCCTCCCAGGCGTTACCTGGCACTCTGCCCTATGGAGCCCGGACTTTCCTCCCCCTGCTGTTCACACAACCAAAAGTTGCGGAACAAAAACAGGCAGCGACTGTCCGATCGACTCTCCGCCGACAAGGTTACCGGCACGCGCGCACAAGAACAAGCAATACCAGCATTTATATCAAATTGCCACTACTCGGCTTTCTGCTTTTCCAGGGCAAGTTGATACAACAGGTTCTTGCGCACCCCGGTGATTTCCGCCGCCAGGGCCGCCGCCCGCTTCAATGGCAACTCGGCCAATAGCAGGTCGAGTACTCGCTGGGCCTCGGCACTGATGGCCTGCTCGCCCTCCGGCGCGCTCCAGCCGCCAACCAGTACCACGCATTCACCGCGCTGCTGGTTGCTGTCGCCAGCAACAAACGCACGCAGCTCGGCCAGCGGCAGGCCCTTGAGGGTCTCGAAGGTCTTGGTCAATTCGCGCGCCAGCAACGCCGGGCGCTCACCACCAAATACCAGCTCCATGTCTTCAAGGCATTCAAGGATACGGTGCGGGGCTTCATAGAAGATCAGCGTGCGCGGCTCTTCCTTCACCTGCTCGAGGCGCGCCCGACGCCCTGCCTGCTTGGCCGGCAGGAAGCCTTCGAAGATGAAGCGGTCCGACGGCAGCCCGGCCGCCGACAGCGCGGCGATCAAGGCGCAGGCGCCCGGTACCGGCACCACGCTCACCCCCGCAGCTCGCGCCTGGCGCACCAGGTGGTAGCCCGGGTCGGAAATCAGCGGCGTGCCGGCATCGGAAACCAGCGCCACGTTCTCGCCAGCCAGCAGCTTGGTGAGAAAACGCCCGCCCTCATCACGCTCGTTGTGTTCATGACAGGCCGCCAGCGGTGTGTCGATGCCAAAGTGTTGCAGCAGGCGGATCGAATGGCGGGTGTCTTCGGCAGCGATCAGCGCCACATCCGCCAGTACCTTCAGCGCCCGGGCGCTCATGTCGTCGAGGTTGCCGATGGGGGTTGCCACCACATACAGCGTCCCCACCGTGGATTTCGAAGCCCCTGCCACATCAGTCACTGCGCACACCTGTCATTCGGATCAAAGGCGCCATTGTAGCCCGAGCGCCTGCAACAGGGCGCAAAGAACTTCGCCGGCGATCGGCCGCAGGCCACCTATAGTGAAGGATCAGCACAGCAACATCGCGCCCCGGCCAGTGCTTGGGTACAATTGCCGGCCAACTTGATCGAGTAACAGGACCTTTACATGATCGCTTGCCTGCGGCTGCTCACAGCCCTCTGCCTCGCTGCCCTGCTGGCAGCTTGCGCCAGCTCGCCCTCATCCAGCCTGGGCGAACTGCCACGCACCCCGGACGCCAGCATCGAGCAACTGCTCGAAAAGGCCGCTTCCAGCAAGTCTGCGGAAGACGCCGCGCTGCTGCGCCTGAGCGCGGCCGACCTGGCCTACAAGCAGAAGGACTTCCCACGCGCCGCACGCATTCTTGAGCAAGTCCCGCTGGACACGCTCAAGCCGGCCCAGCAAGTGTTCGCCAGCACCCTCGCGGCCGAGCTGGCCATGAGCCGCAACCAGCCCAAGGCGGCCATCACCGCCCTGGCACACCCCAGCCTGCAACGCATAGCCGAGTTGCCAGCAGAGCAGCAAGCGCGCACCTACAGCGTGCACGCCGCCGCCCTTGAAGCCGACGGCCAGGCCCTGGCTGCCGCGCAACAGCGCATGCTGCTGGCCCCGCTGCTCAGCGGCCAGGCTGCCAGCGCCAACAATGACGCCATCTGGGCCTTGGTCGCCTCGTTGCCGGCCGAACAACTGCAGCAGCCAGCCAATGACCAGACCCTGGCCGGCTGGACCAGCCTGGCCCTCGCCGTGAAAAGCGCCGGCACCTTGGAACAGCAGCAAGCGGCCATCGATACCTGGGTCAAACAGCACCCGGACCACCCTGCCGCCCAGCAACTGCCGCTGGCACTGACCAAGCTCAAGGAACTGGCCAGCCAGCCGCTGACCAAGATCGCCCTGCTGCTGCCTCAGGAAGGCCCGCTGGCCGGTGTTGCCCGTGCCCTGCGTGACGGCTTCATGGCTGCCCACTTCCAGGCCCAGCAAGCCGGTCAGCCAGCGCCTGCGGTGCAGGTGTTCGACAGCTCGCGCATCGGCTCGCTCGACGACTTCTATCGCCAGGCCCAGGCCGCCGGCGTGCAACTGGTCATCGGCCCGCTTGAAAAGCCACTGGTGAAACAACTGGCCGCCAAACCACAACTGCCGATCACCACCCTGGCCCTGAACTACGCCGACGCCGGCCAGAAGGCCCCGCCGCAACTGTTCCAGTTCGGCCTGGCTGCCGAAGACGAAGCGCGCGAAGTAGCCCGCCGCGCCCGCGCCGACGGCATGGTCCGCGCCGTGGCTCTGGTGCCGAGTGGCGAATGGGGTGACCGCGTGCTGGCCGCCTTCCGCCAGGACTGGGAAGGCAATGGCGGCACCCTGCTCGCCGCTGAGCGCATCGCCCAGCCGGTTGCCCTGGCCCAGCAGATCGCCGACCTGTTCCAGCTGCGCCAGAGCGAAGGCCGCGCCAAGAGCCTGCAAAGCACGGTAGGCGGCAGCATCGCCGCACAACCGTCGCGCCGCCAGGATATCGACTTCATCTTCCTGGCCTCGACCCCGCAACAGGCCCAGCAGATCAAGCCGACCCTGAACTTCCAGTACGCCGGTGACGTACCGGTCTACGCCACCTCGAACCTGTACAGCGCCAGCGGTGACGTCAACCAGTACAACGACATGAACGGCATCCGCTTCTGCGAAACGCCGTGGCTGCTCGACACCAGCAACAGCCTGCGCCAGCAGGTGGTACAGCAATGGCCGCAGGCCGCTGGCAGCCTTGGCCGCCTGTATGCCATGGGCGTCGATGCCTACAGCCTGGCGCCGCGCCTGGGCCAGCTCAAAGCGCTGCCGGACAACCGCGTCCTGGGCCTTTCGGGCAGCCTGAGCATCAACGCCAACCAGCGTATCGAGCGCCAGCTGCCATGGGCCGAGTTCGCCGGCGGCCAGGTCAAGCGCCTGCCTGACACCGCACGCTGATGGCAGCAGCGTCGCCCACCAGCGCCGGGCAAGCAGCAGAAACCCAGGCCCTTGAGTACCTTCAAGGGCAGGGCCTGCAGCTGCTGGCGCGCAATTGGCGATGCAAAGGCGGTGAGCTTGATCTGGTCATGCTTGACGCCGATACAGTAGTATTCGTCGAAGTCCGCTACCGGTTGCACGCGTGCTTCGGTGGCGCCCTCGAAAGCATCGACGGGCGCAAGCAGAAACGGCTGGTGCTCGCCGCCAGCCTGTACCTGCAGAAGGCGCCCCACTGGGGCAACCACCCCTGCCGCTTCGACGTAGTCGCCCTGCAGGGCAGCCACCATGCAGGCAGACCGCTTCAATGGCTGAAAAACGCCTTCGAATGCTGAACCCACTTCGTTTTTTTTGCTCTATGTTTCGCGGGCTGGTCGTTGATGCGCGCAGCAAAGGCCACCGCCCCACTTAAGGTCACCAGATGGACATGCAATCCCGAATTCGCCGGCTGTTCCAGGCCAGCATCGATACCAAGCAACAGGCAATGGACATCCTGGCACCGCACATCGAGCAGGCCAGCCTGGTCATGGTCAATGCGCTGCTCAACGAGGGCAAGATGCTCGCCTGTGGCAACGGCGGCTCGGCCGGTGATGCCCAACACTTTTCGTCGGAACTGCTCAACCGTTTCGAGCGCGAGCGCCCGAGCCTGCCAGCCATCGCGCTGACTACCGACAGCTCGACCCTGACCTCGATCGCCAACGACTACAGCTACAACGAAGTCTTCTCCAAGCAGATTCGCGCCCTGGGCCAGCCCGGCGACGTTCTGCTGGCGATCTCCACCAGCGGCAATTCGGCCAACGTGATCCAGGCGATCCAGGCCGCACATGACCGCGAAATGATTGTCGTAGCATTGACTGGCCGCGACGGCGGCGGCATGGCTTCGCTGCTGCTGCCCGAAGACGTGGAAATCCGCGTACCTTCGACGGTTACCGCACGCATCCAGGAAGTCCACCTGCTGGCGATCCACTGCCTGTGCGATCTGATCGACAGCCAACTGTTCGGGAGTGAAGAATGACCCCTATGCGCCTCGGCCTGATGGCCCTGACCCTGTGCCTGAGCGTCACCGGTTGCAGCTCGGTACTCACCTCTACCCGCAATTCGCCGATCGAAGACGATCGCGGTACGCGCACCATCGGCAGCAAGATCGACGATTCGCTGATCGAGACCAAGGCCTCGGTGAACATTTCCAAGGCCAGCCCTGACCTGGACAAGGGCTCGCACATTGTTGTCAGCAGCTACAACGGCATCGTCCTGCTGGCCGGCCAGACCCCACGCGCCGACCTCAAGAGCCTCGCCGAGCAGACCGCCGGCCAGGTGCAGCGCGTCAAGAAGGTGCACAACGAGCTGCAGGTGATGCAGCCCTCCTCCATCCTGGCACGCAACAACGACGCCTGGCTGACTACCAAGATCAAGACCCAGATGCTGGGCGACAACGCCGTACCCAGCTCACGCATCAAGGTGATCACCGAGAACGGTATCGTCTACCTGCTCGGCCTGGTGACCCAAAAGGAGGCCAACTCGGCCACCGCAGTGGTGCAGGGTGTGTCGGGCGTGCAGAAGATCGTCAAGCTGTTCGAGTACATCGACTGACTCCATGACCGGCTGTAGTGGCCTCTTCGCGGGCATGCCCGCTCCCACAGGAATACCAAAGGCCTCGAAACCTGCGCGATACCTGTGGGAGCGGGCAAGCCCGCGAAGAGGCCGGCACCGCCCCGCACAACCCTCTGTCTTCCCAGAAACCCAGGAAACACCGCATGTCTAAGCTTCTGCTGCCTGCCCTGCTGATCGGCACTTTCGCCACTTTGGCCGGCTGCTCCACTCCAAGCCTGATCACCCTCAACGATGGCCGTGAAATCCAGGCTGTCGATGCACCGAAGTACGACCGCGACGCCGGCTTCTACGAGTTCCAGCAACTCGACGGCAAGCGCACCCGCATCAACAAGGACCAGGTACGCACCATCAGCGACCTGTAACCCGAAGTTGGCGGCAAAGAAAAAGGCGATCCGGTTGGATCGCCTTTTTTGTTACTTGACCACTTTCAGGCTTGGCCGGCCACTTGGGCGCGGCGGCTGACCACCCCCTTCTGGCGGGCCATCGTCGTCCGGCTGTACATCATCGTCTTCCAGCTCGTCGTCATCCATCGACGACTCCAGCTCGAAGACCATGCCCTGGCCATTTTCACGGGCATAGATGCCCAGGATGGCGCCAACCGGCACGAACAGCGAATGGGCCACGCCACTGAAACGGCCCTCGAAGCTGACCGCATCGTTATCCATGTGCAGGCTGCGCACGGCACTTGGCGAGATATTCAGGACGATCTGGCCATCACTGGCGAAACCATCCGGCACCTGTACTTTCGGGAATTCGGCATTGACCAGCATATGGGGCGTGCAATCGTTGTCGACGATCCACTCATACAGTGCTCGAACCAGATAGGGGCGACTGGAGTTCATCAACAGCTCCTTAAAGCTTGCGCATTTCACGTTCTACGGAGGACAGGCTCGCCAGGAAAGGCTCGCGGGCGAACTGCCGCTCCATGTAATCCAGCAGCGGCTTGGCTTGCCGCGGCAATTCGATACCCAACACTGGCAAGCGCCAGAGTATGGGCAATAGACAGCAATCGACCAGGCTTTGATCCTCACTCATGAAGCAGGCGTATTCACCGAACAATGGCGATACGCCGGTCAGGCTTTCGCGCAGGGCCTTGCGCGCCTCGGCACGGGCGGCCTCGGTGCTGCGCGAGTCCAGCACGGTGTCAGCCAAGGCACACCAGTCGCGCTGGATGCGGTGCATCAGCAAACGGCTGTTACCCCGTGCAACCGGGTACACCGGCATCAGCGGCGGGTGCGGGTAACGCTCCTCGAGGTATTCCATCACCACGGTCGATTCATACAACGCCAGGTCACGGTCGACCAGGGTCGGCACACTGCCGTAAGGGTTCACCTCGGCCAGCTTGGGCGGCAGGCGACTGGGGTCGACATCGATGACCTGGACGCTGACACCCTTCTCGGCCAGCACAAGGCGTACACGATGAGAATAGTGATCAGCGGGATCGGAATAGCAGGCTAACCTGTTGGTTGCGCCCATTTAGCGCCTCCTCGCACGGGATGCTTGTGAAACTGTAAATGAAAACGCGCCCGGGGCGCCCTAGCTGCTTCGCTAGGGCCCCCCGGGCGCGTTCAACAACCAGAACTTACTGCGTGATCAGTGCACGTCCTTCCAGTATTCACGCTTGAGCAAATAGGCGAATACGAAGAAGAAAGCCAGGTACAGCAACACGTAGGTACCAATGCGCTGGCTTTCCAGTTTGACCGGGTTGGCCGAATAGGCCAGGAAGGTCACCAGGTTCTTGACCTTCTCGTCGAACTGCTCGGTCGTCAGGGTACCGGATTTCGGCGTGATGGTCAGCTGGTCACAGGCTTCGTGGGTGATCGGGCTGCCGGTCAATGGGTCAAATTGCTTCTTGCCATCGGTGACCGTCTGCACCTGCTTGCAGCCAATAACCTGGTTGCCCTGCAAGCCAACCAGCACGTTAGGCATGCCGACGTTCGGGAACACCTTGTTGTTCACCCCGTAAGGCCGCGATGGGTCCTCGTAGAAGCTGCGCAGGTAGGTGTACAGCCAATCGGTACCACGCACACGGGCGACCAGGGTCAGGTCGGGCGGCGCAGCGCCGAACCAGGTCTTGGCGTCACTGGGTTTCATGCCGATCTGCATGTGGTCACCGATCTTGGCACCGGTGAACACCAAGTTCTCGAGCATCAGCTCGTGGGGGATGCCCAGGTCATCGGCCACCCGCTCGTAACGCTGGAACTTGGCACTGTGGCAACCCATGCAATAGTTGGCAAAGGTGCGCGCACCGTCCTGCATGGCGGCCTTGTCGGTCAGGTCGATATCGGCCTTGTCCAGCTCCAGGCCGTGTTCGGCAGCAAAGGAAAAGACAGGCATCACTGCCAGCAAAAATACTGCAATCAACTTTTTCATCAGCCAGTCACCCTTTCCGGAACCGGTTTGGTCTTCTCGAGCCTTGTGTAGAACGGCATCAACAGGAAGTAGGCGAAGTACAACACCGTGCACACCTGCGACAGCAAGGTACGCCCAGGTGTCGGCGCCAGAACGCCCAGCACGCCGAGGATGACGAAGGACACGCAGAACACCAGCAGGAAGACCTTGCTGATCCAGCCCTTGTAACGCATGGAACGCACCGGGCTGCGGTCGAGCCAGGGCAGTACGAACAGCACGGCGATGGCCGCGCCCATGGCAATGACGCCCATCAGCTTGTCAGGCACCGCACGCAGGATTGCGTAGAACGGTGTGAAGTACCACACCGGCGCGATGTGCTCAGGCGTCTTGAAGGCGTTGGCCTGCTCGAAGTTCGGTTTTTCCAGGAAGTAACCGCCCATTTCCGGGAAGAAGAACACCACGGCGCAGAACACGAAGAGGAACACCACCACACCGACGATATCCTTGACGGTGTAGTACGGGTGGAACGGAATGCCGTCCAGCGGAATACCGTTTTCGTCCTTTTTCTTCTTGATGTCGACACCATCGGGGTTGTTCGAACCTACTTCGTGCAGGGCAAGAATGTGCAGCACTACCAGGCCGAGAATCACGATTGGCAGGGCGACCACATGCAGGGCGAAGAAGCGGTTCAGGGTGATGCCCGAAATCAGGTAGTCACCACGGATCCATTGGGTGAGGTCGTCACCGATCACCGGGATGGCACCGAACAGCGAGATGATCACCTGGGCACCCCAGTACGACATCTGGCCCCACGGCAGCAGGTAGCCCATGAATGCTTCGGCCATCAGCGCCAGGTAGATCAGCATGCCGAACAGCCAGACCAGCTCGCGCGGCTTCTGGTAGGAGCCGTAGAGCAGGCCGCGGAACATGTGCAGGTAGACCACGATGAAGAACGCCGACGCACCGGTGGAGTGCAGGTAGCGCAGGATCCAGCCGTATTCCACGTCACGCATGATGTACTCGACCGAGGCGAACGCCTCTTCCGCCGAGGGCGTGAAGCTCATGGTCAGCCACACACCGGTGACGATCTGATTGACCAGCACCAGCAATGCCAGGGAGCCGAAGAAGTACAGGAAGTTGAAGTTCTTGGGCGCGTAATACTTGCTCAGGTGGTCTTCCCACATCTTGGTGGCGGGGAAGCGAGCATCAATCCAGTCCATGAACTTGCTCATCATGCGTTCTCCTGATCGACGCCGATGACAATGATGTCGTCCGTCTCGTAAGAGTGCGGTGGCACTGGCAGGTTGAGAGGTGCCGGCTGCGACTTGTAGACACGGCCAGCCAGGTCGTAGTGGGAGCCGTGGCACGGGCAGAAATAGCCACCCACCCATTTCGGACCGAGGTCAGCAGGCGCAACTTCCGGGCGGAAGGTGGGCGAGCAGCCCAGGTGCGTGCACAGGCCGACGAGAATGAGGATTTCCGGCTTGATCGAGCGAACCTCAGGGTCGACGTAGGTCGGCTGCACCGAGGCTTTGGACTCTGGATCAGACAGGTCACCCGTGATTTTTTTCAGGTTGCCGAGGATTTCCTCCGTTCGCCGCACGATGAAAACCGGCTGGCCACGCCACTCGGCCACCATCTGCTGCCCGGCCTCGACCTTGGCGATATTGACCTTCACCGGTGCCCCTGCGGCTTTCGCCTTGGCACTGGGAAACCATGACCCCACGAACGGTACCGCAGCCCCCACTGCTCCCGCTGCCCCGACCACGGATGTCGCGGCTACGAGGAAGCGGCGCCGGCCTGCGTTGACGCCGTCATTGCTCATTCAGTCCTCTCCCATCAGCTTGCTTGGCCTGTTGAACCAGGCTCGTACTTAGGTTGTGTCAATGGCACTAAAATTTGGCCGTCATGGTAAGAAACAAATCCACACACTGACAAGGTGATTACCCTGGCAAGGGCGACAACCCGCGCTTTGCTTGATCTGCGTCTATGCGACAAGCGGCCACTGACATGCTGACAGGTTAGTTCAAGCCAAAAAAAAAGCCCGGTTCCAAGGAACCGGGCTTTTTTCGACTGCCGAAGCGGTATTAACGCTTGGAGTACTGAGGACGCTTACGCGCTTTACGCAGACCCACTTTCTTACGCTCGACTTCACGAGCATCGCGGGTAACGAAGCCAGCACGACGCAGAGCGCCACGCAGGGTTTCGTCGTATTCCATCAGAGCGCGGGTGATACCGTGACGGATCGCACCGGCTTGACCGCTGACACCACCACCGGAAACGGTGACGTAGATGTCGAACTTCTCAACGGTTTCGGTCAGCTCGAGTGGCTGGCGAACAACCATGCGAGCGGTTTCGCGACCGAAGAACACGTCCAGAGAACGGTTGTTGATGGAGATGTTACCAGTACCCGGACGCAGGAATACGCGAGCGGTTGCGGTCTTGCGACGGCCAGTGCCGTAATTTTGAGTCGCCGACATAATGAACTATCCCGTTAGATCTTCAGTTCTTGAGGCTGCTGAGCAGTGTGTGGGTGAGCAGCACCCGCGTACACTTTCAGCTTGCGGTACATGTCGCGACCCAGCGGGTTCTTAGGCAGCATGCCTTTGACCGCGGTTTCGATAACACGCTCAGGGGCCTTGGCGATCAACTTCTCGAAGTTGATTTCCTTGATACCGCCCGGGAAGCCGGAGTGGGAGTAGTACATTTTGTCGGAAGACTTGGCACCAGTCACACGAACCTGCTCGGCGTTGATAACGACGATGTAGTCGCCGGTGTCAACGTGAGGGGTGTATTCTGGTTTGTGTTTGCCACGCAGACGGGTAGCGATTTCAGTAGCCAGACGACCCAGGGTCTGGCCAGCGGCGTCGACTACGAACCACTCGCGCTTTACTGTTTCCGGTTTAGCAGTAAAAGTTTTCATTCTCTAAAGCCTCAGAGGCCGCCCAGCGAAAAATAGACGGCGAATCTTACTGGATAGTGCACACGTTGCCAAGAGCAAGCGCGCAGCCGAACACAGACGCTTTTGGGGGCTCGGGTCGGGCACGCCAATGTTCGACGGGGTTCTTCCTGCGTGATGGTGCATCACTTCCGCCACGCGGAGAGGGGCTGAATTATCCAGATTGCGAGAAAAATTTCAACCTGCTTTGATAGGTATCTATTGCCAAGGAGTGTCTAACCGATGGAATACCGCCAGCTCGGCCGTACCGACCTCAATGTCAGCGCCCTGTGCCTGGGCACCATGACCTGGGGCGAACAGAACGTTCAGGCCGAAGCCTTCGAACAGATTGCCCGGGCCAAGGCCGCCGGGGTCAACTTCATCGACACCGCAGAAATGTACCCCGTGCCACCCCGCCCCGAAACCTACGCGGCCACCGAGCGCATCATCGGCAACTGGTTCCGCGACAACGGTGATCGCGACGACTGGGTGCTGGCCAGCAAGGTCGCAGGCCCTGGCAACGGCATCAGCCACATTC
This sequence comes from Pseudomonas putida W15Oct28, assembly GCF_000708715.2. Lineage (GTDB taxonomy): Bacteria > Pseudomonadota > Gammaproteobacteria > Pseudomonadales > Pseudomonadaceae > Aquipseudomonas > Aquipseudomonas putida_R. The sequence goes on along the minus strand of NZ_JENB01000008.1, from coordinate 152,726 downwards.
GCGACGGCCAGCTCAAGCACAACCGCCAGCACATCGTCGCGGCGCTGGACGAGAGCCTGAAGCGCCTGCAGACCGACCGTATCGACCTGTACCAGCTGCACTGGCCGGAACGCAGCACCAACTTCTTCGGCAAGCTGGGCTACCAGCACCTGCCCCAGGACCACTTCACCCCTCTGGAAGAAACCCTTGAGGTGCTCGACGAGCAGGTGCGTGCGGGCAAGATCCGCCACATCGGCCTGTCCAACGAAACGCCGTGGGGCACCATGAAGTTCCTGCAACTGGCCGATAGCCGAGGCTGGCCACGGGCGGTGTCGATCCAGAACCCGTACAGCCTGCTCAACCGCAGCTTCGAGGTGGGCCTGGCGGAAGTGGCCATCCGTGAGCAGTGCGGCCTGCTGGCCTATTCGCCGCTGGCGTTCGGCATGCTCTCGGGCAAGTACGAGAACGGCGCACGGCCGGCCAACGCCCGCCTGACCCTGTTCAGCCGTTTTGCCCGCTACTCCAACCCGCAGACCGTGGCAGCCTGCAGCCGTTACGTGCAACTGGCCCGCGAGCACGGCCTGGACCCGGCGCAGATGGCCCTGGCGTTCGTCACCCGGCAGCCGTTCGTGACCAGCAACATCATTGGCGCGACCAGCCTGCAACAGCTGGACAGCAACCTGGCGAGCCTTGAGCTGAGCCTGAGCGATGAGTTGCTCGCGGCAATCGAAGCCATTCACCAGGAGCAGCCGAACCCGGCGCCTTGATCGCCAGAGGGGCTGCTTTGCGGCCCCTCTGTTACATGGGCTAGACACAATCGCCAAAAAATAAGACGATCCAGCCGGTGATTGACCACTCTACCCTATAAGAACAATGACAATGATGTTTACCCAACCCTCCGCGTCGCTGCGGCGCGTCAGCATCCTGGCCATTGACAAGGTGTTTGCTTCGACCTTGATGCAGGCCAAGGATTTCTTCCACCTCGCCAGCCTGCGTTACAGCAAGCAGCTGGGCCTGGGCTTGCAGCCCATGTTCGAGATCCACCTGGTGAGCCCCGACGGCCAGCCCGTGGACAGCTTCAGCAATGTGCAGCTACCGGTCGACGGTGGCCTGGACGACGCCGATGTGATCATCCTCCCGGCCTACTGGGACGACTTCGACAACCTGCTGCAACGTTATCCACAGGTGCTGCCGTGGCTGCGTGAACAGCATGCCCGCGGCGCGGTGCTGTGCGCCGAGGCCAGTGGCGTGTTCTGGCTGGCCGAATCCGGCCTGCTCGATGGCAAGGAGGCGACCACCTACTGGCGCTTCTTCACCAGCTTTGCCGAGCGTTTTCCGAAGATCCGACTGAACCAGGACAAGCACCTGACCGACGCCGACAATATCTATTGCGCCGGCGGCGCCACTTCGGCCTGCGACCTGTACATCTACCTGATCGAGCGCTTCTGCGGCGCCAACGTGGCCCGGGCCGTGTCCCGCGACATTCTCTATGAAGTGCAGCGCAACTACACCCCGGGGCGCATGGGCTTTGGTGGGCAAAAGCTGCACCAGGACCTGATCATCCTGCAGATCCAGCATTGGCTGGAGGAACACTTCGCCGACAAGTTCCGCTTCGAGGATGTGGCCCGCAACCACGGCATGAGCATCCGCAACTTCATGCGCCGCTTCCAGGGCGCAACGGGTGACAAGCCGCTGCACTACCTGCAACGGCTGCGGATCGAGACCGCCAAGGGGTTGTTGTCGAGCACGCGCAAGAGCATCAAGACCATCAGCTACGAGGTTGGTTACGACGATGCCAGTTTCTTTGCGCGGCTGTTCCGCCAGCACACCGAGCTGTCGCCGAACCAGTACCGGCAGCAGTTCATGCAGGAAGCCTGAAAGGCTTCCTGAGCGCCAAGCTTCGAGCTTCAAGCTACAAGAAAAAGCCAGAGCAATACACGATCTGCTCTGGCTTTTTCTTGTAGCTTGAAGCTCGAAACTCGCAGCTGCCTTTAGGGCTTATGCGCGCGCGACAGGAATTCGTGCGACTGCATCTCCAGCAACCGGCTCAGGGTGCGCTGGAACTCGAAGCTCAGGCGCCCACCGGTGTACAGGTCTTTCAGCTCCACCTCGGCCGAGATGATCAGCTTGACGTTGCGGTCGTAGAACTCGTCCACCATGTTGATGAAGCGGCGGGCGATGTCGTCGGTGGCGACACCCATCTGCTCCACATTGCTCAGCAGCACGGCATGGAAGATCTTGCCCAGTTCGATGTAGTCGTTCTGGCTGCGCGGCCCATCGCACAGGGCGCGGAAGTCGAACCAGGCGACATCGTCGCAGGTACGCAGGGCATTGATCGGCCGGTTCTCGATCATCAGCACATCGTTCTCGACCGCCTGGGTGCACTCCGGCGTCAGCGCCTTGAAGCTGGCGCGCATGCTCTGGTGCGCCGCATCGTTGAGCGGGTAGTGGAACAGTTCGGCCTGCTCCAGGTGACGCAGCCGGTAGTCGACCCCACTGTCAACGTTCACCACGTCGGTGAACTGCTTGATCATGGCAATGGCAGGCAGGAAGCGTGCGCGTTGCAGGCCATCCTTGTACAGGCCATCCGGCACGATGTTGGAGGTGGCCACCAGCGACACGCCATTCTTGAACAGCTCTTCCATCAGGGTGCCGAGGATCATGGCGTCGGTAATGTCCGACACGAAGAATTCGTCGAAGCAGATCACCCTGGCTTCGTCGCTGAAGCGCTTGGCGATGAGGGTCAGCGGGTTCTTCTCGCCCTTGAGGGTTTTCATTTCCTCGTGCACACGCTTCATGAAGCGGTGGAAGTGCGTACGCATCTTCTGCTTGAAGGGCAGCGCTTCGTAGAAGGTATCGACCAGGTAGGTCTTGCCTCGCCCTACCCCACCCCAGAAGTACAGGCCCTTGACCGGGGTCTGCTCCTTCTTGCCGAACAGCTTGCCGAACACGCCCGGCTTGTTGTTCTGCGCCTGTACCAGGTCGTCGTACAGGCGCTGCAGGTGACGCACCGCAGTTTCCTGCGCCGCGTCATGGAAGAAGTCGGGACGTTTCAGATCTGCTTGATAGCGTTCTAAGGGAGTCATGATTCGTTAGCGAGGCAACAAAAAACGGGCCGTCACTGTAGCGACAGGCCCGCTTAATGGCAATCAGTCTGTGGGAGCGGGCATGCCCGCGAACACCGGCGAAGCCGGTGCCATACACCGCGGCGCCTGCTTCGCGGGCTTGCCCGCTCCCACAGTGCAACAACCTCAGTCCTGCTGTGGTGCCAGGGCATCACGCAGGCTTTGAATGGCCACATCACGGGCTTCGACGCTGTCGAACTGCGGCCCGTCGGCAACCTGCTCGCCATTCAGCCACAGGCCGAAGCTCAGGCCTTCGACCCGTACATCGGCCTCGCCACCCTGCTGCAGCTGCTTGCTCACGGCGCCGGCGCTCTTGCCGTCGGCGAAGCTGCGCGACAGCAGCAGTTGCTCGCCGTCAGCGGCCAGCAGGCGGAAGCGGAAGCTGCCGTCTTCGTCGCGGAAGCTGACAAAACGTGCGCTCTTGGCAGCCTTCTTCTTCACCTCGGTGCCGGCTTGCACACTGCTGCGGAACGAACGCAGGCCAACGGCTTCGCGCAGTTGCTCGAGGAACGGCGTGGCAATCTTGCGGGCCTTGGCGGCGCCGGCCAGCAGGATGTCTTCCAGGTCCGCCGGGCGGGCGACCAGCTGGTGGTAGTACTCGCGTTTTTCGGCCAGTTGACCATCCAGCAACTGGAACAGGCGCTGCTTGGCATCACCCCAGCCCAGGCCCTGCAACAGCTCTTCGCGGAATTCGGTGCATTGCTCCGGCGTCGAGAAGGCCTGGTACAGGGTAAACAGGTGCGAGTTGTCCGGGTCTTTCGCTTCGCCTGGCGCGCGCGAGTCGGTGACGATGCGCGAGATGGCGTCTTTCATGTCCTTGGCGCTGGTGAACAACGGGATGGTGTTGTCATAGCTCTTGGACATCTTGCGCCCGTCCAGGCCGGGTAACGTGGCCACGCTTTCCTCGATCACCGCTTCCGGCAGGGCGAAGAAGTCCCGGCCCTGGCCGAACAGGTGATTGAAGCGCTGGCCGATGTCACGGGCCATTTCCACGTGCTGGATCTGGTCGCGGCCGACCGGCACCTTGTGGGCGTTGAACATCAGGATGTCGGCGGCCATCAGTACCGGGTAACTGAACAGGCCCATGGTCACGCCGGCGTCCGGGTCTTCGCCGTTCTCGACGTTCTTGTCCACCGAGGCCTTGTAGGCATGCGCGCGGTTCAGCAGGCCCTTGGCGGCAACGCAGGTCAGCAGCCAGGTCAGCTCGGGGATTTCCGGGATGTCGGACTGGCGGTAGAAGGTCACCTTGTCCGGGTCCAGGCCACCGGCCAGCCAGGTGGCGGCGATTTCCAGGCGCGAACGCTGGATACGCAGCGGGTCGTCGCACTTGATCAGGGCGTGGTAGTCGGCCAGGAAGTAGAACGAGTCGGCACCGGGCTGCTGGCTGGCACGGATCGCAGGGCGAATGGCGCCGGCGTAGTTGCCCAGGTGCGGAGTGCCGGTGGTGGTGATACCGGTAAGAATGCGCGTGGTCATGGGTGTTCGCTTATTCAGGCTTGGCTCAGTTCGAAAGGCGCGGCAGCAGCAGATCCTTCAGATCGGTCAGCTTGCCATGGAAGAAGTGTCCGCATTCTGCCACTTTCAGCAGCTCATGGGGGCGCGACAGGCTGTCGGACCATTCGTAAACCAGCTGCGGCGCGACCACTTCGTCGGCATCTGGCTGCACCACGGTGATCGGGCAGTGCTGTGGCAGCGGGAACTCGGCCGTCAGGCGCATGACTGCCGGGGCAATCATGAACAAATGTTGCAGCGTTACCCCGGCGGTTTCCAGGCGGCCGGCCAGGCTGGTGGCAACGAAACCGCCGAACGAGAAGCCCATCAGTACCAGCGGCAACTCGGGGTGGCTGGCACGCAGCCAGGCCGCGGCGGCCTCGGCATCCGCCACTTCGCCGGCACCCATGTCATGGCTGCCGGCGCTCTGGCCGACGCCACGGTAGTTGAAGCGCAGGGTCACGTAGCCGGCATCGCGAGCGGTGCGTTGCAGGGTCGAGACCACCTTGTTGAGCATCGTGCCGCCCTGGACCGGGTTGGGGTGGCAGATCAGCACCGCGCCACGGGCGTCGGCCACGTCCAGGTACAAGGCTTCCAGCTGGCCGCTGGGGCCATCGATGAACAAGGGGGTTTCGCGGACAAGCAAGGCACTACTCCGTGACCTCGGGAAGGGTCGATTCGTCTAGGTGAGGAATTCTGTTCTGATTTGCGATCGCTCGCGGTATACAGCGCAGGTCTGAGCCGTTAACGTAAAGCAAAGCCGTTTATAGAGGAAGGACTCGTGGAACTCTCGCTCCTTGTTTGGTTGTTGCCAACCCTGGCCCTGGTCATCGGTGTGGCGGTCGGTTTCATTGTTGCCCGCCTGCTGCCCAACGCGGCGCCGAGCAACACCCAGCGCCAACTGGATGACATCCAGAAGCGCTTCGACAGCTACCAGAACGAAGTGGTCACCCACTTCAACAGCACCGCCATGCTGGTCAAGAAACTGACCCAGAGCTACCAGGACGTACAGGATCACCTGGCCGAAGGCGCCAACAGCCTGGCCCTCGATGAAGTCACTCGCCAGCGCCTGCTGGCTGCCCTGCATTCCGAAGCGTCGCAAGGCCCCCGTGACCGCCTGACTCCGCCGAAGGACACCGCCGAAGTGCCACGCGACTATGCGCCAAAAGCGCCGAACTCGCCGGGCATGCTCGACGAGAGCTACGGGCTCAAGCGTTGATCTGCTGAACATGAAAAAGGCCTCGCAAGAGGCCTTTTTTGTGGGCTGGATTCACTGACCCCTTCGCGGGCACGCCCGCTCCCACAGGTATTTCACAGATTTCGAATGCTGTGGTGTACCTGTGGGAGCGGGCGTGCCCGCGAAGAGGCCGGGGCAGGCTACCTAACAGCAAGCCTGCAATGCCTGCTCGACATCCGCTAGCAGGTCTTCCACATCCTCCAGCCCCACGGACAACCTCACCAACCCCTCCGATATCCCATGATGCGCCCGCTCCTCCGGCGTGTAACTGGAGTGCGTCATGCTCGCCGGGTGCTGCGCCAGCGACTCGGCATCCCCCAGGCTCACTGCCCGGGCAAACAGCTGCAGCGCATTCATGAAACGCCGCCCAGCCTCGATCCCCCCCTTGAGCTCAAAGGCAATCATCCCGCCCGGCAAACGCATCTGCCGCTGTGCCAGTTCGTACTGGGCAAACGACGGCAACCCCGGGTAGTGAAGAAGCTCCACCTGCGGCTGCCGAGCCAAGAACTGCGCCACCTGCAACGCATTGGCGCAGTGGCGGTCCATGCGCAGAGCCAAGGTCTTGATACCGCGCATCAATAGCGAAGCGTCATGCGGCGAAAGCACAGCCCCGGTCATGTCTTTCAGCCCTTCCAGGCGAATGCGGTCGACCAGCGCCTTGCGCCCCACCACCAGGCCGGCGGTAATGTCGCCATGACCACTGAGGTACTTGGTCGCCGAATGCACTACCAGGTCGGCCCCAAGTTCCAGCGGCCGCTGCAGGTAAGGCGTGCAGTAGGTGTTGTCGACCACCACAAGCACATCATGCCCTCGCACCGCCTCGACAACCGCAGGTATGTCTACCAGTTGCATATTGGGGTTGGCCGGTGTTTCGAAGTAGATCATCCGCGTTTTGCTGTTGATCGTCGCTTTCAGGGCTTCGGCATCGTTGAGGTCAACATGGTGAATCTTGACACCGAACTCGCCGATGCCATGGTGCAGGAATGCAAAGGTGCAGCCATATAAGGTGCGCCCGACGATCAGCTCATCACCAGGCCGCAGCAGGGTCCAGATGGTCGAAGTAATGGCCCCCATCCCCGACGCCAGCGCCAATCCCGCCTCGCCGCCCTCCAGCGAGGCCATGCGTTGCTCAAGCAAGGCCAGTGTGGGGTTGGAGATGCGGCTGTAGAAGTGCCCCGCCTCCTCCCCGGCAAAGCAGGCAGCGCCGTATTCGACAGTCGGGAAGGCATAGGTAGCGGTCTGGTACACCGGTGGCACCAGGGCGCCACCGTGGGAAAGCGGGTCGTAGCCATGGTGAATGGCCCGTGTGGAAAAACCGGTGTTGTTATGGGAGTCGCGCATGGCAACAGCCTCTTGTGGTTTGCTATAAGCTTATGCCACCGAGCTGCCCGATTTTTTCCAAAATAGCCCACGCATCTGCGTGCTTGCTGGAACAAAAACAACAATTAACGGACCAGGAGGGCAAAACATGCCTTCAAGCCTCGACCGCACCGACCGTGCCCTGCTCGCCGCCTTGCAGGACAACGCCCGCCTCACCGTCGCCGAACTTGCCGACCAGGTGGCGCTGACCACCTCGCCATGCTGGCGAAGGGTCAAGCTGCTCGAAGACAACGGCTACATCACCGGCTATCAGGCCATCCTCTCGCCAAAGTCACTGGGGTTTGGCGTGACAGCCTTCGTCAGCATCATGATGGACTCCCACACCAAGGACATGGCGCTGGCATTCGAGCAGCGGCTGATGGAAATCCCCGAAATCGTCGCCTGCCACAACATCTCCGGGCGCTATGACTTTTTGCTGGAGATTCTGGCGCGGGACCTGGAGTCGTTTGGCGAATTTACCCGGGAAGTGCTGCAACGGCTGCCGGGGGTGAAGGAGATCTATTCGAGTTTTTCCTACAAGGCGGTGAAGGAGAAAAGGGTAATACCTGTGTCGGAAAAACACATCTAAGACAGATCTTTCCGAGTGCCAGGAAGCTTCCTACCGATTGACAGGCCGCAGCTGACATACCGCGAATTCAATATATATAAAGCTAGCCCGTGTAGTGACCAGGAGAACCTACATGGCACGTGACAACACGTATTATCTCGATGAAGCGCTGTACATCAGTGCGCAAGCACCAACAGGTGCCGAACTAAGGTTGATGGGGGGAGGTGGTGGTGGACCGGGCTCAGGTGGCTGGGGGCTAAGCGATGGTTATCCACGCGGCACCAGTCCAACCAAAAATGACATTGCACGGGTTATCTCCACTCGCAGAGTGCTGACAGAAGAATTTCAGATCATCGAGAAGGACTATTCAGAAAAATATGCTCACGAAGTAAACCAGCTCCCTGAAACCATTACTGCACTGAAAGCCCAGATCAAAGCCGAGGCGAACAGTACAAACGGCGCGACATCAACGCTCTCAACAGAACAACAAATCCTGTCATCGCAAATCAGTCAGATTCGTGATGGTTATTTGCAGATCTTACCCGACGCCAGTAACTACTTTGGCGTACCCGCATTCTACAAGCGCGGCGATTCAATGATGAGCCGGTTTCTGGACCCGGGCTTCTTCGCAGCAACAACAGGCCAAGAGCTAGGTGTGGAATGGGCCACGAGGCTGCAGAGGTCTTGGGAAGGCACGTACCGCTTACACATCGAAGCTCAAAAGCACCAAGCGCTGGCAGACGAACTTGAGGGCCTCGCAAGGCAAGTGGATCAGGAGGAGCTCAACCATCAGCCTCCAAATCTGGTGGAAGTGATCGCGCGCAGAACAGCTCAGATTCACGCAGAGCGGCAGATACATTTCGATTGTTTACCCAACGTCCTTCAGCATGAGCTGGGGCAAACCGTCATTGACGACGCGCTCACGCTTGTTCAAACCTTCAGCGCCTATCTGGCAACCGCTGCTGCCTTGGTGCAGGCCAAGCAATCACAAATTCCGCTGTACCATAATCATAATCCCCGTATCAACACCCCTCTGTCGAAGCCTCAACTTGAAGGGCTTTTGCATCTTGTAGATGAACAACGTTTACGCCGGGCTGGCCCGCGCTGGCAGGAATACCACCTCGCACTGGCGCTAACCGAATCGATCAGATTCCTGGGCGTATATGCAGGTGCCACGCAACACCTGATGCAGCGCGCCGCTGAAGTGGAGAACCTCCAAGGTCAACTCGCCGCACAGGAAGAAGCTGCACACCAGCAGGCCGAAGCTGAGCGCTTGGCTGCAGATGCCGAGCGGCTAAGGCAAGAGACTCTGCGGCGGAGCATTTCCTATATCAATGAAGCGCGTCTGGCGGGACTGACGCCTGCCGTAATCCCCATTGGTGCTACCTCTTTTGCAGTAGCCGAAGCGGCTTACTCGGCTTTGGGTGAAGCAATCACGACCGCGATTGCCCGCCTTGTTGCTACGACTATCCCTTCGCTTGCAGTAGGCACTCTTGCGATGGCCTGGCCGTCAACGCTGGGTAACAGTGAGCGCCGTTATCTTATCAGCACCCCTCTAGCCAGCCTTACGCCACCCGGTGGGCCTGACCTTGCAACCTTGGCAGCGTCATCAACCAGCATCGATCTGCCGTATCTGCTGGCTGGATCCGAGCACCAGAATGGCATGGACCTGTATGTGGTGGCTGGGGGTAAATCGGTACCGGTACGCGCTGCGACATTCGACAGTGAGCGGCAGGTCTACAGCCTGGCGCTGGATAACCCGCAGCGGATTTTGACCTGGACACCTGCCAGCGCGCCGGGCGGTGAAGGTGGAAGTTCTACCAGCTTGCCGCCAGCGCCGCCCGGTACCGTCGTTTACACCGGCAGTACCCTGAACCCCGTCAGTACCGAAACAGAGGGTTACCCGGCGCTGGATTTGCTGGACCAGGAACGGCTGATCATCACCTTCCCCATGGACTCGGGTTTACCGCCTATTCTGGTGGTGTTCAAAAGCCCGCGATATGAGCCTGGTATTGCTACAGGGCAGGGCTCGCACACCAATGGTGTCTGGCTCGGTGAGGCAGCAAGGCTGACCGGGGCTGCAATTCCAACACAGATTGCAGATGTGCTTAGAGATAGAGAGTTTCGGGATTTCGATGCTTTCAGATCTACATTCTGGAAGGCTGTAGCCGAAACCTCTGAGCTGTCTAGCCAATTTAACATTGTGAATAGAAATCTTATGTCCAAAGGACATGCCCCCAAAGCACGTGACCAAGACCATTACAAAGGACACGCAACCTTCATACTCCATCACGTCATACCAATCTCCGAAAACGGAGCTGTCTACGATATTGATAACCTGAGAGTGGTAACACCGGCAGCGCATAATAGCATCCACTACGGGACATCCGAATGAATCAAAAAAATAGCATTTCCGAATACACCGAGCTCGAATTCCTGGAGTTTATAAACTCCATTACGAACCCTCCTGATGACTTGAGCGAGCATGAGCTCGACGCAAGGATCATGAAATTCAAGTTATTAACCGAACACCCAAATGGTTCAGACCTCATATATTGGCCTGAAGCAGACGGACTGGACACACCGGAAGAAATTGTACGCATCATAAAAAAATGGCGCGCAGCCAACAACAAACCAGGCTTCAAAGCGGAGTAAACCTAACACCCCGCTAACGCGGGGTGTCAATTCTCTAAATAAAAAAGCGCAAAGAGAAAAGTCCTACACCCCAGTCAAACAACTCGCACAAGATACTCAACTCCACCATGCATACTGAGCTGCGTTCGGACGATAGACTTCAACTCACTATCAACTGAGAAAATTGCTGAAATGGCCACCATTCTTCCAGAATACATAGCAAAAAAACTGTCAGGACAAGCATTCAAGAATTTCGACCACTTCTCCCGGTCCTTCTGGCTAGCCATCGCAGAAGACCCAATCGACAGCCAGCAATTCATCCCCGCCCAGCTCAACCGCCTCAAGAAAGGCTGGCCCCCTCGCGCGCCATTCTATGAAACGGTAATGGGACTGCGCTCCTATCAGATATGCCACCTAGCCCCACCCGAGTGGGGTGGACTGATGTACGACGCTGAAAACCTGCGGATCATGAGCGCCATGCAATACACGCTTTCATCGGAGATGCCATTGTGATCAGCTTGAAGCACAGCCTGGCAGACTATTCATACAGCGAGTTCCGGTCGATTGTTGACGCGTTGATTCAGGCGACAGGCTCCCAGGACTGGCAGGACAGACTGCTGGAGCATTTTATCGAGCTGGTTGCGCACCCCGATGGTTCCGACCTGACCTATTACACCGAAGATAAGCCGCAAGACTGCGCCGAGCAGGTCATGACCCGCATCGTGGCATGGAGGCAATCGAAGGGCCTTTCCGCGCCCAGGGATTTGCCATGAGCACATCCATCCGTGAATGAAATAACCGATCAAGTTCTCGACGCACTGAACAAGTATCCGGAGCTGCTGAAACAGCTCCCGGCAAACACGTTTTTACACAGGGTTCAACCTTGTCGCTACGACGCCAACCCCGTGAACTACCGCGCCGATTCCGATACCCGCTACGCCGACCCGTCCAAACGTGTTGGCGTTTACTACCTGGGTTGTTCCGCAGAGGTTGCCGTGGCCGAGTCGTTCCAGCCAGGCCAAGGTGTCGATGATCAACCGGTGCGTTTCTCGCAACTGCAACAGGCCTCGCTACACCTGCTAAAGGCGGCGCGCAAATTGTGCTTGGTGGACGTAGCTGCCCTGGCGAATCGGGCTACTCATCACAAAATCCGGGACATCGTTCAGGCCAAGGGTCAAGGCAAAGAAGGTTACGCCCTCACGCGTAAAATCAGCCAGGTGTGCATGAGCCAAGACCATGTTGATGGCCTGCTCTATCTGTCTGCGGTCTATACCGTCACCGGCGCCATGGAAGGTTGCAACATTGTATTATTCGAAGGTCGCTCAACCCAGATCCAAGCAATAAGCCATCAGCCTGTGAGCATTGCAGTGCTGCCGAACGGTGAAACGGTAGTAGAATTTCTGTGCAGTCTGGGCGTAGCGCTGGAATAGCTGCAGAACCCAACCCTGGAAGATCTTCACTGTCCTGCTTCAAACGCGTTCACAAAATCGCGCTTGATGATTTCCATGGCCGCATCGTCATTCAGCAACTCAAAGCGTGGCACCACATTACGTGGTTCTCCAGGCTCGGAATAATCCATGCTGCCGACGAGGTGCTGAACCAGAAAATTCATCGCTTCGGTATCTGCCGGGTCCACAGCGAGCGACCAAAACAGTGCCTCTACAACCGGCTTAGGCTTGTTGTCGGTGAATTGAAACGACGGATAGAATTTCCTGCGATTGCCAGTATTGGTATAGGCGAGCAGCTTCCCTGCCTTTGTCTTCTGACTCAGGGCCTGTTTGGTAATCCCCAGAATTTCACAAGCGGCCTTGGCGTCCAGGAGTTCACAACGACTGGCCACACGCTCGAATGCACGTGCTTTCATCCTGGCCATAGCCTCTTGGTTACGTGTGGCAACACTGCGCTTCGCTTCGATATCTACTTTGGCAAGCGCAGCAAAAGCCTTCTCGTCCGCAAGGCCAAGTGCTTTAAGCACCACTGCTTCCGAAGCGCGCGCAAGGTGCTCTTCAAAGCGCTGCCGCAGGGCAGCTTTGGCAGCTTCAAGGTGCGCGAGTGCAGGGTGAATCGCTTCGTGGGTAGCGGTTGCCATCGGTTCTCCTCCAGCCTGTACAGGCTCCTTGCATATCAAGGTAGGCTTCCTCTCTCATCCTGTCAACTTGTCAACCAGTCAACCTGTAAATAAAACCCGGCACTGCCGCGTAACCCATCGCGACACGAGGCCTCCACTGGATATTGGCCGCGTAAGCCGGTTGGGACGGAAACAAAAAACCCCGCCGAAGCGGGGTTTTCCTTGCAAGCTAGCGCTTAGATCGCGCCGCGCTGGCGCAGTACGTCCAGCACCAGTTTCACACCTTCGTCCACGCTGGTGGCCTGGGTGTCGATCACAAGGTCGGCATCCAGCGGCACATCGAACGGGAAGCTTTCGCCCGGGATGTTTTCGCCACCGGCCGCGTACAGGCCTTGCGGGTCACGCTCGCGGCAAGCCAGCGGCGAGGCCTGGACGTAAACGGTCACCAGGCGGTCCTTGCCGATCAGCGCCTTGGCCTGTTCGCGGCCTTCGGCATCCGGGGCCACGAACGCAGCCAGGGTCAGCAGGCCGGCTTCGTTGAACTGGCGCGCCACATGGGCGGCGCGGCGCCAGTTTTCGGTGCGACCGGCGCGGTCTTGCGGCAGGCCCTTGTTCAGGTCGTGGCGCAGGTTCTGGCCGTCGAGCACGTATACCGCACGCCCCATGTCGAACAGCTTGCGCTCCACGGCATAGGCCAGGGTGCTCTTGCCAGCGCCGGACAGGCCGCTGAACAGCACGGTGGCTGGCTGCTGGCCGAAGCGCAGTGCACGCTCTTCGGTCGACACGTGGGCCTGCTTGCCATGCTGGCCGGTGCTGCCGTGCGGCAGGACAGGCGGAGCGATGATCATGCCGGCGCCAACGGTGCCGTTGGTCAGGCGGTCGATGACAATGAACGCACCGGTGGTGCGGTTGCTGTCGTAGCCGTCCAGGGCGATCGAGGTGTCCAGCGCAACCTTCACACGGCCGATCTCGTTCAGTTGCAGTGCGCTGGCAGCGCCCTGCTCCAGGGTGTTCACATCGACCTTGTGGGTGATGCTGGCAATCGAGCCCGGCACATAGCTGGTGGCGCGCTTGATGTCGTACTTCTTGCCCGGCAGCATCGGCTCTTCGGCCATCCACACCAGCATGGCGTCGAACTGGTCGGTCACTGGCGGTACGTTGTCGGCATGTACCAGCAGGTCGCCACGGGAGATGTCGATCTCGTCTTCCATGGTCAGGGTCACGGCCTGGCCTGGGCCGGCGTTTTCCAGCTCACCTTCGTAGGTGACGATGGACTTGACGCGGCTGCTCTTGCCCGACGGCAGCACGACAATTTCGTCACCCTTGTGCACTACGCCACTGGCGATGGTGCCGGCGAAGCCGCGGAAGTTCAGGTTCGGGCGGTTCACGTACTGCACCGGGAAGCGCAGGTCGGTGAAGTTGCGGTCGGCCGCAACCTCGACGGTTTCGAGGATTTCCATCAGCGTCGGGCCGGCGTACCACGGCGAACGCTCGCTGTGGTTGACCACGTTGTCGCCCTTCAGCGCCGACATCGGCACGAACTGCAGGCTGCTCGGGGTCAGGTTGATGGCCTCGGCAAACTGCAGGTAGTCGGCCTTGATCGACTCGAACACGCCCTCATCGAAGCCTTTGAGGTCCATCTTGTTGACCGCGACCACGATGTGCTTGATGCCCAGCAGCGAGGCAATGTAGCTGTGGCGACGGGTCTGGGTCTGCACGCCGTAGCGGGCATCGACCAGGATGATCGCCAGGTCGCAGGTGGACGCACCGGTGGCCATGTTGCGGGTGTACTGCTCGTGGCCCGGGGTGTCGGCGATGATGAACTTGCGCTTGGCGGTGGAGAAGTAGCGGTAGGCGACATCGATGGTGATGCCCTGCTCGCGCTCGGCCTGCAGGCCGTCGACCAGCAATGCCAGGTCGATTTCTTCGCCAGTGGTGCCGACTTTCTTCGAATCACGGGTGATGGCTTCGAGGTGGTCCTCGTAGATCATCTTCGAGTCGTGCAGCAGGCGCCCGATCAGGGTGCTCTTGCCGTCGTCGACGTTGCCGCAGGTCAGAAAGCGCAGCAGTTCCTTGCGCTCGTGCTGGGCCAGGTAGGCGAGGATGTCCTCGCTGATCAGATCAGATTGGTGCGACATGGAGTAACCCTGAAATTAGAAGTAGCCTTGGCGTTTCTTGTCTTCCATGGAACCGGCGCCATCGTGGTCGATGACACGGCCCTGGCGTTCGGACGTTCGGGTCAGGAGCATTTCCTGAATGATGTCCGTCAGGGTCTCGGCTTCCGACTCGACAGCGCCCGTCAGCGGGTAGCAGCCGAGGGTACGGAAACGCACCTTCTTCTTGACGATACGGGCTTTCTCTTCCTCGGAAAGGTGCTCGAGGATGCGCTCGTCGTCGATCATGATCAGGGTGCCGTTCTTCTCGATGACTTCACGCTCGGCGGCGAAGTACAGCGGGACGATCGGGATGCCTTCAAGGTAGATGTACTGCCAGATGTCCAGCTCGGTCCAGTTCGACAGCGGGAAGACGCGGATCGACTCGCCCTTGTTGACCTTGCCGTTGTACACGTTCCACAGCTCGGGGCGCTGGTTCTTAGGGTCCCAGCGGTGCTTGCTGTCGCGGAACGAGTACACGCGTTCCTTGGCCCGCGACTTCTCTTCGTCGCGGCGCGCGCCACCGAAGGCGGCGTCGAAACCATGCTTGTCCAATGCCTGCTTCAGGCCCTGGGTCTTCATGATGTCGGTGTGCTTGGAGCTGCCATGGGTGAACGGGTTGATGCCCTGCGCCACACCCTCAGGGTTGACGTGGGTGATCAGTTCCAGGCCCATTTCCTCGACCATCTTGTCGCGGAAGCTGTACATCTCCTGGAATTTCCACTGGGTGTCGACGTGCATCACCGGGAACGGCAGCTTGCCCGGGAAGAAGGCCTTGCGCGCCAGGTGCAGCATCACGGCGGAATCCTTGCCGATCGAGTACAGCATCACCGGGTTGTCGAACTCGGCGGCCACCTCGCGGATAATGTGGATGCTTTCCGCCTCCAGCTGTTTCAAGTGCGTCAGTTTGTCGACCATGGCTACTCACGAAAAACGATCTTATGGACGGCCTGCGGGCCGTGTTCGAGCGAGCCACTTTATCACAGCGGGTGCTTCTATTTAGAAGGCGGGCTAGATCGAAAAGGTCTAACGATATGACTGGGGGTTTGGGCTGCCAGGCCCGCCCTCTTCGCGGGCATGCCCGCTCCCACAGGTACTGCGCCACCCTCAGGCTTGGTGCGATCCCTGTGGGAGCGGGCGTGCCCGCGAAGCAGGCGACGCCGATATCAGATCGGGTTCGGGCAATCGATGAACAGGTGCTCAACGGCAAACCGCCGCGCCAGGTAATCCCCCAGCGCCTGCACCCCGTAACGCTCGGTGGCATGGTGCCCGGCGGCAATGAAACTGACGCCATTCTCACGCGCACTGTGGTAGGTCTGCTCCGACGCCTCACCGGTAAGGTACAGGTCCACCCCGGCCGCAATCGCCGTGTCGATGTAACCCTGCCCGCCACCGGTGCACCAGCCGACCCGGCGGATCATCTGGTCCCCCTCCACCAGCAACGGCTCACGCCCCAGCACTTCCTGAACCCGCCGGGCAAAATCGCGCGCGGTCAAGGGTTCGGCCAGTGAGCCGACCAACCCGACCACCTTGGGGTTCTCCGGGTCCAGCGGGCCTTCGACGGTGATGTCCAGTTGCCGCGCCAGCTGCACGTTATTACCCACCTCCGGGTGCACATCCAGCGGCAGGTGAAACGCCAGCAGGCTGATATCGTTGTTCAGCAAGGTCTTCAGCCGACGCTGGCGAATGCCGGTAATGCACGGGTTCTCACCCTTCCAGAAGTAACCATGGTGCACCAGCACCAGGTCGGCCTGGGCCTCGACCGCAGCATCCAGCAAGGCCTGGCTGGCGGTAACGCCGCTGACGATACGGCTGACCTGCGGCCGGCCCTCCACTTGCAGGCCATTGGGGCAATAATCCTGGATCTTCGCGCTGCCCAGGTAACGCTCGGCTTCCTCGACCAGGGTGTTTAGAGCGACGGCCATGAAAATCTCCTCGAAAACTGCGCTTTTCTCGGGCACAACGCCAATGGAACGCCCGTATAATGCCGGCCATTATGGGCCGTCGCCGGCACTGGGGGAACCGGTGTATGATCCCGCGCGCTCATGCCCCACTGCGCGGCCACTGGCCCTCGCTCTTTCCAGGATTCGTTCATGTTCAAGGCTTTGCGTTACTTTGGCTGGCCCCTGCTTACCGGCGTACTGATCGCCATGCTGATCATCCAGCGTTTCCCGGAATGGGTCGGCCTGCCCAGCCAGGACGTCAACCTGCAACAGGCGCCGCAGACGACGCGGATCATGCAAGGCCCGGTGTCGTACGCCGACGCCGTGACGCTCGCTGCCCCCGCCGTGGTCAACCTGTACACCACCAAGGTGGTGAACAAGAGCGCCCATCCGCTGTTCGAAGACCCGCAGTTCCGCCGTTTCTTCGGCGACAACCTGCCCAAGCAGCGCCGTTGGGAATCGAGCCTGGGTTCGGCGGTGATCATGAGCCCCGAGGGCTACCTGCTGACCAACAACCATGTCACCAGCGGCGCCGACCAGATCGTCGTGGCCCTGAAAGATGGCCGCGAAACCCTGGCCCGCGTGATCGGCAGCGACCCGGAAACCGACCTGGCGGTGCTGAAGATCGACCTGAAGAACCTGCCGGCGATCACCATCGGCCGCTCCGACACCATTCACATCGGCGACGTGTCGCTGGCCATCGGCAACCCGTTCGGTGTCGGCCAGACCGTGACCATGGGTATCATCAGCGCTACCGGCCGTAACCAGCTGGGCCTGAACAACTACGAAGACTTCATCCAGACCGACGCAGCGATCAACCCGGGCAACTCGGGCGGCGCGCTGGTCGATGCCAATGGCAACCTGGTCGGCATCAACACCGCGATCTTCTCCAAGTCCGGCGGTTCGCAGGGCATCGGCTTTGCCATCCCGGTGAAACTGGCACTGGAGGTGATGAAGTCGATCGTCGAACACGGCCAGGTGATCCGTGGCTGGCTGGGCCTCGAAGTGCAGCCGCTGAGCCAGGAGCTGGCCGAATCGTTCGGCATGAAAGACCGCCCGGGTATCGTGGTGGCCGGTATCTTCCGCGAAGGGCCGGCGGCCAAGGCTGGCTTGCAACTGGGTGACGTGATCCTGAGCATCAACGGCGAACCGGCCGGTGACGGCCGCAAATCGATGAACCAGGTGGCGCGGATCAAGCCCACTGACAAGATCACCATCGAGGTGATGCGCAATGGACAGCAGCTGAAGCTGATTGCCGAGGTGGGGCTGCGGCCGCCGCCGGCACCGGCTGCCAACCCGGAAGAGAAATAAAGCCGCAATACAGGTTGTTTCGCAAACCTGTGGGAGCGGCCTTGTGTCGCGATTGGGCCGCATAGCGGCCCCAGAAATTCAGCTTCGCAGCACATATCCCCGGGGCCGCCATGCGGCCCAATCGCGACACAAGGCCGCTCCCACAGTTGACCGCATCTGCAGCCGCTACGGCATCAGTGCAGAATCTGGCTCAGGAACAACCTGGTCCGGTCACTGCGCGGCCGGTCGAAGAAGTCATCCGGCGCCGCCTGCTCCACAATCTCGCCTTTATCCATGAAGATGACCCGGTTCGCCACGGTGCGGGCGAAGCCCATCTCGTGGGTGACGCAGAGCATGGTCATGCCATCTTCGGCCAGGCCTACCATGGTATCGAGCACTTCCTTGACCATTTCCGGGTCCAGCGCCGAGGTGGGCTCGTCGAACAGCATGATCTTTGGTTTCATGCACAACGCACGGGCAATCGCCACACGCTGCTGCTGGCCACCGGACAACTGCCCCGGGTACTTGTGCGCCTGCTCGGGAATACGCACCCGCTCCAGATAATGCATGGCAATTTCCTCGGCCTTGCGCCGCGGCATCTTGCGCACCCACATCGGCGCCAGGGTGCAGTTTTCCAGAATGCTCAGGTGCGGGAACAGGTTGAAGTGCTGAAACACCATGCCCACTTCACGGCGGATGGCCTCGATCTGCTTCAGGTCGTTGGTCAGCTCGACGCCATCAACCACGATGCGCCCTTGCTGGTGCTCTTCCAGGCGGTTGAGGCAACGGATGGTGGTGGACTTGCCCGAGCCGGACGGCCCGCACAACACGATGCGCTCGCCCTGGCGCACGTTCAGGTTGATGTCCTTGAGCACATGAAACTGGCCGTACCACTTGTTCACACCCTGCATCTGGATGATGCCTTCGGGGCCGGCAGGCTGCTTGATCGCTTCACTCATTTCGAAACTCCTAACGCTTGTGGCCAGTGTCCAGCTTGCGCTCCAGGTGCATGGAGTAGCGGGACATACCGAAACAGAAAATCCAGAACACCAGGGCGGCGAACACATAGCCCTCGGTAGCCATGCCCAGCCAGGCCGGGTCGGCGGCAGCTTGCTTGACGCTGTTCAGCAGGTCGAACAGGCCGATGATGATCACCAGGCTTGTGTCCTTGAACAGGGCAATGAAGGTGTTGACGATACCGGGGATCACCAGCTTGAGCGCCTGCGGCAGAATCACCAGACCCATCGAGCGCCAGTAGCCCAGGCCCATGGCTGCAGCGGCTTCGTACTGGCCCTTGGGGATGGCCTGCAGACCGCCGCGCACCACCTCGGCGATGTACGCCGACTGGAACAGGATCACGCCGATCATCGCCCGCAGCAGCTTGTCGAAGCTCATGCCTTCGGGCAGGAACAACGGCAGCATCACCGACGACATGAACAGCACGGTGATCAACGGCACGCCGCGCCAGAACTCGATGAAGGTAACGCACACCACCTTCACGGCCGGCATCCTCGAACGCCGGCCCAGGGCCAACAGGATGCCCAGCGGCAAGGCGCCGACGATACCCACGGTGGCGATCACCAGGGTCAGCATCAGCCCGCCCCACTGGCTGGTCGGTACGCTTTCAAGGCCCAGGTAACCCCCATGCAGCAGGGTGTAGGCCAGCACCGGGTACAGCACCAGGAAGCCCAGGCCGTAGAAGGCCTTGCGTGGGAAGCGCTTGATGAACAGCGGCGCAGCGCCGATGACCGCAAGCCACACGGTCAGGTCCACCCGCCAGCGCAGCTCGGCCGGGTAGTAGCCGTACATGAACTGGCCGAAACGCTGCTGCACGAACACCCAGCAGGCGCCCTCCTTGGTGCAGTCGGCGCGGGTGGTACCAACCCAGTTGGCGTCGATCAAGGCCCACTGCAGCAGCGGTGGCACGATCAGCCATACCAGGTAGATGGCGAGCAGGGTCAACAGCGTGTTGAGCCAGCTGGAGAACAGATTGGCACGCATCCATGCGAGCACGCCGACGGTTTTCACCGGTGGCGGCATATCGGGTTTGAAAACATGGGCATTCACGGGCGTATCCTCACCGCTCGATCAGCGCTATGCGCTTGTTGTACCAGTTCATCAGCAGCGAAATGCTGATGCTGATGGCGAGATAGACACTCATGGTGATCGCAATCACCTCGATGGCCTGGCCGGTCTGATTGAGCACGGTGCCGGCGAACAGCGAAACCATCTCCGGGTAGCCGATACCGGCCGCCAGCGAAGAGTTCTTCGCCAGGTTCAGGTACTGGCTGGTCAGCGGCGGAATGATCACCCGCAGTGCCTGGGGGATGATCACCTTGCGCAGGGTCGGGCCCTCGCGCAGGCCCAACGAGCGCGCAGCCTCGGTCTGGCCATGGCTGACCGAACGGATGCCCGAGCGCACGATTTCAGCGATGAAAGCTGCCGTATAGATAGTCAGCGCCAAGGTCAGCGCCAGCAGTTCGGGGATCAGCACCCAGCCACCGACAAAGTTGAAGCCCTTGAGCTGCGGCACTTCCCAGCTTACCGGGCTGCCGAACAACAGCACGCTCAGGCCCGGGATGGCAATGAACAGCGCCAGCCCCACCCAGAACTTGTGGAACGGCACGCCGGTTTCGTTGAAGCGCTTGTTGGCCAGGCGCACCATCACGACAATGGCCGCAATGGCCACCGCCAAGGCAACCACGAACGGCCAGAAGCCATCGGCCGTGGACGCGCCCGGCATGTTCAGGCCACGGTTGCTGATGAAGAACATATCGTCGATGTTGATGCTGCCCCGCGGTCCCGGCAGGGTCAGGAACACGGCGAAATACCAGAACAGGATCTGCAGCAACGGCGGAATGTTGCGGAAGGTTTCCACATACACGGTCGCCAGCTTGTTGATCATCCAGTTCGGTGACAGGCGAGCCACACCGATGATGAAGCCCAGAATCGTCGCCAGGATGACGCCGATGAAGGTCACCAGCAGGGTATTGAGCAGGCCGATGACGAACACCCGCGCATAGCTGTCGGATTCCACATAGGGGATCAGGTGCTGGGCGATGCCGAAGCCGGCACTGCGGTCGAGGAAGTCGAAGCCCGAGGTGATACCCCGGTGTTGCAGGTTGGTTTGTGTGTTGTGGAACAGGTACCAGCCCAGACCCACCACGAAGACGATCGTGAGGATCTGGAACAGCCACGCGCGCACACGCGGATCGTTCAGGGACAAGCCCTTGGGTGCGCCGATTTGATTTTGCATGAAGTGCCCCGGACAGTAGGGATTCGAACAGCCTGCGGCGGCGGGATGCCGCCGCAGGGTGCAACCATCAGCGCACAGGTGGCGCGTACTGGATGCCGCCGTTGTTCCACAGGGCGTTCATGCCACGGTCGATCTTCAGGTCGGTGCTCTGGCCCAGGTTCTTCTCGAACACTTCGCCGTAGTTGCCGACTTGTTTCACGATTTGCACTACCCAGTCTTTGGGCAGCTTGAGGTCCTTGCCGTACTCACCGTCTGCACCCAGCAGGCGGGCGACGTCAGGGTTCTTGGTGCCTTTGGCTTCGGCCTCGACATTCTTCGAGGTGACGCCCGCCTCTTCGGCGTTGAGCATGGCGAACAGGGTCCACTTGACGATGCTGAACCACTCCTCGTCGCCTTTACGCACCACCGGGCCCAGCGGCTCCTTGGAGATGGTTTCCGGCAGTACCACGTAGTCGGTCGGCGCGGCCAGCTTGGAACGCTGGGCGAACAGCTGCGACTTGTCCGAGGTCAGCACGTCGCAACGGCCCGACTCCAGCGACTTGGCGCTTTCGTCCGAGGTGTCGAAGGTGATCGGGGTGTACTTGAGGTTATTGGCGCGGAAGAAGTCCGACACGTTCAGCTCGGTGGTGGTACCGGCCTGGATACAGATGGTCGCGCCATCGAGTTCCTTGGCGCTGGAGACACCCAGCTTCTTGTTGACCAAAAAGCCTACGCCGTCGTAGTAGGTGACACCGGCGAACACCAGGCCCATGCCGGCATCGCGCGAGCTGGTCCAGGTGGTGTTGCGCGACAGCACGTCGACCTCGCCCGACTGCAGGGCGGTGAAGCGTTCCTTGGCGTTGAGCTGGCTGAACTTGACCTTGGTCGCGTCGCCGAACACGGCGGCGGCCACGGCGCGGCAGACATCGGCGTCGATCCCGACGATCTTGCCTTGCGCGTCAGGTACCGAGAAGCCCGGAAGACCGTCGCTCACGCCACACTGGACGAAGCCCTTCTTCTTTACCGCATCGAGGGTGGCGCCGGCCTGGGCAGTGCTCACGGCGCCCAGTGCGGCGGCAGCGGTCAGGACTGCCAGGGTGGTTTTCAACATCTTCATTCACAACCTCCAAATCGCTCTTGTTGTATCGAGCCGGAATTGCACCGCACCCTTTTGAGGCGTATCCGACCCGTATTGGCTTGTTATTGGGTCAATTGGCGCAATGGACTGTTCTGTGACAGCCTTCGCGTGCAAAGGGTGTTACCGTCACGGCCTGCCCTTTGCATCACAGGTTGAACTGCAAAGCGCGTACCAGATTCTCTGGCTGTAGCGTTTAAGCGCTCGTCAAGTAGGGAAAGTTGTATCGTTGCGACATTCTTTTTCCGACAATCATTTCCAGCGCCTTCTTTTCACGCACGCCATAACAAGACCCGCACACTTTCGGAGCAGTCATGACCAACCCGCTGATTCTCGAACCACAGAAAACCGCTGACGCCTGTGTGATCTGGTTGCACGGTCTGGGGGCCGACCGTTACGACTTCCTACCTGTGGCCGAATTCATGCAGGAGCGCCTGCTCAGCACCCGCTTCATCATGCCCCAGGCCCCGACCCGTCCAGTCACCATAAATGGCGGGTATGCCATGCCCAGCTGGTATGACATCAAGGCCATGACCCCGGCCCGCGCCATTGACGAAGCGCAGCTGGAAGCGTCGGCCGAGCAAGTGGTTGCCCTGATCAAGGCCGAGCAGGCCAAAGGCATCAACCTGTCGCGGATCTTCCTGGCCGGTTTCTCCCAAGGTGGCGCGGTGGTGCTGCACACTGCCTATATAAAGTGGCAAGAAGCACTCGGTGGGGTGATTGCCCTGTCCACCTATGCCCCCACCTTCAATGACGAGCACGAGTTGAGTGCCTGCCAGCAGCGCACCCCGGCCCTGTGCCTGCATGGCGTGCATGACCCGGTGGTGATCCCGTCCATGGGCCGCACCGCCTTCGAGTACCTGAACACCTGGGGCGTCGCCGCCCGCTGGTACGAATACCCGATGGAACACGAAGTGGTGGTCGAAGAACTGAACGACATCCACAACTGGCTGAGCGAGCAGCTGCAATAGGCCGGCTCTCTTGTAGTTGTGGGAGTATTCCGCTACGCCGCGCCCGGATCTTGCATTACACTGCCCGGCGTACATTCCTTAATCAGTTGATGAGACGACCGTGCTCAAAGCACTCAAGAAAATATTCGGCAAGGGAGACGCCGCGCCACAAGCCGTCGCTCCTGCTGCCAGCGTGACGCCGCCTGCGCCCGCACCCGCCAGCGAGGCCCGGCCCGCAGCAAAACCGGCCGTACCGCGTGCCAACCCCGCCCCCGAGGCTGAACAACCCGCTACCGCTACCGCTACGCCACCTGCCGACAAAGCAGCCAAGGACAAACCGCGTCGCGAGCGCAAGCCCAAGCCGCAGGCCAGCCTGTGGAAGCCGGAAGACTTCGTGGTCGAGCCGCAGGAAGGCAAGACCCGCTTCCACGACTTCAAGCTGTCCAACGAGCTGATGCACGCCATCCACGACCTGGGCTTCCCGTACTGCACGCCGATCCAGGCGCAGGTGCTGGGTTATACCCTGCGTGGTCAGGACGCCATCGGCCGGGCCCAGACCGGTACCGGCAAGACTGCGGCGTTTTTGATCTCGATCATTTCCCAGCTGCAGCAGACGCCACCGCCCAAGGAACGCTACATGGGCGAACCGCGTGCGCTGATCATCGCGCCTACCCGCGAGCTGGTGGTGCAGATCGCCAAGGACGCCGCTGCGCTGACCAAGTACACCGGGCTGAACGTCATGAGCTTCGTCGGCGGCATGGACTTCGACAAGCAGCTGAAGGCCCTTGAAGCACGCCACTGCGACATCCTCGTAGCTACCCCAGGCCGCCTGCTGGACTTCAACCAGCGCGGCGAGGTGCACCTGGACATGGTCGAGGTGATGGTGCTGGACGAAGCCGACCGCATGCTCGACATGGGCTTCATCCCCCAGGTGCGCCAGATCATTCGCCAGACGCCACCGAAGAGCGAGCGCCAGACCCTGCTGTTCTCCGCCACCTTCACCGAAGACGTGATGAACCTGGCCAAGCAGTGGACCACCAACCCGGCCATCGTCGAGATCGAGCCGGAGAACGTGGCCAGCGAAACGGTCGAGCAGCACGTGTATGCGGTGGCTGGCAGCGACAAGTACAAGCTGCTGTACAACCTGGTGACCCAGAACAACTGGGAACGGGTGATGGTGTTTGCCAACCGCAAGGACGAAGTGCGTCGCATCGAGGAAAAACTGGTGCGCGACGGCATCAATGCCGCCCAGCTGTCGGGCGACGTGCCGCAGCACAAGCGCATCCGCACCCTGGAGAGCTTCCGCGAAGGGCGCATCACCGTGCTGGTGGCCACCGACGTGGCCGGGCGTGGCATCCATATCGATGGCATCAGCCACGTGATCAACTTCACCCTGCCAGAAGACCCGGACGACTACGTGCACCGCATTGGCCGTACCGGCCGCGCCGGGGCCAGTGGCGTGTCGATCAGTTTTGCCGGGGAGGATGACTCGTATCAGCTGCCGGCGATCGAAGAACTGCTGGGGCGCAAGATCAAGTGTGAAATGCCGCCGGATGAGCTGTTGAAGCCGGTGCCGCGTAAACACCACTGATATCTCAGTGGGCTACACATCCCCTGTGGGAGCGGCCTTGCCGGGACGCCGGACCGGTCGGAAAAGGCCGCAAAGCGGCCCCATCAATTTTTGCATCAACGCTAAAATCCTGGGGCCGCTTCGCGGCCCTTTCCGACCGGTCCGGCGTCCCGGCAAGGCCGCTCCCACAAGGGGCCAATACTGCCTTGGCTACCAGCGCCCCGCCGCATCCTGATCACTCTGCTTGCCTTCAACCCACCGCGGTCCTTCCTCGGTATTCTCCTTCTTCCAGAACGGCGCCCGGGTCTTCAGGTAGTCCATGATGAAGTTGCAGGCATCGAACGCCGCCTGCCGATGAGCACTGGCCACACCGACAAACACGATCGGCTCGCCCGGCTCCAGCGCCCCGATGCGGTGCAACACTTCCACCTTGAGCAACGGCCAGCGCTGCTCGGCCTCGACCACGATCTTGGCCAGGGCCTTTTCGGTCATGCCCGGGTAGTGTTCAAGGAACATCCCCGCCACTTCGCGCCCATCGTTGAAATCCCGCACATAGCCGACAAAACCGACCACCGCGCCCACGCCAACGTTGGCCGCATGCATGGCATTCACCTCGGCGCCCGGGTCGAACGCGCCTTGCTGCACTCGCACTGCCATGTTCAGCCTCCGGTCACCGGCGGGAAGAACGCCACTTCGTCGCCCTCTTCCAGCGGCTCATCGAGCTTGCACAGCTCTTCGTTGCGCGCGCACATCAGGTTCTGCTCGGCCAGCACCGCATAATGCCCGCCCTTGGCCACCAGGGCCTGGCGTACGTCATCCAGCACCGTGAACGCGCCTTCAATACGCTCGCCATCCACGCCTAGCCGTTCGCGGTAGCGGGCGAAGTACATCACCTTGACCTTCATCATGCCTGCA
Organism: Pseudomonas putida W15Oct28; assembly: GCF_000708715.2. Classification (GTDB taxonomy): domain Bacteria; phylum Pseudomonadota; class Gammaproteobacteria; order Pseudomonadales; family Pseudomonadaceae; genus Aquipseudomonas; species Aquipseudomonas putida_R. Next base: position 127,074 of record NZ_JENB01000008.1, on the reverse strand, counting down.
CCTTGTAGTGGCCACTCTTGCCGCCGAGCTTTTCCAGCAGACGCACCTGTTCGATGACCATGCCCTTGTCCACGGCCTTGCACATGTCGTAGATCGTCAGCGCGGCAACGCTGGCAGCGGTCAGCGCTTCCATCTCGACACCGGTCTGCCCGGCCAGTTTGCAGCGGGCGACAATACGCACGGCGTCCTCGCCCTCGGCGCTGAGTTCGACCTTGACGCTGGTCAGCATCAGCGGGTGGCACAGCGGGATCAGGTCGCTGGTCTTCTTCGCCGCCTGGATCCCGGCAATGCGTGCCACGGCGAACACGTCGCCCTTGGGATGTTCGCCGTCGACGATCATCTGCAAGGTCTGCGGCAACATGCGCACCCGCGCCTCGGCGATGGCCTCCCGCTCGGTCACGGCCTTTTCAGTGACGTCGACCATGTTGGCCCGCCCCTGGGAATCAAGATGTGTCAGCACTGCTCTGCTCCTGTGAAGGGAACAGCCAGTGTAAACCTGTGGGTCAGGTTTGAGCAGAGGTATGTGTCGGCAGGTCTGGCCTCTTCGCGGGCACGCCCGCTCCCACAGGTATTTCACAGATTTCGAATGCTGTGGTGTACCTGTGGGAGCGGGCGTGCCCGCGAAGAGGCCGGGCAGTGATCTGCCCGGCCACATCGTTTTACAGATGCGACTCGGCGTACTCGGCCAGCACCGAGCGTGGCACGCCCTGCAGGGTGATGTGCACGCCATGGGGGAAGTCCTTGAAGCGCTCGGTCAGGTAGGTCAGGCCCGAGCTGGTCGCGGACAGGTAGGGGGTGTCGATCTGCGCCAGGTTGCCCAGGCAGACCACCTTGGAACCGGAACCGGCACGGGTGATGATGGTTTTCATCTGGTGCGGCGTCAGGTTCTGGCACTCGTCGATCAGGATCAGGCTTTGCTGGAAGCTACGGCCTCGGATGTAGTTCAGCGACTTGAACTGCAACGGCACGCGCTCGAGGATGTACTCGACGCTGCCATGGGTGCTTTCGTCATCCATGTGCAAGGCTTCGAGGTTGTCGGTGATGGCGCCCAGCCAAGGCTCCATCTTCTCGGCCTCGGTGCCCGGCAGGAAGCCGATCTCCTGGTCCAGCCCCTGCACGCTGCGGGTGGCGATGATGCGCCGGTAGCGCTTGCTGACCATGGTCTGCTCGATGGCCGCGGCCAGCGCCAGGATGGTCTTGCCGGAACCGGCCGCGCCGGTCAGGTTGACCAGGTGGATATCCGGGTCGAGCAGGGCGAACAGCGCAAGGCTCTGGTGGATGTCGCGTGGCTTCAGCCCCCAGGCTTCCTGGTGCAGCAGTGGCTCCTGGTGCAGGTCGAGCAGCAGCAGTTCATCGTTGCGGATACCCTTGATCCAGCCGACGAAGCCCTGTTCATCGATGATGAACTCGTTGATGTGTACCGCAGGCAGGTTGTCGATCATCTGCACCCGATGCCAGGTGCGGCCGCGCTCCTGACGGGTATCGACCTTGCTGACGCGGTCCCAGAACGAGCCGGTAACCGAATGGTAGCCCTTGGACAGCAAGGACACGTCATCCACCAGTTGGTCGGTGCTGTAGTCCTCGGCCGCAATGCCACAGGCACGCGCTTTCAGGCGCATGTTGATGTCTTTGGTGACCAGCACCACGTCCAGGTCGGTGCGCCGCGCCCGTACTTCGAGCAGCTGGTTGATGATGATGTTGTCGTTGAGGTTTTCCGGCAGCAGCTTGTTCGGCTCGTTGCGCGGGGTCATCAGGATGGACAGGAAGCCCTTGGGGCCGCTCTTGTTGCGCTGGATAGGCACGCCCTGCTCGACATCGCTGGGCGAAGCGTCACCAAGCGTCTGGTCTATCAGGCGGATGGCCTGGCGGCATTCGGCGGCGATGGTCTGTTTGCCGGTCTTGAGCTTGTCGAGTTCCTCCAGCACCGTCATCGGGATGGCGACATGGTGCTCCTCGAAGTTCAGTAACGCGTTGGGGTCGTGAATCAGGACGTTGGTATCGAGCACATACAGGATTGGCTTGCTGGAGGAAGGGTTGCGTCCTTGGTCATCCATACTCGGTCACCTTATGTCGAAGCCACACGGCGCGGTCTGTTGCGCCGCAGAGTGACTACCGGTCTCCCCTGCACCGCGTTGTTACGGGCGGGAAGCGAACCTGGCTAGGTGGGCCTGGATGACGCCACCTGTGCTGCAGGAATCGGCTGTCTGGTTTCTTCATACCGCAAAAACGATGAACGAAAAAAGTATTTTTATGTGTTTTGAAGTTTATTTTTCTGATTGATGAAGAAGCCTTGGCGGCGAAGCCAGAGGGGGCTACGCTCAGAAGTCATACCCCCTGTTCGCGATAAGCATATTCCCGGCAATCCGCCCAGCCAATGCCGCTCTGGGCCGTGTTGCGCAGCAACCATTCCACGGCGGGCTGAGCCTTGGGCAGGCTGTCATGAAGCTGGATCACGCCCTTGCGCCACAACAGCATCAGGGTCAGCACCCGCTGCGCAGAGGCCTCTGCGCTCAGTGCGCCATCGTCCAGGGCATCGATATCCCACAACGACACCCGCAGTTGCTGGCTGGCCATGAACGCCTCGCCATCGGCCCGACGCTGCCCGTAGGGTGGCCGGAACAACGGCACGTACGCTGCCGGCAGGTCGGCCTGCACCCGTGCCTGGCTGCGCCGCAATGAGTCCTGCCACTCCGTCCACTGGGCATGTGAACGATATTCCCAACCTTGAATGCCCACACACTGCCCGCGGTAGAGCTGACGCAAGGCATTCGCCGCCCCGGCGTCACGGCGCTGCTGCAAGCGGTTGCCCAACACGAAGAACGTACCTTCAAGCTTCTGTCGGCGCAGGTAGTCGGCAAGCAGGTCGGTGTTGCCGCCATCTGGTCCAGGCCCGCCGACGAAGGTCAGCAGGAACATGCGGTCGTTCAGTTCATCGCCATTGCGTTCCCGCGCAGACAGCCGCTCCACCTCGCTGCTGGTCTGCGGCAGCAGTGCCGCCTTGCGCAGTTGCTCGTCCAGATAACGCACATGAAACTGATGGCTCGGTTCAATCCAGCTTGTATAGAACGTGCCGACATCGGCAGCGAACGTTGCGGCTTGGGTGCGCAGACCTGCCATCGATGTCACCGGATAGCAGAATGAGGCATCCTGCTCGCAGCTGCGCTGCGCCTGTTCATACCCTTGCCACAGCCGCTGCCACATGCGCGCACGCACAAGGCGTACCTTCTGCAGGTTGATCTGCCGCAACTCCAGCCGTGCCGCCAGCGCTGCGTCGTCGAGCAACTCGCTTTCATGCAGCACCTGAGCAAACGAGAGGATCTCGGCCCGCGAGGCCACATCGAACAACGCCGGGCTGCTCAGTTGTTCCGGCCACAGGCTGCGGTCCAGGCTTACCTGGGGTAATGGGGCGGCTTGCACGGCCAGGCTCAGCAGAGCGGCCAGCAAGGTAAACACGATGCGCACGGTGGAAGGCTCCGTAACGGCAAAACGCGAACTATAGCGCCTGCACCGGCCATGGTCTGTGACTATCGTCGCCATAGTTTGGACTTGCACCGCCCAGCCCGTAGAATCTGTGGCCAACGATGCCAGGAGCCGACCCGATGCTGACGGTGATTTCCCCCGCCAAGACCCTCGACTACGACACCAAACCTGTGACCGAGCGTTTCACCCTGCCCCAGTACCTGGACGACTCCCAGGAACTGATCCAGCAGCTGCGCGAACTGTCGCCGGCGCAGATCAGCGAACTGATGCACCTGTCCGACAAGCTCGCCGGCCTGAACGCCGCCCGCTTCGGCAGCTGGACCCCAGACTTCACCCCCGCCAATGCCAAGCAGGCCCTGCTGGCGTTCAAGGGTGACGTGTACACCGGCCTCGACGCCGAAAGCCTGGGCGAGGACGACTTCAGCTACGCGCAAGACCACCTGCGCATGCTTTCGGGCCTGTACGGCCTGCTGCGCCCGCTCGACCTGATGCAGCCCTACCGCCTGGAAATGGGCACCAAGCTGCCCAACGCCCGCGGCAAGGACCTGTATGCCTTCTGGGGTACACGCATCAGCGAATGGCTGAACCAGGCCCTGGCCGAACAAGGCGATGACGTGCTGCTGAACCTGGCCAGCAACGAGTACTTCAGTGCCGTGAAACGCAGCGCGCTGAAGGCCCGGGTGATCAATGTCGACTTCAAGGACCTGAAGAACGGCCAGTACAAGATCATCAGCTTCTACGCCAAGAAAGCCCGCGGCATGATGAGCCGCTTCGTCATCCAGCAGCGCATCAGCGACCCGGAGCAGCTCAAGCAGTTCGACGTGCAGGGCTACTACTACAGTGCCGAGCAGTCCAAGGCTGATCATTTGGTGTTTTTGCGGGATCATCCTGGCGATTGATCCGGCATTCGCTTTGCTCTCAAGATCGAGCGCCGCCCGCGCGGCGCTTCGCGGGGCAAGCCCGCTCCCACATCTGTTTCGGGCCAGTTACTCCTGCACCTTGGGCGCGCACCCCCTGATGCATAGCTGAAGATCGATGAAGAACAACGGCGTCCCCTTCGATATCGAATGGAACAAATGTGGGAGCGGGCTTGCCCCGCGAAGCGCCGCGCGGGCGGCGCTCGATCTCACAGGCGCTGAATATGCTGGGCCGATCACCTTTCAGCCCTGATGCCCTCGCAAGACATACCCCAGCAACCTACAATAATTCCAGACTCTTCCTACGCATCCAAAGCGCTGCTGGATGATGCCGAGCTGGGGTTGATGCGTTGGGCTGACAGGTGCTCGCCGCAAGCGTTGCAGCGCCTGTGAGATCGAGCGCCGCCCGCGCGGCGCTTCGCAGCACAAGGCTGCTCCTACATCTGTTTCGGGCCAGTTACTCCTGCACCTTGGGCGCGCGCCCCTGGTGCATAGCTGAAGATCGATGAAGAACAACGGCGTCCCCTTCGATATCTAATGGAACAAAAAAGGCATGTAGGAGCAGCCTTGTGCTGCGAAGCGCCGCGCGGGCGGCGCTCGATCTCACAGGCAAAGCCCCTCTCAAGGCATACCCCACCTGCCCCCTCCGCTCCACTCGAATGATCTGCCAACCACCTCCAAGAAAGATCTTTTTTTGACGCCAAAAACCCACCACGCCTACCTTTATCGCCAAACGCCATAAGACCGCTCATACCTTTTTTGACGTTTTTTGAAAAAAATTTTCCGATGCTGGCATAAAAACATCTCGTAACAGTCTCACCCTTGATACACGGGGGTGAAACACCCGAGTGCCATCAAATTGAAACTGCCCACAACTGAATAAATATTTAGAAAACTTTCATCCTGACCAAACCCACTCAGGAACTTCTACTGCGGCGGATCGCTCATAGTGCCGTAACGAATTTCCTGCCCACGGGCTGTGAGAGATGACTTACAGATGACAAGGGGCAGGTATCTACTACCGCCTTGATAACTTCGACAGGTATGGCGGGAACCCCCGAAACCCCTGTCCACGCAGGAGAGACGCGCCCTTTACAATTCGTCCTAGTGGTTGATTTCAAAGGATTTTTCCACTTGAAAAAACAAGCACAGCAATGCGCCAAGTAGCGCATTGCAATAAAGACGGCTGCATTTCAAGGCACGTTTTTTAATGGATGGCTTTTTACTGCCAACTTTGAGCGCATAACTTTCTGCGTTCCACATTTATTTGGTCTGCGCTCGGCGAAGTGTGCACTCGCCATGGATCCGTGCGCCCAAAAACTGTTGTTAATCAACCCAGCCGGGTCTTCCAGAAGGCGCCGGCGTGATAAACACATGAGGTGATAGCGATGCGTATCAGCATCTTTGGTTTGGGTTATGTAGGTGCAGTCTGTGCAGGCTGCCTGACGGCGCGTGGCCATGAAGTGATCGGTGTGGACGTGTCCAGCACCAAGATCGACCTGATCAACCAGGGCAAGTCGCCCATCGTCGAACCTGGCCTGGAAGCACTGCTGCAACAGGGCATCGCCAATGGCCGCCTGCGCGGCACGACCGACTTCGCCGAAGCCATCCGTGCCAGCGACGTGTCGATGATCTGCGTGGGTACGCCCAGCAAGAAGAACGGCGACCTGGGCCTGGAGTACATCGAGTCGGTGTGCCGTGAAATCGGCTACGTACTGCGTGACACCACCCGCCGTCACACCATCGTGGTGCGCAGCACCGTGCTGCCGGGCACCGTCAAGAACGTGGTCATCCCGATCCTCGAAGACTGCTCGGGCAAAAAAGCCGGCGTCGACTTCGGTGTCGCGGTCAACCCGGAATTCCTGCGTGAAAGCACCGCGATCAAGGACTACGACCAGCCACCGATGACCGTCATCGGCGAACTGGACACTGCCAGCGGCGACATCCTGCAAGCCCTGTACGAAGAACTCGACGCCCCGGTCATCCGTAAGCCGATCGAAGTGGCCGAGATGATCAAGTACACCTGCAACGTGTGGCACGCCACCAAGGTCACCTTCGCCAACGAAATCGGCAACATCGCCAAGGCGGTAGGTGTTGATGGTCGTGAAGTGATGGACGTGGTCTGCCAGGACACGGTGCTGAACCTGTCCCAGTACTACATGCGCCCTGGCTTCGCCTTCGGCGGTTCGTGCCTGCCCAAGGACGTGCGCGCCCTCACCTACCGCGCCGCCAGCCTCGACGTGCGTGCACCGCTGCTCGACTCGCTGATGCGCAGCAATGAATCGCAGGTGCAAAACGCCTTCGAGCTGATCGAAGCCCACGACAAGCGCAAGGTCGCCCTGCTGGGCCTGAGCTTCAAGGCCGGCACCGACGACCTGCGCGAAAGCCCCCTGGTAGAGCTGGCCGAGCGCCTGATCGGCAAGGGCTACCAGCTGGACATCTACGACGAGAACGTTCAGTACGCCCGTGTACACGGCGCCAACAAGGACTACATCGAGTCGAAGATCCCGCACGTGTCGTCGCTGCTCAATGCGGACTTCCAGCAGGTGATCGACAACGCCGACATCATCGTCCTCGGCAACCGTGACGAGCAGTTCCGTGCGCTGGCCCAGCAAGCGCCAGCCGGCAAGCAGGTGATCGACCTGGTCGGCTTCATGAGCAAGCCGACCTGCACCACCAGCCGCACTGAAGGCATCTGCTGGTAAGTGCCTGGCCGGGCAGCGCAAGCCTCCCCACTTGCGCTGCCCACCCTTTCCCGAATTCTCGACGGATGCTGAACATGCAAAGGCTCCAGACCGTGCTGTTGCAGTGCGCCGGGTGGCTGCTCTACATGAGCCTGCTCATGCTGATCGCCCTGGCCCTGCCAGCCGATATCTTCGACTCGCAATCGAAGCACTTCATCTTCCTGGTCGGCGCAGTCGGCATCTGGCGCTATTCCATGGGCGCCACCCATTTCATCCGCGGCATGATCTTCCTCTACGGCGTGTACCCGTACCTGCGCCGCAAGGTGCAGAAAATGGGCAATGCTGCCGACCCGTCTCACGTTTACCTGATGGTCACCAGCTTCCGTATCGAGGCGCTGACCACTGCCCAGGTGTACAGCTCGGTGATCCACGAGGCGATCAACTGCGGCTTCCCCACCACCGTGGTCTGCTCGCTGGTGGAAATGTCGGATGAACTGCTGGTGAAGAGCCTGTGGGCCAAGTACAACCCGCCGGCCCATGTGAAGCTGGACATCGTGCGCATTGCCGGTACCGGCAAGCGCGATGGCCTGGCCTACGGCTTCCGTGCCATTTCGCGGATGCTGCCCGACGAGAACGCCGTAGTGGCAGTGATCGACGGCGACACCGTGCTGGCCGATGGCGTGGTCCGCAAGACCGTGCCGTGGTTCAAGCTGTTCCCCAACGTCGGTGGCCTGACCACCAACGAGTTCTGCGAAGTACGTGGCGGCTACATCATGAGCGAGTGGCACAAGCTGCGCTTCGCCCAGCGCCATATCAACATGTGCTCGATGGCCCTGTCCAAGCGCGTGCTGACCATGACCGGGCGCATGTCGATGTTCCGCGCCAGCGTGGTGACCAACCCCGAGTTCATCGCCGACGTCGAAAGCGACTCGCTGATGCACTGGCGCCTGGGCCGCTTCAAGTTCCTTACCGGTGACGACAAGTCCAGCTGGTTCAGCCTGATGCGCCTGGGTTACGACACCTTCTACGTGCCGGACGCCGCCATCAACACGGTCGAGCACCCGCCAGAGAAAAGCTTTTTCAAGGCCAGCCGAAAGCTGATGTACCGCTGGTACGGCAACAACCTGCGGCAGAACTCCCGTGCGCTGGGCCTGGGCCTGGGGCGTCTGGGGCTGTTCACCAGCATCGTGCTGTTCGACCAGCGCGTGTCGATGTGGACCAGCCTGCTGGGGCTGACCGTGGCGGTGATCGCCAGCCTCAAGTTCGGCCTGGCCTTCCTGCTGGTGTACCTGCTGTGGATCGGCATCACCCGCCTGATCCTCACCATCATGCTGCTGTGCTCCGGCCACAACGTAGGCCCCGCCTACCCGCTGATTCTCTATTACAACCAGATCATCGGCGCGCTGATGAAGATCTACGTGTTCTTCCGCCTCGACAAGCAGTCGTGGACGCGTCAGCCCACTGCCCTCAAGCGTGACCTCGCCAGCTTTCAACAATGGTTCAACACCTGGTCCTCGCGGACCATGACCTTCTCGGCTGCCAGCATCTTCGTTGCTGTGCTGTTCATGGTCGTGTGAGCCCAACCCGGATCGGATCTAACAGGAACAAACCACCATGAATACCGCCGTGAACGTCAATGTCGTGCATGAGTCCGAAGCCCAGCGCCAACACGCTCGGGTGCGCATTCCCGCCAAGCTGCGTTTCCTGGACGCCCAGCGCCAAACCCACGAAGTGAAGGTCGACGACCTTTCTGCCGGTGGCCTGAGCTTCCAGACCAAACAGCCACTGTCAGTGGGCGATGTACTGCGCGGGCGCCTGCAGTTCGTGGTCGACAACCTGGGCCTGTCGATCGACATCGAGTTCCAGGTGCGCTCGTACAACCCGAGCAGCGGCCGTACCGGTGCGCAGTTCCAGAACCTTGAACCACGCGACATCGCCACCCTGCGGCACATCATCACCAGCCACCTGTCGGGTGAGCTGATCAGCATCGGCGATGTGCTCAGCACCCTGCAGCGCGACAACTTCACCAAGGCACGCAAACAGAAGGACGGTGGTTCGGGCCTGAGCGCCTTCGGCCGGCTCAAGGCCGTCACCGTCACCCTCGGCGTGTTCGTGGTTGGCGTCGCGGCGTTCGGCTTCGTCGCCAAATCGCTGTATGGCATGTACTTCGTCAGCCATGCCGAAGCCGGTGTGGTCGCGGTACCGACCACCACGGTCACCATGCCGCGCGACGGCACCGTGAGCAGCCTGGTCGAAAGCGGCGGGCAGATCGCCAAGGGCGCACCACTGGCCAGCTTCACCACCAGCATGCTGGACATGCTCAAGGGCAACCTGGACGACGCGCAGCTGGAGCCGGCGAAGATCGAGGAACTGTTCGGCAAGCAGCTGTCCGGCACCCTCACCAGCCCCTGCGATTGCGTGGTCGCCCGCCAGCTGGTGGACGATGGCCAGTACGCAGCCAAGGGCCAGGCGATCTTCCAGCTGATCCCGCGCACCACCACGCCGATGGTCGAGGCCCGCTTCAGCTACCGCCAGTTCGATGAGGTCAAGCCAGGTACCCGGGTCAACTTCCAGGTTGCCGGCGAAGACGAAGTGCGCACCGGCCAGATCGTCAGCAGCACCAGCCTCAACAGCGAAGACCTGTCCTCCGACATCCGCGTGCAGATCAAGCCCGACAGTGGCATGCCCGCCGAACTGGCCGGCCGCCCGGCAGCGGTCAACAGCGACCGTGGCCCGTCTATGAACTGGCTGATCGACAAAGCCGTGGCCCGCGGGCTGTAAGAGGAACTTGCGATGACTAGCATGCCGCCGTTGCGAGCGCTGCGCGCTCGATCGCGACACAAGGCCGCTCCTACAGAGCCCGAGTCGCTCCACCATCTGTCGCCTGGCACTAAACCTGTAGGAGCGGCCTTGCGTCGCGATCGAGCGCACAGCGCTCGCCCATTCGCATGGTGCACGCTCGCCCTGGCCATCACCCTGGCCGGCTGTGCAGGCCTGCCTGACCAGCGCCTGGCCAACGAGGCCCTGAAGCGCGGCGACACGGCATTGGCCGAGCGCAACTACAAGGCCCTGGCCGACCTGGGCTACAGCGAAGCGCAAGTGGGCCTGGCGGACATCAAGGTGGCCACCCGCGACCCGTCGCAAATCAAGGAAGCCGAGGCCACCTACCGCGCCGCGGCCGCCACCTCGCCACGTGCCCAGGCGCGCCTTGGCCGCCTGCTGGTGGCCAAGCCCGACAGCACCCAGGCCGAACGCGAGGAAGCCGAAACCCTGCTCAAGCAGGCCGCGAAACAGGGCGAAAGCAACACCCTGATTCCGCTGGCAATGCTCTACCTCAGCTACCCGCAGAGCTTCCCCAAGGTCAACGCGCAGCAGCAGATCGACCAGTGGCGCGCGGCCGGCAACCCGGAAGCGGGCCTGGCCCAGGTGCTGCTGTACCGCACCCAGGGCACCTACGACCAGCACCTGGGCGACGTTGAGAAGATCTGCAAGGCCGCGCTGAACACCACCGACATCTGCTACGTCGAACTGGCCACCGTGTACCAGAAGCGTGGCCAGGCCGACCAGCAAGCCGCCCTGCTCGCCCAACTGAAATCTGCCTACGCCCGTGGCGCCGTACCGGCTACCCGGGTCGACAGCGTTGCCCGTGTACTGGCCGACCGCAGCCTGGGCCAGACCGACGAGAAAACCGCCAAGGACCTGCTGGAACAGGTGGCCCCGGCCAACCCGGCATCCTGGGTCAGCCTGGCGCAACTGCTGTACGACTTCCCCGAACTGGGCGACACCGACCAGTTGCTGGCCTACATCGACAAGGGCCGCGAGGCCGAACAGCCACGCGCCGAACTGTTGCTGGGCCGCCTGTACTACGAGGGCAAGACCCTGCCGGCCGACGCCAAGAAAGCCGAGCAGCACCTGCAAGCCGCCGCCGACGCCGGTGAAATCAGCGCCCATTACTACCTGGGCCAGCTGTACCGCCGCGGCTACCTGGGCAATGTCGAGCCGCAGAAGGCCGTCGACAACCTGCTGACCGCCGCCCGTGGCGGGCAGAACAGCGCCGACTATGCCCTGGCCCAGCTGTTCAGTGAAGGCCACGGCATCCGCCCGCAACCAGGCAACGCCTGGGTGTTCGCCCAGCTGTCGCAGGTCAACCCGACGCCGCAATCGGCTGAGCTGCTGCAGCAACTCGACCAGCAACTCACGCCTGATCAACGCAGCCAGGCCCAGCAACTGCTGGCGCAAGAGAAGCAGGCACGCGGCAGCATCGCGCAGGGGGCCAACAGCACCCTGGCCATCGAAGCCCTGCAAGACGACGAAAAAGAAGTAGACGGTGAGGACTCGCTATGACGCTTAATCCCTTCGTGAAAGCTGGCATCGGCCTGAGCTTCGCCCTGCTGTGGTCCTGCCCGACCCTGGCGGAAATGACCGCCGAGAAAAACTTCGGCCTGGACGTGAAAATCACCGGCCAGTCGGAAGACGACCGTGACCTGGGCACCCGCCCTGGCGGCGACGTCAACGGCCTGGGCCTGGACCTGCGCCCCTGGGTGTACGGCGAGCGCGGTAACTGGAGCGCCTATGCCATGGGCCAGGCAGTCGCCGCCACCGACACCATCGAAACCGACACCCTGCGCCAGAACGACGACGGCACCAGCACCGAAACCGGTGACGACAGCCGCCAACCGGACAAAAGCTACCTGGCCATGCGCGAGTTCTGGGTCGGCTACAGCGGCCTCACCGCCTACCCGGGCGAGCAACTGCGCCTGGGTCGGCAACGCCTGCGCAGCGATGACGGCATGTGGCGCGACACCAACATCGAAGCGCTGAACTGGACCTTCGACACCACCCTGCTCAAGGCCGACCTGGGCGTGGCCCAGCGCTTCAGCGAGTACCGCACCGACCTCACCGAACTGGCCCCGGAAGACAAGGACCGCACGCACATCTACGGCAACGTCGCCACGCAGTGGACCCCTGGCCACTGGGTAGGCGTACGCGCCCACCACACCCATGACAGCGGCAGCCTGAAGAACCCGGGCGAAACCGTCGATGCGCTGGACAAGACCCGCACCGGCGACCTCACCTGGCTGGGCCTTGAAGCCAACAGCGACGCCTACAACTGGCGCAACGACCACACCGTCAACTACTGGGGCAGCGTCACCTGGCTGACCGGTGACCGCGACACCCTCAGCAGCCAGGCCGTAGGCGACGAGCAGGTTGCCACCGGCAAGCAGAGCGGCGACGTCAACGCCTGGGCCACCGACCTCGGCATCCGCCTGCGCCTGGACCCGCAATGGCAGGTCGGTGCGGCCTACGCCCGAGGCAGCGGCGGCGGTGGCGACGACGGCTCGAACAACTTCGAACAGACCGGCCTTGAGAGCAACCGCTCCAACTTCACCGGCACCCGCTCGCGCGTGCACCGCTTCGGCGAAGCCTTCCGCGGCGAGCTGGGCAACTTGCAGGCCGCCACCTTGTTCGCCTCCTGGCAGCTGCGCGACGACTACGACGCCAGCCTGATCTACCACAAGTTCTGGCGTGTCGACGGCAACCAGAACATCGGTTCCAGCGGCATCAACGCGGTGGTCAACGACAACGGCGTGAACCGCCCGCTGGTCGATGGCGAAAAAGACCTTGGCCAAGAGATGGACGTGGTCGTGACCAAGTACTTCAAGCAAGGCCTGCTGCCCGCTTCGATGAGCCAGGCCATCGACGAACCGTCCGCCCTGGTGCGCCTGCGTGCCGGTGTGTTCAAGCCGGGCGACGCCTACGGCAAGGAAGCGGACTCGTACGTGCACCGCGCCTTCGTCGATGTGATCTGGCGCTTCTGAGGCCGGTAGGGGACTGACCGTTATGAACCTTCACCCGCACTTACGTCACAGCCTGTTGGCCAGCGCCTTGCTGCTGGCCAGCGGCCTGGTCGCTGCCGCAGAACCCAAGGTGATCGCCAAGGAGCTGCAGCAGGCCAAGACCTACACCGTGGCCAGCGCACCGATCGAGCCGCTGCAGATGGACCCGCCAAAGCTGCCCGACCTGACCGGCTTCACCGCCGAAGCGGTGCAGAAGAAGATCGACCGCCGCCACAAAGGCAAGGTCAGCCTGCGCCGCATGTTCCAGGAGGACACCCTCAAGGAGTTCGTCGGCGGCGACAACAAGGCAGCCGAGTGGGTGCAGCGCCAGCACGGCATCCCGCAGGCGATCTTCGTCGATGACGGCCATGTCGACCTTGTCGAGTTGAGCAAGAAGGTACCCAAGCAGTACCTCAGCGAGGTCGAGCCAGGGGTGTACCTGGCACGCCTGCCGATCGTGGTCGGGCAAAAGGGCATCCTCGAGATCGACGGCAAGGTCAAACAACTGCGCCTGTCCCAGGAGGGCGGTTCGTTCCTGGTCAATGACGGCAAGCTGTTCGTCACCGACACCCAGGTGACCGGCTGGCGCGAAAAAGACAACGGCCCGGCGACCTTCCGCTCGCCCAAGGAATTCCGCCCGTTCCTGCTGTCGTGGGGCGGTACCGAGACCTACATCGTCAACACCAAGATGGCCAGCTTCGGCTACGCCAAGTCCAAGTCGTATGGCGTGAGCATTTCGCAGTACACGCCGAACATGGCCAAGCGCATGGGCCGTGCCGAACCCACGGGCTGGATCATCGGCTCGGAATTCAGCGACATGTGGTACGGCTTCTACTGCTACGAGACCCAGGACTTCGTGGTCAAGGACAGCACCTACCGCGACAACATCGTCTACGGCATCGACCCGCACGACCGTTCGCACCGCCTGATCATCGCCGGCAACACGGTGTACGGCACCAAGAAGAAGCACGGCATCATCGTTTCGCGTGAGGTGAACGACAGCTGGATCATCAACAACAAGAGCTACGACAACAAACTCTCGGGCGTGGTGATCGACCGTAACAGCGTCAACAACCTGATCGCCTACAACCAGATCTACCGCAACCACACCGACGGCATCACCCTGTACGAAAGCGGCGACAACCTGATCTGGGGCAACAAGCTGATCAACAACCGCCGCCACGGCATCCGCGTGCGTAACAGCGTGAACATCCGCCTGTACGAAAACGTCGCCATGGCCAACGGCCTGGTGGGCGTGTACGGCCACATCAAGGACCTGTCCGACACCGACCGCGACATCGCCCTCGACCCGTTCGACACCAAGGTGTCGCTGATCGTGGTGGGTGGCGAGCTGGCGGCCAACGGGTCCGGCCCACTGTCGATCGACTCGCCGCTGTCGGTCGAGTTGTACAAGGTGTCGATGCTCGCCCCGCGCAAGGCCAGCGGTATCAGCCTTAACGGCATCCTCGGCGAGCGCCAGGACGAAATCCTCGACCTGCTGGTGCGCCAGCAAAAGGCTGTGCTGATCGACCCGGTCGAACGCCAGACCGAAATGATCGATTAAGGAAGCCCAGACCATGACCCCACACCTGATGAAACTGCTGGGCCTGTCCGCCGCCCTTCTGGCGATCAGCCAAGGCGTGCGCGCCGACGAAGTGAAGGCACCCACCTTCAGCGCCGAGCCTTGCTGCCAGCTGTGCCCCGAAGCGCACGACGCCAGCCGCTACACCACCCGTTACCAGCAGAACTTCACCACGCTGGTACAGGCCCACGGTGACTGGCTGTTCCGTACCCGCGAAGACCTGCGCACCGAGTTCAACACCACCCCGGCAGGCTACAAGCGCCTGCAGCAAGTGCACGACGCGTTCAAGAAGCGTGGTGTGGAACTGGTGGTGGTGTACCAGCCGACCCGTGGCCTGGTGAACCGCAACATGCTCAACCCGGCCGAGAAAGCCGCCTTCGACTACCAGAAGGCCCTGGGCAACTACCAGGCCATGCTCAAGCGCTTCGCCAGCATGGGCTACAACGTGCCCGACCTGTCGCCGCTGACCAACGAACAACTGGCCGCCGCCGACCAGGGCAAGGACTTCTACTTCCGTGGCGACCAGCACTGGACGCCGTATGGCGCCGAGCGCGCTGCCAAAATCGTGGCCGACACCGTGCACAAGATGCCGGCCTTCGAAGGCATCCCGCGCAAGGAATTCGAAACGAAGAAATCCGGGCGCATGGGCAAGACCGGCACCCTGCACAACGTTGCCGGCCAACTGTGTGGCACCAGCTACGCGGTGCAGTACATGGACCAGTTCGCCACCGAGCCGAAAGGCTCCAGCGGCGGCGACGACCTGTTCGGTGACGGCGGCAACGCGCAGATCACCCTGGTCGGCACCAGCCACAGTGGCAAGAACTACAACTTCTCGGGCTTCCTCGAGCAATACATCGGCGCCGACGTGCTCAACGTCGCCTTCCCGGGCGGTGGCCTGGAAGGCTCGATGATCCAGTACCTGGGCAGCGAGGAATTCCAGAAGAACCCGCCGAAGATCCTGGTGTGGGAATTCTCCCCGCTGTACCGCCTGGACCAGGAAACCATCTGGCGGCAAATCCTTGGCCTGCTGGATGACGGCTGCGACGACCGCCCGGCCCTGATGAGCGCCAGCACCACCCTCAAGCCCGGCAAGAACGAGCTGATGGTCAACGGCAAGGGCGGCGTGATCAAAGACCTGATCAACCGCAACCTGCAGATGGACGTGAAGTTCGAAGACCCGTCGGTGAAGGTGTTGCAAGCCACCCTGTGGTACCTCAACGGCCGCCACGAAGACATCAAGCTGGAAAAACCGGAAACCTCCGACACTGATGGCCGCTTTGTCTTCCAGATGCGCGAAGACGAAGACTGGGCCAGCCAGAGCCTGCTGGCGTTCGAGGTACAGGGGCCGGAGAACGGCACCCAGAAGGTCGAGGCCAAGCTCTGCAAACGCAACAACTTCGCCGTGCCCGCGCAAACCGCGCAGGCCGGCCAGTGAGGCGACCCATGACCCATCTGAAGCACATCTTTCGCCCCGCCCTGCTCGCTCTGGCCCTGTTTGGCAGTGCTGCGCACGCCGCGCTGATACCGCCCCAGGGTTACTACGAGGGGATCGAAAAGCTCAAGACCGGCGACGGCAACTTCCGCTGTGAAGCGGCGCCCAAGCCGTACACCGGCGCGCTGCAGTTCCGCAGCAAGTACGAAGGCTCGGACAAGGCACGGGCAACGCTCAACGCGGCCTCGGAAAAGGCCTTCCGCAAGTCGACCGAAGACATCACCACCCTTGAGAAAGGCGTGAGCAAGATGGTTGGCCAGTACATGCGCGACGGCCGCCCGGCGCAGCTCGACTGCACCCTGGCGTGGCTGGGCGACTGGGCGCGCGCCGATGCGTTGCTGTCCACCGACTACAACCACACCGGCAAGTCGATGCGCAAATGGGCGCTGGGCAGCATGAGCGGTTCGTGGCTGCGCCTGAAGTTCTCCAACTCGCAGCCACTGGCCGCGCACCGCACCGAGGCCGAGCTGATCGAAAAATGGTTCGCCCGCCTGGCCGAACAGACCGTGCGCGACTGGGGCGATCTGCCGCTGGAGAAGATCAACAACCACAGCTACTGGGCCGCCTGGTCGGTCATGGCTACCGCCGTCGCCACCGACCGTCGCGACCTGTTCGACTGGGCCGTGAAGGAATACAAGGTGGGCGCCAACCAGATCGATGACCAGGGTTTCTTGCCAAACGAAATCAAGCGCAAGCAGCGCGCGCTGGCGTACCACAACTACGCCCTGCCGCCGCTGGCGATGATTGCCAGCTTCGCCCAGGCCAACAACGTCGACCTGCGCAGCGAAAACAACTTCGCCCTGCAGCGCCTGGGCGAAGGGGTACTGGCCGGCGCTCGCGACCCTAGCCACTTCAAAGCGCGCGCTGGTGAGAAACAGGACATGACCGACCTCAAGGTCGACAGCAAGTACTCCTGGCTCGAACCCTGGTGCGCGCTTTATCACTGCGTCGGTGACACGCTCGATCGCAAGCAGCACATGCAGCCGTTCAACAGCTTCCGGCTTGGCGGCGACCTGACCCGGGTCTACGACCCGAACGCAGAGAGCAAGAAATGAATTGAACCCCTAGTGGGGTCGGAACCTGTGGGAGCGGGCATGCCCGCGAAGAAGGCACCGCGGTGCATGGCAAGGGCTTCGCCCTTGTTCGCGGGCACGCCCGCTCCCACAGGGGCCAAGGCTTCCCTCACTTTTTCAGTGGGGGGTTTGGGGGGCGCTTTGCCCTGGATGCTGTGAACAAATTAGGAGAACCGGGATGGTCTTCTCGTCCAACGTGTTCCTGTTCCTGTTCTTGCCGATCTTCCTCGGCCTGTACTACTTGAGCGGGCAACGCTATCGCAACCTGCTGCTGCTGGTCGCCAGCTACATCTTCTATGCCTGGTGGCGGGTGGACTTCCTGGCCCTGTTCGCCGGGGTCACCCTGTGGAACTACTGGATCGGCCTGAAAGTGGGTGCCGCCGGCGTGCGCACCAAACCCGCCCAGCGCTGGCTGCTGCTCGGTGTGGGCGTCGACCTGGCCATCCTTGGTTACTTCAAGTACGCCAACTTCGGCGTCGACAGCCTGAACGCGATCGTCGCCTCGTTTGGCCTGGAGCCGTTCATCCTCACCCACGTGCTGCTGCCGATCGGTATCTCGTTCTACATCTTCGAGTCGATCAGCTACATCATCGACGTGTACCGCGGCGACACCCCGGCTACCCGCAACCTGATCGACTTCGCAGCGTTCGTGGCGATCTTCCCGCACCTGATCGCCGGCCCCGTGCTGCGCTTCAAGGACCTGGTCGACCAGTTCAACAACCGCACGCACACGCTGGACAAGTTCTCCGAAGGCTGCACCCGCTTCATGCAGGGCTTCATCAAGAAAGTGTTCATCGCCGACACCCTGGCGGTGGTCGCCGACCACTGCTTCGCCCTGCAAAACCCGACCACGGGTGACGCCTGGCTGGGCGCGCTGGCCTACACCGCGCAGCTGTACTTCGACTTCAGCGGCTACAGCGACATGGCCATCGGCCTGGGCCTGATGATGGGCTTCCGCTTCATGGAGAACTTCAAGCAGCCGTACATCAGCCAGTCGATCACCGAGTTCTGGCGGCGCTGGCACATCAGCCTGTCGACCTGGCTGCGCGACTACCTGTACATCACCCTGGGCGGTAACCGCAAAGGCACCTTCAACACCTACCGCAACCTGTTCCTGACCATGCTGCTGGGCGGCCTGTGGCACGGTGCCAACTTCACCTACATCATCTGGGGCGCCTGGCACGGCATGTGGCTGGCCATCGAACGTGCGCTGGGCCTGGACACCAACCCGCAGCGCTTCAACCCGGTCAAATGGGCCTTCACCTTCCTGCTGGTGGTGGTCGGCTGGGTGATCTTCCGCGCCGAGAACCTGCACGTGGCCGGCCGCATGTATGGCGCCATGTTCAGCTTCGGCGACTGGCAGCTGTCGGAGCTCAACCGCGCCAACCTCACCGGCCTGCAAGTCGCAACCCTGATCATTGCCTACATCACGTTGGCGTACTTCGGCCTGCGCGACTTCTACCGCAACGCCAAGCCGACGCCCAAGGCGACCCCGGTGCAGGTCAACGCTGACGGCTCGATCGGCCTGGACTGGACCCGGGTGATGACCCGCGCCCTGGTGCTGCTGCTGTTCGTGGCCTCGATCCTCAAGCTTTCGGCGCAGAGCTACTCGCCGTTCCTGTACTTCCAGTTCTGAGGCCGATGACATGAACCGCACATTACGCATCACTTACTCCCTGTCGTTCCTCGGCCTGCTGGTGGGCATGGGCGTATGGTCCACCGGTGGCCTGCAAAGCTTTCAGCGCACCGAGCAGATGACCCTGCTCAACGGCAAGCTGGCCAAGGCCGCCGAGACCCACTACGACGCCGAGTTCCCGATCAAGCGCCTGGGCACCAACCTTTGGGCGGCCATGGACTTCAAACTGTTCAACGAAGGCCGCCCCGGTGTGGTGCTGGGCCGCGACCAGTGGCTGTTCAGCGACGAAGAGTTCAAGCCCACTGCCGGCGCCGAGCAACTGATGCAGGAAAACCTGGCGCTGATCCGTGGCGTGCGCGACACCTTGCAGCAGCACGGCAGCCAGCTGGTGCTGGCGATCATCCCGGCCAAGGCGCGCCTCTATTCGGAATACCTGGGCAAGGAGCAGCCGGCCAGCCTGCACGATGACCTGTACAACCGGTTCCATGCCCAGGTGCGCCAGGCCAACGTGTTCGCCCCGGACCTGCAAGCGGCCATGGAACAAGCCAAGGCGCGTGGCCAGGTATTCCTGCGCACCGACACCCACTGGACACCGATGGGCGCCGAAGTCGCCGCCCAGGCGCTGGCCGAGGCGGTAAGCCGGCAGAACCTGCTCAACGGTGACCCGCAAACCTACGTCACCGAAGCCGGCAGCACCGCGCCCTACAAAGGCGACCTGACCAACTTCCTGCCACTCGACCCGCTGTTCAGCAACCTGCTGCCGGCCCCGGACAACCTGCAACAACGCAGCACCCGACCGGCGCAAGCCGAGGGTGAAGGCGACGACGCACTGTTCGCCGACAACGAGATCCCGGTCGCACTGGTGGGTACCAGCTACAGCGCCAACCCGCACTGGAACTTCCTTGGCGCATTGCAGCAAGCCCTGCGCAGCGACGTCGCCAACTACGCCGAAGACGGCCACGGCCCATTGCTGCCAATGCTCAAGTACCTGCAAAGCGATGCCTTCAAGAACGCCGCACCGCAAGTGGTGGTGTGGGAATTCCCCGAACGTTATCTGCCCATGAAAAACGACCTCAGCAGCTTCGATCCGCAGTGGATCGCGCAGCTGAAAAACACCCGTAAATCCGAAGAAAACCTGGCCTTGTCGTCCACCCGGACGAACCCCTGAACGATAGAGAGGAAATGCACATGACTACCAAGACTTCCATTGCCAAAGCCCTCACCCTCGCGGCCGGCCTTTCCCTTGCTTCGATGCAGGCCTTCGCCGGTGCCGACGCCGCCCTGTACGGCCCGAGCGCGCCGAAAGGCTCGACCTTCGTGCGCCTGTACAACGCAGCCAGCGCCCCAGCCGCCGCGTCGGTCGGCAACACCCAGATCAAGCAGGTGGGCGCCCAGGCCAGCAGCGACTTCAGCTTCCTGCCAGGCGGCGACTACACCGCCCAGGTCGGTGGCAAGAGCGTGCCGGTGAAGCTGGCCTCGGACAAGTACTACACCCTGGTCAACAGCGGCAGCGGCAACCCGCAGCTGATCGAAGAACCACCGTTCAAGAACAAGCAGAAAGCCCTGGTGCGCATGCAGAACCTGAGCGACCAGCAGCTGACACTGAAAACCGCCGACGGCAAGACCGAAGTGGTCAAGCCGGTGGCCGCCAACGGCCGGGGCGAACGCGAAATCAACCCGGTCAAGGTCAACCTGGCGCTGTACCAAGGTGACAAGAAAGTGGGCGACGTGAAACCCGTCGCCCTGGAGCGCGGCGAAGCCGCCGTGTTGTACGTAACCGGTTCCGGCAACGCTTTGTCGCCGGTGTGGGTAACTCGCCCCGTGGCTAGCAACTGATCCCTGCCTTTAACGACTATTGGAGAAACATGATGATCCCGGTAATTCTTTCTGGTGGTAGCGGTTCGCGTCTGTGGCCTCTGTCGCGCAAGCAGTTCCCCAAGCAGTTCCTGGCCCTGACCGGCGAGCACACGCTGTTCCAGCAAACCATCGAGCGTCTGGCGTTCGAAGGCATGGACACACCGATCGTGGTCTGCAACAAGGACCACAAGTTCATCGTCCAGGAACAGCTGGCGGCGCTGAAGCTGGAAACCCAAGGCATCCTGATGGAGCCGTTCGGCCGTAACACCGCGCCGGCTGTTGCCATGGCCGCCATGAAACTGGTCAACGAAGGCCGCGACGACCTGATGCTGGTGCTGCCCGCCGACCATGTGATCGACGACCAGAAGGCCCTGCAGCGCGCCCTGGCCCTGGCCACCGTCGCCGCCGAGCGTGGCGAAATGGTGCTGTTCGGCGTGCCGGCGACCAAGCCGGAAACCGGCTACGGCTACATCCGCTCCAGCCAGGACGCCCTGCTGCCCGAAGGCGTGGCACGGGTGGCGCAGTTTGTTGAAAAACCCGATGAAAAACGCGCCGCCGAGTTCGTCCAGGCCGGTGGCTACTTCTGGAACAGCGGCATGTTCCTGTTCCGCGCCAGCCGCTTCCTCGAAGAGCTGAAAAAGCACGACGGCGACATCTACGACACCTGCGTGCTGGCCCTGGAGCGCAGCGAGGAAGACGGCGATGTGCTGAGCATCGACGAAGCCACCTTCGCCTGCTGCCCGGACAACTCCATCGACTACGCGGTGATGGAAAAGACCCAACGCGCCTGCGTGGTGCCGATGTCGGCTGGCTGGAGCGACGTGGGCTGCTGGTCGTCGCTGTGGGAAGTGCACGAGAAGGACGACAACGGCAACGTCACCAAGGGCGACGTGGTGGTGCAGGACAGCCGCAACTGCATGATCCACGGCAACGGCAAGCTGGTGTCGGTGATCGGCCTGGAGAACATCGTGGTGGTCGAGACCAAGGACGCCATGATGATTGCCCACAAGGACAAGGTCCAGGGCGTCAAGCAGATGGTCAAGACCCTCGACGAGCAAGGCCGTACTGAAACCCAGAACCACCTGGAAGTGTATCGCCCGTGGGGCTCGTACGACTCGGTGGACATGGGCGGCCGCTTCCAGGTCAAGCACATCACCGTCAAGCCGGGGGCCAGCCTGTCGCTGCAGATGCACCACCACCGCGCCGAGCACTGGATCGTGGTGTCTGGCACTGCCGAGGTCACCTGTGACGAGAACGTGTTCCTGCTGACCGAGAACCAGTCGACCTACATCCCGATCGCTTCGGTCCACCGCCTGCGCAACCCGGGCAAGATCCCGCTGGAGATCATCGAAGTGCAGTCCGGCAGCTACCTGGGCGAAGATGACATCGAGCGCTTCGAGGATGTGTATGGGCGCACTTCCACGCCGGTCGAGCGTGGGGTATCGGTCAAGACCATTGCGCAATAAGTGATATCCCGGGGCCGCTTCGCGGCCCATCGCGACACAAGGCCGCTCCTACAGGGACCGCGTATCCAGGGAAACATGCGGTCCTTGTAGGAGCGGCCTTGTGTCGCGATAGGAGGGCAAAGCCCTCCCGCTTTTGAGCCACTCCCCATTTCAGGCTACGATGGTCAGACCCCGCGCAACCAAGGTCTGCAAGCCCCATGATCATCGGTGCCTTCCTCATCCTCACCTGGCTGGTGCTGCTGCTACGTTACCCGGCCAAGGCCTTGCCAATCTCGTTGGCCGCCGTATGTGGCTTGGGCCTGGTAGCCCTGTTCGTTGCCTGGCAAGACACCCGCGAAAGCTCGCAACTGGCCCGCCTGGACCTGCGCCTTGCCTATGCCCCCGAACAATGCCCGGCCGACCGCGCTTTGCAGGTACACATGAAAAACGGCAACAAGGCCCCGCTGACCGAACTGCGCTGGCGGGTGGCGGCGTATGCGCCGGGCGACACCGTGAACCTGGCCGAAAGCACCTACAACGCCCCGCGCTACCGGGGCCCAGGTGATTTGCAGCCGGGGGCCGAGTGGAAGGACTGCCTGCCGCTGCCACCCCTGCGCGCCGGGTACCGGCCGCAAACCCTGGAGTTTCGTGCCGAGCACCTGCAAGGTACATTCGCCAATTGATGCCTAGCCTGCACTGGCCCTATCGCCGGCAAGCCAGCTCCCACAGGTACCCCGCAGTTTTCTAGGCCTGTGCAGTACCTGTGGGAGCTGGCTTGCCGGCGATAGGACCAGTGCAGACTACACACCTTCAACCTTCATCAAAGGCCTCCATATGCCCACCGTTTTGATCACCGGTTGTTCCAGCGGCATCGGCCGCGCCCTGGCCGACGCCTTTCGCGATGCCGGCCACCACGTCTGGGCCACTGCTCGCAAGGCAGAGGATGTTGAAGTATTGAACGCCGCCGGCTTCACCGCCCGGCAACTGGATGTGAACGACAGCGAGGCCCTGGCCCGCCTGGCCGAAGAACTTGAAACCCTGGATATCCTGATCAACAACGCCGGCTACGGCGCCATGGGCCCGTTGCTGGACGGTGGTGTGGATGCCCTGCGCCAACAGTTCGAAACCAACGTGTTCGCCGTGGTCGGCGTTACCCGTGCGCTGTTCCCGCTGCTGCGCCGCTCACGCGCAACGGTGGTGAACATCGGCAGCGTTTCCGGTGTGCTGGTCACGCCATTCGCCGGAGCCTACTGCGCCTCGAAAGCGGCCGTGCATGCGCTGAGCGATGCCTTGCGCCTGGAACTGGCACCGTTCGGTGTGCAGGTGATGGAAGTGCAGCCGGGGGCGATTGACACACAGTTCGCCAACAATGCCCAGCGCCAGGCCGAGCAGGTACTGGCGGCGGACTCACCATGGTGGCCGTTGCGTGACCATGTCCAGGCGCGGGCGCGGGCTTCGCAGGACAGGCCGACTTCGGCGGCGGTGTTTGCCCAGGGGGTGTTGGCGGCAGTCGGCAAGTCGCCGGTGCCGGCGGTGGTGCGGTTGGGCAATGGCAGTACGGCGTTGCCGTTGATGGCCCGGTTGCTGCCACGGCGGTTGCTGGATTGGGCGTTGCGCAAGCGGTTTGGCCTGCTGCGCCCGCTGTGAGATTTCGTGTGCCTGTACCGGCCTCTTCGCGGGCATGCCCGCTCCCACAGGGACAGTGTTATCCAAGGTTAGCGCTGTACCTGTAGGAGCGGCCTTGTGTCGCGATGGGCCGCACAGCGGCCCCGCTTTTTATGCTTTCTTCGCGGGCTGTTCGTCAAACGCCTGCCAGCCACCACCCAGGGCCTTGTACAGCCCCACCAACGCCTGCGACACCGCTGCCGAGCTGTCGATCCACTGCTCCTCACTGGCCAGCAATGCACCCTGCACCGTCAGCACATTGAGAAAGTCCACTGCCCCTTCCACATACTGGCGCTGGGCAGTTTCCAGGGCGATGCGGTTCTGTCGCACAGCCTCGGCCAAGTGGTCTCGGCGCAACTGGCTGGCGTTATACAGGCGAAGCACATCGTCAATTTCATGCCAGGCCCCCAGCACCACCTTGCGGTAGTTCAGCGCCGCTTCCTGCTGCTGCGCCTCGCGCAGCTCCAGGGTGCCCTTGAGCCGGCCGCCCTCGAAGATCGGCAGCGACAGCTGCGGCCCGAAGGCAAACCGGCGCGAATCCCAGCCACCAAAATCGGACAGTTGCATGGCCTGGAAGCCGACACTGCCTGACAGCCGGATGCTCGGGTAGAAATCCGCCTTGGCCACGCCAATGCTGGCGGTGGCGGCATGCAAGCGGGCTTCGGCCTGGCGGATGTCTGGCCGGCGCTCGGCCAGTTCGGACGGCACGCCAATGGCAAACTTCTGCTGCGGCGCGGGCAGCTCGCCGCCCTGCAGCAATTCGGCCTGCAGGCTGCGCGGCGGTTCGGCAGCGAGCAGGCTGAGGGCGTTGATCAGGTCGTCGCGCCGGGCTTCCAGGCTTGGCAGGCGGGCCTCGATCGACGCGACCTGGGCGCTGGCCTGGGCCACGTCCAGGCGTGTGGCGACGCCCTCGGCCTGGCGATTTTCAGACAGCTTCAGGCTGTGCCGGGCGACCTTCAGGTTGTCCTGCGTCACATCAATCGTGTGCTGCACCGCGCGCAGCTGGATGTAGTTGCCGGCGGTTTCCGACAGCAAGGCCAGCAACACCCCGCGGCGGTCGTTCTCGGCCACTTCGACGGTGGCATCGGCAGCCTCGACCTGGCGCCGCACCCGGCCCCACAGGTCCAGCTCCCAACCGGCCACCAAGTCGCCTTGCCAAAGGTTGTACGCCTCTTTGCCCGCCTTGCCAGACGGGTCGCTCAGGCCTTCGGCGCTGTTGCGGGCGCGGCTGTAGCCAGCGTTCACATCCACCGACGGCACTTCATCGGCGGCCACGGTGCTGCGCAGGGCGCGGCTTTGCAGCAACCGCGCACTGGCCATTTGCAGGTCGAGGTTGCGTTCGGCAACACGCTGGATCAAGGCGCTCAGCTGGGCATCGTGAAAGGCTTCCCACCAGCGCAGTTCCAGCGGTTCGGCCTGCGGCTGGCTGGCCGCCGCCTCGCCTTGCAGCGGCGCCCACTGTTGCGGTGCCTGGCTGTCGGGGCGCAGGAAGTCCGGGCCCATGGTGCAGCCGGCCATCAATACCGCCAGCAGCAACGGGCTCAAGCGTAATGCCGGTTTCATCGTGCGCTTACCTCTTTGCCGTCCAGCTTGTCGCCACGGGTATCGATGGTCGCTTCCACCGACATGCCCACACGCAGGCGGGTAAGCAGCGGCTGGCCGTCATCGAAGACGATCTTCACCGGAATGCGCTGCACCACCTTGGTGAAGTTGCCAGTGGCGTTGTCTGGCTTGACCGCGGCAAACGTCACGCCGGTGGCCGGGGCGATGCTTTCCACGTGGCCTTGCAGCTTCTCGCCGGAGAAGGTGTCGACGCTGATGCTCACCGGCTGGCCAGGCTGCACGTGGGTCAGCTGGGTTTCCTGAAAGTTGCCGACCACATAGGCCTGTTGCAACGGCACCACCGACAGCAGGCGGGCACCTGGGTTGACGTAGGCACCGACGCGCAGGGCGCGCTCACCAACCATGCCGTCAACCGGTGCAGTGATGCGGGTATAGGACAGATCCAACTGGGCCTTCTCTACGCCCGCTTCGGCCCGTTTCAGCTGGCCATCGGCGCTGGCCACCTGGGCGGTCAGAATATCCACCTGCTTGCGCGTGGCCACCAACGCCGCCTGAACATTGGCCAGGCGGGCACGGGCCTGGTCGACGCCGCTGCGCGCCTGCTGGGCGTTCTGTACGGTACCGGCGCCCTGCTCGGCCAGGCGGCTGTAGCGGTTGACCTCGTGGTCGGCGAACGCCGCTTCGGCCTGGGCGGCTTTCACCGCAGCCTCGGCCTGGGCAATCAACGAGGCCTGGCGCTCCAGGGTGGCGCGGGCATCGGCGCTTTGCGCCTGGGCCACCAGCAACTGCGCTTGCGCGGCATCCAGGGCGGCCTGGTAATCGCGGGGGTCGATGGTCGCCAGCAACTGGCCAGCGGTGACCTGCTGGTTGTCCTCCACCAGCACTTCTTTGATAAAGCCGGCCACCTTGGGCGCGACCACGGTGTAATCGGCGATCACATAGGCGTCGTTGGTGCTCTGGCGGTGGTCGCTGCCAAACATCCAAGGGCCGACGATGCCAGCCAGCACGGCCACGGCCAGCACCGAGCCGATGAACAGGGTTTTGCGGTTGTTGGTCATTTCAGGTGTTCTCGAATTCATCCAGGGTTCAGGCCACCGCACGCGGCGGATAGACCCGGGTAGGCACGAAAGGAATCAGGCAGATCAGGGCCACGGCGATGCAGGCCATGACCAGGTACAGGTCGGCGGAGGTCAGTACCAGCGCCTGGTCGTGGATGCGCCTGGCCAGGCCGGCAGCGCTGTCGTCGACCAGCGGGGCATTGCCCAGGCTGTCCACCAGGTGGTTGGAATGGAAGTGCCGGCGCAGGGTGCCAAGGGCATCCAGCAGGCCACCGGCGATCACTGCGGCCAGGCCTTTCACGGTGTTGAACCAGCTGGAGGCGAACGGGCCTTCCTGCGGGGTCATGCCGTTGGTGGACAGCATCAGCAGCGGCAGCACCGCCATCGGCTGGCCGAACACCTGCAGCAGGTAGAACGGGTAGAAGTCGCCACGGATCCACTCGCTGGTCATCAGGCTGCTGCCCACACAGGACACCGCCAGCATCGCCAGGCCGATGCCCAGCACCCAGCGGCAGTCCACCGCACGGATGTTGCACAGTGCCGCGGTCAGCGGCAGGGCGATCAGCTGCGGCATGGCCACCAGCATCATCAGCGGGCTGGTCTGCACCGGGCGGTAGCCCTGGATCTGCGCCAGGTAGGCCGAGGGAATGCTGCCCACACCCGACAGCACGATCAGCACACCGGCCAAGGTCACCAAGGCGAAACTCAGGTTGCGCCGCTGCAGCATGCGCAACTGGAAGAACGGCAGCGGCTCGGACCACTCGTTGTACATGAACAGCACCAGCAACAGCAGGCCACCGCCCAGCAGCCAGCAGATCAGCGGCGAATCGAACCAGCCCCAGCGGTCGCCCAGCGAAAGGCCCAGCACGATGCAGCTGATGGCCGGCAGGCCAAGCAGCACGCCACGCCAGTCAAACTGCTTGAAACGCTCCAGGCGCAGCGGGTCTTGCGGCAGGCCCCAGCCGACGCAGACGATGGCCAGCAGCGAGGGCAGGATGATCTGCCAGAACGCCCATTGCCAGCCGACGTACTCGGTCCACAGCCCCGCCAATGGCGTGCCAAGGTTGGGGCCGAAGGTGGCAGTCAGGGCATAGCAGGCCAGGCCGTAAACCTTGATACCCGGCGGCAGAAAGCGCAGGGCCACGCTCATCAGCATCGGCGGCAAGGCACCCGAGGCAAAGCCCTGCAGCACACGCAGCAGCATCAGGCTGTGCAGGTTGGGGGCGAACGGTTGCAGCAGGCCGAGCACGGCGAACAGGCCGATGGCGCTCATGGTGAAGCGCCGCAGCGAGAAGGTGGTAGCCAGCCACGGCGCAAAGGCCATGGCCGAGACCGAGGCGGCGCTGTACACCGCCAGCAGCCAGGCACCTTCGTCGGCACCAATGCCCATGGCACCGCGGATATCGGCGAGGGAAATCTTGGTGACCGACTCGTTGAGGCCTGCACACAGCACGGCCAGCAACACACCGAACAGCCCGACCACCACCTGCAGGCCAAACGCCGTCTGCGCAGGCGCGGCCGGCGCGGGGGCGGCGGCCAGCGCCGCAGAGGGCGCGGTCAGGGAACTCATGGGAATACATCTCCAGCAACAATTTCAGGGCTGGGGCAAGTTTAAGAAGGTCGAATGCTGACGAAAACTGACTTGTTGGTAGTTTTATATTGCGCCAGACGCAATCGAGGTCGAAATCACGGGTCGATGCGGCCACACGCTTTCAACGTCTGGCGCAACCAACGGTGCGCGGGGTCGTTGTCGAAACGGGGGTGCCACGCCTGCATCACCTTGACCTTCTCCAACGGCACCGGGATCTCGAACGAGCGCAATGGCAGCTTCAGCCGCTGCACACTGTTGAGGATATTGGCGGGTATCGGCAGGATCAGGTCCGAATCCGGCAGCGAGAACATCGCCGAGTGGAAGCTGGTGGTGATCAGGGCCACGCGCCGCTCCACCTTGTGGTTGGCCAACGCCACATCGATCGGGCCATTGGCACGGCCGCGTCGAGACACGCTGATCTGCGGGTAGGCGGCAAAACGCTCAGGGGTGATCGGGGCGTCGAAGATCGGGTGCCCCACACGCGCAAGGCCGACGAAATAGGTGTTGAACAGGCTCTGCACCTTGATTTCCGGGCCCAGCTCAACGGCCGAGCTGATGATCAGGTCAATCTGCCCGTTGCGCAGCACCGCATCATCGTCACCACTGCCCTCCGGGACGAACCGCAACACCGTACGTGGCGCCTGGGCCAGCATCATGCGCAGCAGCTGGGCGCCGTACAGGGCAATGAACAGATCATTGGTGCGGATGTTGAAGGCACGGTCCAGGTTGACCAGATCGACATCGTCACGGCTGCGGAACACCTGCCCGGCCTGCTCTACCAGCCCATGCACCTGCTCGCGCAGGGCCAATGCGCGCGGCGTCGGCACCAGGCCACGGCCGGCGCGCACCAGGATCGGGTCGCCCAAGGCATCACGGATACGCCCCAAGGTCCGGCTCATCGCTGCCGGGCTCAGGTTCATGCGCTGCGCCGCGCCCACCACGCTGCCCTCATCGAGCAGGGCATCGAGGGCGACGAGCAGGTTCATGTCCGGGAGTTGCATGGCCGTTTTCCGTTACAGCTGTGGGAAACGCGATGGTAGCAGGTTGGTGGATTGCATCAGACGCAATGCGCTCTTGCGTGGTGGGGCATTTATTCATTGAGTGGACTGAGCCAAGAATGGGGCATGGCAGGTTCGGCCTCTTCGCGGGCACGCCCGCTCCCACAGGAACCCCACTATGCCCGCGGGGTGTGCAGTACCTGTGGGAGCGGGCGTGCCCGCGAAAGGGCCGATCCTGCAGATACATCAGCCAGCCATTGCCAAGGATCCCCGATGCCCACCCCCGTCCTGATCGCCATCGACGCCTCCCCCGCTTCCAGCGCCCTGCTCACCCTCGCCCGGCGCTACTGCCGCCCCAACGACCACGAACTGCACATACTGCTGGCCATCGACTCCACCTTCGCCGTCCACGACCAACCCGCGCCCTACACCGCCGAGGAACTGGAGGAATACCCCGCCGCCTGCGAAGAACAGCAGCACGCCGACCACGCCGTAGCCGAAGCCGTACGCGAGTTGCAGCAAGCCGGCTTCACCAGCCAGGGCTGCATGGTCGCGGGGCAACCGGTCGAGGCGATCGTGGCCAAGGCGCAGGAATTGAACTGCGAGCTGATCATCATGGGCCACCGCCACCTGTCGCGGCTGGGGCGGTTGCTGGACCCGTCGATCAGCGCGAAGGTGATTGATCGGGTGGAGGTGCCTGTCTTGGTGGGGCCTGCTTGTTAGGAAGCGCAGGCGGTACAGCAAGCCCAGTTCGACCATGCTTCGGGAAAGCCGTCATATCGGGTAAGCCAAGGCTTCAACTCCGGGCTTACCCATCCAATAACTTCCAGGCACAGCAGATGCCGTTGCCGAATATCGGGCTCCAACCAGAGCAAGGCATCATGATGAGCCGCTCGATTGCGTAGATCCCGAATCAAGTTCAATACCTTTGAAATTTCATTTCTTTGTCGCCTTTTCTTCGGGCACCGGGGAAAGGCAAGGCGTAACTCCTTCCAGAACGCCTGCTCATGCCGCGTGTTCAGCAGGGAGACCCAAAAACCAAAGCTCAGATCAGAAATGATCTTGTCCGGTGATGCAGCATGGCGCTTCACCTTGATCGATGCCTTGGCTTTTTCGATTTCTGACCTGTCGACAGCGGTAAGTGATTCCGCCGCCTCCCACCAATCGGCTCGCCCGTACTTGAGCCGCAAAGCCTGATGCATGGCGTTTCGCAGACTGACTTCCAGTACATGCAGGCATGGTTAGATTGCTTGCCCAAGAAGCATGTTGTGGGCATAGGCCGTAGCGGCGGCGGTTTTACGGGGGTTGATGGCGTATCGCGCAAGGCGTGGCTTGGAAAAAGCCTGCTCAAGAAATGGGCTCCAGTCCTGATTTGTCAAACTCGTCCTTCCTGTATTAGCATTCGCGATGCAGCCCTATGTCGCCCTCTCCCAGAAGACCGGATGGTCATGCTGGTGATGACGCTAGGTACGTATCAATGGCCCCGCGTTGCGGGGCCATTCCTTTTCCGGCTCACTGGCAGAGCAAGCTGGGAGCGATTCGAAAACGGCATTGTGCAGCGCGCGCTACAGGCGACTCACGACATCCACTTCCTACCCTCGTGTAGTCCTTTTCCTAAAGACAACAAACACTCCAACCTAAGCTACGGCTAGCCCTCGCTCGGCTTCACCACCACCGTACACGTCGTCCCCGCCGCCAGCAAAAACCCTTCCGGCACTTCATCGATGTGAATGCGCACCGGCACCCGCTGTGCCAGCCGCACCCAGTTGAAGGTGGGGTTCACGTCAGCGATCAGTTCGCGGCTTTGTGGGTTGTCGCGGTCGTAGATGCCGCGGGCGATGCTCTCCACATGCCCTTTGATGCGCTCGCCGCTCATCATCTGCAACTCGGCCTGGTCACCCACCTTCACGTGGGGCAGCTTGGTCTCTTCGAAGAACCCGTACACCCAGAAGGAATTTTCGTCGACCACCGCCATCACCGCTTCACCGGTGCGCGCATAGTCGCCCTTGTGGATATTCAGGTTGGTCACATACCCGTCCACCGTAGCCACAATGTGGGTGCGCTTGAGGTTCAGCTCGGCTGCAGCCAGCTCGGCAAGGGCCTGCTGGTAATCGGCCTGGGCGGAGTTGGCGATGTTGCTGGCGTCGTCGCGGTTTTCTTTGGAGATGACCAGGTTGTCCATGTCGGCACGGCGCTTGGCGTTGACCTTGCGCATTTCCCACGTGGCCTTGCGCGAGGCGACCATGGCCTTGGCCTGGTCGACCGCCAATTGATAGTGCTCGGGGTCGATCTGGATCAGCATGTCGCCCTTCTTCACCCGCTGGTTGTCCTTGACCGGCACGTCCACCACGTAGCCGGGCACGTCGGCGGCGACGTTGATGATGTCGGCACGCACGCGGCCGTCACGGGTCCATGGCGTGGTCATGTAGTGCAGCCACAGCTGGCGACCGATGGCCACGGCAGCGACCAGCACCAGCAGGGTGGCGATCAGGCTGAAGAACTTTTTCATCGAAGGTTTCTCACCAGTAGACAGTAAGCGCCATGGCGCCGAACAGGCAGACGAACAGGCTCAGGCGCAACAGCGCCGGGTGCCAGAAGAAGCGGTAGCCATCATGGCTGGCGATGAACCGGTCCAGGCCCCAGGCCAGGCCCAGGGCGAACAGGAACATCAAGGTCATGGTGGGCATGTACACGCCATGGAAGGCGATTTCACGGGGCATGATTTCACGGGGCATGGTGCAATCCTTTCGCCGGTGCCAGTGGCGACTGTGGGTCCAGCAAGGAGGAACGGATGAAGTGCAGGTAACTCTGCGCACGCCGCAGCACCGAGGTGTCGAAATGGCGGGCAAAGGGTTCGTCGGTGGCCTGCACGCGGGCAATCGCATGGTCGACGGCGACCAGGGCGCGTTCGTGGTTACTGGCACTAGGCTGCAGGAACAGGCGTGTCAGGGCACGGCCCATGACGCGGATTGCCTGGCGCCACGGCTGCGACTCGGCGTAGGCCGGGTGCACCGGGGCGCGGGCTTGCTCCTTGCGCAGCTCGATCACGGCGTGGCCGATTTCCAGCACGGTGAACATCCAGCCCATCAGCTGGCTCTGCACCTGCGGCTTGCCGGCCGCCAGGCCATAGGCCTGGTGCAACAGGTCGCGGGTGCGGCTTTCAAAGGCCGTGCCGATGCCGCGCAGGCGCCCGCTGATGGCGAACAGCACCTGCTCGCGCAGCTCCTGCTCCAGGCGGTTCCACAACCAGCGGCTGTTGGGCGGCAGGATGATCGCCCCGGCGGCGGCGCAGACAAACATGCCGATGACCATGCCGATGTAGTCGTTGATGAAGGTGTACGGGTCATACACGGTGAGGTTGTTCGGCACCGAGCCAATCGCGAAGAACACCAGCAGGCCGATGCCATAACCAGCGTAGGCCGGGCGCGACGAGAGAAACGCGCCCAGCACGAAGACCGGCGCCAGCACCATGCACAGCAGCGGGAAACCGTCGATCCAGGGGAACACGAAGAAGGTTTCGAAGAAGCCGACGAAAGCGCCAATGGCCGTGCCGCAGGCCATCTGGAACGACATGCGCTTGGGGTTGGGCGAGGCGGCCGAGAGGCCCACGGTGACGGTGGCGATCAGGGTCATCATGGCGCCGCTGGGCCAGTCGCTGAGCAGCCAGTAGCTGCCCAGCAGCAACAGCACCGCCGAGGCGCGCACCCCGGCGGCCAGCGATACCAGCCAGCTGGTCTGCGCCACGTAGGGCTCGTCCCACTGCTCGCGTTCGTGCTTGTGCGCAGCCAGCGAGGCGTGGGTTTCGGCGTAGCTGTACATCTCGTCGACGAAGCGGTACAGCAGTTCGAATGCGGTGTGGAAGTCGAGCAGGTCGGACTCGCTGGGCTCGGTCGCCTGGTACTCGGCGCGCAGGCCGCGCACCTGGGCTTGCAGGCCCTCCTTGTAGGCCGCCAGCTCCAGGGTCAGGCGCAGCGCATCGGCGTCGGTCAGCGCCCGCCCCACGTAGGGCTGCAGCAGCTCCACCAGCGTATTCAGGCCCGGCTCGATGGCGCTGACGATCTGCAGCGGGCCACGGGCGCGCAGGCGCTCCAGCAAACGGTGCAGGGCGTTGAAGCGCGTGGTAATGGCCATGAACTCGCTGTTCATCCGCACCAGCCGGCCACTGCGGCGGCGCATGTGCGGGTCTTCAAAGGCGGTGACATTGCGCAGGCTCTCAAGGCCCACGGCCTCGGCAACGAAACGCACGTTGCTGCTCTCGAAACGGTCCTTCTGGCTATCCCCACGCAAGGCCTCGACCACCACCCCGGCGAACACGCCAAAGCGCTGGTACAAGGCGTTGCGCATGGCAGCACTGGCCGACTGCGGCAGGATCGCGGCGCTGACGAAGGTCGACACCAGAATCCCCAGGGCAATTTCCAGCACCCGCCATACCGCCGCCATGAACGCCTGGTCGGGGTGCTGCAGCACCGGCAGGCCGATCATCGCAGCGGTGTAGCCGGCCAGCACGAAGCCATAGGCGCGGAAGGTGCGGTAGCGCATGGCGCCGGCCGAACACAGGCCCACCCACAGGGCCAGGCTGGGCAGGAACAGTTCGGTGTTCTGCGGGAAGATGGCGATCAGCGCCACCATCATCGCCGAGCCGGCCAGGGTGCCGAGCACCCGGTAGAAGCTCTTGGCGAAAACATGCCCGCTTTGCGGCTGCATCACGATGAACACGGTGATCATCGCCGTGCGCGGTTGCGGCAGCTCCAGGCGCATGGCCAGCCACAAGGTGATGAACGCGGCGGCCAGCACCTTGAAGATGTACACCCAGGTCACGCCGTCGGTGCGTGCCCAGGCAAAGAAGCCCCGGCGCCACTCCAGGCTTTGCAGCCAGCGCACGGGCAAACTGGAAGTGCTCATTCGGCGTTATCCGGCTTCTTGTCGAAAATGGCCAGGGTGGCCGGGAGGGTGGCCGGGGTGGCCGGCGCGGCCTGGCGTTCCTCCTTCGGCGCATCCTGACCGGCCTGCAAGCCGCCACCCAGGGCGGTGACCAGCTCGGCATGGGCGATCAGGCGGGCGGCCTGCACCTGTTGCTGCACCTGTTGCTGGCGGAACAGCAAGGTCTGCGCGTTGAGCACGTTGAGGTAGTCGGTAAGGCCGCGCTGGAAGGCGACCATGGCGATGTCATAGGTTTTCTGCGCAGCGGCGACGGATTCGGCAGCGAAGTGTGACTGTTCTTTCATCGACTCACGGCGGATCAACTGGTCAGAGATGTTCTTAAGAGCACCCACCACGGTCTGGTTGTAGCGCGCCACGGCCACGTCATACCCCGCCGAGGCCACACCCAGTTCCGAGCGCAGGCGGCCACCGTCAAAGATCGGCAAGCTGATGGCCGGCCCGACGTTGTAGTTGAACTTGCGCCCGGTCAAAAACTCCAGCGGGCCACCGCCGGTGGCCATGAAGCCCAGGCTGCCAACCAGGTCGACGTTGGGGAAGAAGCCGGCGTGGGCGACGTCGATGCCACGCGCCTGGGCGGCCACCTGCCAGCGGCTGGCGACCACGTCGGGACGCTGGCCGACCAGTTCGGCGGGCAGGTTCGAGGGCAGCTTCAACGGCGCGGCCAAGGCCAGGGCCGGGCGCTGCAATTGCGCGCCTTCCCCCGGGCCTTTGCCGGCCAGTGCGGCCAGCTGGTTGCGGGTCAGGGCAATTTCTTCGTTCAGGCTGTCGAGCTGGCGGTGGGTTTCCGGCAGCGGCGCTTCGGCCTGGCTGACTTCGAAATGGGTGCCGATGCCGGCATCCAGGCGGCGCTTGGCCAGGGCCAGGATCTGTTCCTGCTGCTCCAGTTCGGCCTTGACGATATCGCGCTGGGCAAAATGCAGGCTCAGCTGGATATAGGCGCGCACCACGTTGTTCTGCAGCTCCAGCTGCGCCTGGCGGGCTTCGGCCACGCTCATGTGCGCCTGGTCCACGGCCTGTTCGCTGGCATTGCGTTCGCGGCCCCACAGGTCGAGGGCGTAGCTGAAACCGATGGCGGCGTTGTTGTCCCAAGTGTTGGCGCCCGACAGCGCGCCCGGGCCGTAGAACTGGTCTTCAGGCCAGTTGTGGCGCTTGAGCGTGGCCTGGCCATTGGCCTGGAGCTTTTCCGCCGACTCGACCACGCCGGCCATGGCCTTGGCCTCACGTACCCGCGCCGCAGCCATGGCCAGGCTCGGGCTGCCGGCCACGGCCAGGTTGAGCCAGCGATCCAGCTGCGGGTCGCCATAGGCGTGCCACCACTGCTGGTCAGGCCAATGGGCGTCGGTCGCGGCTTGGCGTATGGCCGCGTCGGTGGTCAGGGTATTGGCTTGC
Source organism: Pseudomonas putida W15Oct28 (assembly GCF_000708715.2). Taxonomy (GTDB): domain Bacteria; phylum Pseudomonadota; class Gammaproteobacteria; order Pseudomonadales; family Pseudomonadaceae; genus Aquipseudomonas; species Aquipseudomonas putida_R. Next base: position 91,866 of record NZ_JENB01000008.1, on the reverse strand, counting down.
AGCGTCTTGCTTTGCGGGGCGATGCCCCAGGTTCCGATACAGCCACTCAAGGTGAGGGCAAGGGCACAGGCACTGAACGCATTGAGCGTTCTGATGATGCGACGCGGCACAGCTGCGATTTCCCGAGGAAGAGGTGAAGGGGGCTGGGCAATTCTAGGGGGCGCCAGCACTGGCGATAAGCGCAGATTCCTGCGAATCTTTGTTACCAAAACAGCGATAATCCGCCTTTGGTCGAAGGCAACTTTTCAGCTTTTCTGCGTTACTTCGTGACACAATTTTGTCCTCTACATCGAGAGTGACCCATGGACACCCTGCAAAACATGCGTGCTTTCAGTTGCGTAGCCCAGCTTGGCAGCTTTACCGCTGCTGCCGCGCAACTGGATACGACCACCGCGAACGTGTCGCGGGCGGTCTCCAACCTGGAAGCCCATCTGCAAACAAGGCTGCTCAACCGTACTACCCGCCGCATTGCGCTGACCGAAGCCGGCAAACGCTACCTGATGCGTTGCGAACAGATTCTTACCTATGTGGAAGAAGCGGAAGCCGAAGCCAGCGATGCCCATGCCCGCCCGGCCGGGCAGTTGAAGGTGCACTCGATGACCGGGGTGGGCCAGCACTTCGTGGTCGATGCCATTGCCCGCTACCGCGAATCGCACCCGGACGTCACCTTCGACCTGACCATGGCCAACCGCGTGCCCGACCTGCTCGACGAGGGCTATGACGTGTCCATCGTGCTGGCCACCGAACTGCCCGACTCGGGGTTCGTGTCGCAGCGCCTGGGCATCACCTACAGCATCGTCTGCGCCTCGCCCGCCTACATCGCCCGCCACGGCAGTGCGCAAAAGCCCGCCGACCTGCTCAAGCACGCCTGCCTGCGCATGGTCAGCCCGGTGATCCCGCTGGAAAAATGGCTGTTCGACGGGCCGGAAGGCCAGGAGATGGTCAACATCACCAGCTCGCCGTTCATGGTCAACACGGCGGATGCCATGAAGACTGCGATCCGCAGCGGCATGGGCGTAGGCGTGCTGCCGATCTATTCGGCCATCGATGGCCTGCGTGATGGCAGCCTGGTGCGGGTGCTGCCGGAGTACCGCCTGCAGGAGCTGAACCTGTACGCCATCTACCCGTCGCGGCAGTACCTGGATGCCAAGATCAAGACGTGGGTCGAGTACCTGCGCAACTCGCTGCCGGAGATTCTCGCGGCCCATGAGGCCGACCTGAAAACCCATCAGGTGCTGATCGCCAACTAAAAAGCTGCTGCATTGCGGGGGTGGACAATGGTAGGTTGCTAACCATTGTCGGCCCATTCGCGGGCGCGCCCGCTCCCACAGGTACAGCGCTGCCCTATAGGCCTGTGCAAAACCTGTGGGAGCGGCGGTGCGGCGATCCGATTTACCCGCGAAGAATCCACCCTCGTCCTACCGCCTTGCAGAGAAGTTGCCCGATGAAAAAGACCGTCCTGGCCTTCAGCCGTATCACCCCGGCCATGGCCGAGCGCCTGCAGCAAGACTTCAACGTGATTTTGCCCAACCCCAAGCTGGGCGACATCAACGCCCAGTTCAACGAAGCCCTGCCCGAGGCCCACGGCCTGATCGGGGTCGGCCGCAAGTTGGGCCGTGCGCAGCTTGAAGGCGCGGCCAGGCTGGAGGTGGTGTCCAGCGTGTCGGTCGGCTACGACAACTACGACCTGGACTACTTCAACGAACGCGGCATCGCCCTGACCAACACCCCCGACGTGCTTACCGAAAGCACCGCCGACCTGGGCTTCTCGCTGGTCATGGGCTGCGCCCGCCGCACCGCCGAACTGGATGCCTGGACCAAGGCCGGCAACTGGCAGGCCACCGTAGGCCCGGCCCTCTTCGGCAGCGATGTGCATGGCAAAACGCTGGGTATCGTCGGCATGGGTAACATCGGTGCCGCCATTGCCCGTCGTGGCCGGTTCGGCTTCAACATGCCGGTCATCTACGCAGGCAACAGCCGCAAGACCGCGCTGGAGCAAGAGCTGGGCGCGCAGTTGCGCAGCCTGGAGCAGTTGCTGGCCGAAGCGGACTTCGTCGTCATTGTGGTGCCATTGTCCGACGCCACCCGCAAGCTGATCAGTGCGCGTGAACTGAAGCTGATGAAGCCGAGTGCGTTCCTGATCAACATCGCCCGCGGGCCGGTGGTGGACGAAGCCGCGCTGATCGAAGCGCTGCAGAACGGCACCATTCGTGGGGCGGGCCTGGATGTGTACGAGAAAGAGCCACTGAGCGATTCGCCGCTGTTCAAGCTGCCCAATGCGCTGACCTTGCCCCACATCGGTTCGGCCACTGCCGAAACCCGTGAGGCCATGGCCAACCGCGCGATGGACAACCTGCGTGCTGCGCTGCTGGGTGAGCGACCGCGGGACCTGGTGAACCCACAGGTGTGGAAAGGCTGATAGCTCTCTACTGCCTGCACCGGCCTCTTCGCGGGCTTGCCCGCGAAGAGGCCGGTGCAGGCAACAGATTATCTATTTGGCCACCAAAACACCCTCAGCCACCCTGGCCTTGGGCTTGCGAAACACCAGCACATTCCCCGCCATCACCGCCACCAGCCCCAACAAGGCCGGCGCCGTCCACTGATACCCCTCGGCCACCGCCGACACATTCAACGCCACCAACGGGAACAGCACCGTGCAATAGGCGGCCCGCTCCGGCCCCATGCGCCCGACCAGGGTCAGGTAGGCAGTGAAGCCGATCACCGACCCCGGGATTACCAGGTACATCAGCGAACCGATGTAGCGGGTATTCCACTCCATGGTGAAAGGAATGCCGCTGAACAGGCAATAAACCATCAGCATGGCGGCCCCGTAGACCATGCCCCAGGCATTGGTGGTCATGGGCTTGAGCCCGGCCTTCTGCTGCATGCTCGACAGCATGTTGCCCGCCGAGAAACACAGCGTGCCAAGCAGGGCCAGGCCGAGCCCGAACAGGGTCTCGCGGCTGGCGGCATGGTGGGACAACTCTGGCCAGAACAGCAGCCCCAGGCCGAGCAGGCCCAGGGCACCGCCGCCCAGTACATTCGCGGCGATCTTCTGGCCGAAGAAGACCCGCGCGTTAAGTGCATTCCACAGGGTTGCCGTGGAGAACACCACGGCGATCAGGCCACTGGCAATCCACTGGCTGGCCGTGAGGAAGCACATGAAATTGACGCAGAACAGGCACAAGCCCTGGGCCAGGCAGATGAGGTGGCCGCGGCGGTTCATGGGTTGCAGGCGGCGGGTGAGCAGCAGGATGGCGAACAGGATGAGGCCGGCCAGGGCGAAGCGATAGACGATCGAGACCGGGATGGCGACCACGCCCAGCTGGAGCTTCAAGGCGATCCAGGTGGTGCCCCAGATCAGGACGGTGAGCAGGTAGAGTGACAGGTTCATGGCGGCAGTTCCTTGGGCCTTTCAAGATCGGTGCCCGGCGCTTCGCGGGTAAACCCGCTCCCACAGGGATTGCCAGTGTTCTTCCGATCAGCGTTCGCCCGCTTGCACAAACTTGCGCTTTTGTCCCGCAGGTAGCTGTAAGCCCGCCCAAGTGGCAGTAGGATGGCTGGCAAGAGGAACCGCCCATGACGCCACTCACCCAACTGCAAGTGTTCAACGCCATGCATGCCTCGCCCCACGCCCGGCTGGAGCTGAGCGCGCACCTGGGCGATGGGCTGGCGGCGGCGTTGTGGAGCAACCGCGACGATGCCCGCGACTATCAGGCCCCGACCCACCACACCCTGTCGTGCTACATCGCCGACGGCACCGGCACCTTCCGCCGCCAGCGCCCGGCCGACAAGGGCGCGCCCGGCAAGCTGTGCGTGATGCCGGCCGGGCAGGAATCGAACTGGGTGGTCAATGGTGCAATCCGCCTGGCGCACCTGTATGTCAGCGAGGCGCAGTTCGCCCTGGGTTGCGTGCGCCTGCTCGACCGCGAACCGCGTGAACTGCAGTTGCAGGAAGCGACCTTTCTCGACGACCCGCAACAGGCCGTGCGCTTTCGCCAACTGATCACCCTGGACTGGAACGAGCCCGGCGAGCGCTTGCTGGCCAGCAGCCTGGCCCACGAGATCGTCGACCATGCGCTGCTCAACCAGGTCGGCCTGCGCCAGGGCCTGCGCCTGAAAGGCGGGCTGGCGCCGAACCTGCGCCGGCAACTGGTCGATTACATCGAGGCACACCTGGACCAGCCGATTACCCTGGGCGAACTGGCCTTGCGCTGCAACCTGTCCGAATACCACTTTGCGCGCATGTTCCGTACCAGTTTCGGCCTACCGCCGCACCAGTACCTGCTGGCCCGGCGACTGCACCAGGCGTGCCAGCTGCTGCAACTGGGGGTGATGCCGCTGGGGGAGATTGCCCTTTTGTGCGGGTTTGCCAGTGCCAGCCATTTCAGCAACCGGTTCCGCCAGGCGCTGGGTGCAACACCTGGCGAGTACCGTTCGGCCATTCGCGGCTAAAGCCGCTCCCACAGGTACAGCGTTGCTCTTGAGGCGGGCGCGATCCCTGTAGGAGCGGCTTTAGCCGCGAAGAGGCCGGTACAGGCTGGCTCAAAACTCGAAGGTGCTGGACAGGCTCACCTGCCGCGCATCCCCGATTGCCACAAAGTACTGGTTCACCGCCGAGCTGTAGTAAACCTTGTCGAACAGGTTCTTCACGTTCAGTTGCAAACGCACGTTGTGCTCATCAAGCTTGGTCTCGTAACTGGCAAACGCATCGGCCACGGTGTAGGACGGCAGGTCGAAGGTGTTGGTCGAGTTGCCCGCCCGCTCACCGACGTAACGCGCACCCGCCCCTAATCGCAGCTTATCGCCACCGAACAGGCTGCCGAAGTCATACACAGCCGACAGCGAACCGCTGTGCTTGGCCACGTTCTGCAGGCGGTTACCCTCAAGGTCCGGGTCTTTCGTAACCTTGGCATCGGTAAAGGCATAGCTGCCGATCAAGCTCCAGCGGTCGCTGAGCTGGCCGGTCAGGTCAAGCTCCACACCTCTTGAATTGACCTCACCGGTATTGCTGTAGACCGTCTCGCTGGTGGTGGCGTCAAAGTTCGAAACCAGTACATTGCGTTTGGTGATATCGAACAGCGCCAGGGTGCCCGTGATGCGGCCCGGCATATCGAGCTTGGCCCCCAGCTCCCACGACTTGCCCTCTTCCGGTGCTACCGACGAGTCGAGCACCACATTGCCGGTCAGTGGCGCGATGGTGGAGTTGGGCTTGAACGATTCGCTATAGCTGCCATAGAACGACAGCTGGTCGTCGACCTTGTAGACGATACCCGCGTGGGGCACCCATGCCTGGCCACTGATGTCGGTATTGACGTGGAACGGGCGGCCGCGACCGGCGTACTGGTCGAACTGCTGGAAACGCGCGCCGGCCACCAGGATCCAGTGCTCGTCCAGGTGCAAGGCGTCTTGCACGAACAGTGCATCGGTGCGCAGCTTGTCGGTCTGGACGCTTTCTTTGGCGCCGACGCTGGTACCTTCCACTTCCTGACCATAGACAGGGTTTACATAGCTAAACGTGGATTGTGCTGCCTGGCGGATCAGGTCACCGCGAAAGATCTTGCGGTCTTCATGATCGACGCCGAACAACAGGTCATTCTGCATGCCGGCCAATTCCACATTGCCTGCAAGGCTGAAGGTGGCGAACTGATCACGGCTCATGGCGTTGTGGGTGCCGTCGATGCTGCGGGTCAGTGTGCCTTTGGCTTCGTTGACGCCAGTCACTCGCACCTGGCTTGCATCATAGGTCTCGCGGTTGAAGCTGTAGCCAAAGTGCAGCTTCCAGTCATCGGTCAGCTGATGGTCGACCTCCAGGCGATACAAGTCGGAGCGCCCCTCCATGTCGTTGAACGGCTCGTCCAGGCGGCGCGTGGCGGGGATGTTCAGCGGGTGGCCGTTGCTGCCGAACGCGGTGCCCCGGTCGAAGGGGTAGAGAAATTCGCGGTGCTCGTAGGCCAGTACCACCTGGGTGTCTTCGCCCAGCCAGGCCAGCGACGGCGCCACCAGCGATTCGCGGTGCACGCCGTAGTTGCGCCAGTAGTCTTCGTCTTCGTGGTCGACGATCAAGCGGTAGGCGAAGTTGCTGTCGCCCAGCGCACCGGTACTGTCGAGCCCGCCGCCACTGCCGTTCTTGCCGCTACCGTAGGTTGAGCCGCGCACGGCCAGGGCGTTGTACTGCTGCAGTTGCGGGCGCTTGCTGACCACGTTGATCACCCCGCCCGGGTCCTGGATGCCGTACAGCAGCGAGGCCGGGCCCTTGAGCACTTCGACCCGCTCGGTGCTGGCATTAAGGCTACGCCCCTGCACGATGGGCATGCCATCACGCATGATCGAGCCGTCGCGGTTGTCGCCAAAGCCGCGCTTCATCACCGTGTCGGACGTGCCGCCAAAGTTGTTGCCTTGGGTAATGCCGCTGACGTTGGCCAGGGCATCGTCCAGGTTGCGCGGGGCTTGGTCGCGGATAACCTGGGCCGGTACCACGTTGATGGCCTGGGGGATGTCCTGGTTCGGGCCCTGCCCGCGCATGATCGAAGCGCTGGCCGGGGGCTGATAGCTGTAGTCGTCCAGCTGCGAGGTCACGTTGGTGGCCTGCAGGTTGAGGGCGCCTGAGGTGTCGGCGGGTTCCAGGGTCAGGGTGCGTGCGTCGACGCGGCGCCAGGCCAGCCCGGCGTTGCCCAGCAGCTGTTGCAGCGCCTGCTCGGCGCTGAACCGGCCATTCAACGCGGGCGCTTGCATGCCCGGCAGTTCGAGGGTGTAGACCACGCTCTGGCCGGTGGTGCGGCTGAAGGCGTTGAGCGCTTGGGCCAAGGGTTGGGCCGGCTGGGCGAAGGCATAGGCCTGCAGCTGCTCGGCGGCGCTTGCCAGAGGGGCGACAGCGACGGCCGGGAGCGCAGCAAGGCCGAACCAGAGAGGGACGCAACGCGAGGAGAACTTCATGGACGCTGACCTGTGAGAGGGTGACGATTGCGAATGAATCGCACTTTCACTCATTACACGGATGCCACGTCCTGTTACCTCACCCGCTTTCTGAAAATATTTTCCTGCACCGGCCTCTTCGCGGGCATGCCCGCTCCCACAGGGACCTCATCGATCTTGAATCTTGTGCAGTACCTGTGGGAGCGGGCGTGCCCGCGAAGAGGCCGGGACAGGAAATCACCGGATAAGGGTCAACCGCCCCAACACGGTCTGCCGCGAAAAGCCCATCACCTTGCCCAGCGAATCCAGCGCCAGCAGCGGCTCGTCAACCGGGAAGCTGCCGCTGACCTTGCGCTGCCCCAGTTCGCCATCCAGCAACAGGATGCGCCCCGGGTAATAGCGCCCAAGGTCTTCAACCACCTGCGCCAGCGGCACCTGGTAATAGTTCAGCCACCCCTGGCGCCAGGCCAGGCGGTTTTCACTGTCCACCGCCAGGGTGTCGCCTACCCTGCCTGCGCTGTAGGCCACCTGCTGGTTGGCCGTCAGCTTACGCGCCAGGGTGCCTTGCGCAGGGCTCACGCCCACACGCCCGCTGCGCACCGTCACCTGGGCGCCGTCGCCTTGCTCGCGCACCTCAAACTGAGTGCCAAGTACCCGCACTTCGCCACCGCCAGCTTCGACCAGGAACGGCTCGCCGGTATGCGTGACCTCGAAGAACGCCGCGCCATGCAGCAACCGCACACGGCGCTCACCCTGGGCAAAATCGACCGCAATGGCGCTGCCGGCATCAAGCGTCACTTGCGACTGGTCGGCCAAGGTCACCTGGCGAATCTGCCCGGCACTGCTGTAGTCGGCCTGCAGGTCCTGCAACCAGTACCCCGGGTGCCAGCCACCGGCAACGCCCACGGCCAGCACCAGGCAGGCCGCCATCGCCAGTGCTGCCACCTGCCGCCACGGGCCGCGGGTCGGCGGCTTGGCCATGGCATCGAGGTAGCGCTGCAGGGCGTCCTGGTCTTCGTCGGCCAGCCGCGCCGCCGGGGCGGCGCTTTTCTGCCACAGCGCCTGGGCCTGTTGGTAGGCGTCACGGTGCCCGGGGTCGGCCAGCAACCAGCGCTTGAACGCAGCCCCTTCGGCTTGCGCGGGCTGCTCATTGATGCGGCTGAGCCATTGCAGGGCGGCCTGGGACTGCGCCTCGGTGATCGGGGGCATACGGCTCATCGACGGGCACTCCCTGGCCTGCGTGGGGTGGACGCGGGCTCGGCAACACTCGCCTTGCACGCTTCAAGGGCGCGCATCATATGCTTTTCCACGGCGCTCTGGGACAGCTGCATGGCCTTGGCAATTTCGCCGTACTTGCAGCCGTGGATGCGGTTGAGCAGAAAGATCTGCCGGGTGCGCTCGGGCAAGGCGCGCAAGGCGGTTTCGATGCGTTGCAGGTCGTGGTCGACCTCCAGCGCCTGCTCGGGCGCCTGAGCCATGGCCGCCTCGTCCATGGGCGAAGCGGCTTCTGCCACGCGTTCGCGGCTGCCTTCACTGCGCAGGTGGTCAATAGCCAGGTTGCCGGCACAACGCAACAGGTAGGTGTCCAGCGCTTCGACCTTGACCTCGGGCCGGCGCCAGAAACGCAGGAACAGTTCCTGCACCAGGTCCGAAGCCGTGGCGCGGCAGCCAACGCGCCGGCTGACCAGCGCCTCCATACGCGCCCGTTGGGCCAGGAACACCTGGACGAAACGTGCACGCCCGCCAGTGCTGTCGGCGTCGGGCTCTATGATATCCCCCTGCTCGCTCACAGGTTCACACGGCAAACACGGCCAGCAACGGCCCCAGCACCACGCTGGCGGCGGCCAGGCCCAGCAGCAGGCGCGGTTGGTAGGGCAGGCAGAACACCCACACGGTCACCCCGGCCATCATCACTGCCGTCCATTCCACCAGGCCATGGGCCCAGCCACGCAGGTGCACGCTGAGCACCAGCGACAGCATCAGCAGCAGCCAGCCGGCAACCCGCAACAGCCGCAACTGCCCGGGGCGCGGCTTGCGCCCGAGCAAATCGCTGAAGTGCTTTTCCATGGCCAGGCACAGGGCGACAAAACCTGCGAATGCGATCAGTGCGTTACCCAGCATCAGCTCACCTGCGCCGTTTCAGTGCCCGTTGTTTTTGCCGCGCGTGGTCGCTTGGCTACCGGTTTGGGGCTGCGCAGCATCTTGCCGGCCAGCCAGGCCAGGAACAGGCCGGTACCCAGGGCCGTCAGGTCGAAGCCGGCCATGGCCCAGTCACCTGCCGGCAACGAATGGTTCAAGCCCCGGTCAGTGCTCAAGCCATTGAGCAGCGGCAGCAGGGCAAAGGCCAGCGCACCCAGCGCCAGTTGCTCGCCCCACGCCCGGCGCCCGCTGCGCAGCACGGCATGCACCAGTGACAAGCCCCAGGCGATGAAGAAGGCATTGACCTCCCAGTCGGCGCGGCCCTCTACGCCTACCGGGATCAGGCGGTTGGCCCAGAAGAAGCCCGCCACCGCCAGCAGCAGGCCGCTCATGCTGGCGATATTGAGCACCTCGACCAGGCGCAACTCACCCGGCATGTGCGGGCTCTTGGCATGCTTGAGCTGGCGCTTGCCCAGCCACATCACCAGCCCGGTGCCGATCACCGCAGTGCCGGCGACGCCAAAGAAGAAGTACAGCCAGCGCAGCCAGGGCCCGGCGAAATTGCCCATGTGCAGCCCGGCAAAGCTGAAGGCGGTCATCATCGCCCCGCTCTCTGGCTTGCCCTGGCTCAGCAGCGCACCACTGGCGCCGTCGAACGTCCAGTTGGCACTGCGCCGATAAGCCACGTGGTCGGCAGCCGACTGGGCGAAGGTGACGCGGGCATTGCTGTCGCCCGGGTTCTGCACCTGGATGAAGCCGATACGCGCGCCCGGTTGCAGTTCCTGGACCTTGGCATACAGGGTTGGCAGCGCTACCAGCGGCGTGGCCACCTGGGCCGCGTTGGGCGCATCGTCGCGGCCGAACAGGTCGTTGAAGTACTTGCCCGTGTCATTGCCATAGCTGGCCATGATGCCCGCCGGCATCACCATATACATGAACAGCACCAGGCTGCTGTAACTGATCATCAGGTGGAAGGGCAGCACCAGCACGCCGATGGCGTTGTGCCCGTCCAGCCAGGAACGCTGGCCCTTGCCGGGGCGGAAGGTGAAGAACTCCTTGAAGATCTTCTTGTGGGTGATGATGCCGGTGACCAACCCCAGCAGCATGATGAAGGCGCAGAAGGTCGACAGCCAGCGGCCAAACGGGTGCGGCATCTGCAGCTGGAAGTGGAACCGGTAGAAGAAATCGCCACCACGGCTGTCGCGTGCTTCCACCGGCTGGCCGGTCTGCGTGTCGAGGGTTTTGTTGACAAAGCCACGCGGCCCACCGTTGGGGTCGCGATAGCCCACGCTCAGGCCCGCTTCACGCTCGTTGGGCATGCGGATGAACCAGGACGCGGAATGCCCGGCATTGTCCTGCAGGTAATGCTGGGCCATGCCCAGGCTGAGGGCCGGGTCCAACGCATGGCTGCGCACTTCGGGCTGCGCCCAGTGGGTGATTTCTTCCTTGAAATACGACAGCGTGCCGGTGAGGAAGATGGCAAACAACAGCCAGCCAAAGATCAGGCCGGTCCAGGTGTGCAGCCAGGCCATCGCCTGGCGGAAGCCTTCTTTCATGGGTTTTTCATCCAGTAGGCAACGCCGCTGATCATGCCCAACAGCAGGCTGGGCGCCAATACGCCCAGCCAGGCACGCCAGGCGCTGCGGCAGGCGAAGCACCAGATGAAAGCCAGCAGGTAGAAGACGAACGACAACAGCAGGCCGGTCAGCGTGGCATCGACCTTCGGCAGCGGTGCCACCAGGGCAATGCAGACACTGGCCATGGACGCCAGCAGGTAGCCGCCCAACAGCGCGGCCAGGCTGCGTGAGGCAACGGCCAGGCGATAGCTGAGCGGGGGGCCGGCGGTTTTGCGCGTCATGGCGAAGGTCCGGGCGTTTTTCGGGGCTGCAATAATAATGATTTCAATTCTCATAGGCAAAGAGTTAGCGATGTGTTGCCTGTTCTGGCCCTATCGCCGGCAAGCCAGCTCCCACAGGTATTGCACAGGGCTTGAAGACAGCGGGGTCCTGTGGGAGCTGGCTTGCCGGCGATAGGGCCGGTGGAGATTGCCGAGCATTCTGCCCTGCAATATAATGCGAACAATTCTTACTACCAGTTGCGCTACACAGCGCCGGAGTATCACGGTGCCCAGCGCGCTCACATCCACGGTCGAAGGCCTCTACCACGCCCATCACAACTGGCTCACTGGCTGGTTGCGCCGCCGCCTGGGCTGCCCGCAGAGTGCCGCCGACCTGGCCCAGGACACCTACCTGCGCCTGCTGCAGGCCCGCGAGGCGCCACAGCTGGTTGAGCCGCGTGCGTTCCTGGCAACCGTAGCCAAGCGCGTGCTGTGCAACCACTTTCGCCGCCAGGAGCTGGAGCGTGCCTACCTGCAAGCACTGGCCCAGGTGCCTGAAGACGTAGCACCGTGCGAGGAGCAAAAGGCGATCATCTTCGAGACCCTGCTGGAGCTCGACCGCCTGCTGGACGGTTTGCCGCCACTGGTCAAACGCGCCTTTCTGCTGGCCCAGGTCGATGGCCTTGGCCAGGGTGAAATCGCTCACGAACTGGGTATCTCGTTGGCCACGGTCAAGCGCTATCTGAACAAGGCGGCCATGCGCTGCTACTTCGCCCTGTGAACGCCTCGTTTTCTCCACAAGTGGCGGAGCAAGCCGTGCACTGGTTGATCGAGTCCCAAGGCGATGATTTTGGCCAGGCGCAGCGGTTGGCGCTGGAACACTGGCTGCGGGCCGACCAGGAACACCAGCGGGCCTGGGCCCATATCCAGCAGGTAAACCAGCGCCTGCGCGGGGTGTCCTCGCCGGTGGTGCACGCGACACTGCAAGCCCCCCACTCGCCCGCCCGGCGGCGCGCGCTCAAGGCATTGCTGTTGGTGGGCGTAGCCAGTGCCACCGGGCTTGGGCTGCAACAGCACAACCCGATGCCCGGCCTGATGGCCGACTACCGCAGCCCTGTGGGGCAGCGCCGGCGCATGGGCCTGGAAGATGGCAGCGTGCTGCAACTTAACACCCGCAGTGCCGCCGACGTGCGCTTCGACGGGCAACAGCGCCGGGTGCGTCTGTTCGAGGGTGAACTGGCGCTGCAGGTGGCCAGCGATGCCCGGCCGTTGCTGCTGCGTACCGGCGAAGGGGCGTTGCGCCTGGACAGCGGGCGCTTCAACGTGCGCCAGTTCGACGGCTACAGCCTGGTGTCGGTCTTCGAGGGTGTGGCCAGCGTTGCGGGGCAACCGTTACTGGCCGGGCAGCAGGCACGCTTCACGGGTAGCTGGCGGTCGGTTTCGGCGCTCGACCGCAATGTGGGCGCCTGGGTCGACGGCATGCTGGTGGCCTCGCAGATGCGCCTGGCGGATTTCCTGGCCGAGCTTGGGCGCTATCGCCACGGGCAGTTGGGGTGCAGCGAGCGTGTCGCCGACTTGCGCATTTCCGGGTCGTATCCGCTGGATGACAGCGAGCGCATCCTGCAGATGCTGGAGGTGGCACTGCCGGTTCGGGTGCGCCGCTTCACTCGATATTGGGTGACGGTGGAGCCAACAATGAGTTAAGGCAGGTCGGGCCTCATCGCCGGCAAGCCAGCTCCCACAGGAAAATCATTGCCCTCAAGGCCTGTGATATCCCTGTGGGAGCTGGCTTGCCGGCGATGAGGCCGGTACAGGCAAATTATTTTCAATCCAGTGAGCCATTTTCCCAACCTCGCGTGACAGACATGGCAGAACCCCTTTCTCAGGACCCGACCCATGCCGTTGCGCCCCAGCCCCCTCCTCCACGCCCTGCTGCTCACCACCACGCTCGGCCTGGCCATGCCCGCCGCCCATGCCGAAACCCGCAGCTACCACATCGCTGCCGGCTCGCTTGAAGACGCACTCAACCAGTTTGGCCGCGAAAGCGGTGCGCTGATCTCGTTCGGCTCGCAACTGACCCAAGGCATCAGCACCCAGGGGCTGGACGGCCAGTTCGATGTGCGCCAAGGCCTCGACGCGCTGCTGCGCGGCAGCGGCCTGCAGGTGCGGCAGGAAACCGACAATGCCTTCAGCCTGCAACCAATCGGTAGCCCCGCTGCTGGCGCCCCGGTCGAGCTCGGCGCTTCCACCGTGGTCGGCGACTGGCTGGCAGAAGCGCAGCAGGACAATGTGTTCGAGCACCCCGGCGCCCGCGACGTGGTACGCCGCGAAGCGTTCGAGCGCAGCGGCGCGACCACCGCCCGCGAAGTGCTCAACCGCATCCCCGGGGTGAATGCCCCCGACAACAACGGCACCGGCAGCCACGACCTGGCGCTCAACTTCGGCATTCGCGGCCTCAACCCGCGCCTGGCGTCGCGTTCGACCGTGCTGATGGATGGCATCCCGGTGCCGTTCGCCCCGTATGGCCAGCCGCAGCTGTCGCTGGCCCCGCTGAGCATGGGCAACATGGACGCCGTGGATGTGGTGCGCGGTGGCGGCGCGGTGCGTTACGGCCCGCAGAACGTCGGCGGCATCGTCAACTTCGTCACCCGGGCGATCCCCGAGCAGGCCACCTTCAAGGCCGCCATGCAAAACCAGATCAGCCCCTCCTCCAGCCACGATGGCTTCAAGAACAGCGCCAACCTGCTGGTCGGCGGCACCAATGACAACGGCCTGGGCGGCGCCCTGCTGTACTCCGGCACCCGTGGTGGCGACTGGCGCGAACACAGCGACACGCAGATCGACGACCTGATCCTCAAGGGCAAGCTGCAACTGGACGAAGCCAACAGCCTGCATGCCATGGCCCAGTACTACGAGGGCGAGGCCGACATGCCAGGTGGCCTGAGCACCGCCGACTTCGCTGCCGACCCGTACCAGTCGACGCGCCTGAAAGACAAGTTCTGGGGCCGCCGCACGCTGTTCAACTTCGGCTACGACTACAAGCAGGACGACCGCCAGTTCAGCGTCAACAGCTTCTTCACCAAGACCCTGCGCAGCGGCTACCTGGACCAAGGCAGCTTCGTTTCGCTGTCGCCACGCGAGTACTGGGTGCGCGGCATCGAAACCCGCTTCTCGCAGGGCCTGGCGTTGGGCGATAGCTGGCACGAGCTGGGCATCGGCTATCGCTACGTCAACGAAGCCGGCCACGAACTGCGCTTCCGCGAGCCGGTGAACGGCAACCTGCCGACCACTGCCAGCCGCAACGACCGCGACACCCGTGGCAGCACCGAAGCCCACGCCATCTACCTGGATGACCGCATCGACATCGGCCGCTGGACCATCACCCCGGGCGTGCGCTACGAGATGATCGACTCCGAGCAGAGCAACAAGCTCAACGGCCAGCGCTACCAGGGCAGCTACAACACCGCGCTGCCGGCGCTCAACGTGATGTACCACCTGACCGACAGCTGGAACCTGTACGCCAACACCGAAGGCTCGTTCGGCAGCGTGCAGTACAGCCAGATGCCCAACCGCGTCAGCAGCGGCGAGGTAAAACCGGAGAAGGCACGCACCTGGGAAGTCGGCACCCGCTACGACAACGGTGACCTGCAAGCCGAGATCGGCGCGTTCCTGATCAACTTCGACAACCAGTACGAAAGCAACCAGACCAACGACTCGGTAATCGCCCGCGGCGAAACCCGTCACCAGGGTATCGAGACCAGCGTCCGCTATGCACTGGACGGCCTGAGCCCGGCCCTGGCCGGCTTCGATGTGCACGCCAGCTACGCATTCGTTGACGCCACCATCCGCGAGGACGGGCCGAACAAAGGTAACCAGGTGCCGTTCTCGTCGCGGCACAAGGGCAACCTGGGCGTGGGCTACACCGATGGCCCCTGGCAGCTGAACCTGGACGGCAGCTTCCAGAGCAGCCAGTACGCCGACAACGCCAACACCGGCACCGAAAGCGCCGACGGCAGCACCGGGCGCATTCCGGGTTACATGCTGGTCAGCACCCGCGCCGGGTACGATTTTGGCGCGCAGCTGTCGAACCTGAAGGTGGCGGTGGGCGTGAAGAACCTGTTCAACCGCGAGTACTACACGCGGTCCTACGATGACAACAACAAGGGCAAGTACGTGGGTGAGCCGCGAACCTTGTATGTGCAGACCTCGGTGGAGTTCTGACCAATCGTAAGGGGCCGCTTTGCGACCCTTCGCGGCGGTTCGGCGCCCGACATGCCCGCTCCCACAGGAACCGCACCGGCTCAAAGCCTGTGAAAACCCTGTGGGAGCGGGCGTGCCCGCGAAGGGCTGCACAGCAGCCCCATTTGCAACAAGAAATTTATTTTCAGAAAGGGCTTGAATTCGGTCCGCGGTTGCCTGACCTTAGAGTCAAGAGGCGCAGAAATTCCAAGGGTCTCAAGGGCCTAGGCGCGTCTCCATGCGAGCAAGCTGAATAAGGATTGATCATGCAAATCCAGGTCAACAGCAGCAACCATTTCGAAAGCAACGCCCGTCTCGATCAGTGGGTCCGCAGTACCCTGCAGAGCTCCCTGGAACGTTACGAAGAAGACCTCACCCGCATCGAGGTTCACCTGCGCGACGAGAACGGCGCCAAGCCCGGACCGCATGACAAACGCTGCCAGATGGAGGCTCGCCCCAAAGGCCACCAACCGATTTCCGTGACCCACACTGCCACTTCGGTAGACCAGGCAGTCGACGGTGCCGCCACCAAGCTAAACCACGCGCTGGAACACTTCTACGGCAAGCTGCGCAGCAAGCGCGGCGCCCTTGAACTGAGCGACCCGGAAGCCTGACCCCAGCAATGAAAACGCCCGGCCAAGTGCCGGGCGCTTTTATTAAAGACCATTAAAGGCCATTCAGGGCCTCCCTCAGTTCACTGCCCTGAGCCTGGGCACGGGGAACAGGTTCTCCAGGGTTGTCAGCAAACGCTTGTGATAAAGCGGCTTGCGGAAAAAATCCACCACCTGCAGGCGCAGCAGTTCGCTCACATCATCCAGGTCAGCCTGCCCGGACATGACAATCACCGGCAGGTGCAGGCGCGCCGTATGCTCGCGCAGGCGCCTGATCAAACCGATGCCGCTTTCCTCCGGCATACGCAGGTCCGTGATCACCAGGGCAACGTCCGGGTGACGGGTAAGCTGTTGCAAGGCAGCCTGTACCGATGTCGCGGTCAGGCAGGCGAAGCCTTCGTTCTCGAGAAGTTCGGCCAGCTCCAGCAGAACGTCCTGCTCGTCATCCACCAAAAGGATCTGCTGGCGCGAGGAAGCGTTCTGCATGGCTTTGGCTCCTGTTCACCGGTCAAAGGGCATTTTTGATCGTGGTGAAGGTGGTGTTGACGGCCGTGGAGATGTCCCCGACGAAAGCGGCCAGCACTACCGCAACCATCGTCGCGATGACCGCATATTCGATACCGGATGCTCCGTCCTTGCGATGCAGGAAGTTCATGCAGTGCAGAATGAACAGTTTCATGGCTCAGCTCCTTGCGGCATGAATGCCGGCGATGGCGGTATCAAAGTGACACCTATTTGCCATCAGCATCGTCAAGCTGGGGCGGACTGCAAATGTATTAAAGGATTAATCACAAAGGATTAATTCAAGAGTAATAACACCCGTAAAGTTGCTAACCCTCTGTATTGCCTCGACTTAATCACAATCCCGAAAAAAACCGCTCCAGCTCATGGCGAATGGCGATGGCTGGGCTACCGTCCTATAGCGAAATAGTGACTTTTTGCCATCAGTCGACGCGTGCAGGGAGGCCGAGATGAGCAGTCGCTTAACCCTGATACTGGCGGCATTCTTCCTGCTGGCAGCATTGCTGGCAGGCTACTGGGGCATTGTGCTCAGCCGCCCTGCCGCTCCACCGGTACCGGTTACCCCAACGGCCGAACAACCGCTTGCAGCCGTCGCCCCACCACCCGCCGCCCCACCGGAGCCACTGCGTACAGCCGTCGTCGTCCTGCGCAAGGCACTGCCCGCCAATACGCCGGTCACTGAAGACGATGTGCTGATCGAGCGCCTGCAGGTTGCCCCCACCGGGGCCTACCAGCAAACCGCCCAGGTGATCGGGCGCACCAGCGCCAGGCCACTTGCCGCGGGCAGCTGGCTGGATGAGTCCAGCTTCCAGGCTGGCGGGCCGCTGGCGCGGATGATCCGCTCCAACGAGCGCGCCGTGGCAGTCGGTGTGGACGAAGTGGTCGGCGCCGCCGGCCAAGTGCGCCCGGGCGACTACGTGGACGTTTTACTGTTCCTGCGTGAAGAACCCAACAACCCGCAATCCTCCGCCCAGGTGGTGCTGCCGGCCTTGCGCGTGCTCAGCGTCGGCGAGCAGACGGGCCTGGCCAATGATGGCCGCCCGGCGCAGACCGCCGAAGAGCAAAAGGCCCGGCGCGAACAGGCCAGCATGAGCGGCAACGGCACCCGCACCGTGGCGCTGGCAGTGCCCGAGGCCTTGGCCAGCCGCTTGATGCTGGCTGCCCAGGCCGGCACGTTGCGCCTGGCCGTGCGCAGTGCCGATGAACAACGCCTGGCCCGGTACTGGAACGAAGCCGATGCCAAACCGCAGGTAGAAGCCGCCAACCGCGAACTCTACCGCTTCAGTCAGCTGTCCCAGTCACCGGTGGCCAACGCTGCCAGCCTGGCGACCAGTAAACCCACACCCGCCATGCACATCATCCGTGGCGCACAGGCTGACGATACGAATAAAACCCCCTGAGCCGGCAAGGATGCAGCGATGCGTAGTTCCTTTTTGAGACAAGCATGTTGTACCGGGCTGCTGGCCGCGCTGTTGCCCCAGGCGCAGGCGGCGGGCAAAGGCTGCGAAGCGATCAACCAGCTGCCCTCGGTCATCGAGATAGACCAGGGCCTGCAGCAGGAGCTGCGCCTGCCACTGGCGATCAGCCGGGTTGCCGTGGGCGAGCCGAAGGTGGCCGATGTGCAGGCCAGCGGCGAGCGCGGCGTGGTGATTACCGCAGTGGGCCAAGGCAATACCACCCTGATGTTGTGGACAGCATGCGCCCCGTCACCACACAGGGCCATGGTGTTCGTCAAAGGCCGGGCCAGTGCCGACATGGCCGAAGACAGCTTTTTGCCGTCGCAGGATGCGCAACTGATCAGCCAGGTGCAGGCCGACATCCGTTTTGTGGAAGTACGCCGCACCAAATTCAAGGAGGCCGGCGCACGGTTGTTCTTCAAGGGCTCGAACAACAGCCTGATCGGCTCGCCGGGGACCGTGCCCGGCACGTCCGTCAGCCCCGGCTCAGTCCCGAACGTGACCCCGTCGATCCCCCTCAGCGACAACGTCTTCAATATCGTCTGGGGCGGCGGCAGCAGCCGCTTCCTGGCCATGATCAACGCCCTGGAAAACAGCGGCTTCGCCTACACCCTGGCTCGCCCGAGCCTGACCGTGCTCAGTGGCCAGACAGCAAGCTTTCTGGCTGGCGGTGAAATTCCGATCCCGGTACCCAGCGCGGGCAGCGACAACGTGTCGATCGAATACAAGGAGTTTGGCGTCCGCCTGGCGCTGACACCCACCGTCATCAGCCAGGGCAGGATCACCCTCAAGGTGGCGCCGGAGGTCAGCGAGCTGGACTACACCAACGTGGTGACCATCGCCGGCACGCAGGTGCCGGGTTTGACGGTAAGGCGCACCGACACCAGCATTGCCCTGGCCGATGGCGAGAGCTTCATCATCAGCGGCCTGGTCAGCAACAACACCCGTTCCGCGGTAGACCGCCTGCCCGGCCTGGGTAGCCTGCCGGTACTGGGCGCGTTCTTCCGCAACTCGGCCATGCGCCGCGAAGAAACCGAACTGTTGATGATCGTCACCCCGCACCTGGTCCAGCCGCTGGCCGCCAATGCACGGCTGCCGCAACTGCCGGGCGAGAACCTGCGCACCTACGACCCTAGCTGGGGGCGCCTGTTTTTCCTGGAGAACGGCAACTTCGATGGCCAGGGCGGGTTATCCCAATGAACGAGAGCCTGAACCCCACCTTCCTCGCCATCACCCGCAACGAAGAGGACCTGCACTGGCTGCAGGGCGCACTGGCGCCGCAAGGCCAGGTGATCGGTGCCAGCGCGGGCAGCCTCGACGAGCTGCTGGCGCTGGTCAACGCCACGTTCAGCACCCTGATGTTCATCGGCCTGGACCGCGAACAACTGGTCAGCCAGTGCGCCTTGATCGAGGGGGTGCTGGAGGCCAAGCCGATGCTGGCGATCGTCGCCCTCGGCGATGGCATGGACAACCAACTGGTGCTGCATGCCATGCGCGCGGGCGCCCGCGACTTCGTCGCCTATGGCTCGCGCGCAAGCGAAGTGGCCGGGCTGGTGCGCCGCCTGGGCAAGCGCATGCCGGCGGTGGCCAGCAACCCCGCCCTCGGCGGGCTGACGGTGCTGTTCGGCGTACAAAGCAGCGCCGACGGGGCATTGCTCACCACCCACCTGGCCCGGGTGGTGCAGGAGAGCGGCCAGCAAACCCTGTTGCTGGACCTGGGCCTGCCACGTGGCGACAGCCTGGCGCTGCTCGGCCTGGAAGCTTCGTTCTTCTTCGGCGACGCCCTGCGCCACTTGCGCCGCCTCGACACCACACTGATCGACAGCGCATTCACCCGCGACAAGAAAGGCTTGCGCCTGCTGACCTACGCCGAGGCCGACGACCCGCTGCAACAAACCAGTGCCGCCGAGCTGTACATGCTGTTAAGCGCCCTGCGCCAGCACTTCCAGCACATTGTCGTGAACCTGACCGGGCATGCCGACAGCGAAGCCCTGCGCACCTTGGTGAGCCATTGCGACAAACTGATCGTCTACACCGACCAGAACATCCTCGACTGCCGGCGCAACCTTGAAGTGCTCGACCTGTGGCGTGACCACGGCATGAAGCTGGAGCACGCCAGCCTGTTGGTGGACCGTTATCTGAACAACGTTGCACCCGACGCCGATACCCTGGCCAAACGCTACGGCCTGCCCTTGCTCAAGGCCATCCCCTACAGCCCCGAAGTGCGCCTGAACGTGAAAAACCAGGGCCTGAGCCTGTTCGAACTGGCCCCGCGTGAAAACCTCACGCAAGCCCTGCGCAGCCTGGGCGAACGCCTGGCGCGGCGCTCGGAAAACCTCGCACCACCGGCCTTCACCTGGCTGCGGCGGCTCTGGGGGAGCAAATGAGCAATGACCAACCCTTTGGAGGCCAGCAACACGCCTCCGGCGACCCCTACGCGCTAAAGCGTGCACTGCACCGCTTTGCCATCGACGCCATCGAGGACAGCGGCCGCAACCTGCTCGAAGGCGCACGGCCAGCGCTGACCCAGTTCGTGCTGGAGCAGGTGGGCGATTACGTCGCGCGGCTGCGCCTGGCCATGTCGCGCTACGAAATGGAGCGCCTGGCCGAAGAGCTGGTGGATGAGCTGACCGGTTTCGGCCCGCTTGAAGTGTTGCTGCGTGACCCCACCGTCACGGAAATCCTGGTCAACGGGCCGCACCGGGTGTTCGTCGAGCGGGCGGGCCTGTTGCAACAGACCGACCTGCGCTTCATCGACGCCCACCATGTGGAGCGGGTGATGCAGCGCATCCTCGCCCCGCTTGGCCGGCGCCTGGACGAATCCTCGCCGATGGTCGACGCGCGCATGCCCGATGGCAGCCGGGTGAATGCGATCATTCCGCCTGTGGCACTGGACGGCCCGTGCCTGTCGATCCGCAAGTTCCGCCAGGACATGCTCAAGAGTGCCGACCTGCTGGCCACCCGCGCCATCGACCAGCACATCTTTGACTTCTTCGAGCGCGCCGTGGGCAAACGTTGCAACATCCTGGTCAGTGGCGGTACCGGCACCGGCAAGACCACCCTGCTGAACATCCTCAGCCAGATGATCGCGCCCCGCGAACGCCTGGTGACCATCGAAGACGTCGCCGAACTGAATTTGCACCATCCCCACGTGGTGCGCCTGGAAACCCGCCCGCCGAATGCCGAAGGGCATGGCGAAGTCAAAGCCAGCGAACTGATCCGCAACGCCCTGCGCATGCGGCCCGACCGCATCATTCTGGGTGAGATCCGCGGCAGCGAAGTGCTCGACGTGCTCACCGCGATGAACACCGGCCACGATGGCTCGATGAGCACGGTGCACGCCAACACCGCGCAGGATGCACTGCTACGCCTGGAAACCCTGGTCGGCCTGAGCGGCCGGCAGATTGCCGAAAAGACCATGCGGCAAATGGTTTGCGCGGCGCTGGATGTGGTGATCCAGCTGACCCGCCTGCCCGATGGCCGACGCTGCGTCAGCGAGGTGCTGGAAGTGGTCGGCGTGCGCGACGAGGTGTACGTGACCAACACCCTGTTCCGCCTCGATCGTCGTGGCGGCGATACCTTTCTGCGCGAAGCACCCAACCCGGCAGGCAGCAAGCTGCACGCAGAGGGCCTGCTGTGACCGGCCCCGTGCTGCTGGCACTGTCCCCGCTGTTGCTGGGCGTGGCCTTGCTGCTGCTGCGCCGGGGCCTGTACAAGCGGCACGAAGAACGCATCCTGCAACGCCTGGGGCGGGCGTTCAGCATTGTGCGCAATGGCACCGCCCGGCGCGAATGGCTGGATTCCCTGCTGCAGCGCGCCGGCTTGGGGGCCATCGACTTCGAGCCACAACGCTGGTTGCTGGCGTGGCTGGGCGTGGTGCTGCTGGCGCTGATCGTTGCCGGCTGGGTGGCCGCGTTGATGCTGCTGATCGGCCTGCCAACCCTGGCGTACCTCATCCTGAGCTGGCAAAGCCGCCGGCAGATGCGGCAAATCGTCGAACAATTACCCAGCCTGCTGGACTACAGCGTTCGCAGCCTCAAGGCCGGCCGCACCCTCAATGACGCGGTGCTGGGCGGTATCGACAGCAGCCGCGACCCCCTGCGCTCAGCCATGGCGCGGGTGCGGCGCAACGTACAGTTGGGTGTGGCGCTTGAGGATGCCGTGAGCGAGCTGGCCGAACTGCACAAGCAGGATGAACTGCGGCTGTTCGCCCTCGGCTTGCGCATCAACCAGCGCTACGGTGGCAATGCCAGCGAGCTGATGGAAAACCTGATCAAGCTGATCCGCGAGCGGGAGCAAGGGGTGCGTCAGCTCAAGGCGATGACCGGCGAAACCCGCATCACCGCGATCATTCTCGGCTCGTTGCCGCTGGCCATGGTCGGCTACTTCATGATGGCCAACCCGCATTACCTGTTGGCCATGTGGCGCGACAGCAGCGGCCAGATGATGCTGTTGCTGGCCTTCGCCTTGCAGGCGCTCGGTTGCCTGGTGCTGTGGCGCATGATGAGGAGCCTGTGACCATGGCCTTGCTGATCTGCGCCCTGTGCCTGTTCATCGCCGCCAGCCTGTTTGGCCTGCAGGCTGTTCGCCAGTGGCGCGCCCGGGCACTGGTGACCCGACGGCTGCAAGGGCGGCTGACCCGCGACGAGCGCCTGGGCGACTGGTTGCACTGGCTGGGCAGCAGCCAATGGGGGCAGCGGCTACAGAAGTTCGACAGTGAAAGCCAGGCCCTGCTCGAGCGTATCGGCTGGCGCCGCAGCCGCCAGCGCGCCCTGTTTGCCGCACTTCAGCTGGGCTTGCCGCTGCTGGCCGTGGCGCTGACGCTGCTGTTGCAACAGGGGTTCAAGGGCAGCGCCGCGGCCGGCTGGATGGTTTGGCCATTGTGCGCGCTGGGCGTCGGTTACCTGCTGCCCAAGCGCCTGTTGGCCGTGGCTGCGGCCCGTCGCCAGCGGCGCATCGCAGAAGAGGTCAGCCTGCTGATCCCCTTGCTGCGGATTCTCTTCGAGACCGGCCTGGCCGTTGAACAGGCCCTGCGCGTGCTCAGCCACGAAGGCCGGACACTGATCCCGCACATCAGCGCAGAGCTGCGCCAGGTGCTGCAGCGGGTGGATTCGGGCATGGCGCTGGGCCCGGAGCTGGAAAAGGTCGCCCAGCTACTGGCTGTGGATGAATTCACCGATACCTGCGTGATCCTGCGCCAGTTGCTGACACAGGGCAGCGGCGCGATGAAGTCGTTGCAGGCACTGAAGGCGCTGCTCGACGACCGTCGCCTGACCCGCCTGCAAGAACGGGTATCGATGATGTCGGCAAAGATGTCGGCAGTGATGATGGTGTTCCTGTTTCCGGCCTTGCTCATTGTCCTTGCCGGGCCAGGCTTTTCTGCATTGGCGCGGGCGTTGAGCCCATGAGGACTGATTGATGAAGACAATCCTGTTGTGCGCAAGCCTGGTGCTTTTGACCGGATGCGCCGGGCAACAGCCCGAAGGCCTGCGCCAGTTGTTCGCCACCGCCAGTTGCAGCAAGCCGGACGCCGATCAGCAACTGGCACTGAACCTGGCAGACGAAATGCTCAACGACGGTCGCCCGCACGCCAGCCTTGCCCACCTGCAGCAACTGCCCGACACCTTCGACCAGGTGCGCCTGCGCAAGGCCAAGGTGTCACGGCTGCTTGGCCTCAGCGAAGCCGAGCCCTTGTACCGCAGCCTGCTTGGCGGTTGCCTGGCTGCCGAAGGCGAACATGGCCTGGGCCAACTGGCCTCGGCCCGCGGTGACGACGTACAGGCCCTGCAGAACCTGCAACGCGCCGTACGGCTTGCGCCTACCGACCAACGGGTGCGCAACGACCTTGGCGTGGTGCTGATGAACCTGGGGCGCTATGACCAGGCGCGCTTCGAGTTGCTGACGGCAATCGAACTGAAGGACGACAACACGCTGTCTGCGGTCAACCTGGTGACCTTGGCGTTGGTGCAGGACAACTGGCAGCAGGCCACCGACCTGGTCGGCCGGTTGCAGCTCAAAGCCGGGCAATTTGCCGAAGCCCAGGCGCGCGCCGGCAAGATCAAGGCCGGCGGCCGAGGCCCGATTGCATCGGCCAGGGCCCCGGACATGATGGTCAATTGATACGCGGAGGTGATCATGATCAAGTACGTGATGCTACTGGCCTGCTGCGTAGGCAGCGCAACGTTGCTGGCCGAGGAATACCCGCGCCATGCCCCTCTGGACGAGACGGCCACCGAACGGCTGTTGCGCGTGCAGTCCAGCGGTGAGCAGGCATCCAGGCGCCTGCAGGTGCAAACCGCGCGGGAACGTGACCAGTCCATGCAGCGCTGGCTGGACACCTACAAGTACGAAATCCCCGACTTCTACCGCTGGACCAAGATGGCAGAGCGCAACAACTAAGCGGCCGCAGGCTTAGCCAACCCAGGCAAGGGAAAGGGCAAAGCCGGCCAGCAAGAAAGGCGCAAACGGCTTTTTCTCCCCAGGCTGGCGTACTTTGCGCCGCAACAGCTGCCATGCAACCAGTGCCACACCGGCGCCGATAAAGGTGCCCAGCACGTGGTCCAGGCTGGAGGCCAACGCCAGCGCGCCGAGCAGTTTGACGTCACCAGCCCCAAACTGCCCGAGCATGTAGCCAGGCAGCGTAAGTAACAGGACGATGACGAAAGCCAGGGCGGCGTCGCTGCCCTGCGCGCCCAGCCAACTGTGCCCGGTGGCCAGCAACCAAACCAGCGCACAGGCGGCAACACCGAGCGTCAGGACATTGGAAATCTGCCGCTCCCAGGCATCCTGCCCAGCGCACAACACCAGCCAGACGAGCACTGCAAGGCTATGCATAGGCAAATGGCCATCCCTGTTCGTCGATCGGTTCTATGCTGTTACTCAGGACTCATGGTCAGGGTAGACGCAATCATGAAAGCAGGCCCGGCAAAACGGCAGAAAGGCGCGGCAGCCATTGAGTTCGCGGCCGTATTCATGATTTTTTTTGCGGTGTTCTACGGCCTGGTCAGCTACACCCTGCCCATGCTGATGCTGCAGTCATTCAACCAGGCCAGCGCCGAGGCCGTGCGGCGCTGCGTGGCCCTGGACCCGAATAGCGCCAGCTACACCACCGATGTGCAGAACCTGGCCCACCAGGTCATCGGCCAACAGTTGCAGTGGATGCCCGCCGCCTTCAACTTCCAGCCCGCCAGTGACGCGCAGGTAACCCTGGGCGCCAACAAATTGCTGACCGTGACCATCAACTACCCCAAAACGAAACTGACCAACGTGCTGCCGATGCTGGTCCTGCCGCTGATCGGTGAGGTGCCGCGTCTGCCCGATCGCCTGCGGGCCGAAGCGAGCTTGCAACTATGAGCGGCTTGTTGGATCGCTGGTTGGGCGGCCCGGCCACCGCGCAGGCAGAGCTGGCCCCGCAAGCGGTGGGGTTGCAACTCTGGCTGGATGACCAGGGGCACGTGCTGCGCCTGGCCGGGCCCTTGCGCACGGTGCTGCCTGCCAGTTCGCACAGCGCCCCCCGCGTACATGACTACCTGCAACGGCAAAGCTGGCTGGTGCTTGAAGGCCCCCCCGCTGACTGGCAGGGGCAACCGCTGGACCTTGATTTTACGACCGTGCACGGCCCTGCCCTGCACACCCGTGGCTGGCTCCAGCGGCAGGCCGATGGCTGGCTGCTGCAGGTGTTCGATATCGGTGACCTGCTGGGCGAACGCGAGCAGCACGGCCATCGCCTGACCCAGCAGAAGCTGGCAGCGGAGCTTGGCCGCAGCCTGCGTGATTGCGACGAAGAACGCCTGTTGCAGACGGCCACCGAACAACTGCAGCAGCTGGCCGAGCACTGGCATGCCGGCTCTGTGCGCCTGATGCTGCCGGGCGATAGTGGCTGGTACACCTACACCTGCAGCGACAACGACTGGCCCTGGGCCGAGGACGAGCGCTTGCGCCCCTGGCTGCAAACACTACCGCCACGGGGCCGCGAAGTAGCTGCTGGAAACCCGCTGTTGCAGCCATCGTGCGCCGGTTTGCCATTGCTGGCCGTGCCCTACCTGCACGGCCATACCGTGCAGGCCTGGTTGCTGTGCGCGGGCGCGCCACGGCCGCCGACCAGCGAAACGGTCGCTGTCCTGCTGCAAGCGCTGATCGAACCCCTGCTCACTCGCCTGCGCCAGCACCAGTTGCGGCTACGTTCACGCCACCTGGATGAACTGCAACAGCAACTGGGCGCTGGCTGGTGGTCATGGCCCCTGCAGGGGCCGCTGCAGTTTGACCCGGCCCTGGCCTTGCGCCTGGGCGTACCGCCTGAAGCCACCGCCGAGCAATGGCTGGGCCGGGTACACCCGGCCGACCGCGAAGCCGCACGCATGGCGCTGGAGCAACTGCGCGAAGGCACTGCCTTGAACCTGAGCCTGCGCCTTCTGCCCGCCAACAGCCTGGCCAGCCCGCGCTGGCTACAGTGGGCAGGCCAGTTGCAAGGCCGTCAGGCTCAGGGTTTTTTGCTCGACATCAGCGCGTTGAAGGCCCAGGAGCTACAAGCCGGGGCCGCGCGCGCCCGGCTGGAAAACCTGATCGCCAGCTCCCCCGCAGTGATCTACGTCCAGCGCTATGCCGAAGGCGCGCTGCACAGTGAGTTCTTCAGCGCCAGCCTGACGCCACTGCTGGGCTGGGAGCCGGACAGCGAACAGGCCCGCCAGCCAGGCCAGACGCTGCACCCCGACGACCGCTGGTTGTGGCTGGAGCGCACCCGCACGCTGTTGCGCGACGGCCAGGCCCGCAGCCGCTACCGCCTGCGCGACCACCTTGGCCGCTACCACTGGATACTGGACGAAGCCCGCCTGCTGCGTGACGACCTGGGCCAGCCTGTCGAGGCCGTCGGCCTGTGGCTGGACGTCAGCGAAGCGACCGAGGCGGCCGAGCAAGTACGCCAGAGCGAGGAGCGTTACCGGGTGCTGGTAGAAGACTCACCGGCCATGATCTGCCGCTACCGCCCAGACCTTGAACTGCTGTTTGGCAATCACCCGCTTGCCGAACAGCTGGAGTGCGCGCCGCAACAATTGACAGGCATGAACCTTGGTCAGTGGCTATCCGACAGCCAACGTGCGGCCTTTCTCCAGCGCCTGGCGCGGTTGACGCCCGAGCAGCCCTTGGCCAGTGCCGAAATCTGCCTGCAACTGCCCGGGCGCAGAACAGCGTGGTGGGTGTGGGCCGAGCGTGGCCTGTTCGATGAGCACGGCCAGTTGCAGGAAGTGCAGGCGGTGGGGCGCGACAACACCGAAGTACGCCACAGCCAGCAGCAACTGCTGCAAGGGGCCAAGATGGCCACACTGGGCGAGCTGGCAACCGGTTTGGTGCATGAAATCAACCAGCCGTTGAGCACCATGCGCCTGGCGCTGGTCAATACCCTCAAGCGCCTGGAAAGCGGTGAGGTGGATGCCGAGTATGTGACGGGCAAGCTGCAGCGCATCGACGCCCAGGTCGAGCGCGTGGCGCATCTGGTGGAGCACCTGCGCACCTATGGGCGCCGCTCCGAGGTCGAACAGCATGTGTTCGCTGCCTGGGTAGCGGTGCACGGTGCGCTGGGGTTGCTGGCAGAAGGGTTGAGCGGCAAAGGCGTGGCATTGCACATCGAAGAACCCGACCTGTGCCCGGAAGTGCTGGGCCATGAGGACCAGCTCGAACAGGTACTGATCAACCTGCTGGTCAACGCCCGTGATGCGCTGCTCGAACGGCGGGTTGCCAAGCCGCGGATCAGCGTGAGCCAGCGCGTCGAAGAAGGGCAACTGTGCCTGCAGGTGGAAGACAACGGCGGCGGCATCGACCCGCGCCTGCTCGAACGCATCTTCGAACCGTTCTTCACCACCAAGCCCGCCGGCATGGGCACCGGCCTCGGTTTGTCGGTCAGCCACAGCATCGTCGAAGCCATGGGCGGCCGGCTGGAAGCGCACAACGGCAACGAGGGTGCGTGCTTGCGGGTGTGGTTGCCGCTCTACAGCGCCAGCTGAGCGCGGCCGCTGGAGCAACTGAGGTTGGCGCCGACTTCGGCGCTGACCAGGTCGATGCCCAATACCTTGAGCAGCCCGTTAACGATAGGATCGAGCAACGGGCTGAGCAGGTTTTTGATCAGGGCATTAACGATGCCCGTTATCTCGTTGAGTACGTTGGAGACGATCACCAACACTGTGCCAAGACCGCTGTTGCCGATGGGTTTATAGGCTTCCAGATGTACGCCCGACAGGGTGTCGCTGAGGCTGCCGACAACGTTGTCGTTGGCTGTCTTCATTTTCAGGAAGAACGGAGCCTGGCCGATGTTGGGCGGGGTGCTGGAGGGCGATTGGAAGACCAGCGCGCGCTCTGATGCACCGCTGCCCAGAACCTTGGTATCGACGCGAAGGCCCAGACCACCGCCACCGAATGGAACACGTGCATCGCAACCCAGCAAACCACACTTTTTCGTACCGATATCAACCAAAGGCAGCGCCTTGACCTCGGTGGTGCCATTGATGAAGAAGGCGTCTGGCGAGGCAAAGCGACCTATTGCAATTTTGGCTGCAGAACTTTGGGTTTGAGCGGTCAAACGCTTGGGGGCGCAATTGAAAGTGTCTGAAGCTTGCGGATTCAACCGTGCTGTCGCCTCAGCGCCCATCAGGCCAATGTCTATCTTCAATGCATCCGGAACGAGCTGGATATCACTGCGGGTACACGACAGGCAAAGCAAAGAGGACAAATCGAGGCTGAGCAAACTATTGATCAGGCTGGTCAAGGGTGAGAGAAGATTGAGTACTGCATTTGCCAATCCCAAGACCGTATTGAGTAGCGGCAGGTCCAACGAAATCAACGTCCGCACCTGGGCCGTTTGCACGCGCAGTTCATCCTTGCGGGGATCACCCACCGCCGACATCTGCATAGGTTCAATGACCTTCAAGCGCACTCGACCATTGACCAGGCCCAGCACGCTGATGGGTAAGTCCACAGAAACTGCGTTTTCGTTGAGCGCCAGTAGGATGACGCCCTGCACAAGTTGCAGCAATTGAATGTTGGCATCCAGCCCGGATTGGGCAGTGCCGTTCTGGATATTCAGTAGCTCGTTCAAATGCAGAAGCGTGCCGTTGCTCATCCCCAACGCCACAGTGCCCAGGTTGGTTATCACACTGGCGGCAGCCCCGCTTTGCTGTAGTACCTTGATAGCGGCCTGCACCAGTTGGGTAGCGGTTGCGTTGGCAGTCAGCAGCTGCTTGTAGTCACCGGCAGTCAGTTTCAGGTCGATCATCAATGCGTCAATGTAACTGAGCAAATTGATGTCCGTGGCAGCAAGCCCTTTCCATCCCGCCAGATCAAGTTGCGCGCCGCCCCCCAAGGCGCCGAGCAGCGCATTGAGCAAAACCGACTGCCGCGAATCGACGGTCGCCAGCGTGGTCCGAATACTCAACATCGCCTGCGGCGGCAAAGGCGACGATGCCACCGCATGTGCCTGCAAGGTCGTGGTCAACGGCACACCACTGCCCTGCGCCAGGCTATACACCCCCGCCGCAACACTGGTGGGCACCGTATTGCTCACATCGACCCGGATGGCTTCATTGCGATTGTTGTCACTGGTGAAGGTGCGCAAGCTGTTGGCGCCGGTCTGCAAGTACCCGCAACTGGCTGTCAGCGGGTTGCTGGCCGCATGGCCGTTGCGGGTGGCGGCGGTGCGGGCAATCGCGTTGGCCTGGGGCCCGCTGCCGGTGCACACGGCAAACTGGCCTGCCGCTTCCAGCGCCGACATGTCGGCAATGCGCTGCAGCTTGCGCTTCTCCAGGTACAGGCGGCCGCTGTCGATCACCACCAGCATGAACAACAGGGCCAGGCCCAGGGTAATCACCGCCATGAGGCCGATTGCGCCACGTTGACGGGCAGCAGATGAGGGAACCACGGGCACTCCTTTGCCGGCCACTGGCCATGCGTCGCGGCTGCGATTCAAGGAGTGTAGTTGCGATAATGGCTAATTGCCTGCCAGGAACCAACCTCGCAGTGCCCGGTCAATTTCTGCAGACATTCTTAGCAGGCCCCCAGGCATGAATAACCCTTTCGACCGAATCAGTGCTGCATTCGCCCCCGAATACCGGGTCAACCTGAGCATCACCAACCTCGACGGCAGCATCATGCTGACCCTGTCGGACGACGCCGGCGTGGTCGCCAAGCGCCTCATCACCCAGGCCCAGCGCAACGACCCGGTGCGCTTGCAACGGGTGATCGACAGTATCCGCCTGGGCCTTGCGATCGAACTCAGCCAGAACCCCATGCAGGTGCTGGCCGCGCTCACCCGTGACGCCCGCCACGAGCCACGCCATTTCGTTGCCAACTGAGGGCTACTTGCCCTCGTCCACTTGCTTGCCGTTGGCATCCAGCACCTTGGTCGACGGGTAGCGGTACGAGGCGTAGCGCACCACCAGGATCGAGAGCGCCAGCAGCAGGATGCCCCCGCACAGGTACAGCAGCCCTTCGTCCGGCGCCTTGTGGTGCGAAACATCGCCGATCAGCAGGCGGGTCAGCGCGGTAATCGCCACGTACAGCAGGAAGCGGATCGGCATGTGGTTGGTCTTGAAGTAGATACCGACCATCGCCCCCAGCTCCAGGTAGATGAACAGCAGCAGGATGTCATCGACACTGATCCCGCCCTTGCCGAGCATGTCGAGGAACGTGATCACCGCCGCATAGGCGGTGATCGCGCCAATGCCGAACAACGCCAGGTAATGGAACCCCTCGACGCACAGGTTGCCCAGCGAGTCGGCCGAGCCGTGCAGGCCCTTGCGCAGTTTTTCTGCCCATTTGATGTTCACGATGTTCCATTCCCCGATACGTCTTGAAGGATGATGCGTCACCCGTGTGACGCTTGTGCCATGCAGTTAAAGGGCCAGGCCCCTGTCTTGGAAGGCGACCGATTGCCGCAAGGCACCTTGAGGTGTGGCGCGTTGCAAAAATGCACGGCCGTGCTTCGGGAAAAATCAGATTTAAGCCCTTCCTTGTAGGGCATTTCCCAAAGATACTCCCTGCCATTGTGGCGTTCGGGGATGCGCACTAGTCTCGGGTCGTCGCTGCCAATCAGCGACTGGCTTTGACAGGCCGCCTTGAACTAACCACATGGCTTTGCCTTTATGGCAGCTGTCATGGGGCACCTCGTGTGCGCCGGCTTTTGGTTCTGTTCACCGGTCTGTCAACCCATGCACAGCTGCCGCCTTACTGTTTGACAGCAGGAGGTGGTGGCCCCAACTTTGAACAGGCCTTCACCATGCTGAAAGTAGTTCCCGATCCACCCCACAACCCCCATTCCCTCGAAGACACCCTGATCCAGGCCACCGACTACGCGTTATGCGCAGCCACTGTGGTGCATCAGGCGTTGCTGCTTCAACCCAGATCACCGGCTTCGATCCTGATGATGACCTCGATGCATGAACTGGAGGCGCTGCGGGCTTTGCTTGAGTCGGCATTGGTTCAGGTGCAGATGCCCGCAGAGCCCAGGACTTCGCACTAAGGCTGATTAATGTGTTGCCAGGGCCGGCCCTTTCGCGGGCATGCCCGCTCCCACAGGGTCACCACAGCCTTCAAGGCTTGCACAGTACCTGTGGGAGCGGGCGAGCCCGCGAAAGGGCCGGGCCAGACAGCCGAGAAACTTCAGGGGATTGAACAATGACAACAGAAGACACCCAGCTCACCGTCGGCAAGACCACTTTCTATCAAGGCGAAAACGGGACCCATCCACTGTTTCGTATTGAGCCCGGCATTCCGTGCAGGGATGCCCGCGAGCAGTCGTCGGAATTGATGGGCTATGTACGCGAACTGACCATCATCGGGCTGATGGATGAAAAACCAATGATGATCTGGGCTGCGCATTACCTGAGTGCGATGGCGAAGGCGCTGATGGATGATGCCGAGTTGGGCATGAAGCAGTGAGGGCTTGTCTTCGGATCGCATGAAGGCTGACAGGTGTTCGCCACAACAAATTCTGCGCCTATGAGACCGAGCGCCGCCCGCGCGGCGCATCGCGACGCAAGGCCGCTCCTACATTTGTTTCGGGCCAGTCTCTTCTGTGCCTGTGGCGCGCGTACCCTGGGTGCATGGCTGGAGATCGATAAAGAGCGACTGCGTCTCCTTCGATACCGCATGGGACAAACAAGGCGCACAGCGGTGGTCTCACAGGATGGACTGGCCCGTAACAAATGTGGGAGCGGCCTTGCGTCGCGATGCGCCGCGCGGGCGGCGCTCGATTTAGGCCACGCTACAATTTCTGCTTGCGAACCAACCAACATTGCCATTACTGTATATAGATACAGTAAATCGCAACACAACCAGCAAAAAGGCATAGAGGTGATGAATGGCCGTCGAAGTGGTGTACCGCAGCAGCCGCGACCCGGAGCGCTTGTTTATGGATAAGGCCGAAGCAGACCGTCACGACAAGATGCTCGAACTGGCCGAGCGCCTGGCTGAAGTGCTGCACAAGGCGGTGCCTTCGCTGACCGAGCAGCAGGTTGAAGAAGCCGGTATCTACATGGCCAAGAACCGCGATGTGTTCGCCCGGGCCTTTAAGAGCCAGCCGGATGCGTTGGCCGAGTTGCTGGAAGGTGGCGCAGCCGAGTGACATCGGCGGCGCCTGCTTCGCGGGCTCGCCCGCTCCCACAGGGACCCCACTGCCTTCAAGGCTTGTGCAATACCTGTGGGAGCGGGCAAGCCCGCGAAGAGGCCAGCAAAGCCAGTATCAACCTTCAGCCATACAGCAAACGCTCCGCCAGCATCTGCGCCACCCGCGCCGGCGAACGCTTTTCCGCCTGCGCATGGCCAAACACTTCGGTCAGCCGTGAAGGAATCCGCGCCAGGTGCGCGGTGATGGTGCCCAGGTCCTCGCCGCGATGGGTCAGCGCCACGTAGATAAGCCCGCCGGCATTGATCACGTAGTCAGGCGCATACAGTATGCCCCGTGATTCCAGCTGGTCTGCTACCTGCAAGGTAGTCAGCTGGTTGTTCGCCGCCCCGGCCACTGCCGCACAGCGCAGTTGCATCACGCTCTGCCCGTTCAGCACCGGCCCCACGCCGCAGGGTGCAAAGATGTCGCAAGGTGTACTGATCAACGCGTCGTTGGTCACAGGTTTTGCGTCGAACTGCTCCATCGCCAAGCGCACACGCCCTGGGTCCAGGTCGCTGACCAGCAGCTCCGCGCCCACCGCATGCAGTTGCTCCGCCAGCGCATAACCGACATTGCCCAGCCCCTGTACCGCCACCCGCAGGCCTCTCAGGTCATCGCTGCCCAGCCTGAACGAGGTCGTGGCGCGAATGCCCGCGAACACGCCCATTGCCGCATGTGGCGAGGGGTCACCCGAGGCCGTGGTGCTGGTCACATGGGGGGTACTCTGGGCGATGCAGTCCATGTCCAGGGTCGAGGTGCCGCTGTCCACGGCGATGATGAAACGCCCATGCAAG
The DNA here is from genome assembly GCF_000708715.2 of Pseudomonas putida W15Oct28. Lineage (GTDB taxonomy): Bacteria > Pseudomonadota > Gammaproteobacteria > Pseudomonadales > Pseudomonadaceae > Aquipseudomonas > Aquipseudomonas putida_R. The sequence continues at coordinate 58,705 of NZ_JENB01000008.1, read as the reverse complement.
GTATCGATGAAGCGGCCAAAGGCCTCGAACAGCGCGGCGCGGTTTTCCACATGCGGGTTGCGCATGATCACCGCCTTGCCGCCACCCAGCGGCAACCCCGCCAGCGCCGCCTTGTAGCTCATGCCCTGGGCCAGGCGAATGGCGTCGGTCATGGCGCTTTCGTCATCGGCGTATGGCAGGTAGCGGCAACCGCCCATGGCTGGGCCCAACTGCTCGCTGTGGATCGCCACAACCGCTTTAAGGCCCGTAGCCGGGTCGTTGAACAGGTGCAGTGACTGGGTACGGGTACTTTGCATGAGTGCGAACATCGACAGGCTCCCCCACGAGGTGCTCCTTCCAGTATAGGCACGGCCCTGACGCTGGCGTGGTCGCCGGACCACTGGACGAAACCGCCCGCCCCGGCTAATACTCAAGCGTGTGTGGAGATACCCCATGAAGCCACGTCAAGCCTGTCTGGCCTGCCTGGAACGCGAGCCTGTCGCCCTGCTGGAAGCCGCATTGTGGATGGCCGCCGAGCACGACCGCTGTGTCGAGCCCGCAGCCAGCCTTGCCACGCTGCATGGCCTGCAGCGTGAGATCAGCGCCAACCTGCCGATGCTGCCACTGTGCGAACTGGCCCAGCCACTGCTGCGCCAACTCAATGCCCTGGGCTTTCAGCAGGATGAGCATCACCCCCTGCGCCCGCAGGCAGCAATGATGGACAAAGTGCTGCAACGCCGCCGAGGCCAACCGCTGACCTTGGCCATCCTTGCCCTGGAACTGGCCCAGCGGCTGTCCATCCCGCTGGAGGGTGTGGGCTTCCCTGGGCATTTCCTGCTGCGTGTGCCGGGTGCCGACCACCTGCTCGACCCCTGTGGTGGCCGGCGCCTGTACCCCAGCGATTGCCGTGAGCTGCTGGCTCGCCAGTTCGGCCCGCACGTTGCGCTGACGGCAGAGCACATGCGCAGTGCCAGCCCGCAGCAGATGCTGCAACGCCTGTCCCGCAACCTGCGCCAGTTGCACATCAGCAACGACAACCACCTGGCGGCCTTGATCGATGCCGAGCGGATCATGCAGCTGGGGCCGGTACAAGTCAGCGACTATGTGACCCGCGCCTCGCTGTACCAGCACCTGGACTGCCCGCAGGCCGAGCGCTTCGACCTGGAGCATGCGTTACTGCTGACGGAAGACCCGGTCCAGCGCCTGAAGCTGTCCGAGCGGATCGGCAAGCTTCCGACGGCGAACCGTTCCCTTCACTGAGCCGGGCTGTCCGGCTGCTGGGCAGGGTGGGCCTTGGCGAATGCCGGGTGCCCGGCCGCCAGGGCGGCAACCCGGAGGATGCGCGGGAAGCTGGCGAGGTCGATGTTGAAGCGCTCGGCGGCATACAGCTGCGGGATCAGGTACACATCCGCCAGCCCCGGTTGCTCTCCGAAACAAAAGCCATGGTCACCGATCAGTTGCTCCACCGCCGCCAACCCCTGGCTGACCCAGTGGCCGATCCACTGGTTGACCTGGCCTTCATCCTGGCCAGCCTGGCGCAGCCGGTTGAGCACGCTGACGTTGTGCAGCGGATGAACGTCGCAGCCGATGATGGCCGCCACGCCACGTACCTTGGCGCGCGCTTCGGCCGTGGCCGGCAGCAGTGCTGGCTGTGGATAAACCTCTTCCAGGTACTCGATGATCGCTGGCGACTGCACCAGCAACTCGCCGCCGTCGGTGCGCAAGGCCGGCACACGGCCCTGCGGGTTGACGGCGACATAGCCCGCACCGCGCTGCTCACCCTGCAGCAGGTTGACCGGCAGGGACTGGTAAGCCAGCCCCTTCAGTGCCAGGGCAATGCGCACCCGGTAGGACGAGGTGGAACGGTAATAGGTGTACAGCTCCATGCCCCTGCCTCCTCAGTTGGCCGCGATGACCGTGCCGCGGCATTCGCCGAAGCCGATGCTGGCCACGCCGTCACGGGTGCAGCGGGCACGCAGGATGATCTCGTCGCCGTCTTCGAGGAACTTGCGCACCTCGCCACTGGCCAGCTCAACCGGCAGCTTACCGCCTTCGGTGATCTCCAGCAGGCTGCCATGCGAACCCGGCGTGGCGCCCGACAACGTGCCCGAACCGAACAGGTCGCCCGGCTGCAGCTGGCAGCCGTTGACACTGTGGTGCGCCACCAACTGCGCCACGGTCCAGTACATGCTGCGGGTGTTGCTCAGGGTCAGGCGGTGCGGGGCAGCGCCCTGCTCGCGCATGCGCTCGGTCAGCAGCAGCACTTCAAGCTCGATATCGAACGCACCGGCGGCCTGGTCGCGCTTGTCCAGCAGGTACGACAGTGGCTGCGGGTCGCCTTCCGGGCGTGCCGGCTGGGCGCAGCGGAACGGCTCCAGCGCTTCGGCGGTGACCACCCAGGGCGAGATCGTGGTGATGAAGCTTTTGGACAGGAACGGTCCCAATGGCTGGTATTCCCAGGCCTGGATGTCGCGCGCCGACCAGTCGTTGAGCAGGCACAGGCCGGCTACGTGCTCGGCAGCATCGCCAATCGGAATCGCCTGGCCCATGTCATTGCCCTGGCCAATCCAGATGCCCAGTTCCAGTTCGTAGTCCAGCCGCGCGCAAGGGCCGAAGCTCGGCTCTGTGTGCCCGGCAGGCAAGGTCTGGCCCTTGGGCCGGCGTACATCGGTGCCGGACGTGCGGATGGTCGAGGCGCGGCCGTGATAACCGATCGGCACGTACTTGTAGTTGGGCAGCAGCGGGTTGTCGGGGCGGAACAGCTTGCCCACGTTCTTGGCGTGCTCGATGCCCACGTAGAAGTCGGTGTAGTCACCGATCTGCGCAGGCACATGCAACTGGCAGCCGCTGGCCGGGTACAGCGCGGCCTGCAGCGCCGCCTGGTGCTCGCTGTGTTCGCCAAGCAGCACCTGCAAGCGCTCGCGCAGGGCGACACGGGCGCTGCGGCCCAGCGCGAAGAATGCGTTCAGTGCACCACCGCGGGTGGCTTCGACGGCAGCCTTGGCGGCGCCGTCGAACAGGCCGGCGGCCAGTACCGCCTCCAGGTCAAGGATCGCGTCGCCGATGGCCACGCCACAGCGCCTGGCTTCACCCGGCCGGCTGAAGATACCCAATGGCAGGTTCTGCAGCGGGAAGTCGCTGTGCCCGTTGGCGTGCTCGACCCAGCTACGGGCATTGGCAGTGTGGTTCATCGGTTATCTCCGGTTCGGGTTGAAGGTGCTCGGCAAGGTGGCCCAGCAACTATCGTAGTCGGCCTGCAATTGCGGGCATTCAAGGGCTTGCTGGCTCGGGCGCAGCACTTGGCTGGTCTCGAACATGAAGGCCATGGTGTTGTCGATCTTGTGCGGCGCCAGGTCGGCGGCAATGGCTTTTTCGCAAGTCTCGGCGTCGGGGCCGTGGGCGCTCATCACCCCGTGCAGCGAGGCGCCACCGGGCAGGAAGCCCTCGGCCTTGGCATCGTAGGCACCGCTGATCAGCCCCATGAACTCGTTCATCAGGTTGCGGTGGAACCATGGCGGACGGAAGGTGTTCTCGGCCACCATCCAGCGCGGCGGGAAGATCACGAAGTCCATGTTGGCCAGGCCATGCACGCTGGTCGGCGAGGTCAGCACGGTGAAGATCGACGGGTCCGGGTGGTCGAAGCTGACGGTACCGATGGTGTTGAAGCGGCGCAGGTCGTATTTGTACGGCACGTTGCTGCCGTGCCAGGCCACCACATCCAGCGGCGAGTGCTGCAGTTGGCAGGCCCAATGCTCGCCGAGGAACTTCTGCACCAGTTGCACCGGCCCTTCGGCCTCTTCGTAGTGCGCCACCGGGGTGAGGAAGTCGCGCGGGTTGGCCAGGCCGTTGCTGCCGATCGGGCCCAGCTCCGGAATACGCAGCGGTGCGCCGTGGTTTTCGGCGATATAGCCACGGGCCTGGCCGTCGAGCAGTTCGACGCGGAACTTCATGCCGCGTGGAATCACTGCGATTTCCAGGGGTTCGACGTCCATCACACCCAGCTCGGTAGCAATGCGCAGGCGGCCCTGTTCCGGCACCAGCAGCAGTTCACCATCGGCGTTGAAGAACACCCGCTCCATGGAACGGTTGGCGCGGTAGATGTAAATGCTCACGCCCGCCGGCTTCTGCGCCGGGGCGTTGGCCACCATGGGCAGCCAGCCTTCGATGAAATCGGTCGGCTCGGCAGGCATCGGCTGGGGGCTCCAGCGCAGGCGGTTGGGGTTGATGGCCCCCAGCGGCCCGGTCAGCGGCTGGCGCGCCAGGCGCTCGAAGCGCGGGTGCAAGGCAGACGGACGAATGCGATACAGCCAGGTACGGCGCAGCTCGCTGCGGGCCATGGTGAACGCCGTGCCCGAGAGCAATTCGGCGTACAGCCCATAAGGCGCCTTCTGCGGCGAGTTCTGCCCGACCGGCAAGGCTCCTGGCAGCGCTTCGCTGGCAAACTCGTTGCCGAAGCCGCTTAGGTAGTGAAGGTCGGGTGATGTATCGCGAGTCATCTATGCCTCCGGGCTCTGGCCGAGCCGTTGCTGGCAGTTGGCTGCTGGCCCGATGCGGGGTGACAGCGCGTCTGCATTGTTTTTATCGTAATCTGATTACGAATAACGTAATTTGCTACGCGCATGGCGTCAAGCTATAAAGGCGCGACTCGAAGAATCCGGAAGCAGATGTCCATGACCAAAGCCAGCTCCTCCGCCGACAACGGCAAGCAGAAAGTCCGCTCGGCGGAGGTTGGCACAGACATCCTCAAAGCCCTTGCCGAGCTCTCCCCTTCCACGTCGCTGTCACGCCTGTCGGAACATGTGCAGATGCCGGCGAGCAAGGTGCACCGCTACCTGCAGGCGCTGATTGCCAGCGGCTTTGCCGAGCAGGATGCGGCCACCAACCATTACGGCCTGGGCCGTGAGGCACTGCGGGTGGGGCTGGCGGCGCTGGGCAGCATCGATGTGCTGAAGATTGCCGCGCTGCCGCTGTCGCAGCTGCGCGACGAACTGAACGAGAGCTGCTTCATTGCGGTGTGGGGCAACCAGGGCGCAACCGTGGTCAGCATTGAACCGGCGGTGCGCGCAGTCACCGTGGTCACGCAGATGGGCTCGGTGCTGCCGCTGCTCACCTCCTCCACCGGCCTGGTGTTCGCCGCCTACCTGCCGGAGCGCGAGACCGTGGAGTTGCGTGACCGCGAGCTGGCTGCCCTGCAGCAGAGTGCCGACGATTACCAGGCGGTACTGGCGGGCATTCGCGAACGTGGCCTGCACCATGTACACGGGCTGCTGATGCCGGGCGTGGATGCGCTGTCGGCGCCGGTGTTCAACGCCATGGGGCAGATCGCTGCAGTGATGACCGTGGTCGGGCCGACGTCGATCTTCCATGCCGACGAGCATGGCCCGGCGGCGCAACGGCTGCTGGCCTCAGCGCGGGAAACCAGCTGGCGCATGGGCTATTCGCCCGCTGCCTGAGCGGCTGCGGCACTATTGCCCAATACGTAAAGGTGAATGTCATAAGCCGCTATTTTTCCTACGGGATCAAGCGCTTATTCTTTACTCACTGGCCGGCATGAAGGGCTCTCCCCCCGCTTTTCATGCCTGCGAGGTTCACCGACGTAGATTTTGAAGCTCCTTGATCTGACGTCTCGATTGGCCGCTGCGGCTTGCAGCGGCCTTTTTTTGCCCTGAATAATCTTCTGCCTGTGCGGGCCTCTTCGCGGGCTTGCCCGCTCCCACAGGGATATCACCAGACCTGAGGGCAGTGATATCCCTGTGGGAGCGGGCAAGCCCGCGAAGAGGCCGGTACAGGCAATACAAGTTCAGCCCAGAGGGTACTTCTGCAGGTTGGCCATCATCTGCTGCAAAGCCTGCAAACTGTCCTGCGGATGCACCGCCGCCTCAAAGTCGCCGATCCGTGCCCAGTTCTCGGCCACCTGTTCCGGAGTGAAGCCTTCGCGCGGGTCAAAGCCCACCCCCAGGCTGCGCTCCCAACGCACCTTGCCCACCCAGCCACCGCCTACCTCGAACAGTTCACCCGTACCCTGGCACTGCTCGCTGCCCAGGTACACCACCAGCGGGCTGACCAGCTCGGGCTTGAGGCGCTCGAATACCTGGGGCGGGATAAGCCCTTCGGTCATGCGGGTGCCACCGGTGGGGGCGATGGCGTTGACCAGGATGCCGTGCTTGCGCCCTTCGATCGCCAAAGTGCGCGTCAGCCCGTACAGGCCCAGCTTGGCCATGCCGTAGTTGGCCTGGCCGAAGTTGCCGTAGATGCCGGAGGTAGAAGCGGTGAATATCACCCGCCCCCAGTTTTGCTCGCGCAGGTGTGGCCAGGCTGCGCGGGTGACTTTGAAGGCCCCTTCGACATGCACCTGGTAAACCTGCTCCCAGTCGCTGTCGTCCATCTTGTGGAAGGTCTTGTCACGCAGGATGCCTGCGTTGTTCACCAGTACATCGACCCGGCCGAAGCTGTCCATGGCCTGCTCGACGATGCGTGCGCCCTGGCTGACCGAGTCGTGGTTGGCGATGGCGATGCCACCGGCGGCGCGGATCTCTTCCACCACCCGGTCGGCGGCCGAGGCGCTGGCACCTTCACCATGGGTAGAGCCGCCAAGGTCGTTGACCACGACCCGGGCGCCACGTGCGGCAAACAGCAGCGCATGGGCACGGCCCAGGCCGCCGCCGGCTCCGGTGACGATCACCACGCGATCTTGCAGACGGACAGGCTCGCTCATGTTCATGGCTCCAGGCAGGTTCAGGTCAGCCGAGTGTCCGCCGCAAGCCAGCGGCGGACAATCAAGCTCACGCAGGCTGAATGCCTGGCAATAACGCAGCGCGATGAGGCCCCGTCAGGACCACGCCACTTTCTGCGGGTGGAAGCTCACAGGCTGTTCACGAAAGGCCAGGTAGTGACGCAGCACCTGCACGGGTGCTTCGGTGTGCGGGTAATGGCCGATGCCCTGTAGCTGCACGGTGTCCGGCTCCGGCACCAGTTGCCGGTAGCGCTCCAGCATCTGCGCGCCGGAAAGCGGGTCGACCACGCCATTGATCAAGCGCAGTGGCACACCTTTGCGCTGCATCGCCCCGACCCAGCGTTCGCGGTGCAACCTGCGTTCGGGCATGTAGCCCACCAGCTTGTGCAGGATGCGCGTACCCCGGTTGGCGGCAATCAGGCTCCAGAAATCATCCAGGGCGCTTTCGCTGGGGTGGGTGCAAGGGCCGTAGACCTGGGTCACGTTGCGCACCAGGTCGTCACGCCCGAACGAGCGCCCGACCAGCCAGCCGAACCGGCTGAGCAGCAGCTTCTGGATCAGCAGCATGCGGCAGCTTTCGGGGAACAGCCCGCTGTTGAGGAACACGCAGCTGGCAACCTCGGCACGCTGTTCATGGTGCCGCGCCAGCAACTCCTGGGCGACGCTGCCGCCGTAGTCGTGGGCCAGCAGGTGCACCGGCTGGTCGACCTGCAGGTGGGTGAGCAGGGCCTGCTGCAAGTCTGCCTGCTCCATCAGGCTGTAGGCGTGATCGACCGGTTTGGCCGAATCGCCAAAGCCGAGCATGTCGCACGCGATCACCCGAAAGCGCTGGGTCAAAGGCCCCCACAGGTAGTGCCAGTCCCAGCTGGCAGTGGGGAAGCCGTGTAACAGAAGCAGGGGCTCTCCTTGCCCTGCGGTCCAGTAGCGGATGCTCTGGCCCCGGAAAGTGAAACTCTGTCCCCGGGTACGCCAGACGCACAATGGAATTTCGGCCATAGGCATCAGAAGTAACCCGGTGAAGTGATAGGGACGGGATAGGGCAAGGCTGCGGTCATTGCATGTCACCTCGGCACATACATGTGCTCTCTATGTCGAGGCAGAGTCTAGCCAGCAGCCCATGAGCTGAAACTTGCGTTGCCAGCCAGCTTGATGACTGTGCGAGTCAGTGGCACGAACGGTCAGAGCAGCATGGCCAGCAACGGTGCCGCGAACAGGTTCAACAACCCGGTCAGGACCATGACCAGGCCGGCCACAGAACCTTCCTCGCGGCCCACCTCCTGTGCCCGGCTGACCCCGGCACCATGCGCCCCAACGCCAAACAGCGCACCGCGTGCCAAGGGCGTGCGCAACGGCAACCAGCGCAGCAGCACGCCGCCGAACATGGCACCGAGCACGCCGGTGAACATCACGAACACCGCCGTCAGCTCCGGCACGCCTCCCAGGTCCTGGGCCAAGGGCATGGCAAACGGCGTGGTGATTGAACGCGGCACCAGCGACAGGCTGGTCGCACTGTCCAGCGCCAGCAGGTGCGCCAGCCCCCAGGAGCTGGCAATCGAGGCACTGCTGCCGGCGACCATGCCCACCATCAGTGCTGGCCAGTGGCGCGCCAGCATCGCCCGCTGCTGCCAGATCGGCACCGCAAAGGCCACGGTCACCGGGCCGAGCACGCCCATCAACCAGTGGGTGTTGCGCGCATACTCGGCATAGGCGGTGTGCAGCGGCACCGCCACGGCCAGCAACAGCACCGGTACCAGGATTAACGGCGACAGCAGGTAGCGCCCGCTGCGCCGGTACAGCCAGCGGCTGCCCAGGTAGGCCAGCAACGTCAGGGCCAGCCAGAACAGCGGCATGGGTTCAAGGCTCATGGCGCAGGCTCCAGCGGCACACCAGTTCCACGGTGAGCGCCGTCACGACCATCACCATCAACGTGCTCACGGCGATCACCAGCAGGATGCGCCAGCCCTCTTCACGGATCAGCGAGCCGTAGTCGAGCAGGCTCATCAGCGCCGGAATGAAAAACAGCAGCATCTCGGCCATCAACCAGCCGGCGCCCAGTTGCAGCATGGCCGGCTTGAGCACACCCGAGGCAAACAGTACCAACAGCAATGCCAGGCCCATCACACCACCGGGGATTGGCCAGCCCAGCCAGGTGGCAAGCTGGCCGCCAAGCAGGAACAGGGCACAAAGAATTGCCAGCTCGACAAGCAGGCGAAGGGCCTTTTTCAATAACGCGGGTTTCATGGCAGGGGTTCCTCGACAGGCCCTCATTTTAAGATTCGGCTGCCTAGGCCAGAAGCGAATTGTTAGACTGATAGCCATTCCAGAATGGAATTCAGAGCATGGAATTCAAACAGCTGCGCAGCTTTATCGAAGTGGTCCACCGCGGTGGTTTTACCCAGGCGGCGCAGACCCTGCACATCAGCCAGTCGGCCGTGAGCAAGCAGGTGGCCCAGCTGGAGCAAGGTGTGGGCCAGCCACTGCTAGAGCGCCAGGCCTCGCAACTGCACCTGACGGCTGCCGGGCGCATTGTGCTGGAGCGTGGTGAAGCCCTGCTGCGCCAGCGCCAGGCATTGCTGAACGAGCTGGACGACCTCAGCCAGATGGAGCGTGGCGAGCTGCGCCTGGGCTTGCCGATGCTGGGCAGTGACGCCTTGTTCGCCGGCTTGTTCGCCGAGTACCGGCGGCGCCACCCGAACATCGCGATCCAGTTGCTCGAAGGCGGCAGCCGTAGCGTCGAGCAGGCGGTCAGGAGTGGCGAACTGGAACTGGGTGGCAGCCTGACGCCCAGCGACGAAGCGTTCGACTATCAGCCGTTCTGCAACGAACCGCTGGATGCCCTGCTGCCGGCTGGCCATACCTTGGCGGACCTGGGCGGGGTGGACCTGGGGCAACTGGCCGATACGCCGTTTTTGCTGTATCAGCGCAGCTTCGTGCTCAATGACCGGCTGCTGAAGGCGTGCCAGCAGCAAGGGTTTACCCCGAAGGAAGGTGGGCGCAGTGGCCAGGCGGATTTCTTGGCCGCGTTGGTGGCGGCAGGCCAGGGCGTGGTGTTGCTGCCCCGGGTGGTGGCAAAAGCGCTGGAGCGCCCCGGGGTGGTGCGGTTGCCGTTGCGCTCGCCGGGTGATTTGCGTTGGGATATTGCCTTTATCTGGCGGCGCGGGGCGTACCTGTCACGGGCGGCACAGGCGTGGTTGGCCCTACTGCGCGAATGGCCGGTGCCTGACAGCAAGGAATGAACTGGCCTTGCTGGCCTCTTCGCGGGCACGCCCGCTCCCACAGGAATATCACTGCCCTCAGGTTTGGTGATTTTCCTGTGGGAGCGGGCGTGCCCGCGAAGAGGCCGGATCAGGCTGCGGACATGGATCAGGCTTTCAATACTGCTGCCAACTCAGCCAACCACGGCTCGGCATCGGCCTCCGGGGTCACCGTCTCGCTGGCATCCAGGCGCAGCATCGGCAAAACTTCGCGCACGCCCAGCTCGGCAAACAGCTCGCGCATCTGCTCGCCACCACCACAGTAGGTGTCGCCATAGCTGGCGTCGCCCAGCGCAATCACGGCACCCGGCAGGCCACGCCAGGCCGCAGGCAGGGTGTCACGAATGGTGCTGTACAACGGCATCAGGTTGTCCGGCAATTCGCCCATGCCGGTGGTCGAGGTCACGGCCAGCAAGGCGTCTGGGGCAAAACCTTCAAGGTCCTGCAGGGTGGCACGCGCCGCATGCCAGGCCTCCAGGCCTGCAGCCTTGAGCAGCGATTCGGCATGACGGGCGACTTCTTCGGCGGTGCCATAGACCGATCCGGAAATAATGGCGACTTTCATCGGGTAGAGGATTCCGAAACTGAGTGAAAACGTAGGATACTAGCACCCAACGCTGGCAAAAGGCCGCCTCTACCAAAGTCCACGTCTTCAGCCTTTCTTGGCTCAATGGCCCGAACATGATCAACGCGCAATTGCTGCAATCGATGGTCGATGCGTCCAATGACGGGATCGTGGTCGCCGAACAGGAAGGCGACGACACCATCCTGATCTACGTGAACGCCGCTTTCGAACGCCTGACCGGCTACAGCCGCGACGAAATCCTCTACCAGGATTGCCGCTTCCTGCAGGCCGACGACCGTGACCAGCTTGGCCGTGCCCGCATCCGCAGGGCCTTGGCCGAAGGCCGTCCCTGTCGCGAAGTGCTGCGCAACTACCGCAAGGACGGCAGCGCGTTCTGGAACGAGTTGTCGATCACACCGGTAAGGCTCGACGCTGAACAGCGGACCTATTTCATCGGTATTCAGAAGGATGTCAGCCGCCAGGTCGAACTTGAGCGGGAGCTTGCCGAACTGCGCGTTTGTCCGAAACCCGACGAACGCGCCTGAACCAAGTACGCCACGCACGGTCAATTCCGTTGAAGAAATCGCCACCACCGAGTTCGATCATGCAAGCAGACGCGCTCCTGACCCAGGACGAGCTGGATTTCATCCAGAGCATGCAGCATTCGCCGCAATTGAACCTGGCCGACACCATGTCGAGCCTGCTGGTCAATGGCGACCGTCGCATCCAGAGCTTGCTGACCCGCCTGGTGGCCAACGAACAAGTGACCTTGCAGGCCCAGTTCAACAACCAGCAAATCAGCTTCCCGCTGCAACTGGTGGAAGACGAGTTCCACGCCCTGCACCTGCAACTGGGTTCACCGGAAATCTACGAAGACGGCCCCATGCTGCGCGCCTGGCGCCTGTCGATGGAAACACCCAGCCAGCTGCTCGATAGCCATGGGCAGGAAAGCGGCCTGTGGGTTCGCGACATTTCGTTCAAAGGTGTGCTGCTGGAGGTACGCGGGTTGCCAGCAGCGCCCACCCGCTTCGAGTTGCGCTTCGCCCCGGGCGACATCAGCCCGATCGAGCTGCATGGCGTGCTGGGCCGGCGCATCGGCCCGGACCTCGCGGCCTACGACCTCGGCCAGAGCCCGGCCGAAGAGATCGACCGCCTGCGCGACTACATCCTCCAGGCCCATCGCCGGGCCCACCCCGAGCTGCACACTCAGGTATCGAGCTGACCGGCCAGAAACTGCCGCAAGCGCTGGCGCATCACACTGCCCTGCGCACCCAGGCACGCTACCAGGCTGCCAGCCAGGTGGTCCTGTGCCACTTCTGCCGCTTCGCCGGCCAGTAACAACGGGCATTCCAGCACCGCAGCCATGCGCACCAAGCGTCGGGTGAGTTCCGCTGTGGGTGGGTGGTGGGAAAACAGCACCAGGGCATCCGGTTTCAGGCGTTCGCAGACCAGCGCCAGCTCCTGCAGCGGCTGCCCGCTGGCCAAGGGCGTCACGCCAATCTCGTCGCTGCCCAGGGTCAGGCCGGTCACCAGCAATTCCAGTTCGTGGCATTGCCCCGGCAACGCGGCCAGCAGCACTGTGCGATTACGCGGCATGTGGGCAAGCTGCAAACGGGCAAACACCCGGCCACGCAGGAACTGGTCAAGGAACAGCCACTCGCTGGCCTGCCCATAGCCGCCCTGCCCGGCCGCCAAGTCGTGCCAAACCGGCATGAACACCTCGGCGAACACCTGGTCCAGGGTGTTGGCGGCAAACACCTCATCGAACAGCCGATCCAGCCCAGCCATGTCAAAACGCTGCACGGCCTGACGCGCCTGGTGCTGCCAGCGCAACCAGGCGTCCGTCGCGCCGCTGGCCTGCACGGCAAGGGCATGGCCGCGAGCGAGGATGCTGCCCACCTTGCTCACCGCCACGCCGCGCTCCAGCCAGCCGAGGATACGGCGGATGTCATCGATGTCCGCTTGGGAATAAAGACGGTGGCCACTGTCGGTGCGGGTTGGCTGAATCAGCCCATAACGGCGCTCCCAGGCACGCAGGGTCACGGCGTTGACGCCCGTCAGGCGGGAAACTTCACGGATCGGAAACAGCTCCTGCTGCTCAAGACCCACTTCGATCAGCGGATTACGTCCCTGTTCGTTCATCTGCACGAGGTACCCTGAGTGCGGAAGTTGAACGCTCATTCTACTACGCCAACACCGATCGCAGGGTGCAACCGTTTGCCAGCTGACGTTTGCCGAAGATCACACATGCGCGATAATCCGCGCCCGATTCTTGCATGCACACCTGCGTTGCCCACCACCCCGGGCCACGCAGCCAAAGGGGCCAGCTACCCGCCAGCCCCGTTGCCAGGAGATACACGATGTCTACCCCACCCGTCACCTTGATGGTGTCGCGCCGCGCCGCCCATGGCCGCTACCAGGACCTGCTGGCCTGGCTGCATGAAGGCGAGCAGCTGGCCACCGACTTCCCCGGCTACCTCGGTTCGGGCATTCTCGCCCCGCCCCGCGATGGCGACGAGTTCCAGATCATCTTCCGCTTCAGCGACGAACCCACCCTGCATGCCTGGGAGCATTCCGCCTCGCGCCGGGCCTGGCTGCAACGCGGCAACGGCCTGTTCGAGCGCCCCAAAGAGGCGCGTGTCAGTGGCATCGACGACTGGTTTGGCACCAACACGGTGCAAAAACCACCGCGCTGGAAGCAGGCCGTGGCCATCTGGCTGGCGTTCTTTCCGGTCTCGCTGGCGTTCAACCTGCTGTTTGGCCACTGGCTGGCAACGCTGGACCTGCTGCCCCGGGTAATGCTCAGCACCCTGGCCCTGACGCCGCTGATGGTGTACCTGTTCATCCCCCTGTCCACCCGCCTGCTGGCCAGTTGGCTGCATGCCTCCCCGGCCACCGCTGGCGCCTTGCGCAGCCGCTGAGGCCAGGCCATACAACAGGGAAACAGTTCGGGTATGCTGGGCGGCAACCAAAGGACAGACAAGTTGACCGCCCCGAACATGAACAGCCCCATTCTCGTTACCGGAGCCAGCCAGCGTGTCGGGCTGGCCCTGGCCCTTGAACTGGCACAGGCCGGCCATACGGTGGTCAGTGCCAGCCGCAGCGTCCAACCACAGACGGCCCACCCGAACATCGTGCAGTTCCAGGCCGACCTGTGCCTGGCGGCCGACCGCCAGGCCCTGATCGACCACCTGCATACGCATTACGACGGCCTGCGCGCCATCATCCACAACGCCTCGCTGTGGCTCGATGACGGGCTCGACAACCTCGAGACCATGTTCCGCCTGCACGTCGAAGCGCCCTACCACCTCAACCTGGCCCTGGGCGACCTGCTGGCCAAGGTGGAAAAGGCCGACATTATCCACATCTGCGACGAAACCTCTTCGCGCGGCAGCAAAAGCCACATTGGCTACGCCGCCACCAAGGCTGCGCTGCAGAACATGGTGCTGTCGTTCGCTGAAAAATATGCGCCCACGGTGCATGTGAACGGTATCCTGCCAGGGCTGCTGATCCTCAAGGAAGGGGGCGACGAAGCCTACCGCCAGCAAACCCTGAAAAAGGCCCTGCTGGAGTTCGAACCCGGCGCCGGCCCGCTGATCGAGACAGTCAAATACCTGCTCGCCAGCCAGTACAGCACCGGCAGCCAGGTGGTCATCAACGGTGGCCGCCACTTGAAGAACCGCATGACCTGAGAGAAGCCCATGACCCCACAGCAACAGCTCGAACTCGAAGCCGCCGCGTTCCGGCGCCTGGTCGAACACCTGCAAAAGCGCACCGATGTACAGAACATCGACCTGATGAACCTGTCCGGTTTCTGCCGCAACTGCCTGTCCAAGTGGTACAAGGCCGCGGCTGACGAGCGCCAGCTCGACCTGAGCCTGGACGACGCCCGCGAAGCGGTGTACGGCATGCCTTACGCCGAGTGGAAAGCCCAACACCAGAAAGAAGCCAGCGCCGACCAACAGGCGGCGTTCGAAAAAGGAAAGCCTCGTGACTGATCTGAACACCCTGCGCGCCAGCCTGGCCAGCGGCCAACATGTATTTGCCGATACCTTGGCGTTCATTGCCGACAACTACAGCTACCAGCCGCAGGCCTTCAACAACGGCGGTGTGGAGAATGCAGCCGGGCAGAACGAAGGGTCGTGCAAGACCTTGGGCCTGGCGTTGCTGGAAGGGCTGAGCGATCAGGAAGCGCTGCTGGCATTTGGCGAGCACTACCGTGATGTGGTGGCCACGCCTGAAGGTAGCGACCATGGCAATATTCGTGCGCTGATCGAGCATGGTTTGACCGGTGTGAAATTTGCCGGGCAGCCGCTGTCGCGCAAGGCTTGAGATAGTTGGGGCCGCTTTGCGGCCCTTTCCGACCGGTCCGGCGCCCCGGCAAGGCCGCTCCCACAGGAGGTATGCGATCTCTTGTGGGAGCGGCCTTGCGTCGCGATGGGCTGCAAAGCAGCCCCAAAATATCGAATCCACCCTCAATCCATGAGGGTGCCAGGCGCACCTTCTTCCAGCCCTCCCTGTTGCAACCACTGCAAGGCCAGCGGCCACAGGCTTTCGCGAAACCGGTCATGGAAGAACGCGAAATGGCCAATCTCCTCGACCGAGATATCCACAGGCGCGATACGCAGGTGCCGGGCACCCTGTAGATAACTCAGCAACCGCTCGGTGGCCGCCACAGTGCCAAACGGGTCATCGGTCAAGCTGATGGCCAGCGTCGCGGCCTGCACGTGTGCAAACGGAACCCTCTCCAGCCGGCGCCCACTTGGCCGGTGCTCATAGCGTGGCGTACGGGTGGTCCAGTCATCCACCACCCCTGCCGGGGTGTCTTCCATCCAGCCCAGGCGCTTGCCGGGGAAGTAGCCCAAAGCGCGGGTAAGCAAAGGCATCACCACATGCCATTTGCCGAACAGCCGCCAGCGTTGATCAGCCGCGTAATCGCGCCAGTAGGCGAACTGTGCGCCTACCATCACTACCCTGCGTATCTGGCCGGCCGACGGTGCCAGGCCTACTGCACAACCACCGAAGCTATGCCCCACCACGTCTATTGGCTGGCCGGGGAAATGCTCGGCCGCATGCGCCAACATCGCTTCGAAATCCAGCCGGCCCCAGTCGCTCCACGATGCCTGGAAGCCGCGCAATGAAGCCGGGCGGGATTCGCCGATGCCACGGTAGTCGTAGGTCAGCACATCGCAGCCTTGGGCAAACAGGTAGTCGGCAAAGCGGGAGTAATAGCGGCAGCGTACCGAAGTGGCAGCGTTGATGATCACCAGCGGGCGCTGGGGGTCTGGCAGGGCATGGCGCCAGATGAAGCCACCGAGGCTATAGCCATCGGCTGTGGCCTGGCGAACGGGGGTGGCGGGTTGGGTGAGGCTACTCATGGCGCATTCCCTGTTGTTGTGCGCCAAAGCTATCAAAAAAATCCTGGGCTGTACCGGCCTCTTCGCGGGCTTGCCCGCTCCCACAGGTCCCCCACTGCCTTCAGGCTTGGTGAGGTCCTTGTGGGAGCGGGCGAGCCCGCGAAGAGGCCGGCACAGGCCAGCAGCGATTACAGCTCGATGCAGTCGAACTTCACATCGGTAGCCACGTCTTCGTCATAGTTGACGTCAGCGCGCTCGAAGCCGAACAGGTTGAGGAACTGTTTCTTGTAACCGGCGTAGTCGGTCAGTTCGAACAGGTTCTCGGTGGTCACTTGCGGCCACAGGGCCTTGCAGGCGTCCTGCACGTCGTCGCGCAGTTCCCAGTCGTCCAGGCGCAGGCGGCCCTTCTCGTCGACTTCGGCCGGCGCACCGTCGGCGCGATACAGACGGTCGCGGTACATGCGGTCCAGTTGGTTCTGGGTGCCTTCGTGAACGCCTTTCTCTTCCATGATCTTGAAGACCATCGACAGGTACAGCGGCATCACCGGAATGGCCGAGCTGGCCTGGGTGACCACCGACTTCAGCACGGCCACGTTGGCCCCGCCTTTCACTTCGCTGGCCAATTTCTCGTTCAGGCGCAGAGCAGTATCGTCCAGGTCCTGCTTGGCCTGGCCCAGCGCACCGTGCCAGTAGATCGGCCAGGTGATGTCGCTGCCGATGTAGCTGAAGGCCACGGTACGGGCACCTTCGGCCAGTACGTCGGCGCCAGCCAGGGCGTCGATCCACAGCTGCCAGTCCTGGCCACCCATGACGGTGACGGTGTCGGCAATTTCCTGCTCGGTGGCCGGCTCGATGCTGGCCTCGATGATGGTGTCCTTGTTGGTGTCGATGGCGGTCGACTTGTACGGCTGGCCGATCGGCTTCAGTGCCGAGCGAATGACTTCACCGGTCTGCGGCAGTTTGCGCACAGGCGAGGCCAGCGAGTAGATGACCAAGTCGACCTTGCCACCCATCTCGTTCTTGATCAGCTCGATGACCTTGGCACGGGCCTCGTCGGAGAAGGCGTCACCGTTGATCGACTTGCTGTACAGGCCTTCGGCCTTGGCAAACTTGTCGAAGGCAGCGGAGTTGTACCAGCCAGCCGTGCCGGCCTTGGTTTCGGTGCCTGGCTTTTCGAAGAACACGCCCAGGGTGTCGGCCTTGAAACCGAACGCTGCGGTGATGCGAGCTGCCAGGCCGTAGCCACTGGAAGCACCGATGACCAGCACCTTCTTCGGGCCATCCTCGCGCACGCCCAGCTTGCGGGTGGCTTCGATCTGGTCACGGACGTTGAGCTCGCAGCCCTTCGGGTGAGTCGTGGTGCAGATGAAACCGCGAACCTTAGGATGAATGATGGCCAATGTCTGTACCTCGTCAGGTTTATGCCGGGGAAGCGCCGCTTGGGGCGATTCCGATTGATCAGAGGGTGAGACTACCCCCGCGGGTTATCCGACACATATTACGGGGTGATCATGGGGATGCAAAACCGGGGATAACCTGTTCTGGCCTCTTCGCGGGCAAGCCCGCTCCCACAGGTACTGTGCAGCCCTCAAGATTTGCACAATGTCTGTGGGAGCGGGCTCGCCCGCGAAAGGGCCGGTGCAGGCTGCATCAATTGGCAAGGAGAGCACCTTTCAACCATTCCAGAAACCGCCTGGCCAGCGGGTCTTCCTGGCTATCCCTGTGCACCAGGCAAGCCCACGCCGGCCCCCGCACCCGCTGCGCCGACAACGCCTGCAAGCGCCCCTCCTCCATCGCCCGCCGCGCCAGCAACTGGCTGACCAGCGCCACCCCCAGCCCCTCGCTCGCCGCATCCAGCAACAGCCCAGGGTCGGAAAAATTCAGCCCCTTGCCCTGCTGCCCGACATCTTCGCCACCTTCCAGCTGCCAATGGCTCCAGTCCATTTCCCGTTCGCCGTGCAAGGTCGTGCGCGTAGCCGAAGACACCAGTGCAGGGTGGCAGGCCGGGTACAGCTGATCCTGATGCAATACGCTGAAGCTGCACTCGGCCTGGGCGCTGAGGTCATCGCGGATGGCCAGGTCGATGGTCTCGGTGGCCATGTCCGGCACCTCGAAGCTGGTGAACAACCACAAGTCCACTTCCGGGCAACGCTGGTGAAAGTCGGCCAGCCGCGGCAGCAGCCAGTGCCTGGCGAACGCCGGGCTGGTGTTGACCACCAGCTGGTTGGGTTTGCGGTACTGGTCAAGCCGGCGAATGCCCACGGCCAGGTGCTGCAGCAGCGATTGCGTGGTGCTGAGCAGGTCATGCCCGGCGTCGGTCAGGCTCACGCTGCGCCCGCTTCGGTGGAACAGCGGCTGCTCCAGGTAGGTTTCCAGGCTGCGGATCTGCTGGCTGATGGCCGACTGCGTCAGGTTCAGCGCCTCGGCAGCCTTGTGGAAACTGCCCAGCCGCGCCGCAGCTTCGAAGCCGCGTAGGGCATTCAGGGGTGGCCAGTGTTTAAGCATGATTGATAAGCCCTGCTGATCAGATGTGCGCTAAATCTATCGTTTGTCGCCGGCCAGGCCTAGCCATAGCATGAACACCAACACCCGCGACGGCGGGCTTCGTTGATAAAAATCCTTAATAGATCGGAGTTCACTATGCACCTGTCCCTCGACAGCGGCTGGCGCATGCCCGCCGAATGGGCACGCCACGCGGCAACCTGGATGGTCTGGCCACACAATCAGGCCCTGTGGGAAAGCGGCTGGAACGTGCGCCTGGCCGACGTACAGCAGGACTACGCCCGGGTCGCAGCGGCCATCGCCCGTTTCGAGCCGGTGAAGATGGTGGTCGACCCGTCTGCCGTGGCCAGCGCCCGCGCCCTCTGCGGTGCCAACATCGAGCTGATCGAACTGGCCGTGGACGACAGCTGGTGCCGTGACAGCGGCCCGAGCTTCGTCTGCCACCCGCAGCATGGCCTGGCCGGCCTGAGCTGGCGCTTCAATGCCTGGGGCGACAAGTCGCCACACAGCCTGGACCGCAGCCTGGGCCGGCGCATCCTCGACCAGCTGGGCCTCGACGGTTTCAGCACTTCACTGTGCAACGAAGGCGGTGCGATTCATGTCGATGGTGAAGGCACGCTGATCACTACCGAATCGGTGCTGCTCAACCCTAACCGCAACCCTGGCGTGAGCAAGGCTGAGTTCGAGGCCTGCTTTGCCCGCCACCTGGGCATCCGCAAGACCATCTGGCTGCCGGGTGACCCGCAATACGTCACCGGCGACATGACCGACGGCCACGTCGACGGCGTGTGCGCCTTCGCCCGCCCCGGCGTGCTGCTGGTCGATGCCACCCACGACCAGCACTCGGTGTACGCCGACGTGGTGCGCGAAAACCGCCGCGCACTGGAACTGGCCACCGACGCCCACGGCCGCCACTTCGAACTGCTCGACCTGTACGAGGCCAGCGCCGCCGTCGATCAGGACGCCGAGGTGTTCTGCGCGTCCTACACCAACTTCTACATCGCCAACGGCGCGATCATCATGCCCGCCTATGGCATCGCTGCCGACCAGGAAGCCGCTGCGCAACTGGCCCACGCCTTCCCGGGCCGGCAGGTCGTGCCCGTGCGCATCGACCACATCGCCCACGGCGGTGGCGGCATCCACTGCATCACCCAGCAGCAGCCGGAGGTACAGCCATGAGCCTGCTACGGGTTGCCACCACCCAGATGCCGTGCAGCTGGAACCTGCCCGACAACCTCGACCGCGCCGAACAGCTGGTGCGCCAGGCCGCTGCCAAAGGCGCCCAGGTGATCCTGCTGCAGGAGCTGTTCGCGACCCCGTACTTCTGCATCGAACAGGACCACCAGCACCAGGCCCTCGCCCAGCCCTACCCTGACAGCCCGATCCTGCAGCGCTTCGCCGCACTGGCCGGCGAGCTGGGCGTGGTGCTGCCGCTGAGCTGGTACGAGCGCGCCGGCAATGCCTTCTTCAACTCGCTGACCGTGGCCGATGCCGATGGCCGCCTGCTCGGCGTGTACCGCAAGACCCACATCCCCAACGCCATCGGCTACCAGGAGAAGGAGTATTTCAGCCCTGGCGACACCGGCTTCAAGGTCTGGGATACCGCCTTTGGCCGCCTGGGCATCGGTATCTGCTGGGATCAGTGGTTCCCCGAAACCGCTCGCTGCCTGGCACTGATGGGCGCCGAAGTGCTGTTGTTCCCCACCGCCATCGGCTCCGAGCCTGGCTGCGCCGAACTGGACTCACGCGACCATTGGCAGGTGGCCATGCGCGGCCACGCCGCCGCCAACCTGTTGCCGGTGGTGGCGGCCAATCGCGTTGGCGATGAAGTCGCCGCCAGCGACGCTTCGTTGAGCATGCGTTTCTATGGTTCGTCGTTCATCTGCGACCACAAGGGCGCCATGCTCGCCGAGGCCGACCGTGACAACAGCGGCATCTGGCTGCACGACCTGGACCTGGCACGCATGCGCGATGACCGCCTGAGCTGGGGCATCTACCGTGATCGTCGCCCGGAAATGTACGCCGCACTGCTGACCCTGGACGGCAAGCATCCACATACCCCGAGGGCCTGAGCATGAAACGCCACGTTCTAGCTGCACTGGCGCTGGCCATCTGCGCCAGCCACGCCCAGGCCGATCAGCCCGTGCTGCGCCTGTACAACTGGGCCGACTATTTTGCCGAGGACACCCTGAAGCAGTTCACGGCCGAAACCGGCATCCAGGTGATCTACGACGTCATGGACGGCAGTGAAGTGCTCGAAGCCAAGCTGATGTCCGGGCGCAGTGGCTACGACCTGGTGTTCCCCGGTGACACCGTTGCCGAGCGGCTGATGCGTGCCGGCAGCCTGCAGCCACTGGACCACAGCCGCCTTGAGGCACTGGACGACATCGAGCCTGGCCTGCGCCAGCTGCATGCCCGGTACCCCAAGGCCAGCCAGGCGACCGTGCCCTACACCTGGGGCACCATCGGCCTGACGGTAAATGCCGAAAAAGTCCGCCAACGCATGCCCGATGCGCCGTTGGACAACCTCGACCTGCTGTTCAAGCCGGAGCTGGCCGCCAAGTTCGCCGACTGCGGTATCTCGGTCATCGACTCGCCCGACGAGGTGTTGGCCGTGGTCCTCAACTACCTGGGCCGCGAGCCGCGCAGCGCCACGCGTGAAGACCTGGCCGCCGCCAGCGAATTGCTCAAGGCCATACGCCCGTATGTGCGCAAGTTCCAGTCGCAGCCGGTGACCGAACTGGTCAACGAGAACCTGTGCGTGTCTCTGGGCTACAGCGGCGACGTGATCCAGGCCCAGCGCACGGCCGAGGCTGCAGGCAAGCACCTGGACTTCCAGTACCGCGTGCCCCGCCAAGGCACCACGGTGTGGATGGACACCATGGCCATCCCGGCCGATGCCAGGCACCCGGAATACGCCTATCGTTTCATCAACTTCGTCATGCGCCCGGCGAACATGGCTGCCATCAGCAACTTCACCGGTTACCCCACTGCCAGCGCCAAGGCGCGCCTGGCGGTGGACCCACGCATGCGCGACAACCCCGATATCTACCTCGACGAAGCAACCTATGCCCGACTGATACCGGGCCGCGATATTCCACAGGCGGACATGCGTGCACGCATGCGCGTGTGGACACGCTTCAAGACTGCACAGGACTGAGCCATGCCAAGCCGTAGAACCTTCCTGCAACTGTCACTGGCCGCCGGCCTCGGCGCCGGCCTTGGCTTGCCCCTGGGCCTGGCCCGCGCCGAAGAACCGGGGCGCTGGTTCATGCCTGACGAGGGCGAACCGCAGCAGCGCGCCTTCATCGCCTTCGGCGCCCAGGATGCCATCTGGGAAGACTTCACCGCCGATGTGCAAGCCGCCCTGGGCCGCATCGCCCAGGCCATCGCGCGTTATCAGCCGGTCACCGTGTTCTGCCGGGCAAGCGAACGCAAGCTGGCCGAGCAGCACTGCGCCAGCCCGCGCACACGCTTTGTCGAGTTCGACCTGGACGACATCTGGATGCGCGACATCGGCGCCAACTTCGTCCTCGATGACGACGGCGCGCTGGGCGCGGTGGATTTCAACTTCAACGGTTGGGGCAACAAGCAGCGCCACCGCAACGATGCACAGCTGGCCAAGCGGGTCGCCACCCTCGCCGGCGCCGGCTACCAGCGCAGCGAACTGGTAGGCGAAGGTGGCGCCATCGAAGTGGATGGCCATGGCACCGGCATCATGACCGAAAGCAGCTGGATCAATGCCAATCGCAACAAGGGCTGGAGCAAGGCCGAGGTCGAGGCCGAGCTCAAGGAGCGCCTGGGGTTGAGCAAGGTTATCTGGCTGCCGGGCATCGCTGGTGAGGACATCACCGACGGGCATGTGGATTTCTATGCCCGCTTCGTGCGGCCGGGGGTGGTGATTGCCAACCTGGACAACGACCCGGAATCGTATGACCACGCCGTGACGCGCAAGCATCTTGAGATTCTAAAACGCGCCACCGATGCCGAAGGCCGGGCGTTGCAGATTCATGTCGTGTCACCGCCACAGCGCGGGCGGCGTAACAGGTTCAGCAAGGGCAATGACGACTTTGCGGCGGGGTACATCAACTACTTCGTGATCAATGACGCCATCATCGCGCCGCAGTTTGGCGATGCGCAGGCAGATGAAAAAGCCCGGGCGTTGCTGGCGGCGTTGTACCCGGGGCGGGATATCGTGCAGCTGGATATTGATGCCATTGCAGCTGGGGGTGGAGGGATTCACTGTGTGACCCATCAGTGCCCGGCTGTTTGAATGAGGTTGCCTGTGCCGGCCTCTTCGCGGGCTCGCCCGCTCCCACAGGTATTCCACAAACCTCAAGGCCTGTGCTGTACCTGTGGGAGCACAGGTATTCCACAATCCTTGGCCTGTGCAGTACCTGTGGAAGCACAGGTATTCCACAATCCTTGGCCTGTGCAGTACCTGTGGAAGCACAGGTATTCCACAAACCTCAAGGCCTGTGCAGTACCTGTGGAAGCACAGGTATTCCACAATCCTTGGCCTGTGCAGTACCTGTGGAAGCACAGGTATTCCACAAACCTCAAGGCCTGTGCAGTACCTGTGGGAGCGGGCGAGCCCGCGAAGGGGCCAGTACAGGGCCCCTCAATCGCGACGGCGGCGCCGCCCGGTGATCATCGACAACGGCAGGTTCTCGCGCAGGCGCGCACTCTCATAGATAGCCGCCAGCACATGCACACACACCAACGCCAACACCGCATCGGCCAACCAACTGTGCAGGTCGGTCGGCCAATCAGCCCCCCACAGTGCATCCACTTCCTGGGACGCCCACCCGGTCAGGCCCAGCCCAGCGATCCCCGTCAGCATCAACAGCATCACCAGGGCGCCAATCGGCGAATGCCCCAGGCGATGACAAGGCTCGCCCCGCAGCAATGCACGGGCATGCCCGGCCAGGCGCGCCGGGGTTGGCCAGAAGTCGGCCCAGCGCGCGCTGGGTGGCCCGACAAAGCCCCAGACCACGCGCACCACGACACAGGCCAGTGCGTAGTAACCCAGCCACTGGTGCCAGTCGTCACCTTCTTCGTTGAAAAAATAGTCCGCAAAGAACACGCCGGCGATGGAGAGATGGCACAGCCGCAGGAGCGGGTCCCACAGCTGCACCGTGCCGTCGCTGTTCAATCGTCATACTCGGACTTGACCGCTTTGCCGGTCACCGGGTCATGGTAGATCTCGACCTTGCGGCCATCCTTGTCGAAACCATAGATCTCGTAGCAGTTGCCCTTGGTAACCTTGAACTTGTTGATCTTGTAACCCTGCTCCTTGAGCTGGGCCTGGAACTTTTCCTGGTCTTGCCAGGTGCTTTTGTCTGCGGTGGTGCATTGAGTGGCGGCGAATGCTGTGCTGCTGCCGATCAGAAGCGTCAGGGCGATGAGGGTGCGCATGGGTATGGGCTCCATTCAATTGAGTGAAACAGCACGGAATTCAGCTTAGTTGGATAGAACGCCGAGCGCCCATTGATTTGTTTTTCACATCAATCCGAAAGAAAAACAAACTTAACAAATGAGCCAAAGCCACCGATGCTTGGGTATTACGCCCATCGCACGGAGAACAACAACATGAACGACGTGGTCATCGTCGCCGCTACCCGTACCGCCATCGGCAGCTTCCAGGGCGCCCTGGCCACGGTACCTGCGGTCGACCTCGGTGCCGCCGTGATCAAGCGCCTGCTGGAGCAGACCGGGCTGGACCCGGCGCAGGTCGACGAAGTGATCCTCGGCCAGGTGCTCACCGCCGGCGCCGGGCAGAACCCGGCACGCCAGGCTGCGATCAAGGCCGGCTTGCCCTACAGCGTACCGGCGCTGACCCTGAACAAGGTCTGCGGCTCGGGCCTCAAGGCCCTGCACCTGGCCACCCAGGCCATTCGCTGCGGTGATGCCGAGGTGGTGATTGCCGGTGGCCAGGAAAACATGAGCCTGGCCCCGTATGTGATGCCTTCGGCCCGCACCGGCCAGCGCATGGGCCATGGCCAGCTGATCGACAGCATGATCACCGATGGCCTGTGGGATGCCTTCAACGACTATCACATGGGCATCACCGCCGAGAACCTTGTGGATAAGTACGGCCTCAGCCGTGAGCAGCAGGACGCCTTCGCCGCCGAATCGCAGCGCAAGGCCGTAGCGGCCATCGAGGCCGGGCGCTTCGTTGATGAAATTACCCCGATCGTGCTGCCACAGAAAAAGGGTGAGCCCAAAGTGTTCGCCCAGGACGAACAGCCACGCCCGGCCACCACCGCTGACTCGTTAGCCAAACTGCGCTCTGCGTTCAAGAAGGACGGCAGCGTTACGGCTGGCAACGCCTCCAGCCTGAATGACGGCGCCGCCGCCGTGCTGCTGATGAGTGCCGTCAAGGCCAATGCCCTGGGCCTGCCAGTGCTGGCGAAGATCGCGGCCTATGCCAGTGCCGGGGTAGACCCGGCGATCATGGGCATCGGCCCGGTTTCGGCGACCCAACGCTGCCTGGACAAGGCTGGCTGGCAACTGGCCGAACTGGACCTGATCGAAGCCAACGAAGCCTTTGCCGCACAGGCGCTGGCGGTGGGCAAGGTGCTGGAATGGGATGCTGCGCGGGTCAATGTGAATGGCGGAGCGATTGCCCTGGGCCACCCGATTGGCGCTTCCGGATGCCGGGTGCTGGTGACCTTGCTGCACGAGATGATCAAGCGGGATGCCAAGAAAGGCCTGGCCCGCTCCCACAGGGACAGCACAAACCTTGAAATTTGTGCGGTCCCTGTGGGAGCGGGCAAGCCCGCGAAGAGGCCGGGCCTGCGTACACAGCAATCTCAGGTATCAGAACCGCTCATCAGCAATAGCCGGCAAGGTCAGCTCCCGAACATAACTGGCCGCCGACAGCTCCAGTAGCGTGCGCACCATCAGCACCACATCGTGCAGCGGTATCAGCCCCCCTTCCCC
The DNA here is from genome assembly GCF_000708715.2 of Pseudomonas putida W15Oct28. Taxonomy (GTDB): domain Bacteria; phylum Pseudomonadota; class Gammaproteobacteria; order Pseudomonadales; family Pseudomonadaceae; genus Aquipseudomonas; species Aquipseudomonas putida_R. The sequence goes on along the minus strand of NZ_JENB01000008.1, from coordinate 33,370 downwards.
ACGCGCCGCAGCCTCGGCCAACGGCACATCCAGGCTGTCTTCGGTATTCAGGTACCCCAGGTTCAGGCACGTCACCCCAAGGCCCTGCTCCCGATAGCCTTCGCGCAACGCTTCGGCGATGCCGCGCAGGGCGAATTTGGAGGCGGCAAAGGTCACTTCCGGGCGACCACTCTGGGGCAGGCCCGAGGTGGAACCGGTCAGAATGATCCGTGGTTTTTCGCTTTTGAGCAGCAGCGGCAGCAGGCGCTTGATCAGCAGGATGGTCGCGGTGATGTTGCAGTCGACCATGCGCTGCAACTGCGCATCACGGTCATCAAGGAAGCTGTAGTGGGCCTCGAAGGCTTCGGCCTCCCACAGGCCGAGGTTGTAGATCAGCGTATCCACGCCACCCTCGGCCAGGGCGCGGAAAATGGTCTCTACGGCGGCGGCCGGCTGGCCAAGATCGGCTTCGATCCACTGGGCCTGGATATCCTTGCCCACGTTCACTGCCGCTGGCTGGGTGCGCGACACCCCGATCAACGTATCGCCCGGTTTGCCCAGCCCTTGCATGAACGCCATGCCCAGGCCCTTGCTGGCACCGACTACCAGAACTCGCATCGCATCACTCCCTGTCGATTTGATCGGAGTCGGAATTCTAGGGGTTTTGCAGCACCTGTGCCGGCCTCTTCGCGGGTGAACCCGCTCCTACAGGGACCGTACATGTTGCAAGGTTTGTGCTGTACCTGTGGGAGCGGGCTTATCGAGGCGTCGAACCGCCGCGAAGAGGCCGGCACAAGCAGCCGATGATCAAGCGGCGGCTCGGTTCTCTTCCAGCGCAGCAGCCAGCACAGCCACTTCCTGGCACTTCTGCACGGCCACGTCCACCGGGCTGCCCGACAACGAGCAGGATGGCGCCAGCCACAGCCGCTCCCCCAGACGCTCATGGGCATCGTGCAGCAGGTCCAGGGTCGCGCCCAGGTTGCAAGGCGCGGCATTGCGGCCGTCGACCAGGCCCAGCGACAGCACTTTGTAGGCCGGCAGGCGGTCGAGAATGGTCACGTACTGGTCGGGTGCCTGCACCAGGTCGATGTGCAGGCCATCGACCGGCAGGTTCGCGGCCAGGCCGAGGTTGCCTCCAAGGCCACCAGAGTAAGTGGCGATCAGCTTTTTCAATGGCGCGCGCTGAAGGATGTTATAGACGCGCTCGAAAGCATTTTTCCAATCCTGCGGAAGGTCTTCGGCGAGAATCGGCTCATCGATCTGCACCCACTCGACACCCAGAACAGCCAGGCGGTTGAGATGCTGGTCATACAGCGGCAGCAGGCGGTCGAGGCGCTCCAGCGTGTCGATGCCGCCGTTGTTTTCGCCCTGCCACAGATAGGTCAATGGGCCGATCACCACTGGCTTGACCGCATGGCCCAAGGCCTTGGCTTGTGCCACTTCGTCAAAAAGTTGCGCCCAGCTCAGCTCGAACGGTTGGTCAAACCAGGCAAAGTCGCCCACTGGCAGCAGTTCGATGCCGGCGTCTTTCTGCACCTGCCACTGGCGGGCACGCAGCTCGCTGTCATGGTCGATGCGTGGAAAGCCCAGGTTGTGTGCCAGTGCCATGTCTTGTCCCTTAGCCTGCATAAATGGATGAGGGAATTTTCCGGCGGATAGCCGTTTGAAACAAACTCATTAAATTTGAGATGAACTCAAGATTTTTTCATGATCATGATGATGTCTCATTCAGAGCACCACCCTGCGCATCCGGACATGACCCCGCCCGCCTTCTGCCGCACAATGCCACCCTGACCACACCAGGTGCCCGGCCACATGAGCCTGCTGAAAACCGCGCTGCGCGAACAGAACTTCGTCTGTGTCATGGAGTTCGTCCCCAAGCCTTCCGCAGAACGCTTCGCCGCCATGGAAGCGATCATGGCCCGTGCGCACCTGTGCGGCTGGCCGATGACCTTGGCCATCGGCGATCGTGTCGGCAGCCCGCTGGACATGTCGCCGCTGGACGCCCTCGCCTCGTTCAGCAACCCGGTGCCTGCGCTGCCGCATTTTTCCGGCAAGGATCGCGAACGCCACCACCTGCTTGCCCAACTGCAGCGCATGGACGCCGAGGGCCTCGACCAGCTGTTGCTGCTGACCGGCGACCGCCTGCCCGGCCACGAGCCCGGTCAGCGCCCGGTGCGCTACCTGGAATCGGTCGCCGCCCTGCAGATCGCCCGCCAGGCTTGCCCGCACTGGTTGCTGGGCGCAGCGCTGAACCCGTTCAAGTACCACGAGGAAGAAGGCGGCGCACAGTATTTCAAGGCCGAGAAAAAGCTGGCCGCGGGGGCCGACTTCCTCACGCTGCAACTGGGCTTCGACGCCGCCAAGCACCAGGAAGCCATGCACTGGATGCGCCGCCAACCCACGCCCAAGCCGATGCTGGCCTGCCTGATGAGCCTCACCCACGGCCGCGCGACAATGCTCGACCACGTGGCGGGCGTCACTGTCACCCCGTCCATGCGTGACATGCTCGAAGCGGAAACCGCACAGTCCAAGGTGTTTGCCCTGGCGCGCAGTGTTGACCGCCTGGCCTTGCAGATCATTGGTGTAAAGCTGATGGGCTACGCCGGCGTGCACCTGTCAGGTGTTCACGAACTCAAGCATCTGCTGGCCCTGGAAGCCCGTATCGAGCACTGGCAAACCCAGGTTCACACGCTGGAGCAGTGGGCGCCCGCCTGGCAGGCCAGTTGGCAGATGCCCGGCCTGCCGGCCGTGATCTTCCACCCGCCACAAGCGGCCTGGCGCCAGGGCGAATCGCGGGTCGATGCCTCGTTCAAGGAGAAAGCGCGCTATCACCTGATGCACGGCATGCATTCGCTGTTGTTCAGCCGCCGCAACGGCCTGAGCAAGGCATTTGGCTGGGCAGTACGCCGGCCGCTGTGGGCTACGCAGCTTGGCGCACAGGTGCTGCACAAAGTGGAACGTGCGGTGAAACGGCCGCTGGTGGGTTGCGATACCTGCGGCCGCTGCCGCTTGGAAGACACCCTGTACGTCTGCCCGGAAACCTGCCCCAAAGGCCTGGCCAACGGACCCTGCGGCGGTACCGCGCTGAACCGCTGCGAGTTCGGCGACCGCGAGTGCATCCACAGCGTCAAGTACCGCACCGCCAAGGCAGTGCGGCAAACGGCGGTGCTGACCGAACGCCTGATCCCGTGCATCGAGGTCGAAAGCCGCCACCGCAGCTCATGGCCGCAGTGGTTCCAGGCCGCAACGCCGCGCCGGCTCAGCCCGCAGCCAGCGCCTCGAAGCCAGCCCGAATCGTAGCCTCGGGCAGTTCATCGGCGATGAACACCATCACGCTCTCGCGGGGTTCACCCTCGGCCCATTCGGCGTCCCAGTCGAAGCCGTAGAGTTTGAGCACGCCCTGGAACACCAGCTTGCGATCTTCACCGGCGATGTTCAGCACGCCCTTGTAGCGCAGCAGCTGCTTGCCGTGGGTTTCCAGCAACTCGTTCATGAAGCCGCTGAGGCGGTCGATGTCCAGCGCGGTTTCCGTGCGCAGCACCAGGGTGGAGATACGGTCGGGGGTGGCGGGCTTGAGCACCGGGCGCAGTGTCGGCTTCAGGTTCGCGCCCAGGTCGGGGTTGAGGTTGAAACCACGCACATCCAATAGCTCCGCCAGGTCGATACGGCCGTGCTCGACCACGCGGATCGCAGCCCTGCCATTGATGCGGGCCAGGCGTTCGCGCAGGGCTTCTACCGCAGCCGGCTCGACCAGATCGGTCTTGCTCAGCAGCAGTCGATCGGCAAAGCCGACCTGGGCCTGGGCGATGGTCTGGGTCAGGTGCAGTTCGGCATGAACAGCGTCGACCAGAGTAATGATGCCGTCGAGGATGTAGCGCTCGCGCAGGTCCTCGTCGATGAAAAAGGTTTGCGCCACCGGCGCCGGGTCGGCCAGGCCGGTGCATTCGATTACCAGCCGGTCAAAGGCGATCTCGCCTGCATCCAGGCGTTCGAGCAGCAGGTACAAGGCGCGGGTGAGATCACCATGGATGCTGCAGCACACGCAGCCATTGGCCAGGGTCATCACCTGCACCGGCTCGTCGCCCAGCAGCTGGCTGTCGATGCCGGCCTCGCTGAATTCGTTTTCGATCACGGCAATCTTCAGGCCGTGCTCGGCCTTGAGCATGTGCTTGAGCAAGGTGGTCTTGCCAGCACCGAGGAAGCCAGTGAGTACGGTTACGGGAATAGGCGTCTGCACGCAGAACATCTCCTGTGCAGTGAATTTCGGAAAGCGAGCCGCGATCCCTGTAGGAGCGGCCTTGTGTCGCGATGGGCCGCAAAGCAGCCCCGGCAATATCTGCTGCGAAGCTGAAAACCTGGGGCCGCTGCGCGGCCCATCGCGACACAAGGCCGCTCCTACAAAGGGCCGCGCTAGCCTGGACTTAGCAGCACTTGGGCCCGGACTTGCCACCGTAACGGGCTTCCTGGCGTTCGCGGAAGAACGCCTCGTAGCTCATCACCGGCTTGTCCGGATGCGTCTTCTGCATGTGTTCGACATAGTTGTCGTAGTCGGGCATGCCGACCATCAGGCGGGCTGCCTGCCCCAGGTATTTTCCCAGTCGACCCAAGTCGTTGAACATAACTGCAGTCCTCTCGATTACGCGTCAGGCAAGGCCTGGAACGGGGTTTCCTTGTCGCTGCGCTCCTTGCGGCCCCAGGCGCCGTAGCCGACCTTGATGGCGAAGAACAGGATACTGAAGACCACCAGCAGGAACAGGATCGTCAGGCCCGCGTTGGTGTAGGCGTTGTAGATCACGTGCTGCATCTGCCCGATGTCCTTGGCCGGGGCCAGTACCTGGCCGGCGTCCAGGGCAGTGCTGTACTTCTTGGCCAGGGCCAGGAAGCCAACGGCCGGGTTCGGGTCGAACAGCTTGATCAGGCCTGCAGCAGTGGTGCAGATCAGCAGCCAGACGGCCGGCAGCAGGGTGACCCAGATGTAGCGCTGACGTTTCATCTTGATCAGCACCACAGTACCGAGCATCAAGGCGATACCGGCCAGCATCTGGTTGGAGATGCCAAACAGCGGCCACAGGGTGTTGATGCCACCCAGCGGGTCGATCACGCCCTGGTACAGCAGATAGCCCCACATTGCCACGCAGCCAGCGGTGGCGAGCAGGTTGGCACCCCACGATTCGGTGCGTTTGAGCGCCGGCACGAAGCTGCCCAGCAGGTCTTGCAGCATGAAGCGCCCGGCACGGGTACCGGCGTCCACCGCGGTGAGGATGAACAGCGCCTCGAACAGGATCGCGAAGTGGTACCAGAAGGCCATGGTGTTTTCACCTGGCAACACCTGGTGCAGGATCTGCGCAATACCGACCGCCAGGGTTGGCGCACCGCCGGCACGGGCCAGGACGGTGTGCTCGCCGATGTCACGGGCGACGGCTTCAAGCTGCTCGGGGGTGATCAGGAAGCCCCAGCTGCTGACCGTCTGCGCCACCGACACAACGTCTGCGCCCACCACGGCGGCCGGGCTGTTCATGGCGAAGTAAACGCCTGGTTCGATCACCGAAGCAGCGACCATGGCCATGATGGCCACGAACGACTCCATCAGCATGCCGCCGTAACCGATGTAACGGGCGTTGGTTTCGTTGTCCAGCAGCTTGGGCGTGGTGCCCGAAGAGATCAGCGCATGGAAGCCGGACACCGCACCACAGGCAATGGTGATGAACAGGAACGGGAACAGGGTGCCCTTCCACACCGGGCCTGTGCCGTCGGTGAACTGGGTCAGCGCCGGCATTTTCAGCTCGGGCGCGATGATCAGGATACCGATGGCCAGGCCAACGATGGTGCCGATCTTGAGGAAGGTAGACAGGTAGTCACGCGGCGCCAGCACCAGCCACACCGGCAGCACCGCGGCGACGAAGCCGTAGCCCACCAGCATCCAGGTGATCTGCACGCCGGTGAAGGTGAACGCCGGGCCCCAGACCGGGTCCGCAGCGATCACGCCGCCCAGCCAGATAGAAGCCAGCAGCAATACCACGCCAACCACCGAGATCTCGCCAATGCGGCCCGGGCGGATGTAGCGCATGTAGATGCCCATGAACATCGCGATCGGGATGGTCGCCATGACCGTGAACATGCCCCACGGGCTTTCGGCCAGCGCCTTGACCACGATCAGCGCCAGCACCGCAAGGATGATGATCATGATCAGGAAGCAGCCGAACAGGGCGATGGTGCCGGGAATGCGGCCCATCTCCTCGCGCACCATGTCGCCTAGCGAGCGGCCATTGCGGCGGGTGGACATGAACAGGACCATGAAGTCCTGTACCGCACCGGCCAGCACTACGCCTGCGATCAGCCACAGCGTACCGGGCAGGTAGCCCATTTGCGCGGCGAGCACCGGGCCGACCAGGGGCCCTGCGCCGGCGATGGCAGCGAAGTGGTGACCGAAAAGAATGTGTTTGTTGGTCGGGACGTAGTCCAGGCCGTCGTTGTTGAGCACCGCCGGCGTAGCGCGGCGCGGGTCCAGTTGCATCACCTTGGTGGCGATGAACAGGCTGTAGTAACGGTAGGCAACCAGGTAGATGGCCACTGCCGCGACCACGATCCACAAGGCGTTGATTGCCTCACCGCGACGCAGGGCAACCACACCCAGCGCGCAGGCCCCTATGACTGCCAGCGCCAACCACGGAATGTGGCGTAGCAGGCTATTATTGTTGTTCATGGTTAGCTTCCAGCTGGTGGATTGGAAAGACCGCCCACCGAGTCTAGGGCGAGTCAAGACGCATTGCCACACTTGCTTTGGTCTAGAGCCTCTGCGGCCAGATTGCAGTACCTGATGCACATGACGTTATAACTATAGTCAGGATGTCACCTTAGGACCTACCCGAGGATCCATGCCATGAGCGATCACGACGAACGCCGCCGTTTCCAGCGAATCCAGTTCGATGCCCCGACCAGGCTGTGCCAGGGCGAACGTTGCTGGGAGGTGAAACTGCTCGACCTGTCCCTCAAAGGCCTGCTGGTTGAAAGCCCGCAAACCTGGGACCCCGACCTGAGCCAGGATTTCGAAGCCTACATCGTGCTCAACGATGAAGTAACCGAGGTGCAGATGCAGGTCGAACTGCGCCACGAAGAACCGGACCGCCTGGGCTTCATCTGCCTGTACATCGACATCGATTCGATGAGCCATTTGCACCGTCTTGTGGAATTGAACGTGGCCGACAGCACCGAAATGATGCGTGAGCTGCGCGAACTCATCGAATAATGAAATCTCTTAGCTAGCTAATAGCCTTCCCCCGATGTGTTTCCTGTCTACCCAGACAGCTTTAAGCCTGGGTAGCAACACTTTGTACACACCCCTCTAATACAGCATTTGATGAGTTGGTACGCCTTCTGCATTGTGTTTTCGCACATCCTGCGGCCGCCCCTGTGCGCGCTCCGATCAAAATATTGTATACAATTCTTGTGGCAATCATTTGCAGGAACTGTCTACAGTAGCGACACAAAAATAAACAGAGAGCCTGCTCCATGACTACGTCCCCTAGCACGTCTCCCGCCAAGCGCCCCGAGGATGAAAACCTCGGCCTTGGTGCCAACCTGGCCTACGGTCTGCAGCATGTGCTGACCATGTACGGAGGGATCGTTGCGGTACCCCTGATCCTGGGGCAGGCCGCAGGCCTCAACGGCGCCGAAATCGGCATGCTGATTGCCGCCTCGCTGTTTGCCGGTGGCCTGGCCACCCTGCTGCAAACCCTCGGCCTGCCGTTCTTCGGCTGCCAGTTGCCGCTGGTGCAGGGCGTGTCGTTCGCCGGTGTGGCGACCATGGGGGCGATTCTCAGCAGCGAGGGCGGCGGTGGCCTGCCCGGCGTGCTCGGCGCAGTCATGGCGGCGTCGCTGATCGGTTTTCTGATCACGCCGGTGTTCTCGCGTATCACCAAGTTCTTCCCGCCGCTGGTGACCGGTATCGTCATCACCACCATCGGCCTGACCCTGATGCCGGTAGCCGCCCGCTGGGTGATGGGCGGCAACAGCGCCTCGCCGGAGTTCGGCAGCGTGGCCAACATCGGCCTGGCGGGGCTGACCTTCGCCATCGTGCTGCTGCTGAGCAAGCTGGGCAGCGCGACCATCTCGCGCCTGTCGATCCTGCTGGCCATGGTGCTCGGCACCCTGATCGCCTGGGCGCTGGGCATGACCGATTTCAGCAAGGTCACCGAAGGTGCGATGTTCGCCTTCCCCACGCCGTTCCACTTCGGCATGCCGGAATTCCACATCGCCGCGATCCTGTCGATGTGCATCGTGATCATGGTCACCCTGGTGGAAACCTCGGCCGACATCCTCGCCGTGGGTGAGATCATCGAAACCAAGGTCGACTCCAAGCGCCTGGGCAACGGCCTGCGCGCCGACATGGCATCGAGCATCCTGGCGCCGATCTTCGGCTCGTTCACCCAGAGCGCGTTCGCCCAGAACGTCGGCCTTGTGGCCGTGACCGGGGTCAAGAGCCGTTACGTGGTAGCCACCGGTGGCGTGATCCTGGTGGTACTCGGCCTGCTGCCGGTCATGGGCCGGGTGATTGCTGCAGTACCAACCCCGGTACTGGGCGGCGCGGGCATCGTGCTGTTCGGCACAGTGGCGGCCAGCGGTATCCGCACCCTTTCCAAGGTGAGCTACAAGAACAACGTCAACCTGATCATCGTCGCCGCTTCGCTGGGCTTTGGCATGATTCCGATTGCCGCGCCAACCTTCTACCACCACTTCCCGAACTGGTTCGAGACCATCTTCCACTCGGGCATCAGTTCGGCGGCGATCATGGCCATCCTGCTGAACCTGATCTTCAACCACTTCACCACCGGCAACTCGGAAAACCAGTCCGTGTTCGCCGCAGCGTACGAACGCACCATCCAGTACTCCGACATTTCCGCACTGCGTGATGGCGACTACTTCAAGGATGGCAAGCTGTTCGATGCCGAAGGAAACGAAGTGCCGATGCTGGAGCTGGACGAGCATGGCAATCAAACAGTGAGGCGGGCGGCGGTTGCCGAGCATTGACCGCTGATTGAGCAGTGAGGTGGGGAGGGGCCGACGCGCATCGTCGGCCCCTTTTTCGTTTGCCTGTTCAGGCCCTATCGCCGGCAAGCCAGCTCCCACAGGATACTCACTGCCCTTGAAGGCTGTGCTGTACCTGTGGGAGCTGGCTTGCCGGCGATAGGGCCGGTACAGGCTATAAATTACTCGAACAGTGCATCCAGAGCCTGTTCCAGGCGAGTGACGGCAATAACCTGCAGCCCCGCGGGCGACTCTTTCGGGGCATTGCCCTTGGGCACGATGGCCCGCTTGAAGCCATGCTTGGCCGCTTCCTTCAGCCGCTCCTGGCCACTGGGCACCGGTCGCACCTCGCCTGACAGGCCGATCTCGCCAAACACCAGCAGCCCATGGGCCAGTGGCCGGTTGCGCAAGCTGGACATCACTGCCGCCAGCAACGCCAGGTCCGAAGCCGTCTCCAGCACCTTCACCCCGCCCACCACGTTGAGGAACACGTCCTGATCATGGGTGGGGATACCGCCGTGGCGGTGCAGCACCGCCAGCAACATGGCCAGGCGGTTCTGGTCCAGGCCCAGGGTTACCCGGCGCGGGTTGGCCAGGTGGCTGTCGTCGACCAGTGCCTGTACCTCCACCAGCATGGGCCGGGTGCCCTCCCAGGTGGCCATCACCACACTGCCCGGCACTTCTTCCTGGGCACGGTTAAGGAAGATCGCCGACGGGTTGGACACCTCTTTCAGGCCCCGGTCGGTCATGCCGAACACGCCCAGTTCGTTGACCGCGCCAAAGCGGTTCTTCACCGCTCGCAACAGGCGCAGGCGACCGTCCGACTCACCTTCGAAATACAACACGGTATCGACCATGTGCTCGAGTACCCGCGGGCCGGCCAGCGAACCTTCCTTGGTCACGTGGCCGACCAGGAAGATCGCCGTGCCGCTCTGCTTGGCGTAACGCACCAGCAGCGCCGCGCTCTCGCGCACCTGGGCCACGCCGCCGGGTGCCGACTGCAACTGCTCGGTGAAGATGGTCTGGATCGAGTCGATCACCATCACCCGCGGTTTCTCGACGCGTGCCGTGGCAATGATGGTTTCGATGCAGGTTTCGGTCATCACCTTGAGCTGGTCCTGTGGCAAGCCCAGGCGCCGCGAGCGCATGGCCACCTGCTGCTGCGACTCCTCACCCGTGACATACAGGGCCGGCATGCCCACGGCGATGTTGCACAAGGTCTGCAGCAGGATGGTCGACTTGCCGATGCCAGGGTCGCCACCAATCAGTACCACCGAGCCATCCACCAGGCCGCCGCCCAACACGCGGTCCAGTTCGGTGCTGCTGGTGGTGAAGCGCGGGATCTCCTCGACGCTGACTTCGGCCAGGGTCTTGATCTGCGCTTGCTGCCCGGTCCAACCGGCGCGGCCGCTGCTGGGCGCAGCGGCACCGCCGCTCTCGATCATGGTTTCGACCAGGGTGTTCCAGGCCCCGCATTCGCCGCACTGGCCGGCCCATTTAGGGAAGGTCGCGCCGCACTCGGTGCAGCCATACAAGCGCTTGGCCTTGGCCATTGGGTGGGGTCTCCTGGAAAAAACCGCCATGATAGCCGAGCCGGACGTGTCTCGAACGCTTCGGGATGCGACAAAACTATTCGTTCTAAGCGCAGTCACTACCCCTGAACACAACGCATGAAGCGTTTTAGTGGCTTACACTGCGTTAACCTTACCTTTTGTTACAAGGAACCAAACATGGGCATGATCAGTGAGTTCAAGGCCTTCGCGGTCAAAGGCAATGTCGTCGACATGGCGGTCGGTATCATCATCGGCGCAGCCTTCGGCAAGATCGTCTCGTCCTTCGTCGGAGACGTGGTCATGCCGCCGTTGGGCCTGTTGATCGGGGGTGTGGACTTCAGCGACCTGGCGATTACCCTGAAAGCTGCCGAAGGTGACATTCCGGCGGTGGTGCTGGCCTATGGCAAGTTCATCCAGACCGTGATCGACTTCGTGATCGTTGCCTTTGCCATCTTCATGGGTGTGAAGGCAATCAACAGGCTCAAGCGCGAAGAAGCCGTGGCGCCGACTGTACCGCCTGTGCCTTCGGCTGAAGAAACCCTGTTGACCGAAATTCGCGATTTGCTCAAGACGCAGAACCAGAATCGGCTGCCCTGAGATTGCCGGGGGCGCTGTGGGAGCGGGCATGCCCGCGAAGAATCCAACTCGGTGGATGGCACCGGCTTCGCCGGTGTTCGCGGGCATGCCCGCTCCCACAACGGCCCCAGTGGTCTTACCAGTAGTTTTCCACAGCCACCTGCCCCGGCCGCTTGCTCAGGCTCAGTTGCAGGTCACGCGCCTTCAGCACCTTGCGCGTCTCGTCGATCATCTCCGGGTTGCCGCACAGCATCACCCGCGAATGCTCCGGCGACAGCTCCAGTCCTGCTGCCTTCTCCAGCTCGCCGTTTTCGATCAGCGTGGTAATGCGCTGGTTCAACGCCCCCGGGTGCTGCTCACGGGTCACCACCGGAATGAACTGCAACTTGCCGGCGTACTCAGCCAGGTAGTCGCGCTGCTCCAGCCCGGCGATTTCATCCACGTAGGCCAGCTCTTTGGCTTCACGCACCGAATACACCAGCTTGATGCTGTCGAAACGCTCCCAGGCCTCGAAGTCCTGCAGGATCGACATGAATGGCGCAATGCCGGTGCCGGTCGCCAGCAGCCACAGGTCGCGGCCACCCACGAAGCGGTCCAGGGTAAGGAAGCCGAAGGCCTGGCGGTCGATCAGCAGGGTATCACCCGCCCCCAGCCGGCTCAGCTCACTGGTGAACTCCCCGCCTGGCACCACGATGGAGAAGAAGTCGAGGTGCTCGTCATGGGGTGCGCTGACCATGGAATACGCGCGCCACACCACGCTGCCATCGGCCTTGGTCACGCCCAGCCGGGCGAACTGGCCGGACCGGAAGCGGAACCCCGCATCGCGCGTAACCCGCAGGCTGAAGAGGTTCGGCGTGAGCGGCTGAACATCGAGCAGGGTCTGGCGGGTGAACTTTTCGGCGCTAGCGGTCATATCGGGCTCCAGGTTTGACGTGCGCACAGTGTCGCGCAAAGTGGCCCGGATAAAAACCACTGCTTTGTAGGGCCTCATCGAGGGCGATCGTGCCGAAGTTGCAGAGAAACGTGAGCGCTATAGCAAAAAAAACCAAACGTCATGGTAGGTCTTTTCCTACAATGATGCGGGTACCCAAATGGATTGGATCCTATCCCCCCAGGAGTGGTTCAGATGCTTCACTGGAATCCCGAACACCTTCATGCGTTCGTCAGCGAACGCAGCCCACGGAAGCTGTTTGACATCGCGGTACATCTGGCACAAGACCTGGGTATGGATTACCTCGGGCTGAACATGCGCATCCAGATCGCCACGCAGACACCCAGGGTGTACCTCTACAGCAACTACCCGGATGAGTGGATCGAGCGCTACCAGCGCGATGAGTTCTACAAGCAGGACCCGGCCGCCAACGTCAGCCACAGCTCTACCATGCCGGTGCTATGGACCGACGATCTGTATCGTGAAGCACCGCAGTTTCGCGAAGCAGCCTGCCAGCACGGCTTGCGTCATGGCTGGACGCAGTCACTGCACGACCTGCAGCACAACGAAAGCCAGATCAGCGTGGCCAGGCCAGCCGAAGAGATCAACATCGTCGAGCTTTATGACAAGGCCGGCAGCGTGCAGTGGCTGTGCCATACCCTGCATGCAGTACTCGGCGAACACCACCTCAATGCACTGTGCCCACCGCAACCGAAAATGAGCGAGCGTGAACTGGAAGTGCTGAAATGGTCGGCCGCCGGCAAGACCGCAGCCGACGTGGCCTGCATCCTGTCACTGTCGCAGAGCACGGTTAACTTCCACATCCGTAGCGTGATCACCAAGACCAACGCCTCCAACAAGGCCGGCGCCATCGCCATCGCCGCCATGCGTGGCTGGATCTGACCGTCAAACCTGCGACCTTGGGCAAAGCCCTGTAGAATCGCCCGGCAAAGCCCGGGGCGAACCGCAACGGGCAGTTTATACCCGAGCCAGACGCCATGCCCCTGTTGACCACCCCCTACGCCGAACTCGACCTGATCCGCCAGCCGGAGCAGGCAAACGACCCGCTGCAGGCTTTCGATGCCGCCGACGAGTACCTGCTTGCGCAGTTGCACGAACAGGCACCCGACGCCAACTGCCGGGTGCTGGTGCTCAATGACAGCTTCGGTGCCTTGGCGGCCAGCCTGGCAGGCCGGCTGCAGGTGGTCAGCAGTGGCGATTCGCACCTGGCGCACCTGGCCCTGGAAAAGAACCTGGCGCGCAACGGCTTGCCGTTCGACAGCGTGCCGTTCGTACCGGCCAGCGAACACTGGCAAGGCCCGTTCGACCGGGTGCTGGTGCGCGTGCCCAAGACCCTGGCCTTGCTTGAAGAACAACTGATCCGCCTGCAGGGCCACCTGGCGCCTGGCGCGCAGGTGATTGCCGGGGCGATGGTCAAGCACTTGCCACACGCAGCCGGCGACCTGATGGAAAAGTACATCGGCCCGGTGCAGGCCTCGCTGGCACAGAAAAAGGCCCGCCTGCTGACGGCAACGCTGGCCGAACGGCCGGTCGCCCGCTCGCCCTACCCTAGCCGCTACCGCCTCGACGCGCCGGCGCTGGAACTGGTCAACCATGCCAACGTGTTCTGCCGTGAAGGCCTGGATATCGGCACCCGGGCGTTCCTGCCGCATTTGCCACGCGACCTGGGCAACGCACGGGTAGCGGACCTGGGCTGCGGCAATGGCGTGCTGGCAGTTGCCAGCGCCCTGGCCAACCCGGATGCCCAGTACACGCTGGTCGACGAATCGTACATGGCGGTGCAATCGGCGCAGGAAAACTGGCAAGCCGCGCTGGGCGAGCGCCCGGCGACCTTCATCGCAGCCGATGGGTTGGCCGGGGTGGAGAAGCAGTCGCTTGACGTGGTGCTGTGCAACCCGCCGTTCCACCAGCAGCAGGTGGTGGGCGATTTCCTTGCCTGGCGCATGTTCCAGCAGGCGCGTGAAGCGCTGGTGGTGGGTGGGGCGTTGTACATCGTGGGTAACCGGCACCTGGGTTACCACAGCAAGCTGGCGCGGTTGTTCCGAGGGGTGGAGCAGGTGGCGGCGACGCCCAAGTTTGTCATCCTGAAAGCCCGCAAATAAGAGCCCGCGCCGCCCCTGTGGGAGCGGGCTTGCCCGCGAACACCGGCAAGGCCGGTGCCATCTATCGCGTCGTCTGCTTCGCGGGCACGCCCGCTCCCACAGGCGCCCCCCGCTGTTCTCAATGGGTGGTAAGGCCCGCAGCCCCCATGAACAATCGCATCACCCACGCCGCCACACCCAGGGCCGCAACGCTCATTGCCCAGATCAGCAGCAGCCAACCCAGTCGCTGCCACAGCGGTTTCTTCTCTTCAAAGCCATGTTTGCCGGTCATCATGCGGCCCTCCTAGTGATAGCCGTCTTCATGGGTCACCTTGCCGCGGAACACGTAGTAGCTCCAGAAGGTGTACATGAGGATGAACGGCAGGATGAACAGTGTGCCCACCAGCATGAAGCCCTGGCTTTGCGGTGGCGCTGCGGCATCCCAGATCGAAACCGACGGTGGGATGATGTTAGGCCACAGGCTGATACCCAGGCCGCTGTAGCCGAGGAAGATCAGCACCAAGGTGAGCAGGAACGGCGTGTAGTTCGCATTGCGCGCCACCGCCTTGAGCAACCCGTAGAAGGTCACCAGTACCAGCAGCGGCACCGGCATGAACCAGAGCAGGTTAGGCATGCTGAACCAGCGGTCGGCGATCTGTGGATAAGCGATCGGTGTCCACAGGCTGACAATACCGATCACCACCAGCAGTACCAGCGCCAGCGGCCGCGCCATGTCGTGCATCTTCTTTTGCAGCGGCCCTTCGGTCTTCATGATCAGCCAGGTGCACCCCAACAGGGTGTAGGCAACGATCAAACCCACGCCACAGAACAGGCTGAACGGGGTGAGCCAGTCGAGGGTACCACCGGCAAAATGCCGATCGACCACTTTGAAGCCTTCGAGGAAGGCGCCCAGGGCCACGCCCTGGAAGAAGGTGGCGACCAGTGAGCCCCCGATGAACGCCTTGTCCCAGATATGCCGCTTGTCGGCCGTGGCCTTGAAGCGGAATTCAAAGGCCACGCCGCGGAAGATCAAGCCCATCAGCATCAGGATAAGTGGCAGGTACAGGGCTTCAAGTATCACTGCATAGGCCATCGGGAACGCCCCGAACAGCCCGGCACCACCCAGGATCAGCCAGGTTTCGTTGCCGTCCCACACCGGGGCGACGGTGTTCATCATCACATCACGGTCCTGCTCGCCCTTGACGAAGGGGAACAGCATGCCGATCCCCAGGTCGAACCCGTCCATCACCACGTACATCATGACGCCGAAGATGATGATCACGGCCCAGATCAGCGGAAGGTCGATACCCATGGTTCAGTCCTCCTTGCTCAGGCTGGCAGTCTTGGCTTCATGGCCATCATCGGCGGCAGACAGCGGCCGCGCCGGCGTGCGTTTCTGGCCAGGGCCGCCCGGTGTGTGCTCGTCGCCTTCGCCGGTCTGCGGCCCTTTGCGCACCAGGCGCATCATGTAGCCAAGGCCGGTGCCGAACAGGGCGAAGTACACCACCACGAACGCCACCAAGGTGAAACCAAGCTGGGCGTAACTGTGATTGGACACACCGTCCGCCGTGCGCATCAGGCCATACACCACCCAGGGTTGGCGGCCGATCTCGGTGGTGAACCAGCCGGCCAGCAATGCGATCAGCCCGGAAGGCCCCATCCATAGCGCCGCATACAGGAACGGGCGCGAGGTGTAGAGGGTGCCGCGCTTGCGCAGCCAGAGGCTCCACAGGCCAACGAAGATCATCAGGAAACCGAGCCCGACCATGATCCGGAACGACCAGAAGACAATGGTCGAGTTGGGCCGGTCCTCGGGCGGAAACTCTTTCATCGCCGGCACCTGCTTGTCCAGGCTGTGGGTCAGGATCAGGCTGCCGAGCGCCGGGATCTCGACCTTGAAGCGCGTGGTCTCGGCCTTCATGTCGGGGATACCGAACAGGATCAGCGGCGTCGGCTCGCCAGGCACATTCTCCCAGTGGCCTTCGATTGCGGCGATTTTCACCGGCTGGTGCTTGAGCGTATTAAGGCCGTGGAAGTCGCCGATCACCGCCTGTATCGGGGCAACGATCAACGCCATCCACATGGCCATCGACAGCATCTTGCGCACCGCCGGGTTGTCACGACCGCGCAGCAGGTGCCAGGCCGCCGAGGCGCCGACGAAGAATGCAGTGGAAACGAACGCGGCCGTGGCCATGTGCATCAGCCGGTAGGGGAACGATGGGTTGAACACCACCGCAAACCAGTCCACCGGCACTACCCGGCCATCGATGATCTCGTGACCTTGGGGGGTTTGCATCCAGCTGTTGGAGGCCAGGATCCAGAACGTGGAGACCAGCGTACCGATTGCCACCATGACCGTGGAGAAGAAGTGCAGGCCGCGGCCGACACGGTTCCAGCCGAACAGCATGACACCGAGGAAACCGGCTTCAAGGAAGAAGGCAGTGAGCACTTCGTAGGTGAGCAGCGGGCCGGTGACAGCGCCAGCAAAGTCGGAGAAGCGGCTCCAGTTGGTACCGAACTGGTAGGCCATGACCAGGCCCGAGACCACGCCCATACCGAAGTTGACGGCAAATATCTTTGACCAGAAGTGATAGAGGTCACGATAGACCTGCTGGTGGGTCCGCAGCCAGAGGCCTTCGAGGACTGCCAGGTAGCTCGCCAGGCCAATGGTGATGGCCGGGAACAGGATGTGGAACGACACGGTAAAGGCAAACTGCATTCGGGCGAGCTCTAAGGCCTCTATTCCGAACATGGTGCTTCCTCTTCAGATAATCCGGCGTCCGGGCTTGTGGCCCCAGTCGCCCACTGCCCCCACTTGGTCGAGTACGGCGCGTTGGAATTGTTCTGTTCGATCGCAGGGATTCCGGCCCAGAGGGCCCATTCGTTGAACAAGCTGTTGCAAAAGCAACGATTGACCCAGATCAACGAATGCTAGGAAGCATAGTCCCGAATAGACCGGCGGGCCGTGTGGTTGTTTGCCGCGTGACCGGTTGCCCCACCCTCTTTCATAACGCGTGAAAAAGTGCCGACCTGGGCAAACAGTAACCGCTTGTTACAAACAGGTGATACGCTGCGCCCCCCTCTACTGCGCCGAGGCCCCTGGTTTCCGATGTCCGATTCCGCACCGCAGTTGTTGCGTCACCACCGCCCCTTCCTGGCCTTCTGGCTGGCCCGCGTTTTCACTGCCAGCGGCTTCCAGATGCTTACCGTGGCCATTGGCTGGCACCTCTACCAGTTGACCGGCAATGTGCTGGACCTGGGCCTGGTCGGCCTGGTCGAGTTCGCCCCGCGGGTGCTGTTCATGCTGCACACCGGGCACGTGGCCGACCGCTATGACCGGCGCAAGGTCGCCGCCCTTTGCCAGAGCCTGCAGGGGCTGATCGCCCTGGCGCTGGCAGTGGGCAGCGCCACCGACAATGTCACCCGCGAGCTGATCTTCGCCCTCGCCTTCCTGCTGGGCGCCACGCGCTCGTTCGAAATGCCGGCAACCCAGGCGCTGTTGCCTAACGTGGTGCCGCCCGGGCTGTTCCCGCGGGCGGTGGCGGCGTCAGCGTCGGCGACCCAGTCGGCAACCATCGTGGCGCCGGCGGTGGGCGGCTTCCTGTATGCATTCGGCAGCATCTGGGTGTATGGCCCCACCGTGGCCCTGTATGCCATCGCCTGCGTGCTTACCCTGAGCCTGCAGGCACGCGGCCAGGTGGTGCAGCGCGGGCGGGCGAGCATCGAATCGCTGCTGGCCGGCATTCGCTTCATCCGCAGCCGGCCCGACATCCTCGGCGCCATTTCGCTGGACCTGTTCGCCGTACTGCTGGGTGGGGCCACCGCGCTGCTGCCGGTGTTCGCCAAGGACATCCTGCTGACCGGCCCGCTGGGCCTGGGCCTGCTGCGCTCGGCGCCGGCGGTGGGGGCGTTGGCCATGTCGCTCTGGCTGGCACGCTTCCCGTTCGAGCGCAACGTCGGGCGGACCATGTTCACCGCAGTCGGCGTGTTCGGCGTGGCCACCATCGCCTTCGGCCTGTCGACCTCGTTCTGGTTCTCGCTGGCGGTGCTGGTGGTGCTTGGCGCGGCAGACATGATCAGCATGGTCATTCGCAGTTCGTTCGTGCAGTTGGAGACACCGGACGAAATGCGCGGGCGGGTGAGCGCGGTCAACGGTTTGTTCATTGGTGCCTCGAACCAGCTCGGCGAGTTCGAATCGGGGGTAACGGCGCACTGGTTTGGCACAGTGCCGGCGGTGGTGATGGGCGGGGTGGGCACGCTGGTGGTCACTGGCGTGTGGATAAAAATGTTCCCGACACTGGCCAAGCGCGATCAACTGCACAGCAAGCCCATCGACTGAGCGCCGAGGCCGCTCAGAGCATCAAGGTCATGCAACGTTCATGGCCGCTGCGGGCTGGGTAGCCATCGCCACTGTCCATCCAGCCGGTGGCGCGGTACAAACCCAGCGCCGAATGGTTGTCGCGGTCCACCGACAATTGCAGGCATTCGACATCCGGCCACATCGCGCGCACCACTGCCGGCAAGGCCTGCATGCACCCACGCCCCAAGCCACGCCTCTGCAACCGTTTGTCGACCTGCATGGCCGTTATCATCGCCGCATCAGGCTTGGCCCAGGTTGGCAGAAACGCCCCGCGCTGAAGCAACAACAACCCCTGCGGCACGCTGTCGAGCACGATCACCAGCGCACGTCGGTGATCGCTTTTGCAGTTGAGCAGCAGATACAACGCACTGGCCACATCACCAGCATGGCGTTGCTGATCTGAGTGCAGCTGGATATCGAGCAATTGAGCGCGCTGGGCGCGGTTCAGGTCACGGTAGTCAATCAGCTGCACAGCGGTGCTCCCACGAAGCCGCATGCCGCACGGCGCAGAATCGGCAGTATATCGCGACATTGATTACCGCTCACCGAGCATGCTGGTATGATGCGCGGCTTTTTTCCTCCCCACACAAAACCACGGCAACCGGTACGGTCTGTGCTTTGCTGATGGGGTCGATACATTCATGGCGCCGGGGGCGCCTTGGGGAGCGGGCATGCTGGAAAGGCTGTTTCAACTAAGAGCACACAACACCAACGTGCGCACCGAGATTCTCGCGGGCGTCACTACCTTCCTGGCCATGGCCTACATCCTGTTCGTGAACCCGAGCATCCTCGGCGAGACCGGCATGGACAAGGGCGCGATTTTTGTCGCCACCTGCCTTGCGGCTGCCATCGGCTCCACCACCATGGGCCTGATTGCCAACTACCCGATCGCCCTGGCGCCGGGCATGGGCCTGAACGCGTTCTTCACCTACACCGTGGTGCTGCACATGGGCCACACCTGGCAAGTGGCGCTGGGCGCGGTGTTCCTGTCGGCAGTGATGTTCTTCCTGCTGTCGATCTTCCGCATCCGCGAATGGATCGTGAACAGCATCCCGCTGCCGCTGCGGTCGGCGATTGCTGCGGGTATTGGCCTGTTCCTGGCGTTGATCGCCCTGCATAACGCTGGCATCGTCGTCGATAACCCGGCCACCCTGGTTGGCCTGGGTGACCTCAAGCAGCCAGCGCCGATCCTCGCCACCCTGGGCTTCTTCCTGATCGTCGGCCTTGAGTCGCTGAAAGTGCGCGGCGCCGTGCTGATCGGCATCCTGGCAGTGACCATCGCCTCGATCGTGATGGGCGTTACGCCGTTCGCCGGCATTGTCTCCATGCCGCCTTCGCTGGCGCCGACCTTCCTGCAGCTGGACATCGCCGGCGCGCTGGACGTGGGGCTGGTCAGCGTGATCTTCGCCTTCCTGTTCGTCGACCTGTTCGACAACTCCGGTACCCTGATCGGCGTGGCCAAGCGCGCCGGGCTGATGGGCAAGGACGGCCACATGCCGAAGATGGGCCGCGCACTGATCGCCGACAGCACCGCGGCCATGGCCGGTTCGCTGCTGGGCACCTCGACCACCACCAGCTATATCGAGTCCGCTGCGGGCGTGAGCGCCGGTGGCCGCACCGGCCTGACTGCCATCGTGGTTGCCGTGCTGTTCCTGCTGGCGTTGTTCTTCGCCCCGCTGGCCGGTAGCGTGCCGGCGTTCGCCACCGCTCCGGCGCTGCTGTTCGTCGCCGTGCTGATGGCTTCGGGCCTGGCAGAAATAAACTGGGACGACGTCACCGAAGCCGCGCCGGTGGTAGTGACCGCCCTGGCCATGCCGCTGACCTACTCGATCGCCAACGGCATCGCCTTCGGCTTCATTTCCTGGACCGCCGTCAAGCTGATCTCCGGCCGCCACCGCGACCTGAACCCGGCCCTGGTGATCCTTTCCATCCTGTTCGTCATCAAGCTGGGCTGGTTCAACGCATGAGTGCTGCTTTCGACCCCTCCTCCTACGCCACCCAGCTGGACGCCAAGGTGGCCCGGCTGCGCGAACTGCTGGCGCCGTTCGGTGCGCCGGAACCGGCCGTTTTCGACTCGCCGCGCGAGCACTACCGCCTGCGCGCCGAGTTCCGCCTGTGGCGCGAGGAAGGCCAGCGCCACTACGCCATGTTTGCCCCGGGCGACAAGCACAAGGCGATCCTGATCGACGATTTCCCCATTGCCAGCCAGCGCATCAATGCACTGATGCCGCGCCTGAAGGCGGCCTGGCAGGCCAGCGAGGAACTGGGCAACCGCCTGTTCCAGGTGGAGTTCCTGACCACCCTGGCCGGCGATGCGATGATCACCATGTGCTACCACCGCCCGCTTGACGAGGCCTGGGAAGCGGAGGCGCAGCAGCTGGCTGAAGCGCTGGGCGTGAGCGTCATCGGCCGCTCCAAAGGTAAGCGCCTGGTGATCGGCCGCGACTACGCGGTGGAAAAACTCGACGTGGCCGGCCGTGTGTTCAGCTATCGCCAGCCAGAAGGCGCGTTCACCCAGCCCAACGGCGCGGTGAACCAGAAGATGCTGAGCTGGGCCTTCGAGGCCATTGGCGAGCGCCAGGACGATCTGCTGGAGCTGTACTGCGGCAACGGCAACTTCACCCTGCCGCTGGCCACCCGCGTGCGTCAGGTGCTGGCAACCGAAATCAGCAAGACCTCGGTCAATGCCGCGCTCAGCAACCTCGACGAGAACGCTGTGGATAACGTGCAGCTGGTGCGTTTGTCGGCCGAAGAGCTGACCCAGGCGCTGAATGAGGTGCGGCCGTTCCGTCGCCTGGAAGGCATCGACCTGAAAAGCTATGACTTCGGCACGGTGTTTGTCGACCCGCCGCGCGCGGGGATGGACCCGGACACCTGCGAGCTGACCCGGCGCTTCGAGCGGATTCTGTACATCTCCTGCAACCCCGAGACACTGGCGCAGAACATCGCCCAGCTGCAAGATACCCACCGTATCGAACGCTGTGCGCTGTTCGACCAGTTCCCGTATACCCATCACATGGAAAGCGGGGTGTTGCTGGTCCGGCGCTGATCCGCTACCCGGTGGGGCCTGCAAGGCGCCACCGGGCGCTTCAGGAGAGCTGTGCCGATGGACCAGTTAAACGCCATGCAGGCCTTTCGCCGGGTCGTCGACCTCGGCAGCTTCAGTGCCGCCGCCAGCCAGGCAGGCCTGTCCCACACCGTGCTGTCACGCCAGGTGAAACAGCTGGAACGCCAGCTGGGCACACAACTGCTCACCCGCACCACCCGCCGCCTGCACCTGACCGAAGCCGGTACGCTCTTCTACCGCCACTGCGTGCAGATCCACGAGCAGATGCAGGCGATGACCCTGGAGTTGTCCGAGCATCAGCTGCAACCCACGGGTACCCTGCGCCTGGGCGTGGCAACGGCGTTTGGCGAGCTTGAACTAGGGCGCTGGCTGCCGGACTTCGTCGAGCGCCACCCGCGCCTGCAGGTCGAGCTCAATTGCAGCGATCGCTTCATCGACCTGCTGGAAGAGGAAATCGATGTTTGCCTTCGGATAACCGATCATCTGCCCGACTCCAGCCTGGTAGCCCGCCTGCTGGCGCACAGCGAGGTGCTGCTGGTAGCAGCGCCACGCTACCTGGAACGCCACGGCACACCGACGTCCCTGGAAACGCTTGTTGAGCATCCCCTGCTCGGCTACAGCAACCTGCCTCACCCACAGCGGCTGCATCTGACCAGCCAGGAGGGTGAACAGCGCAACATCCTGATGCCCCGGCGCCTCAGTGCCAACTCGCCGATGGCCCTGCGCGCGGCTGCCATCGGCGGGCTGGGCATTGCCAGCTTCGATCGCTTCATCGTGCATGACGCCCTGCTGGACGGGCGCCTGGTGCCGGTGCTCAAAGACTGGAAACTGCCACCACGCAACCTGTATGCGGTGTATCCGCAAAGCCGCTACCTGGCACCCAAGGTGAGGGCGCTGCTGGACTATGCACAAACCTACTACGCGCAGTCGCGATGGCAGGCGTGATTTGTGCAAAACACGAACAAGTCATGCGCGTCGATAGGCGTATTTGTGCGGAAACTGTTTGGTTAGGCTTCGTTGCACTGTCACTCAACGAAGGAGCTCTACCATGAAAGCTTTGCAGGCGATTATTGCGGGCGTGGCGCTCGCCACCCTGGCCGCTGGCATCAACGCAGCAGAAGACACCGTGTCAGTACCCGATAGCGCAGCGCTGAAGTGGCAGGACGTACCCAACACCAACGGCGCAGTCAGCTACGCCAACGTTGAAGGGGATATTTTCGGCAAGGGGCCTTACTCGGCCTATGTGAAATTCAAAAAAGGTACTGACAACGGTCTGCACCAGCACAGCCAGGCACTGCCGACCGTGGTGCTGAAGGGTACTTTCTACGCGGTGATCGATGGCAAACGCACCGAGTTTTCAGCCGGGTCCTACTACAGGCTGCCGGCCGACCTGGTGCATGAAAGCGGATGCACTGCGGCGGCCGATTGCCTGCTGTTCCAGTACCAGGCCGATGCGTTTGACCTGAAGCCCGTGAACAGCTGATAGTCCGGGGCCGCGTTGCGGCCCCGGGTTTCCATCAGAAGTCGAAGAACACCGTCTCGCCTTCACCCTGAATGCGGATGTCAAAGCGATACGCCGTCTTCCCGTCCACTTCGCAACGCTTGGCAATCAAGGTTTCACGCCGTTGTGGCTGCTCGATCAGGTTGAGCACCGGGCACTTGGCGTTGGCCTGGGCTTCGTCATCGAAATACAGGCGCGTGTGCAGGTGGATGTTGATGCCACGGGCAAACAGGCTGATGTTGATGTGCGGCGCCATCGGTACGCCAGCGGCGTTGTTCACCACACCCGGCTTGACCGTGTGCAGGGTCCACTCACCGGCATCGAAGGTAGTAGCGGTGCGGCCAAAGCTGTTGAAGGCGTTTTCCAGGTTGTAGGCATCCTGGTACTCGCCATTGGCGTCGGCTTGCCACACTTCCAGGAACGAGTCGCGCACCAGATGGCCGTTACCGTCATACACCTGGCCGAGCAGCAGAATGTGCTCGCCTGACGCGTCTGGCTTGGCCAGGCGGTTCCATATTTCCTGGTCGCGGGTCGGGTTGCCGGCCGCTTCCAGGGCCAGGCCGATGTGCACGTAGGGGCCGGCAGTCTGCGAAGGGGTTTCCGGCAGCAGTTCGATTGGCATGGCGGGTTCCTCAGCAGTTTTCGAAGTGGGTCTTGCGCTGGCCGCGCAGCACGATGTCAAAGCGGTAGGCCAGGCAGTCCATCGGGTTGGCGTTGCTCATGTCGAGCTTGGCGATCAACTGCTGCACGGCTTGCGGGTTGGCGATCGACTTGACGATCGGGCACATCGGGATCAGCGGGTCACCCTCGAAGTACAGCTGGGTGATCAGCTTGGTGGCAATCGACGGGCCGCTGATGCCGAAGTGGATGTGCGCCGGGCGCCAGTCGTTCGGGCCGTTGCGCCATGGGTACGGGCCCGGCTTGATGGTGCGGAAGCTGTAGTAGCCGTCGCTGTCGGTCAGGCAACGGCCGACACCACCAAAGTTGGGGTCCAGCGGTGCCAGGTACCGGTCGTTCTTGTGCCGGTAGCGGCCACCGGCGTTGGCTTGCCACATCTCTACCAGAGTATTCGGCACAGGCTTGCCGTACTGGTCGACGACGCGGCCGGCAACGATGATGCGCTCGCCGATCGGCAGGCCACCGTTGTTGAAGTTCAGCAGCAGGTCATGGTCGTGGGCACCGAAGCCCAGGTGGGAAAAGTTCGGACCAGTGGTTTCGCTGATCGACTGTGGAATGCTGACCAGTGCCTGGCGCGGCGAGCGGGCAATGGACGTTTTGTAGTCAGGCGTAAGGGCTTTGGGGTGCCAGTTGCGATCACGGATCACGAAGCGGCTGTTGTCCTGTGCGGGCATGCCGGTTTCCTCTCTTGGAATTATGTGAACGCCTGGGCGTGGCAGGCGGACTTACAGTTTCCGGCAGGTCGCGCGCGATGAATATTGAAATCGACCACTTCATCCATAACCAAATGGTTATGGGTTAACACTTTGGCCTGACGCCTGCCGCTGTCGTGGACTAATCTTTGTCTTCTTGTTTCACGCTCCGGAGAGCATTCATGGAATGGCGAAAAGGCCGACGCAGCGACAACGTGGTCGATGCCCGAGGCGAAGGTGGCAGTGGCGGCGGCGGTGGCATGCGCTTCGGCGGCGGCAAGGGGTTGGGGCTTGGGGCGATTCTGCTGATCGTTGGCATCGGCTGGCTCACCGGGCAGGACCCGTTGCAGATTCTTGGCCAGCTCACCGGCCAGATGGAACAGCAGCAACAGCAAACCGCACCCAGTGGCACAGGCGCCAAGGCGCCACCGGCCAACGACCAGCAGGCCGAGTTCGTTGCCTCGGTGCTGGGCGACACCGAGGACACCTGGAAAGCGCTGTTTGCCGAAGCCGGCAAGCAGTACCGCGACCCCAAGCTGGTGCTGTTCAGTGGCCAGGTCAATTCGGCCTGTGGCTTTGCTTCGGCGGCGGTGGGGCCGTTCTACTGCCCGGCGGACCAGCGGGTTTACCTGGACATGTCGTTCTTCCGCGAAATGGAAACCCGCTTTGCTGCGGCCGGCGACTTCGCCCAGGCCTATGTGATCGCCCACGAGATCGGCCACCACGTGCAGACCCTGCTGGGCGTTTCGGCCAAGGTCGATGCCGCACGCCGCAATGGCCAGCGCATGGAGGGCGACAACGGGCTGCTGGTGCGCCAGGAGCTTCAGGCCGACTGCCTGGCCGGCGTGTGGGCCTACCAGGCGCAAAAGCGCCTGAACTGGCTGGAGCCGGGTGATGTCGAGGAAGCGCTGAACGCAGCCAATGCCATTGGCGATGACCGCCTGCAGCAGCAAGGCCGCGGCCGCGTGGTGCCGGACTCGTTCACCCATGGCACCTCTGCACAGCGGGTACGCTGGTTCAAGGCCGGATTTGCCCAGGGTGAGGTAAACAGCTGCGATACCTTCAGCGCGCGTAACCTTTAACACCCTATGCAACAGGTTGGCGGGGTCATTGTAGGAGCGGCCTTGTGTCGCGAAAGGGCCGCAAAGCGGCCCCGGCAACATCAGCTCTAGCGCTGAAATCCTGGGGCTGCTTTGCAGCCCTTTCGCGACACAAGGCCGCTCCTACACATTTGACGGTATCTTCGTCTTTTGCTGAAAAAGCGTTTCAGCTTCCCTGATCATTGCCGATAACCCCTGCACGAGTCAGCGGGCACCCAGAACAACAACGCCTTGCGATCGAAGATCAAGAGAGCGAAAACTACTTCTGGAGTGCGTGCATGAACAGCTGGTTCGCCAACATCAGCGTCAACCTGAAACTCGGCCTGGGCTTCGGCCTGGTGCTGATCCTCACCGGCCTGCTGGCCCTGACCGGCTGGACCAGCCTGGGCAGCCTGATAGACCGCAGCAACTGGATGGGTGACATCGGTCAGCTCAACAAAGACCTGACCGACCTGCGCATCGCGCGCCTGCAGTACATGATCGCCAATGGCGACGATGCCGCCGCCGCCAACACTCAGACCAAGCTGGATGCCTTCAGCAAGCAGCAGGCCTACCTGGCCAGCACCTTCAAAAGCCCGGACAACGTCAAGCTGCTGAATGAGCTGGGCGCAACCATCAGCGCCTACAAGGTATCGCTGAACAAGATGCGCCAGGGCTACGACGCCACCCGCGCTGCGCGCGTTGCCATGGACAGTTCGGCCACCCGCGCCGACCAGGCCATGGACGCCCTCAGCCAGGAAGTCATGGCGCGCCCAGAGGCCGACAGCGTGCGCCTGGCCCAGTACCAACTGATCAGCAAGGCCCGCCAGCAACTGCTGCAGGTGCGCATCGACGTGCGCGGCTACATTGCCGACAACACCGCCGCCAACGAGCAGGCCGCCCTGCGCCAGCTGGACGCGGCCCTGGCCGATATCGACAACCTCAAACGCCAGCTGCCCGCTGAAGACGCCCGCCTGCAACAGTTCGAGCGCTCGGTAGTGGCCTACCGCGACGCTGTACGCCAGTTCCGCGACGCGGTAGCCGACATCACCACCTCGCGCGCCGAGATGACCGTGCAGGGGGCCGACATCGTCAAGCGCAGTGATGGGCTGTACCAGATCCAGCTGGAACGCCGCGACATCGAAAGCACCCAGGCTCGCAGCCTGCAGGCCATCGCCACCCTGCTGGCACTGCTGGTTGGCGTGCTGGCAGCGGTGCTGATCACTCGCCAGATCACCGGCCCACTGCGTGAAACCCTGCTAGCGGTGGAAAAGATCGCCAGCGGCGACCTCACCCAGCACGTGCGCATCACCCGCCGCGACGAACTGGGCGTGCTGCAGCAAGGCATCGCGCGCATGGGCACCACCCTGCGCGAGCTGATCACCGGCATCCGCGATGGCGTCACCCAGATCGCCAGCGCCGCCGAAGAGCTGTCGGCAGTGACCGAACAGACCAGCGCCGGCGCCAACAGCCAGAAGGTCGAGACCGACCAGGTGGCCACCGCCATGCACGAAATGGCCGCCACCGTTCAGGAGGTGGCGCGCAATGCCGAGCAGGCCTCGCATGCCGCCACCGGTGCCGACGACGAAGCCCGTGCCGGCGACCGCGTGGTAGGCGAGGCGATTGGCCAGATCGAGCGCCTGGCCGAGGACATGCACCGCTCTACCGAGGCCATGAACCTGCTGCAGCAGGAAAGCCAGAAGATCGGTAGCGTGATGGACGTGATCAAGTCGGTGGCCGAACAGACCAACCTGCTGGCGCTGAACGCCGCGATCGAGGCGGCGCGTGCCGGCGAGGCCGGGCGTGGTTTTGCCGTGGTCGCCGACGAAGTGCGCGGCCTGGCCCAGCGCACGCAGAAGTCCACCGAAGAAATCGAAGCGCTGATTGCCAGCCTGCAGGAGGGTACCCAGCAAGTGGCGAACGCCATGCAAGGCAGCCGTACCTTGACCGACAGCAGCGTCGAACTGGCACGCAAGGCCGGGGCCTCGCTGGAGAACATCACCGGCACGGTGTCGAGCATCCAGTCGATGAACCAGCAGATTGCTGCGGCGGCGGAGCAACAGAGTGCAGTGGCTGAAGAGATCAGCCGCAGCATCCTGAATGTGCGCGATGTGTCCGAGCAGACGGCGGCAGCCAGTGACGAGACGGCATCGGCGAGCGTTGAGCTGGCGCGGTTGGGTGGGCAGTTGCAGACACTGGTCAGCCAGTTCCGCGTTTGACCTTGAGCACCTGGGGCCGCTTTGCGGCCCTATCCGACCGGTCCGGCGCCCCGGCAAGGCCGCTCCTACAGGAGATCGCGTTCCCCTGTAGGAGCGGCCTTGTGTCGCGATAGGAGGGCAAAGCCCTCCCAGCGCCCGAACAGGCTTACTTGACGATCATCCCCACCCCACGCCCACGCGGATCGGAAGCGGTCTCAAGCTTCGCCCCGTCCACCCGGATCGCCTGGATATCGCCCATCTCCCAGCCCTGATCCTCCAGCACGTAACCCATCTTCTTCAGCGCATCAGCCACCGGCCCGGTCAGTGGTGCATAGCTGTCAAAGTAGATAGTGTCCTTGGGCAGTAACTGATGGTGCACGCGCTGCGCCGCCACCGCCTTGGCCAGCGGCATATCGTAGTCGTACAGGTTGTTCATCACCTGGAAGATCGAGGTGAAGATCCGAGAACCACCCGGGGTACCGATCACCAGCTCGACCTTGCCGTCGCGGGTCATCAGGCTGGGGCTCATCGAGGACAGCATGCGCTTGCCCGGTTCGATTGCGTTGGCGTCCCCGCCGACCACACCAAAGGCATTCGCCGCGCCTGGCTTGGCGCTGAAGTCGTCCATCTCGTCGTTGAGCAGGAAGCCTGCGCCCTTCACCACCACGCCACTGCCGTAGTCGAGGTTGAGGGTGTAGGTGTTGCTGACCGCGTTGCCCTGCTTGTCGACGATCGAGAAATGCGTGGTCTGGTGCGGCTCCAGGCCCGGCTTGACCTTGTCGGTGTCGGAAATGGCCTTCGGGTTGACCTGCGCGGCGCGCTTGGCCAGGTAGTCCTTGGCCACCAGTTGGTCCACCGGCACCTTGGTAAAGGCCGGGTCGCCAAGGTAGTCGGCACGGTCGGCGAATACCCGCTTCTCGATTTCGGCCAACAGGTGGATGTACTGCGCCGAGTTGTGCGCCACCCCCTTGAAGTCCGCCGCACGGTCTTCCTTGATGCCCAGCAACTGGGCCAGGGCGACGCCGCCAGAGCTTGGCGGTGGTGCGGTGTAGACCACATTGCCACGCCAGCTCACGGCCATCGGCTCACGCCAGACGGCCTTGTAATCCTTCAAGTCTTCTTTGGTGATCAGGCCCTTGTCAGCCTGCATCTGCGCCACCAGCAGGTCGGCGGTCTTGCCTTGGTAGAACTCGCTCACGCCCTTGTCGGCGATGCGTTCCAGGGTCTGGGCCATTTCTGGCTGCTTGAACAGCTCGCCAACCTTCATGTTGCCGAAGTAGTCATTGAAGTTGGTCGCGGTCTTGAACATGCCCTGGGCATCGTTGCGGTACTGGTACTGCTTTTCCGCCACCTTGAAGCCGTTTTTCGCATAGCCGATGGCCGGGGTCAGCAGCTCGCTCCAGGGCAGCTTGCCGAACTTCTGGTGCGCCTCCCACAGGCCCATCACCGTGCCGGGCACACCCGCGGCGCGTACCCCGACCAGGCTGAGGTTTTCGATGACCTCGCCCTTGTCGTCCAGGTACATGTTGCGCGTGGCCGCCTTGGGCGCGACTTCGCGGTAGTCGAGGAAGTACGGCTTGCCGTCGACGAACAGGGTCATGAACCCACCACCGCCGATGTTACCGGCCTCCGGGTAGGTCACGGCCAGGGTGAAGGCGGTTGCCACTGCGGCGTCTACCGCGTTGCCGCCCTTTTTCAGAATATCGGCGGCTACCTGTGCACCATATTGATCGGGCGCAGCCACCGCGCCGCCCTCCAGCGTGGCGGCATAAACCGAGGAACAGCTCAGGATCGCGGCTGCGAGAGCCAGGTACTGGAACGGGACAATACGCATGACACTTCCTTGGTGTTGTTTTTGTTGAGCAGTCAGTAAGGCCGAAGCGTTTCGACTGTGCAATCAACCGTAGGAAATTTCGCCGCCTGTGGACAGGATCTGTCGCGTTCAGGCAACTCAGCAGGCGTACATCGCCAGCTTGCGCTGGATGAAATCGAGAAAGCACTGGATACGCAGGGCCAGCTGGGTGTTGCGGTAGTACACCGCGTGAATTGGCTGGCGGTAGCCGTTGTTGGCCTCGCTCAGCAGCACTTGCAGGCGCCCGGCGCGGATGTCCTCGTGGGTCATGAAGTGCGACAGGCTGACGATGCCCTCGCCGGCCAGTGCCAGCTGGCGCAGGGTCTCGCCGCTGGAGGCGATCAGCGCCGGGCGGATGCTGAAGCGGTCACCCTCGGCGTGGCGCAGCGGCCAATGGTTGAGCGATTCGGGCTGGCTGAAGCCGAGCAGGCAGTGGCTGGCCAACTCCTCGACCCGCTGCGGCGTGCCGTGCTGCGCCAGGTAGGCCGGGCTGGCCAGCACCTGCACCGGGCTGCAACCCAGGTTGCGCGCGTGCAGGCTGGAATCGGCCAGTTCACCGATGCGGATCGCCACATCGGTGCTTTGCTCCAGCAGGTCGATGATCAGATCATCGGTGTTCAGTTCCAGCTCGATGCCCGGGTAGTCGCGACGGAATTCGCCGATCCACGGCAGGATGGCATGCAGCATGAACGGCGCAGCGGCGTTGATGCGCAAGCGCCCGGTGGGCGTCTGGTGGTTCATCGACAGGCGCTCTTCCATCTCGTCCATCTGTTCCAGGATCAGCCGTGAGCGCTCGAGGAAGTAGCGGCCCTCTTCGGTGAGGTCCATGCGCCGGGTGGTGCGGTTGACCAGGGTGGTACCCAGTTTGCCCTCCAGCCGCGACAAGGTGCGGCTGACGGCGGACGGGGTCTGGCCCATCTGCTCGGCGGCGGCAGAAATTGAGCCGCAGTCGATGACGGCGACGAATACCTGGAGCTCTTCGGATCGGGTTTTCACATCTGGGCCTGTGGCTGGTCTGTGCAAGGATTAGATAGCCGGTTGTCGAGGCCAAGTCCAGCGGTGGCTGTACCGGCCTCTTCGCGGGCAAGCCCGCTCCTACACAGGTTGTTGTAGGAGCGGGCTTGCCCGCGAAGAGGCCGGTACAGGCAACAGATTACTGTGCCTTGCCAAACACCTTGTCCAGGTGTGCCTCATAAGCTGCCAATGCCGCCGGCACATCCGGGCGCTTCATCACATCCACCGCCAGGAAGGTCGGCAGGCCGGTCATGCCAAGGAACTGGTTGGCCTTGTGGAACGAGAAATACACGGCGTCTACACCTTTGCCTTCGAAGAAGTCGCTGGGGTCATCGAACGCCTGCTGCGGCGCATTCCAGGTCAGCGACAGCATGTACTGCTTGCCGTGCACCAGGCCACCGCTGCCGTACTTCTGCGTGTGGTCCGAACGGGTCCGGCCATCGTTGGCGTAGAGGCTGCCATGGCCGGCGGTGAAGACTTCGTCGATGTACTTTTTCACGGTCCAGGGTGCGCCCATCCACCAGCCCGGCATCTGGTAGATGATCACATCAGCCCAGAGGAACTTCTCTACCTCGGCCTGCACGTCGTAGCCGTCGTCGATGAAGGTTTGCTGTACATCGAAACCGGCGCGGTCCAGGTGAGCGATGGCTGCTTCGTGCAAGGTCGCGTTGAGGCGGCCTTCGGAGTGAGCGAACTGTTTACCACCATTGAGCAGAAGGATCTTTTTCATGCTGGCCTCCCCGGCCGAATCAAAAATTCATGCCGGCAGGTTAGAGGCTCGCAGGGGCGGGATACAGCGGTGACGGGGCAAAATACAATTGACCTGAAGTCACGAATTGGCATTACATTATTGCCGTAGAATCGATTCACCACCCATCACCGAGTAGCGCCCCATGAGTGAGCAGTTCGCCTTCATCCTCAAAGCCAAGACCCGCCCGGAAATGGCTGATGCCTTCGAAACCCTGTTCCGCCCCTACGTCGAGCCCAGCCGCCAGGAGCCGGGCTGCATCGAGTACCACATGCTGCGCGACCAGCAGGACCCGAGCCTGTTCGTGTTCTTTGAAGTGTGGGCCGACAAGGCGGCGCTGGATGTGCACTCGGCCCTGCCGCACATGACCGCGTTCTTCGAAAAACGCATGGACTACCTGGAAAGCGATTTCGATATCCAGCGGGTCGACATGCTCAGCGTATCAAGCGCTAGCCGTTGATCAGCAAGTGGCCGCCCAGTGCGGCCAGGCCGATGAAGAAGCAACGCTTGAACAGCAACGCGCTGATGCGCTGACGCAACCACTGCCCGGCCAGCATGCCGAGCAGGGCCGGCGCCAGCATCAGCAGCGAAGCCCCCAACGCCTGGCCACCGAGGGCATCCTGCCCGGCCAGGCCAACGGCCAGCGCCAGGGTTGAAACCGTGAACGACAGGCCCAGGGCCTGGATCATCTGTTCACGGCTCAGGCCCAGGCTCTGCAGGTAGGGCACCGCGGGTATCACGAACACCCCGGTTGCCGCCGTGACCACACCCGTCACCAGCCCGCAGACCGGCCCCAGCCAACGCTCGTGCGCCGGCGCCAGGTGCAAGCCCGGGCCGACCAGCCCGTATAGCGCATACACCAGCAAGGCCGCACCCAACGCGTGCGCGGCCCATGGGCCACTGTTGATCCCCAGCCAGGCACTGCCCAGCAAGGTGCCGATGAAGATCAGCGCCAGCATCGGCCCCAGCCGCACCAGCAACGCGCGCAGGTGCCCGCCGCTGGCCAGTTGCCAAAGGTTGGTGAGGGTCGAAGGCACGATCAGCAGCGCAGCTGCCTGCGCCGGTGGCATAGCCAGGCCCAGGAGCCCCATGGCGATGGTCGGCAAGCCCAGGCCGATCACCCCTTTGACCGCGCCGGCCAGCAGGAAGGTCAGCACTACCAGCAGCGAAAGGGCTGGGCCGATGTTCTGGTAGAAAGCAAGCAAGGTCGTCATGGGCGGATGATGGCGGGTTCCGGCCGGCGGGAAAATCTGCCATATACTCAGCCAGCCTCTTGCTATGACAGAGCCACATGCATTTCGACCTGATCGACCTCAAGCTGTTCCAGCACACCCTGGAGTGCGGCAACATCACCGCCGGCGCCAGCCGCAGCCACCTGTCGCTGCCGGCAGCCAGCGCGCGCATCCGCGCCATGGAAGCATCGCTGGGTATCCCGTTGCTGGAACGTAACCGCCGGGGCGTGCAGCCGACACCGGCCGGTCAGGCACTGCTACAGCATGCGCGCCTGATCGCGCAGCAGGTCGAGCGCTTGCAGTTTGACCTGGGCGAGTACGCGCAAGGGCAGCAAGGCCAGGTACGCCTGCTGTGCAACACCGCAGCACTCACGGAGTACCTGCCGGAACTGCTGGCCAGCTACCTGGCTGAAAACCCCGGGGTCAGCGTGGATGTGCAGGAGCTGCCGAGCCTGCGCATCGTGCAGGCGATTACCCAGGGCATGACGGACCTTGGCATCGTTTCGACCGCCGCGCCCAACGAACACCTGCAGACCCGGCCGTTTCGCGACGACCCGCTGGTGCTGGTGACCCCCTTGGGCCACCCGCTGGCCAGTGCGGTCGCGCCCAGTTTCATCGACAGCCTGGTGCATGGCCATGTCGGCCTGGGGGCGGGTAGCGCCTTGGCGTTGTACCTGGAAGAACAGGCACTGCGTGAGGGCCGCCGTATGCACGTACGGGTGCGGGCGGAGGGTTTCGATGGGGTGATCCGCATGGTTGCAGGCGGGGCCGGGGTCGGGGT
>NZ_JENB01000007.1 GCF_000708715.2 Pseudomonas putida W15Oct28 | reverse complement strand
CAAAGGAATTGGTCTGATAACTGCCGGAAAACTGGTGGCCTTGCTGCCAGAGTTGGGTCAGGTGGATAAGAAAGAAATTGCCGCCTTGGTCGGTGTTGCGCCGTTCAACCAGGACAGCGGCAAGCAGTCGGGCAAGCGTTCAATCTGGGGGGACGCTCACAAGTCAGGCGGGCGCTCTATATGGCCTGCTGGGTGGTGATACGGCACAACAAGGACTTCTGCGAGCGTTACAAAGCACTGCGAGCCCAGGGGAAATGCGCGAAAGTATCTGTGGTGGCGTGTATGCGAGTATTGATAGTGCGGCTAAATGCGATGCTCAAGACCGGAACGCCCTGGAAGGAGCAAATAGCTCACTCGTAGGAGCAAGCCTTGCTGGCGTTGCCCGGCACAGCCGGGCCTAGGGCGCTACGCCCCCCATCGCCGGCGAGGCCAGCTTCCACAAGAAGACAGTTGCTCCCACAGGGACCGCACTGTTTTCAGGATCAGTGAGGTCATTGTGGGAGCGGGTTTACCCGCGAAGCAGGCGCCACTGTTGCATCAGGCTTACTTCACTTCGACTGCCAGGCTCTCGGCAATCTTGCTCTGCCACAGGGCAGGGCCAGTGATGTGTACCGACTCACCGTTGCTGTCTACGGCAACGGTAACCGGCATGTCCTTGACGTCGAACTCGTAGATCGCTTCCATGCCCAGCTCGGCGAAGGCCAGGACCTTCGACTTGCGGATGGCCTGGGCCACCAGGTAGGCAGCGCCACCCACGGCCATCAGGTACACGGCCTTGTTGTCCTTGATCGCTTCGATGGCGGTCGGGCCACGCTCGGACTTGCCGATCATGCCCAGCAGGCCTGTCTGCTCAAGGATCTGGCGGGTGAACTTGTCCATGCGGGTAGCGGTGGTCGGGCCGGCAGGGCCTACCACTTCGTCACCGACCGGGTCGACCGGGCCTACGTAGTAGATGAAGCGGCCTTTCAGGTCCACCGGCAGCTCTTCGCCACGGTTGAGCATTTCGACCATGCGCTTGTGCGCGGCATCGCGGCCGGTCAGCATCTTGCCGTTGAGCAGGATGGTTTCGCCCGGTTTCCAGCTGGCGACTTCTTCCGGAGTGATGTCGTCGAGGTTGACGCGGCGGGCACTTGGGCCAGCTTCCCAGACGATTTCCGGGTAGGCGTCCAGCGACGGCGCTTCCAGTTCGGCCGGGCCGGAGCCATCGAGCACGAAGTGGGCGTGACGGGTGGCGGCGCAGTTGGGGATCATGCACACCGGCAGCGACGCGGCGTGGGTCGGGTAGTCCATGATCTTGACGTCGAGCACGGTGGTCAGGCCACCCAGGCCCTGGGCACCGATGCCCAGCTGGTTGACCTTCTCGAACAGCTCCAGGCGGATTTCTTCCAGGCGGTTCTGCGGGCCACGGGCTTTCAGCTCATGGATGTCGATGGATTCCATCAACACTTCCTTGGCCATGACGGCGGCCTTCTCGGCGGTACCGCCGATGCCGATGCCGAGCATGCCAGGTGGGCACCAGCCAGCGCCCATGGTCGGGACGGTCTTCAGCACCCAGTCGACGATCGAGTCGGACGGGTTGAGCATGGCCATCTTCGACTTGTTCTCCGAGCCGCCGCCTTTGGCTGCGACATCGACCTCGACCTTGTCGCCGGGGACGATGGAGTAGTGGATCACTGCCGGGGTGTTGTCCTTGGTGTTCTTGCGGGCACCGGCCGGGTCGGCCAGGATCGAAGCGCGCAGCACGTTTTCAGGCAGGTTGTAGGCGCGACGCACACCTTCGTTGATCATGTCGTCGACGCTCAGGGTGGCGCCGTCCCAGCGTACGTCCATGCCCACGCGCACGAACACGGTGACGATACCGGTGTCCTGGCAGATCGGGCGGTGGCCGGTGGCGCACATGCGCGAGTTGATCAGGATCTGGGCGATGGAATCGCGCGCAGCAGGCGACTCTTCACGCAGATAGGCCTCGTGCATGGCCTGGATGAAATCGACGGGGTGGTAGTACGAGATGAATTGCAGGGCGTCGGCGACGCTCTGAATCAGGTCGTCTTGCTTGATCACGGTCATGCAGCGCGCTCCTCTTAAAGACGGGAACATTCATAAAGACGCTCGACGGTGCCGACCAGCATGTCGAAACGCCTTGCAAGGCGCCGGCAGGTCAGGCCGGCGGAAAAAGGCGCGGCAGTATAGCGCGCATCCGTGCCGGGCACACCTTCGGCCGGTCTGGACGATGGTCGGCAGCGGGCAGGCACTGTTCTTGCTGTCTTGCTGTCTTGCTGTCTCGCTGAAGAGATAGGATGCTTGACGGGGGCTGCTTTGCAGCCCAATCGCCGGCAAGCCAGCTCCCACAGGATTGCACCAGCCCTTCAGCTTGCACTGACCTGTGGGAGCTGGCTTGCCGGCGATTGGGCCGCATAGCGGCCCCGGCAAAATAAAAGGCCAGGAGAGATAGCTGACAATGCCCGAAATTTGCGTGGGCGAGCGCCGCTGGGCGGTGCCGACTGGCAGCAACCTGCTCGATGCCTTGAACGAGGCCGGGTTGAATGTGCCCTTCAGCTGCCGCGCCGGCAGCTGCCATGCCTGCCTGGTGCATTGCCTGGACGGGCTGCCGCTGGATGCCTTGCCAGAGGCGTTGGCGCTCGACAAGCATGCCCTGGGCTGGCGCCTGGCCTGCCAGTGCCGGGTGGTCAAAGACCTGCATGTCGCGCTGTTCGACCCGCAGCGCGATGGCGTGCCGACCCTTGTGTGTGCACTGGATTGGTTTGGCGACGTGTTGCGCCTGCGGCTACGGCCCGAGCGGGCGGTGCGTTACCAGGCGGGCCAGCATGTGGTGTTGTGGAATGGTTCGGTAGCGCGGCCTTATTCCCTGGCCAGCCTGCCGGGGGAAGATGACTTTCTGGAATTTCACATCGATTGCCGGCGCCCTGGCGCCTTTTGCGACAAGGCTCGTGGTTTGCAGGTAGGCGATGTGCTGCGCCTGGGCGAATTCAGGGGTGGTGCTTTGCACTACGAGCCGGATTGGCAGGATCGGCCGCTCTGGCTGCTGGCGGCCGGAACCGGGCTTGCGCCGTTGTGGGGCATCTTGCGTGAGGCCGTGCGACAGGGGCATCGCGGCGAGATTCGTGTGCTGCATGTGGCGCGGGACAGCGCTGGGCATTATCTGGCTGGGCCGTTGCAGGAAATGGCAGGTGTGACTGTAGAGTTGGTGCTGACGGAGCAGATGGAGGAAGCGCTGGCGGGGTTACGGCTTACGTCACGGCAGACGGTGGCGCTAGTGTGTGGGGCGCCGGGGAGTGTGGAGCGGTTTGCGCGGCGGCTGTTCATTGCCGGGGTGCCGCGGGGGCAGGTGTTTGCTGATGAGTTTGTTGAACATGTCTGATTGAGCAAGGGAGGGCTTTGCCCTCCCATCGCGACACAAGGCCGCTCCTGCAGGGGAATGCATATCCCTTGTAGGAGCGGCCTTGTGTCGCGATGGGCCGCAAAGCGGCCCCCGGGGTAGATCAGCCGACCAGCGGATCACCGACATGCAGGATCTTCATGCCGTTGGTGCCACCGATGGTGTGGTAGCTGTCACCTTTGGTCAGGATCACCCAGTCACCCTGTTCCACCAGGCCACGCTTGAGCAGTTCGTCGACTGCGGCCTGGCTTACCTTGTCGGCCGGCAGCGAGGCCGGGTCGAAGGCAATCGGGTAGACGCCGCGGAACATCGAGGCGCGAGCCTGGGTAGCGCGGTGCGGCGACAGGGCGAAGATCGGCACGTGCGAACGCAGGCGCGACATGATCAGCGGGGTGTAGCCGCTTTCGGTCAGGGCGATGATCGCCTTCACGCCCGGGAAGTGGTTGGCCGTGTACATGGCCGCCAGGGCGATGCTTTCGTCGCAACGCTCGAAGGTGGTGTGCAGGCGGTGGCTGGACTTCTGGTTGGTCGGGTGCTTTTCGGCACCTTGGCAAATCCGCGCCATGGCCTGTACGGCTTCGATCGGGTAGGAACCGGCAGCACTTTCGGCCGACAGCATCACCGCGTCGGTGTTGTCCAGCACGGCGTTGGCCACGTCGGACACTTCAGCGCGGGTCGGCATCGGGTTCTGGATCATCGACTCCATCATCTGGGTCGCCACGATCACCGCCTTGTTGTTGCGGCGGGCGTGCTGGATGATCTTTTTCTGGATGCCGATCAGCTCGGCGTCGCCGATTTCCACACCCAGGTCGCCACGGGCAACCATCACCGCGTCGGAGGCGGCGATCAGCTTGTCGAGGGTTTCGTCGTCGGCAACTGCTTCGGCGCGTTCGATCTTGGCTACCAGCCAGGCGCTGCCGCCGGCCTCGTCACGCAGCTTGCGTGCGTATTCCATGTCGCTGGCGTCACGCGGGAAG
Source organism: Pseudomonas putida W15Oct28 (assembly GCF_000708715.2). Lineage (GTDB taxonomy): Bacteria > Pseudomonadota > Gammaproteobacteria > Pseudomonadales > Pseudomonadaceae > Aquipseudomonas > Aquipseudomonas putida_R. The sequence goes on along the minus strand of NZ_JENB01000007.1, from coordinate 193,453 downwards.
GAAACGGCCAGGTAGTCCAGGTCCATTTCTGCAGCCAGCTTGATGTCGGCCTTGTCTTTTTCGGTCAGGGCCGGCGCGGTCAGGCCGCCACCTTTACGGTTGATGCCTTTGTGGTCCGACAGCGGGCCACCGATGATCACCACGCAGTGCAGGGCGTCTGCAGTGGCGGTTTCGACGCGCATGACCACACGGCCATCGTCGAGCAGCAGTTCGTCACCGACGCCGCAGTCCTTGACCAGGTCGGGGTAGTCGATACCGACGATGTCCTGGTTGCCTTCGGTCAGCGGGTGGGCGGTGGAGAAGGTGAACTTGTCACCGATCTTCAATTCGATGCGCTTGTTGGCGAACTTGGCGATGCGGATCTTCGGACCCTGCAGGTCGCCCAGCAGCGCGACATGGCGGCCGTTCTTGGCGGCGATGTCACGGATCAGGCGGGCGCGGGCCTTGTGCTCGTCCGGGGTGCCGTGGGAGAAGTTCAGGCGTGCCACGTCCAGGCCGGCAAGGATCAGTTGCTCGATCACTTCCGGCGAGTTGCTGGCGGGGCCAAGGGTGGCGACGATTTTGGTACGGCGGATGGTCATGCACAGACTCCTATAGTGAAGCGCAGCGAAAGGCTACTCCTGAATCTCGCTGTAGTCATTGTTCCGTTGCACTACCTGCGACCAAGGCAGGGTGGCATTTGAACGGTCGGGGTATCCTTGCAAAAGCCTGTGAAGATTTGTTGGCGTTGGCCGATACACAGGCATCAAAGGAGATCCCCATGCGAGCCCTGATCGTTTTAGCCCTGGCGGCCAGCGCCGTCGGCTGCACCCGCTGGTCCATGGACCACCACCTGAACAATGCCTACCGTGCCTACGACCGTGGCGACTGCGCACGGGTCATGCTGGAGCTGTCGCAGGTCGACCGCACCAGCCGTTCGCGGCCGTTCATCCACCCAGAAGTGTCGCTGCTGCGTGGCCAGTGCCTGGAGCGCCAGGCGCTGTACGTGGATGCCGCGCAGACTTACCAGTACCTGATCCAGAAATACCCGGGCAACGAGTACGCCTATCGTGCCCGGGCACGCCTGCAGACCCTTGAAAAACTTGGCCATGCCCGCAGCGGCGAAGCGGCTGTGGCGAGCCCTGTGACGACCGCACCTTGGCGATAACACCAAGGTGTGGTTTATTTCACGAGATTTGCGGCGCGCCCTGCGCTAATCTGTAACTCAGCTGTTACAACAACCGCCAGTACCTTGTATTCCTGGCATCAGGTACGGAATACACTCGCGATCATGTTCAACAAGCGCCACATCGAACGCCATCAACTGCCTTGCGTCCTCAAGGTGTTCAACCGTTTTACCGGTCAAGAAATCGGCCAGCTGGGTAATGCCTCCGAGGATGGCTTGATGGTAATCAGCCAGCTGCCTGTGCTGGTAGGGCCCGATTACGAACTGCAATTGCGCTTGCCGCTGGTCGGCGGCGGGCATCAGTTCGTCAACCTCACCGCCAGTTGCCTGTGGTGCCGCGAAGACCAGACGCCCGGGCACTACGATTCGGGCTTCATGCTGTTGCAGGCGCCCCGCGAATTTGACGAGTTCGTGCGCTCACTGCGTGATTATTTCAGTTTCCTTCCTGCCAACGCTTCTGTCTGAGGCTGCGCTAGAATCGGGTCGACCTTGATACAGGACGACCCCGTGACCTCAAGCATTTTCTGGCACGACTACGAAACCACCGGCATCAACCCGCGTTGCGACCGGCCACTGCAGGTGGCCGGCCTGCGCACCGATTTCGACCTTAACGAAATCGACGAGCCGATCAGCCTTTATTGCCGGCCTTCCGACGACATCCTGCCGCACCCGGCGGCTTGCCTGGTGACAGGCATCACCCCGCAGTTGCTGGCCGAGCAAGGCCTGTGCGAGGCCGAGTTCATGACCCGGGTGCATGCGCAACTGGCGCAGCCGGGCACCTGTGGCGCTGGCTACAACACCCTGCGCTTCGACGATGAAGTGACCCGCTACAGTTTGTACCGTAACTTTTTCGACCCGTATGCCCGTGAGTGGCAGGGCGGCAACAGCCGCTGGGACCTGATCGACATCGTGCGGACCGCATACGCCTTGCGCCCCGACGGTATCCAGTGGCCGCAACAGGATGGGCGCACCAGCCTGCGCCTTGAACTGTTGAGCAAGGCCAACGGCATTGACCATGGGCATGCCCACGAAGCGCTTTCCGACGTGCGGGCAACCATTGCCCTGGCCCGTCTGATTCGGCAAAAACAGCCGAAGTTGTATGACTGGCTCTTCCAGTTGCGCAGCAAGCATAAAGTGATGGAACAGATTCGTTTGTTGCAGCCACTGGTGCATATATCCGGACGCTTCTCGGCGGCGCGTAATTACCTGGGTGTCGTATTGCCATTAGCCTGGCACCCGCGTAATCGCAATGCGTTGATCGTCTGCGACTTGCATCAGGAATCCCTACCGTTACTAAGGGAAAGTGCTGAGGTTCTACGCCAGCGCTTGTATACCCGTCACGATGCCCTGGCCGAGGGTGAATTACCGGTGCCGCTCAAATTGGTGCAGATCAATCGCTGCCCGGTACTGGCGCCACTGTCGGTATTGCGCCCGGCCGATCAACAACGGCTGGGCCTCGACTTGACGTTGTTACAATTGCGCGGCGAACAGTTGGCTAATCAACAGGCGCAATGGCAAGACAAGCTGGAGCACATCTACGCCAAGGATGACTTCGCCCCGAGTGATGACCCGGAACAACAGTTGTATGACGGTTTTGTAGGGGACCGCGACCGCCGTTTATGTGAGCAAGTGCGTACGCTGGAACCCGCGCAGTTGGGCCGTGGGCAGTGGATGTTCGATGACCCGCGCTTACCGGAATTGCTGTTCCGCTATCGGGCGCGCAACTTCCCTGAAACCTTGACCCGTGAAGAACGCCAGCGCTGGTATGGCTTCTGTCAGCAGCGCCTGAGTGACCCGCAGTGGGGAGCACCCAATACGCTGGGCGACTTCGAGCAGGCGCGTCAGCAGGTCTGGGAAGGCGCTGACGAGGCTGGCCGCCGCGTGCTGGAGGCTTGGCAAATGCATGCCCGGCAATTGCAGGCTCAATTTGCAATTGGCTGACAGCGGCGCAAACAAAAACGCCGGCAATGTGCCGGCGTTTTTGTTGCGATAAGCAAAAGGCAAATGCGGACAATTAGTCCAGCAGGGTTGCCCAGCTCTCAACCACATCGCCACCCCAAGTGGCTTTCCACTCTTTCAGGGTCTTGTGGTTGCCGCCTTTGGTTTCGATCACTTCACCGTTGTGCGGGTTTTTGTACTGCTTGACCTTGCGGGCACGTTTGGTGGCAGTAGGCTTGACCGCGCCGCGAGGTGCTTTGCTCAGTTTCGACTCTGGGTCGAGCAGGGCAATCACGTCGCGCAGCGACTTGGAGTACTCGCCCATCAGCGTGCGCAGTTTGCCTTCGAACTCCAGTTCTTTCTTCAGCTTGTCATCCTGCGACAGGTTGGCCAGGCGGGCCTGAAGTTCCTTGATGGCTTCTTCGGTAGCGCGGTACTCGTTGATCAGGGACATGGAGTGTTCCTTTAATGCGTGTTCAGAAATGTGTGGGGCAATAATAGACAGGCCATACTCGCAAGTAAACATGATATTCCGCGATTAACTGTTAATTAAGCTGTGACAACATTTCTCTACGTGAACAAAAATTTACTTACAAACGCTGCATTTCGTCATGTCTGTCAGACATTGCCTGCGCTGCGTATGCTGACCTCATAGGCCATCGCGGCTGCGATCAATACTGCGTTTTTTCTGGCGGGCCGCTAGAATAGGCGCCTTTGCGAAGTTCTGGAGTCTCATTCATGCGCACCTATCGTCTGGTGATCGCCTGCCCCGACCGTGTAGGCATCGTGGCGAAAGTCAGTAATTTCCTGGCCTTGTACAATGGCTGGATCAACGAAGCCAGCCACCACTCTGACGAGCAGAGCGGTTGGTTCTTCATGCGTCATGAAATCCGCGCCGAATCGCTGCCGTTCGGTATCGAAGCCTTCCGCGAGGCGTTTGCGCCGATCGCCGAAGAGTTCTCCATGACCTGGCGCGTTACCGACTCGGCGCAGAAAAAGCGAGTGGTACTGATGGCCAGCCGCGAGTCGCACTGCCTGGCCGACCTGCTGCACCGCTGGCACACCGATGAACTGGATTGCGAGATCCCTTGCGTGATTTCCAACCACGACGACCTGCGCAGCATGGTCGAGTGGCATGGCATTCCGTTCTTCCACGTGCCGGTCGACCCCAAGGACAAGGCACCGGCCTTTGCCGAAGTGTCGCGCCTGGTCCAGGAGCACGCCGCCGACGTGGTAGTGCTGGCCCGTTACATGCAAATCCTGCCGCCGCAACTGTGCCGGGACTATGCTGAAAAGGTGATCAACATCCACCACAGCTTCCTGCCGTCGTTCGTCGGTGCCAAGCCTTACCACCAGGCCTCCCTGCGTGGTGTGAAGCTGATCGGCGCGACTTGCCACTACGTCACTGAAGAGCTGGACGCCGGCCCGATCATCGAGCAGGACGTGGTGCGTGTCAGCCATGCCGACAGCATCGAGGACATGGTCCGCTTTGGTCGTGATGTGGAGAAGATGGTGCTGGCCCGTGGCCTGCGTTATCACCTGGAAGACCGGGTGCTGGTGCATGGCAACAAGACTGTGGTGTTCGACTGACACCAATAGGTTGGTTGTGAGATTCTGGGGCTGCTGCGCAGCCCAATCGCGACGCAAGGCCGCTCCCACAAAGGCACGGCGTACACCGCCCCATGTGGGAGCGGCCTTGTGTCGCGATGGGGCGCAAAGCGCCCCCGGCAATCTAGAAGGGAGCACCAATGGCCAAACAACGCAACACCCCCACCGCCTCACCGCCACCCACCCTCGGCGAAGGCTGCCTGGCCCGCTACGACCCCGACGCCCTGGATGACACCGACGGCACCGACTTCCCCGGCGCTGCCGAACTCTGGCAACAGCTCAACCCGCCTGACGCCGCCAGCGCTCCAGCAACGGACGCGCCAGCAGGCACACGAACACCGGCCCACCCGCCAGCAGATAAAAGTAGTAAGTAACCGCCCGCCATATCAGGATCGCCGCCGCAGCGGTCGAACTGCCCACCAATGGCGTCAGCAGGCTGGCCGAGGTCAGCTCGGCGGCACCAGCGCCCCCTGGCAGCAGGCTGAACTGGCCGGCACTGAGCGACAGCATCTGCACCAGAAAGCTGGGGATCCACGCCAGGTCCACGCCCAACCCTCTCAATACCAGATACAACACGCTGTAACGCAAGCCCCAGTGTGCGCAGGTCAGGGTGAACACCAGGCCCAGCGTGCGCTTGGGCAGCTGCCAGGTCTGCGCCAGCGCGTGCACGAAGTGCAGCAGTTTGCGTGCCCAGCGGCGTTTGCGCTGCTGGCTCATGCCCAGGCGCCGCAGCAGCCTGCCGTTCAGGCGCATCACCTGGCGGCGGTAGCGCAGCAACCCGACTACCCCGGCCAGTGCTGTGCACAGTAGCAGCGCACTGCCCAGCAACATGCTTTCCTGGCTGCGGCCCAGGCTGTGGAACAGCGCGTAGGCGGCTATTGCCACCATTGCGCAGAAGAAGAACACCAGGTCGTTCAGTTGGTCCATGGCAAATACAGCGCCGCTGCGTGCCGGGCCGATGCGATCACGCGCCAGCAGGGCCATGAGGGTCAAAGGCCCGCCGCTGCCGCCGGGGGTAGTGCAGATGGCAAACTCGGTGGCCATTACCACGCCCAGGCTACGCAGGTGCCCAAGCCTTGCACCTTGCTGGCCGAGCAACAGGCGCAGGCGGATGGCGTTGATGGCCCAGCACAGCAGGATCATGCCCAGCAAGGTGAGCATCAGCACAGGGTCGAAGCGTTGCAGCCTCGGCAGCAGCTCACTGCCACCGAGCAGGATCGGCACCAGCACGGCAGCGAGCAGTGCCAGGCCCAGCCAGGCCAGGCGGTTCATACGTTGGCCTTGCGGTCCAGCCAGGCCGACTTGGTCAGTGGCTCGCGGCCTTGAGCCAGCAGGCTGCGCAAGGTGTTCAGCCAGTAGTCACGGGAGGTGCGGTGGCGCATGTCCACCGGGTGCAGGCCCAGGCGCAGGGTTTCGGCGTCGCGCCAACGGCGGCATTGCCAGTCGCACAGCACCCTGGAAAGGCCTCGGCGCCAGGCACTGCGGGCACTCCATACCAGGCCCGGCGCTTCGATCGCGGTGAAGTCCGGCAAGCGGTACAGGTGCTGCGGCGTACTGGTGTAACGCAGCGGCAGGCGGCGCAGGGCCTGGCGGGTGCCTTCGCTCATCAGCCAGGCCGGCGCGACAAAGCCGGCTACAGGCCAGCCCTGCTGATTGAAGAGTGCCAGGCCGCGCTCCAGCCGTTGCAGGGCCTGTTGCTGGTCGAGGCTGTAGAACTCACCTTCGTGGGTATACAGGCGGCGCATGAAGTATTCGCCCGGCGTGCGGGGCGGCGGGCCGTTGTCGGCATGGTAGTAACCGTGCAGGACCAGTTCGTCGCCCTGGGCCAGGCGCCGGTCAAGCAGGCGGCAGAAGGTGGGTGAACGCAGCAGCAGGTTGCGCTGGTGAAAGTCCGGCACCACCAGCCAGGTCATGGGGACGCCGCCGAGGGCGTCTATGGCCTCGACGAAGGGTTGGTAGTCTGGCCAGGTCTCGGGCGCGACATCGTGCAGCACCAGCATCAGGCTGCGGGATGCCGGCCGTGCCTCAGCCATGGGCACGGGCCTGCGGCGGGTGGCCGAGCACGGCCTGGTAGTGCTGCAGCAGGCCGCAGACCACGTTGTCCCATGAATAGTGCTGCTCGACGTGGCGGCGGGCCTGCGCCCCTAGTATGCGTACCCCGGCCTCGAACGCCTCGTGTACGGCCGCCGCCATGGCTCGGCCATCGTTGGGCCGGCACAGGCGGCCGCACTGTTCGTTGACGATCTCGCCGAAGGCACCGGCGCGCACGGCTACCACGGGGGTGGCGCTGGCCATCGCTTCGAGTATGACCAGGCCGAAGGTTTCCTGGTCTCCGGCGTGCACCAGCAAGTCGGCGCTGGCCAACAGCCGGGCAACTTCCGGGGCCGGGCAGAAATGGTCGATCACGCTGACGTTGCGCGGCACGTTGGCCGGCATGTTCGAGCCCAGCAGCAGCAGGTGATAGGGGCTACCCAGCTGCTGCATGCAGTCGAGCAGCACGGGCAGGTTCTTTTCCCGCGAGCCTCGGCCGGCATAGATCAGCAGGCGGCTGGTGTCGGCAATGCCCAGTTCCGCGCGCAGGTGAGGGTCGCGCTGGTCAGGGTTGAAGGTGGCCAGGTCCACGCCCAGGCGCTGCACATGCACATCGCGAACGCCCAGGCGGCGCAGTTTGTCGGCCATTACCTGGCTGGGCGCCAGCACCCGGTCGAAATTGCCGTACAGCTTGCTGACATACGCCTCGACATTGGGTGTGAACCAGTTGCCCATGCGGTTGCTGACCAGCAACGGCAGGTCGGAATGGTAGAAACCGATCACCGGCACATCGAGTTGGCGCCGTGCCTCCAGCGCCGCCCAGGCGGTGAGGTAGGGGTCGCCGACTTCGATCAGGTCGGGCTTGAGCCGGCGCAGCTCACTGCACCAGGGGGCCAGGCGTACCGGGAAGCGGTAACCCTTGCCGAATGGCAGCGGCGGGGCGGGCACCTGGTAGATGCCATCGGCGTGCTGTGCACTGGCACCGGGGATCAGCAGGCTGTGGCGTACGCCGTGAATGGCGTCGAGGCGGCGGTGTTTGGCATCAAGATAGGTACGTACGCCGCCGCTGGCCGGGGCGTAGAACATGGTGATGTCGGCGATGTGCACGATCAGCATCCCTCCGGGATCAGCTTCGGGTCTGTCATCCGGCGGTAATTGCCGGCGATGACGCGCCTAAAGGTGGACCTTTCAGAAGGATAGTTTGTTCGATCGAGGTTTGGCGGCTTTGGGCTGGAGAGTGGTGTTGGTTTCTTCGCGGGCACGCCCGCTCCCACAGAGGCTGCACAGACCTTGAGGTTTGTGTGATCCCCTGTGGGAGCGGGCGTGCCCGCGAATCAGGCGACGCGGTCTGTCTTAGATGCGGAAGCTGCCTACCAGCTGCTTCAGGCGGCCGGCCTGTTGCTCAAGGTCCGAGCAGGCGCGCAGGGTGGCTTGCAGGTTCTCCACGCCCTCCTGGTTGAGCATGTTGATTTCGTTGATGTCCATGTTGATCGCCTCGACCACGGCGGTCTGCTCTTCGGTGGCGGTGGCCACTGACTGGTTCATGCCGTCGATCTCGCCGATGCGCACGGTAACGCTGTCCAGCCGCTCACCGGCCTGGTTGGCGATCTGCACGCTGTCCTGGCTGTGGCGCTGGCTCTGGTCCATGGTCTCGACCGACTCGCGGGCACCCACCTGCAGTTCTTCGATCATGGTCTGCACTTGCTGCGCCGATTCCTGGGTGCGGTGCGCCAGGTTGCGTACTTCGTCGGCTACCACGGCAAAGCCGCGGCCGGCTTCACCGGCACGGGCCGCTTCGATGGCGGCGTTCAGCGCCAGCAGGTTGGTCTGCTGGGAAATGCTGGTGATCACTTCGAGGATCTGGCCAATGTTGACGGTCTTGTTGTTCAGGGTCTCGATGTGCGCGCTGGAGGTGACGATCAGGTCGGACAGGCGGTTCATCGCCGCAATGTTGCGCTCGACCACCTGTTGCCCCTCTTCGGCCAGCAGGCGAGCCGAACTGGCATGCTGCGACGCCTGGGCAGCGTTGCCGGCGATTTCCTGGGCGGCGGCGCCCAGTTCGTTGATGGCGGCGGCCACGCTGTTGGTGCGGTTGGACTGTTCGTCAGAGTTGGTCATCGACGAGTTCGAGGCGCTGATGACACGCAGGGCCACTTCGTTGACCTGCTCGGTGGCCGAGGACACTTCGCTGATCGAGCTGTGAATGCGCTCGACGAAACGGTTGAAGGCGGTGCCCAGGATGCCGAACTCGTCGTGGTTGTGAATACGCAGGCGTTTGGTCAGGTCGCCTTCACCCTCGGCGATGTCTTCCATGGCGCGAGTCATGGTGTGCAGCGGCTGCATCAGCACGCTGATCAGCAGGCCGAGCAGGCCGATGATGATCACCACCGCCACCACCGTGGCGATCACCGCCGAGGTGCGGAAGGTGCTGAGCATCGAGAAGGCCTTGTCCTTGTCTACCGACAGGCCGATGTACCAGTTGGCCGAAGGCAGGCCGGTGATCGGGGTGAAGGTCAGCAGGCGGGCCTGGCCTTCGCTTTGCACTTCGGTCAGCTCGCCAGACAATTTCGGCGTGTGCTGCGGGAACAGGTCCGACAGCGACTTCATCACCAGGTCTTTGTCAGGGTGCACCAGGACCTTGCCCTGGTCGTTGACCAGGAAGGCGTAGCCCATGCCGCCGAAGTTCAGCGAATTGATGATCTGCACCAGGCCGTCCAGGGCCAGGTCGCCACCGACCACGCCGACACTGCTGGAAACCTTGCTGAGGATGCCAATGACCATCTTGTTGGTGGTCATGTCGATGTACGGTTCGGTCAGGGTCGCGCCGGCGGCGTTCATGCCGTCCTTGTACCAGGGGCGGGTGCGCGGGTCGTAGCCATCGGGCATTTTTGCGTCCGGGCGCACGCTGAAGCCGCCGTCCACCTTGCCCAGGTAAACGGTGAGGAAGCTGGAAATGAGCGCATTCTGGCCCATCAGGGTTTCGGCGTTGGTGGGGTCCTGGGCAATGTTCTGTGCCAGGTTTTCAACCAGCTTGATACGGCCGTCGAACAGGTTGCGGATGTTGGTCGAAGTGGAGGCGCCCATTTCAGCCAGATAGTTTTCCAGGTCCTCGCGGATCGCATTACGCTGGAGGTAATCGTTGTAGAGCGTGAACAGGCTGAAGGCGAGTATCACGATCAATGATGCTGCCAAAAGAATCTTGTGGCTGAAACGAAGGCTTTTGTTCATGGCGTAATCGGTTCCGCTAAGGTGTTATATCAGGCGTTCGCACGGGTGGAGCCGCAAAGCAGTGCAACATCCCGAAAAGTCCCTTTTCGGTTGTTCCTCTCTAATTAAGGCGAATATCACCCAAAGGTATCGGCCGAATTAAGGTAAAGCTTGAGCAGAGGATTACAGAGATGTCGGAAACATCGACCATAGTTGTAGGTGCTGGCCCAGATGGCCAGCCAGTCGGGCAAGCGATGCGGCTGGCCAACCGCCATGGCCTGGTGGCGGGCGCGACGGGTACCGGCAAGACCGTGACCTTGCAGCACCTGGCGGAAGTGTTCAGCGACGCAGGGGTTGCCGTATTCGCGGCCGATGTAAAAGGTGACTTGTGCGGCCTGGGTGCTGCCGGCGCGCCGCAGGGCAAGGTGGCGGAGCGAATCGCCGGCATGCCCTGGCTCGGGCACACGCCCCAGGCTTACCCGGTAAGCCTGTGGGACATCGCCGGGCAGTCCGGCCACCCGCTGCGCACTACCCTCAGTGAAATGGGGCCGTTGCTGCTGGGCAACCTGCTGGAGCTGACCGACAGCCAGCAAGCGGCGCTGTATGCGGCCTTCAAGGTGGCCGACCGTGAGGGCCTGTTGCTGCTGGACCTCAAGGACCTCAAGGCGTTGCTCGCGCACCTGAAGGACAACCCGCAACTGCTGGGTGAAGACAGCGCACTGATGACCACGGCCTCCACCCAGGCGTTGCTGCGGCGGCTGGCGACCCTGGAGCAGCAGGGCGCCGAGGCGCTGTTCGGCGAGCCGGCATTGCAGCTCGAAGACCTGCTGCGGCCGGGCGCGGATGGCCGTGGGCGCATCCACCTGCTTGACGCCAGCCGGCTGGTGCATGAGGCGCCCAAGGTATACGCCACCTTCCTGCTGTGGCTGCTGGCCGAGCTGTTCGAGCAGTTGCCCGAGCGTGGAGATGCCGACAAGCCGGTGCTGGCCTTGTTCTTCGATGAAGCGCACTTGCTGTTCAACGGTACGCCCAAAGCGCTGCAGGACCGCCTGGAGCAGGTTGTGCGGCTGATCCGCTCCAAGGGCGTGGGGGTGTACTTCGTCACCCAGTCACCGGGTGACTTGCCGGATGCGGTGCTGGCCCAGTTGGGTTTGCGCATTCAGCATGGCCTGCGGGCGTTTACCGCCAAGGAGCAGAAGTCGCTGAGGGCGGTGGCCGATGGCTTTCGCCCGAACCCCGCGTTCGAAACCTTGGCGGTGCTGACCGAACTGGGGATTGGCGAGGCGTTGGTGGGGACACTGGAAGAGAAGGGTACGCCTGCCATGGTGCAGCGGGTGCTGATTGCGCCGCCGCAGTCGCGTATCGGGCCGTTGAGTGCGGCCGAGCGCAGTGCGCTGATTGCCGCTTCGCCGCTGGCGGGGCGCTATGACAAGCCGGTAGACCGTGAGTCGGCCTATGAAATGCTGACCCAGCGCAAGGGCGAGGCGGTGGAGCCAGCCCCGCAGCCGAAGGCGGGCGAGGAGAGCTTTGCCGACAAGGCCGGTGATTTCTTGCAAAGTGCGGCGGGGCAGGCGATCAAATCGGCCGTGCGACAGGCCGCCAACCAGTTGGGGCGCCAGCTGGTGCGCGGGCTGATGGGGTCGTTGCTGGGGGGCAAGAAAAGATAGTTCTCCTGTACCGGCCCTTTCGCGGGCAAGCCCGCTCCCACAGAGTACGCGTTCCTTGTGGGAGCGGGCTTGCCCGCGAAGAGGCCAGAGCAGGCAATCACCCATGAAAAAGGCGCCCTTGGGCGCCTTTTTTCATTGCGGTACCACTCAGCCAATGGCTTTGGATGCCAGCCAGAACAGGCCGGCTGCCAGGCCCATCGAGGCCGGCAGGGTCAGGATCCAGGCCAGCAGGATGGTCTTCACCGTGCCGCCTTGCAGGCCGCTTTTGTTGGCGACCATGGTGCCGGCCACGCCGGACGACAGCACGTGGGTGGTCGATACCGGCAGGGCGAACACGTTGGCCATGCCGATGGCGCAGGCCGCGGTGATCTGTGCCGACATGCCCTGGGCATAGGTCATGCCCTGCTTGCCGATCTTCTCGCCAACGGTCAGTACCACACGCTTCCAGCCAACCATGGTACCCAGGCCCAAGGCCAGGGCGACGGCCACGATCACCCAGAACGGTGCGTATTCGGTAGTGGCGGTCAGGTCTTTGCGCAGTTTTTCCAGGTCTGCCTTTTCACGGGCGTCGAGGCCTGGCAGCTTGCCAACCTTCTTCGCGGTGTCGTCCAGGCACAGCAGGTAGCGACGCACTTCAACGCGCTTGTCAGCATCCAGGCTGTGGTAGTCGGTCACGCCCTGAAGCGAGGATTGCAGCGCGGCGATGGTCGGCTCGGTCTGCTGCGGGTTGCAGCTGAACTGCTCTGGCAGGTCGTTGGACTTGGCCTTGCCCAGTGCCAGGAACTCGCCAAGGGTGGCGGCGTTGCGCTGGTAGAACTGGCTCATGTGCAGGGTAGCGTCGCGGGTACGCTCGATCTGGTAGGTGGTGCTGTTCAGGTCGAGGACGAACTTGGCCGGGACAATACCGATCAGCACCAGCATGATCAGGCCGATGCCTTTCTGGCCGTCGTTGGAACCGTGCACGAAGCTCACGCCCATGGCCGAAACCACCAGGACCATGCGGTTCCAGAATGGTGGGTGCTTCTTGTCGTCGAGCTTGCGGCGCTGGTCGGGGGTCTTGTGCATCTTCGACAGCGGGCGCCACCACTTCAGGCCGATCAGCACCAGGGCTGCAACGGCGAAGCCGGCCATTGGCGAGACCACCAGCGACATGGCGATGTCGATCGCCTTCTGCCAGTTGACGCCATCGGCCAGCGGGATGTCGTTGATCAGGGCGTTGGCCAGGCCGACACCGAGAATGGAGCCGATCAGCGTGTGCGAGCTGGAGGCGGGGATGCCAAAGTACCAGGTGCCCAGGTTCCAGGTGATGGCCGCAGCCAGCAACGAGAAGACCATGGCCAGGCCGTGTCCGGTGTTCACATTGATCAGCAGCTCTACCGGCAGCAGGTGCACGATGGCATAGGCCACCCCGACACCGCCCAGCAGAACGCCAAGGAAGTTGAACACGCCGGAGAAGAACACGGCGAGGTGCGGCGGCATGGCTTTGGTATAGATGACGGTAGCTACCGCGTTGGCGGTGTCATGAAAGCCATTGATGAACTCGAAGGCGAGTACGAAGGTCAAGGCGAGCAGCAGGCTCACCAACACCCAGGCATCCAGTCCGCTGAATAAATCGATCATGAAGGTTGTCTGGCGGGTATAGGGGGGCGGGATTATGCCAGAAAACCTTGGCAATCGATGCACCTGCTACAGACCGATGGCAATCTTCATGGGGTGAGCGCGCGGTGCACGTAGGGGCGTCGAGGCAGGGAAATATCGGCTAAAAAGCGCAAAGCCTGGCGAAATCAGGCAGAAAAGCGAAGAAATGGCCGATTCGCCACCATTCAAACGGGCGTATGAAATTTGTGTAATTCCATTTCATCTTCGGTCAGATGGTAAAGATCGACCGCGCCCGGGCTGGCCGGGCGACGACGCGCTGGCGTGGTCCCGGGTCAGGGATTGTCGCTGCGCAGTTCCTTTTCAATGCGTTCCAGTTCCTGGTTGAACGCCTGGTCGCGCACGCTGGCACGTTTGCGCCAAGGTTTGCGTTCCGGATCCGGTTGTGCGGCGTAAGTGGTGACTTCACCACCGTAAACATCCTTGTAACGTTCAGCCTGGCGCTCGAGTTCTGCGCGCAGTTCATCTTTCGTCACATGCAGTACCTGAATTAGTGTGATGACTGTTGTTATGCGTTGTGCAGCATGCACATGCCTTGCTGGCCGCAACGGCTAGATACAGCGGAAGGTTCCATTACTACGCTAGCGTCGCGGCCTGCGCAATCGATTATAGCAACCGATAATTCGCCGAACATCGTTATTTACCCAGCCCTGACATCATCTGACGCAAGTAGTGGCAGGTGTCGGCAAACAGTTTCGACGTTTCGTACAAGTTTGAAAGGCAACGCGGATAAAAGTTCGCTGCAATGCCGGGGCGAGGCCCGAATGAAAAACGGCCTCGCCAAAAGGCGAGGCCGTTGCCTGGGGACTTCTACGGTGGGTACCTGACCAGTCTCTCCAAAGAAGCCACAAGTGGCAGGGGAAAGGTATAAGCAAAAGTGTCAGCGGTCAATTGCGATTATCGGCCGTTTGTTCGATAATCGCACGAACGGGCGTTTTTTTTGAGGTGTGCGATGAGTGACGAAACCCTGGTCAACGATCCGGTCAATCCAGAGCCGGTGCGACCCGCTTCGGCCGCCATGGCGCCGCCGATCGTGGCTTCCCCGGCCAAGCGTATCCAGGCGTTTACCGGCGATCCAGACTTCATGACCTCCCTGGCACGTGGCCTGGCCGTGATCCAGGCCTTCCAGGAGCGCAAGCGCCACCTGACCATCGCCCAGATCAGCCACCGCACCGAAATTCCTCGCGCAGCGGTGCGCCGTTGCCTGCACACGCTGATCAAGCTGGGTTACGCCACCTCCGACGGGCGTACCTATTCGCTGCTGCCCAAAGTATTGACGCTGGGGCATGCCTATCTGTCGTCGACGCCGCTGGCGATTTCTGCCCAGCCATATCTGGACCGTATCAGTGACCAGTTGCACGAGGCGGCCAACATGGCCACGCTTGAAGGCGACGACATTCTTTATATAGCCCGTTCGGCCACGGTGGAGCGGCTGATATCGGTCGACCTGTCGGTGGGTGGGCGCCTGCCGGCCTATTGCACATCGATGGGGCGCATCCTGCTGGCGGCCATGGACGACACCAGCCTGCGTGAGTACCTGGAGCGTGCCGACCTGAAGGCGCGCACCAGCCGTACCCTGCATGACGCTGAGTCACTGTTCGCCTGCATCCAGCAGGTGCGTGCCCAGGGCTGGTGCGTGGTGGACCAGGAACTGGAGCAAGGGCTGCGTTCGATTGCCGTGCCGATCTATGACGCGTCGGGTCAGGTATTGGCGGCGTTGAACGTGAGCACCCATGTGGGTCGGGTGACGCGTAGCGAGCTGGAGCAGCGTTTCCTGCCGATCTTGCTGGCGGCCAGCCGTGACCTTTGCCATCAGCTGTTTGGTTGAGATTGCCGGGGCCGCAAATCGGCCCCAAATTAGAACAGGCAAAACCGTTTCCTGTGCGATAAACGCACAGTGTCGTTCCGGGTGAATTGCTTCACCTGCGCCCGCTGATTAATGTCTCTCGCAACGGTCGGCTATGCCGACCGAACAAGAAAAACACAAGAGGCACTTACCCATGAATACTGTCCACTTACTGCTGCGGCCGCACCCGCACGCAGTACCGTTGTATCCAGGCTGACGCAGGCCATATTCCCCAATCATCGTCCTCTGTACCGGTTGCCCGCGTGCAGGGGTCTGGCTGTGCCCTACATTCTGGATAACAACAATGAACCAAGCGCAAAACAGCGTCGGCAAAAGCCTCGACGTCCAGTCGTTCATCAATCAGCAGCCGCTGTCCCGCTACCAGTGGCGGGTCGTGTTGCTGTGCTTCCTGATCGTCTTCCTCGATGGCCTGGACACTGCCGCCATGGGCTTCATCGCCCCGGCGCTGTCGCAGGAGTGGGGCATCGACCGGGCCAGCCTCGGCCCGGTGATGAGCGCCGCGTTGATCGGCATGGTGTTCGGTGCCCTGGGCTCCGGGCCGTTGGCTGACCGCTTCGGCCGCAAAGGTGTGCTGGTGGGCGCGGTACTGGTGTTTGGCGGTTTCAGCCTGGCCTCGGCCTACGCCACCAACGTCGACCAGTTGCTGGTACTGCGCTTTTTGACCGGCCTGGGCCTGGGGGCCGGCATGCCGAATGCCACCACGCTGCTGTCCGAATACACCCCCGAGCGCCTCAAGTCGCTGCTGGTGACCAGCATGTTCTGCGGCTTCAACCTGGGCATGGCCGGTGGTGGCTTTATTTCCGCCAAGATGATCCCGGCCTATGGCTGGCACAGCCTGCTGGTAATCGGCGGCGTGCTGCCGCTGTTGCTGGCTTTGGTGTTGATGGTCTGGCTGCCGGAGTCGGCGCGGTTCCTGGTGGTGCGCAACCGTGGTACCGACAAGATACGCAAGACCCTGTCGCCCATTGCGCCGCAGGTGGTGGCCGAGGCGGGCAGCTTCAGCGTGCCAGAGCAAAAGGCTGTTGCCGCACGCAGCGTGTTTGCGGTGATTTTCTCCGGCACATACGGCCTGGGCACCATGCTGCTGTGGCTGACCTACTTCATGGGCCTGGTGATCGTCTACCTGCTGACCAGCTGGCTGCCTACGCTGATGCGTGACAGCGGCGCGAGCATGGAGCAGGCCGCGTTCATCGGTGCGCTGTTCCAGTTCGGCGGCGTGCTGAGTGCGGTGGGTGTGGGTTGGGCCATGGACCGCTACAACCCGCACAAGGTAATCGGCATTTTCTACCTGCTGGCCGGGGTGTTCGCCTACGCCGTCGGGCAGAGCCTGGGCAACATCACCGTGTTGGCCACCCTGGTGCTGATTGCGGGTATGTGCGTGAACGGTGCGCAGTCGGCGATGCCGTCGCTGGCGGCACGCTTCTACCCGACCCAGGGCCGTGCCACGGGTGTATCGTGGATGCTGGGTATCGGCCGCTTCGGTGCGATTCTCGGGGCCTGGAGCGGCGCGACGCTGCTGGGGCTGGGGTGGAACTTCGAGCAGGTGCTGACCGCGTTGCTGGTGCCTGCGGCGCTGGCGGCTGTAGGTGTGATCGTGAAAGGGCTGGTGAGCCACGCCGACGCAACCTGAGAAGCGGGGGGCCGCTTTGCGGCCCATTCGCAGCACAAGGCTGCTCCTACAGGGAAACGCGATCCCCTGTAGGAGCGGCCTTGTGTCGCGATAGGGCTGCGCAGCAGCCCCAGCATGCAGATAAGTAGCAGCGTAACAAATGGTTCGATAACCGCACGGATAGTCGATTATCGGATTGTAAGCCTACCGTCACTCTCCTTAATCTGAGCTCATCGAAGCACCCTGACCAGTAGCCTCCACACGTACCGCCGCGGCCCATGGCCAGCGGCAGGAGAAGCCTAATGCGCGACGTATTTATCTGTGACGCCATCCGCACCCCGATCGGCCGCTTCGGCGGCGCCCTGGCGGGTGTGCGTGCCGACGACCTGGCTGCCGTGCCGCTGAAAGCGCTGATCGAGCGCAACCCTGCAGTGCAGTGGGACCAGGTTGATGAAGTGTTCTTCGGCTGTGCCAACCAGGCCGGTGAAGACAACCGCAACGTGGCGCGCATGGCGCTGCTGCTGGCCGGCCTGCCGGAGAGCATCCCGGGCGTCACCCTGAACCGCCTGTGCGCGTCGGGCATGGATGCCATCGGCACCGCCTTCCGCGCCATCGCCAGCGGCGAAATGGAACTGGCGATTGCCGGCGGCGTCGAGTCGATGTCGCGCGCACCGTTCGTCATGGGCAAGGCTGAAAGCGGCTATTCGCGCAACATGAAGCTTGAAGACACCACCATCGGCTGGCGTTTCATCAACCCGCTGATGAAGAGCCAGTACGGCGTGGACTCCATGCCGGAAACCGCCGACAACGTGGCCGACGACTACCAGGTTTCGCGCGCTGACCAGGACGCTTTCGCCCTGCGCAGCCAGCAGAAAGCTGCCGCCGCCCAGGCGGCTGGCTTCTTCGCCGAAGAGATCGTGCCGGTGCGCATTGCCCACAAGAAGGGCGAAACCATCGTCGAGCGCGACGAGCACCTGCGCCCGGAAACCACGCTGGAGGCGCTGACCAAACTCAAGCCGGTCAACGGCCCGGACAAGACTGTCACCGCTGGCAACGCCTCGGGCGTGAACGACGGTGCTGCGGCGCTGATCCTGGCGTCGGCGGAAGCGGTGAAGAAGCACGGCCTGACCCCGCGTGCCCGGGTACTGGGCATGGCCAGCGGCGGTGTTGCACCACGGGTGATGGGCATTGGCCCGGTACCGGCAGTGCGCAAGCTGACCGAGCGCCTGGGTGTGGCGATGAGTGATTTCGATGTGATCGAGCTTAACGAAGCCTTTGCCAGCCAAGGCCTGGCAGTGCTGCGTGAGCTGGGTGTGGCCGATGATGCGCCGCAGGTGAACCCTAACGGCGGCGCAATCGCCCTGGGCCACCCGCTGGGCATGAGCGGTGCGCGCCTGGTGCTGACGGCGCTGCATCAGTTGGAGAAGAGTGGTGGGCGTAAAGGGCTGGCGACCATGTGTGTAGGGGTTGGCCAGGGCCTGGCGTTGGCCATCGAGCGGGTTTGACCTGTACTGGCCTCTTCGCGGGCAAGCCCGCTCCCACAGGATGATCGTTGCCCACTGCACAACGAAAACCTGTGGGAGCGGGCTTGCTCGCGAAGAGGCCGGCCTTGTTAGACACAAGGCCAATTGCCAGCCAGATAGCGGAACGAGTGTGTTACCAGGTATGTCTAGACTTACCTAGGACCCTCCAGGAGTAAAACCGTCATGACCTCAACCTATTACACCGGCGAAGAACGCAGCAAGCGCATCTTCGCTATCGTCGGTGCCTCATCAGGCAACCTGGTGGAATGGTTCGACTTCTACGTCTACGCCTTCTGCGCAATCTACTTCGCCCCGGCCTTCTTCCCCTCCGACGACCCCACCGTGCAGTTGTTGAACACGGCCGGTGTGTTTGCCGCAGGCTTTTTGATGCGCCCCATTGGTGGCTGGATCTTCGGCCGCCTCGCTGACCGCCATGGTCGCAAGAATTCCCTGATGATCTCGGTGCTGATGATGTGTTTCGGCTCGCTGATGATCGCCTGCCTGCCCACTTACGCCAGCATTGGCACCTGGGCCCCGGCGTTGCTGTTGCTGGCCCGCCTGATCCAGGGGCTGTCGGTGGGCGGCGAGTACGGCACCACTGCCACCTACATGAGTGAAGTGGCCCTGCGTGGGCAGCGCGGCTTCTTTGCCTCGTTCCAGTATGTCACCTTGATCGGCGGCCAGTTGCTGGCCGTGCTGGTGGTGGTGATCCTGCAGCAGTTGCTCACCGAGGACGAACTGCGCGCCTGGGGCTGGCGGATTCCGTTCGTGGTCGGCGCCATCGCCGCGCTGATCTCGTTGATGCTGCGCCGCTCGTTGCACGAAACCAGCAGTGCCGAAGCCCGCAACGACAAAGATGCAGGTAGCATCAAGGGCCTGTTCCGCAACCATGCGGCGGCCTTCATCACCGTGCTTGGCTACACCGCTGGCGGTTCGCTGATCTTCTACACCTTCACCACTTACATGCAGAAGTACCTGGTCAACACCGCCGGGATGACGGCGAAAAACGCCAGCTATGTGATGACCGGCGCGCTGTTCCTGTTCATGGTGGTGCAGCCGTTCTTCGGCATGCTGTCCGACCGCATCGGCCGGCGCAATTCGATGCTGCTGTTTGGCGCGCTGGGTACCCTGTGCACCGTGCCGCTGCTGATGGCGCTGAAAACCGTGACCAGCCCGTTCATGGCCTTCGTGCTGATCAGCCTGGCGTTGTGTATTGTCAGTTTCTACACCTCGATCAGCGGCCTGGTGAAGGCCGAGATGTTCCCGCCACAGGTGCGTGCGCTGGGTGTGGGCCTGGCCTATGCGGTGGCCAACGCGGCATTCGGCGGCTCCGCCGAGTACGTGGCCCTGGGCCTGAAGACCCTGGGCATGGAAAACACTTTCTACTGGTACGTGACGGCCATGATGGCGATTGCCTTCCTGTTCAGCCTGCGCCTGCCGAAGCAGGCCGCGTACCTGCACCACGATGACTAAGGACGTGGCATGACCAACCAATTGTTCGACGCCTACTTCACCGCGCCGGCCATGCGCGAGATTTTCTCCGACCGTGGCCGCTTGCAGGGCATGCTCGATTTCGAAGCCGCGCTGGCCCGTGCCGAAGCCGCTGCCGGGCTGGTCCCGCACAGCGCCGTGGCTGCCATTGAGGCGGCATGCCAGGCCGAGCGCTATGACGTGGCTGCGCTGGCCAATGCCATCGCCACCGCTGGCAACTCGGCAATCCCGCTGGTGAAGGCGTTGGGCAAGGTGATTGCCAGTGGCGTACCCGAGGCCGAGCGCTATGTGCACCTGGGCGCCACCAGCCAGGACGCGATGGACACCGGCTTGGTCCTGCAGTTGCGCGATGCCCTCGACCTGATCGAAGCCGACTTGGGCAAACTGGCCGATACCTTGTCGCAGCAGGCCTTGAAGCACGCCGATACGCCAATGGTGGGCCGCACCTGGCTGCAACATGCGACCCCGGTGACCCTGGGCATGAAACTGGCTGGCGTGCTGGGGGCTCTGACCCGCCACCGTCAGCGCCTGCAGGAACTGCGCCCGCGCCTGCTGGTGCTGCAGTTTGGCGGTGCTTCGGGCAGCCTGGCCGCGCTGGGCAGCAAGGCGATGCCGGTGGCCGAGGCCCTGGCCGAGCAACTGAAGCTGACCCTGCCCGAGCAACCCTGGCACACCCAGCGTGATCGCCTGGTGGAGTTTGCCTCGGTGCTGGGCCTGGTGGCCGGCAGCCTGGGCAAGTTCGGCCGCGATATCAGCCTGCTGATGCAAACCGAGGCGGGGGAGGTATTCGAGCCTTCCGCGCCGGGCAAGGGCGGCTCTTCGACCATGCCGCACAAACGCAACCCGGTGGGCGCTGCGGTGCTGATCGGTGCCGCGACCCGCGTGCCGGGGCTGGTGTCGACGCTGTTCGCCGCCATGCCCCAGGAGCACGAGCGCAGCCTGGGCCTGTGGCATGCCGAATGGGAAACCCTCCCGGACATCTGCTGCCTGGTCTCCGGTGCACTGCGCCAGGCCCAGGTGATTGCCGAGGGCATGGAAGTGGACGCAGCGCGCATGCGCCGTAACCTCGACCTGACCCAAGGGCTGGTGCTGGCAGAAGCGGTGAGTATCGTCCTCGCCCAACGCCTGGGCCGCGACCGTGCCCACCACCTGCTGGAGCAATGCTGCCAGCGCGCCGTGGCCGAACAGCGCCACCTGCGTGCGGTGCTGGGTGACGAACCGCAGGTCAGTGCCGAGCTGTCTGCCGAAGAACTTGATCGCCTGCTCGACCCTGCCCATTACCTGGGCCAGGCCCGCGTCTGGGTGGCGCGCGCCGTATCCGAACATCAACATTTCACTGCCTGAAGGAGACTGCTGTGGCGCATTTGCAACTGGCCGATGGCGTTTTGAACTACCAGATCGATGGCCCGGAAAACGCCCCGGTGCTGGTCCTGTCCAACTCCCTGGGTACCGACCTGGGCATGTGGGACACCCAGATTCCGCTGTGGAGCCAGCACTTTCGCGTGCTGCGCTACGACACCCGTGGCCATGGTGCCTCGTTGGTCACCGAAGGCCCTTACAGCATCGAACAGCTGGGCGGTGACGTGCTGGCCCTGCTCGATGGCCTGGACATCCAGAAGGCACATTTCGTCGGCCTGTCGATGGGTGGCCTGATTGGCCAGTGGCTGGGCATCAACGCAGGCCCGCGCCTGCACAGCCTGACCCTGTGCAACACCGCCGCCAAGATCGCCAATGACGAGGTGTGGAACACCCGTATCGACACCGTGCTCAAAGGTGGCCAGCAGGCCATGGTCGACCTGCGCGACGGCTCCATCGCCCGCTGGTTCACCCCAGGCTTTGCCCAGGCCCAGCCTGAGCAAGCCCAGCGCATTTGCCAGATGCTGGCGCAAACCAGCCCGCAGGGTTATGCCGGAAACTGCGCAGCCGTGCGTGATGCCGATTACCGTGAGCAACTGGGCCGCATCCAGGTGCCCGCGCTGATCGTTGCCGGCACCGAAGACGTGGTCACCACCCCTGAACATGGCCGCTTCATGCAGGCCGGTATCGAAGGTGCCGAATACGTCGACTTCCCGGCAGCGCACCTGTCCAACGTCGAAATCGGTGAGGCGTTCAGCCGCCGCGTGCTCGACTTCCTGCTGGCTCACTGAGGACAACGCCATGGATGAGAAACAACGTTACGACGCCGGCATGCAAGTGCGCCGTGCGGTACTGGGCGATGCCCACGTGGACCGCAGCCTGGAAAAGCTCAATGACTTCAACGGCGAGTTCCAGGAAATGATCACCCGCCACGCCTGGGGTGATATCTGGACCCGCCCGGGCCTGCCACGTCATACCCGCAGCCTGATCACCATCGCCATGCTGATCGGCATGAACCGCAACGACGAGCTGAAACTGCACCTGCGCGCCGCGGCCAACAATGGCGTGACCCGTGACGAGATCAAGGAAGTGCTGATGCAGAGCGCGATCTATTGCGGTATTCCGGCGGCCAACGCCACCTTCCACATGGCCGAATCGGTGTGGGACGAGCTGGGTGTAGAGTCTCGAGAGCAGTAATGCCTGCACTGGCCCTATCGCCGGCAAGCCAGCTCCCACAGGGATTGCATCAGGCTTGAGGGCAGTGAATTCCCTGTGGGAGCTGGCTTGCCGGCGATAGGGCCGTGGGATGTTTACATTGCCGTGTTCTTCTGACGCATGGCTACCGGGCCTGCGTTGTTTTCTACGGCCTGTTTCAGGGCCGGGCACAGGCCCAGCATGAACGCCGCTTCTGCCACCACGAACAGCGGCCCGATGATCAGGCCACTGACATCGTCGACAAATGCAGGTTTGCGGCCTTCGTAGTAATGGCCGACGAACTGGATGACCCAGCCCACCACGAATGCCCCCAGCCCGGCGCTAAGCCACAGCGCTGTCGTCTGTACTGCCAGCACCTGGCCGACCCACAGGCACAGGCCCAGCAGCAGCCCCATCACCAGCCCGAAGCGCAGGTCCAGGCGCAGGTAGAACCATACCGAAGCCGCCGCTGCCAGCAGGGCAGGGGACAGCCACATGCCTGCCACTTCCCCGCCAGGGCGCGATAGCAAGATAGTGACTGCCAGCACGATCATCGGGATGCCGACGAAGTGGGTGGCGATGTTGCGTGGGTCGCGGTGGTAGCTGGCATATTGGCTCAGGTGGTCGACGAGGGTTTTCATTGTTGTGCCTCCCTGTTCAGCTTTGTTTTGCCTGTACCGGCCTCTTCGCGGGCTTGCCCGCTCCCACAGGATCACCACACTTTTCAAACCTGGTGGATTACCTGTGGGAGCGGGCAAGCCCGCGAAGAGGCCAGTACAAGCAACCAGTGACCTGATAGTGATCAGGATAGCCCGCAGCCACCACTATCATCAGCTCAGCGAATGGCAGCAGCCCTTACTGGCGTATCCAGCCCCACCAGTGTCTCGATCATCGCCCGCGCCGCCGGCGACAACCGGTAACCGCTACGGCTGACCACCCCGCAGCGCACACTCAACACCTCCAGCGCCGGCGGCAGGTTGCGCCAGTGCAGGCGTACCAGTGTGCCTGCGGCCAGGTCTTCGGCCACGGCCTCCTCGCTGGCCGTGCCGATGGCGTCGCTGGCCTGCACCACGCTGCGCAGTATGGCCAGGTGCTCGGTCTGCAGGTGCGGGAGGAAGTCGCTGCGCCCGCTCAGGTTGGCCAGGCGCTTGCGCACGCCGGGGGCGAGCAGGGCGCTGGCCAGCGGGTAGCTGAACAAATCGTTGGTCGACAGGCTGTCCTTGGCCAGCAACGGGTGGCCCGGCCGGCAGAAGAACAGGCCGGGGCGTGGCGACAGGGGCTCGGTGTGGAAGTTGGGGTCGGCTTCGAACGGGCGGATATCGTCGACGAAAAACTCGATCTGTTCACGGCGCAGGGCCTGGCCCAGGCGTTCGGCATTGTCCACCAGCAGCGAAGTGCGGATGCCCGGGTGGCGCTCGATGAAGTGGCGCAAGGCGTCGGGGACCAGGCGCACGGCCAGCGCCGGGCCACTGCCGAAATGCAGCTCGCCGGCGTCGAGCTTGGTCATTTGCAGCACTTCGTTGCTCAGTTGCGCGGCGCCCTGCACCAGGCGGCGGGCGTGTTGCAGTACCACCAGGCCTTCTGGGGTTGGCAGCAGGGCCTTGCTGGCGCGGTCTACCAGCGGGCAGCCGAACGTGTGTTCCAGGCCCTGGATGGCGCGGCTGAAGGCGGGTTGGGTGATGCCCATGGCCTCGGCGGCACGGACGAAACTGCGGTATTCGGTGAGGGCGATGAAGTAGCGCAGCTGGCGGAGGTCCATGTCACGGCTCTGGGGCGGGAATCAGGGCCCTATTCAAGCTGTTACAGCTTATGTCGTCCAAGAAGGTTTATGGATTTGTTTATATCTTTAAGTTATTTGAATGGGCTTCTGGCCTCTTCGCGGGCGCGCCCGCTCCCACAGGATCGGCACAGCTTCTTAAAACTGTGGCGGTCTTGTGGGAGCGGGCGTGCCCGCGAAGCATTCAAAGGAGATTCAGCGGGTAACTCACAATCAACCGGTTCTCATCGAACGCATTGGTGCTGAAGTCACGGCGCATGGTGGAGTTGCGCCATTTGACCGACAGGTCCTTCAAGCTGCCCGACTGCACCACATAGGCCAGCTCGGTCTCGCGTGCCCATTCCTTGCCATCATCCACGCTGCCCACGGTGACGTTGTCACCCTTGATGTAGCGGTTCATCAGGGTCAGCCCTGGCACGCCGACGGTAGCGAAGTTGAAGTCATGGCGCACCTGCCAGGACCGCTCCTTGGCATTGTCGAAGCTGGCGTTGTAGCTGTCGTTCGCCAGGGTGCCGCCACTGGTACCGTTGACCCGCATCCAGGCATCGTCACCGCTGACCTTCTGCAGGCCGACGTAGAAGGTGTGGCCCTGGTAGCGCGCCGAAAGCATGGCCGAGGCGGTGCGGTTGTCCAGCTTGCCGGCGCGCTCTGCGCCGTCTTCCTTGCCGATGAAGTAGCCCAGGTTGGCGCCCAGGGTCCAGTCGCCCAGCGGCTGGCTGTGCGTCAGGTTCAGGTACTGCTGGCGGTAGATGTCCTTGAGCTGGGCATCCCACAGGCCGATCATGGTGCGCTTGTCGTTGAAGGTGTACTCGCCGCCGCCGAAGTTGAAACGGTCGGAGGTGAACGCGCCTTTGCCGTTCATCGACATGTCTTCCATGCTGGCGTCGTTGCGCGGGCTGTTGCCGCGGAACTGGCCGGCGTACAGCGTCAGGCCGGCAATTTCCTTGGAGGTCAACTGGCCACCGCGGAAGGTTTGCGGCAGCGAGCGGCCATCGTCCGAGCGCAGGATGGGCAGTACCGGCATCCATTCACCGACTTTCAGCTCGGTTTCGGACAATTTGGCTTTCAGCGCCACGCCCAGGCGGCCAAAATCATCGGCCGGGCGGCCGTCGTCATGCACCGGCAGCAGGTTCGTGTTGGTGGTGCCTTTGCCGCCGTCGAGCTTGACCGAGTACATGCCCAACACGTCCACACCAAAACCGACGGTGCCTTGGGTAAAGCCGGAGCGGGCGTCGAGAATGAAGCTTTGCGTCCACTCTTCGGCCTTGCCCTGCGGGTGGGCCGGGTCGACGAAGTTGCGGTTGATGTAGAAGTTGCGCAGGTTGAGGGTGGCCTTGGCGTCCTCCATGAAACCGCCTTCGGCTGCAAACAGCGGGAAGGCGCAGGACATGGCCAACAGGCCGGGCAGCAGCTGGCGTGCGGGTTGCAAAGTGCTCATCTGTCGTGGATCTCTTGTTTTTATGGGGCGAGCCGGTGCACTGCTGGGTCGAGCCTGCAGGTGCGGGTCTTTTTTGATGAACTTGGGCAACGTTGCGTAAGGGGATGTTGCGGGGAAGCGCGGGGGTGAGGCAATTCGTCGCAAACGGAACGGGGCGATAATCGAACGGAATGTTCCAGTTAGTTAATTGTTTTCCTGTATCGCCCTCTTCGCGGGTGAACCCGCTCCCACAGGTACGGCGCAAGGTTCATGACCTGTGCAATACCCGCGAAGAGGCCGGTACAGGCAACAGATAACAAAAAGCCCACCGCGAAGGTGGGCTTGGTGCTGCTACAAACGCAATCAGCCTTTCGGTGTCTCCACCGATGCCTGCTGGTTGGCCTGCCCGGTCTGCTCGTACCAGCCACCACCGAGCGCCTTGTACAGGTTGACCTCGCTGGTCAGCTGCGACAAGCGGTCGGTAATCAGCGACTGCTGGGCGCTGAACAGGTTGCGCTGGGCGTCGAGGAAGGTCAGGTTGCTGTCGATACCGATGCGGTAGCGGCGTTCGGCCAGGCGGTAGTAGTCCTGGTTCGCCTGCACCAGGTCGCGCTGAGCCTGCAACTGCTCTTCGAAGGTCTTGCGCGCGGCCAGGCCATCGGAGACTTCCTGGAAGGCAGTCTGGATGGTTTTTTCGTACTTGGCGACGTTGATGTCCTTCTGGATCTTCGAGTAGTCCAGGCTGGCCTTCAGGCTGCCGGCGTTGAAGATCGGCAGGTTGATCTGCGGCTGGAACAGCCAGGTGCCCTGGCCACCCGCGAACAGGTGCCCCATGTCGGGGCTCAGGCTACCGGCGTTGGCGGTCAGGCTGATGCTCGGGAAGAACGCTGCACGGGCGGCACCAATGTTGGCGTTGGCGGCCTTGAGCAGGTGCTCGGCTTCCTGGATGTCCGGGCGACGCTGGAGGATGTCCGACGGCAGGCCGGCCGGTACTTCGGCCAGCTGGTCGGCATTGAGCTCCAGCGGCTTGGCCAGGTTGGCAGGAACGCCGGTGCCCAGCAGCACGGTCAGGCTGTTGACGTCCTGGGCGACCAGGCGCTGGTACTGCGAGTATTTGACCCGGGCGCCTTCCACGGCGGTGCGCGCCTGGCTGACGTCGAGTGCCGAAGCCACACCCACTTCATTGCTGCGACGGGTGAGGTTGTAGCTTTCCTCGTAGGTCTTCAGCGTTTCTTCGGTCAGCTTGAACAGCGCCTGGTCGGCCTGCCAGGTGTAGTAGGCGTTGGCCACGCTGGCCACCAGGGCGATCTGCGTGGACCGACGCGCCTGCTCGCTGGACAGGTAGGTTTCCAGGGCCTGCTCGGTCAGGCTGCGCACGCGGCCGAACAGGTCCAGCTCATAGGCGCTGACGCCGAGAGTGGCCGAGTACTGGCTATTGATGCTGGATTCACCAGTGGTCGACATGTTCGCTGGCGTGCGCTGGCGGCTGCCGCTGCCGGTGGCCGAAACCGCCGGGAACAGGTCGGCACGTTGAATGCGGTACTGCGCACGGTAGGCGTCGAGGTTCAGCGCCGCGACACGCAGGTCGCGGTTGTTGACCAGCGAAGTCTGGATCAGCTGTTGCAGTGCCGGGTCGTGGAAGAACTGGCGCCAGCCCTGTTCGGCTGCAGCAACGTCTGCCGACTGGGTCGGCGAGTACGCAGGGCCTTGCGGCCACTGCGCGGCCACCGGTGCTTCCGGGGTCTGGTAGTCAGGGATCAGCGAGCAGCCGCCAAGAATGAAAGCGGTTACCGCCAGGGACAACAAAGACTTGGTCATTGCCCAGCCTCATAACGTGGAGTTTCAGGGGTGGCGTCTTTTTCCGGCTCTTTGCTGCCGAACAGCGACGACACTGCGACGAAGAACAGCGGTACCCAGAAGATAGCCAGCACGGTCGCACTGATCATGCCGCCGATCACACCGGTACCGATGGCGTGCTGGCTGCCGGCACCGGCGCCACTGGCGATGGTCAACGGTACCACGCCGAGGATGAACGCCAGCGAGGTCATGATGATCGGGCGCAAGCGCATGCGGCACGCTTCGATGGTCGCGTCGAACAGGCTGCGGCCTTGTTCATGCAGTTCCTTGGCGAATTCGACGATGAGGATCGCGTTCTTCGCCGCCAGGCCGATGGTGGTCAACAGGCCGACCAGGAAGTACACGTCGTTGGACAAACCGCGCAGGCTGGTGGCAATCAACGCACCGATGATACCCAGTGGAACGACCAGCACGACGGCGATCGGGATCGACCAGCTTTCGTACAGGGCTGCCAGGCACAGGAACACGAACAGGATCGAGAGGGCGAACAGCGCCGGCATCTGCGAGCCGGAGAGTTTTTCCTCGTAGGACATGCCGGTCCAGGAGTAGCCGATGCCGGTAGGCAATTCGCCGACAATGCGCTCGACTTCAGCCATGGCTTCACCGGTGCTGTAGCCAGGCGCCGGGGCACCCAGGACTTCGACCGCTTCCACACCGTTGTAGCGCGACAGCTTCGGCGAACCGTAGGTCCATTCGCCCTTGGCGAAGGAGGAGAACGGTACCATCTCGCCTTTGCCATTGCGCACGTACCATTTCTGCAGGTCTTCCGGGCTCATCCGTGCGTTTGGTTCGCCCTGGATGTACACCTTCTTGACCCGGCCACGGTCGATGAAGTCGTTCACGTAGCTGGCACCCAATGCAATCGAAAGGGTGTTGTTGATGTCGGCAATGGTCACGCCCAGGGCGCTGGCACGTTCGTCATCGATGGTCAGCTGGTACTGCGGCTCATCGTTCAGGCCGTTCGGGCGCACGGCCATCAGTATCTTGCTCTGCGCTGCCTTGGCCAGGAACTGGTTGCGTGCTTCCATCAGCTTCGCGTGGCCGACGCCGGCGCGGTCCTGCAGGAACACGTCGAAACCAGTGGCGTTACCCAGTTCCAGTACTGCTGGCGGGGCAAAGGCGAACACCATTGCATCGCGGAAGCTGAAGAAGTGTTGCTGGGCACGTTGCGACAGGTTGAACACGCTGTTCTCGGCCGAACGCTCGCCCCACGGCTTGAGCATGATGAACGCCATGCCCGAACTCTGGCCACGGCCAGCGAAGTTGAAGCCGTTGACGGTGAACACCGAGGCCACGGTATCGGCTTCTTCCTTCAGCAGGTACTCACGCATCTGGTCCACGACCACCTGGGTGCGCTCGGCACTGGAACCGGCCGGGGTCTGCACCTGGGCGAACAGTACGCCTTGGTCTTCTTCCGGCAGGAAGGCGGTGGGAATGCGGGCGAACAGCCAGATCATGCCGACCACGATCAGTGCGTAGGCCAGCAGGAACGGCACCTTGTTGCGCAGGATGGTGCCCACGCTGCGCTCGTAACCCAGCACGCCACGGTCGAAGTTGCGGTTGAACCAGCCGAAGAAGCCACGCTTGGCAGTGTGATGCTCACCTTTCTTCACCGGCTTGAGCATGGTGGCGCACAGCGCCGGGGTGAAGATAAGCGCTACCAGCACCGAGAGGCCCATGGCCGACACGATGGTGATGGAGAACTGCCGGTAGATCACACCTGTGGAACCGCCGAAGAACGCCATGGGCAGAAGTACCGCCGACAGCACCAGGGCAATACCCACCAGGGCGCCCTGGATCTGCTCCATCGAGCGTTTGGTCGCCTCCTTGGGCGGTAACCCTTCCTCGGACATGACCCGTTCGACGTTCTCCACCACGACGATGGCATCGTCCACCAGCAAGCCGATGGCCAGGACCATGGCGAACATGGTCAGGGTGTTGATGCTGAAGCCTGCGGCGGCAAGGATGCCGAAGGTACCCAGCAACACCACCGGTACGGTCATGGTGGTGATGATGGTGGCGCGGAAGTTCTGCAGGAACAGGTACATCACCAGGAACACCAGGACCACGGCTTCGATCAGGGTGTGGATTACCCCGCTGATCGATTCGGTGACCACCGGGGTGGTGTCATACGGGAACACGGCCTTCACGCCAGGCGGGAAGAACGGCTCCAGGTCGGCGATGGTCTGGCGCAAGGCCTTGGCAGTGTCCAGGGCGTTGGCGCCGGTGGCCAGCTTGACCGCAAGGCCGGAGGCCGGCTTGCCGTTGAACTGGGCGCTGACCGCATAGTTTTCACCGCCCAGGCCAACCTCAGCGACGTCGCTCAGGCGTACCTGCGAGCCATCCTTGTTGACCTTGAGCAGGATCTTTTCGAACTGCTCGGCGGTCTGCAGGCGGGTCTTGCCGATGATGGTGGCGTTAAGCTGGGTACCCGGCATGGCCGGCAGGCCGCCAAGTTGGCCGGAAGATACCTGCACGTTCTGTGCGGCAACCGCAGTCTTGACGTCGACCGGGGTCAGCTGAAACTTGTTCAGCTTCGCCGGATCCAGCCAGATACGCATGGCGTACTGCGCACCGAACACCTGGAAGTCACCCACGCCCGCAGTACGCGAGATCGGGTCCTGCATGTTCGAGACGATGTAGTTGGCCAGGTCGTCCTTGGTCATGGTGCCGTCTTCGGACACCAGGCCGATCACCAGCAGGAAGTTTTTCACTGCTTTGGTAACGCGGATACCTTGCTGCTGCACTTCTTGAGGCAGCAGCGGGGTGGCCAGGTTGAGCTTGTTCTGCACCTGGACCTGGGCGGTGTCGGCGTTGGTGCCTTGCTCGAAGGTAGCGGTAATGGTCATGCTGCCGTCGGAGTTGCTCTCCGACGATACATAACGCAGGTTGTCGATACCGTTGAGCTGCTGCTCGATCACCTGCACCACGGTGTCCTGCACGGTTTGCGCCGAAGCGCCCGGGTAGGTCACGGCGATGGCGATGGCCGGCGGCGCGATGCTGGGGTACTGGTTGATCGGCAACTTCAGGATCGACAAGGCGCCGACCAGCATGATCACCAAGGCGATCACCCAGGCGAAGATCGGGCGATCGATAAAGAACTTCGACATGGTTTACTCCGCTTTGGCGTCTGCTTTCGCCGCGTTGGCCTGATCAGGGCTGCCCGGCTTCTTGACGTTGGTGGCTTCGCTGACCTTCACCTCGACGCCCGGGCGCACGTACTGCAGCCCTTCGGTGATCAGGCGGTCACCCGGGTTCAGGCCTTCCTCGATCAGCCAGTCGCTGCCCAAGGTACGGCTGGCCTTGAGCTGGCGCAGTTCGACCTTGTTCTCCTGGTTGACCACCAGTGCGGTCGGTGCGCCTTTAAGGTCACGGGTTACGCCCTGTTGCGGTGCCAGGATGGCGTTGGCGTTGACCCCGGCCTTCAGCCGCGCATGCACGAACATGCCCGGCAGCAGGGTGTGATCGGGGTTGGGGAACAGCGCACGCAGGGTGACCGAGCCGGTGGTTTCGTCAACCGAGACTTCCGAGAACTCCAGGCGGCCTTCCTGCTTGAACAGGCTGCCGTCTTCCAGCACCAACTGCACCGAGGCTGCATTGTCGCCAGCCTTCTGCAGTTGGCCGCTTTCCAGGTCACGGCGCAGCTTGAGCAGCTCGGCGGTGGACTGGGTGACGTCGATGTAGATCGGGTCGAGCTGCTGGATGGTAGCCATGGCGTCGGTCTGGCCATTGCTCACCAGCGCACCTTCGGTAAACGAAGAACGGCCTATGCGGCCGTTGATCGGTGCCAGCACCTTGGTGTAACGCAGGTCGATCTGTGCGCTTTTCAGCGCAGCCTCAGCCTGCAATCGTTTGGCATTGGCGTCGTCGTATTCCTGCTTGGACACGGCCTGCTCATCGATCAGCTGCTTGTAGCGCTCGGCCAGCGAGCGGGTAGCCTGCAGGTTGGCCTGGGCATTGGCCAGGTTGGCTTCGTACACGGCAGGGTCGATCTGGTACAGCTGCTGGCCTTCCTTGACCTCACTGCCTTCCTTGAACAGGCGCTTGAGGATGATGCCATTGACCTGTGGGCGCACTTCGGCGACACGGTAGGACGTGGTGCGCCCCGGCAATTCCGAGGTCAGGGTGAAGGCTTGCGGCTGAAGGGTAACCACGCCGACCTGAGGAGCCTGCGCCGCTGGCGCTGCTTCTTCTTTCTTACAGCCACTGAGCAGGGTTGCCAGGGCGACGGCGGAAACCAGAGCGGTAACGGCTGGCTTGAATTGCATGAGGATCCTCGGGGCGGTGGAGCAGGAAACGCTCAAGAGTAGTGGAAGAGTCTTGATCTGGAAAAATTGCTATCGGGTGGATAAATAGCTTGCTAAGGAATATACTTACATTCATGGTTGTTTGTAAATACCGCTGGGGTGTACTCGGGTACTTCCACAGTCCTTGATTAGCTCATCCGCGAGGCGCCCTGCAGAGGTGCCCCCGGAACGTTCCCCGTACGCGCCGTGCGTTCGGGCCAGATGAGGTTGTACTGCCATGGTCCGTCGAACCAAAGAAGAAGCCCAGGAAACCCGCGCCCAGATCATCGAGGCGGCGGAAAAGGCCTTCTACAAGCGCGGGGTTGCGCGAACCACCCTGGCCGACATCGCCGAGCTCGCGGGTGTGACGCGCGGGGCGATCTACTGGCACTTCAACAACAAGGCGGAGCTGGTGCAGGCGCTGCTCGACAGCCTGCACGAAACCCATGACCACTTGGCGCGGGCGAGTGAAAGCGAGGACGAAGTCGACCCGCTTGGCTGCATGCGCAAGCTGCTGCTGCAAGTGTTCAACGAGTTGGTGCTCGATGCCCGAACCCGGCGTATCAATGAAATTCTGCATCACAAGTGCGAGTTCACCGATGACATGTGTGAAATTCGCCAGCAGCGCCAAGGCGCAGTACTGGATTGCCACAAGGGCATTGCCCTGGCGTTGGCCAATGCCGTTCGCCGAGGCCAGTTGCCTGACACGCTGGATGTCGAGCGCGCAGCGGTGGCGATGTTTGCCTATGTCGATGGCCTGATCGGGCGCTGGTTGTTGCTGCCTGACAGTGTCGATCTGGCGGGCGATGTCGAAAAATGGGTCGACACCGGGCTGGATATGCTGCGCTTGAGCCCGGCCCTGCGCAAATGACACTTTGTTAAGGATTGTGAGGGAGTGTTTCCCGTCTGTATTAAGAGAGGATTAATACTTCCGAGTGCTCTGAACCAAGCACAGGTTCTGTAGGAGCGGCCTTGTGTCGCGATGGGCCGCAAAGCGGCCCCGGCAATCTGTGCTGTATTCAAGATCCTGGGGCTGCTGCGCCCCGCCCATCGCGACACAAGGCCGCTCCTACAGGGCCTGTGCTTCGTTCAGCGGCCGCGTAATTGCCGGTCGGGCAGGGCAAATGCCGCAAACACTCCCAGCACCGCAACCAGCGCACTCCCCATCAGCAAATGCCGGAACGTCTCCGTCAACCGGCCCTGCGTCACCAGGTCCACCTCACCGGCTTTCAAGCTCCCCAGCAAGGGATTCCCCAGCATTTCGAACCCGCCCTGGTGCAGCAGAGTCAGCAACAGGCTGGACATGCAGGCCACGCCCATGGCCCCACCCAACGAACGGAACAGGTTGGTGGTGCTGGTGGCCACCCCGATGTCCTTGCTGTCCACCGCGCTTTGCGTGCCCACCAGCGATGTCGGGAACTGCAACCCGCAGGCAATGCCGGTCAGCAGCATGAACAATGCACTGAGCCACCCGGACTGTGGCGGGGTCAACGCCATGGCAAAAATGGCCAATGGCATCAGCAGCGCACCGGCCAGGATCTGCGGCTTGTAGCGCCCGGTCCGGCTGGTCATGCGCCCGCCGGTGAAGGCGCCCAGGGGCAGCCCCATCGCCAGCGGCAGCAGGTGCAGGGCGGCGCTGTCGGCACCGGCGCCGGTGATGCCCTGGTAGCGCAACGGCATGAGCATGGTCAGGGAAATCGACTGGAAGCTGGCGATAAAGATTACGCCCCAGCACAACACGGCTACCCGGTTGCCGAACAGGCCCAAGGGCAGCAGCGGCTCCGGGCAGCGGCGCTCATGAACGATGAACAGCGCCAGGCCCAGCACGGCGCAGGCGAACAGGGCCACTACGGCCGGGTCGACCCAGGCGTGGCCCTGGCCGACCAGGGTGATGCCCAGTAACAGGCTGCCCAGGCCGAGGATCAGCAGCACGGCGCCGAGGTAGTCCACCTGCGCCTCGCGGCGCTGCGCGGGCATGCCGCCAAGTGCCCGGTGGATCGCCCACAAGGCAACCAGCCCCAGCGGCAGGTTGATCCAGAACACCCAGCGCCATGACAGGTACTCGGTCAACCAGCCCCCCAGCACCGGCCCGGCGACACTCGCCACTGCGTACATGCTGCTGAAATAGCCTTGGTAGCGGCCGCGTTCACGCGGGGGCACGAAGTCGCCGATGATTGCCTGGCTGACCGAGACCATGCCGCCCGCGCCAATGCCCTGCAGCACGCGGGCCAGCACCAGTTGTTGCATGTCCTGGGCCAGGGCGCAGGTGATCGAGGCCAGGGTGAACAGGCTGATGCCGGTCAGGATCATCCGCCGCCGCCCGTACAGGTCACCCAGCTTGCCGTAAATCGGCACGGCCACGGTCATGGCCACCATGTAGCCGGAGATGACCCACGCCAGCAGGCCGACATCGTTGAACTGGCCGAGATCGCGGGCAGCGACACGGCGACGATGGTCTGGTCCAGTGCGCCGAGGAAGATCGCCAGCATCAGGGCGGTCAGCACGTTGCGCAGGGTGGTGGGGGGCAGGGCGGCGGTCACGGGAATACCTTGTTTGTCTGTGGCGGCCTCTTCGCGGGCAAGCCCGCTCCCACAGGTGCAGCACAACTTCGGGCCATGTGTTGTACCTGTGGGAGCGGGCTTGCCCGCGAAGAGGCCTGCGAATTGTAACCTGAGTTAGGTAGCTTCCTATGTACTATCTGCATCCCCTATGCCGAATCGGCATTGGCGCATTCATTCAGTGATGCATGGCTGCGTGATATCGTTGGTATGCCACAGGGGCTGAAATCCGGGGCTTGCACCAGCTTGGTGCAACAATATGCCGCAGGTTTTTCAGGCCGCTGTCTCCCACACCTTTTATTCCTCTGCCTGCATGTCGAGCATGACCGCCCAGATGGCGACGGTTGGAACAGGTCAGGTAGACCCGATTACAGGGGTCGGTAGTTACCGTTCAAATTTCAACTTATTTGCGGAGTGATCATGCCCAAGGCTTCCCATCAAGATCTGCGTTTTGCCTTCCGCGAACTGCTCGCTTCAGGTTCCTGTTACCACACGGCATCGGTGTTCGACCCGATGTCGGCACGCATTGCCGCAGACCTGGGCTTCGAGGTCGGCATCCTGGGCGGTTCCGTCGCTTCGTTGCAGGTACTGGCCGCGCCGGACTTCGCCCTGATTACCCTCAGCGAGTTCGTCGAGCAGGCCACCCGTATTGGCCGGGTAGCGCAATTGCCCGTGCTGGCTGATGCCGACCACGGTTATGGCAACGCGCTGAACGTGATGCGCACGGTGATCGAACTGGAGCGCGCCGGCGTGGCCGGGCTGACCATCGAGGACACCCTTCTGCCCGCCCAGTTCGGGCGCAAGTCCACCGACCTGATCCCGGTTGATGAGGGCGTCGGCAAGATTCGTGCGGCCCTGGAGGCGCGGGTCGATTCGTCGTTGTCGATCATTGCCCGCACCAACGCTGGCGTGCTCACCACCGAAGAAATCATCGTGCGCACCCAGAGCTACCAGAAGGCCGGTGCCGATGGCATCTGCATGGTGGGCGTAAAGGACTTCGAGCAGCTCGAGCAGATTGCCGAGCACCTGACGGTGCCGCTGATGCTGGTCACCTATGGCAACCCCAACCTGCATGATGATGAACGCCTGGCGCGCCTGGGCGTGCGTATCGCAGTCGATGGCCACGGCGCCTACTTCGCTGCGATCAAGGCCACTTACGATTGCCTGCGCTTGCAGCGTGGCAAGCAGAACAAGTCGGAGAACCTGAGCGCCACCGAACTCTCGCACACCTACACCCAGCCCGAGGATTACATCCGCTGGGCCAAGGAATACATGAGCGTCGAAGAGTGACCGGCAGCGCGCCGTCAACTCAACGGACGGCGCTCAAGGTTGCAGTGTGAGGCACGCAATGTGCCTGCTCGCAGCTGGCTGCGGCGCTGGGCTGGCTGCGTAGCAGCTCGGCGCGCCAGCAGGCAGAACCATACAGCCCTGCGACGGCCGTCAGGGCCATGGCAAGGGCGACTCTTCTGGATTTGATGCCCATGGTACTCACCTCCTGTTACAGCGCTAGGTGGTACCTTCCAGCTTAGGCCAATTTCAGCGTTACAGATCGCGATCCCACTCCGGTTCGTCCTTGAACCGCTGCACCAGAAAATCCAGCATGCTGCGCAAGGTCGCCGGCATGTGCTTGCGCGACGTATATACCGCATTCAGGTTCAGTGTACGCGGCTCCGCTTCGGGCAGCAGGCGCACCAGTTCGCCCCTGCGCAGGGCGTCGGCGGTCTGGTAGCTCGGCAGCATGGCGATGCCTGCGCCGGCCAGCGCCGCCTTTTGCAATGTCATCGCTTCGTTGGCGCTGATGTTTCCCGCCACCGGCACGGCGACCTGCTGGCCTGCCACCTCGAAATGCCACAGGCTGTGGCCGAAATAGGCATGGGTAAGGCAGTTGTGCCGGCTCAGATCCTCGACCTGTTGCGGTACGCCGTGCTCACGCAGGTAGGCCGGGGCCGCGCACACTACCGAACGGCACACGCTCAGGCGTCGGGCGATCAGGTTGGGGTCCAGCTCGTTGCTGGTGCGGATGGCCAGGTCGATGCGCTCATCCACCAGGTTGACGGTGCGATCGAGCATCTGCAGCTCCACCTTCACCCCAGGATAACGCCGCACATAGGCAGCCACCGCGTCCACCAGCTGCGCCTGGCCGAAAGAGGTGCTTACGCTGATGCGCAGCGCGCCTTTTGGCGCGTCATCCGGCTGCTGCACCGCAGCCTGCAGGTCGCCGGCCAGTTCCAGCAGTTGCCGGCAGCGGGGCAGGGTTTCCTGGCCGGCGGCGGTGAGGCTGAGCTTGCGAGTGGTGCGCTGCATCAGCCGCGCGCCAACCCAGTCTTCCAGCTCTGCCAGGTAACGCGACACCACAGGGCGAGACAGCTGCAGGTGGTCCGCCGCTGCCGACTGGCTGCCCAGGTCGACGACGGTGACGAAAACGCGCATGGCGTTGAGACGGTCCATGATTTGCCCGTTTTTAGAAACAAACTATGTTCAAGCATGGCATTTTTTGTCACGGATCGGGCAACTAAGCTGTTGGGCATTGTTCAACTGAAGGCCTTGCCCATGTCCCTGTTCACCCCCCTACGAGGCCTGCTACTGGCCTGCGTCACCCTGGCCGGCCCGGCGCTGGCTGCCGAACCTTTGCAACTGGACGTCTACAACCCTGGGCACGCGGCCATTTTCCCGGTCAGCTCGGTGATTGTCAGTGGCGAGCACGATGCCGTGCTGGTCGATGCCCAGTTCGGCAAGGCCCAGGCCCAGCAACTGGTGCAGCGCCTGCAGGCTGGCGGCAAACACCTGACCACCATCTACATCAGCCACGGCGACCCGGACTATTACTTTGGCCTGGACACCCTGACCCAGGCCTTCCCCGACGCCAAGGTGCTGGCCTCTGCCGCCACGGTTGCACATATCCGCCAGACCATGGACGCCAAGCTGGCGTACTGGGGGCCGCAGATGGGGGCAGACAAACCGGCGCGGCTGGTGGTGCCGCAGGTGCTCGAAGGCCAGCGCCTGACCCTGGAAGGGCAGGCCCTCGACGTCGTTGGCCTGGACGGCCCGCAGCCAGACCGCAGCTTCGTGTGGATCCCGTCCATCAAGGCGGTGGTCGGTGGTGTGGTGGTGTCCGAGAACATTCATGTGTGGATGGCCGATACTCAATCGGCCAAGTCCCATGCCGACTGGCTTGGCACCTTGGCGCACATCGAGGCGCTGGGGCCACGCACGGTTGTCCCAGGGCACTACCTGGGAGACAGCAGCCGTTCGCTGCAGGCTGTGCGCTTCACGGCAAATTACATTCGTGATTTCGATGTTGAAACCGCCAAGGCGAAAGACGCCAACGCGTTGATCGAGGCCATGAAGCAGCGTTACCCGGGCCTGGCCGATGAAAGCTCGCTGGAGCTCGGGGCCAAGGTCGCCAAGGGCGAGATGAAGTGGTAATTCCGTTCAATTGATGGAGAGTATTCCCATGAGCAAGATCGCAATCATCGGTGCCACTGGCCGCGCTGGCAGCCAGTTGCTGGAAGAAGCCCTGCGCCGTGGCCACAGCGTATTGGCCATCGCCCGCGACCCTTCGCAATTGCAGGGCCGGGAAGGGGTGACCGTCAAGGCGCTGGATGCCAAGGACAGTGCGGCCCTGCAAGCGGCGGTAACGGGTGTGGACGCCGTGTTGAGCGCGGCGCATTTCTCGACCATCGAGCCGCAGGCGATCATCGAGCCGGTCAAGCGGGCCGGGGTCAAGCGCCTGCTGGTGGTCGGCGGGGCCGGCAGCTTGTTGCTGCCGTCGGGGCACCGTGTGATCGACAGCCCGGATTTCCCGGAAGCCTACAAGGCCGAAGCCACTGCCGGGGTGCGTTTTCTGGAGACGTTGCAGCGCGAGCCAAACCTTGACTGGACCTTCCTCTCGCCGTCGGCGGAGTTTGTCGAAGGTGAGCGCAGCGGGCGTTATACGTTGGGCAAGGATCATCTGCTGATCGGTGCGGATGGCAAAAGCTCGATCACCTTTGCCGATTATGCGATTGCCATGCTCGACGAGCTGGAAAAGCCCGCGCATTCGCGCCAGCGGTTCACGGTCGGCTACTGAGTCGCTTGCTTCGTTTGCATGAATGTATCTGGTGCAGGCAGCTCGCCTGTAGGAGCGGCCTTGTGTCGCGAAAGGGTCGCGCAGCGGCCCCAGGATATCCGCCACAGTGCAATATCGCCGGGGCTGCTGCGCAGCCCTTTCGCGACACAAGGCCGCTCCTACAAGGGCTTGTGCACATCGGCGAATAGGGGGAAACGGGCCTTAGAAGCTGGCCTGTCCCTCCAGCCAATCCAACAACTCCACCAGCCCCGGCGGCAAGCTCTTGCTCTGGCTCACCAGGTAATACCCTTTCCCGGTCACCACCTTCAGCGCAAACGGCATGCACAGCCGCCCCCCGCGCAAATCATCGCCAATCAGCGACCAGTCGCCAATGGCTACGCCCGTCCCCTGCGAGGCCATGGCCATCGCCATGTCCAGCGTCTCGAAATGCTGCCTGGGCCCATGAGTGGCCAACGTCACCCCAGCGGCCTGTAGCCACAACTGCCAGTCATGTTCATCCCGCGAGGGGTGCAGCAGCATGTGCCGCGCCAGGTCTTCCACCTGCTGCAACGGTATTGGCCCCTCGCGCAGCGAGGGTGCGCACACCGGCGTGAGTTGTTCATCGAACAGCTTTCGTACATGCAGCCCGTGGTTCGGCGCATCGCCATAGACCACCGCCGCATCGAAGCCCTCGCGACTAAAATCCACCCCATGCTGCACCGTGGTGGTCAATTCGACCGGTACATCCGGGCGCAGTGCCTGCCACTCCACCAGGCGCGGCAGCAGCCAGCGCATCACGCAGGTGGGGGCTTTGAGCTGCAAGGTCGTGCTGCGTCCACCCACTTCACGCACGCCTTGCTCGATCAGCGCGAACACCTGCTGCACCCGAGGCAGCCAGTCCTGGCCTTCACGGGTCAGGCTCAGCCCGCGGGCCTGGCGCTGGAACAGGGCATAACCCAGATGCTCTTCGAGGGCGGCGATCTGGCGGCTGACGGCGCCTTGGGTGATGTGCAACTGTTGCCCTGCACGGGTGAAGTTGCAGTGCTGGGCGGTGACCAGAAAGGTGTGCAGGGCGGGCAGGGGCGGGAGGCGTTTCATCGCACTGAGCCATGATGACAAGACATGGCTAGTATGTGTTTTTTTGCATTGTGGCGATAGCCGTGGCTTGGGTCCAATAAGGGCATACTCCAACAAGATTCATGGTGAAACACGATGGCAACCTGCGGCGAAGTACTGGTCAATCTCCTTGAAGGCTATGGCGTCGACCATGTCTTCGGCATTCCCGGTGTACATACCGTTGAGCTCTACCGTGGCCTGGCGGGCTCGTCCATTCGCCACATCACCCCGCGCCACGAGCAGGGTGCCGGGTTCATGGCTGACGGCTATGCGCGCACCCGTGGCAAACCCGGGGTGTGCTTCATCATTACTGGCCCGGGCATGACCAACATCACCACTGCCATGGGCCAGGCCTATGCCGACTCGATCCCGATGCTGGTGATTTCCAGCGTGCAGTCCCGTGACCAGCTGGGCGGTGGCCGCGGCAAGCTGCACGAACTGCCCAACCAGTCGGCGCTGGTGTCGGGTGTGGCTGCGTTTTCCCACACCTTGATGAGCGCTGCAGACCTGCCACAGGTGCTGGCGCGGGCATTCGCCGTGTTCGAGAGCGCCCGGCCGCGCCCGGTGCATATCGAAATCCCGCTGGACGTGCTGGTCGAACCGGCCGACTTCCTGCTGCCGGGCCGTCCGGTGCGTGGTAGCCGGGCAGGGGCAGCGCCACAGGCCGTGGCACAGATGGCTGAGCGCCTGGCAGGTGCCAAGCGGCCGTTGATCCTGGCGGGCGGTGGTGCGTTGGCCGCGGGTGCTGCGCTGGCGCGCCTGGCCGAACACCTTCAGGCCCCGGTGGCGCTGACCATCAATGCCAAGGGTTTGCTGCCTGCCAGCCACCCGCTGCAGATCGGTTCGACCCAGTCGCTGCCGGCTACACGAGAGCTGGTGGCTGAAGCCGACGTGGTGCTGGCGATCGGTACCGAACTGGCTGAAACCGATTATGACGTGACCTTCAAGGGTGGTTTCGAGATCCCGGGCAGCCTGCTGCGCATCGACATCGACCCGGACCAGACCGTGCGTAACTACCTGCCGGAGCTGGCGCTGGTAGCCGATGCCGAACTGGCCGCCGAAGCGTTGCTTGGTGCGTTGCAGGCCCAGCCGCAACCCGTGAGCGAAAGCACTTGGGGGGTGGCGCGCGTAGCCCGCCTGCGCCAGGCACTGGCGGCAGATTGGGACCAGGCAACCTTGAGCCAGACGCGTTTGCTGAGCGCTATTCTCGAACGCCTGCCCAACGCCGTGCTGGTGGGCGATTCGACCCAACCGGTGTACACCGGCAACCTGACCCTGGACATGGACCAGCCGCGCCGCTGGTTCAACGCATCGACTGGCTACGGCACCCTGGGTTATGCGCTGCCTGCGGCAATGGGCGCCTGGCTGGGGAGTGCGGAGCAAATCGGCCAGCGTGCGCCTGCGGTGTGCCTGATTGGTGACGGCGGTTTGCAGTTCACCCTGCCGGAGCTGGCCAGTGCGGTGGAGGCGCAGGTGCCGCTGATCGTGCTGCTGTGGAATAACCAAGGGTACGAGGAGATCAAGAAGTACATGGTCAACCGGGCCATCGAGCCGGTCGGGGTCGATATCCATACCCCTGACTTCATCGGCGTTGCGCGGGCACTGGGGGCTGCCGCGGAGCATGTGGCGGATGTGGCGCAGTTGCAGGCGGCGCTGGGGCAGGCGGTGGAGCGCAAGGGGCCGACCTTGATTCAAGTTGACCAGAATCAGTGGCAAGGGACAGTTTCGGGTTGAAGTGAAGCTGTTGTCTGTACCGGCCTCTTCGCGGGCTTGCCCGCTCCCACAGGTGCTGCACATACGCTGAAAGTTGTGCTGTACCTGTGGGAGCGGGCAAGCCCGCGAAGAGGCCGGTACAGCCACCAAGAAGTTCTAGCCAGCAGTGGCTCTCAATCTGGCCACATCCCGAATCGGCGGCGCACCATACAGCCGGCTGTATTCACGGCTGAACTGCGACGGGCTTTCATACCCCACCCGATAGGCCGCCACCGCCGCCTCTAGCCCGTCGTTGAGCATCAACCGCCGCGCCTCCTGCAGGCGCAGCTGCTTCTGGTACTGCAACGGGCTCATCGAGGTTACGGCCTTGAAGCGATGGTGCAAGGTCGAAGTGCTGAGGTTGACCTCCCGGGCCAGGTCCTCGATGCGCAGGGGCAACTGATAGTTGTTGTTTAGCCAGGTAATGGCCTGGCAAACCCGGTGTGTCTGGCTGTTGGCCAAGGCAATCTCATACAGCCGGCAACCCTGCGGCCCACGCAGCAGGCGGTAGAGAATCTCGCGGCGGAACAGTGGCGCGAGCATGGCGATGTCGCGCGGGGTGTCCAGCAGGCGTAGCAGCCGCAGCAAGGCGTCGAGCAATGCGGCATCGGTCTTTTCCACATACAAACCACGGCCCGAAGGCCGGTTGGGTACCAGCATCGGCCCGCTTTCGGCGATCAGCTGGCTGATCTCGGCCGGGTCCAGGTCCATGCGCAGGCCAAGGCTTGGGTTCTCCGGGCTGGCGTCGAGCTTCACGCCGCTCAGCGGCAAGGTCACCGACACCACCATGTAGTGCAGCGGGTCGTAGGCGTACTGCTCGTCACCGAGGAACAGGGTTTTGCTGCCCTGAGCAAGGATGCACAGCGCAGGTTGGGCCAAAGTCGGCACCGAGCGCACGTTCTCGGTGTAGCGCACCAGGTACAGGTCATCGATGGCCGATGCCGGGCCATAGGGTTCGCCGGCGTAGCGGCGGATCAGCTCGGCCAGCTCCAGGCGCTGCAGTTCAAGGGGCGGGTCGATGGACGTGGCGGTGGTCATGATGGCTTTCCTCTACTGACCGACGCAGCATAGGTTTGGGCAAAGACGGGCGCTAGTCGAAAGCTGCACGTCGATTGCCTGATCCTGCCGCGCTGCAGGATCAGGCAATCGGCGAGCAGTAATGGCCTAACGCGCCGCGCGGGTGAGCCCCTAACCTTGGCAGCCTGGCTTTTCCGTCCGCCTGCTTCAAGGAGATTGTGCAATGACCCTAAAACAACCGGTCACCCATCTTGCTTTCATCCGTGCCAGCAGCGGGCGCTCGGCAGAGCTGGGCGTGCGCCTGCGCGACCTGCTCGAGCCCTCGCTGCGTGCGCCGGGTTGTCTGAGCTTCACGGTACAGCGCTCTCAGGCCGATGCGGACCTGTGGTTGCTCAGTGGCAGCTGGCAGGATCAGCAGGCGATGAGTGGCTACTTTGCCTCGCCGACCCTGGACGTGTTTGGCGAGCTGGTGCAGGCGCAGGTGGTCAGCAGCCTGGACTTGCATACCTTCGACTGAGGGTGGATGAGGTAAAGTGACGCCCTTGTTCAACCAAGCGGATAGCAACATGGCACGTAGGGAATTCACTCATTTCGAAGCGGTATCGGCGATGGTGCCGGTGGAAGGTGGCGGCTACAACGCGGCCATAGCGGTCAAGGCCCTGAGCATGGGCGGTGCGCC
Organism: Pseudomonas putida W15Oct28; assembly: GCF_000708715.2. Lineage (GTDB taxonomy): Bacteria > Pseudomonadota > Gammaproteobacteria > Pseudomonadales > Pseudomonadaceae > Aquipseudomonas > Aquipseudomonas putida_R. The sequence goes on along the minus strand of NZ_JENB01000007.1, from coordinate 150,634 downwards.
GCGCTTTCACAAAGTCCTCGACGGGCAGGTGTTCAAGGGCGCCGTGGCTGCTGACGAAGCGGCCACGGCCGAGCTGCAACGCCTGCAAGGCGTCAGCGAAGAGGGTGAACTGATCTGGTGATCAGGCCGGCGGGCGGGCCATCTTGAACAGGTTGCCCAGTTCGAAATAGTCCGCCGGGCCGCCACCGCGCAGGATCGGTTCGGCGGCAGCGGTATCGTAGATGCCGTTTTTAAGCAGGTGCTCGGCAATGTGCACCGCCACCACTTCACCGAGGATCAGCCAGCTGGGCACCAACTCCTGGTCGGCCCGCTTGAGCTGGACGATCTGGCTGACCTTGCACTCGAACGCCACCGGGGTTTCGCCCACGCGGGGGACGCTGACGATGCTCGACGGCGTGGCGGTGAGGCCGCTCAATTCGAACTCGCTCACCTCGGCAGCAACCGGCGCGCAGCTCTGGTTCATCTGCTCGGCCAGTGGGCGGGTGGCCAGGTTCCAGACGAATTCGCCGGTCTGCTCGATGTTGTTCAGGCTGTCTTTGCGCCCGACGCTGCAGAAACCGATGATCGGCGGGATGTAGTTGAAGGCGTTGAAGAAGCTGTAGGGCGCCAGGTTCAGGCGGCCTTCGCGGTCTTGCGAGGAAATCCAGCCGATAGGGCGTGGGCCGACGATGGCGTTGAACGGGTCGTGGGGCAGGCCGTGGCCTTTGGCAGGTTCGTAGTAATACATCTGTGCTGGGCTTGTGGGCCCTACCTCCTGGTGGACAAGGTGCCTAGTGTGCCAAGCCTGTGCTCGCCTGCAAATGATCAAGCCCGGCCGAAGCCGGGCTGGTTGCTCGCATCAGCTTTTAGCTGATGCGGTGGGCGTTGGTGCGGTCGAAGCCGTCTTCGGCAAAACGTTGGCCGCCAGTGCGGTCGAAGCCATCTTCAGTAAAGCGCTGGCCACCAGTGCGGTCGAAACCGTCTTCAGCGAAACGTTGGCCACCGGTGCGGTCAAAGCCGTCTTCGGCGTAGCTGGCGGACTGGGTTTGAGCGGCGGCAAAGGTATGAGCGTTGGTATGGTCGAAGCCATCTTCGGCGAAGGCGCCAGCTGCGAAAACCGAGAGGGCCAGGGTGAGGATCAGTTTGTTTTTCATGGTCATTGCTCCGGGGTTCGAGAAGTTGTTTGTTTCTATGGGTTTAATCCTACGCCGATTAATTTGATTAAAAAGCGCAAATAATAGCGTTTAAGAATCGAATTAATCGATGCATCTGGGCGCGCTTCGCGTGGGTCAGGCAGCGGTGTCACTCAGTCGCCGCGAGCCCTCACGTCGTCGTTCTGTCAGCCATTGCAGCTTGACGGGCGGGCATTAATGGGGCGTTAAGAGCGAAATATCTTGTTTCAAAGTCTGATCAACACTTTTTTCATACCTCACCAACCGATTTTTCAGACCTGGCTCAGCACCATCGCCGCATCTCAAACTGGAGCGGCACAACAATGAACAAACTCCCGCAAATCACCCTGGCCTTCTGGGTCATGAAGATCTGCGCTACTACCCTTGGCGAAACGGCAGGTGACTTGCTGTCGATGACGCTGAACATCGGCTATGCCCTCAGTTCGTTGATGCTGATCAGCGTGTTCCTGCTGACCTTGCTCGGCCAGCTTTACTCGCGCCGCTACCACCCGATGCTGTACTGGCTGGTGATCCTCTCCACCAGTACCGCTGGGACCACCATGTCCGACTTCATGGACCGCACCCTGGGCCTGGGTTATGCCACGGGTTCGGCCCTGCTCATCGGTATCCTGCTGCTGACCTTCCTGGTCTGGCGCCTGAGCGGCAACCCGCTGGATGTCACCCGCATCAAGAATCGCTCGGGCGAGCTGTTCTACTGGGTAGCGATCCTGTTTTCCAACACGCTTGGCACCGCCCTGGGTGATTACCTGGCCGATGATTCGGGGCTTGGTTTTGCCGGCGGCGCGCTGCTGATCGGCAGCGCCATCGCATTGGTGGTCGTGGCCCGTTACTGGACGCGCATCCCTGGCGTGGTGTTGTTCTGGGTGGCGTTCGTACTCACCCGCCCGTTTGGCGCCACCTTGGGCGATTTCCTCACCAAACCACATGAAAAGGGCGGCCTGGACTTCGGCACAATCGGTTCGTCGGCGGTGCTGGGCGGGGTGCTGCTGGTACTGGTGCTGATGGCCAGCTGGTACCAGCGCCGTGAGCCGCGTCAGGCGTTGGAGATGTCCTGAGTGTTGATGCGATAGCGGGTACTGCGGCCCCCGGCTGGCAAGCGAACCAGACAAGCCTTGTCGAGCAGGTCGGTAAGGTGGCGGGTCGCAGTGGCCTTGGAAACCTTTGCCACTGCCTGGTACTGCGTGGCGCTGATGCCTTCCTCGAAACCGCGGGGGCCGCCATCAAGCAACCTGTTGAGCACCTTGACCTGTTCGGGCAGCAAGCCATCTGCGCGATGCGCCTGCCAGAACCTGGCCTTGGCCAGTATCCGGTCGATGTTTGCCAGTGCCTGTTCGAAGCTGCGCAGCAACGTGGCAAGGAACCAGGACAACCAGCGGGTGATATCCAGATCGCCTTTCTGGCTGCTCTCCAGGACCTGATAATAGCCGGCCCTGTCTTCGAGGATGCTGGCGGACATGGCATAGAAGCGAATGGCCTGGCGCTCACCTTGAGCCAGCGCCAGGTCGGTGATCGCCCGGGTCAGTCGACCATTGCCATCGTCAAACGGATGCAGCGTGACAAACCAGAAGTGGGCAATACCGGCGCGTAGTAGCGGGTCCAGCCCGGCGATATCGAGGCTGTTGGCAAACCAGTCGAGAAACGCCGCGAGCTGTGGTTCAAGACCATCGCGCGGTGGTGCCTGGAAATGCACGGTGGGCTTGTCCAGGCGACCAGAGATCACCTGCATCGGCACTTCATCACGTAACTGGCCGACCAGCACCGCCTTGCTCAAGGTGCCTTGCTCCAACGGGAATAGCCACTGGTGCCAAGTGAACAGACGCTGCAGGGTCAGCGGTCGGTCATACCCCTTCGTTGCATCCAGCATCAGTTCCGCCAGCCCTTCACTGCGGGCACTGGTAGCGCCCTGTTCTTCCATGCCCAGCCGGCGGGCAAGAGAAGAACGGACTGAGCCCACATTCAACTGTTCACCTTCGATTGCCGAGGAAGTGACGATGTTTTGCAGCAGCGTATCCAGCATGTTCTGGCACTCGCTGAGCTCATCGACGCTGCCGATCTTGCCCAGCAGACGCCCTTGCATGTCGATGCAGTTGCGCAGGAGTGGGGCGATGGCTTCGTTTTGCCATGTGAATTGGGGCCAGGCAGGCTGCTGCCAGATCCACAAAGGGCTGTTCATAATTGTGCCGATTCATCCTGTGAGCCGAATAAGCCGGCTATTCGGCTCATTGAGTGAGCCGAATAATAGCGTTATTCGGCTCAACCTGTGAGCCGAATAGCTCCATCAATCGGCTCACAGGTTGTCGAGAGTCATGAAAAAGGGGCGCCCCATGCAATGGAGCGCCCCTTTCAATATTGCCCGGCCAGCGTCAATCAGTGGTAATCCGCGAGTGCTGCTTGGTGTCCTTCATGGTCGCGTAAACCAGCAGCGAACAGGCGATGCAGGCGGTGACGTACCAGTAGTAGCCGCTCTCCATGCCAGCGCTCTTGAACCACAGTGCCACGTATTCGGCGGTGCCGCCGAAGATCGACACGGTCAGGGCGTACGGCAGGCCCACACCCAGGGCGCGGATTTCTGTTGGGAACAGCTCTGCCTTGACCACGGCGTTGATCGAGGTGTAGCCGCTGACGATGATCAGCGCCGCCATGATCAGGAAGAACGCGCCCCACCAGGTCTCGATGGTGTGCAGGGTGCTGAGGATCGGTACGGTGAACAGGGTACCGAGCACACCGAAGGCGATCAGGATCGGGCGTCGGCCGATCTTGTCGGACAGGCCGCCGATCACCGGCTGCAAGCACATGAACAGGAACAGCGTGGCGGCCGAGATGGTGGTCGAGTCGCTGATGCTCATGCCCACGGTGTTGACCAGGTACTTCTGCATGTAGGTGGTGTAGGTGTAGAAGGCCAGGGTGCCGCCCATGGTCAGGCCGACCACGGTCATCAGTTCCTTGGGGTGGCGCAGCAGGGTGCGCATCAGGCTTTCCTTGGCCTTTTCCTTCTTGGTGAACGAGGCGGTTTCTTCCATGCCGCGACGCAGGTACAGGGCAACCACGGCGCACAGCGCACCGATCACGAACGGCACGCGCCAGCCCCAGGAATACAGCTGCTCTGTGGTCAGGGTCTGCTGCAGGACGATCAGTACCGCCAGGGCGATGAGCTGGCCGGAGATCAGGGTCACGTACTGGAAGCTGGAGAAGAAGCCACGGCGTTCCTTGCTGGCCATTTCGCTGAGGTAGGTGGCCGAGGTGCCGTATTCGCCACCCACCGACAGGCCTTGTAGCAGGCGTGCGATGACCAGCAGGACCGGAGCGGCAACGCCGATGGTTTCATAGCCCGGGGTCAGGGCAATGACCAGCGAGCCGGCGCACATCAGCAGTACCGAAGCCATCAGCGCGGCCTTGCGGCCTTTGCGGTCGGCGTACAGGCCCATCAGCCAGCCACCGATCGGGCGCATGAGGAAGCCCACGGCGAAGATCGCAGCGGTGTTGAGCAATTGTGCGGTGGAGTCACCGGCCGGGAAGAAGGCCTTGGCGAAGTACAGCGAGAATGCGGCGTAGACGTACCAGTCGTACCATTCGACCATGTTGCCGATGGACCCGCTGAAGATCGACTTCAAACGGCTGGCGGTGGTTTTTTCTGCGGCAGGCGCAGTGGCCGCCCCAGCGGGCAGGGAGGTGGCGTTATCCATCAGGGATACCTTCTCGTTGTTTTTGTGGAGCGCGCCGTGGCGCAGCTTGCCAAGGCAATTGCAGAAGGTGTGCCAAATGGGTGCGGCGTGATTCATTTGAGGGCGCCGCATGCCCCAAAACCCGCGATATAGCAGCTTTACATCGCCCCTTGTAGGAGCGGCCTTGTGTCGCGATGGGCTGCAAAGCAGCCCCAAAATCTTGAGTGATAAGCGAATTCTCGCCTATCAATCCATGCCCATAAGCGGATTTCCGCTCATTCGCGCCCGACAAAATCCTCGCGCACCAACCCATGCCGCTGCATCTTTTCGTTAAGCGTGCGCCGAGGCAGCTGCAACGCCTCCATCACCGCGCTGATAGCCCCGCCATGCTGACGCAGCGCCGCGCGCAAGCATTGCGCTTCGAACGCTTCCATCTGTTCGCCCAGCGACTGCCCCGCAGGTGCCGCTTCGATGTTCGGCGAACTCAGCCCCAATGCATGCCGTTCTGCCGCATTGGCCAGCTCACGCACGTTGCCCGGCCAGTCATGGGACAGCAGCTGTGCCAGTTGTACACCCGACAGCAGCGGGGCGGCGCGGCCAAGCTTTTCGCCAGCAGCGCGGGCAAAGTGCTCGAACAGCAAGGGAATGTCCTCACGCCGCTCACGCAGCGGCGCCAAGCGCAGCTCGGCCACATTCAGGCGATACGCAAGGTCTTCGCGAAAGCGCCCGGCGCGGGCTTCTTCGAGCAGGTCGGGCTTGGTCGCGGCAATGACACGCAGGTCGACGCTGATGCTCTGGTTCGCACCCAGGCGCTCCAGCTTCTGCTCCTGGATCACGCGCAACAGCTTGGCCTGTTGCGCCAGCGGCATGCTCTCGATTTCGTCGAGAAACACCGTGCCACCGTTGGCGTACTCCAGCTTGCCAATGCGCTTCCCCTGGGCGCCGGTGAAGGCGCCGCTTTCATGGCCGAACAGCTCGGCCTCGAACAGCGCCTCAGGGATGGCCGCGCAGTTGAGCGCGACGAAGGGTTTGCCGGCGCGCGGCCCAAAATCGTGCAGGCAGCGGGCCACGCGTTCCTTGCCGCTGCCGGTTTCGCCACGGATCAGCACGTTGACCGGCAGGCTGGCCAGCTCCAGTACTTGTCGGCGCAGCTGTTGCAGGCCCTGTGACATGCCCAGCAAGGTGCCTTCCAGGCGGGACTTGAGATCTGCCTGTTCGTGCAGCCGGCGGTTTTCCAGCACCAGTTGGCGCTTTTCCAGGGCACGGCGCAGGCTGCCCAGCAGGTGCTGCGGGGTGAAGGGCTTTTCGAGGAAGTCGTAGGCGCCACTGCGCATGGCCTCCACTGCCATGGGGACGTCGCCGTGGCCGGTCAGCAAGATCACTGGCAAGTCGGGGTCGTCCACCTGCAGGCGTTCGAGCAGTTGCAGGCCATCCATGCCCGGCATGCGCACATCGCTGATGATTACCCCGGGAAAGTGCTGCGGCAGGTGCGCCAGGCACTCTTCGGCACGCGCGAACAGTTGCACACTGAAGCCGGACAGGCTCAGCCATTGCTCGACCGCCGTGCGGATACTGGCTTCATCATCGACGACGATCACTGAATTCAACATACAGGCTCCAGGTCACGGGGCAGGGTAAGGCTCAAGCGTGCACCACCGGGCAGGTTTTCGGCCTGCAGCTGGCCACCGGCCTCGTGGACGATGCCATAGGAAATGGCCAGGCCCAGGCCCAGGCCTTCGCCCACCGGTTTGGTGGTGAAGAACGGGTCGAAGACCTTGGCCAGGTTGGCCTCGGCAATGCCGCCACCCGAATCCAGCACACTCAGGCGCCACTGCTCGCCGTCGAGTTCGATGCGGACCTCCAGGCGTTTGTAGCGCTTGTCGGCCATGGCGTCGAGGGCATTGCGCAACAGGTTGATCAGCACTTGCTCAAGGCGAATGGCATCGCCGCGTACCCAGGCCGGGCGCGCCAGGTACAGGGCAACCTCTACCTCTTCGCTGCGAATGCGGGTTTCCAGCAGGTGCAGGGCCTGGTCGACCACGGTGGCCAGGTCGAGGCGCTCGCGCAGGCCGACCGGGCTGTTGCGGGCAAAGGTTTTCAGGTGGCTGGTGAGCGCGGCCATGCGTGTCAGCATCTGCTCCAGTGGCTCCAAGGCCTGGCGCGCTTCGTCATGGCGGCCATGGTCGAGCAGCAGGCGCAGGGTTTCCAGTTGCATGCGCTGGGTGGTCAGCGGCTGGTTGATTTCGTGGGCCATGGCTGCCGACATCTGCCCGAGCGCCGCCAGCTTGGCGGATTGCACCAGGCCCTCTTGAGCGGTACGCAGCTCGCGGGTGCGTTCCTCGACCTGGCGCTTGAGCTCTTCGCGGCTGCGCTGGCGCAGGCGCGCCAGGCGCAGCCGCTGGCTGACGAACAGCGCGGCGAACACCAGGCTCAGCCACACGGCGGCGGCGCCCAAGGCGGCATTGCGGCCGTCGGCAGTGACCTGCGGTTTGCGCAGGAGGTGCAAGGTCCAGTCTTCGCCCTCCAGTGGCAGGCTTTCCCACAAATACTCGGTACTGCCTTCCGGGCCTTGCACGCGGCTTAGGGTGCTGTTGGCGGCAAAACGGGTCAGCGCCTGGTGCTGCAGGGGCACCAGTGGCTGCTTGTCGTACTGGCGGGTTTCTGCGAGCTCGGCACGGTCGGCACCACTGAGCGGTTGCAGCTCGCGGTAGCGCCAGCCGTCCTGGTTGGAGATGAAGGTGATGCCGCGGGCGTCGCTCACCAGCAGGATGTCGCTGCCCTGGCGCCACTCGCGTTCCAGTTCGGGGAACTCCAGCTTCACCACCATGGCACCAAGGAAGCGGCCATGCTCGTCGTTCACCGCGCTGGCGAGGAAGTAGCCCGGCACGCCACTGGTCACGCCCACGGCATAAAAGCGGCCACTGCCCTGGCTGCGGGTTTGCTTGAAGTAGGGCCTGAAGCCGTAGTTGGAACCGACGTAGCTGCTGGGCAGCCGCCAGTTGCTGGCGGCGATGGCCAGGCCGGTGCGGTCGAGCAGTTCGAGGGTGGAGGAGTTCGCGGCGCCGTTGATGCGCTCAAGCTTGCGGTTCAGGGCGTCCTGCACCTGTTCGCTGACCGGGTCGCGCAGGGCGGCGATCAGCTCCGGGTCCAGTGCCAGCACGGCAGGCAGGGCGCGGTAGCGGTCGATCAGAGTGTGCAGGGTATTGGCGTACAGGCCCAACTGCTGGCTGGCACGCTGGGCGTCGTCTTCCATGGCCTGGCGCTTGGCCTGGTGCATGGCCCAACCGGCACTGAGGACGGTACCCAGCACGATCAGCAGGGTGATCAGCCCCAGACGCAGGGCGCGAAAGGAAAAGGGCATTGGGGCGGATCCGGTAATGGGATATCGGGCCCGGCCCCTTCGCGGGCTTGCCCGCTCCCACAGGATACTCACAGCCCGATGGAGCTGTGCAGTACCTGTGGGAGCGGGCAAGCCCGCGAAAGGGCCGGTACAGGCTACCTTTCAGTTACAGCAGTTCGAAGCTCTGCTGCTGCACCGCCTGGGAATCCAGCCCGACCTGGACATTGAATTCCCCTGGTTCGGCAACCCGTTGTAGCTGGCCATTGTAGAACTTCAGGTCTTCTTCGCTGATGCGGAAGGTCAAGGTGCGCGACTCGCCCGGCTTGAGCATCAGCTTCTGGAAGTTCTTCAGTTCCTTGACCGGGCGGCTCATCGACGCCGACACGTCTTGCAGGTACAGCTGTACCACGGTCTCGCCGGCTACCTTGCCGGTATTCGCCACCGTCACCTTGGCCTCCAGTGTGTCGCCGCGCTTGAGGTCCTTGTTCGACAGCGTCAGGCCCGACAGCTCGAAGCTGCTGTAGCTCAGGCCATAGCCGAACGGGTACAGCGGGCCGTTGGGCTCTTCAAAGTACTGCGAGGTGTAGTTGCCCGGCTTGCCAGGGGTGAACGGCCGACCGATGCGGGTGTGGTTGTAGTACATCGGGATCTGCCCGACCGAGCGCGGGAAGGTGATGGCCAGCTTGCCGGACGGGTTGTAGTCGCCAAACAGCACGTCGGCAATGGCATTACCGCCCTCGGTACCGGCGAACCAGGTTTCGAGGATGGCGTCGGCCTGCTCGCGTTCCCAGCTGATCGACAGCGGCCGGCCGTTCATCAGCACCAGCACCAGCGGTTTGCCGGTGGCCTTGAGGGCCTTGATCAGCTCGCGCTGGCTGGCCGGGATTTCCAGGGTGGTACGGCTCGACGACTCGTGGGACATGCCGCGGGACTCGCCGACCACGGCCACCACTACATCGGATTGCCTGGCCGCCTTGACCGCTTCATCGATCAGCACCGCAGGCGGGCGCGGGTCGTCGACGATTTCCGGGGCATCGAAGTTGAGGAAGTTCAGGTAATCGAGAATTGCCTTGTCGCCCGTGACGTTGGAGCCTTTGGCGTAGACCAGCTTGGCCTTGCCTTCCACGGCGCGGCGCAGCCCTTCGCGCACAGTCACCGAATGCTCGGGTTTTCCGTCGGCGGCCCAGCTGCCCATCATGTCGATCGGCGCATCGGCCAGCGGGCCGACCAGGGCGATGGTGCCGCCCTTTTTCAGCGGCAGGGTCTGGTTGCGGTTTTCCAGCAGTACCAGGCTGCGGCGTGCCACGTCACGCGCAGCTTCGCGGTGCAGGCGGTCGTTGCCGTAATAGTCTTTCAGGTCAGTTTCGGCTTTGCCGATGCGCACGTACGGGTCCTTGAACAGGCCCATGTCGTACTTGGCGCCGAGCACTTCGCGTACTGCCTGGTCCAGTTCGCCCTGGGTCACTTCGCCGGACTTCAGCAGGCCTGGCAGCTCTTCGCCGTACAGGGTGTCGTTCATGCTCATGTCGATGCCGGCCTTGATCGCCAGCTTGGCCGCTTCACGGCCGTCGCGGGCGACGCCATGACGGATCAGCTCCTGGATGGCGCCGTGGTCGCTGATGGTCACGCCCTTGAAGCCCCACTCCTTGCGCAGCAGGTCGTTCATCAGCCAGGTATTGGAGGTGGCCGGCACACCGTTGATCGAGTTCAGCGCCACCATCACCCCGCCAGCACCGGCGTCGAGCGCGGCGCGGTAGGGCGGCAGGTAGTCGTTGTACATTTTCGGCAGGCTCATATCGACCGTGTTGTAGTCGCGCCCGCCTTCCACTGCACCATACAGGGCGAAGTGCTTGACGATGGCCATGATGCTGTCGGGGTTGGCCGGGCTGCTGCCCTGGAACGAGCGCACCATCACCTGGCCGATCCTCGACGTCAGGTAGGTGTCCTCGCCAAAGCCTTCACTGGTGCGGCCCCAGCGCGGATCGCGGGCGATATCGACCATCGGTGCAAAGGTCATGTCCAGGGCGTCGGCCGAGGCTTCGATGGCGGCCGTGCGGCCGACCTTGGCGACGGCGTCCATGTCCCAGGTGGCGGCCATGCCCAGGCCGATCGGGAAAATGGTGCGTTCGCCGTGAATGGTGTCGTAGGCGAAGAACATCGGGATCTTCAGGCGGCTGCGCATGGCCGCATCCTGCATCGGGCGGTTTTCGGGCGCGGTGCGCGAGTTGAAGGTACCACCGATGCGGCCTGCGGCGATTTCCTCGCGGATCTTTTCGTGAGGCATTTCCGGGCCGATGCTGATCAGGCGCAACTGGCCGATTTTCTCGGCTTCGGTCATCTGGCTGATCAGGTGCTCGATGAACGCCTGCTTGTCCTGCAGGGGCGGGGCATAGGGGGCGGCAAGGGCCGCCTGACTGGCAAGGCCCATGGCCAGGCCCAGCAAAGACAATTTCATCATCAATTCCGTTGTGGGGCCTCTGCCGTATCCAGGGTGATACGCGCGCGGCCGAGTTTTTCAGGCGGCTATTGTTGTACGATTCGCAGGCTTACGTTCCAGCAGCGGATTATGCCTGAATATGTCGGCTGCGGATGAAGCCCCGAGTGCCGGGACAACAACTATAAGAACGCTCAAGAGACCGACGGCATGACCCCCTTCGACGAGTACCATCAACGGCAGATTGCCGAAGCCATTGCGCGTGCCGAACGGCGCACCGATGCCGAACTGGTGACGGTGCTGGCCCGCCGCGCCGACGATTACGCCTATTGGCCGCTGCTGTGGGCCGCCGTGCTGGCGCTGGTGGTGCCGGGCCTGTTGCATTGGCTGCTGGGTTGGCCCAGCGTGCGGGGCTTGCTGGTGGCCAACGTGCTGCTGTTTGTCGGCTTGTGCCTGCTGCTGCGCAACCCGCGCCTGGCCGGCTGGCTGATCCCCCGTGCCCTGCGTCGCTGGCGCGCTTCACGGCTGGCCCGCCAGCAGTTTCGCGAGCAGAACCTGCAGCGCACCGCAGGCGCTACGGGTGTGCTGATTTTTGTCAGCGAGGCGGAGCGGCATGTGGAGATCCTGGTCGACCGGGGTATCGAGCACTGCCTGGATGCCGAAGCCCGCGCAGCGATCGGTGCCCGCCTTGCCGAACAGGTGCGCCAAGGCCGGACCTTGCAGGGCTTTGTCGAGTGCATCGAGGCGTGTGGCGAGCTGCTTAGCCAGCACGTGCCGCCAACCCATGCGCGTAACGAGCTGCCCAACCGCTTGGTAATCCTCGACTGACCAGCGGCTCACGGATTCAACTCCCTCCCACAGGGTGTAGAATGCGCTTCCCGCTATTCGAGGCACCGTTTCTCCATGTCCGCCAGTACTTCCGCCCCTTCCGCGCCGGATGCGCGCGCTCAGTTTCTCGACCTGCTGAACGCCGCCCTGCACGGCGATACCTTGGTCAAACTGGTGCTGGCGCGCCATGTCGGTGCCGATCAGACCTTGCAACGGATCATCGCCAAGCCGCTGCAGGTCAAGGGCCAGCCGTGCCTGTCGCTGGTCTACCGCCACCAGATCCGCGACATCACCCGCAACCTGCCGCTGGACCAGGCCCAGGCGCTGGTTGCCGAACTGCTGCCCGACACCTTCCGCAACGCCCACCTGTTCGATGCTGATGGCGAAGTGCAATTGACCTTCAGCAAGAAGGGCAAGCCGATGCTGCAGCGCCACGGCGCGCAGGCACCGCGTGAGGTTACTGCCAGCAGCGGCCATGACCGCGAGAAGAAGCGTTACCTGGAGTTGTCGCGCCCGTTCCTGCGTGATCTGGGCGTCACCGATGCACAAGGCGCGTTGATTCCGTCGATGTCGCGCAAGTGGAAGCAGATCAACAAGTTCATCGAGGTCTTCGACCACGCCCTGGCCAACGCCCCGGTGCCGGCCGGGCAGGCACTGCGGGTGGCCGACTTTGGCTCGGGCAAGGGCTACCTGACCTTCGCCATGCACGACTACCTGAGCAACAGCCTGGGCCGTGACGCACAGGTGACAGGTGTGGAATTGCGCCAGGACATGGTCGACCTGTGCAACACCGCTGCTGCACGGCTGGAGCACCCGGGCCTGGAATTCCAGTGTGGTGACGTGCGCAGCGTGGTGCCGGAGGCCATCGAGGTGATGATTGCCTTGCATGCCTGTGACATCGCCACCGACTACGCCATCCATACCGGCATCCGCTGCAACGCCGCGATCATCATGTGCTCGCCGTGCTGCCACAAACAGATCCGCCCGCAACTGCACAGCCCGGGGCTGCTGCAACCCATGCTGCAGTACGGCCTGCACCTGGGCCAGCAGGCCGAAATGCTGACCGACAGCCTGCGCGCGCTGTACCTGGAAGCCTGCGGTTACGAGACCAAGGTGTTCGAGTTCATCTCGCTGGAACACACCAACAAGAACAAGATGATTCTTGCGGTGAAGCGGCAGAAGGCGGGGGACAACGGGGCGTTGCTGGAGAAGATTGGCCAGCTGAAGGCGTTTTATGGGGTGCAGGAGCATTGCCTGGAGACGTTGCTGCGGGCGGATGGGTTGCTCTGACGGCTGCACGTCGGATCTGTTTGAGACGCACACTGGGTATGAGTCTCGGATTGGTGTAGGGGATTTCCTATTCACGCTTTACCGCGATTTCTTTCATCAGCCTTTCTGTAGTGTGGCGTGCACGCTTGTCGAGAGTTTTGGTTGTCATTTGACAACTCTCGAGTTGCGGGCTCACACTGGAGAAAGCTGATGGCACGCCCCTGTCACGCCAAGAAAGAGGTCGAGCAGGCCTTGAGGCACGCCGAGTGAAAGGGTTGGAAAATCGCAGTGGGTGGTGGGCACTGCTGGGACAAGATGTATTGCCCCCTCAATGATGCCGATTGTCTGTGCGGGGAATTCTGCATTGTCAGCGTATGGAGCACGCCGAAGAGTGCTGGCAATTTTGCGCGACAGCTACGGCGTGTGGTCGACAACTGTTCGGGCAGCCTGAAGGCATCTCCCGCGCCGAATGCTGGGAAGGAGTAATCGCAATGGAGTACGAGTTCACCCTGAAGTATCAATTGGGCGAAAACGAAGATACCGATGTGCTATTGGAGCGTCTGGCTGAAGGCGGGTGTGATGATGCGTTGGTTGGCGTAGGTCAGCCGGGACGATTGGCACTGGCATTTATCCGCGAATCTACCTCTGCAAAAGAGGCTATCGAGAGCGCGCTCGATGACGTTGAAAGGATCGTTCCGGGGGCTCGCCTGATCGAAGCGACGCCCGATCTCGTAGGGCTTACCGATGCGGCTGAGATCATCGGCGTGTCTCGGCAAAACATGCGGAAATTGATGCTGGCGCATTCAATCAGCTTCCCTGCACCCGTTCACGATGGCAGTACTTCTCTCTGGCACCTTGCCGACATTTTGCTCTGGTTGCAGGAGCGAGGCAGCTACTCGATTGCTCAGGGCACCTTGGAGCTGGCTCGCATAGCGATGGCTGTCAATGTTTCCAGTTCATACAAGCGCGTCTTCGGCGAGCCTGGCTTGGCCCAGTGAGCTTGGGCTACAACTCCACCTCATCTCCGGGTAAGTGGCATCTCAATAGCTAATGCCGCCAGCCCCAACGGATGCGTACTGGCATCAAAGAAATGCACCTGCGTCCCCGCCAGATCCCCGAACCGATCAACATAGTGTTGCTTCTGGTTGATCACCGAGGCCTCGCTCAATGGCCTTATGGCAATCGACAGATGCTGCGGCCGGGCCTGACGGATGGCTTCGAGCAGGTGCTGGTCGCTGCTGTCCAGGTGCTGCCCGAACAGGCATAGCCCCTGGCTCTCCCGTGCCAGCTGCCCCAGGCACCAGCCCAGATAGTCCGAGTTGCGGATGGCGCGCAGCTTTTCGTCGCTGCGGTCTTCGTTGACGAACAGCGGTACCTCTCCCGGGATGTTCACCGCAAAGCCATCGAGCAGTTCGGCGTTGTCGGCGCTGCGTTGGCGAGTGGTGCCGTCGGGCAGCTTGAGCAGGTGTAGCCCGCCATGCAGGTGCAGCACGCGGGTGCCTTCACTGCGGGTGCGGCGTACATCGAAGAAGCCTTGCTCGTCGAACAGGTTGGCGAAGCCGTGCGGGGCGTGTTGCACAGCCCATGGCAGCAGCAGGTCGTAATTGCTGGTGTAGACGCTGCGGTAGCCGCGCAAGGCCTGGTTGAGGGCTGCCAGGGTGGTGGCTGGCATCAGTGACCACGGCAGGTGCACCGTGCGCACGGCGTGGATCAACGCTTCCTTGATCGAGTAATAGCGGTTCAGCGGCGCGGTGGAGTTGATGGCCAGTGCGGCGTTGGCGCGCACGGTGGTGTTGAGGGCGCTGAGCACGGGCTCGAACAGCTCTGTTCCCAAGGATTTGAACAGCGCCTGGTCACTGATCGCCAGGCCTTTCTTGCGGCCGGCGCGTTGCGCTTCCTCGAACAACGAGAAGTAGCCGAACGGCTTCCACACTGCGCGGCTGGCACCGTTGCCCAGCAGCAGGGCGTCGCAGGGGTGGCGGGCAACGAGTTCTGGCCAGGGAGTGAGGGTGGCGTCAAGTGCAGGCATGCTGGGGTCCGTTGGGTGGAGCGGAGAACGGGGGCGACTTTAGCATGTCATGCAAGGTGTGCGAGGGTTGGTGTCCTGGCAAGGGTATTATGTTGCCTGCGCTGGGTTCTTCGCAGGCAAGCCAGCTCCCACAGGTACTGCACAAGGCTCAGGCCTGTGGTGATCCTGTGGGAGCTGGCTTGCCGGCGATAGGGTCAATGGCAGCAAAACACCTCTTCAGCCCTGCTCGGCAGCCGGCACACTGCGGCTCCGGTTACGCCAAACCCGATACGCCCGAATGCCCGCGCGCACCGAGCCGAACAGCAGCTTGTCTTCCATTTCCCGCGCCATCCCCGAGCGCACCAGCATGCGCAGGAACGTACCCCGGGCGCGTGCGATGGCAAAGAAGATGCCCTGCGCTGCCAGGGTGTCGCGCACTTCGCGCAGGGCAGCGATGCCGCTGACGTCGATGTTGGTGACTGCTTCGGCATCGAACAGCACGGCCTTGGGCTGGTCCTGGCTCTGTACCGCCTCGAGCAGGCGCATCTTGAAGTAGTCGGCGTTGAAGAACAGGATCGCGTCGTCGAAGCGGTAGACCACCAGGCCGGGCACGGTGCGCGCATCCTTGAATTTGCGGATGTCGACCTGGCCTTCGGTGCCCGGCAGCCAGCCCAGCACGGCATCGGTGGGCTGGTAGATGCTGTACAGCAGGCGCAGGATCGCCAGGGTGACGGCAAACACGATGCCGGGCAGCACGCCCAGGCCCAGCACGCCGACCGTGGTCAGCAGGCACAGCCAGAACTCGAAGCGGCTCAGGCGACGGATGCGCCCCAGCGACTTGATGTCGATCAGCCCCCAGCCGGCCATCAGCAGTACCGCACCCAATGCCGCCTGTGGGATCCACGCCATGGGCGCGGTGAAGAACAGCAGGATCAGGGCAATGACCAGCGCAGCGATGATACCCACCAGCTGGCTTTTGCCACCCACCATGTCATTGACGGCAGTACGCGAGTCGGCGCCGCTGATGGCAAAGCCCTGGGAAACCCCGGCCGCCAGGTTGCTCACGCCCAAGGCGACAAATTCGTGGTTGGCATTGATTGCGTAGCCGTGCCGGGCGGCAAAGCTGCGTGCGGTGAGCATGGCGCTACAGAAGCTGACGGTGGCGATACCCAAGGCATCGCGTAACAGGCTCTTCATTTCCGTCAGGTTGCTGTGTGGCCAGGCCAGTTGCGGGATGCCGGCAGGTACCGGGCCAAGGATGGCGACGCCGAAGCGGTCGAGGCCAAACAGGCCGACAAGCAGCATGAACAGTGCCACCACCATCAGTGCTGCAGGCAGGCGCGGGTAGCGCCGCGGCAGCCAGATCAGCAGGCCCAGCGCAGCCAGGCCGATAAGCAATGTAACCCAGTGAATTTCGCCCAGGCGCTGGAAGAAGTTGATCAGGCTGAGGATGAACCCGTCACCTTCGATCTTGAACCCCACCACCTTGGACAGTTGCCCGGCGATCAGGCTCAGGCCGATGCCGTTGAGGTAGCCGATCAGGATCGGCCGCGAGAAGAAGCTGGCGATGAAGCCGGCACGGGCCAGGCCGGCGGCAATCAGCATCACGCCGACCAGTACGGTGACGATCACCGACAGTTCGACGATGCGCTGCGGGTCGCCCATTGCCAGCGGTGCCACGGCGCCGGCGATCATCGCGCAGGTGGCGGCGTCCGGGCCGACCATCAGTTGGCGCG
The DNA here is from genome assembly GCF_000708715.2 of Pseudomonas putida W15Oct28. Classification (GTDB taxonomy): domain Bacteria; phylum Pseudomonadota; class Gammaproteobacteria; order Pseudomonadales; family Pseudomonadaceae; genus Aquipseudomonas; species Aquipseudomonas putida_R. Next base: position 134,185 of record NZ_JENB01000007.1, on the reverse strand, counting down.
AGCTGCCGATCAGGGCATAGACCATCATCGGCAGGACGCAGGCATACAGGCCGTATTGTGGCGGCAGGCCGACGATTTGCGCGTAGGCGATGGCGATGGGGATCTGGATCGCCGCGACCGAGAGCCCGGCCTGCAGGTCGGCATGCAGCCACTCGCGGCGGTAGTGCAGCAGGTTGGCAAGGCCCGGTAGCCAGCGGGAAAGAAACATGCGTCGTCCTTTCGAAATATTTCACGAATCCATTCAGCATATCCGCCACAAGCCGTTTCGCTTGCACGCGCATACACCCGATGCGCATTGAAGCGGATCGGCAGGCAAATGGCCATGGGCGAAATCAAGAGGAAGAGCAGAAACGAAAAAAGGAGCCATGGCTCCTTTTGACTGCGATGACGTTGCTGGAACGCCATGCCGGAATGCGATGTGGAGCGGGTAGAGGGAATCGAACCCTCAACTAAAGCTTGGGAAGCTTTCGTTTTGCCACTAAACTATACCCGCGTCTGCGCAGCACTTTTTACCAGAACCCTCCAAGAATTAGAAGCCCAAGTTATAAAAAAGCTTGTCGGCACCCTATAGCCTGCGGGTATCAGCCACAGAGTGCCGATGCGCTCAGATGGCCAATGCATGCTGCCCCTGTTGAACGTGGTGGTAGCGTTGACGAGGTTCACGCACGGTCGGCTTGAGGAAGCCAAGCAAGACGCTGCGGGTGTTTGCGCAGGCGGTCTTGTTTTCCATGTCGAGGAAATGGCCCGCGTCGCGGATCACACTGAACTGGCTTCTGCCCACATGCTTGCCAAACTGCCGGGCATCTTCGGCCGTGGTGTACTCGTCGCGGTCACCGTTGACGAACAGCACCGGGATGTCGATATTGCGCGCTCCATCCAGCGCTCGCTCCAGGTCGTGTTGCAGCACCTGGTTGATGTGGAAGTGCATCTGCGCGTACTCGTGGCTGTCCAGGCTGCTGACGTGCCGGTAGTTGAAGCGCTTGAACAGTGACGGCAGGTGCTTGCCGATGGTGTCGTTGACCAGGTTGCCGACCTGATACCGGTCGCAGGCGGCCAGGTACTGGCAGCCACGGTCCAGGTAGTCGCGCATCGGCTCGTTGATCACCGGCGAGAACGAACTCACCACTGCCTTCTTCACGCCCCGCGGCTGGTGCGCCAGCGCCAGCAGCGTGCTTGCACCACCCCACGAGAAAGACATCACGTGGTCGGCCTGGAAGCGCTCGATCAGTTCAAGGAGGATTTGCGCCTCGGTCTCCTTGCTGATCAGCCGTTCCTGGCGGTTGTGCGGTTTGGATTTGCCGGCATACGGCTGGTCGAACAGTACTACGTTGAACTGCGGGTGCAGGTTACGTACCGTTTGGGCGAACGAGGCGGTGGTGGCCAGCGAGCCATTGATCAGGATGATCGTATTCTCGGCCGCCTCCGCGCGATAGAACTCCGTGTAAACCCGATACTGACCTTGGATATCAAGTACAGCGATTTCTGGCCTCATGTCATCGACTCCTGGCGCAAAAAGGGTATTCGCGTCACCTAGGGTGCACGTTCTTTATGACAGGTAGGCATTTGCCTGAAGAGAAACCGGGGGGCCCTGTGTCGATCCTTGGCACTTGCGTCGACGGTATTGTTTTTGGCGGGGCAATTTGCCGTGCCCCAAGGCATCTAGGCCTTGGGTAGCCGGCAAAAGGTGTCTTCGACTGCAGGCGTGACTTGGTAGTCACATGCAGACTGACGATTTGGATTCAAGCAGTGGGTTGGGAATCGCGCAAGTGCCGTTCGGGGAGAATTGTGACTTTTGTTGCTGAGCGGTCGTATGACGACCCTGCGCTGTCTGTTCCGGCCCTTTCGCGGGCGCGCCCGCTCCCACAAGGAAAAGCCTATTCCTTGGGCAGTGTCGGTATCTGTGGGAGCGGGCATGCCCGCGAATAGGCCGGCACAGGCGGCCTAGACAGTGGCTATTTCTTCCGCTGTCAGTTCACGAAACGCCCCAGGTGCCAACCCAGGGTCCAGCCGGATCGCCCCCATGCTCTCCCGATGCAGCCCCACCACCTTGTTGTCGAAGAACCCGAACATGCGTTTTACCTGGTGATAGCGCCCTTCGACGATCGCCAATCGAGCGCGTCGCGGGCCTAGGATGTGCAGCTGGGCAGGTTGGGTGGTGAGGTCTTCGAAGGCGAAGTAGAAACCCTCGTGGAACTTGGCCACATAGTGCTCGGCAATGTCGTCCTCGGTTTCCACCAGATAATGCTTCGGCAGCTTGGTCGCAGGCTGAGTCAGGCGCCGTGACCACTGGCCATCGTTGGTCAGGATCATTAGCCCGGTGGTGTTGAAATCCAGGCGCCCGGCAATGTGCAGGTCATCACGCAGCGCTGTTGGCAGCAGCTCGAGCACGGTGGGGTGTTGCGGGTCCTGGGTGGCGCTGACGCAACCTTGTGGCTTGTGCAGCATCAGGTATCGCGCGGGGCGGCCGGCCTGGAGCAACTGGTCGTCCAGCTCGACACGGCTGAATTCGCGCACCTCCGTCAGCGGGTCGCTGACCACCAGGCTATCCACCCGCACACGGTGTTGCGCCAGCATCAGGCGAACTTGCTGGCGGTTGTAGCTGGGGAGATTGGCGAGGAAACGGTCGAGGCGCATTGGAACAGGTCAGTAGGAAGTGGTTGATCGGAGTTGTTCTTCGACGGCGGCGCAGCGCGGGCACAGGCAGGCTTTGTCCCGCAACTCGGCGGGCAGGGCCTGCAGCACGGCCGGGTCGATGGTGACGCTGTAGCACCAGCAGGCCTGGGTGGCGCGGCGCGGGTCGGCCAGGCTGCATTGGTTGAGGGCACCGCAAGCGGGGCAGTGTTGGCTGTCATTCATGGCGGGTTTCACTGCAGACGCGGTTGCGGCCGGCCTGCTTGGCACGATAGAGCGCACGGTCGGCGCGGGTCAGCAGGGCGTGCAGGGTATCCCCTGGCTGCAGGCTGCTCAAGCCGATGCTGGTGGTCAGGCGCAGCGGCTTTTCCTCATAACTGAAGGTCAGCTGTTCGGTGCGGCGGCGGATCTTTTCCGCCACCTCGATGGCCTGCCGGCCTTCGGCTTCGCGCAGCAGCACGATGAATTCCTCACCGCCCCAGCGGCACAGTATATCCGACTGGCGCAGGCTGCCTTGCAGTACATTGGCGAATTGGCGCAGCACTTCGTCGCCTGCCAGGTGGCCGTGGGTGTCGTTCAGTGCCTTGAAGTGGTCCAGGTCGATCAGCAATGCCACCAGCGGACCACTGTCGCGCTGGGCTTCGTGCAGGGCCTGTGCGGCGAGCAAGTCGAAGCTGCGGCGGTTGGGCAGGCCGGTGAGGCTGTCGAGGGTGGCCAGGGCTTCGGTGCTGGCCTGGTGACGGCGGACCATGGCATGCACCAGCGCCAGCACCACCAGGGTGATCATCGCGCAGATGGCCAGGTTCAGGTACAGGGAGTGGCGGATGCGATCGAGTGCGCCGGTTTCGCGCTTTTCCACCAACAGGTACCAGTCCAGTTCGGGCAGGTGGCGCACGTTGAGGAAGTGGCTGTGGTTGTCGCTGTCGCGGTATTCGTGGCTGCCTTCACCAGGCACCAGTTGCTCGGCCAGTACGTCATTCAGTTCAGGGTTGTCGCTGAGCGGCTGGCCGACCCGCAAACCATGCGGGCCACCTTCCGAGCCGGTCATCAGCACCTTGCCCTTGGCGTCGGTGAACAGCACCGAACGCTGGTAGCGGCGCTGATACTGGTCGATCAGCTTGACCACCGACGATACGCTCAGCCCGACACCGGCGGCACCGATGAAGCGGTGCTGGTAGTCATGTACCTGGTAGTTGATGAACACCGTCAGGCTGTCCTGGTTGGCCATGTCCAGATCGACGTTGATCTCGTAGGGGGCCTTGAGGTCGCGCAGGCGGAAATACCAGGCATCGCGCCAGGTACCGGGTTCTACCTTCTTGAGCACGCCTTTGGCCTGGTAGTAGGTGAGGGTGCGGTCGGACACGAAAAACGACGTGAAGGTGTCCTGCTTGCCCATGATTTCGCCAAGGTAGCGTGTCATGCGCTCGGTATCCTGCTCGCCGGACAGCACCCAGTCGCGCAGGAAGGTGTCCTGGGCCATCATCGAGGCGATCAGCACCGGGCGGATAAGGTCTTTCTGGATTTCCGAGTAGACCGTGTCGGACGTCAGCGGCAGTTCGGTATTGATGATGCCGTCGCGGATGGCGCTGCGTGAGGAGAAGTAGCTGAGCAAGGATGTGGCGAGGAAGCCGCAGGCCAGTAGAACCAGCAGGGTAAAGATCAGCGAGCGCTGCGAGAACAGAGCGGAACGTAGCGGCATGATCTTCCCATGATGTGTGCCTGGGCGCCCATTCTAGTGAGATGACCGGCAAATGACTGCAAGTTTTTCAGGGTTATCGCACCTGTATCAAATTATTGCAAAAATGGCACTGCACCTCGGCTTCACTGTCTTATTCAGTGTCGATGAACGCATTACGCATCGACGCTCGCCAGCGCCGCTGTTCGGGCACTCCAGCGGTCCAGGAGGCCGCCATGTCCTATCGAATCCTGTTGATCGCCCTGCTAGGGCTGATGACTTCTGCCTGCGCCCCGTACTACGAGAGCGGGGGCTATTACCGTTCGGATTACTACTCCACCGACCGCTACGTGTCGCCAGGGTATTACCGCTACGACCGCTACTACGTGACGCCGCAACCGCGCTATTACTACCAGCCGGCACCGCGCTATTACCATCGGTCGGCGCCCGCGCCGCAATACCGGCCCTATCCGCAGCCTGGGGTTAACAAGTGGCACGGTAACCCGCGCAATGATTATGGCAACCGCCAGCGGCAGGACTACAGGCAGGATCGCGACCGGCATGATTATCGTGGTGGCAGCCAGCGCTACCAGCATGGCAACTGGAACTCCAATGGGCAGCGCAATGACGGCGGGCGCTGGGATGGCCGACGCGGGCAGGGGCGAGGTGGCAACTGGCAGCGTTAGGTGAATTAACGCGGGGGCGCTTTGCGCCCCTATCGCGACGCAAGGCCGCTCCCACAGGTACAGCGTTGGATTGCGCTCTACCTGTGGGAGCGGCCTTGTGTCGCGATAGGGCTGCAAAGCAGCCCCAGGTTCTTTAGGTCAACTCAGATCCGCCAATGGATGCCGCCCCTCCCACGCCTTGGAAAAATGCGCCTCGACCACCGCCGCCGGCACCTGAGCCACATCCGGCCAGTGCCAGCGGGGGTGGTTGTCCTTGTCCAGCAAGCGGGCCCGCACGCCTTCGCTGAACTCCGGATGGCGGCAGCAATTCAGGCTCATGCAGTATTCCATCTGGAATACTTGCGCCAATGAGAGGTGCCGGGCGCGGGGAATCTGCTCCCATACCAGATGGGCGGTCAGCGGGCAGCCCTCGTGCAGCCGTTGGCCGGCTTCTGCAAGCAGTGGGTCGTCATGGTGCTTGAGCCCCTCCAGCGCACGCCAGGCCGCCGCAGTATCGGCCACGTCGAGCAACGCATCGATCACCTGCCGGCGCGGCAACCACTGGGGTTCGGGCAACTCGGCGCAGGCGCGGTGCTGTTCGGCCTTGAGCAGGCTGTTCAGTTGCAGGGCGGTCTGCTCCTGCCAGTTCAGTTGCAGCAGCTCTTCGATCAGCGCCTCTTGCTGGTGCTCGCCAAAAAAACGGTCGGCCAGGCCCAGGTCAAGGGCGTCGCGTGCGTTGATCGGCGCGCCTGTCAGGCCGAGGAACAACCCCAGCTTGCCCGGCAGCCGCGCCAGGAACCAACTCGCACCCACGTCGGGGTACAGGCCGATACTGATCTCCGGCATGGCCAATCGGCTGCTGGGTGTGACGATGCGTACATTGGCGCCCTGCAGCAGCCCCATGCCGCCGCCCAGCACATGCCCGTGGCCCCAGCACAGCAGCGGTTTGGGGTAGGTGTGCAGGGCATAGTCCAGGCGGTACTCGGCGGCAAAGAAGGAGGCGGCCAGGGGCGGTACACTACCGGGGTGGTCACGGCAGGCCTGCACCAGCGCCCGCACATCGCCCCCGGCGCAGAAGGCTTTGGCGCCGTTGCCGCGCAGCAGCACGCAGACAACCCCCGGGTCGCGCGCCCAGGCGTGCAGTTGTTCGCCCAGCACCTCGATCATCGGCAGGTTCAGGGCATTGAGCGCCTTGGGCGCATCCAGGGTGGCGATGCCGATGCGGGCGCCGTCGGCGCCGGTGAGTACCTCACAGTGAATGGCCATGGACTACCTCGCTCAGTCATCGCACAAGTATGGCCTGCCTGACCGAACATGCCGGTCGTCGGTCGGATCGTTTGACAAGCGGGAAGGGCTTACCTAGTGTCGCGCCATTGTTTACGGATGGCCCCATGACTGACGACGATCGCATCAAACTCGAACCCAGCTGGAAAGCCGCATTGCGCGCTGAATTCGACCAGCCCTACATGCATCAATTGCGCGAGTTCCTGCGCAGCGAGCGTGCCGCCGGCAAGGAAATCTACCCGCCAGGGCCGCTGATCTTCAATGCGCTGAACTCGACGCCGCTGGACCAGGTGAAGGTGGTCATACTCGGGCAGGACCCTTACCACGGGCCCGGCCAGGCGCACGGCCTGTGTTTCTCGGTGCAGCCGGGCGTGGCCACACCGCCGTCGCTGGTCAATATCTACAAGGAGATGCAGCGCGACCTGAACATCCCGATCGCCAGCCACGGCTACCTGCAGAGCTGGGCCGAGCAGGGCGTGCTGCTGCTCAACACGACCATGACCGTGGAGCGTGCCAATGCGGCGTCGCATGCCAAAAAGGGGTGGGAGTCCTTTACCGATCGGGTGATCCAGGTAGTCAGCGAGCAGTGCCCGAACGTGGTGTTCCTGCTGTGGGGGGCGCATGCGCAAAGCAAGCAGAAGCTGATCGACGGGACCAAGCACCTGGTGTTGAAGTCGGTGCATCCGTCGCCGTTGTCGGCATACCGCGGGTTCCTGGGGTGTGGTCATTTCAGCCGGACCAACAGCTTCCTCGAACAGCGTGGGCTGGCGCCGATCAACTGGGCGGTGCCGCCGCTCTAATCACCTGAAACACCGCGTCGCCTTCTTCGCGGGCTTGCCCGCTCCCACAGGGATGGCGCCTGCCTTGAAGGCGGTGCAACACCTGTGGGAGCGGGCAAGCCCGCGAAGAAGGCGACGCGATTATTCCTGGTTTGCATTCCACAAGCGGAACAACGGCTCCGCCAGAAACAGCACAAACAGCAAGCGCATCACCTGCAGCGCCGTCACCAACGGCACGGACAGTTGCAGGGTCTCTGCTGTCAGGCTCATTTCCGCGATCCCCCCCGGCATCATCCCCAGCGTCAGCGAGCGCAGGTCAAGCGCAGTCATCACACTCAACACCCACGCGGCACTGCCGGCAATGGCCATGCACAGCGCCGTGGCCAGCAGCGTGCGCCCCAGGAACGACGGGGCCCGGCGGAAGAAGGCGCGGTTGAAGTGGCAGGCCAGGCCACTGCCGATCAGCCACTGGCCGATCTGGCTGGCGCCATTGGGCAGGGCGATCTGCAAGTTGCCGGCCAGGCTGACCGTGGCCGCCACCAGCAATGGCCCGAACAGCCAGGGGTTGGGCTGGCGCAACCGTTGCCAGAGCAGCGCAACGGCAACGCCGAGCGGGGTGACCAGGGCCAGCCAGCCCCAGCTGACACTACCGGCATGATTGAGCGGCACCCCGTCACCCAGCAGAAACTTGAACAGCGCGGGCACGCACAGCACCACCGCCAGCACCCGCAGGCTCTGCGCCGCCGCCACCTGGCTGAGCACTGCACCGTTACGGGCACCCAGGTTGACCATCTCCCCCGAGCCGCCAGGCATGCTGGCGAAAAATGCCGTGGCGCGGTCTTCACCGGTGCGCCGTAGCAGCCACACGCTGATCACGCTGGAAAGGGTGGTGAACAGGGCACCGAAGAAGATCAGCGCGAAATGGCTGCCCACCTGCTCGATCACCGCCGGCGTAAAGTGCAGGCCAATGCCGATGCCGATGATGCATTGCCCGCATTTGCGGCCGTTGGGAATTTCCGACAGCTGCCAGGGCGTCAGGCAGCGCACCAGGATGATGGCCAGCAGCGAACCCACCATCCATGGCAAAGGCCAGCCGACCTGGCTGGCGAGGTAACCGCCAGCAAGGCCGACCAGCCCGGTTGCGACAAACAGCGGCAACGGTCGATCAGGCATCGGCCAGGGCCCGACGCTGCTGGCTGCGTTTGCGCCAGATGCGCAGCAGCGGCAGGGTGAGCATCAACGCCACCAGCGCCCAGACGCCCATGCTGATCGGGCTCGACCAGAGGATGCCCAGCTCACCGTTGGAAATCGACAGTGCGCGGCGCAGGTTCTGCTCCATCAGCCCGCCCAGGATGAAACCGAGCAGGATCGGCGACAGCGGGAAGTCCAGCTTGCGCAGGATGTAACCCATGATGCCGATGCCGACCATCAGGAACAGGTCGAAGGTGGTGGCATGCACGGCGTATACGCCGATGGCCGTGATGATGGCGATCACCGGCACCAGCGCCCAGTTCGGCACGGCGAGGATGCGGGTGAAGATGCGGATCATCGGGATGTTGAGGATCACCAGCATGATGTTGGCGATGAACAGCGAAGCGATCAGGCCCCAGACGATGTCCGGCTGCTGTTCGAACAGCATTGGGCCGGGGGTGATGTTGTACAGGGTCAGGGCGCCGATCATCACGGCGGTGGTGCCAGAGCCTGGTACCCCCAGGGTCAGCATCGGGACCAGGGCGCCACAGCAGGACGCGCCGATGGCGGTCTCGGGTGCGGCCAGGCCACGGGCATCGCCCTTGCCGAACTTGCCGCTTTCACCGGCCAGGCGTTTCTCGGTCATGTAGGCCACGGCACTGGCCAGCGTTGCACCGGCGCCGGGCAGCACGCCCATGATGAAACCAAGCAGGCCGCAACGGATGTTGACCACGAATACCGAAGCCGCTTCCTTGAAGTTGAACAGCATGCGCCCGGTGGCTTTTACCGCCTGGTGACCGTGGTGGGTCTTTTCCAGCAGCAGCAGGATTTCACTGATGGAGAACAGGCCCAGCACCAGCACCACGAACTGGATGCCGTCGGCCAGGTGCACGCTGTCACCGGTGAAGCGGTACACGCCACTGTTGGCGTCGATGCCGACCGCCGACAGGAACAGGCCGATCAGTGCGGCAATGAACGTTTTCAGCGGTTTGTCACCCGCCATGCCGCCCAAGGCGACGATGGCGAATACCATCAGTACGAAGTACTCCGCAGGGCCAAAGGCGATAGCCCATTTCGCCAGCAGCGGGGCGAACAGCACCATGCCGCAGGTGGCGATGAAGGCACCGATGAACGAGCTCCAGGCCGACAGCGACAGCGCGACGCCCGCCAGGCCTTGGCGGGCCATCGGGTAGCCGTCCAGGGTAGTCATCACGGTCGAAGCTTCGCCCGGGATGTTCAGCAGGATCGAGCTGATACGCCCGCCGTACTCGCAGCCCAGGTACACCGCGGCCAGCAGGATCAGCGCCGACTCTGGCGGCAGGCCCAGGGCGAAGGCGATGGGGATCAGCAGGGCCACGCCGTTGATCGGGCCCAGGCCCGGCAGCAGGCCGACCACGGTGCCGATCAGGGTACCGCAGAGGGCGGTGACCAGGTTGTAGGGGGACAGGGCAACGCCGAAGCCCTGGCCCAGGTAGCTCAAGGTATCCATGTGTCAGTTCTCCAGTACGCTCAGCAGGCCAAGGGGCAGGGGCACGTCCATCACGCGGTCGAACAGCCAGTAGAGCAGCAGGCTCATGCCGACCACCACGATGGCGCTGTGCAGCCAGCGGCCGCCGTACAGACGGGCCATGGGCAGGCCCACCAGGATGGCGCTGAGGATGAAGCCCAGTGCTTCGAAGGTGGCCGCGAAGACGATCAGCAGGCCGACGCAGGCGGTGATCTTGGTCAGGGTTTCGCGGTCCAGTTCCGGTTCATCGTCCTTGCGCACGATGGGCGTGGGGCGGAACACCAGGTACAACAGGCCCAGGCCCATCAGGCCGAGCATCAGCAGCGGATAGGCGCGCGGGCCCACCGGTTCATAGGAAAACGCCGCCTGGTAGGGCCAGGCCATCACGGCCAGGGCGGCGCACACCGCCAGCAGGACCAGGGCGAAGATGCGTTGCAGGATCATTGGGGAATCCTCGTTGGGATTGCTCAAGTGAGATGCAAATCCTGTGGGAGCGGCCTTGCGTCGCGATCGGGCGCGAAGCGGCCGCAAAACCTGCCGATGCAATCTGCCCGAAGCTTCGCATTGGCTGTGCCAGGGGCCGCTGTGCGGCCCATCGCGATACAAGGCCGCTCCCACAGGGGTGGTGGTGAGTCCGACAGGCTTACTGAATCAGGCCAAATTCCTTGGCCAGTGCCTTGTAGTCGGCCACTTGCTTCTTCACATAGCCGTCCAGCTCTTCGCCGGTCATGGCGAACGGGAACAGCTCGCGCTGGTCACGCAGCTCGGCGAAGTCTTGCGAAGCCAGCATCTTGTCGAACGAAGCCTTCCACCACGCGTAGTCCTCGTCGCTCACCTTCGGCCCCAGGTAGAAGCCGCGTACTACCGGCCAGACAATGTCGTAGCCCTGCTCCTTGGCGGTAGGGATGTCTTTCATCTCGGGCTCGTCCAGGCGGTTTTCCGAGAACACCGCAAGGATGCGCATGTTGCCGCTCTGGATGTGCGGCATGGAGTCGGAGATATCGGTAGAGCCGACCTGGATGTGACCGCCCAGCAGCGCCGTGGCAATTTCGCCACCGCCTTCCAGGGCCACGTAGCGCAGGTCACGCGGGTTGATACCGGCGGCCTTGGCGATCAATGCGGTTTGCATCCAGTCCTGGCTGCCGACGGTGCCGCCGGAGCCGATCACCACCTTGCTCGGGTTTTTCTTCAAGGCCGCGACCAGGTCGTCGAGGGTTTTGTAGGGCGAGTCGCTTTTCACCGCGATGGCGCCGTAGCTGGTGCCGACGGCCGCCAGCCACTTCACGGCGTTCTCGTCGAAGCGGCCGAACTTGCCTTGGGCAAGGTTCAGCAGCGAGCCGCTGGACCAGGCCACCAGGGTGCCGGCATCGCCCGGGCGCTGAGCGACCACGGCGTTGTAGGCCACCGCGCCGACACCGCCGGGCATGTAGGTGACGCGCATTGGCTTGCTGAGGATCTTTTCCTGCACCAGGGCGCTTTGCACCAGCTTGCAGGTCAGGTCGAAGCCACCGCCGGGGGAGGCGGGGGCGATACATTCAGGGCGTTTCGGTTCGGCAGCAAGGGCGTTGCCGGCCAACAGCAGGCAGCCGGTAGCGAGGACGAGGCGGCGCAGTGAAAAGGTCATCGTCTATCTCCGTGAGCGTTGTTGTTTTTGGATTACCGCTATGGGGTTACCACAGCGCTACGCTGTAGCTGACCAACAGCCTCACTTCGTCCGCGTCGCGGGCGAAGTTGGAGCGGAAGGTGGCGTTGCGCAGGCGCACGGCGACGTTCTTCAACGGGCCGCTTTGTACCACGTACTTCAGTTCGGTGTTGCGTTCCCACTCCTTGCCCTCGCCACCGGCGGCGCGGCTGACGTTGTCACCGCTGATGTAGCGGGTCATGAAGGTCAGGCCGGGTACGCCGAGCGCGGCAAAGTTGTAGTCGTAGCGCGCCTGCCAGGAACGCTCGTCGGCCCCGGCGAAGTCGTTGATCTGGACGAAGTTGACCAGGTACGGGTCGGCGCCATCGACATACGGGAAGGCGCTGTCGCCGGACAGCTGCTGCCAGGCGGCGCTGACCTTGTGCCCGCCCAGGGCGTAGCTGAGCATGCCGTTGACCGTGGTGTTGTCGATGTTGCCGGCTTTGGCGGCGCCTGCATCGTCACTCACCGCCAGGCGCAGGTCTGCGCCCAAGGTGCCCGGGCCCCAGGGTTGGGTGGCGACCATGCCGATGAAGTGCTGGCGGTAGATGTCGTCGAGCTGGGCGAAGTGGTAGCTGCCGGTGATGCGGTCGGTGAACTGGTAGTCCAGCCCGCCCAAGGCCAGGTTGTCGGCGCTGAACGTGCCACCAAAGCGGCCGTTCTTGTTGTTCAGCGCCAGGTCTTCCCAGTTGGTGTCGTTGCGGTCCTTGGCCTTGTCCAGGCGCCCGCCGGTGAAGGTCAGGCCCTTGATCTCTTTCGAAGTGAGCAGGCCGCCCTCGAAGGTTTGCGGCAGGATGCGCCCATCGTTGGGCTGCAGCGTCGGCAGCTCGGGGATCAGGGTGCCGATCTTCAGCTCGGTCTGGGAAATCTTCACCTTGCCGGTGAGGCCCAGCTTGGAGTATTCGTCGGCGGCCTTGCCGTCATCGTGGGTCGGCAGCAGGCCGGTATCGGTGCGGTCGGGGCTGGAGTCGAGCTTGATGCCGAGCATGCCCAGTGCGTCCAGGCCGAAGCCTACGGTGCCATCGGTGTAGCCGGACTCGAAGTTGAGGATGAAGCCCTGGGCCCATTCGTCGCGCTTGGATTGTTGCGCGCTGGTGCCATCGCGGAAGTCGCGGTTGAAGTACATGTTGCGGGTTTCGAAGGTGGCCGTGCTGTCTTCGAAGAAGGCGGCCTGGCTCATCGGGGCGACACCGGCAAGCGCGAGGGCGCTGGCGATGGCAGAGGGGCGTGCGGCAAAGGAACGGGTAGGCGCGAACGCCTGCGGCTGCAATGACAGCATCGTCGATGACTCCGTTTATTGTTCTTATTCGTTGCACCTTGCTGGTGCTTTTTTCGGCGCGAGGAGCGACCGTGGTGCGATGCTAGGCAACGAACCTTTCGCTAACCTTTCAACGAGAAAGGTTTGTTAGAAGGGGCTTCACAGGCCTGACGACAGCGGTACACTCCGCGCCACCGCCCCACCCGAGCAGGGAGAAACCGATGCGTGTGCTGCTGGTCGAAGACCACCTGCAACTGGCTGAAAGCGTGGCCCAGGCCTTGAAAAGCCACGGCCTGACCGTGGATGTGCTGCATGACGGCGTGGCTGCCGACCTGGCCCTTGCCAGCGAGGAATACGCCGTGGTCGTGCTGGATGTCGGCTTGCCGCGCATGGACGGCTTCGAGGTGCTGGCGCGCCTGCGCGGCCGTGGCAAGACCGTGCCGGTGCTGATGCTGACTGCGCGCAGCGACGTCAAGGACCGGGTCCACGGCCTGAACCTGGGCGCCGACGACTACCTGGCCAAGCCGTTCGAGCTGACCGAGCTGGAAGCACGGGTCAAGGCCTTGCTGCGCCGCAGTGTGCTCGGTGGCGAGCGCCAGCAACGCTGCGGGCCATTGGTTTACGACCTGGATACCCGGCGCTTCGCCCTGGGCGACGACAACCTGACCCTGACCTCGCGCGAGCAAAGCGTGCTGGAAGCGCTGATCGCCCGCCCGGGCCGGGTGATGAGCAAGGAGCAACTGGCTGCCCAGGTGTTTGGCCTGGACGAAGAAGCCAGCCCGGACGCCATCGAAATCTACATCCACCGCCTGCGCAAGAAGCTCGACGGCCACCCGGTGGCCATCGTCACCTTCCGCGGCCTGGGCTACCTGCTAGAGCACCGCGATGCGTGACAACGGCAGCTTGCGCGGGCGCCTGCTGGGCAACCTGGCCTTGCTGCTGGTGGTGCTGATGCTGGCCAGCGGCCTGAGTGCCTACTGGAATGGCCGCGAAGCCGCCGACACGGCCTACGACCGCACCCTGCTGGCCTCGGCGCGCACGATCGCCGCCGGCCTGTCGCAGCGTGACGGTTCGTTGAGCGCGGATGTGCCCTACGTGGCACTGGACACCTTCGCCTACGACAGCGCCGGGCGCATTTACTACCAGGTGCTGGACATCAAGCAGCGGCTGATTTCCGGCTACGAGAACCTGCCACCGCCGCCGCCCGGCACGCCACGTACCGATGACTACCCGGCCTTGGCGCGGTTCTACAACGCCACCTACCTGGGCCAGGACGTGCGCGTGGTCAGCCTGCTGAAGGCAGTGAGCGAGCCGAACATGAACGGCATGGCGGAAATCCGCGTGGCCGAGACCGAGGAGGCACGGGTGCGCATGGCCCGTGGGTTGATGGCCGACACCCTGCTGCGCCTGGGCATGCTGGCGCTGGGAGCGCTGGTGATGGTGTGGTTTGCCGTGAGCGCGGCGTTGCGGCCGCTGGAGCGCCTGCGCACGGCGGTGGAGGAGCGCCAACCGGATGATTTGCGGGCGTTGCCGGTGGTGCAGGTACAGCGGGAGCTAAGCCCGCTGGTGCGGGCCTTGAACCACTTTACCGAGCGTTTGCGCGGCCAGTTCGAGCGCCAGGCGCAGTTCATCGCCGATGCAGCCCATGAGTTGCGTACGCCGCTGGCTGCCCTGAAGGCGCGGGTGGAGCTGGGCCTGCGCTCGTCCGAGCCGCAGGAGTGGCGGCAGACCTTGGAGTCTGCGGCCCAGGGCACCGACAGGCTGACCCACCTGGCCAACCAGCTGCTGTCGCTGGCGCGGGTCGAGAACGGTGCGCGGGCGATTGCCGAAGGCGGCGCGCAGCGCCTGGATTTGAGCCAGCTGGCCCGCGAACTGGGCATGGCCATGGCGCCCCTGGCGCACAAGCGCGGGGTGGCGTTGGCGCTGGAGGCCGAGGCCCCTGTATGGCTCAAGGGTGAACCGACGCTGCTCAACGAGCTGTTGAGCAACCTGGTGGACAATGCCCTGGCGCATACGCCAGCTGGCGGCAACGTGATTTTGCGGGTGGTGGCGCCAGCGGTGCTGGAGGTTGAAGACGACGGGCCGGGTATTCCCGAGGACGAGCGCGAGCGGGTGTTCGAGCGGTTCTATCGGAGAAGCGCGCAGGGTAGCGGGTTGGGGCTGGCGATTGTTGGCGAGATTTGCCGCGCGCACCTGGCGCAGGTGAGCCTGCATGATGGCGAGAAGGGCGGGTTGCGGGTGCGGGTGAGTTTTATCGCAGATTGATGTGCAGCTGTGCTGGCCCTATCGCCGGCAAGCCAGCTCCCACAGGTATTACACAGCCTTCGAAAACCGTGGGGTACCTGTGGGAGCTGGCTTGCCGGCGAAAGGGTCGGCACAGGCTGAGGCAAGTCAGCGCAACATGCTCCGCGCCTCGAGCAGTTCATCCACTTCCAGCTCGGTACCGAACGGCAGCCCAAGATGGCGGTACGCCGGCAGTGCCGCCAGCGGCCGGTTGCGACCACGCTGACTGATGCAGCGGGCAATCTGCACGATGTCGATGTAGTCGACCTTGTCGGTCTGCCGGTCCAGGTCCTGAACCTGGCTCGGCAGGTTGACCAACTGCTCCGGAAACTCCCAGGCCTTCAGGATCTTGTCTCCCAGCACCGGCTGGATCTGCTCGATCACGTAATGCAGGCAAACCGGGTCGGACAACAGTTCATTGTGCTCCTCGGCATAGATGAGCACCGGCAGTGCGCCAATCTGGTTGACCAGCCCGCCCAAGGTGGCCTGGTCTGGCTTGAGGTGGGTAAAGCGACGGCAGACTTCGTAACTGATGCCGGCAACTTCAAGGCTGTTGGCCCATATGTCGCGCAGCTTTTGCTCAACTGCTGACGAGCGTGCGTGGAAAATCTGCTCGATCACCAGGCCAATGGCCAGGTTGCAGCTGTAGTTGATGCCCAACCGCGTGATGGCGGTATGCAGGTCGGTGACCTCGACCGCCGCGCGCAGCAGCGGGCTGTTGACCACCTTGATCAGGCGCGCTGAAAGGGCCGCGTCGCGACCGATCACCTTGCTCAGGGCCGCTACGCTGATCTCGCTGTCTTCCGCCGCTTCGCGGATGCTCAGGGCAACCTCGGGCAGGGTCGGCAAGACCAGGTCATCCTTTTCGATGGCATCGAGCAACTGTGCTTGAACCATCTCGGCCAGCTTGTTCATGGTCGTGTCTACCGCAGTGGTGGTGCGGCCCCGCCACGAGGGCGGGGCAGGCTGGTCAGCGCTGGATTTCCCGGTCGCGGTCCAGTTCGTAGGGCAGGGTCAGTACCTGCAGGCGCGGGCCTTCGAGGCTGCCCAGGTGCAGGTTGTCGTCTGCCACCGCGTCGGCGCTGAGCACCGCCAGCAGTTCGCAGCCGGCGCCGTTGCCGGCAGCAATGACCACTTCACCGACCGACGAACCATGGGTGGGCGAGAAGATCTCGGCACCCGGGGCCGGAATGGCCTGCTGGTCCAGTGCCAGTCGGTACTGGCGGCGTTTGAGCTTGCCCAGGTACTGCATGCGGGCGACGATTTCCTGGCCGGTGTAGCAGCCTTTCTTGAAGCTGACGCCGTCGACGGCTTGCAGGTTGATCATCTGGGGGATGAACAGCTCACGGGTCGGCCCCATGACCTGGCCGATACCGGCACGCACCTGGCCAAGCAGCCAGTCGTTCAGGCTGCCTTCAGGCAGCGCGCCGGCGAGGGCCTGGTGTACCGTATCGGCGTTTTCCGCCGGTACCCACAGCTCCACACGCCCCTCGGACACGGCAATGGCGATCAGGCCTTCATGGCGCACGGTGCTGCCAGCGCCTGCGGGCACGTCGAACCCCAGTGCCTGCAGCGCAGCGTCACCGCCTTGCAGCCCGAAGCGTGCCCAGGCGGCGCTTTCATCGGTCAGCGTGGCCTTGGAGAACACAGCGTACTTCTTCAGGTCGGCCAGTTGCGCCTCAAGCAGTTCGCTGGCCATGGCCAGCAGGTAGCCGTTGCCTTCGGGCAAGATGCGGAAGCTCGATTGCATGCGCCCCTTGACCATGCAGCGGGCGCCCAGGCTGGCGTGTTCCTGGCTGAGGTAGTTGATGTTGCAGGTCAGCTGGCCTTGCAGGAACTTGCCTGCATCGGAGCCGCGGACGGCGAGGATGCCCTCGTGGGACAGGGGGCAGAAGAAAGCGGAATCGGCCATGGGTCATCGCGGTGGCTAAAGACTGGCGGCCATCATAGAACGCCGGTAACAAAATAGGTAGGTGACTAGACCAACGCCCGGTGTCGCTGCGCTCGCCGGGCTGTATACTGGCGGGCCATTCGAGGAGGGCCCCATGGTCGAACAAACTGAACTCAACCGGCTTTTCTGGCACAGCCGCCGCGGCATGCTGGAACTGGACGTACTGCTGGTGCCTTTCACCCAGGAAGTCTACTCCACCCTCAATGAGACCGACCGCGAACTGTACGTGCGTCTTTTGAGCTGCGAGGACCAGGACATGTTCGGCTGGTTCATGGAGCGCAACGAGTCCGAAGACCCGGAGCTGCAACGCATGGTCCGCATCATCCTGGACCGTGTCCAGCCCAAGTGAGTGTTTCGAGTGCCGCTGGCAAGGCTCGCGCCTGCTGCTAGCGGCCTACCTGGCTTGCCAGGTGCTGGCGTGGCTTGCCGTATGGGCGAGCACGTTGCCTGATTGGCTGGCCCTTTCCATCGTCGCCGCCTGTATCGCCCACGCTGGCTGGGCCATTCCCCGACGAATCCTGTTGACCCATGAGCATGCCGTTGTTGGCCTGCGCCGCGATGTGCGCGGCTGGCAGGTGTTCAGCCGTGCCCGTGGCTGGCAACCGGTGCGGCTGTGCCGGGACAGCGTGGCGTTGCCGCGGCTGGTGGTATTGCGCTTTGAGCGGGCGGGGCGATGGCTGGGGCAGAGCCAGTGCATACCGCAGGATGCGCAGGGGGCTGATGAGCATCGGCGCTTGCGGGTGCGTTTGAAGTTCAGCCGACGGCGCTGGGCTGAGGTGAGCCGGGCATAGATCAAAACCCGGTAGGTTTCTTCGCGGGCTTGCCCGCTCCCACAGGTACTGCGCAAGGTTGCAAGGCAGTGAAAATCCTGTGGGAGCGGGCGAGCCCGCGAAGGTCGCGACACTATTTTCAGAGCGGGCTGAGGATGGTGTCCTTGGCCTCGTCGAGCATGCCCGGGTAGTCCAGGGTGTAGTGCAGCCCACGGCTTTCCTTGCGCTGCATGGCCGACAGGATCATCAGTTCGGCCACCTGCGCCAGGTTGCGCAGTTCGATCAGGTCCCGGCTGACCTTGTAGTTGCTGTAGAACTCGTCGATTTCGTCCAGCAGCAGGCGAATGCGGTGCTGGGCCCGCTGCAGGCGCTTGCTGGTACGCACGATACCCACGTAGTCCCACATGAAGCGCCGCAGCTCGTCCCAGTTGTGCGCGATGATCACGTCCTCGTCCGAGTCGGTAACCTGGCTGGCGTCCCAGCCGGGCAGCGCTTTGGGCATGGCCACTTGTTCCAGGTGCGCCTCGATGTCGGCAGCGGCAGCACGGCCATAGACAAAGCATTCCAGCAGCGAGTTGCTGGCCATGCGATTGGCACCGTGCAGGCCGGTGAAGCTGGTTTCGCCGATGGCGTACAAGCCTGGCACATCGGTGTGGCCGCGATCGTCGACCATCACCCCGCCACAGGTGTAGTGCGCCGCCGGTACGACCGGGATCGGCTGGCGGGTGATATCGATGCCAAAGGCCAGGCAGCGCTCGTACACGGTGGGGAAGTGGGCCATGATGAAATCGGCCGGCTTGTGGGTGATGTCCAGGTACACGCAGTCAACGCCCAGGCGCTTCATCTCGTGGTCGATGGCGCGGGCCACGATGTCGCGCGGGGCCAGCTCTTCGCGCGGGTCGAAGCGTGGCATGAAGCGTTCGCCATTGGGCAGGCGCAGCAGCGCACCCTCACCGCGCAAGGCTTCGGTGACCAGGAAGCTCTTGGCCTGCGGGTGGTACAGGCAGGTCGGATGGAACTGGTTGAATTCCAGGTTCGCCACCCGGCAGCCTGCCCGCCAGGCCATGGCGATGCCGTCACCGCAGGCACCATCGGGGTTGCTGGTGTAGAGGTAGACCTTGGCTGCACCGCCAGTGGCCAGCACGGTGAAACGCGCGCCAAAGGTGTCTACCTCACCCGTGTTGCGGTCGAGCACGTAGGCGCCCAGGCAGCGCTCACCAGGCAGGCCCAGGCGGCGTTCGGTGATCAGGTCGACCGCCACGCGCTGCTCCAGCAACTGGATGTTCGGGCGCCGGCGCGCCTGCTCCAGCAGCGTGGTGAAGATGGCTGCGCCAGTGGCGTCGGCGGCGTGGATGATGCGCCGGTGGCTATGGCCGCCCTCACGGGTGAGGTGGAATTCGAAGCCGCCATCGTCAACGCTGGAGTGCTCGTCGCGGGTAAAGGGCACACCTTGCTCGATCAGCCACTGGATGGCTTCACGGCTGTGTTCGACGGTGAAACGCACTGCATCTTCATGGCACAGGCCGCCGCCGGCATTGAGGGTGTCCTCGACATGCGACTGCACGGTATCGGTATTGTCCAGCACCGCCGCGACCCCACCCTGGGCCCAGAAGGTCGAGCCGTTGGCCAGGTCGCCCTTGCTGAGCACGGCAACGCGCAGGTGGCTGGGAAGGTTCAGTGCCAGGCTGAGACCGGCGGCACCGCTGCCGATCACCAGGACATCATGTTGGAATTGTTGGCTCATGTCGGGACACTAGTAATCTTTAGAGGGGGCGCGGCACAATAGTCACGCGCAGATGGCATTGTGAAACTATCGTTAAACTTGGCCAGGTTGCCTTTATAGCAGCCCGAGGTGGCCAATTTCCATGCCACTTGGCCACTTACCGAGGCGCGCGACAACCTTTGTGGGAACTTTCCGACATGGCCGGAAATCCTATGAAGGTTGCCCGCACGTCACAATTTGCCGCGGCGACGCAGGGGCGGCACGCCTGACCGGGTTGTCCTTGCGTATTCGAAACCTGATTATCGACGTAGCCGGCCGTGACCGCGCCGCGTCTTCCGTGCAAGCCGACCAAGGGCTGCAGGAAACTTGCTTGGAGGGGAGAACTTTTGCGTAAAGCCCGAGTCTATGGTTGCAAGCCTGATCGATGGGTGTTGCACCGCTCCTTCGAGTTCACTGAGGAGTGTTCATGCTAACCCAGGAAGAGGATCAGCAGCTTGTCGAGCGCGTGCAGCGCGGTGACAGGCGAGCGTTCGATCTGTTGGTGCTGAAGTATCAGCACAAGATTCTCGGGTTGATCGTGCGGTTCGTTCACGATACCCACGAGGCCCAGGACGTAGCACAGGAAGCCTTTATCAAGGCCTACCGTGCGCTTGGCAATTTCCGCGGTGACAGTGCGTTTTATACCTGGCTGTACCGCATCGCCATCAACACGGCGAAGAACTACCTGGTGTCCCGTGGAAGACGGCCGCCAGACAGCGATGTGAGCTCCGAGGATGCGGAGTTTTATGACGGCGATCATGGCCTCAAGGATCTCGAGTCCCCAGAGCGCTCGTTGTTGCGGGATGAAATCGAAGGCACTGTCCATCGCACCATCCAGCAACTGCCCGAAGACCTGCGTACGGCATTGACCCTGCGCGAGTTTGACGGCCTGAGTTACGAAGACATTGCGAGCGTCATGCAATGTCCGGTGGGTACCGTGCGCTCTCGAATCTTCCGCGCTCGGGAGGCCATAGACAAAGCCCTGCAGCCGTTGTTGCAGGAAACCTGAGACAGCGGCGACAGCCAAGAGAGGAACCGCCATGAGTCGTGAAGCTTTGCAGGAATCGCTGTCCGCGGTGATGGATAACGAAGCGGACGAACTGGAACTGCGTCGGGTGCTGAGCGCCGTGGACGACGCCGAAACCCGTGCCACCTGGTCGCGTTACCAGGTAGCCCGTGCAGCCATGCACAAGGAGCTGCTGCTGCCCAACCTGGATATCGCCTCGGCGGTGTCTGCGGCGCTGGCTGACGAAGCCGTGCCAGCCAAGGCCAACAAGGGCCCGTGGCGCAGCGTCGCTCGCCTGGCGGTTGCCGCCTCGGTCACCGTTGCGGTGCTGGCAGGCGTGCGGATGTACAACCAGGACGAAATCACCGGCGCCGAGCTGGCTTCGCAGCAGCCTGCACAACAGGGCCTGAGCATGCCACAAACTCAGGGTCCGGCCGTTTTGGCAGGCTATAGTGAAAGCAGTGAGCAACCGACCGGGCCGATGGCCAACGGCGTGCTGCAAAACCAGGCTGGCTGGGATCAGCGTTTGCCGGGCTACCTGCGTCAGCATGCCCAGGAGTCCGCACTCCAAGGCACTGAGACTGCCCTGCCGTACGCCCGTGCCGCCAGCATGGGAAACCCCGCTAAGTAAGGAGGATCATGCGCGCGCTACCTCTTCTGTCGCTGCTGATTGGCAGCTGCATGACTGTGCCGGCATTGGCAGCAAACTCCTCGCCCCAGGCGAGCGAGTGGCTTAACAAGCTGGCACAAGCCGAGCAAAAGCAGAGTTATCAGGGCTCGTTCGTCTACGAACGCAACGGTAGCTTTTCTTCCCACGATATCTGGCACAGGGTCGAGGACGGCAAGGTCAGCGAGCGGCTGCTGCAGCTCGATGGCGCCGCCCAGGAAATCCTGCGCGTGGATGGCAAGGTGGAGTGCGTCAGTGGGGCTTTGGTCAGCGGTGTGACTACCCCTGCGGATGCTGCTCAGCGTGTGCTTGATCCACTGAAACTGATGGGCTGGTACGATTTGAGCGTGGCGGGCAAGTCACGGGTCGCCGGGCGCGATGCCGTGATCGTGACGCTCACGCCCCGCGACCAGCACCGCTATGCCTTCGAACTGCACCTGGACCGCAACACTGGCCTGCCGCTTCGCTCGTTGATGCTCAACGACAAAGGGCAGTTGCTGGAGCGCTTCCAGATGACTCGCCTCGATACCACCAAGCCGCCCAGTGACGATGACCTGCGCCCCAGTGCTTCCTGCAAGCCGGTGCAGCATGTCGCCCCTGCCAGCAATGACAGTGTCGCCGGCTGGCGCTCGGACTGGCTCCCGCCAGGGTTCGAGCTGGTCAACAGCTCGGTAAGGCGTGACCCCAAGCGTGACAGCACGGTCAGTAGCCTGATGTACGACGATGGCCTGGCGCGCTTCTCGGTGTTTCTTGAGCCCGTGAAGGACGATGCCGGGACCGATGTGCGTACCCAGCTTGGCCCGACCTCGGCGGTTTCGCGGCGCCTGAACACGCCCAAGGGCAAGGTGATCGTCACCGTGGTCGGCGAAATTCCGCTGGGTACGGCAGAACGCGTCGCATTGTCGATGCGCCCACAGGATGCCCAGGCGCGCCAGTAATGGTGCGCTTTTGCGGGCAATGCCGAGGCGAACGGATATACGCCTGAAATGAAATTAAAGCATTGTCATTTGCAATCTACTGGCAAATTTTCTATAGGTCAGGCTTCTTGGAGCCTGGCCTTTCCTGCTTTGTGCAGGGGCCTTTCTAAACTACCGCTCGTTGTGACGGGAGTCGTATGTCAACACCACGCTTGAAATCCTACCTATCGATGTTCGCCGCCGTGCTGATGCTTGGCCAGGTGCTCACCGCCCAGGCCGAGGAAGCCCTGCCCGACTTCACCACGCTGGTAGAGCAGGCCTCGCCGGCAGTGGTCAACATCAGTACCAAGCAGAAGCTGCCGGACCGTCGCGTTGCCGCTGGGCAGATGCCGGACCTGGAAGGCCTGCCGCCGATGTTCCGCGAATTCTTCGAGCGCAACATGCCGCAGCAGCCGCGCTCGCCGCGTGGCGACCGCCAGCGTGAGGCGCAATCGCTGGGTTCGGGCTTCATCATTTCCAGCGATGGTTACGTGCTGACCAACAACCACGTAGTGGCCGATGCCGACGAAATCATCGTCCGCCTGTCGGACCGCAGCGAGCTGCAGGCCAAACTGGTCGGCACCGACCCGCGTACCGACGTGGCCCTCCTCAAGGTCGAAGGCAAGAACCTGCCGATCGTGAAACTGGGTGATTCCGAGAAGCTCAAGGTGGGCGAGTGGGTGCTGGCCATCGGTTCGCCGTTCGGCTTCGACCATTCGGTGACCAAAGGTATCGTCAGCGCCAAGGGCCGCACGCTGCCTAACGAAACCTATGTGCCGTTCATCCAGACCGACGTGGCCATCAACCCGGGTAACTCGGGCGGTCCGCTGTTCAACATGAAGGGCGAAGTGGTGGGTATCAACTCGCAGATCTTCACCCGTTCTGGTGGCTTCATGGGCCTGTCGTTCGCCATCCCGATCGATGTGGCGATCGATGTGTCCAACCAGTTGAAGAAAGACGGCAAGGTCAGCCGCGGCTGGCTGGGCGTGGTGATTCAGGAGGTCAACAAGGACCTGGCCGAATCCTTCGGCCTGGACAAACCGGCAGGTGCGCTGGTGGCCCAGGTACTGGAAAACGGCCCGGCAGCCAAAGGTGGCCTGCAGGTGGGTGACGTGATCCTGAGCATGAACGGCCAGCCGATCGTCATGTCGGCCGACCTGCCGCACCTGGTCGGGAGCCTCAAGGACGGCGAAAAAGCCAAGCTGGAGATCATCCGCAACGGCAAGCGCCAGACCCTGGATGTGGGGGTCGGCGCGATGCCGGATGACGATGCCGACATCGGTGCCGGTGCCGAAGGCAGCGCCGAGCGTAGCAGCAACCGCCTGGGCGTTTCGGTGGCCGACCTGACCGCCGAGCAGAAAAAGTCCCTTGAACTCAAGGGTGGCGTGGTTATCAAGGAAGTGCAGGATGGCCCGGCAGCGATGATCGGCCTGCGCCCGGGTGACGTCATCAGCCACCTGAACAACCAGGCCATCGGTTCGGCCAAGGAATTCACCGAAATCGCCAAGGAACTGCCGAAGAATCGCTCGGTGTCCATGCGCGTGCTGCGTCAGGGGCGTGCCAGCTTCATCACCTTCAAGCTCGCTGAATAAGCGGTTTTGCAGGCAGGGAAGGGCAGCTACGGCTGCCCTTTTTCATGAAAATTCACAATTGCGGGCGCCAAAGCGCGGTACAGCCCGATAGAGGAATCTCCCATATCCCTGCTGCTTGAGGTACAATTCCCGGCTATTTTTCGGCGGGCGTCCCGGCTCGCAGCCTTTTCGAGTGTTGACCCGTGAGTGATTTGAGTCATATCCGCAATTTCTCCATCATCGCCCACATCGACCATGGCAAGTCGACGCTGGCCGACCGTTTCATCCAGATGTGCGGTGGCCTGTCGGCGCGCGAAATGGAAGCCCAGGTGCTTGATTCGATGGACCTGGAGCGCGAACGCGGGATTACCATCAAAGCCCACAGCGTCACGCTTCACTACAAGGCGCAAGACGGCAAGACCTACCAGCTGAACTTCATCGACACCCCCGGCCACGTCGACTTCACCTACGAAGTCTCGCGCTCGCTGGCGGCCTGTGAAGGGGCACTGCTGGTGGTGGACGCCGGTCAGGGCGTTGAAGCCCAGTCCGTGGCCAACTGCTATACCGCCATCGAGCAGGGCCTGGAAGTCATGCCGGTCCTGAACAAGATGGACCTGCCCCAGGCCGACCCGGACCGCGTCAAGGATGAGATCGAGAAGATCATCGGCATCGACGCCACTGACGCCGTGGCCTGTAGCGCCAAGAGCGGCATGGGCGTGGACGAGGTGCTCGAGCGCCTGGTGCAAACCATCCCGGCGCCTGTAGGCGAAATCGACGCGCCCCTGCAGGCGCTGATCATCGACTCCTGGTTCGACAACTACCTGGGCGTGGTCTCGCTGGTGCGTGTGCGCCAGGGCCGCGTCAAGAAGGGCGACAAGATTCTGGTCAAGTCCACCGGCAAGGTGCACCTGGTCGACAGCGTGGGCGTGTTCACCCCGAAACACACCCAGACCGCTGATCTGAAAGCCGGCGAAGTAGGCTTCATCATCGCCAGCATCAAAGACATTCACGGTGCGCCGGTGGGTGACACCCTGACCTTGAACACGACCCCCGAGGTCGAAGTGCTGGCGGGCTTCAAGAAAATCCAGCCACAGGTTTACGCCGGCCTGTTCCCGGTCAGCTCCGACGACTTCGAAGACTTCCGCGACGCCTTGCAGAAGCTCACCCTGAACGACTCGTCGCTGCAGTACATGCCGGAAAGCTCCGACGCCCTGGGCTTTGGCTTCCGTTGCGGTTTCCTCGGCATGCTGCACATGGAGATCATCCAGGAGCGCCTGGAGCGCGAATACGACCTGGACCTGATCACCACCGCACCTAGCGTGATCTACGAGCTCGAGCTCAAGACCGGCGAAACCATCATCGTCGATAACCCGTCAAGACTGCCGGATGTCTCGGCTGTGACCGACTTCCGCGAGCCGATCGTCACCGCGACCATCCTGGTACCGCAGGAACACCTGGGTAACGTCATTACCCTGTGCATCGAGAAGCGTGGCGTGCAGCGTGACATGCAGTTCCTCGGCAGCCAGGTGCAGGTGCGTTACGACATGCCGATGAACGAAGTGGTCCTGGACTTCTTCGACCGTCTCAAGTCCACCAGCCGCGGCTATGCTTCGCTGGATTATCATTTCGATCGCTACCAGTCGGCCAACCTGGTCAAACTGGACGTACTGATCAACGGCGACAAGGTCGATGCCCTGGCATTGATCGTGCACCGCGACAACGCGGCCTACAAAGGCCGTGCGTTGACCGAGAAGATGAAGGAACTGATCCCTCGGCAGATGTTCGACGTGGCGATCCAGGCAGCCATTGGCGGCCAGATCATTGCGCGGACAACCGTCAAGGCGCTCAGAAAGAACGTACTGGCCAAGTGCTACGGTGGTGACGTCAGCCGTAAGAAGAAACTGCTGGAGAAGCAGAAGGCCGGTAAGAAACGCATGAAACAGGTAGGCAACGTGGAAATTCCACAAGAAGCCTTCCTCGCCGTGCTCAGGTTGGATAGCTAGGTCCTATGTCGCTAAATTTCCCGCTGTTGCTAGTCATCGCCGTCTTCGTCTGCGGTCTGCTGGGCTTGATCGACCTGCTGTTCCTGGCCCCGCGCCGGCGTTCGGCTATCGCCAACTATCAGGGCAGCGTCAGCCAGCCCGAGATGGCCGTTGTCGAGCGCCTGAACAAGGAACCGTTGCTGGTCGAGTACGGCAAATCGTTCTTTCCGGTGCTGTTCATCGTGCTGGTGCTGCGTTCATTCCTGGTCGAGCCGTTCCAGATCCCTTCGGGGTCGATGAAACCGACCCTGGAAGTGGGCGATTTCATCCTGGTGAACAAGTTCTCGTACGGTATTCGCCTGCCGGTGATCGACAAGAAGGTCATCGAGGTGGGTGACCCGCAACGCGGTGATGTAATGGTGTTCCGCTATCCGAGCGACCCGAACGTCAATTACATCAAGCGAGTGGTCGGCCTGCCGGGCGATCAGATCCGCTATACCAACGACAAGCGGTTGTTCGTCAACGGCCAGCCGATTGCCGAACAACTGGTGGGCACCGAGCCGGGCACCTTGGGCAGCGCCGAGCTGTACAAGGAAAAGCTCGGCGAGGCCGAACACCTGATCCGCAAGGAAATGAGCCGTTATCGCATGCCGCCGGACCAGCAGTGGACCGTGCCGGCAGGCCATTACTTCATGATGGGCGACAACCGCGACAACTCCAATGACAGCCGTTACTGGGATGATCCGAACATCCCCAAGGAACTGCACGGCATGGTTCCGGACCGGAACATCGTCGGCAAGGCCTTTGCGGTGTGGATGAGCTGGCCAGAGCCCAAGCTCAGCCACCTGCCCAACCTGTCGCGGGTCGGCCTGATCCATTGATACCCATCGGCGCTGTCCAGCAGACAGCGCCGAATGCATTTCTGACATAGGCTGTGTTCTCAGGGATCGGGAGATTCGTCGCATACGGCGGCGGGCCACAGCCAAACAGTCTTTCAGGATGTTGATTTGAACAACGCGTTGAACATCAAGCGGGTGGTTGCATGAGTGCCTCCCTTGCCCATCTGGAGCGAAAGCTCGGTTATACCTTCAAGAATCAGGATCAGATGGTCCTGGCGCTGACCCATCGCAGCTACGCCGGGCGCAATAACGAGCGCCTGGAGTTTCTCGGTGACGCCATTCTCAACTTCGTGGCCGGCGAAGCGCTGTTCGAGCGCTTCCCGCAGGCCCGCGAAGGCCAGCTGTCGCGCCTGCGCGCGCGCTTGGTCAAGGGCGAGACCCTGGCCCGCCTGGCCCGTGGTTTTGACCTGGGCGAATACCTGCGCCTGGGTTCGGGTGAGCTCAAAAGTGGCGGTTTCCGTCGCGAGTCGATCCTGGCCGACGCCCTGGAGGCACTGATTGGTGCCATCTACCTGGACGCCGACATGGACACGGCCCGGGAGCGCGTCCTGGCCTGGCTGGCCGACGAGTTCGAAGGCCTGACCCTGGTCGACACCAACAAGGACCCGAAAACCCGCCTGCAAGAATTCCTGCAATCGCGCAGCTGTGAGCTGCCGCGTTACGAAGTAGTGGATATCCAGGGTGAACCGCACTGCCGTACGTTCTTCGTCGAATGCGAAGTCGTGCTGCTGAACAACAAGAGTCGTGGTCAGGGCGTTAGCCGGCGTATTGCCGAGCAAGTCGCTGCCGCGTCTGCACTGATCGCCCTGGGCGTGGAGAATGGCAATGACTGATAACAACCCGACTCGCTGCGGCTACGTGGCCATCGTCGGCCGCCCCAACGTGGGCAAGTCGACCTTGCTCAACCACATCCTGGGCCAGAAGCTGGCGATCACGTCGCGCAAGCCGCAGACCACCCGCCACAACATGCTCGGTATCAAGACCGAAGGTGATGTGCAGGCGATCTACGTCGACACCCCCGGTATGCACAAGGCCAACGACAAAGCCTTGAACCGCTACATGAACCGCAACGCCTCGGCAGCCCTGAAGGACGTCGACGTGGTGATCTTCGTGGTCGACCGCACCAAGTGGACCGACGAGGACCAACTGGTGCTGGAGCGCGTGCAGTACGTGACCGGCCCGCTGATCATCGCGGTCAACAAAACCGACCGCATGGAAGAGAAGGCCGAGCTGATCCCGCACCTGCAGTGGCTGCAGGAGCAACTGCCAAACGCCGAAGTCATGCCGATTTCTGCGCAGCAGGGGCACAACCTCGAAGCGCTGGAAGCACAGATCGCCAAGCACCTGCCCGAGAACGATCACTTCTTCCCGGAAGACCAGATCACCGACCGCAGCAGCCGCTTCCTGGCCGCCGAACTGGTGCGCGAGAAGATCATGCGCCAACTGGGTGCTGAGCTTCCGTACCAGATCACCGTGGAAATTGAAGAATTCAAGCAGCAGGGCCATGTGCTGCATATTCACGCGCTGATCCTGGTCGAGCGCGACGGCCAGAAAAAAATCATCATTGGCGACAAGGGCGAGCGCATCAAGCGCATCGGTTCCGAGGCGCGCAAGGACATGGAAGTGCTGTTCGACTCCAAGGTCATGCTCAACCTGTGGGTCAAGGTGAAAGGCGGCTGGTCCGACGACGAGCGCGCCCTGCGCTCGCTGGGCTACGGCGACCTGTAAAACTACCTGGCGGCTCAGGTTACTCTGTGGGAGCGGGTTTACCCGCGAATGCGTCAGTGGGGCCACCACCGCATTCGCGGGTAAACCCGCTCCCACAGTTGTTTGGGGCTTCTCGAGATTGTTTATGGAACAACCAGTCGGCCAACCCGCCTACGTGCTGCACAGCCGTGCCTACAAGGAAACCAGCGCGCTGGTGGACTTCTTCACGCCGCAGGGCCGCATGCGCGCCGTACTGCGGCGTGCGCGTGGCAAGGGCGGCAGCCTGGTACGGCCGTTCGTGCCGCTTGAGGTGGAGCTGCGCGGGCGTGGCGAGCTGAAGAATGTCGGGCGGATGGACAGCGCCGGCATCGCCGCCTGGCTGCACGGCGATGCCCTGTTCAGCGGGTTGTACCTCAATGAACTGCTCATGCGCCTGCTGCCCGCCGAAGCGCCGTTCCCGGCCCTGTTCGAGCACTACGCCCTTACCCTGCAGGCCTTGGCCGCCGGGCGCCCACTGGAGCCGCTGCTGCGCTCGTTCGAATGGCGGCTGCTGGACGAACTCGGTTATGCGTTCTCCTTGAACCATGACGTCAACGACCAACCCATCGCGGCCGACGGCCTATATCGCTTGCGTGTGGATGCCGGCCTGGAGCGGGTCGAACTGGTGCAACCCGGCCTGTTCCGCGGCATCGAACTGTTGGCCCTGGCCGACGCCGACTGGGACACCCCAGGCGCTTTGCTCGCGGCCAAGCGTCTGATGCGCCAGGCACTGGCGGTTCACTTGGGCGCAAAACCGTTGGTCAGCCGGGAACTGTTTCGCAAGCGCTGATCACGACGTATGCTGTGGGGCTCAACCTTCAGGAGAGCCTTTCGTGACTCACAGCAACCGCATGCTTCTCGGCGTAAACATCGACCACGTGGCGACCCTGCGCCAAGCCCGGGGCACGCGTTACCCTGACCCTGTCAAGGCTGCCCTGGACGCCGAGGAAGCGGGCGCCGATGGCATCACCGTGCACCTGCGCGAAGACCGTCGGCACATCCAGGAACGCGACGTGGTGCTGCTCAAGGATGTGCTGCAGACGCGCATGAACTTCGAAATGGGCGTCACCGAAGAGATGATGGCTTTTGCCGAAAAGATCCGCCCGGCGCACATCTGCCTGGTGCCTGAAACCCGTCAGGAACTGACCACCGAGGGTGGCCTGGACGTGGCGGGGCAGGAGGCTCGGATCAAGGCAGCAGTGGAGCGGCTGGCCCGCACCGGTGCCGAAGTGTCGTTGTTCATCGATGCTGACGAGCGTCAGATCGAGGCTTCGCGCCGGGTGGGTGCGCCAGCCATCGAGCTGCACACCGGGCGTTACGCCGATGCCGAAACCCCGACCGAAGTGGCCGAGGAGTTGCAGCGTATTGTTGATGGCGTGGTGTTTGGCGTGGGGCAGGGGCTGATCGTCAATGCTGGCCACGGGCTGCATTATCACAACGTCGAAGCGGTGGCGGCGATCAAGGGCATCAATGAACTGAACATTGGCCATGCGCTGGTGGCACATGCCTTGTTCGTTGGCTTCAAGGCTGCTGTGGCTGAGATGAAAGCACTGATCGTGGCGGCTTCGCGCTGATTGATTGCTCGCCTGTCCCGGCCTCTTCGCGGGCTTGCCCGCTCCCACAGGTACCCCACAGGCCTTGAGGTTTGTGTAATCCCTGTGGGAGCGGGCAAGCCCGCGAAAGGGTCGGGTCAGGCAGCCAACTACTCGGCAGGAAACACCAGGGTGAAGCGGGTAGGCCCCAAAGGGCTGCTGTTCACTTCGACCCGCCCGCCATGCAGTTGCATGATCGACCTCACGATCGCCAACCCCAACCCGGTGCCGCCCTCCAGCCGCGAGCGCCCCGAGCCCACCCGGTAAAACCGTTCGAACAAGCGCGACTGGTGTTCTGTTGCAATGCCAGGCCCCTGGTTATCCACCGAAAGCCATACTTCGCTGCCAGAACGTTCAATCCTCAGATCGACGCGCTCACCCTCAGGGCTGTGCCGGATGGCATTGCTCAACAGGTTCGACAATGCCCGCTGAAACATCAGCCGATCACCCAATGCCGTCCCCCAGCCCTGCACACGCAGCTCCACCGCTTTCAGCTCGGCACTGAAGGCAAACAGCTCGACAACCCGCGCTGCTTCGTCAGCCAGCGCCAAGGGTTTCAATGCAACCTGCGTTTGCGGCTGGCTGACCTGGGCGAGGAACAGCATGTCATTGATGATGCGGTTGAGCCGGGTCAGCTCCTCAATACTGTCTTCCAGCACTTCCCGGTAGTTGGCATTGTCCCGCTCACGGGCCAGGGTCACCTGCGCCTTGCCCATCAGGTTGCTCAACGGGGTGCGCAGTTCATGGGCCAGGTCGTCGGAGAACTGCGACAACTGGCTCACGCCCTGATCGAGACGGTCGAGCATCACGTTGATGCTGCTGGCCAGTTCCGCCAGTTCTTGCGGCAGGCCGGTAGCTGGCAGGCGATGCTGCAGGTCCTGGGCCGACACTTGCCCGGCAATGCGCCGGAAGCGCCGCAGCGGTTTCAGGCCGCGCTGCATCAGCCACCAGGCGCCTGCCCCAATCAGTACCAGCAGCAGTGGCAAGGCGAGCATGGTCGAATGCAGGTAGGCCTGCAGCAGGGCGTTGTCGTCGGCGCGGTTGAGCGACATCATCACCTTCACCGGCGTGTTGTCGCGCAGGCGCATCAGCCGGGTCACCGTGAGGATCTGGTTGCCGCTGCTGTCGCGCCATGCGTGAAAGGCCAGGCGGGCATCGGTGTGCAACTCGCTCACCCGCGACTCCAGGGCCGGGCCCAGGCTGAGCAGGTGCGGGTGGCGGCCGTCCAGGGCCAGTACGCTGAGGCTGAGGTTGTCATGCCCCATCACCAGGTCGAGCAGTGGATGGGCGCGGCTGCCCAGGTCCTCGCTGCGCAGATCGACGCGCAGATTGTGCTCGACCTGCAGCATCTTGCGCGCCAGATCCTTGCGTGCGCGGCTGTCCAGCTCGTGATCCAGGGCGAACACGGCCAGGCAGGCCAGCAGCAGCACCAGTGCGGCGCCC
This sequence comes from Pseudomonas putida W15Oct28, assembly GCF_000708715.2. Lineage (GTDB taxonomy): Bacteria > Pseudomonadota > Gammaproteobacteria > Pseudomonadales > Pseudomonadaceae > Aquipseudomonas > Aquipseudomonas putida_R. The sequence goes on along the minus strand of NZ_JENB01000007.1, from coordinate 102,886 downwards.
ATCAGTGTCACACTCAGGCCCAGGCGCAGCGACAGGCTGGCGTTTTTCAAACGCGGGCCTCCATTACATAGCCTACGCCGCGCAGGGTATGGATCAGCTTGTTGTCGAAAGGGTCGTCGATCTTCGCCCGCAGGCGACGGATCGACACCTCGACCACGTTGGTGTCGCAGTCGAAATTCATGTCCCATACCAACGAGATGATCTGGGTGCGCGAAAGCACTTCACCGGTCTGGCGCATCAGCAGGTGCAGCAGGGCGAACTCCTTGGCGGTCAGGTCGATACGCTGCCCGGCGCGGTAGGCGCGGTGGCGGCCTGGGTCCAGCTCCAGGTCGGCGACGCGCAGGGTGCTGGGCTGCAGTTGCTGGTCGTTGCGGCGCAGCAGGCTGCGGATGCGGGCCAGCAGTTCAGGGAACTCGAAGGGCTTGAGCAGGTAGTCGTCGGCACCCAGGTCCAGGCCTTTGACCCGGTCGGCCAGGCGGCCGTGGGCGGTCAGCATCATGATGCGCGTGGCCGACTCGGCGCGCAGCCGCTGCAGCACGGTCCAGCCATCGAGTTCTGGCAGGTTGACGTCGAGGATGACCAGGTCATAAGGCTGCTGGCGGGCCAGGTGCAGGCCGTCGGTGCCGGTGTGGGCGCAGTCGACCAGGTAGCCGTTTTCGCGCAGGCCCTGTTGCAGGTAATCGGCGGTACGCAGTTCGTCCTCGATGATCAGTAGGCGCATGGGGAGCTCGGTGTGATGAAAGGGGGCGATTCTCGACCCTGTAGTGACATCAGGGTCAAGGAGCCGAATGTTACGGCATGCTTATGGGGCTGCGGCGCAGATAACGGATTTGTAATCCTGGTGTTATCTGGCTGTCTGTTCTGGCGCTTTCGCGGGTAAACCCGCTCCCACAGATACGACAAAGCGTTGAGATTTGTGCGCATCCTGTAGGAGCAGCCTTGTGCTGCGAAGAGGCCCTGACAGGCAACACAAGGCCACATTGCAGGACTGTAATCCCCGCCTCACCTTGCTGTTAGCTGCGCCTCGCTAGGATGGCCCTGTCTGATCGGTTATCACGAGGCAACCACGATGAACCTGACCAAATACCTGCTGTTGGCCACACTTGCCCTGGGCAGTGCCAGTGTTTATGCCGAGGGCGGCGCGGAGCGCTCGAAGCAGTTCTGGCAAGCATTCCGCGAAGACCAGCAGCGCCTGCACGGCGACAAGCAACAGGCCGTTGCAGAACGTGAGCGCAAAGCGCAGGAGAAGGCCCGCGAGGTGGCCAAGGACTGAAGTAACAGCACCTGCGACGCGACAGCTCCTCGCCGCAGGTGTATTCAGGCGCCCAGCCGGGCGCCTTTTTTATTTGCGCGCCAGCAGGGTGGCGCGGCGTGGGGCCGGGAGGCCTTCGATGGTCTTGCTGTGGTCGTTCGGGTCGAGGAAGTCGCCCAGCGACTGGTAGCGCATCCACTCGGTGCTGCGCTGCTCCTCGATGCTGGTCACGCTCACATCGACGCAACGCACATCGCTGAAGCCTGCACGGCGCAACCAGCGCGCCAGGGCCGGTACCGACGGCAGGTACCAGACGTTGCGCATCTGTGCGTAGCGGTCCTCAGGTACCAGCACCTGGTTTTCGTCGCCCTCGATCACCAGGGTTTCCAGAACCAGCTCGCCCCCTTTGACCAGGCAGTCCTTGAGCGCCAGCAGATGCTCGATGGGGGAACGGCGGTGATAGAACACGCCCATGGAAAACACCGTGTCGAAGCCTTCCAGGTTGGCAGGCAGCTCTTCAAGGGCGAAGGGCAGGTGCCAGGCCGGCAGCTCCGGCAGGTACTGCTGCACGGCCTGGAACTGGCAGAAGAACAGCCAGTTGGGGTCGACACCGATCACCATGTCGGCGCCGGCGCCGAGCATGCGCCACTGGTAGTAGCCGTTGCCACAGCCGACGTCGAGCACGCGTTTGCCCTTGAGGTCCAGGTGCGGGCCTACCCGCGACCATTTCCAGTCCGAATGCCATTCGGTGTCTACGTGTACGCCAAACAGATCGAAAGGCCCTTTTCGCCAGGGCGACAGGCCCATCAGTGCCTGGCGCATCTGCGCGCGGGTTGCGTCGTCGCAATCGCAGTCCAGGCGCAGCCCGTTGACCAGGTCGATTTCACTGGGTTGCAGTGCAGGCAGGGCATCGAGCGCACCGCGCCAGCGGTCGAGGTCACCGTGGCCTTTCTCCAGCTTGGCTTCCAGTTGCGCTTGCAGGCCTTGCGACCAGGAAGCCAGGGGCGTGCCCGCCAGGCGGCGGACGAGGGGGGACAGATCGATCATGGCAGGGCTATCAACGAGGCGAAGTTAAGGCATTGGAACCAGGGCACCACTTTGGAGAAGCCGGCGGCGCGCAGGCGTTCCTGATGGGCTTCTAGCGTATCGGGGCGCATCACGTTTTCGATGGCGCTGCGCTTCTGGGCGATTTCCAGTTCGCTGTAGCCATTGGCCCGCTTGAAATCCAGGTGCAGTTCATTGAGCAGGTCCTGCGCTTGCTCATCGGCGAAGCGCAGCTTCTCCGAAAGGATCAGCGCACCCCCCGGCAGCAGTGCCTGGCGGATGCGCGCCAGCAATTCCAGACGTTGGTCGGGAGCGATGAATTGCAGGGTGAAGTTCATCGCCACCACCGAGGCGGGCTCGAAGGGCAGGGCAAGGATATCGCCTTCCAACACTTGCACCGGCAGTAGCTCCTGGAACATCGAGTCCTGGGCGGTGAGGTACTGGCGGCAGCGCTCGACCATCGCCGCAGAGTTGTCCACCGCGATCACCCGGCAACCGTCACTGCGCACGTGGCGGCGCAGCGACTGGGTGACTGCACCCAGCGACGCGCCCAGGTCGTACAGCGCGGTGTGCGGCTGGGCGAAGCGGGCGGCCAGCACGCCGAGGTTTTCGACGATGGTTGGGTAACCGGGTACCGAGCGCTTGATCATGTCCGGGAACACGCGCACCACGTCTTCGTTGAAGACGAAGTCGGGCACCTGCTCCAGGGGTTGGGAGAAAAGGCGGTCGGGTTGTTTGCTCACGGCAGGCTCGATACAGGGTGAAACGGGGGCGCATTTTATCCAAAGGCCACGCATCTTGCCATGGCAATGCTTCAGGGTCGGAGCGTTCATGCCGGAAGCAGTGAACTTTCCCACAAGTTTAAGTTATCCCGGCGAATGTATTCAGTGTAGGACGGGTGGGCACTTCAACTGCCTTTACTTTATTGGATTCATGGGTTGAAAGATGAATAGCGCAACTGCGAAGGAAGAACTATCCGTAGACGAGCTGGACCCGGTGTCCAGGGTGAAAATGTTGCCAGAGCGCTACTTTTCATTCATAGAAAGCCGGCTGGGCGGCGCTCAGCAAATTGGCAGTTTGCTGACGGCTGATAATTTGAAAGTCATCAAGCAGTACGTCAATACCGTAAACCATTTACCCCGCTCGCTGGTAGAAATCGAGCGGGAGGTCGATTATGCCGCCCTGGGTATTGAGGCGTCGATGGTCTACGACCTTTATGTGGCGCTGCACCGGCATGCCTATGAATGGGACATACTGGAACGCAGCATCAAGCAGTTGGGGCCTGAAATTGAATTGTTCGCCGACAGCCTGGTACAGCGTGGCAGTAGCCTGTTGGAAAACCTTGAGAACAGCGACGTTTTCATGGCGATCAAGAAACGCAAGGCCGAGCAGGGCGACGATGTTTATACCGCAGAGCTGAGTGAAGAAGAGCAAGCGCAGATCGCCAGTGTGCTGACACTCGGCATTTCCGAGCTGGTCAGGGGGATCGAAGCCACCCGGCGGCGTATCGATGAGGTCGACGCCCGCGCCAACTGGTTCAACAATGAAATCAAGCGTGAGCTCAAACCGCGCATGGGACGCTTGTTAAAGCACTTCGAAGAGAAGGTTTCCCATGAGGAAACCTTGGAAAAACGCAGGCAGCTCGACCAGTGGGACGAGCAGATCGACCAGTTGAAGTCCGAGTACGATGCCAATGTGGGTTATGCGTTCACCGGTATCTTGCTGGGGCCGATTGGCCTGGTGATAACCGGCGGTGTGTTCGGTCACAAGGCAGAAAACATCAGGGCCACGAAGAATGTGCTGATTGAAAGGCGCGACGAGCTGGCGCGTGCGCTGGGCAAGTTGGCGCCTGCCTTGAACGACTTCGAGCGCGTTTCGACGTTGGTCAGAGACTTGCAGTTCAGGTGCAAGGACCTCTCGGCGGCGACCAAGCGGTTGGCCGATGTGTGGTTGTTCCTCGCCTCATATGCCAATAACTCTGTCAATGAAGCCAAAGAGCTGAGCACGATCTCCCAGCTTGAATCCTTTGTTCATGATTTTTCAGAGGTTATCAAACCGTGGACAAAGATAGGCAGTATCTGCCACCTGCTGTCCGAGTTATTCAATGAGCTGATTGAAGAGTATGAGGAAGCCTGACATGGATGTTGCCAATATTCAAAACGTCACACCCGATTTTGTACAGATGCAAAATATACAGGAGCACATATTCCAGCTTATGGAAAGCTGGGAGATGAAAGTGCTTCCAGCGGCGCGCGAGCAACTGGATGAACTGCGCACACTGTTGCTGGCTGTCGAGCGAGCGTTCAAGGAGAGCCTGATAGGCGGTATTGCGTTGCTGGACGAGCGGGACTTCATGCCGGGCAAGGAAGGGGCCGATACGCATCACCGGCTTGCCAGTGTACTGGAACGCTTGAGCCAGCATCATGCGCGCCTGGCCAGGAAAAACCTGCGGCTGGAGCTGTTTTCGCTATCGGCCCTTGTCGACTCAGTGGCGGCGTTGGCAGCACGAACAGCCGGCCTTCAAGAACAGGCGGTCGCGTTCGATCAACGATTGGTGCAGCTGCAAGCGCAGCGGGCAGATATTGCCCAGGCTATCGAGTTGTTCGAAAGGCCTTCGGTTGCCAGCGCACTGAAGGGCCTTATCCCGAGCGATGACGAAATCGATCACATGATGGGATTGATCACCGACCCGAAACTCGACGCCGGTCTGCTCAAGGCCATGACGCAAAAACTCGCCAGCCACGCTGATGCGCTGGATGGGGCCAGGACATTCAGCGACCTGGGCAAAGCCCGTGCCCGGCTTGATGCAAAGATAGAGGAGTCATTGGGCGACCAGCGGCAGGTGCAGCGAACCTTGCAAGCGGCGCGGGATGAGCTGGCGGCGGTGGAGGCTTTGTCGGGCCTTGTGCCACTCAAGAATGAGTGGCTACACGAGCTTCGCAAGGTGGAGTTGGAGTGGCTGGCCCAGGCCGAGAAACTCGATGCGACGATGGACCTGGACGCCGCCACGGTCGCGCTGAAGGGCCTCTGCGAATACCTGGAGGTGGTACAGCTGATGTATGACCGCAGTTGATCGCCCTCAGCGGACGATAACCTTGCAGTCGAAGGTTTGCACTGGGGCGACGTCTGCGGCCCATGGCTGCTGGTAGACCAGTACCAGTTTGGCATCCCCGGTGCTGCTGGCCTGGAAGCGCCAGGTGGAGACACCGGCGCTGCCGACGACGTCTTCCTCTTCGGGGGCGCTGTATACCTCCTGGCCGAGGCTACGCAACACGCTTGAGGCGGGGTTTTCGACACGCCAGCGATAGCCGGTGGACGGGTTGCTGGGCAAGCTCAGGGTCAGTGCCTGGCCTACCTGCAGCCGCGTTGGGCATTCACTTTCGGCGTCCAGTTCGACGGGCTCTGTGGGTTGTTGCGCGCAGGCAGAAAGCAGGGCGAAGCTCAGGGGAACGAGCAGACGAGGGGCGGTCATGTTGGCTCCGGAGGCTGGCAATGGCCTGAGGATAACCGATGCTGGTGGGATTTTGTGTTGTCAGTACCGGCCTCTTCGCGGCTAAAGCCGCTCCCACAGGGATACCACTGGCTTCAAGGGCAGTGATATTCCTGTGGGAGCGGCTTTAGCCGCGAGGAGGCCGGTGCAGGTTAGAACAGCACCTTGGCCACGTCGGCAAAGCGCTTGGCGAAATGCACTGTCAGGCCTTCGCGCAGGTAGTCCGGCAGTTCTTCGAAGTCGCCGCGGTTGGGCTCCGGCAGGATCAGTTCAAAGATCTTCTGCCGGCGCGCCGCAATCACCTTCTCGCGCACACCGCCAATTGGCAGCACCTGGCCGGTGAGGGTCAGCTCGCCAGTCATGGCCACGCCTTTCTTCGGTGCCTGGTCGCGGGCGAGCGACAACAGGGCACTGGCCATGGTGACGCCGGCGCTCGGGCCGTCCTTGGGCGTGGCGCCTTCGGGAACGTGCAAGTGGATGAACGCGTCGTTGAAGAAGCCAGGGTCACCGCCAAACTGCTTGAGGTTGGAACTGACGTAGCTGTAGGCAATTTCGGCCGACTCCTTCATCACGTCACCCAGCTTGCCGGTCAGCTTGAAGCCGCGGTTGAGGGTGTGGATGCGGGTTGCCTCGATCGGCAGCGTGGCGCCGCCCATGCTGGTCCAGGCCAGGCCGGTGATCACGCCTTTGCCAGCCAGTACCTGCTCACTGCGGAACACCGGCATGCCAAGTGCGGCTTCCAGGTCCTTGGTGCCGATCTTCAGCTTGGCCGCGGGGTTTTCCAGCAGCTTGACCACGGCCTTGCGCACCAGCTTGCCCAGTTGTTTCTCCAACTGGCGTACGCCGGCCTCGCGGGCATAGCCTTCGATCACCAGGCGTAGGGCGCTGTCGCTGATGCTCAGGCTGGTTTTGGAAACGCCAGCCTTTTCCAGCTGCTTGGGCCACAGGTGGCGCTTGGCGATGGCCAGTTTTTCTTCGGTGATGTAGCCGGACAGGCGGATCACTTCCATGCGGTCGAGCAACGGCCCGGGGATCGAGTCGAGGGTGTTGGCGGTGCACACGAACAGCACCTTGGACAGATCCAGGCGCAGGTCGAGGTAGTGGTCGAGGAAGTCGACGTTCTGCTCCGGGTCGAGGGTTTCCAGCAATGCGGAAGCCGGGTCACCCTGGTAGCTCTGGCCCATCTTGTCGATCTCGTCGAGCATGATCACCGGGTTCATCACTTCGACGTCTTTCAGGGCCTGTACCAGCTTGCCGGGCTGGGCGCCGATGTAGGTGCGGCGGTGGCCCTTGATTTCGGCCTCGTCACGCATGCCGCCAACGCTGAAACGATAGAACGGCCGGCCAAGCGACTCGGCGATGGACTTGCCGATACTGGTCTTGCCCACCCCGGGCGGGCCCACCAGCAGCACGATCGAGCCGCTGATTTCGCCTTTCCAGGCACCCACGGCGAGGAATTCGAGGATGCGTTCCTTGATGTCGTCGAGGCCGGCATGGTGCTGGTCGAGGACTTTGCGTGCATGCTTGAGGTCGAGCTTGTCCTTGCCGTAGACGCCCCACGGCAAGGCGGTGGCCCAGTCGAGGTAGTTGCGGGTGACGGCGTACTCGGGCGAGCCGGTTTCGAGAATGGCCAGTTTGCCCATCTCTTCATCAAGGCGCTTGCGCGCCTGGGGCGGCAAGGTCTTGCCTTCCAGGCGCTGCTCGAACTGTTCGAGGTCGGCGCTGCGGTCGTCCTTGGTAAGGCCCAGCTCCTGCTGGATGACCTTGAGTTGCTCCTTGAGGAAGAACTCGCGCTGGTGTTCGCCGATCTGCCGGTTCACCTCGGCCGAGATCTCGTTCTGCAGGCGTGCGACTTCCACCTCTTTGCGCAGCATCGGCAGGACCTTTTCCATGCGCTTGAGCATGGGCACGCAGTCGAGCACTTCCTGCAACTGGTTACCGGTGGCCGAGGTCAGCGCGGCGGCGAAGTCGGTGAGCGGTGACGGGTCGTTGGGGCTGAAGCGGTTGAGGTAGTTCTTCAGCTCTTCGCTGTACAGCGGGTTGAGCGGCAGCAGCTCCTTGATCGCGTTGATCAGCGCCATGCCGTAGGCCTTGACCTCGTCGGTCGGCTCGGCGGACTGGCGCGGGTATTCGACTTCGACCAGGTAGGGCGGGCGGTGGTGCTTGAGCCAGTTGCGGATGCGTACCCGGGTCAGGCCCTGGGCAACGAACTGCAGTTTGCCGTTTTCACGGCTGGCATGGTGCACCTTGACCAGCGTGCCGTACTGCGGCAGGGCCGAGGTGTCGAAATGGCGGTGGTCTTCTGGCGGGGTGTCCATGAAGAACAGCGCCAGGCAGTGGTCCGGTGACTTGGCCACCAGGTCGAGGGTTTCTGCCCAAGGTTCTTCATTGACGATGACCGGCAGTACCTGGGCCGGGAAGAACGGGCGATTGTGGATCGGGATCACGTAGACCTTGTCCGGCAGCTGCTGGCCGGGCAGGGCGAGGGCGTGGCCGGTTTCGGCCTGGGTGGTGTGCTCGACTTCGCTGTGTTCGTCGGGGTGTTCCGGGAAATCCTGCTGGTCGCTCATGGGGCACCTGCGTGAATGGCTATGGTGCTTAGATGGGGCGCAGGGGAATGGGTTTCAATGGTAGATGAAAGCAGCAGGCAGGGCTTTCATCTTTGCTTGCCTGTACCGGCCTCATCGCCGGCAAGCCAGCTCCCACAGGTACACCACAGCTTTCAAGGCCTGTGGTGTACCTGTGGGAGCTGGCTTGCCGGCGATGAGGCCGGTACAGGTGGATGAGCCCCTGAGGAGGGGCTCGGTAGCTTTATTCCGCGAGTTTGTAAGCGATGATGTAATCGCCCATCTTGGTACCCAGCGAGCCATGGCCGCCAGCAGTCACCAGCACATACTGTTTGCCATCCTTGCCGGTGTAGCTCATCGGCGTGGCCTGGCCACCCGCTGGCAGGCGGGCACTCCACAGTTCCTTGCCGTTGTTCACGTCATAGGCGCGCAGGTACTGGTCGAGGGTGCCGCTGAGGAAGCCGACGCCGCCTGCGGTAACGATCGAACCGCCCATGCTTGGCACGCCAACCGGCAGGCCGATCGGTACCGGGGTGCTGTCGCGGGTGGTGCCGTTCTTGTGCTTCCACACCACCTTGTTGGTGAACAGGTCGATGGCGGCGACATAGCCCCAGGCCGGGGCCTGGCACGGTACGCCCAGCGGCGACATGAACGGGTGCATGGTCACCGCGTACGGCGCGCCGGTATTGGGCTGCACGCCGCTGGTCTCGCTTTCGCGCTTGCTGCCTTCGGCCACCTGCTCGCGCGGCACCATCTTCGACACGAAGGCCATGTAGTTGGGCGAGGTGAACAGCAGCTGGCGCACCGGGTCGACCGACACGCTGCCCCAGTTGAATACACCCACGTTGCCCGGGTAGATCAGCGAACCCTGCTCGGATGGCGGGGTGTACTGGCCTTCGTAGCGCAGTTCGCGGAACTGGATGCGGCACAGCATCTGGTCGAACGGCGTGGCGCCCCACATGGCCTGTTCGGTCAGCTCAGGGCCGAGCAGGTTGAGGTCGGAGCGGGCCTGGGTCGGCGAGGTGTGGTCGCCCTTCACAGCGCCTTGCGGGGTGGGGATTTCGCGGATCGGCACGATCGGCGTACCGTCGCGGCGGTCGAGCACGTACAGGCTGCCTTGCTTGGTCGGCACGATGATCGCAGGTTTCACGCCATCGTCGGTCTTCAGGTGGACCAGGGTCGGCTGGCTGCCGACGTCCATGTCCCACAGGTCGTGGTGGGTGAACTGGTAGTTCCAGCGGGCCTTGCCGGTGGCCAGGTCAAGGGCGACCACGCCGGCGCTGTACTTCTCGGCGCCCGGGGTGCGGTCAGCGCCCCACTGGTCCGGGGTCTGGTTGCCCAGCGGCAGGTAGATCATGCCAAGGTCTTCGTCGACGCTGGCGATCGACCACATGTTGGCCGAGTTGCGGCTGTACATCTTGCCGGCAGCCAATGGTTTGGTGTCTTCCGGGTTGTTGCTGTCCCAGTTCCACACCAGGTGGCCGTCGTGCACGTCGTAGGCGCGGATCACGCCCGACGGCTCGTTGGTCGACTCGTTGTCGGTGACGTGGCCACCGATGATCACCAGGTCACGGGTGACAGCGGCAGGCGAGGTGGAATAGTAGCCGCCGGCGGTGAATGGGCCGATGCCGGTGGTGAGGTCGATCACGCCCTGGTTGGCGAAGCCTTCGCACACCTTGCCATTGTCGGCGTTGATGGCAATCAGGCGGGCATCTGCGGTAGGCAGGTACAGGCGGCGCGGGCAGGCCTGGGCCACGGCCTGGCCGGCGTCGGTAATTTTCGGCGCCGGGCTGCCGTCGCGGCTGACATAGCGGTTTTCGTCATAGTACGAAACGCCACGGCAGGTCATGTGGGCAAAGCCTTTGAAGGTGCCGACCGGGCTCTTGACCTGCGGGTCGTAGCGCCAGATTTCCGCGCCGGTGTCCGGGTCCAGGGCCAGCACGCGGCTGTGCGCGGTGCAGGCGTAGAGCATGCCATTGACCTTCAGCGGGGTGTTCTGGTTGGTCAGCTCCACCGGGTCGTTTTCGGTCGGCAGGTCACCGGTGCGGATACGCCAGGCTTCTTCCAGGCGGTAGGCATTCTGCGGGGTGATCTGGCGCAGCGGCGAATAGCGGTCGCCATGCTCGGTGCGGCCATAGGCCTGCCATTCGCCGTCAGGCATGGCCGGGGCGGCGCTGGCCATTTCGCTGCTTTCGCGGCCCAGTTCGCCGAACACTTCGCCCGGGTGGGTGAACTGGCTGCCCAGGGCGCAGGCGCCCGAAGCCACCACTGCAACGCCGAGCAGTGCCGTGTTGGCTTTGCTGGCCGGGCCGATCAACGGGCGACGTGCCCACGGCAGCAGCAACACCACACCGATGGCAAACCAGATGGCCAGGCGTGGGACCAGTTGCCACCAGTCCAGGCCCACTTCAAGCAGGGCCCATACGGTGCTGCCCAGCAGCACCAGGCCGTACAGGCCCAGGGCAATGCGGCGCTGGGCCAGCAGCAGGATGCCCGACAGGGCAAAGCCGATACCGGCGATCAGGTAGTACAGCGATCCGCCCAGCTGGCTCAGCTTGATACCGCCTGCCAGCAGGGCCAGGCCCATCAGCAATAGCAGCGCGCCGATCAGGCGAGGTAGCCAGCGGCTTCCTTGGTTGGCACCTTCAGTGCTCATCGTAGGTTCTCCGTCAGGTCAAAAAGGGGGTTAGAAACTGCTCTGGATCTTCAGGCCACCGACCAGGGCGCCATCCACCTGCGATACCCCGCCCGGGTGGCGGATGTACTGCAGGTTGGGGCGTACCGTGAGCCAGTCGGCCAAATGAATGCCGTAGTACAGCTCGGCGCTGTACTCGGTGTCCTGCACAGGCAGGAAGCCGGGGTTGTCGTAGTCGTAGAGGCCAGCGGCCTGGTTGGCCAGGCGGGCGTTCTTGCGGTAGGCAGGGTTGACGTGCACGCGAGCCAGGGCGAAACCGATGTCGTCCTTGGCGCGGGCGTCGAAAGGCCCTTTGTATACCAGCCCTGCCTGTACATAGTTATCGATGGCATTGGTCTTCTTGTCATGCACCGTGGCGTTGGCGAACAGGCTCAGGCCACGCGACTGGTCGGAGGCCAGCGAAGTCACCTGCTGCTGGGCGCCGAGCCACATGCCGTGCTTGCTCGAACTGCTGCGGTAGGCGGCGCCGCTGAGGGCGGCCGGCTGGCCGTTGCTGTCCTTGAGAACATCCTGTGCCTTGGCATTACTGTAGTAGTAGCCGGCGCGATATTCCCCTTTCAGGCCTTGGATGCGTGGGGTCCATACCAGTTCGATCGGCATTACCGCGCCCTGGGTGCCGCTGCCGCTGAGCTTGAAGCCGTTGCCCGATTCCAGATTGGAGGGGTTCTGCTCGAACACGCCGACCTGGGTGTAAAGCGCGTCGCTGAGGTTGTAGCGTACGCGCAGCGCCCACTGGCTGACCGGCCAGTTGTACCAGATGCCACCTACCCAGTTGCCCACCTGCGAGCCGCAGAAGGCCAGGTTCTGGAAGTCGCAAGGGAAGCTGTTGAAGTCTTCGCCTTCACCGAAGCGGCCGAATTTCACGTCCAGCGCACCATCGAAGTACTTCTGCTTGATCCACATCTGCGTCAGCCGCCAGGTTTCGCCACGGCCCCAGACTTCCTGGGCCGAGGTGAAGCCGCCAACGCGGGGGTCGTTGATGCGGTCGTTGCTGATGTTGTCGCCGTGGCGCTCGGTGATGGTCAGCTGGAATTCGGTGTCGTGCCAGCCGAGGATCTTGTCCAGGTCCAGGTGGCTGCCAAAGGTGAACTGGTCGCTGTAGCGGGCGGCATGGTCGTGGTCGTAGCCGCCGTGCAGGTTGCTGCCCATCTCGCCGGTGTAGCCAAGGGTGAAGTCGTAGCCTTTTTCCAGCAATTCGCTGCGGGTACCGCCCCAGTCGCCGAGCATCCATGGGGAGTCGCTGGCAAACATTTCGCTGGCGCCGGCGGGTGTCGCCAAGGCGCTGAGGGCAAGGCCGATGTAACAGGTTTTGGGCAGTTGGAGCATGAGATAGCGCTATCTTTTGATTATTGAAAAAAACGGCAAGCGCATCGAAGGGCGGGCCTTCAATGGATATGGCGACAAGATGGTTTCAGTGAAGCGATTCAGCTTCAGGCGGGGAGGATATAGCGGAAGTTGTAAGAAAAAAAGACAAATTGTCGCAGTTGATTGTTGCTGATCTGGCAATAGTCCATGCGGGCGCAGGGGAGCGCACAGGAGTAGAAGGCACTATCTTGGGCAAATCTTAAAGTTTGCCAAATCCTTGTGGGAGCGGGCGTGCCCGCGAACACCGGCAGAGCCGGTGCCATGCACCGCGCTGGATTCTTCGCGGGCACGCCCGCTCCCACAGAGGCTCATTTGCAATCAGAAGGTGGTACGCAGGCCCACTTCCACGCTACGCCCCGGCGCCGGCGCGATGTCGCGCAGGATCGAGCTGGCATAGCGCACGGTCTGGTCGGTCAGGTTTTCGCCGCGCACAAACGCCAACCACTGGCTCTGGCCAACCTCGAAGCGGTAGCCAACGCTTGCACCCAGTGTGGTGTAGCCATCGGTGCTGGTTTCGTTGGCCGGTTTGCGGTGCTGCGACGCGGCATGCTGCACATCGACCCGCGCCTGCCAGCGGTCCAGTTCCCAGACCAGGCCGCTGTTCAGGCGTAGCGGGGCGATACGTGGCAGCGGTTCGCCACTGTCGAGGTTCTTGGCCCGGGTGTAGTCACCGGACAGTTCCAGCGCGAAGCTGCCGTAACGGTTCTCGACCAGCTGCCAGCGGTCCTGGGCCTCGATGCCGTAGAAGCGCGCCCGCACGCCTTGGTACTGGTATTCCGGGAAACCTTCGTGGTCATGATCGTGGTCGTGGTCATCCTCGCCATGGTCGTGGTCATGCCCGCCCTCGCGCAGGTTGCCGGTGCCGATCAGCCCGATGTAGTTGCGAAAGTGGCTGTAGAACACCCCGACACTGCCTTTGTGGGTGCCATTGTCGAAGCGCAGTGCCAGGTCGGCGGAAATGGCCTTTTCCTTGTTCAGGCTGGCGTCACCCACTTCAAAGGCCCCGGTGGCCACGTGCGCGCCATTGGCATACAGCTCGTAGAAGGTCGGGGCGCGCTCGGTGTAGCCGAGGTTGGCGGCCAGCGACCAGACCGGGTCGAGCTGGTACACCGCACCGGAGGACAGGCTGAAGGCGTTGAAGCTGCTGGCGCTGTCGGCATCGACGAAGTTTTCGTCGCCTTTGGCGTCCGGGTCTACCCGGGTGTGCTCCAGGCGTGCGCCCAGGCTCAGGTTCAGCCGTTCCGTGGCCTGCCATTGCTCCAGCATGAACAGCGCCAGGCTGTCGGTATTGGTGTGTGGGACAAAGGCTTCCTCGCCCAGGGCGGAGAATTCATTGCGACTGACCTGCGCACCGATCACCCCCTCCACCGGCCCGAGCGGTTGGTGGCGGGCTTCGATACGTGCTTCGTAGCCCTTGTTCTTGAAGGTGGTGTGCACCTCGCCTTCTTCGATTTCGCTGTGTTCGTAGTCGGTATAGCCAGCATCGACCTTGACGGAGCTGAACGGGCCGTCCAGGTCGCGCAGCTCGGAGGCGAAGGCGTAGTGGTCCTGCTTCATGTCCAGGCGCACACCAGATTCGGCCACCGAGCCGTAATTGCTGTCGTAGCGGCTGTACGACAGGCCGGCGTAACCGTGATCCCAGTGATAGGCACCACCGACTGCACCGCCGTCCTGGCGGCCGTCGCTGTTTTCCAGGCGGTGTTTGCTGCCGGGCTCGTCGGCGTCACGCACCTTGGAACTGCGGGCGTAGCCGGGGATGCGCAGGTCGTTGAACTGGCGGCTGTTGGCATCCAGGTGCAGGGCGAAGGCACCGTTACCCGCCTCCAGCTTGCCGGCGCTGCTGCGGGTGGTGTCGGCGCCGCCGTAGCGCAACTCACCGGCACCGTGGATGCCTTCGATCGGTGCATCCGGGATGCGGTTGTCGAACGTGTTGACCACGCCACCGATGGCGTTGCCGCCGTAGAGCAGGGCGGCCGGGCCACGGACGATCTCGACGCGGTCGACGGTGACCGGGTCCAGCGGCACGGCATGGTCATAGGACAGTGACGAGGCATCCAGGGCGCCGACGCCATTGCGCAGGATGCGAATGCGGTCGCCGTCCAGGCCGCGGATCACCGGGCGGCTGGCGCCAGGGCCGAACCAGGTAGAGGCAACACCGGGCTGCTTGTTCAGGGTTTCACCGAGGCTGCCGTGCTGTTGTTGCAGCAGGTCGTCGCCTTCGAGCACGGTGCTGGGGGCGGCCAGCTGGCGGTTGCCCAGCGGGTTGGCGGTGATGACCTGGGGTTCGAGTTCCACGGCCTGGCTGGGCGACGCAGCCAGCCAGAGCGCGACGGCAAGAGGGGAGAGGCGAAGCGGTGCGTACAACATGGGGATGGGGCGTTCCTTGGCAGATGCTTTTATAGTGTTACAACATAACATAACTATTTCAGCACAGAGGTTTTGCCCCTGGCCAGCATTTTTTCTGTCGACCTGACTCACCCCACCCGCCACTACACTCGTGTAAGGTGCGCATCTTTCCTACGGAGCACAGCATGAGCACGGCCCAACACAACGCGCTGCACGGCAAAACCCTTGAACAGATCCTCACCGAGCTGGTGGCGCATTACCAATGGCAGGGCCTGGCCGAGCGCATCGATGTGCGTTGCTTCAAGAGCAACCCCAGCATCAAGTCGAGCCTGGCTTTTTTGCGCAAGACGCCGTGGGCGCGGGAAAAGGTCGAGCAGCTGTACGTGAAGCTGCAGCGCAAGGCCTGACATGCCGCGCCACCCCTGGCTGACCGGCATCGCCTTGCTGGGCTGGTTCGGCCTGACCGTGCAGGTGTACCTGGTGCTGCTGGCGCGCTGGCAGGAACAGGCCAGCCTGATTGGCGGCCTGATCAATGTGTTCGGCTATTTCACCGTGCTGACCAACACCTTGGTGGCGACGGTGCTCAGTTATGCGGCGTTCGGTCGTGAAGGCCGAGCCAAGCGTTTTTTCCTGTCGCCTTCGGTGAGTGCTGCTGTGGCAGCCAGCATCGTGCTGGTGGCGCTGGCCTACAGCGTGTTGCTGCGTCACTTGTGGCAACCGCAGGGCTGGCAGTGGCTGGCGGACGAGTTGCTGCACGACGTGATGCCGGTGCTGTATGCCTTGTATTGGTGGTGCCAGGTGCCCAAAGGCAGCCTGCGGCTATGGCACCTGGCGGTGTGGGCGATGTACCCGGCGGTGTACTTCGCCTATGCGCTGTGGCGGGGGAGCGAGATTGGCGTGTATGCCTACCCGTTCATCGATGTGGCGAGCCTGGGGTATGGGCAGGTGATGCTCAATGCCATGGGGGTGCTGGCGGGGTTCTGGGGGATTGGGCTGGTATTGCTGGGGCTGGATCGGTGGCGCGGGGTGCGGAAATTTGTTTAGCCCGTGCAGGCCTCTTCGCGGGTAAACCCGCTCCCACAAGTACTGCACCAACCCTTGAGGGCAGTGGAGTACTTGTGGGAGCGGGCTTGCCCGCGAAAGGGCCGGAACAGGCGATAACAATCACTCGTCGTCCGCAGTCCCGTCGGCACGCCAGTAGGCCGCAGCCTTCAGCGCATCTTCAGGCACGCCTTTCTCCAGCAGCAATGCCTTGGCCTGGCGGGTCAGGGCTTTTTCCAGCGCCACCCAGCCATACACCCGGCCTTGCGGCAAGGTCAGGTTCTTCACCAATTCCAGTAAATCTTCCTGTTGGCGGCGCACCCAGATGACTTCGACTTGTGCCTTGCTCGGCAGCGGCTGGCGCTCCTGCTCGTCTTCGATCTGGATCACCGCCAGTACCTGGCGGCCAGCCGGCAGTTCGTCCAGGCGCCGACCAATCGCCGGAATGGCAGTTTCGTCACCGATCAGCAGGTAGCTGTCGAACATATCCGGCACCACCAGCGAGGCCCGTGGCCCGGCGATGTCCAGGGTTTGCCCCGGGGTGGCCTGGGCGGCCCAGGTGGAGGCAGGGCCGTCACCGTGCAGCACGAAGTCGATGTCCAGTTCATTGGCCACCAGGTCGATGCGCCGTGGCGTGTATTCGCGCATGGTTGGGCGGGCGCCACCGTCCCGGCCCGTATTACGGGCCTCGATGGCCTGCTGTTGCTGCGGCGTTTCGGCGAACAGCAGCTTGATATGGTCGTCGCTGCCGACGCTGGTGAAACCTTGCAGTTCGGCACCGCCGAGGGTGATGCGGCGCATGCGTGGGGTCAGCTCGGTGACCCGCAGTACCTGCAGGCGGCGTTGGCGGATCTCGTGGTTGACGCGGTGGATGGTGTCACTCATGGGAAGTCTCCCTGACAGTTTCGGCCGGCCCGGAGGCGATGGCCTTGGCGGTGTGGTTGAGCAAGTCGCGGACCCGTTGGATTTCTTCCGGTGTCCAGCGGCCGCTGTGCATGTGCAGTGCGTGGCGCAGGTTGCCGACCGCTTCATGGATCTCTGGCGGTCGGTCGTGGCCGCGCAGGGCGCGTTTGCTGACTTCGATGCGCATGCGCACGCCGTCCAGGGCGACAGCCTGCTCGGCCAGGGCGCTGCGGCCGGCATCGGTGATGGCATAGAGGCGTTTGCTGCCCTGCACCTGGCCGCTGATCAGCTCGGCCTCTTCGAGAAAATTCAGCGTGGGGTAGATCACCCCGGGGCTTGGGCTGTAGCTGCCGTCGAACAGGTTTTCGATCTGGCGGATCAGGTCGTAACCGTGGCCGGGTTGCTCGGCCAACAGGTCCAGCATCAGCAGCTTGAGGTCACCGGGGGCGAAGACGCGTGGGCCGCGCTCGCCGCGGCCGGGGCGCCGCTCGAAGGGATCATGGGGGGGGTGTTCGCGCATGGGGACAGGGCTCCGTCGTTTGCGATATATCGTAAGATATTACTCAAGATATATCTAAAGACAAGCCCTTTAATGCAGATGATTATCATCTAGTTGTTCGATACGTCCCCTGCTGTTGATGGTGTGTGCACGGCAAGCTGCGGTGCTTTGCATTCATTCGGGTTGCCCGGTTGCAGGTACGGCATGAGGATCGGGGCCATGCCCTTGAGCACCTGCACCGGCAGCGCCGAGGTGAATTTGAACGCTTCTGCCGAGCGTCCCGGGACGAAGGCGGTGAGGGTGCCGAAGTGGTTGTCGCCCAGGAAGAACACGAAAGTGGCGGTACGGTTCAGCGAGCGTGAGCCTATCAGCCGACCACCGGCACCAAAGCTTTCGATGCGGTTGTCACCGGTACCGGTCTTGCCGCCCATCACCAGTGGTGTGCCGTCCTGCAGCTTGAAACTGCCGGAAATACGCCGCGCGGTACCTGCATCGACCACTTGCGACATGGCGCCTTTGAGCGCGCGCGCCACTTCAACCGGCAGAATCCGCACGCCCCGGTCCGGGTCGGTGATCAACTTGGTTTCATAAGGTGTGTTGGCTGCAAAGTGCAGGGTGTCGATGCGCAGGGTGGGTAGGCGAATGCCGTCGTTCTGGATGATGCCAACCAGTTCGGAGAGGGCGGCAGGGCGGTCGCCCGAGCTGCCGATGGCCGTGGCCAGCGAGGGTACCAGGTGGTCGAACGGATAGCCCACGCGTTTCCAGCGCTGGTGGATGTCGAGGAAGGCTTCGATCTCGACCATGGTGCGGATGCGGCTGTCGCGGGCGCCCTGGTGGCGGCTCTTGAACAGCCAGCTGTATACCTCCTGGCGCTCGAAGTGGCTGGCGTTGACCATTTCGGTCAAGGTCGAGTTCGGTTTCTTCAGCAGGTAGCCAAGCAGCCACAGGTCCAGCGGGTGGACCTTGGCGATGTAGCCTTGGTCGGGCAGGTCGTACTTGCCCGGGCCATAGGCATCGTACATCTCTGACAGGCGGCCGTCGGTCAGCTTGCCCAAGGTGATCTTGTCGCCCTTGAGGTGGGCACGTACGAAGGCATTGAAGGTTTCCTGCCCTGCTTCGGGGAACAGGTAGCGATGCACAGCCGCCAGCCGCTGCGGGGTTACGCGCATGCTGTCCAGGAAGGTATCCAGGCGCTGTTGCGAGGTCTTGCGCTGGTATTTCTTCCAGAAGCGCATCAGGTAGTTGGTGCCTTCCTTGTCGGCGAAGCGGGCCAGGTATTCCTGGCGGCGAGGGTCGGCGTCGTCCTTGAGCAGCGGCACGCGGTTGTACGGCTGCTGGTAGGTCACGTAGCGCACCAGGTCGCGCATCAGGCGGATGAACGGCAGGTTGATCGATTCGCGCAGCGCATCCTTGAGCGTCGGGTTGCGGCTGTTGTCTTCCTTGCGGAAGTTGTTGAACACGTGCATGCCGCCGCCTGTGAAGAACGCTTCACCGGTATTGGCGGAGTATTTGCGCTCCAGCGCGGCGTCGAGCATGGCGTCCAGGCTCTGGTTCTTGCTGTTCTGCGCCAGCCATTCCAGCGACCATTGAGTGATGCGGTCGAGTTCGGCGACGTCGACCTTCTTCAGCTCGGCAGCGGGCTTGCCGGCGTACTTGTCGTGCAGTTCGGCGATGATCTCCAGGTACGTGGTGAGCACCCGCAACTTGGCGGTGGAGCCCAGTTCCAGCTTGCTGCCTTCGTTGATGTCGAAGGGCTGGTTGGTGCTGTCGGTCTGCACCCGTACCCGCGAGCCGTCCGCGGTACGCTCGAACAGGGTGAAGCTGTAGCTCACCTGGTCGGTGGTCTTGGTGGTGAGCAGGCGCTCGCCGATCAGCCCCATCTGCGCGGCAAACTCCGGGTCGGCCAGGTTTTTCAAGTACTGGCTGACCTGCAGCTGCAGGTCGGCCTGCAGGGTACTGGTGGCCGATACATCGAGGCGGTCGAGGTCGTACAGCGGGCGGTTGAGCATGGCAGCCAGGCGGTTGCGCGCCAGGCTGATGCCCTTGTTGGTGACGATCGGCACGATGGTCGGCTGCGCTACCCAGTCGCGGTAGACCGCCTTGCTGGCCAGTGCTGCATCGGCCAGCGGCTGCTCGATCACACTGTTGGCGGCGAGCACACGGATGTGTGAATCGGTGAGTTCGGCCAACTCGACCCGGCCCTTGGACAGGTAGTGCGACGGGCGGCGCTGGGCAATCATCAGCGACATCACCTGGCGCAGGGCAAGGCCGCGTGTGGCCATGCTTTCGGCGTCAGTGGCGGTGGAATTCAGCGCCTGGTTGACCTGGTCGAAGTCGGCGCCGTACCACACCCGCAAGCCTTCGGCCATGCCGTGCACTTCGCCGTGCCCCGGCACAGCCGACAGCGGCACACTGTTGAGGTAGTCGCGCACGATGCGCTGACGTGCCTCGGTGGTATCCGGGCCGCCTTGGTAGGCGCGCACGCTGGCAGAGATCATCTGGCGGATTTTCTCGGCACCCGACACGGTCAGGCCGTCCGGTGAGTGGCGGTACTTTTCCAGCTGTGTGGCCAAGGTGCTGCCGCCCGCGGACTGGCCGGGCAAGGCCAGGTACTTGGCCACCTGGCTGTAGGCGGCCTTGGCGAAGCGCGGCCAGTCCACCGCCGGGTTGTTGCGCGGGTCCTGGGTATCGAGCAGGTCGCGGTTCTCGATGAACAGCAGGCTGTTGACCATCACCGGCGGGATCGCGGCAAAGTCCGGGTACAGGTGCTGTGGGTAGTTGTACTGGTACAGCGTGTCACCGCGGCAGTCGGTGATCGACAGGCCGGCCTGGATCTTCTCGATATAGGGTGCGAACAGCCCATGATCGACGTAGTTCATCAGCGCGGGTGAGAACTTCACCTGCTCTGTGATCAGGTAGTCGCGCTTGAGCAGGCGTGGCAGGAATTCGCCCAGGGCACTGTAGCCCAGGCGCCTGTCGAACGGCCCTTCACCGGGGTAGATGATTGCATCGCTAGGCCCGGGCTCCAGCGAGTAGGTCAGGGTACCGGCCAGTTTGCTGAACTCGCGCGATTGCAGTTCGGAGGTGCGGAATTCGTCATACGCAGCGAAGCCGATGGCCACCAGCGCCACCAGCAGGATGAGGATGATCAGCCGCCACCATAGCCGACGCTGACGGGGGGACTTGGGTTGTGGCGTCTCGGCCGGAGGTATCTCGGGTGCTTCCGTTCTGCTTGGTTCCGATTGCCACAGTGCGCCCATAGTCTTCAATCCGGCCAGGTGTTTTCGTCTTGCTTGTCTGAAGCTTAGACGTTGAGAGGATGAGGTGAAAAATTTGTAGGAGGTGGAGAAATCCGGCGTAGGGCTATGCGGCTTTGGTGTGGGTTTCTTCATAAGGCGATGTTGCTATGGTGCCTCGGCGATTTTCCGAGCCGCTGCGCGCCGCATCGCAGGCAAGCCAGCGCCCACAGGCCCGAGAAAACTCGCTGATTATTCCTGTATATACAGCGAAAATCCCTGCAACGGTATTCCTATACTGCTCGGCCCCTTCGCCCTGCCGGGCGCTCTACTCCGGCACACGGGCCGGCCCACGAGGCCAGCCTGGCAAGCCAACGTCACGCCTATCGGCATGACCGGTGCTGCACGAAGGTCAAATCCAATAACAAAATGAGGTTGTATTGCTATGCCAGTCGGCAACCACTCTGCCCATGGCCAGGCCAATGAAGGCGGCCCGCTCAAGCGTGAACTGGGCGAACGGCACATCCGCCTGATGGCGCTGGGCGCCTGTATCGGTGTCGGTCTTTTCCTCGGTTCGGCCAAAGCCATCGAAATGGCCGGCCCTGCCATCATGCTGTCCTACATCATCGGTGGCCTGGCCATTTTGGTGATCATGCGCGCGCTGGGCGAAATGGCCGTGCATAACCCGGTCGCCGGGTCGTTCAGCCGCTATGCCCAGGACTACCTCGGCCCGCTGGCGGGCTTCCTCACCGGCTGGAACTACTGGTTTCTGTGGCTGGTGACCTGCGTTGCCGAAATTACCGCGGTGGCCATCTACATGGGTATCTGGTTCCCCGACGTCCCCCGCTGGATCTGGGCCCTGGCGGCCTTGGGCAGCATGGGCGCGGTCAACCTGGTGGCGGTGAAGGCCTTTGGCGAATTCGAGTTCTGGTTCGCCCTGATCAAGATCGTCACCATCATCGCCATGGTCCTTGGCGGCATCGGCGTCATTGCCTTCGGCTTCGGCAATGACGGTGTGGCGCTGGGTATCTCCAATCTGTGGAGCAACGGCGGTTTCATGCCCAATGGCGTGACCGGCGTGCTGATGTCGCTGCAGATGGTGATGTTCGCCTACCTGGGTGTGGAAATGATCGGTTTGACCGCCGGCGAAGCACGCAACCCGCAAAAGACCATCCCGCAGGCCATCGGCTCGGTGTTCTGGCGCATCCTGCTGTTCTACGTCGGTGCGTTGTTCGTGATCCTGTCGATCTACCCGTGGAACGAAATCGGCAGCCAGGGCAGCCCGTTCGTCATGACCTTCGAGCGCCTCGGCATCAAGACTGCCGCCGGCATCATCAACTTCGTGGTCATCACCGCGGCGCTGTCTTCGTGCAACGGCGGCATCTTCAGCACCGGGCGCATGCTCTACAGCCTGGCGCAGAATGGCCAGGCCCCTGCGGCCTTCGCCCGTACCTCGAAAAACGGCGTACCGCGCAATGCGCTGCTGCTGTCGATCGGCGCGCTGCTGCTGGGCGTGCTGGCCAACTACCTGGTGCCGGAAAAGGTCTTTGTCTGGGTCACGTCGATCGCTACCTTCGGTGCGATCTGGACCTGGGTGATGATCCTGCTGGCGCAGCTCAAGTTCCGCGCAGGCCTGACTACCGCCGAGCGCAAGGCGCTGAAGTACCGCATGTGGCTGTGGCCGCTCAGCTCCTACCTGGCGTTGGGCTTCCTGGTGCTGGTGGTTGGCTTGATGGCGTACTTCGAGGATACCCGTGTGGCCCTGTACATCGGCCCGGCGTTCCTGGTGCTGCTGACCGTGCTGTACTACGCGTTCCGCCTGGCGCCGAAAGAAGTACAAGGTGTAGCCAGTACCGCTTCCTGATCTGAAATAGCCGGGGCCGCTTTGCGGCCCTTTCGCGACGCAAGGCCGCTCCTACAGGAAATTGCGTATCCCTGTAGGAGCGGCCTTGCGTCGCGATGGGCTGCGCAGCAGCCCCATGGCCCTATCAGGCCGCCACTTCGCTGTGCGGTTCAAAGCTGTCGGCCCGGGCCAGTTGCCACATGCGCGAATAGAACTGCCCGTTCACCTCGCCGGTCAGCAACTCCCCCGGTTTCAAGAACACATGCATCTGCGAGAACAGCTTGATCTCGGTGGCCGAGACGCGCCGCACCAGGTGCTTGGCCTCCAGCTGCGCCGGGTGCTCCAAACCTGCCGCTGCGAGCATTTCGGCCAGGGCACGCAAGGTGTTGTGGTGGAAGTTCAGCACCCGTTGGGCCTTGTCTGGCACCACCAGTGCGCGTTGGCGCAGCGGGTCTTGCGTGGCCACGCCGGTCGGGCACTTGTTGGTGTGGCAGCTTTGCGACTGAATGCAGCCGATGGCGAACATGAAGCCGCGCGCCGAGTTTGCCCAGTCAGCACCAATGGCCAGCACGCTGGCAATGTCGAAGGCGCTGACGATCTTGCCGCTGGCCCCGAGCTTGATCTTGTCGCGCAGGTTCAGGCCAACCAGGGTGTTGTGCACGAACAGCAGGCCTTCGCGTAGCGGTACACCGATATGGTCGGTGAACTCCACAGGTGCCGCGCCGGTACCGCCTTCCTTGCCATCGACGACGATGAAGTCGGGGAGGATGCCGGTTTCCAGCATGGCCTTGGCGATGCCCATGAACTCCCACGGGTGGCCCAGGCAAAATTTGAAGCCGACCGGTTTGCCGCCGGACAACTCACGCAGCTGGGCAATGAACTGCATCATCTCGATTGGTGTGGAGAACGCGCTGTGGCGCGACGGCGAGATGCAGTCTTCGCCCATCAGCACGCCACGGGTCTCGGCGATTTCCTGGGTCACCTTGTGTTTGGGCAGGATGCCGCCGTGGCCCGGCTTGGCGCCCTGGCTCATCTTGATTTCGATCATCCGCACCTGCGGGCTGCGCGCCTGGGTGGCGAAGCGCTCGGGGTCGAAGCGCCCGTCCGGCGTGCGGCAACCGAAGTAGCCGCTGCCCAGTTCCCACACCAGGTCGCCACCATGCTCGCGGTGGTAAGGGCTGATGCTGCCCTCGCCGGTGTCATGGTGGAAGTTGCCCAGCTTGGCGCCCTGGTTGAGGGCGCGGATGGCATTGGCGCTGAGCGAGCCGAAGCTCATCGCCGAAATGTTGAAGATCGAGGCCGAGTACGGCTGGCTGCACTGCGGTCCTCCGACAATGACACGGAAGCTCGACGGGTCGGCCAGCGGCGCCGGTCGCATGGAATGGCCGATGAACTCGAAGCCGGACTCGTACACGTCGATCAGGGTGCCGAACGGTTTGTCCGAGGCTTCGTTCTTCGCCCGCGCATACACCAGCGAGCGCTGGGCGCGGGAGAATGGCAGGGCGTCGCTGTCGGACTCCAGCAGGTACTGGCGGATTTCCGGGCGAATGGCCTCGACCAGATAGCGGATGTTGCCCAGAATCGGGTAGTTGCGGCGCACGGCATGGCGTTGCTGCAGCAGGTCGAACAGGCCGATCAGGCTGAGGATGCCCGTGGTCAGGGTGAACGGCCACAACCATTCGTGGTGGATGAAGGGCAAGCTCGCCAAGGTGAACAGCACACAGGCTGCGAAGAAGGCGTAGCGACTGAGAAGTGACAGGCTCATACAGGGTCCTTGCGATGGCGCGGTCAGGCTCAGGGCCTGGGGGCAAACCCCGACCATAGCCAAGTTGCAGGGCCCTGCAAATTAAAATCGGGGTAGCGAAAATCATTCTCGAATCGGGCATGGCCTGCGCCGTGGCACTTATCCTGTAGGAGCAGCCTTGTGCTGCGAAGAGGCCATTGCAGCCAAAGATAATCCTTAGCCTTACCGGCCTCTTCGCAGCACAAGGCTGCTCCTACAGGTTTATGCGGTAGCCTGAGTGAGGGTGCTGCCTTTCAAAGCGTGTTGCGCACCAGCTTCTGCCGCCAGGCCTCCTGCACCTGTGCCGGCGCCTCGACCAGATACAAGTAACGCCCGGCCACCCTTACCGCCACGGGTACCCCGTCGCGATACAACAAGCGGTTACCACTCACCGCCGGCACTTTCGCCCCGGGCAGCAACGAGCCGATCAGGTTCAGCGGGTCACTGGCACTTACGACCAGCAACGCCCCGTCCGGCTCGCGACGGCGCACCTGCCGCAGCAACCCCACCGCCTCCGGCAAGGCGAACTGTTCACCCGCCAGCCCGGCAATGAAGCGCCCGCCTCGGATTTCGCCACGCGCCTCCAGCCGGTGATAGCAGCGCAGCAGTTCACGCCAGGGCGGCAGCACATCACTCTCGCGCTCCAGCAGCCGCCAGCAGATCACCCCATAACGGCGCAGCAGGGTACGGGCAATGTCCTGAAGGCGCTGGTCGTGATCCGGCGGCGTATCGCTGCGGCGTAGCAGTGCCCAGCGCCCGGCATGCGCCATGCTGCTGGAAAGCGGCGGGTGACCTCGGCGGCTGTTACGTGAATTGCGCTTGGTCGCAGGCGTGATCAGGCTACGCAAACCGGTGAAACTGTCAGCGCCGACCAGGCCCGAACCCACCAGCTCCTGCAGCGCCGTTTCCAATTCGCTGGGCAGCAGGTGCGCCTCCTGCGCCAGTTCATCGAAGAACAGCGCGCCCTGGGTTTTCAGCGCTTCGTGTACACGTTGCGCACGTAGGCCAAGGGCCTCGACAGCAGGTGCGGGCGCCAGGCTGCGCCAGGTGTTCAACTGGTCCCGCGGCAGCAGCACCAGTGGCGTGCTGGACAGGGTACTGCTCGCCACCGTTGCCGCCAGGCGGCTCCAGGCAAACTGCCCGCTGCGGCAGCTATCGTCGAGCCAATGCGGGCTGTAGTCCTTGATGCGCGCGGGCAGCAGTTCTGCCTCCCAGGCCCCGGCGGCGCTGGGGAACCCCTGCAACTGGCCCAGCACTTCGGCCACCGCCTGCGGGCCACGCAGGCGCTCGTCGGGCGCCAGGCGCTGCCAGTCGAACAGAAAACGCATGAAGTCCTGCAGGCTGACCGGTTCGATCTCGCGGCGCAGGCGCTTGACCGTGTAGCGGTGGATGCGCGCCAGCAAATGGCGTTCGCACCATTGCAGGTCGGTGGCACCAGGGCTGAAGTGCCCGCGTAGCACATAGCCTTCGGCTTCCAGGTGGGCCAGCGCCTGCTCGATGGCTTGCAACGGCTTGCCAAGCGGTGCCGCAATCTGCGGCGCGGTCCTCGGGCCATGGCCACTCAGGCGGGCACGTAACAGTTCGCTCAGGGCAAGGTCCGGGTCGATCGCCTGTTCAAAGCCTGGTAGCACCTGCAAGGCAGGCTCAAGCGCTGCGTCTGGATACAGCACCTGCAGCAAGCCCAGTCGCTCACGTGCCAACCACAGCTTTTCGTCCGCCAGGCGCAAGGCCCGCCCATTCTTGGCCAGTTGCCTGAGCAGCAGGTCCCAACTGGTATTGCCTTGCACTTCAGCTTGGCTGATGACGCCCAGGCCCATCAGCGCCTCGTGCATTTCGTCGGCATTGCCCGGCTGCGGCCAGGCCTCGGCCGCGACGGCGGCAATGGCTTCAGCGTCCAGCGCGGCCAGGTCGTCGCCACTGTGCACGTCGCTCCAGCGTCGGTTGAGTACGGCCTGGGTGCGCCGTTCTTCCAGCGGCGCATCGTCGAGGAAGGCGTACGGCCTGGCGTTGAGAATGGCCGATGCCAGTGGCGAAGGGGCGGGCAGGTCGCGGCACAGCAGGCGTACCGCCCCGCTTTCCATGCGCCGCAGCAGGGCCAGCCAGCCTTCGCTGTCCATCGCCTCGTGCAGGCAGTCGTCGAGGGTTTGTTCGACCAATGGGTGATCGGGAATCTGCCGTTCGCCGGCAATGTTCTCCAGGCAGGCGATCTGGTCAGGGAACACGGCGGCAACCAGGTCTTCGCTCTTCATGCGCTGTATCTGCGGTGCCACCTTGCGCCCGCCGACGAAGCGCGGCAGCGCCATGGCCACCCCAGCGTTCCAGCGCCAGCGCACGCCAAACAGCGGCGCGTCCAGCAGGGCCTGGACCAGGATCGGCTCGGCGCTGCGGCTGTTCAGGTAACGCCACACCTCGTCCAGCTCGAAGCTGTGGCTGGTCGACAGTGAAAGTACGATGGCATCTTCGCTGGCGGCAGCCTGCAGCTCGAAGTTGAAGGTGCGACAGAAGCGCTTGCGCAGGGCCAGGCCCCACGCGCGGTTGATGCGGCTGCCGTAGGGCGAATGGATGATCAGCTGGGTCCCGCCCGACTCATCGAAAAAGCGCTCCATCACCAGCGTGTCCTGCGAGGGCAGGGCGCCAAGCACCTCGCGGGTGCGGGCCAGGTAGTCGAGCAACTGGCTGGCGCTGTCTTCGCCCAGTTCGAAGGTCGCCAGTAACCAGGCCAGCACCTCGGCCATGTCGCCGCCAGCCTGCGCCAGTTGCTGGTCGATTCGCGCCTGCAGGCGGGCCACGGCGGCAGACAGCTCGTCACTGCGCCCCGGCGCTTCACCCAGCCAGAACGGAATGGTCGGCGGCAGGCCATGGGCATCTTCCACCCGTACACGGCCTGGCTCGACGCGCAGGATGCGATAGGAGGCGTTGCCCAGCTGGAAGATATCGCCGGCAATGCTTTCTACGGCAAAGTCTTCGTTGACGCTGCCGATGTTCAGCGCCTGCGGCTCCAGCAGCACGGCGTAGTCGGCGTTGTCAGGGATGGTGCCGCCGCTGGTCAGCGCCGTCAGCTGGCTGCCACGCCGGCCGCGCAGGGTGCCGCTGACTGCATCGCGGTGCAGGTAGGCGCTGCGAATGCCCTGGCGGCCGTTATAGCCCTCGGCGAGCATGCTGAGCAGCGCCTGGTAGTGACGCTGGTCGAGCTCTGCGTAGGGCGTGGCCTGGCGCAGGCAGTCGAACAGGGCTTGTTCGTGCCAGTCCTGGTTGCTGGCCTCGGCCACAATCTGCTGGGCCAGCACGTCCAGCGGTGCCCGGGGGATGTGCAGTTCGTCCAGTTCGCCTTGGCGCACGCAGTCCAGCAGGGCGACGCATTCGATCAGATCGTCGCGGGAGGTGGGGAACAGGCGCCCCTTGGGCACGCCGTCGACCTGGTGGCCGGCGCGGCCAACCCGTTGCAGGAAGGCGGCAATCGAACCCGGCGAAGCAATCTGGCACACCAGGTCGATATCGCCGATATCGATGCCTAGCTCCAGTGACGCGGTGGCCACCAGCACTTGCAGCTGGCCGTTTTTCAAGCGTTGTTCAGCACCCAGGCGCAGCTCCTTGGACAGGCTGCCATGGTGCGCGGCGACCGCCTCCTTGCCCAGCCGGTCGCTGAGGTGACGGGTGATGCGCTCGGCAAGGCGCCGGGTGTTGACGAATACCAGCGTGGTGCGGTGTTCCCGGGCCAGGGTGGCCAAGCGGTCGTAGACCAGGCCCCAGACATCGTTGGCCATCACTGCGCCAAGTGGCACTGGCGGCACTTCGATGGCCAGATCGCGTTGGCGCGCATGGCCGACATCGACAATGGCACACGGGCGCCCGCTACCGGCCAGAAACCGTGCCACCCGCTCGACCGGGCGTTGCGTGGCGGACAGGCCGATACGCCGCAGTGGCCGTTTGCACAAGGCCTGCAGGCGTTCCAGGGTCAGCGCCAGGTGGGCGCCACGCTTGTTGCCGGCCAGGGCGTGGATTTCGTCGACGATTACCGTATGCACGTTGCCCAGGCCTTCACGGCCTGAAGCAGAGCCCATCAACACGTACAGCGATTCGGGGGTTGTCACCAGAATATGCGGGGCCAGCTTGCGCATGGCGGCACGTTCCTTTTGCGGCGTGTCGCCGGTGCGCACGGCCGTGGTGATGCGTGGGGCGTTCAGGCCCTGGTCTGCGAGGGCCTGGCTGATGCCTTCGAGCGGGGCTTGCAGGTTCAGGCGTATGTCGTTGGACAAGGCCTTCAGCGGTGAAACGTAGATCACCTGGGTTTGTGCGGGCAGTTCGCCCTGGTGCTCCAGCCCTTGGCGGAACAGGTCGTCGAGTACGGCCAGAAAAGCGCTTAGCGTCTTGCCCGAGCCGGTCGGGGCGGCCAGCAGCATCGACTGGCCCGCATGGATCAGCGGCCAGGCCTGTGCCTGGGCTTCGGTGACCGTGGCGAAATGGCGACGGAACCAGGTGCGCACGGCAGGGTGGAACAGCTCGAGCACCGGGTGGTGTTTGGCGGGCAGGTTCATGTGTTGGTTATGGCGGGTGTGGGGCGGGTTGGCAAGGGGCCATTCGTCTGGCAGGCCAGCTGTAACCTGTGCCGGCCTCTGCGCAGCGCAAGGCTGCTCCTACAGGAGAATGCATAACCCTTGTAGGAGCAGCCTTGCGCTGCGAAGAGGCCGGTATAGAACTGACCGGCCTTGTCAGGCTACTGACCCCCATGGGATTCTCCCCGACCATTTTCCCTGCGAGCCCACCCATGCCCAATATCATCCGCATCGCCGCCGCCCTGCTGATCGACCCCCAGGGCCGCACCCTGCTGGTGCGCAAACGCGGCACCGAGGCTTTCATGCAGCCAGGCGGCAAGATCGATGCCGGTGAAACGCCGGTGCAGGCACTGGTGCGCGAGTTGCAAGAAGAGCTGGGCTTGCACATCGACCCGGCCCAGGCCGTGCACCTGGGCCAGTTCAGTGCCCCGGCCGCCAACGAGCCGGGCTTCGAAGTGCAGGCCGAACTGTTCCGTGTCGACAGCGCCGCAGCCGTGGTACCGGCTGCGGAGATCGAAGAGGTGGTCTGGCTGGCCGCTGACCAGGCGCCCGTCATGCAACTGGCGCCGCTGACCCGCGACCTGATCCTACCGCTGTACCGCCAGGTGCTCAACGCACCGCGCTGACACCATCGAGGGTGGCGAACGAGGTGTCTTTGGCGGTCAGCAAAAAGTCGCGCATGTAGGGCGCATCGAGCATGTCGGTGCGCACGGCGGCATAAAGGGTGGCGAACAGGCCTTTCTCACCCAGGCGCTTGCCCTTCACATAGCCGCGCGAGCTGTACTCGTGCAGTGCCCAGTGCGGCATGCCGCACACCCCACGGCCGCTGGCCACCAGCTGCATCATCATTACCGTCAGCTCCGAAGTACGCACGGCGGCCGGCTCGATGTCGGCCGGCTCCAGGAAGCGGGTGAAGATGTCCAGGCGGTCACGCTCCACCGGGTAGGTGATCAGCGTCTGGTCGAGCAGGTCTTGCGGCACCATGTAAGGCTTGCTGGCCAGCGGGTGCTGGTTGGCCACCGCCAGCATCGCCTCGTAGGTGAACAGCGGCACGTAGGTGATGCCCGACAGGTCCACCGGGTCGGAGGTTACCACCAGGTCCAGGTCGCCGCGGGCCAGGGCCGGCAGCGGGGCAAAGGCAAAGCCGGAGGCCAGGTCCAGCTCCACTTCCGGCCAGGCATCGCGGAACTGGTCGATGGTTGGCATCAGCCACTGGAAGCAGCTGTGGCATTCGATGGCCATGTGCAGGCGCCCGGCAGTGCCACCGGCCAGGCGCGCGATGTCACGCTCGGCGCCGCGCAGCAGCGGCAGGGTGGCATCGGCCAGTTGCAGCAGGCGCAGCCCAGCGCTGGTGAAGCGGATCGGTTTGGTCTTGCGCACGAAAATGGGCAGGCCCAGGCGCTCTTCCAGCTCTTTGAACTGGTGCGACAGCGCCGACTGGGTCAGGTGAAGGCGCTCGGCGGCCTCCACCAGGCTGTCGGCTTCGCGCAGGGCATGAAGGGTTTTCAGGTGACGGATCTCCAGCACTGCTGACTCCGGGGTGTAGGTTTGAAGAAACAGGGAATGAGTTGAGTTTCCCTCATGTTGGCGCGGCTGTCGACTGGGCGTTCGGCCGCACCGCCTGGCGGGAGTCATGAAACTGTCACCGAACTGTGGCAGCGCGCTCGAACAGAATTCATCAGACTCGCGCTCTACTGGGGATCTGCATTCTGGTGTTTCTTCCATGCGGGCTTTTTGGCTTTTTCTTTTCTTCCTATTCAGCGTACCTGCGAGTTTCGCCGAACAGCGTTGTGACGCCCACGTGCCGGTGCAGCGTGCCGAGCTGGGTGCGGTCAGCCTGGTGTACCAGAGCGTGGGGGCGCCTCGTGACCCTGCCTTGCTGCTGGTCATGGGCCTGGGTGGGCAACTGATCCATTGGCCGGACGATGTGGTCGAGGCCTTGTGCCGCCAAGGCTTTCGGGTGATCCGTTATGACAACCGCGATGTCGGCCTGTCACGCTGGAACCAGATGCCACCGTCGGCCAACCTTACGGTCGAGCTGTTGCGCTACAAGCTGGGCCTGCAGGTGGCGGCGCCCTATACGCTGACGGACATGGCCGATGACGGCTTGCGCCTGATGGATGCGCTGGGTGTGCGCCAGTTTCACGTGCTGGGCGTGAGCATGGGCGGCATGATCGCTCAGCACCTGGCGGCCATGGCACCCGAGCGCGTGCGCAGCCTGACGTTGGTCATGTCCAGTTCAGGGGCGGCGGGGCTGCCGGCGCCGGACCCGGCGCTGGTGCAGTTGTTGGCCCGGCGCAGTGCGCCAAACCGCGAAGTGGCCATCGAACAGCAGGCTGACCTGCTGGCGGCCCTGGGCAGCCCCGAGGTGCGGGACGACCGCGCGGTGTTGCTGCACCAGGCGGCGGTCGCCTATGACCGGGCGTTCAACCCTGACGGGGCCAAGCGCCAGATCATGGCGATACTCGCTGAGCCGAGCCGGGTTGAATTGCTCAACCAGCTTCGTGTGCCGACCCTGGTGGTACACGGCACGGCCGACCCGTTGTTGCCGGTGATGCACGGCGTGCACCTGGCGGCGCATATTCAAGGCAGCCAGCTGCGGCTGATACCGGGGCTGGCGCATCGCTTTCAGGAACCGTTCAAGGCGCCGCTGCTGGGGGCGGTGTTGCCCTACCTGCAGGCGCATCGGCAAGACGTCACGCACATCGCAGGGCTGTGAACCAATGGCAGACACGGTCCATTGTGGGAGCGGCCTTGCGTCGCGATTGGGCCGCGCAGCGGCCCCGGCATTTTTGCAGGGTGCCTTGAATCCTGGGGGCGCTGCGCGCTCCTTTCGCGACGCAAGGCCGCTCCCACAGGGTTAGCGTGCGCCTTCAGGCTAGTGCATCCGTACCCACAAGGTCACCAGCACGGTCGCGGCCATCAGCCAGGCGACCGTGGCCAGCGCCATCGACGCCTCCAGGCGCAGGCGGTCGACCAGCACATACAGGGTTGCCAGGTACACGAAATACGGAATGATCGACCACATGCCGAACAGGATGGTGGTCTTCAAGTCGGCAATGCTGCGCCCTTTGCCAACGATGTAGTGGGCAATCAGGGCAAAGGTGGGGAACAGTGGCACCAGCCCGGCGATGTAGTAGTTGCGCGTCTTCGACAGCACCGCCAGCAGCAGCACCACGCCAGCGCCCAAGGCAGCTTTGAATACCAGATCCACGTTGTCTTTCCAGTTTGGGTTGAGGTCAGCCGAGGCCGTACTTTTTCACTTTGTCGAACAGCGTGGTCTTGGCCATGCCCAGCTCCTGACTGGCCTGGCTCAGGTTGCCACCCGTGCGTTGCAGGGCATCGCTGAGCAGGTTGCGTTCGAACGCCTCCACCGCCTCGGCAAAGCCCAGGCCCTGGCTGGCGCCGCCGCTGGGGCCTTTCTTGAACGCTGGCAGGCCAAGGGCATGGCGTTCGGCCACGTTGCGCAACTCGCGCACGTTGCCCGGCCAGTCGTGGGCCATCAGGCGTGACAGGATCTGGCTGTCCAGCGCCGGTGCTTCGCGGTCGAAGCGCAGTGCGGACTGCTGGAGGAAGTGCTCGAACAGCTGCGTGATGTCTTCACGGCGCTCGCGCAGGGGTGGCAGCTCCAGGGTCACCACGTTCAGGCGGTAGTACAGGTCGCTGCGGAACTGGCCGCTCTGGCCCATGCTGTCGAGGTCGGCCTTGGTCGCGGCGATTACCCGGCAGTCCACCGGGATGCTCTGGTTCGAACCTAGCCGCTCCAGCGTGCGTTCCTGCAGTACGCGCAGCAGCTTGATCTGCAGGTTGATCGGCATGCTTTCCACTTCATCGAGGAACAGCGTGCCACCGTTGGCGTGTTCGATCTTGCCGATGCGGCGTTTGCCGGCGCCGGTGAAGGCATTGGCCTCGTGGCCGAAAATCTCGCTCTCGAACAGGTTCTCCGGCAGGCCGCCACAGTTCAGCGCCACAAAGGGTTGGCCCTGGCGGCGGCTGAAATCGTGCAGGCAGCGGGCGACCAGTTCCTTGCCGGTGCCGGTCTCACCTTCGATCAGCACGTTGGCCGAGGTGTCGGCGACGTTGGCAATCAGTTCGCGCAAATGTTCCATGGCTGGCGAACGGCCGATGATGCGCCCCTCCAGGCTGCTCTGCTCGGCCAGTTGGCGGCGCAGGGCCACCACCTCGCGTGACAGCCCGCGATGTTCGAGGGCGCGGCGCACCACGTCGACCAGGCGCTCGGGGGAGAACGGTTTTTCCATGAAGTCGTAGGCGCCATTGCGCATGGCGCCGACCGCCATGTCGATATCACCGTGACCGGTGATCAACACCACAGGCAGGCTGCGGTCACGGGCCTTCAGGCGGTTCAGCAGCTCCAGGCCATCGATACCCGGCAGGCGGATATCGCTGACGACGATACCGGCGAAGTCGTCGCCGATGCGCTCCAGCGCTTGTTCGGCGCTGCCCACGCCCTCGCAGGCGATGTCTTCCAGGGCCAGGGCCTGCTGGCAGC
Organism: Pseudomonas putida W15Oct28; assembly: GCF_000708715.2. Taxonomy (GTDB): domain Bacteria; phylum Pseudomonadota; class Gammaproteobacteria; order Pseudomonadales; family Pseudomonadaceae; genus Aquipseudomonas; species Aquipseudomonas putida_R. The sequence goes on along the minus strand of NZ_JENB01000007.1, from coordinate 69,759 downwards.
CGAGCAGCACATGCGGGTCGTCTTCGACGATCAGGACGGTAAGAGGCGCTTGGTTCATGGGTGCTCTGCCGATTCGCTAGGGGGGGAGACCAAGGGCAGGGCCAGGACGAAGGCCGTGCCGCCAGTGGCGGGGTGCTCGACGTTGAGGCTGCCCTTGGCGGCGGCGGCAAGGCTCGCCGACAGGGTCAGGCCCAGGCCCAGGCCATGTTCGCCCGGTTTGGTGGTGAAGAAAGGTTCGAACAGGTGCTTGCGTGCCTCGGCATCGATGCCGTGGCCGTTGTCGCGCACCTGCAAGCGGTATTTGTCGCCCTGCAGCTCGCCTTCCAGCCACAGCTCGGGCAACGGTTGCGCGGCCATGGCATCCAGGGCGTTGCCGATCAGGTTGACCAGAATCTGCTCCAGGCGGGTCTGGTCGATGGCCAGTTGCTGGTCCTCGAACTGGTGGTGCAACTGCAAATGGCAGGCGCTGATGCGGTTGGCCAGCACCTGCAGGGTAGCCTCCACCGCCTTGGCAAGCGAGGCCTGGCCGCTGTCGTCACCACGCCGGGCGAACGAGCGCAGGCTGGCGGTGATGCGGCCCATGCGGTCGATCAGGTCGTTCATGGTGCGCAGGTTGGTGCTGGCGGTTTCCAGTGCCCCGCGTTCGAGGAAGCGCACGGTGTTACCCGACAACGTACGCAGCGCGGCCAGTGGCTGGTTCAGCTCGTGGGCAATGCTGGTGGACATCTGCCCGATGGCGGCCAGCTTGCCAGCCTGCACCAGCTCATCCTGGGCGTGGCGCAAGGTCTGCTCGGCATGCCGGCGCTCGCGAATCTGGCCTTTCAGGCGTTCGTTGCTGGCGCGCAGGTCTGCCGTGCGTTCGGCAATGCGCCGCTCCAGCTGGCTGTTGGCTTCCTCAAGGGCTTCGCGTGCCGCCAGGCGGGTGGCGATGACTTTGCGCCGCTCGTTCCAGGCGATGCCGAGGATTGCCAGCAAGGCAAAGGCTACGCCCACCAGGATGCCCTGCACCATGGATTCGCGGCGCAAGTCCTGCAGCGGGGTCAGCAGGGTGAAGTGCCAGGGCGTGTCGGCCAGGCGGCGGGTCTGGGCCAGGTAAGCGACTTCGTGCTGCTTGCCCTGGGCCGTTTCGCTGTTGGCCGGGAAGGTCAGTTTTTCCACGCCATCGGCCAGGGTTTCCCGGGCCAGTGGCTGCAGTTCGTTGAGCGGCCACCAGTAGTATTGCAGGCTGCGCGCCAGGCGCTCCTTGATTTGCGGGGTCAGCGGGCGCACCGACTTCAGGCGCCGGGCCGGGTCACTGGAAAGGATGATGATGCCGTTCTCGTCGCTGACGAACGCCTCCAGGCGGGCACGCTGCCAGCGCTCTTCGAGGGTGTCCAGGCGCACCTTGATCACCGCCACGCCAATGATCTTGCCGTGCTCTTCAAGCCCATGGGCCAGGTAATAGCCGGCCTCCCCAGTGGTGCTGCCGATGCCGTAGAAACGCCCGGGCTCGCCGCGCACGGCCGTCTGGAAGTAAGCGCGGAACGACAGGTCTTCACCCAGGAACGAGTCGGCGTCGCGCCAGTTGCTGGTGGCCTGTACCCGGCCGTTGGTATCGAGGACGAAAATTGCGCGGCTGCGGCTGCGCCTGTTCAGGCCCTCGAGGTATTCGTTGACCACCTGGCGCGAGCCGCCGTCCGGGTCGGTGAGCAGGTGCGAGACGCTGTCTTCCAGCTCCAGCAGGCTCGGCAGGTAGGTGTACTTGCTGATTTCGCTTTCGACCGTGCGCGCGTGCAGCTCCAGCTGGCGCTCGCCGTTTTCGCTGAGGGCGCGGATGCCATTGCTCTCGCTGATCAGGTAGCCAGCCATTCCCAGGCCGACCATCAGCAGGATGATCAGGGGCGGTAACAGCAATTGGCGGATCAGACGGGAATTCACGGCAGGCTTGGCAGGCAGAAGTAGCGAGGGGTCGCATTTCATCACAGTGGCCTTGTCAGGACCAGCATCCGCTGCCCGGAGGGTCCCGTGGCAGCGGATGCTGTGGCCGGCTTAGTGCTGCAGGATCTTGCTGAGGAAGTGCTGAGTGCGCTGGTCACGGGCGCTTTGGTCGCCGAAGAACTCTTCCTTGGTGCAGTCTTCGATGATGCTGCCCTTGTCCATGAAGATGACCCGGTTGGCGACCTTGCGGGCAAAGCCCATTTCGTGGGTCACGCACATCATGGTCATGCCTTCGTGGGCCAGTTGCACCATGACGTCCAGTACCTCGCTGACCATTTCCGGGTCCAGTGCCGAGGTGGGTTCGTCGAACAGCATGACGATCGGGTCCATCGACAGCGCGCGGGCGATGGCCACTCGCTGCTGCTGGCCGCCGGAAAGCTGGCCAGGGTGCTTGTGCGCATGCGCCGACAAGCCAACCCGCTCAAGCAGGGCGAGGCCCTTCTTGGTGGCTTCTTCCTTGCTCCGGCCCAGTACCTTGATCTGCGCGATGGTCAGGTTCTCGGTGATGGTCAGGTGCGGGAACAGCTCGAAGTGCTGGAACACCATGCCCACCCGCGAACGCAGCTTCGGCAGGTTGGTCTTCGAGTCGGAGATCGAGGTGCCATCCACCACGATGTCGCCCTTCTGGAACGGCTCCAGTGCGTTGACGCACTTGATCAGGGTGGACTTGCCCGAGCCCGACGGGCCGCAGACCACCACCACCTCACCTTTCTTGACGTCGGTGCTGCAGTCGGTCAGTACCTGGAAGTCGCCGTACCACTTGTTGACGTTCTTGATGGAAATCATACGGTGATCCTTTTTTGCAGGCGCTTGACCAGCCACGAAGCGGAGAAGCTGATGAGGAAGTACACGACGCCGGCGAAGATCAGGAACTCATGGGAGCGCCCGATAATGTCGCCGTTGGAACGTGCCGAGTTGAGGAAGTCCACCAGGCCCACGGTGTACACCAGCGAGGTGTCCTGGAACAGGATGATGCTCTGCTGCAGCAGCAGCGGGGTCATCTTGCGGAAGGCCTGGGGCAGGATGATCAGGCGCATGGTTTGCGCGTAGTTCATGCCCAGCGCTTGCGCGGCGCCCATCTGGCCTTTGGAAATCGACTGCACGCCGGCACGCACGATCTCGCAGAAGTACGCGGCCTCGAACATCATGAAGGCCACCACGCAGGAGGTGAACGCACCCACTGGCGTGTCTTCGCCGGTAATCCAGCGCAGCACGAACGGTACCGCCAGGTAGAACCAGGTAATGACAAGCAGCAGCGGGATCGAGCGGAAGTAGTTGACGTATGCACCTGCCACACGTGACAGCAGCTTGCTCGACGACAGGCGCATCAGCGCCAGGATGGTGCCCAGGGCAATACCACCGACCACGCCCATGACCATCAGCTGCAGGGTCATGACCATGCCTTCCCACAGGGCAGGCAGGGCCGGGATGATTTCGCTGAAATCCATGTCCATTTACTTGCCTCCCACGGAAATCAGGCCAGGCACGGCGACTTTCTTCTCGACCATGCGCATCAGCAGCATCAGGCCCATGTTCAGGGTGAAGTAGATCAGCGTGGCCAGGGTGAACGCTTCGAACAGGTTGGCGGAGAACTCGGCGGTCTGCTTGGTCTGCGCCAGCAGCTCCATCAGGCCGATCAGCGACGCTACCGAGGAGTTCTTGAAGACGTTGAGGAACTCGGAGGTGAGCGGCGGAATGATGATCCGGTAAGCCTGCGGCAGCAGCACGTTGTTATAGATTTGCGGGAGGCTGAAGCCCATGGCGCGGGCAGCGGCTTCCTGGCCTTTGGGCAGCGCCTGGATACCGGTACGCACCTGTTCGCAGACGCGGGCGGCGGTGAACAGGCCCAGGCATACGACAACGCTGATTAGCGCCGAGGTGGTCGGGTTGAGGTCCTGCTTGAACCATTCCTGCAAGCCTTCCGGCAGCAGGTCCGGTACCAGGAAGTACCAGATAAACAGCTGCACCAGCAGTGGCACGTTGCGGAACAGTTCCACGTAGGCGGTAGCGATGCCCGATACCAGGCGGTTCGGCACGGTCCGCATGACACCGAGGAGTGACCCCAGCAGCAGCGCAATGATCCAGGCGGTGATGGCGATGGCGATGGTCCAGCCCAGGCCGGTGATGTACCAGTCCAGATAGGTTTCGCTGCCCACGCCGGTGGACTTGAAGAACACGCCCCAGTCCCAGTTGTAATTCATCGGGATTTCCCCTCAGACGGTTGTTTCACGGGCACCTTCGAGCATCCGGGGGCGCTTGGCGCCCTCGGATGAAAGGTTAGACACTAATGAGTGGCCTGCAGAATTGATTCGTGCTGTTGAGCACCAGGCCACTATCTGAGGATCAGGACTTCTTCTCGTCCGCAGCCTTGTCGGTCGGCTCGGCGATCAGCTTTTTCAGCTCGTCGCTCATCTGGAACTGCAGGTTCAGGCCTTTAGGCGGGATCGGCTGCATGAACCACTTGTCGTAGCTCTTGTTGACTTCGCCCGACTTGAAGTAGCCCACGATGGCGTCGTCGACCGCTTTCTTGAACGCAGCGTCTTCCTTGCGCACCATGCAGCCGTAGATTTCGTACGATTGCGGGGTACCGGTGATGACCCAGTCGGCTGGCTTGCGCGCCTTGGCCATTTCACCGGCCAGCAGCGCGTCGTCCATCATGAAGGCCACGGCGCGGCCGCTTTCGAGCATGTTGAAGGCTTCACCGTGGTCCTTGGCGGAAATCACGTTCATCTTCATCTGCTTGTCGGCGTTCATCGCCTTGAGGATGCGCTCGGAGGTGGTACCGGCGGTGGTCACCACGTTCTTGCCGGCCAGGTCCGGGAAGTCTTTGTATGCAGGCGCACCGTCCTTGACCTTGGTCAACAGGCGGGTACCGACTTCGAAGATGCCGACCGAGAAGCCGACTTGCTGCTGGCGCTCGACGTTGTTGGTGGTGGAGCCGCACTCAAGGTCGACGGTGCCGTTCTGCACCAGCGGGATGCGGGTCTGGGAGGTAACCAGGTTGTACTTGACCTTGATGTCTGTACCCAGTTGCTTCTTCAGGGCGTCGACGACAGCCAGCTGGATGTCATGCGAGTAGCCCACGGGCTCGGGTTTGCCGGCCAGGTAGGAAAACGGGATGGAGGAGTCGCGGTGGCCCAGGGTGATGGTGCCCGATTCCTTGATCTTCTTCAGGGTGCCAGTCAGTTCTTCGGCCATGGCCGGCGAAGCGATCACAGCGGCCGCGATGGCGGCGCCCAGCAATTGACGAACGATACGCATCAAATTTTCCTCGACGTGTTTGTTTTTTTTATGGAGCCGTTGGCGGACTCTTTCGTTCAACGAATACAACAAGAAGCGAGTGCATTCGGCTACCAAGTGTAGAGCATGAGTCGTGCCAAGCCCTGCCAATGATCATAACCCCGCGCAAAGCCTGGGCATGAACCCTGTATGAAGGTTTTTGAACATTCTTCAGCTGTCGGATCACCGAACGAGGGGTGGTTTTTCGTTCGGCTATCCGAACGAGTGTGGGTGCTCTGAATGGGGTGCCCCAGCATTAAGTAACACCAGGCGCGCAAGGCAAACTGTTGAGCTTGCTGCTTCATCTTCTGGAGCTCCTGCCGTGTCCGTGATCCCGATTCCTTCCGATTCCGTCGACGCCTTCATTGCCCGCCAGATGGCGAATTGGTTGAAAACGGCCGATGTCGATCAACTGTTGACCTTTCACCGCGCGCTGCGCAATCAGCAGGCTGTGGCCGAAAAAGTCAGGAACAAGCTGGGCGGTATTCCCAGTTTGGAGGCCTTTGCCGAGCCGTTGCTCAAGGACGCCTTGAAGCCATTGGGGCTACCCAATGCTGACGTGCGTGGTATGCAGGTGTACCTCAAGGAGGAAGTACCGATGCCTAGTGCCGCGCCGCGCCTGCATACGCCGATGCGCCCACTGATTAGCAAACAGCTGTTGCTGACAGCTGCACTGCACAATTTTCATGAGGCCGAGACGGTGCCATCGCTGCACCGGCGTGGGCACCTGCTGGATGCCGACGGGGTCAAGCTGCCCATCAAGTTTGAGGCGTTCGCCCGCTGCTGCAGGGACCTGGATATCGGCGGGCAGTACCAAGAGTTGTTACGTGCACAACTGTTTCCGAAAAGCCGCCCGCCTGCGTCGCCGGATTTCGCTGAAATAGCGGTAAAGCGCATGCTCGAAGAGTCGCTGCGAGCCAAGATGGAAGTCGCGGTGCGCATGGCCCGCATCAAGTCCGAGCTGGACGAAGTCGACTACCTGCGCTTGTTGCCTGTGGTCGCTGCCAAACCTGTCGTGCCTGCCATCAGTGGTGTTGTCACACCGCGTCAGCTTTATCTGCTGGGCAAGCGTGTCCATGGGATGGTCACGCTTGAGGTGCGCGAGCACGCCGACGGGCCGCTGGAGGGGATCATCAGCTGGATACCACAGGACCCGCAGCGGCCGGTGACCAAGCACGTTTCCTGGGAGGCTTTGTACCAATGGTTGGCCAGGCGCATGCGTGCGCCCCACTACCGTTCGTTTTTCAGCCGCTTCATCAGTGAACGCGACCGGCCGACGTTCACGGCATCCCTGGAGCGCCTGATCGAAGCCAGCAGTGTGCGAGTACCTGCTGTGCTGGATGGGCGCAATTTCGCCATCGATACACCGCTGTTTGCCTACCTGCGTGGCTTGCAGGTGGACAAGATGCTGGATGATGCAAGAGTCCTCGCGGTCCCCACCGCCGACGAGACCGCTATCGAGCGCCATCAGCGGCTGGAGGTGCTCAAGAGTGCAGGCCTCGATACGTTGAACCTGGCAGCACTGTTCATTCCGATATTGGGGGAGGTGATGCTCGCCGTGGCGGCCGTAGATGTGGTCAGCGAGGTCTACAAGGGTTATGAGGATTGGCGCATAGGCGATCGCCAGGGGGCGCTGGATCACCTCATGGGCGTAGCGCAGAACCTGGCAGCCGGCGCCGTGGTCGGTGCCGTACACGTGGGCATAAGCCGTGCACTCGAACGGGTGTCGTTTGTCGATGCGCTGACGCCCGTGCACGAGGGTGAGGGCCGGGCCAGGCTGGCGCACTGGCCGCCTTCTGCTCATCACCTGGATGGCGGCGGGCCGCTTTTACGCAGGTTTGACGGTGTCTTCGCCGAAACCTCTGACCAAAGCGCTGAAACACTTCTTCGCATCACCGGGTTTGAAGAGGCCCACGTGCGCCATATTCACCTTGATGGGGGAAAGAGCCCTGCTCGGCTGCGTGATGCCCATGAACGCTACGAACTCCATACGTTAGAGCCCCAATTATGGGGGCGCGCGTTCGAACGTGAACTGGCCGCTGGGCATGGAGCGCCTTCGGTTGCTGGTGCCTTGCTGATCAAGGTATTCCCAGGCCTGTCGGTGCGTGGCGCCGAAGAAATCCTCGCGTCGGCCAGTGGTGCGCAGATCAAGGCCCTGCTGGACACCGGCCGGGTGCCGCTGGCCATGGCTGAGCGGGCCCGCTGGTTCTTGCGCGAGAGCCGTGTGGACCGTGCCCTGATGGGGTTCGAGCACGAAGGTGCAGTCAATGCCGATACCCAGCGACTGGTGCTGGAATGGATCGCTCACCAGGCACCTTGGCCAGATTCGGTGCGGATCGAACTTCGCCTCGGGGAGCCAGGCGGGCGCGTGTTGGCAGCCAAGGGGGCCGCCAGTGCTACCGAGATCAAAACCATCATCCACACCGAGCAGGGGTACCAATTGGCCGATGGCCAGCCGCCAGTGCTTGGCCAAGGCCTGTTGCCATGCCTGATCCACACCCTTGACGAGGGCCAGAAGGCCAGTTTTGGAGGAAGTCAGCTCACCGCCCGCGAACTCGGTGAGCAGCTTGCGCGCCTGGCTAGCTCGGATCGAGCAAGCACAGCGAAGTTGATGGGGCTGGCGCCTGTCGCAGAACGCTATCGCCCGCCGCTGCGAATCGCCGAGGGCCGGATCGGTTACGCCTTGAGTGGAGGGGGCGAAAGCAGCCGACGGGCACTGCGTCGCGGCATACATGACATATTCCCGACGTTGACCGATGCACAGCTCGACGCCTACCTTCGCGACCTGGCGGACCGCAGGGTCGGCCTGTGGGCACACCTCAGCCAGCTTCAATGGCAGATGCAAAGCCTGCGTGACGCGCTTGACAGCTGGCAGCGACAGCGCGTCAGTTTCATGGACGGGCTGCGCCGGCAACGCGTGGCCAACCAGATTCGTCGCGCCTGGCGGCGCAAGACGGCTGGTCTGGCCGGTGACGACTTTGTGCTGCACATAGATGGCGAACAGGTGGGCAGCCTGCCGAGGTTGCCGGAGGGCATAGAGTTCGGCCATGTTCGGCGCCTGGCTCTGCGCAACATGAGCCTTGAACAGGTCGATGAGGATTTCCTGCGCAGGTTCACCCACCTTCGCGAACTTGACCTGCGCAATAACCAATTGACCAGCTTGCCCGCTGGCCTGGAGCGTTTTACCGAACTGCGCAGCCTGCATCTGGCGGGTAACCAGATTAGTGTCGATGCCCAAGGCAGCCAAAGGCTGGCCAGCCTCTCGATGCTCCAGGTGCTCGATCTCAACTACAACCCGTTGGGCCAGGTGCCTGATCTTTCGGGGCTGCGCCACTTGCGTGAGGTATCGCTGCGCGCAACCGAGCTGCAAACCTTGCCGGGCGACGATGTGATGCCATGGCGGGGCCTGGTGGACATCCGTGATAACCAGATTCGCCAGGTGAACGGGCATCTGCGCGCGCTGGGCGCGCGACTGAGACGCCTGTCGCTGCATGACAACCCGCTGGACGAAGCGAGCGAGGCGTCGCTGGCCGATAGCCTCGGCGATTCGCCTGTCAACCGTAGCCACTCCTACCATCACGCTATTGCCGATGCTGGCTTGCAGGACCAATGGCTGGGTAGCGCCACCGAGCCTGTCAGGGCGCGGCGCGTGCAGATCTGGAACCAGCTGGCCGAGGAGCCGCAGTCGGCAGACCTGTTTCGTTTTCTGGCAGATTTCGCCAGTTCCGACGATTTTCTCGACCACCCGACCTACTACCGGGCAAGGGTGTGGCGGATTCTGGAACTGTGCACGGACAACACCGACGTGCGCGAAGCCATGTTCTGGCAGGCGCAAGGGCGCCGCACCTGTGAGGACCGGCTGCTGCTGATCCTCAGCCAACTGGAGGTCAGGGCCCACATTGCCCTGCATTCGCCTGGTGAGGGTGCTCCCATGCAGGCCGAACAGACTTTATTGCGTTTGGGGCGTTCGCTGTATCGCCTGGATCAGGTGGACAGCATTGCCGCCCGGCATATTCAGGAACTGCGCAGGGACCCTTATGCTGCCGTGGATGATATCGAGGTCTACCTCGCCTACCGCGTCAATTTGGCTGACCGGCTCGACCTGCCAGCGCAACCGCGGTCCATGAATTACCCCGAACACAGCCGTGTAACCGCCACTGACGCAAGGCGCGCGGGTGCTCAGGTGCTCGCTGGCGAAAACCGCGAGGTGCTGAGCCAGGCGCTGGCGCAGCGCGAGTTCTGGCAAGGGTATGTGCGTAATCGTTATGCCGAGCGTTTCGAAGCCCTGGCCGAACCGTTTCATGAGCAGTTGGAGCAAGCCGAGGGTGAGGTTGGTGAGGCGGGGGAGCAGCACTACCTGGAGCGTGCTGCAGCCTTGATGGAGGCGCTCAATGATCAGGAGCAGGCGTTGTACCTGGAACTGGCGAGGGAGGCGTACGGGCGGGAAGCCTAAGGGGGCAACCGCACAGCGGTCGCCCCAGCCGGATCAGGCGGCGTTGCTGCGCGCCTCGCTTTGCGCCAGGTAATCAGCCAGGGCCTGCTGCTCGCTGGCGCTGGTGAACAGGCCGAGCTTGCTGCGCCGCCACAGGATGTCCTGGGCGTTGACAGCCCATTCGCAATCACGCAGGTAGTCGACTTCACGGGTGAACAAGCCGCCGCCGATTACCTGGCCCAGGTCTTGCGGACCGTGCACGCCGTCCAGCAGTTGCCAGGTGCGGCTGCCATAGCTCACCGCCCAGCGTTTGGCGATGTCCACTGCCAGCCATTGATGCCGTGCCAGCAGCGCTTCGACCAATGCCTGCGGCGTGCTCATGTCTTCACCGCCGGGCAAGGGGGCATCGGCAGTCCAGCTTTTGCCCATCTGGCTGAAGAACGGCTTGAGTTCGCTCATGGCCGACTCTGCCAGCTTGCGGTAGGTGGTCAGCTTGCCGCCAAACACCGACAGCAATGGCGCTTCGCCAGACGCTGCGCTAAGCGCGAGGGTATAGTCACGGGTGACGGCAGACGGGTTGTCCGACTCGTCGTTGCACAGCGGGCGCACGCCGGAATAGGTGTGCAGGATATCGCCGTGGCTCAGCTGATGATTGAAGTGCGCGTTGACCACCTTCAACAGGTAGTCGGTTTCCTGTTCGGTAATCGCTACCTTGGCAGGGTCGCCGCTGTACTCGCGGTCAGTGGTGCCGATCAGGGTGAAGCGGTCCAGGTACGGGATGCAGAACACGATGCGCTGGTCTTCGTTCTGCAGAATGTAGGCATGCTCACCTTCGTACAGCCGCGGCACGATGAGGTGGCTGCCCTGGATCAGGCGAATGCCATAAGGCGCATCGAGCTTGAGGTCGTCCTTGATGAAGCTGGCGACCCAGGGACCGGCGGCATTGACCAGGGCGCGGGCGCGGATGCTCTGCAGGCTGCCATCGGCATGCTGCAGTTCAACTTGCCACAGGCCATCGACCCGTTCGGCGCGCAGGCAGCGGGTGCGGGTGTGAATGTGCGCGCCATGTTCACGGGCGGCCATGGCATTGAGTACGACCAGGCGGGCGTCATCCACGGCGCAGTCGGCGTATTCGAAACCGCGGGTGATCGCAGGCTTGAGCGGGTAACCCGGGCCAAAGCGCAGGCTGCGCGATGCGCCCAGGCGCTTGCGTTTGCCCAGGTGGTCATACAGGAACAGGCCGGCGCGGATCATCCAGGCCGGGCGCAGGTGCGGGCGGTGCGGCAGCACGAAACGCATGGGTTTGACGATGTGCGGGGCCTTGGCCAACAGCACTTCACGCTCGGCCAATGCTTCGCGTACCAGGCGGAACTCGTAGTGCTCCAGGTAGCGCAGGCCACCGTGGATCAGCTTGCTGCTGGCCGACGAGGTGTGCTGGGCAAGGTCATCCTTTTCGCAAAGGAACACCTTCAGGCCACGGCCAGCGGCGTCGGCAGCGATGCCCACGCCATTTATGCCACCGCCGATCACGGCGAGGTCATAGCAGTCGGCGAGTGGTGGCTGGGACGAAACGGGCTGGGACACGGGCAAGGCCTCCTGGGGCTGTTCACATCGAATATGAACATTGATGTTCGTTTCCGAAAATACTAGCGCAACAGAAAGCCTATCGCCAGTCAGTCTTTATAGAAAAAACTGATCAGATGACAATAAAGTGAACATTTTCGAAAATGTCGGGCCGCAGGGCGGCCCGCTTGCGGCTCAAACTACGTCGAGGCGAATCTTGTACTGGTTGAGCAACTGGGAGAGGGCGGGGGTTGGCGCCTGGTCGGTCACCAGGCAGTCGACCAGGCTGATCGAACCCAGGCGCACCATGGCATTGCGCCCGAACTTGCTGGAGTCGGCGGCGAGGATCACTTGCCGGGCATTGGCGATGATCGCCTGGGAAACCCGCACTTCCTGGTAGTCGAAGTCGAGCAGGCTGCCGTCCTCGTCGATACCGCTGATGCCCACCAGGGCGAAATCGACCTTGAACTGGTTGATGAAGTCGACGCTGGCCTGGCCGACCACACCGCCGTCGCGGCGCACCGTGCCACCGGCCACCAGCACTTCGAAATCGTCCTTGGCGGCCAGGATCGCCGCCACGTGCAAGTTGTTGGTGATGACCTTCAGGTGGTTGTGGTTGAGCAGTGCGCGGGCGATGGACTCGGTGGTGGTGCCGATGTTGATGAACACCGAGGCATGGTCGGGAATCTGCAGGGCCACGGCGTCGGCGATGCGCTGCTTTTCATCGCGCATCTGGTCGGCACGCATGGCGTAGGCCGTGTTCTCGATGCTCGAGTCATACGCCGCGCCACCGTGGTAACGGCGAAGCAGGTTGAGTTCGGCAAGCTGGTTGATATCTCGACGGATGGTCTGCGGTGTCACGACGAACAGCTGCGCCATTTCTTCGATACTGACGTAACCGCGCTCGCGCACCAGTTCGAGGATTTGTTGTTGGCGGGGGGGCAGATTCATGGGCGGTCCTTTGGGGCAGCCGGACAAATTCTGCAATGATGCCGTAGGAAGGGGGTGACGGCCAGTGGACCATGGCGCATTGGCGCATGGTCGTTGTGGGTGCGGGTTCACCCGCGAAGCATCCAGCGCGGTGGATGGCACCGGCTTCGCCGGTGTTCGCGGCTAAAGCCGCTCCTACAGGTACTGCACAAGCCTGAAGCCTGCGCGGTCCCTGTGGGAGCGGGCATGCCCGCGAAGAACCCTGCGCGGTGGATGGCACCGGCTTCGCCGGTGTTCGCGGCTGAAGCCGCTCCTACAGGTACTGCATCAGCCTGAGGCCTGCGCAGTCCTTGTGGGAGCGGGTTTACCCGCGAAGAATCCAGCGCGGTGGATGGCACCGGTTTCGCCGGTGTTCGCGGGCCTGCCCGCTCCCACAGTGATTTGAGCTGCGCCCCAAAACTTAGAAGGCTTTACGCCTCGTGATCTTCCCAGTCACGGGTACGTTCGACGGCCTTCTTCCAGCCGGCATACAGCTTCTCTTTTTGCGCTTCATCCAGTTGCGGGCTGAACTCGCGCTCGATGATTGCCTTGTCGCGCAATTCCTCCAGGCCGCTCCAGAAGCCGCAAGCCAGGCCGGCCAGGTAGGCGGCGCCCAGGGCCGTGGTTTCGCGCATTTGCGGGCGTTCTACGCAGGTACCGAGGATGTCGGCCTGGAACTGCATGAGGAAGTTGTTGGCTACCGCACCACCGTCCACACGTAGCTCGGACAGGCGCTGGCCGCAGTCCTGCTGCATGGCATCGAGCACGTCGCGGGTCTGGTAGGCGATCGACTCCAGCGCGGCGCGGATGATGTGGTCCACCTTCACGCCACGGGTCAGGCCGAACAGCGCGCCACGGGCATAGGGGTCCCAGTAGGGGGCACCCAGGCCGGTGAAAGCCGGCACCAGGTAGACGCCGTTGCTGTCCTTGACCTTGCTGGCGAAATATTCGGTATCCAGGGCATCGTTGACGATTTTCAGCTCGTCACGCAGCCACTGCACGGTGGATCCACCGTTGAACACCGCGCCTTCCAGCGCATAGGCCACCTCGCCACGCGGGCCGCAGGCGATGGTGGTGAGCAGGCCGTGGGACGACTTTACCGCCTGCTCGCCGGTGTTCATCAGCAAGAAGCAGCCGGTGCCGTAGGTGTTCTTGGCCTGGCCGGGCTCGACGCACATCTGGCCGAACAGTGCCGACTGTTGGTCCCCCGCGATCCCGGCGATGGCAATGCCGCTCTTGGTCTGGCCGTACACTTCTGAAGAGGAACGAACCTCGGGCAGCATCTGCCGCGGGATGCCGAGGATTTCCAGCAGCTTGTCGTCCCACTCCAGGCTATGGATGTTGAACATCAGTGTGCGCGAGGCATTGGTGTAGTCGGTGACGTGCACCTTGCCGCCCGAGAACTTCCAGATCAGCCAGGTATCGATGGTGCCGAACAACAGTTCGCCACGCTCGGCGCGTTCGCGCGCGCCGTCGACGTTGTCGAGGATCCACTTCAGCTTGGTGCCGGAGAAGTACGGGTCGGTGACCAGGCCGGTGGTGTCGCGAATGTAGTCTTCATGGCCGTCGCGCTTGAGCTGCGCGCAGATCTCGGTGCTGCGGCGGCACTGCCAGACGATGGCGTTGTAAACCGGGCGGCCGGTTTCCTTGTCCCACACTACGGTGGTTTCGCGTTGGTTGGTGATGCCGATTGCGGCTACCTGGGCATGGCTGATGCCTGCCTGGGCCAAGGCCTCGACCATGGTCGCGCTCTGCGTGGCGAAGATTTCCATCGGGTCGTGCTCGACCCAGCCCGCCTGCGGGTAGTGCTGGGCGAACTCGCGCTGGGAGGTGCCCACCACGTTAGCGTCGCGGTCGAAAATGATGGCACGCGAACTGGTGGTGCCCTGGTCCAGGGCGATGATGTAGTTCTTGTCCTGGGTGTCTGTCATGGTCGTAGGCCTTGCGAGAATAGGAGGTCAGGGCTGGGCGTGTTGCCGGCATCAATTGGCTTGAGTATCGCCCTGGCGATTGTCATTTGTCTCAGGGTTCGCGGCAGCTGCCATTGGCAAGTTGCGGGCAATCAGGCCGCGATAAGTCGCGGCACCCAGGCAAGCGCCAAGGATCGGTGCGAACACCGGAACCAGGAAATACGGTATGTCCCGTCCGCCAGTGAAGGCGATTTCGCCCCAACCGGCCAGGAACGTCATGAGTTTTGGCCCGAAATCGCGGGCAGGGTTCATGGCAAAGCCGGTCAGCGGGCCCATGGCGCTGCCGATCACGGCGATCAGCAGGCCGATCAGCAGCGGGGCCATGGCGCCGCGTGGCAGGCCATTGTTGTCGTCGGTCAGCGCCATGATCACGGCCATCAGGATCGCCGTGATGACGACTTCAACCAGGAACGCCTGGCCGGTGGACAGCGACGGGTGTGGGTAGGTGGAGAACACCGAGGCCAGCTCCAGGCTGGCTTCGCTACCGCGCAACATGGCGTGGGCCTGTTCGAAATCGAAGAACAGGTTGCTGTACAGGGTGTAGACCAGCGCCGCGCCACAGAACGCGCCGCATACCTGGGCCAGCATGTAGAAGGGCAGCTTGCGCTTGTCGAAACCGGCGAACAGGGTGAGGGCGATGCTCACTGCCGGGTTCAGGTGCGCGCCGGAAATGCCGGCGGTGAGGTAGATCGCCATGCTCACGCCGACGCCCCAGATGATGCTGATTTCCCACAGGCCGAAGCTGGCGCCGGCGACCTTGAGCGCGGCAACGCAGCCGGTACCGAAGAAAATGAGCAGGGCAGTGCCGAGAAACTCGGCCAGGCATTGGCTGGACAGCGTGGGTTGGCGTAGAGCAGTCGTCATGTATGACCTCGTTTTTTTTGTTGTGAGGCGCGTGGCGCTCGACAGCAAAGCCCGGTGTCGATCCCCATTGACCCCGGGCAAATACAGGAAACGCACCTTAAAAGTGCGCCATTTGTTCAGAAGCGAAAAAATATAGACAAGAAACGCTGATGTCAAAGGTCGAAAGTGAACGACCAGTCACGAAATGGTCGCTAAAATCGGCTTCGGATCCCCGTACTAGAGGTGCGCGATTGCGGTGCGCTGGCTGCGCTGTGGGAATTGTCCTAAAGTAGCCGCCGAGCCGTCCCAGACCGGAGCCCTTGCATGACCCCCGCCCTAGACCTGTTGAAGAAGCATCGCGCCGAGCACCGTGTGCACAGTTATGAGCATGACCCCAAGTCGGCGTCTTACGGTCTGGAGGCGGCGGAAAAGCTAGGGCTCGACCCGCAGCAGGTGTTCAAGACCTTGCTGGCGAGCAGCGAGAAAGGGGAGTTGCTGGTGGCGGTGGTGCCTGTGGTGGGGACTCTGGACCTCAAGGCCCTGGCCCATGCTGCCGGGGTAAAGAAATGCGAGATGGCAGACCCTGCTGCGGCGCAGCGGGCCACAGGTTATCTGGTAGGTGGGATCAGCCCATTGGGGCAGAAGAAGCGCCTGCGTACGTTCATTGACGAATCAGCGCAGAATTTTGCAACCATCCATGTCAGCGCTGGACGGCGTGGGTTGGAAGTGGAATTGGCGGCGGCGGTGCTGGCCGAGCATACCCAGGGCAAGTTTGCCGGGATCGGCAGAGGCTGAGATTGTTGGGGCCGCATAGCGGCCCCAAGGATGTTGAATCAGGTCGCCGAACTGTACCGACGGACGCCGTTCTCCTGCCGCGGCAACTGCGCCGCCACACTGCCCGGTACCGGGAACAGCACCAGGTGATCGGCCTTCACTGCAATCCCCACGCTCTCACCGACCTGATGGTCGTTATGGCTAGGGAAGATCGCTTCCAGCTGGCTGCCGGTCGGAAGTTGCAGGCGGTACAGGGTCGACGCCCCCAGGAAGCTCTTGCCGACGACGTTCGCCTGCAGCGCGCTGCCCGGTGCGTGCACGATATCGTCGGGCCGCAACAGCACGTCCACCGAACTGCCCGGGGCCATGATGTAGGCACGGTTGCCGCGCAGTTCACCCAGCTCGGTATTGACGGCCTCGTGGCTGCTCATCTGCCCACGGATGAAGTACCCCTGGCCAATGAAACTGGCCACGAACGGCGTCTGTGGTTCGTGGTAAAGGTTGTAGGGCGTGTCCCACTGCTCCAGCCGCCCTTCCTTGAACACACCGACCTGATCGCTGACGGCAAAGGCTTCTTCCTGGTCATGGGTAACCAGGATGGCGCTGGTGCCACGGCTCTTGAGGATATCGCGAACCTCGTGGCTCAGGCGCCGGCGCAACTCCACGTCAAGGTTGGAGAACGGCTCGTCGAGCAGCAGCAACTGCGGCTCAGGCGCCAGCGCGCGGGCCAGGGCGACCCGTTGCTGCTGGCCGCCAGACAGCTCATGCGGGTAACGCCCGCCCAGGCCGCCCAGCTTGACCAGTTCGAGCATCTCTTCGATGACGGCGGCCTGGCGTGGGTGCTTGGCGATGCCAAAGGCAATGTTCTGCGCCACGGTCAGGTGCGGGAACAGCGCGTAGTCCTGGAACACCATGCCGATGCGGCGCTTTTCCGGGGCCAGGGTGAAGCCGGCGCGGGAAATGACCTCGCCAGCCAGCTGGATCTCGCCTTCGTGTACCGGTTCGAAACCGGCAATGGCGCGCAGGGTGGTGGTTTTCCCGCAACCGGATGAACCCAGCAGGCAACCGATGTCGCCGGCGTTCAGGTGCAGGTTGAGGTTCTGGACGATGCGCTGGTCGCCGTAGCCGCAGGCGAGGTTGCGCAGGTTGAGCAGTAGGGGTTGACTCATGCGTGGTGGTAAGCCGGTTCTACAAGGAATTCGAGAAGCGCCTTCTGTGCATGCAGGCGGTTTTCAGCCTCGTCCCAGGCGACCGAACGGGGGTCGTCGAGCAGGTCCTGGCTGATTTCCTCGCCACGGTGGGCGGGCAGGCAGTGCATGAAGAGGACATCGGGTGCCGCCAGGTCGAGCAGTTCGCGGGTGACCTGGTAAGGCGCGAAATGCGCCAGGCGCCGTGCAGTTTCCTCCTCCTGACCCATGGAAGTCCAGACATCGGTGACCACAAGGTGTGCGTCACGCACGGCTTCCTTGGCATCACGGATGATCTGCACGCGGTCACCGCCCAGCGCCATGAAGCGCTGATCCGGCTCGTAGCCTTCGGGGCAGGCGATGCGCAGCTGGAAATCGAACTGCCTGGCGGCCTCGATATAGGAGTTGCACATGTTGAAGCCGTCGCCGATCCAGGTCACGGTCTTGCCCTGGATCGAGCCGCGGTGCTCGAGGAAGGTCTGCATGTCGGCCAGCAGTTGGCACGGGTGCGACTCGTCGGACAGGCCGTTGATCACCGGCACGCGCGATTTGGCGGCGAACTCGGTCAGGGTGCTGTGGGCGTGGGTACGAATCATCACCACATCGACCATGCTCGACAGCACGATGGCGCTGTCACCGATTGGCTCGCCACGCCCCAGCTGGGTGTCGCGCGGCGACAGGAAGATGGCCTGGCCACCGAGCTGGATCATGCCAGCCTCGAACGACACGCGGGTGCGGGTCGAGGATTTCTCGAAGATCATGCCCAGCACGCGGTTCTTCAGGGGCTCGAACAACACGCCTCGTTTGCGCAGGTCCTTCAGCTCGATGCCGCGGCGGATCACCCCGAGCAATTCGTCGGTGGTGAAGTCCAGCAGGGAGAGAAAGTGCCTAGCGCTCATGATTGACTACCTTATCTGCAACGGTATGCAGGTCGACCGTATGGTTTTTTTTGACAACGGGAGTGACCTGCGGCGTAAGCCGCACGGGGCGGACGAAAATAGGGAAAGGCGCAATACTATAAGTAAATGTCGCCTGAAGCCAAGGGGGAAACAGCGGTCTGATTGCAAAGGGTGTTGCAAAGGGTGTCTTCACCCGTCGGCCTGTGCTGTTTTTTATTTGCTACACGAGTTGTACAGGGCTTGCTGGCAATTTGGCAAATGGCTGTCGCAAATCGTGTGCCTGATGTCGGTGGATTCACGCGGCGAAGGGCACTGGCCGCGGGCTGGGGCCGGGCGCATAGTCACTGTTCGACAACAACAAGGCAGAGGCGGCCATGACCAAGACCCTGCATCACCGTGCCTGTCACCTGTGCGAAGCCATCTGCGGGCTGAACATCGAAGTCAGCCATGAGGACGACGGGCGGGCGCTGATCAGTTCGATCAAGGGCGACCCCCAGGACCCGTTCAGCCGAGGCCACGTCTGCCCCAAGGCCGTGGCCCTGCAAGACATCCAGAACGACCCTGACCGCCTGCGCCAGCCCCACAAGCGGGTAGGTGAGCGCTGGCAGGCCATCGGCTGGGACGAGGCCTTTGCCCTGGCCGCCGAAAAGCTGTGGGCTGTCCAGCAGGCTCACGGGCGCAATGCCGTGGCGGTGTACCAGGGCAACCCGAGCGTGCACAACTACGGCTTGATGACCCACAGCAACTACTTCCTCGGCCTGCTCAAGACACGCAACCGTTTCTCGGCCACCTCGGTGGACCAGCTGCCGCAGCACCTGGTCAGCCACCTGATGTATGGCCATGGCCTGCTGTTGCCGATTCCTGACATCGACCAGACCGACTTCATGCTGATTCTTGGCGGCAACCCGCTGGCCTCCAACGGCAGCATCATGACCGTGCCAGATGTGGAAAAGCGCCTGAAGGCCCTGCGTGGCCGGGGCGGGCGCCTGGTGGTAGTGGACCCTCGGCGCAGCGAAACGGCTGCCATGGCCGACACCCATTTGTTCATCCGCCCGGGTGGGGATGCGGCCTTGTTGTGCGGCTTGCTCAACACTTTGTTCGAGGAGGGGCTGGCGCAGGGTTCGCACTTGCCGGTCAACGGCCTGCAGCAGGTGCGCGAAGCGCTTGCACCGCTCAACGCCGAAGCCATGAGCACGCACTGCGGTATTGCCGCACCGCAGATCCGCCAGCTGGCGCGAGACTTCGCCGCAGCAGGCAGGGCCGTGTGCTATGGCCGCATGGGCGTTTCCACCCAAGCCTTCGGTACCCTCTGCCACTGGCTGGTGCAACTGATCAACCTGGTAACCGGCAACCTCGACCGTGAAGGTGGCGCGTTGTGCACCGAGCCTGCTGTCGACCTGGTGGCCACCACCTCCGGCGGCCATTTCAACGCCTGGCAGAGCCGGGTGTCGGGCTTGCCCGAGTACGGCGGGGAGCTGCCCGTGGTGGCCCTGGCCGAAGAGATGCTGACACCTGGCGAAGGGCAGGTACGCGCCTTGGTGACAGTGGCCGGCAACCCGGTGCTGTCCACGCCTAACGGTCGCCAGCTGGATGCGGCACTGGAAGGCCTGGCGTTCATGCTCAGCATCGACCTCTACATCAATGAAACCACCCGGCATGCCGACCTGATCCTGCCTTCCACCACAGCGCTGGAAAACGACCACTACGACAGCACCTTCAACTTGCTGGCCGTGCGCAACGTCACCCGCTTCAACCGGGCGATCCTGGCCAAGCCGGATGGGGCGCTGCACGACTGGGAAATCTTCGTCGGCCTGGCCCAGGCGTTTGCCAGGCGTGCCGAGCTTGAATTGAAACCGACCTGGACACCTGCGCAGATGATCGATCTGGCCTTGCGCAAGGGGCGCTATGGCGAAGCAACGCCCTGGCGGCTTTGCGTGGCAACACTGGACGATCATCCGCACGGCCTTGACCTCGGGCCTTTACGCAGCAACCTCACTGCGCGCCTGGCGACTGCCAGCAAGGCTGTCGAAGCGGCACCCCAGGTGTTGCTGGACGACCTTCACCGCCTGACGCAACTGGCACCGCCCGTGCCGGGTGAGCTGCTGCTGATCGGTCGCCGCCATGTGCGCAGCAACAACTCATGGATGCACAATTTCCACCGCCTGGTGAAAGGCAAGCCTCGCCATCAGCTGTTGATGCACCCGCAAGACTTGCAACAGCGACAATTGCAGGACGGCCAGCGGGTGCGTATCCGCTCGCGCACGGGGGACCTCGAAGTCGAGGTGCAAGCCTGCGAGGACATGATGCCCGGTGTGGTCAGCCTGCCCCATGGCTTCGGTCACGGTCGTCAGGGCGTGCACATGCAGATCGCCCACGCGCAGCCCGGGGTGAGCGCCAATGACCTGACCGACGAGCGCTTGCGGGACCAGGTTTCCGGCAACGCTGCGCTCAATGGCGTACCCGTGCAGGTGGAGGCCGCGTAAGGAACAGCAAGGCCGAGCACGCTGCTCGGCTTTCCGTTACAATGCGCCACCGTGCCGACAACAGCGTCGCAAAGTTAAGCCGAGGTGCTACATGGATATCATCGAAACGATCAAAGAGCAGATTGCCAACAACACCATTCTGCTTTACATGAAAGGCTCGCCGAATGCCCCGCAATGCGGGTTCTCGGCCAAGGCATCGCAAGCTGTGATGGGTTGTGGCGAGAAGTTCGCCTACGTCGACATCCTGCAGAACCCGGAAATCCGTGCCAACCTGCCAAAATATGCCAACTGGCCGACCTTCCCGCAGCTGTGGGTAGCCGGTGAGTTGGTTGGCGGTAGCGATATCATGCTGGAAATGTTCGAAAACGGCGAGCTGCAGACCCTGATCAAGGACGCTGCTGCCAAAGCCAAGGCTTCCGAAGCCTGAGCTTCCGGCAAGCATAAAAAAACCCGCTGATCGCGGGTTTTTTTATGTGGCGAATAATTACTCTTCGCCCATCTGCGACTGCAGGTAGTTTTCGATAGTGATCTTGTCGATCAGCCCCAGTTGGGTTTCCAGCCAGTCGATGTGCTCTTCCTCGGACTCGAGGATGTCTTCGAGCATGTCACGCGAGCCGAAGTCGCCAGCGGTTTCGCAATGAGCGATGGCTGCCTTCAGGTCCACCAGGCCTTTCTTTTCGAGCTTCAGGTCGCACTCGAGCATTTCCTTGGTGTGCTCGCCGATCATCAGCTTGCCCAGGTCCTGAACGTTAGGGATGCCTTCGAGGAAGAGAATACGCTTGATCAGCTTGTCAGCGTGCTTCATCTCGTCGATGGATTCCTTGTACTCGTGCTTGCCGAGTTTGTTCAGGCCCCAATCTTCGTACATGCGTGCGTGCAGGAAGTACTGGTTGATCGCGACCAGCTCGTTTCCGAGGATCTTGTTGAGATGCTGGATGACGCTTACGTCGCCTTTCATTACGGGTTCCTGCCCTGTAGAAGTGTGCCAATACAGTGAAGTTTGAGCCCGATACTTAGGAGTGTCAAACCTAAGTTGTTGAATAATAAGTGAAAATTAATAGGAATAAGAATGTTTGTGAACCGCGTTGGAGCGCTAACTTATTGAATTTAAGGCATAAAAAAACCGGACACAGGTCCGGTTCTTTGAAATATGGGCTTTCAGGCAGCTGTAAATTCCACGGGGTAGGGCAGGGCGGCCTGGCTGACCTGAAGCTCGGTCAGGGTCTCACGGACCACTTCCTTGGCCAGACAGGCGCATTTGCCACACTGGCTTGCGACATTGGTCGCGGCTCGCACTTCCTTGTAACTGCAGCATCCTTCATAGATCGCATCGCGGATCTGTCCGTCGGTGACGCCGACACAAAGACACACATACATAAGGGCTGACCATCGCGGGTTGAGTCGATGGATTGGAGCTTAATGTTAATGAGAATGCTTGTCAAAGTGCTTTCTGAAAAGGCTGTGCTTGAGCGACCGGTGGTTGCCTGCTGATGGATTCGGCCTGTCATCAGAAGCCGTGTATGATGGTCGGCCTTTGTTGGATGTCGGGCAAGCCCGTCTGGCCCGGCAAACGGTTTTTCACCCTCATCAGGAGATTACAATGAGCGTACTCGTTGGTAAGAAAGCCCCCGATTTCACCGTTCCTGCCGTGCTGGGCAATGGCGAGATCGTCGACAGCTTCAACCTGGCTTCGGCCATCAAGGGCAAGTACGGCCTGGTGTTCTTCTACCCGCTGGACTTCACCTTCGTCTGCCCGTCCGAGCTGATCGCCCTGGACAACCGCATCCCGGACTTCCAGTCGCGCAACGTGGAAGTGATCGGCGTGTCGATCGACTCGCACTTCACCCACAACGCCTGGCGTAACACCCCGGTGAACAACGGTGGCATCGGTCAGGTCAAGTACACCCTGGCTGCCGACATCACCCACGAAATCTGCAAAGCCTACGACGTCGAGTCCGAAGGCGGCGTGGCCTTCCGTGGCGCCTTCCTGATCGACACCAACGGTGTTGTCCGTTCGCAGATCGTCAACGACCTGCCACTGGGCCGTAACATGGACGAGCTGCTGCGCCTGGTTGACGCCCTGCAGTTCCACGAAGAGCACGGCGAAGTCTGCCCTGCCAACTGGAAAAAAGGCGACAAAGGCATGAACGCTTCGCCAGAAGGCGTTGCTGCCTACCTGAGCGAGAACGCCGGCAAGCTGTAAATTGCCGCTCGCATAAAAAAACCGGCCTTCATGGCCGGTTTTTTTGTGCCGTTCTGTGCCGGCCTCTTCGCGGGCCCGCCCGCTCCCACAGGTTCTCTGCATGCCTGAAGGCAAAGGTGAACGTGTGGGAGCGGGCATGCCCGCGAATACTTTTGCAGATCAATCGTTGAAATCGCGCCAGCCGCCCATCTCTTTCCAGCGGTTGACGATGCCGCAGAACAGCTCGGCCGTCTTCTCGGTGTCATAACGCGCCGAATGTGCCTCACGCCCGTCGAAGTCGATGTCTGCGCTCTGGCAGGCACGCGCAAGCACGGTCTGGCCATACGCCAGGCCCGCGAGGGTCGCGGTGTCGAAGCTCGAGAACGGGTGGAACGGGTTGCGCTTCAGGTCGTTGCGCGCCACCGCCGCATTGAGGAAGCCCAGGTCGAAGCTGCTGTTGTGGCCGACCAGGATCGCCCGCTTGCAGCCATTGGCCTTGAGTGCCTTGCGTACGCCGCGGAAGATGTCGGTCAGCGCGCTTTCCTCGCTCACGGCCATGCGCAGCGGGTGGTCCAGCTTGATGCCGGTGAACTCCAGCGCGGCGGCTTCGATATTGGCGCCCTCGAACGGCTCCACCCGATGGAAGTAGGTGTGCTCGGGGAACAGGAAACCTTTCTCGTCCATGCCGATCGTGACGGCGGCAATTTCCAGCAGGGCATCGGTGGCACTGTTGAAACCACCTGTCTCGACATCCACCACTACCGGCAGGTAGCCGCGGAAGCGTTCGGCCATCGGGTGGCGCGAACCGCTGCTGCCCTGGGTGTCCATGTCGTCTTCGTAGAGTTCTTCGCTCACGCGTTTTCCTCCAGCAGGCGCCAGCGCAGTTTTTCACCGGCGCGCAGCGGAATTACGGTCTGCTCGCCAAACGGCAGGCTGTCAGGGGCGGTCCATTCTTCACGCACCAGGGTAATGGTGTCGGTGTTCGCCGGCAGGCCGTAGAAGGCCGGACCGTGCAGGCTGGCAAAGCCTTCCAGCTTGTCCAGTGCGTTACGCTGCTCGAACGCCTCGGCGTACATCTCGATGGCCGCATAGGCGGTGTAGCAACCGGCGCACCCGCAGGCGTTTTCCTTGGCGTGACGGGCGTGCGGCGCCGAGTCGGTGCCCAGGAAGAACTTCGGGTTACCGCTGGTGGCCGCGTCCAGCAGCGCCACCTGGTGGGTGTTGCGCTTGAGGATCGGCAGGCAGTAGAAGTGCGGGCGAATGCCGCCAACCAGCATGTGGTTGCGGTTGTACAGCAGGTGCTGCGCGGTGATGGTCGCGCCGACGTTGGCCGAAGCCTCGGTGACGAACTGCGCGGCATCGCTGGTGGTGATGTGCTCGAACACCACTTTCAACGTCGGGAACCGCTCGACCAGGCGACGCATGTGCTCGTCGATGAAGCGCTTCTCGCGGTCGAACACGTCGATCTCGCTACGGGTCACTTCGCCGTGCACCAGCAGTGGCAGGCCGACGTCCGCCAGCGCCTCGATGGCCGGGAAGATGTTGTCGATGCTGGTCACGCCTGAATCGGAGTTGGTGGTGGCGCCAGCCGGGTACAGTTTGGCGGCGTACACGATACCGCTGGCCTTGGCCGCGCGAATGTCTTCGGGGCTGGTGCGGTCGGTGAGGTACAGCACCATCAGCGGCTCGAAGCGGCTGCCGGCAGGGCGGGCGGCCAGGATACGCTCACGGTAGGCGCTGGCCTCGTCGGCATTACGCACCGGAGGAACCAGGTTGGGCATGATGATGGCACGGGCAAAGGTGCGCGCCACGTCGCCCACGGTGTGGGGCAGGACGGCACCATCGCGCAGATGGATGTGCCAGTCGTCGGGGCGCAGGAGGGTCAGGCGATCGGACATTGGGGATTCCAGGCGGGTCGAACTCAAGCCCCAATGCTACCGGAAAACCCTGGGGCGAGCACGGCTATCAAGTTTTCCGGCAGGCGTCCGATAGCCTGCAGGTAAGCCGTCAGAATTTGTGGAGCCGCCCGTGCGCCAGCGTTACCTAACCCTGTTGACCCTGTTCGCCAGCCTGCCGGCCGGCGCACTGACTTTCCAGACGCGCATGGAGAACATTGCCTGGAAGGTCGAGGGTGACCAGTTCGAGTGTCGTCTGATCCAGCCAATAGAAGGTTTTGGCAGCGGCGAGTTCGTGCGCCGGGCAGGTGAGCAGCCGGTGTTCCAGCTGCGTTCGGACAGCAACGTACTGGGTGCAGGTACAGCCAGCCTGCTGGCGGCAGCGGCGCCGTGGCAGCCTGGGCGGGGTGATATCAACCTGGGCAGCGTGCGCATGGCCCGCACCGGTGTGCTGTTCAGTTCCTCCCAAGGCCAGGCCAGCCGCCTGATCAACGGCTTGCTCGACGGGCGCAGCACCGTGGTACGCAACTACACCGGTGAGGCCGGCAGGCCGATGGAAGTGCGCGTGCTGCCGGTCAGCTTCGCCAAGGCCTACGGCGACTACCAGGCCTGTGCCAGCAAGCTGCTGCCGATGAATTACGATCAGGTGCGACAGACCCAGGTGGGCTTCCCGGGGGGCGGCACCGATCTGGACGCGTCGGCGCGTGCACGGCTGGATGTGATCCTCGATTACATGAAGGCCGACCCGACGGTGAACCACATCGAGCTCGACGGCCACTCCGACAACAGTGGCAACCGCCTGACCAATCGTGACCTGTCGCGTCGTCGCGCGCTGGCGGTGGCTGACTACTTCAAGGCCCATGGCGTGGCGGAAGACCAGATCATCGTGCGCTTCCATGGTGAGCAGTATCCGCTAGTGAAGAACAACAGTGCTGCCAACCGGGCGCGTAATCGGCGGGTGAATATCGAGCTGGACCAGATTACGGTGGTTGTGAAACCGGTGGAAAAACCGGTTGAGCCAGCGGCGCCTGCCGCTCCGGCCCCAGCCCCCGCCAGCCCGGCTGCTGCCGCGCCGGGGGCGAAGGCGCCCTGAGATCCGTGTGGCCCTGGGTGCTAAAAATGTTGAGGCATGTACCCGTCGCCCTTCCGACAGTTCCTGTCGCTTTGTCGTCAGAAGCTGTCGCCCCACTGTAAATTTATCCGCAAGGCCGTTAGAATCGATGCCTTTCCGTACAACCCCGTGGAGTGATGGCATGGCGGACGTAAAAAAGGTCGTACTGGCGTATTCCGGCGGCCTTGATACTTCGGTGATTCTCAAGTGGCTGCAGGATACCTACAACTGCGAAGTGGTGACCTTCACCGCTGACCTGGGTCAGGGCGAAGAGGTCGAGCCGGCCCGTGCCAAGGCCCAGGCAATGGGTGTTAAAGAGATCTACATCGACGACCTGCGCGAAGAATTCGTGCGTGATTTCGTGTTCCCGATGTTCCGCGCCAACACCGTCTACGAAGGCGAGTACCTGCTGGGTACTTCCATCGCCCGCCCGCTGATCGCCAAGCGCCTGATCGAAATCGCCAACGAAACCGGCGCTGACGCCATTTCCCATGGCGCCACCGGCAAAGGCAACGACCAGGTGCGTTTCGAGCTGGGTGCCTACGCCCTGAAACCAGGCGTCAAAGTCATCGCCCCGTGGCGTGAGTGGGACCTGCTGTCCCGCGAAAAACTGATGGACTACGCCGAGCAGCACGGCATCCCGATCGAGCGCCACGGCAAGAAGAAGTCGCCGTACTCGATGGACGCCAACCTGCTGCACATTTCCTACGAAGGCGGTGTCCTGGAAGATACCTGGACCGAGCACGAAGAAGACATGTGGAAATGGAGCGTCTCGCCTGAGAACGCCCCGGACCAGGCGACCTACATCGAGCTGACCTACCGTAACGGTGACATCGTTGCCATCGACGGCGTCGACAAGACTCCGGCCACCGTCCTGGCCGACCTGAACCGTATCGGCGGTGCCAACGGCATCGGCCGCCTGGACATCGTCGAGAACCGTTACGTCGGCATGAAGTCGCGTGGCTGCTACGAAACCCCAGGCGGCACCATCATGCTCAAGGCCCACCGTGCCATCGAGTCGATCACCCTGGACCGCGAAGTCGCTCACCTGAAGGATGAGCTGATGCCGAAGTACGCCAGCCTGATCTACACCGGCTACTGGTGGAGCCCGGAGCGTCTGATGCTGCAACAGATGATCGACGCCTCGCAGGTCAACGTGAATGGTGTGGTCCGCCTGAAGCTGTACAAGGGCAACGTGACCGTGGTCGGCCGCCAGTCGGACGACTCGCTGTTCGATGCCAACATCGCCACCTTCGAGGAAGATGGCGGCGCCTACAACCAGGCAGACGCGGCCGGCTTCATCAAGCTGAACGCACTGCGCATGCGCATTGCTGCCAACAAGGGCCGTTCGCTGCTCTGATTGCTGGCACGTGTCGTAGAAACCCCGGCTCAGGCCGGGGTTTTTTTATGGGCGCAGAAAAGTCCGGGTGTTCAGCGCTCGTCGTTCACTACGTTGTCCTCAAGTGCGCTGATCGACAGCTGCGCACATTGACGCCTGTCCAGATTGCAAAAGCGCCAGGTGCGCGCTGGCTTGGGGGGGTGGGCAAGTGCTGACAGGAGTTGCTGTTCCAGCATGCGGTTGGCGTCGGGGCCGGAAAACATGAATGTGACTGGCTCACCTTTGGCCGTTTCGCGGGCATCGTTGGTCATGGCAGGAGTGGTCACGTTGTTCGGTATCGGCGTGTTGTCATCCGCCGTTCTGCCAGGTGATGGGCCGTAGAACGACTTGTAGTTGAAATTAAGCGTGAGGAAGAACAGTGCGGTGAGAAAGAACGGGAAGCCCACCAGAAACCAGGTGTAGAGTTTTTGGCTGGATTCGCTGAGAAACGGAAGTGTCGCAAGGGCGGAGGCTTCGATAATCCCCGCGAAGATGGCAATGATCGTCAGCGGGGCGATAGGTTGTGCTTGAGTCATTTGGGCCGTCTCCAGCGGTTTTGCCCATCTATACCTGAGCGTTGGGCTCAACTAAAGACTGGACTGATTTCCTGGCGAGGAATAATCGGCAGATAGCCTGGCCACCTTGATTTTTCACGTTGTTTGAATTGGATCTTTCCTCAAGTGGGTGTCAGTTTTCAACTGGTGTGAACTTGCAGTCGGGTGATACCGTCAGTTTGGTAATAAAGAAGTTAGTTGTTACAACTGCAGCAGTTATTTGTAGGAAATTTCTGTAAGTACTGTAAGTTTCATCTGCTCATGAGTTTCGCTGGCAATTCGCCGCGCCATCGGGCGCCCTGTCGGTTATCGTGGCGTGCCAAAGCAAAAATAATGAATCAATGGATATCGCATGAATAAAGTGCTTATCGTGGATGATCATCCGGTCATACGCCTGGCCGTGCGCATGCTGATGGAGCGGCATGGGTATGACGTGGTGGCGGAAACCGACAACGGGGTGGCTGCACTGCAACTCACACGGCAACACCTGCCGGATATCGTGGTGCTCGATATTGGCATCCCCAGGCTTGATGGCCTGGAGGTGATCGCGCGCATGGCGACGTTCAGCCCAGGCAGCAAAGTGCTGGTGCTGACGTCGCAGGCCCCCGGCAACTTCTCGATGCGCTGCATGCAGGCGGGGGCATCGGGTTACGTGTGCAAGCAGCAGGAACTGACCGAGCTGCTGAGCGCCATCAAGGCCGTGTTGTCAGGATACAGCTACTTCCCCAACCAGGCCTTGCATGCGTCGCGCGGTAGGGGAGGGGGTAGCGAGACGGATATGGTCAACCGTCTTTCGGCGCGCGAGATGACCGTGTTGCAGCAGCTGGCGCGGGGGCGCTCGAACAAGGAAATTGCCGACAGCATGTTCCTCAGCAACAAGACGGTCAGTACCTACAAGTCCCGGCTATTGCTCAAGCTCAATGCGCGGTCGCTGGTTGACCTGATCGAACTGGCGCAGCGGCAAGGTCTGAACTGACTGCCAGGCCGCAAAGCCTCCCGTCAGGAGGCTTTGCCAGGGCTCCAGAGCAGCGCTACAGGTCGTAGTCGAAATCGGCCAGCTGCTTTTGCAGGCGCCGTTCTTCCAGCATGTTGTCGATGGTGCGGCGTTTGCTCAGGTTGGTCTTTGCGGTTTCCACCTGTGGTTCCGCTTCATCTTCTGTGGCAACAAAATCATCTTCGATCGACAGGTCGTCTTTATCGGTGCTCATGAGTCGCTCCAAGCCAAGGGGCCATTGGCCGTCCTTATAACCAGAAAGCAGACGCTGGTAAAAAAGATTTTTTCAATCGCCGCCAGTGGTTTTGAGCTATCGGCTCAATCGTCGCTGGTCTTGTGCTTGTATTCGCACAAGTCTTCGATGCGGCAACTGCCACACCTTGGCTTGCGTGCCTGGCACACATAGCGCCCGTGCAGGATCAACCAGTGATGGGCGTCGAGCAGGTAATCCTTGGGCACGAACTTGACCAGCTTCTTCTCCACCTCCAGCACCGTCTTGCCTGGCGCAATGCCCGTGCGGTTGCTGACCCGGAAGATATGGGTATCCACCGCCATGGTCGGTTGGCGGAATGCAGTGTTAAGCACCACGTTGGCAGTCTTGCGGCCCACGCCGGGCAGTGCCTCCAGCGCTTCGCGGGTTTGCGGTACCTGGCTGCCGTGCTGCTCTATGAGCAGCCGGCAGGCTTCGATGACGTTCTTGGCCTTGCTGTTGTAAAGCCCGATGGTCTTGATGTATTCGCTCAGGCCTGCAACGCCCAGGGCATGGATGGCCTCGGGGGTGTTGGCGACGGGGAACAGGCGGGCGGTGGCCTTGTTGACGCCGACGTCGGTGGATTGCGCAGACAACGTCACGGCGACCAGCAGTTCGAACGGGGTGGTGTAGGCCAGTTCTGTCTTGGGGTCGGGGTTGTCTTCGTGCAGCCTGCGAAAGATCTCCAGGCGTTTGGCGGCATTCATGAAATCAGAGCTTTCCTTGACGACGTGGGTGGGCGGGGCCCGGACGCAGACGATTGTACAAGGCCAGCAGCAGTCCGAGCAGTAGCAGCGCGCCGGGGGCCAGGCTGGCCAGGTGCAGGCCGGTCAGCTCGGCCAACCCTTGGCGACTGGCGCCGAGCAGCAGGCAGACGGCAAGCACAGCGCCAAGGTGCCTGGCGAGCAGGCGCCAGCGGCCCTGGCGGGGAAGCAGGTGGTCGTAAGCCAGGCATGGCAGGCACAGCAGTGCGGGATAGTGGCCCAGGGCAATGGCCAGTGGCAGCAGCCACGCACGCAGGGCCAGCTGCAGGCAGCTTGCCAGGGCGGCCAACAGCAGCAGGCTTGCCAGCACGTATGCCCAGCTGGCCAGCCGCTGGCGCAAGGGTGCCAGCAACACCTGGTGCAGGCTGCTCATCACGATCGCGCACACGCCGATGGCGGCGCCCTCGCGCAGCGTCCCGGTGGCGCCCAGTACGGGCACGAGGCTTGCTGCCAGCCAGTAGACGCTATTCATGCGGGGTCCCCTCCAGCAGCATGCCGCGCTGCTCATCGAAGTAGCTCAGGGCCTCCTGCAATGCTGTGATCACCGCCCGTGAGGTCACGGTTGCGCCGGCCAGTTGGTCAAAGTCGCCCTGGTCCCGCTTCAGCGCCCAGTGGTCGCCCAGCCGACGGTTGGCAAACTGCCCCAACCAGTGCACCTGCGGGTCTCCCAGGCGTGCGCCCAACCCCGGGCTTTCCTGTTGCTCGACCACTTGGCTGCCGATCAGCCGGCCGTCTGTAGCGATGGCAATGCTCAGCACGATCGGCCCGGCATAGCCTTGGGCCTGGGTGATCAGGATGATTGCGGTTGGCTCACCTGCCTGCGTGGCCCGGTAAGCCGCCAGGATACGACTGTTTGGCCGCTGGGCGGCGGGCCTTGGCAAGGGGGTGTCCAGTGGCTGGTTGTCGTAACTGTCTTCAGGCAGCACCGCCAGTCGCTGTCGGCTTTGCAGTTGCTTCTCGGCGCTGGCAATGGCAGTACTGGTCCATTGTCGCCATGTCAGCGTGGCAGACACAGCCAGTGCCCCGGTCAGCAACAGCAGGCCTGCATCACGCGCCAGGCGGTTCATCGGGTGGCCTGCTGACGCTGCTGGGCCAGGCGCTCAAGGCTCGGTGCCACGAGGTTCATCAGCAGGATGGCGAATGCCGTGCCATCCGGGTAGCTGCCCCAGGTGCGAATCAGGTAGATCAGCAGCCCGGCTCCCAGGCCGAAGCACAGCCTGGCCCACTCATTTTTGGGGCCGGAGACGGGCTCGGTGGCAATGAAGAACGCCGCCAGCATGGTCGACCCGGAGAACAGGTGCAGCAAGGGTGAACCGTTGGAATCCGACCCCGAACCGTTCCAGCCCAACAGGCTGAAAACGAATAGCCCTGCCAGCAAGCCCGCAGGCGCATGCCAGCTGATCACCTTGCGCTGCAGCAGGAACAGGCCGCCAAGCAGGAACGCCAGGTTGGCCCATTCGCTGCCCCTGCCGCCAATACTGCCGAACCCCGGGTGACTGGCGAACAGCTCGTCAATGGTGAGGCTGCGGTTGTGGCGCAGGCCGTCCAGCAGCGTAGGCCGGGCCCAGGCATCGATGTGTTCGCCACCCGCAAACACCTGCTGCAGGCTGTCCAGCAGGCCAGGTGCAGGCCCTGGCCAATGGTTCATCTGCAACGGAAAGCTCAGCAATACGAAGGCATAGCCGACCATCGCCGGGTTGAACAGGTTGCGTCCGACACCGCCAAAGGCCTGCTTGCCGATGCCGATGGCAACGCTGGTGGCGACCACAGGCAACCACCAGGGGGCCAGGGTGGGCAGGGCACATGCCAGCAAGACGGCGGTGACCAGTGCGCTGCCATCGCTCAGCGCCGGCTTCGGCGGTTGCCCGCGCATCACCAGCAGCAGGGTTTCGCCCAGCAAGGCGGCACTGGCGCAGAGCAACAGGTTCACCAGCAACCCCCAGCCGTGCAGCCACAGCAGTGTCAGCAGGCCAGGTATGCAGGCCAGCAAGACCAGGCCCATGCTGGTACGTAGCCGCGGGTCGGGGCTGGTATTCATTGTGCAAACAATCCATTGAAACCGGAAAACGCCATGGCCATTACCCCGGCACCGATCAGTTCGATGGGCAGGCCGCGCAGCACGCCGGGGATATCGGCATGGGCACTGCGCTGGCGCAGGTCGGCGAACAAGACCAGCGCCAGCCAGAAGCCTACACCGGCCAGCAAGGCTTGCAGCAGCGTGGCTGGCCAGGTGCTGTCGTCGCTGGCCTGCTGAAGCGCCAGCCCCAGCGCTGCGGCATTGCTCAAGAGCAGGGCTGGCAAGCCCGTTACGGGCCAGGCGGGGCGCCATTTGGCCAGCAGCCACGGCACACCCCAGGCAAGCAATGCCAGCCAGGGCAATAGCACGAACAGGGCAAGGTCGTGGCTGTGCAACGGGGTAAGCACCCCTCGCATCACCATCTGGGCACCGACCACGCCCAGCGCAATGCACAGCGCGCAGGCCAGTCCGTGCACATGCAGGTGCAACCTGGGGGCTGACGGTTGTAGCAGGCACAGGTGATTGACCAGCGCGGCGCTGATCAGGACCAGGATGTAGTCGCTCATGAGATGACGATAGCCGGGAATCAGGGTGATTGTCCGGCAAGCAAGGCGCAGAAGGAACTGCCCCGGCACGAGGGCCGGGGCAGGGGCGTTACTTGATGCGCTGGCCTGGCTTGGCGCCGCTGTCCGGGCTCAGCAGGTAGATTTCTTCACCGCCAGGGCCGGCGGCCATGACCATGCCCTCGGACACGCCAAAGCGCATCTTCCGTGGCTTGAGGTTGGCAACCATCATGGTCAGGCGGCCTTCCAGCTTGGACGGGTCGGGGTAAGCCGACTTGATGCCGGAGAACACGTTGCGGCGCTCGTCACCGATATCCAGGGTCAGTTGCAGTAGTTTGTCTGCACCCGCTACGGCTTCGGCCTTGACGATCAGTGCCACGCGCAGGTCAACGGCAGCAAAGGTGTCGAACTCGATTTCTGCCGACAGCGGGTCCTTGGTCAGCTCGCCGTTGCCGGCCGGGGCCTTGGCTTCGGCGGCCAGCAGGTCTTCCTTGCTGGCTGCGACCATGGCTTCGACCTTGGCCGGCTCGATGCGGCTCATCAGTGCCTTGAACGGGTTCAACTGGTGGTTTTCCAGGCGCGACTGGTGGTCGTGCCAGGCCAGCGGGGCAACGTTGAGGAACGCCTCGGCGTCGGCAGCCAGCACGGGCAGCACGGGCTTGAGGAAGATCACCAACTGACGGAACAGGTTGATGCCCTGGGCGCAGATGGCCTGCACTTCATCCTGCTTGCCTTCCTGCTTGGCCAGCGACCACGGTGCCTTGTCGGCGATCCAGGCGTTGGCGCGGTCGGCCAGCCCCATGATCTCGCGCATGGCACGGCCGAAGTCGCGGCCTTCGTAGGCTTCGGCAATCGACGGGGCAGCGGCCAGGAAGGCCTCGGTCAGCTCTGGGGCGGCATCGCCTGCCACCATCACGCCTTCATTGCCTTTGTGGATGAACCCGGCGCAGCGGCTGGCGATGTTGACCACCTTGCCCACCAGGTCGGAGTTGACCTTCTGCACGAAGTCTTCCAGGTTCAGGTCCAGGTCGTCGACGCCACGGCCCAGCTTGGCCGCGTAGTAGTAACGCAGGTATTCCGGCTGCAGGTGGTCAAGGTAGGTGCGGGCCTTGATGAAGGTGCCGCGCGACTTGGACATCTTGGCGCCGTTGACGGTCAGGTAGCCGTGCACGTTGACCGCGGTCGGCTTACGGAAGCCGGCGCCTTCGAGCATGGCGGGCCAGAACAGGGCGTGGAAGTTGACGATGTCCTTGCCGATGAAGTGGTACAGCTCGGCCTTGGAGTCTTGCTTCCAGAAGGCGTCGAAGTCCAGCTCCGGGCGGCGTGCGCACAGGTTCTTGAAGCTGGCCATGTAGCCGATTGGCGCGTCCAGCCACACGTAGAAGTACTTGCCCGGTTCGCCCGGGATCTCGAAGCCGAAGTATGGAGCGTCTCGGGAGATATCCCACTCCTGCAGGCCGGAATCCAGCCATTCGGCCAGCTTGTTGGCCACCGCGTCCTGCAGGGTGCCGCTGCGGGTCCACTGCTGCAGCATGGCCTGGAAGTCTGGCAGCTTGAAGAAGAAGTGCTGCGAATCACGCAGTACCGGGGTGGCACCGGAAATCGCCGACTTTGGGTTCTTCAGCTCGGTGGGCGCGTAGGTGGCGCCGCATTTTTCACAGTTGTCGCCGTACTGGTCTTCGGCCGCGCACTTGGGGCAGGTGCCCTTGATGAAGCGGTCGGCCAGGAACATGCCCTTTTCCGGGTCGAAGTACTGGGTCACCGAACGGGTGGCGATGTGCCCGGCTTCACGCAGGCGCGTGTAGATCATGCTCGACAGTTCGCGGTTTTCTTCGCTGTGGGTGGAGTGGAAGTTGTCGAACTCCACCAGGAAGTCGGCGAAGTCGCCGCTGTGCTCGGCCTGGACGTTGGCGATCAGCTGTTCCGGCGTGATGCCTTCCTTTTCGGCACGCAGCATGATGGCCGAGCCGTGGGCGTCGTCGGCGCAGACGTAGATGCACTGGTTGCCGCGCATTTTCTGGAAGCGAACCCACATGTCTGTCTGGATGTACTCGAGCATATGGCCTAGATGGATCGATCCATTGGCATATGGCAGGGCGCTGGTGACGAGAATCTGACGTGGCTCGGACATGGTGGCTCGGCTACTTATCTGGCTACGGGGTAAAAATGAGGGTGATCGGCCACTATAAAGGGCTGGCGAAGATATTTCACCCTGCAAGCGTATCTGCTGACGATTGACGGGTTAGGATAGGCGCCTGTTTTACATTAAGTTTGCCAATGGGAGTCTCCATGAGTGCCGTCACCCGTGCCGCCGTCGAAGGCGTGCTTCGCCAGTACACCGACCCCTACCTGAACCAGGACCCGGTCAGCGCCGGTTGCGTGCGCACCATCGATATCCAGGGCGGTCAGGTCAGCGTGCAGCTGCAGTTGGGCTATGCCGCCGGGCTGTTCAAGAACGGCTGGGCCCAGGTGCTGCAGACCGCCATCGGCAACCTCGAAGGCGTCAGCAGCGCCCAGGTGTCGATCGATTGCCAGGTGGCCGCGCACAAGGCCCAGGCCCAGGTGCCGGCCATGGCCAACGTCAAGAACATCATCGCCGTGGCCTCGGGCAAGGGTGGGGTGGGCAAGTCGACCACCGCGGCCAACCTGGCCTTGGCCCTGGCCCGCGAAGGCGCGCGGGTGGGTATTCTCGATGCCGACATCTACGGCCCAAGCCAGGGTGTGATGTTTGGTATCGCTGAAGGCACCCGCCCTCAGATTCGTGAGCAGAAGTGGTTTGTGCCGATCAAGGCCCATGGTGTGGAAGTCATGTCCATGGCGTTCCTCACCGACGACAATACGCCGATGGTCTGGCGTGGCCCGATGGTCTCCGGTGCGCTGCTGCAACTGGTGACCCAGACCGCATGGGACGACCTGGATTACCTGGTGATCGACATGCCGCCGGGCACCGGTGATATCCAGCTGACGCTGGCGCAGAAAGTGCCGGTGGCCGGGTCTGTGATCGTCACCACCCCGCAGGACCTGGCGTTGCTGGATGCCAAGAAAGGCGTGGAGATGTTCCGCAAGGTCAACATCCCGGTGCTTGGCGTGGTCGAGAACATGGCCGTGCATATCTGTTCGAACTGCGGCCATGCCGAGCACCTGTTCGGTGAAGGCGGTGGCGAGAAGCTGGCGAGCCAGTATGGCGTCGACCTGCTGGCGTCGCTGCCGTTGTCGATGCTGATCCGCGAGCAGGCCGACAGCGGCAAGCCCACGGCGATTGCCGAGCCGGAAAGCCAGATTGCCATGGTCTACCAGGAACTGGCCCGCCAGGTGGGTGCGCGGATCGTACTGCAGGAAGCAGCGGCACCGGCGATGCCGAGCATTACCATCAGCGAAGACTGATCCGAGACCGAGTCGCCTGCTTCGCGGGCTTGCCCGCGCCCACAGGGACTGCACAGCACTTGAGGCCTGTGCAGGCCTTGTGGGAGCGGGCAGGCCCGCGAAGAGGCCAGCACCGACTTTCGGTCAGGCATAAAAAAACCCGCCAGAAGGCGGGTTTTTTTGAAAGCTAGGAAGTCAAAACGCCTTAGGCGAGTTGAACTTCTTCAGCCTGCATGCCTTTCTGGCCGCGGGTAGCGACGAAAGTAACAGCTTGGCCTTCTTTCAGGGTTTTGAAGCCGTCAGCTTGGATGGCTTTGAAGTGCACGAACAGATCGTCGCCCGACTGAGGGGTGATGAAGCCGTAGCCTTTCTCATCGTTGAACCACTTAACGGTACCGGATTGACGGTTGGACATTTTTCTGTCTCCTTGGACAAAGTAGATAACGGTCAGGAAAAACCCTGGCCGGGACTGAGTGCAAAGAGAGCAGAAAATTCAGCGATGGTGCGATCAGGATCGTGCATCAAACTAGAGATTCTCGGTGTCACGTGCAGCACAGTGGCGTCACCTTAACCCACTTTCCGCAACCTGCCAATGGTCTGAAGGTGCTTTAGGTAAATTCGGATCGACGGCGGCTGCAGCCGCCGCCCGGCGCGGGATGCGGCATAGAACTTTAACCTGGGCGCCGGGACCGGTAAGATGCGGATCACGATTTTTACCACGCAACTCTTCAGGACATCCCCGCCATGAGCATCAAATCGGACAAGTGGATTCGCCGCATGGCGCAGGAACACGGCATGATCGAACCGTTCGTCGAGCGCCAGGTGCGCGGCGAGCAGGACAGCCGGGTCATTTCCTTCGGTGTCTCCAGCTACGGCTACGACGTGCGCTGCGCCGACGAATTCAAGGTTTTCACCAATATCAACTCGGCCACCGTCGACCCCAAGAACTTCGATGCCGGCAGCTTCGTCGATATCAAGAGCGACGTGTGCATCATCCCGCCGAACTCCTTCGCCCTGGCCCGCACCGTCGAGTACTTCCGCATTCCGCGTGACGTGCTGACCATCTGCCTGGGCAAGAGCACCTACGCCCGTTGCGGCATCATCGTCAACGTCACCCCGCTCGAGCCCGAGTGGGAAGGCCATGTGACGCTGGAGTTCTCCAACACCACCACGCTGCCGGCGAAGATCTACGCCAACGAAGGCGTGGCGCAGATGCTGTTCCTGCAGTCTGACGAAGAGTGCGAAGTGTCCTACAAGGACCGTGGCGGCAAATACCAGGGCCAACGCGGCGTTACCCTGCCACGTACCTGAGCCGACAAGCGCGGGGAATTCCCCGTGCCTTTGGCACTCCAACGTAGTAATGCCGGTGCGCATGATGTGCATCGGCCTTCGTCAGGAGCCGCCAATGAAACTCCATCCCGCAATCAGTGCCAAGCTGGCAGGCCTGCAGCCCAACCACATCGGGTTGTTGCCCTGGTCACTGCTGGCGCACCCGCTGCCGATGCAGGCGGGGGGCGTGCCCCACCAGCCTGATCCCGATACGCCACAGCCACCGGAACCGGGGGAAACACAACCCATGGAGCCGGGTGAGCCGACGTTGCCGGACGAGCCGCCTCCAGCACCTGTAGCCTGAGCGCCGTTACAGCGGCCAGACGCGCCCTGCACCGGCCAGGTATACCCGGCCGGTGCCGCCTGGCGCGATTGTCCAGCCGCCGGTGAACTCTCCAAATGCCGGTAGCAGGCTGACGCCCTTGTCGACCAGGAAGCATGGCAGGCGCAGGCGCTGACGGGCCTTGCCGCGCAGGACGAAAACCGGGTGTACATGGCCTGCCAGCACCGGGTGCGTCGGGTGGGGCTGGGGTTCGTGCTGCAGCGCGAACGGCTCCAGTATCCAGGGTTCGTCCTGCACTTCAATGCACAGCGAGGAGGGTGGATCGCCAGCGTTGCGGTCATGATTTCCGCGAATCAGCACTATGTGCAGATTTTCATGCCTGTCCCGCCAGCGCTGCACTTTGGCCAGCGTTGCCGGTGCACGGGCCGTTCGGGCATGAAGAAAGTCACCCAGGATGATCAGTAGCTCACAGTCATAAGAGGCCAGCAAGGTCTCAAGCCGGGCGAGTGTGGCCTCAGTGGTTCCGCGTGGTACCGGTTGATGCAGGGCGCGATAGCTGGCCGCTTTGCCGATATGCACATCTGCCACCAGCAGGGCGCGGCGAGCGGGCCAATAGATAGCCTTGTCGGCGAGCAGCCAGAGCGTCTGGCCGCAGTGCTCGATGGGCTGATGGGTCATCCTGGCACGCCTGCCGCGCGTTCAAGCTCTGCGACCATCCGCGCAATCCGGTCCGCCAGTTTTTCGGTGCTCAGCGTCTCGCGCATGCCTTCCACCAACAAGGCAAACGCCAAAGGCCCTGGCCGCTTCAACATACGCAGGTCCAGCTTCAGGTGGCCCATTTTCAGCAATTGCCGATGCAGCCGTTCGATTTCCAGTTCCTCGCTCAGCACCTCATCCCGGGCTTGGCCAAGCAGTAGATTCCCGGCGTCATGCTTGCGAAAAACCTCGTAGAACAGCCCGCTGGATGCCTGGATCTGCCGGGTGCTTTTCTGCGCCGCCGGATACCCGCCAAACACCAGCCCGGCAATCTGGGCTATCTCACGAAAGCGCCGCAACGCCATTTCTCCCGCATTCAGGCTGGCCAGCACATCCTCCAGCAGGTGCTCGGTTGCAAGCGCCTGCGGCAAGTGCGCCGCCCAGTCCACGTTGCCGGGGCTGAGCAGCTCGAACCCGTAATCGTTGACGGCAATGGACACCGACAGTGGCTGCTCGCGGCTGACCCGCCAGGCAATCAGGTTGGCCAGGCCCAGGTTGGCCATGCGCCCGGCGAACGGG
The DNA here is from genome assembly GCF_000708715.2 of Pseudomonas putida W15Oct28. GTDB lineage: Bacteria > Pseudomonadota > Gammaproteobacteria > Pseudomonadales > Pseudomonadaceae > Aquipseudomonas > Aquipseudomonas putida_R. Next base: position 31,425 of record NZ_JENB01000007.1, on the reverse strand, counting down.
TACAGGAACAAGTGCCAGCCCTGGCGGGATTTGAAAGTCTCGGCCAGCAGCGTGCCTGTGGTGGGCAACGCCGACCATTGAGCCTGTAGCGCCAACAGCGGGCGCACCGCACGCATCTCCGGGCCGTCGAAGCGGTCATGGGCGGCGGCATCGAGTTGTTCGACCAGCGCGTCGGCCAGTTCGCTCGAGAGCGGCATGCGCCCGCCATTCCAGCGCGCCACCGCCGCCTTGCGCGCAGTGCTGCGACGCACATAGGCCGTCATGTTTTCCACGCGCACCAGCTCCAGCACTCGCCCGGCAAACACCAGCGTATCGCCGGGCCGCAGGCGGGAGATGAACGCTTCTTCGACACTGCCCAACGTCTTGCCCCCGCCGCCCTTGGCCCAGTACTTCAGTTGCAGGTTGGCATCGCTGACAATGGTGCCGATGCTCATGCGATGGCGCCGCGCCAGGCGTTCGCTGGTCACCCGGTACCTGCCATCGGCCTGGCGTTCGACGCGCTGGTAGTCCGGGTAGGCGCTGAGTGAGCCGCCGCCGTGGCAGACGAAGTCCAGGGCCCATTGCCACTGGCTGTCGCGCAACCCGGCGAACGCCCAGGTGCTGCGCACTTCGGTCAGCAGCTTTTCGGCGCAAAAGCCACTGCCCAGGGCCATGCTGACCAGGTGCTGCACAAGCACGTCCATGCACAGCCGCGGCGAGAACCGCGCTTCGATGTGCCCGGCTGCCAGTGCCTGGCGCGCCGCCGCGGCTTCCACCAGTTCCAGGCTGTGAGTGGGCACCAGGGTTATCCGCGAGTGCCGCCCCGGTGCATGGCCGGAGCGACCGGCCCGTTGCATCAGGCGGGCAATGCCCTTGGCCGAGCCGATTTGCAGCACCCGCTCCACCGGCAGGAAGTCCACGCCCAGGTCCAGGCTGGACGTACAGACCACTGCCTTCAGGCTACCTTGCTTGAGGCTGCGTTCGACCCAGTCACGGGTTTCCCGGGCCAGCGAGGCATGGTGCAAGGCAATCAGCCCGGCCCAGTCGGGGCGGGCTTCAAGCAGTGCCTGGTACCAGAGTTCGGCCTGGGCACGGGTGTTGGTGAACACCAGGCAGCTGGTACTGACGTCGATCTCCTGGCTGACCTGGTCGAGCATCTTCAGGCCCATGTGCCCGGCCCAGGGGAAGCGTTCGATCGCCGCCGGCAGCAGGGTATCGACCTGCAGCGCCTTGTCCTGGCGGCCCTGTACCAGCAGGCCGCCTTGCGGCAGCAGTACCTCCAGCGCGTGTTGCAGGTTGCCGAGCGTGGCAGAGAGGCCCCAGGTGGGCAGCTCGGGGTGCCACTGGCGCAGGTGGGCCAGGGCCAGTTGCAGTTGTACCCCGCGCTTGTTGCCCAGCAGTTCGTGCCATTCATCCACCACCACCAGGCGCAGCGTTGCGAAATCTTCGCGGGCCTGTGCCCGGGTCAGCAGCAATGTCAGGCTTTCGGGGGTGGTGACCAGCACGCTGGGCAAACGCCGGGCTTGCCGGGCGCGTTCGGCGCTGCCGGTGTCGCCGCTGCGCACCCCCACGCGCCAGGGCAGTTCAAGCTCATCCAGCGGCGCCTGCAGGGCGCGAGCAGTGTCGGCGGCCAAGGCCCGCATGGGCGTGACCCATACCACCTGCAATGGCACAGGTTGGCTGCCCTGGGGCTGGGCCTTGAAAGCGCGAAGCGCGGCGAGCCACACGGCATAGGTCTTGCCGGCGCCGGTACTGGCGTGTAACAGGCCAGACTCGCCGCGCTCGACGGCTGCCCAGACGCGTCGCTGGAAAGCGAACGGCTTCCACCCTCGTTTGGCGAACCAGGCATTGGCAAGGTCGGTGGCGGCGGGCATGAGGCAGTGGTCCGTCGAAGGGTGTGCTTCTACAGACCACCGACCAGGGGCAATGGTTTTACCGAATCAGTTGCCCAGCAGATAGCCGCTGCGGCACACCTGCTCGCCGGCCACGTGGGCGATGACCATGCCAGCCGTTGCCATGCGCCGCACGCTGCGGGCGTACAACAGGCCCGGCTGGCTGTTACGCACCGCGGTCACCCGGTCGTTGAGCGGGTCGATGATTTCTGCGATCAACTGGCCGGCTTCCAGGTGTTGTCCTGGTTTGGCGTGATACACCAGCAAACCGCCCAGTGGTGTCGACACAGGTTCCACAGCGGCCAGCGGCGTGGCGGGGTGTAGCAAGGCCGGCAGGGAGGGGCTGGCGCCCTCGATTACACCCGCGTGGGTCAGGAAGTCGATTATCGCCTGGCAATCCTTGCTGGCCAGGTCATGGCTGACATCGGCCTGGCCGCGCAACTCGACGGTCACCGAGCAGCAGCCCAGCGGGATCGGGAAGCGCTTGCCGAAGCGTTGTTGCAACTGCCACCAGACCAGGCTGAAGCATTCGTCGAACGACTGCCCGCCCGAGTCGGTGGCCAGCAGGCTGGCCTGGGCGCCCAGGTAGCGGGCCAGCGGCTCGATCTGCGGCCAGGCGTCTGGTGTGGTGTACAGGTGCTCGACGGCCTCGAAATCGCAGTGCAGGTCCAGCACCAGGTCGGCGTCGCAGGCCAGCCGCTGCAGAATCAGGCGTTGGGCCTGCAGGGGCGTGCGCGCCGGGTGCGCGTCCAGCCCACGGCGCAGGTATTCGCGGATAAGTGCGATGTTGTGGGCTGGGTCCTGGGTCAGGTGTTCTTCGATCTGGTCGCCGATGCTGTCCGACAGGTCAACGAAGTTGCGGTTGAAGTTCTCGCCGCTTTGCAGTTCAAAGCGCCCCAGTGGCGCATCCAGCAGCACTTGCTCCAGGCCGACCGGGTTGGCCACCGGCACCAGGATGATTTCACGCTGCAGGCGGCCCTGCTGTTCAAGTTCTATCAAGCGGCGCTTGAGGTGCCAGGCCACCAGCATGCCTGGCAGCTCGTCGGCGTGCAGTGAGGCCTGGATATACACTTTGCCACCACCGCGGGGGCCGAAGTGAAAACTGTGCAGTTGGCGGGTAATGCCCGGAACGGGTGAGAGCAGGTCGTGTGTTGAATGGTGCATGGTGGTCCTGAATGCTTGGCGAATACGGTCTGCGACACGGGTCGGCTCAAAGATAGAAGCATAGTTTTTGGCCTTGCGCCTCCATCGCTTGCGCTTCGATCACCGCGTTGGCCTCTTCGCGGGCATGCCCGCTCCCACAGGTACTGAGCCAGACCCGGATCTTGCGAGGTACCTGTGGGAGCGGGCGCGCCCGCGAAAAGGCCATCCGGGGGCCGAAACTGTCTCAGGCCAGCAATGCCTGCAGGGTTGCCAGGTCATCCGCCTCTTCCACCGGTTTGTCCAGCCGCCAGCGCAGCATGCGCGGGAAGCGCACGGCGATGCCGCTCTTGTGGCGTTTCGATAATGCGATGCCCTCGAAGCCCAGTTCGAACACCAGCGTCGGCGTCACGCTGCGCACCGGGCCGAAGGTTTCCACCGTGGTCTTGCGGATGATGGCGTCGACCTTGCGCATTTCTTCGTCACTGAGGCCGGAGTAGGCCTTGGCAAAGGGCACCAGTGCGCGCCCCGGGGTGCCGGCCGGTGCGTCCCATACGGCAAAGGTGTAGTCGCTGTACAGGCTGGCCCGCCGGCCGTGGCCGCGCTGGGCGTAGATCAGCACGGCATCGACGCTGAACGGGTCGATCTTCCACTTCCACCAGGTGCCCATGTCCTTGGTGCGCCCAACGCCGTACAGGGCTTCACGCTGCTTGAGCATCAGGCCCTCGACACCCAGGCTGCGTGATTGCTCGCGCTGGCGGGCGAGGTCGGCCCAGTCCGGGCCATCAAGCAGGGGCGACAGCAGCACCGGGGCCAGCGGGTGGTCTTCCACCAACCGTTCCAGTTGTCGGCGGCGCTCGTGCTGCGGCCGGTTACGCCAGTCCTCGCCTTGCCACTCCAGCAGGTCGTAGGCTTGCAGTACCACGGGTGCATCGCTCAGCAGCTTTTTGCCCAGCGTCTTGCGCCCGATGCGCTGCTGTAACAAGGCAAATGGCTGTACGGCCAGCTCCGCAGGGGTATCACCTGGCTTCCATACCAGTATTTCACCATCCAGCACGACGCCATCGGGCAACGTCTGCGCCAGGCTGTGCAGCTCGGGGAAGCGGTCGGTAACCAGCTCTTCGCCACGCGACCAGACCCACAGTTGGCCTTCGCGCTTGACCACCTGGGCGCGAATACCGTCCCATTTCCACTCGATCTGCCAGGCGCTTGGCGGCCCGAGCAGTGTGTCGAACTGTTCGGTTGGCGCTTGCAGTGGGTGCGCCAGGAAGAACGGGTAGGGCTGGCCGCCGCGCTGGCGGTGTTCATCGGCCGACTCGGCGGCGATCAGCATCTGGTAGCTGGCCGCCGTGGGGCGGTGGCTGATATCGGTGTAGCCGACCATCCGCTGGGCTACGCGTTTGGCGTCCAGCCCGGCCAGTTGCGCCAGGGCGCGGGTGACCAGTAGCTTGGACACGCCCACGCGAAAACTGCCTGTGATCAGCTTCAGGCATAGCATCAGGCTGGGGCGGTCCAGCTGCGCCCAGAGCGGCTGCAGGCGCTGCTGAATTTGCTCAGGCGGCAGCCCGCGCAGCGGCAGCAAATGCTGTTCTACCCAGGTGGCAAGGCCTTCATCGCTGCCATCGGCGTGTACGGGCACCAACAGCGAAATGGTTTCGGCCAGATCACCCACTGCCTGGTAGCTTTCTTCGAACAGCCAGTCCGGCAACCCGGCCTGTGCCGTTGCCTGTTCGCGCAACACGCGCGTGGGCACCAGCTGGCGCGGGCGCCCGCCGGCCAGAAAGTACACGGCCCAGGCCGCATCCTCGGCGGGGGCCGTGGCGAAATAGTCGCGCAGAGCCTCAAGCTTGGCGTTGCTGGAAGTGGTCGCATCCAGGCGCAGGTACAACGTGGCGAAGGCTTTCATGGTGTGGGTTCGGTAGGGGCAACGTCGTCCTCGTCGCCGTATTCGGTGACGAAGCCGCGGGCATCCAGGCCTTGTTCATTGAGGTAGCGCACCAGCACGTTGACCGAGCCGTGGGTGACCATCACCCGTTCGGCGCCGGTCTGGCCGATTGCCCACAGCAGGCCGGGCCAGTCGGCATGGTCCGAGAGCACGAAGCCTCGGTCCACACCGCGCCGCCGGCGGGTGCCGCGCAGCAGCATCCAGCCACTGGCGAAGGCGTCGCTGTACTCGCCGAAGCGGCGCATCCAGCTGCTGCCACCGGCCGAGGGTGGTGCCAGGACCAGCGCCTGGCGTAGCAAAGGGTCGTTGCGCGGGATATCGCCGGCATAGCGGGTGTCCGGCAGGTGTATGCCGGCGTCCCGGTACACCCGGTTCAGCGGCTCGACGGCGCCATGCACGAGGATCGGGCCGATGCTGGGGTCCAGCCCGTGCAGAATCCGCTGGGCCTTGCCGAAGGCATAGCAGAACAGCACGCTGGCCTTGCCCTGTTCGCTGTTGGCCCGCCACCAGGCATTGATGCCGGCGAAGACCTCGCTTTGACTCGGCCAGCGGTAAATCGGCAGGCCGAAGGTCGATTCGGTAATGAAGGTGTGGCACGGCACCGGTTCGAAGGGTGTACAGGTGCCATCGGGCTCAACCTTGTAGTCACCGGAGGCGACCCAGACTTCACCCTGATACTCCAGGCGCACCTGCGCCGAGCCCAGCACATGCCCGGCCGGGTGCAGGCTCAGGGTCACGCCATGGTGTACCAGGCGCTCGCCGTAGGGCAGGGTCTGCAAGTTGATGCCCTGGCCGAGGCGGCTGCGCAGGATGGCGGCGCCGGGGCTGGCGGTCAGGTAATGGCCATTGCCGGTGCGTGCGTGGTCACCATGGCCATGGGTGATCACGGCGCGGTCCACGGGCCGCCAAGGGTCGATATAGAAATCACCGGGCGGGCAGTAGAGGCCTTCGGGGCGGGCGATGACAAGGTCCATGGCATGGGCGCCGGTTTGGAGTTACCAGTTAGGAGCCATGGTGGAGAAAGGAAGTTCGACTGGAAATGGCTGGGGCCGCTTCGCGCCCCATCGCCGGCAAGCCAGCTCCCACAGGGATCGTGCAAGCTTGTAGAGGTATGAGGCCGACGCTGGCAGAGTGGGAGCTGGCTTGCCGGCGATGGGCTGCAAAGCAGCCCCAAGACTGGCGGCGCCGTTTATTTGCCGGGCACCAACGTAAGCCGCTGGTTGCCATACGCCCTGCCAAAGTTTTGCGGCTGCAGCGGCAGGCTCATGAAGCGCCCTTTGAACCAGGCATCCAGCCCGTCACTGTGATGCGCGCTGGCCGGGTTGCCGGACTGACCGCTGCTGGTCAGCACCTGCAAAGGTTCGGCTTGGCCGAAGTCGACGATCAGCCGCGCCGAGGCTGGCAGGCGGGTGTCGAAGTCGCTGCCCCAAGCGTACGGCGTGAGGGCCAGGGTTGTGAAATCGCCACCTGCGGCCAGCGGCGAACGGCGGGTGGCATCGCCCAGGCCATGATAGGCCGGTGCCGGCCAGCGGTACTGGTGCAGCTTGCCCCACTGCCAGGCGCGGCGGTCGGCACCCAGTTGCGCGGTGCCGGCATCCACTGCGCCAGCCAGGCTGCGGGCGAGGATGGCTGGCTTGTCTTCTTTCTGCGGGGTGCTGCGGTCATCCCAGAACGGGCTGTCGTCGCGGCCCAGCAGGTGATCGGCCTGCGCCGAGAATGACAAGCGCGCATTGCTGACAAACGCCTGCCACGCCGGGCCGGACGCCGGGCCAAGGTCGTCGAGGAACGTTTGGCGTGCAACTTCCTGGAGGAACAGCTCGTACAGCGCTGCATCAGCCGACACCGGGCTCAGGCGGCCGTCGAAAGCCTTGAGCCGGGCCAACGCGTCTTTGGCCTTGTCGCGCTGTGCGGCGGGCAGGGTGTCGATCGCCTGTTGCAGTGGCTGGGCCATGCCAGGGGCATCGAACATCTGCTTGAGCTTGCCGGCCAGCAGGGTCACCTGGTCGTTTTGCAGGGCCATCAGGCTGCGGCTGTCGTGGCGGCCATTGCCGGCCAGCTGGGCCAGGCGCTCGGCGCGTTCCGGGTAGTACCAGGTGCTGGACAGCTGCATGCCATAGCCACGTGGCAGGCTGCGCTGGTTGGCGTGGCCGATCCAGCCGGCGGGCGGGTCCTGGTCGTAGGGGTGCAGCATCGGGTCGGCATAGCCGTCCCAGTCATAGCGCCCGTCCCAGCCCGGCGAGGGCAGCAAGCCCTGGCCTTCGCGGCGGTTGGGGTAACGGCCGCTGACCTGCCAGCCAATATGGTCGGGCTCGGCGAAGACGAAATTGAGGGCGGCGGCGGTCACTTCACGGGTGCTGTCGAAGGCGCGCTCCACATTCTTGGCCCGGGTCAGGTCAAACAGTGCATCCAGGCTGCGGTCGGCCTTGAACTGCGGCAGGTTCAGCGCCAGGCCCAGGCTGGCGTTGTCGGGTTGGGCCAGCAAGGTGCCGTGGCGGGTGTCGTACATCACCTCGCGCAGCGGGCGCTGGCCACGGACGAAGAAGGTTTCGCTACGGGCGCGGGCCGGCAGCCATTTGCCATCGGCCAGGTAGGTCAGCTGGCTGCCCTGGCGACGCAGTTGCTCCAGGTACAGGTCCTGGTTGTCGGCCATCACTGCGCTGCTGCTCCAGGCCAGCTTGCCGTTGTAGCCAGCCAGCACGATCGGCAGGCCGGGCAACGACAGGCCGGCAACCTGGTACTTGCCCGTGTGGATTTGGACCGGGCTCAGGGCCCAGGCGGCGCGGCTGTCGCTGGCCAGCAGGCTCTTGCCACTGCGGCTGCGCTGCGGGCCCAGGGCCAGGTTGGCCGAGCCCGGGCTGCCGAGCAGGTCAAGGTCGGCCAGTTTCTGGCTGGCGGCCGCCAGCGCTGGCAGGCCCGGCAACTGGCTGGCCAGGTTCAGGCCCTTGAGCTTGTCCACTTCCGTGTCGGCCAACGGCTCATCCGGGGCACCGGGCAGCAGCCAGGCCAGCTTGTCGCTGCCGGCTTTCTGCGCCAGGGTCAGGGCGCTCAGTTCTTCCTGCAGGTTCACAGACTGGCTGAACGCGTACAGGCAGAAGATCAGCGCCGAGTCTTCGGGCTTCCAGTATTCGGGGCGGTAGCCGCTGTTGGCCAGGTCGGCCGGCAGCTTGTCGCGGTAGCGGAACAGGTAGGCGTTGACCCCGCGTGCATACACTTCGAAGAAGCGCTTGAGCCGTGGCGATGCTTCGGCGTATTGCTGGGCCGCGCTCTGCTTGAGGTTGGCAGCGCGCATCAGGCGGTCGATGTCCAGCGCTTCACTGCCGGCCAGTTCGGCCAGGCGGCCCTGCGCGAGCAGGCGCATGGCGACCATCTGTTCGATGCGGTCGCCGGCGTGCACGTAGCCCAGGCTGAACAGCGCATCATGGAAGCTGCTGCTTTCGATCAATGGCGCGCCCATGGCGTTGCGGCGTACCGAGACGTTCTGCGCCAGGCCTTTGAGCGGCTGCACACCGCTGGTTGGTGGCACGCTGTCCTGGTGGCCGCCCGTCTGGCAGCCGGCCAGCCCGAGCATGCCGAGCAGCGTGGCGGCGGTTGCAAACCGCAGGCGGAAGGGAGGAAAGGCGGGGGCGGCCATGACAAGGGCTCCTGCAAGGCGAGGCGGGTTTCGAAAGGCGCTAAGGTAGTAAGCGCGCAGGCGCCGTGCAAGGTCCTGTGTCGGTTTATTTACCTGCGCGGGCTCAAACGTTGAAATGGTCTGCCAGCGTGTCGGAAAAATGCGTGCAATTGATGCGCGCATAGCGTCGGTAGTCACGGGTGACCGCGAACGCAGACCCGGGCATCAGCAGGATCTTGTGCTGCTCCAGTTTGCGCACCAGCGGTTGCAGGTCGGGCAGGTCCGGGTGGTAGACCCAGAGAAACATGCCCCCTTGCGGCGCGATCTCGAACTGCCAGCCGCGTTCGAGCAACAAGCGTTGGGTCTGGACTTGCTGCCTGATCAGGCGCTGCTGCACATCCTTCATGTGCCGGGCATAGGTGCCGTCCGACAATATGGTGTTGACGAACCGCTCGCAAAACGCAGGCACGGCTACGCAGGTCAGCAGCTTCAGGCGGGTCAGCGGTTCTATCAGGTCTTGCGAGCAGGCGATGAAGCCCACGCGCAACGAGGCGGACAGGCATTTGGAAAAACTGCCGATGTAGATGACCCGGTCAAGGTTGTCCAGCTCGGCGAAGGTCTGGCGCACGGCAGGGCTGAAGTCGCCATACACATCATCCTCGACCACGTAGAACTCGTGCTCTACCGCCAGGCGCAGCACGCTGAAGGCGTTGTGCGGGCTGATGTTGCTGCCGGTCGGGTTGTGGAAGGTGCTGTTGCAGAAGAACGCTCTGACCTTGTGCATGGCCAGGTAGCGCCTCATTTCCTCCACATCCGGCCCGTCCTGGGTCCGCCGGATGCCGACGACGTGCCCGCCAGCCAGCTGGATCAGCTTGATCAGGTTGCCGTTGCCCGGTTCGTCGACGAACACGTGGTCGCCTGGCTTGATCAACAACCGGGCAACCAGGTCCAGGCCCTGCGTGGCGCCCAGCGTGGTCAGCAACTGGTTGGGGCGGGCTTCGACACGGGTCAGCCGTTTCATGTGCACGCACAGCTGTTTGCGCATGGGCAGGTAACCCTGGATGTCGCCGTACTCTGCCAGTGAGCTTTGCTCCAGCCGCGCCGTGCGCCGAATCGCCTTGGCCAGCAGCTCGGTGTCGCGCCAGGCTGGGGGCAACCAGCCACTGCCCAGTTTGGTGTAGTGCTGGCCGCCCTGCAGCAGCCGGAACAGCGGATCGCCAGCCATGCACTCGGGTTCGTGGATCACGCTCGTTTGCCGGCTGCGGTTGGCGACGAAGTAGCCGCGGCCGGGCGAGGCGGTCAATACACCTTCGCTGACCAGCTGGGCATAGGCCGATACCACGTCGTGGTAACTGAAATCGACGGCGGCCGTGAGTTTGCGAATGGAGGGCATGCGTTGCCCTGGCGACCACTCGCCTGCATCCAGGCGCTGTTTCAACAGGTGATGAAGGCTGGAGGGGTTCATGGCAGGTCCAAAACCGTTAGAAAAAAAAGCCTAACAGTTAACGGAAATGCTTGTCGACTGTTCGTTTGCAAATGGCCAGTACCTGCCACTATCCCCTTGTCGGAACTTTCGGCTGCCAGCAAAGGCGGCACTTTTAGCGTCTGTGCAGACCAGACAACTGGATATCAAGCCCATGCATACTATGGACATGCAATCAGCCGTCATTGCCAGGCTCCCTTTGCCTGACGAACTGGCGTCATTCAAAGTAGTAAAGAATCTTGTGACCTCGGCGTTATTGGAATGCTGTTCAATCGACGAGTTCGAGGCGCTGAAAGAAACACTGATTATTGAAAGTGTTTCCGAGCAGGCCCATGCCGACTTGCAGGCCTTTGCCCAGAAAGATCCAGCGGCTGGCCGCGACCTGGTATTTATTGCAAGAACTTACACCTCCTATTCTGCGGTTCTGCATTATCGGCTTGCCCACTGGGTCTACACCAATACTGCTTCTACCTATGGCGCAGGCGGCCAATGCCTGGCCGCCATGATTTCCAGGCGCGGAAAAATGCTCTCGGGGGCGGAGATTCATTTCCGTAGCCGTATCGGTGCGCGCTTCATCATCGATCACGGCATGGGCACCGTCATTGGTGAAACATCGACCATTGGTGACGATTGCTACGTGCTTGGCGGCGTCACCCTGGGCGCCCGCGGTATCAGTGACAACCCTTCGAGCCCCAGGCACCCGACCCTGGGCAACCGGGTACAGATCGGCGCTTTCGCCAGTGTGCTGGGCGCTATCCATGTGGGCGACGGCGCCTTCATCGGGCCGGGCTGCATTATTACCAAAGACGTCCCTGCTGCTGCCCGGGTACAGGTTAAAACATCATTGCAGGTGGTACTGGAACCATGAATTCTCTGAATTATGAAGTGTTGCGCAATACCGAGAAACTTTATTACAAAGACCAATACCTGGCGGGCGCAAATACTCAAGTAACGCGTGTGCACAGCGACGGTATAGAATTGCAGAGTACGGTGGCCTATCCCGAAGGTGGCGGCCAGGAAGCTGATTTCGGCACGATTGAACTACCGATAGGCACTGTGCGCTTTGTCTGGGTTAAAAAACTCTACGGTAGCCCTATTCGCCTGGAAGGTTTCAAAGGCGGAAAACTGGGCGGCATCATTATTCACAGCCTGCACCCTGATGACTTGCACCTGCTGGATGAAGTCACCGTTGGCATGCCGGCCCGCGTCACAATTGATACTGAACGGCGCGAACGGTTGACGCTGTCTCACAGTGCCAGTCATTTCCTGTATGCCGCCGCCATCAGCCTGCGTGAAGAACTGAAACAGTGGACCATCGGCTGCCATATCAAGGAAGACTCGGCGCGTTTCGACTTTCTGGTTGAAGACGCATTCACTGCCGAAGACGTGGTGGAGATAGAACGGCGTGCAAATGACCTGATCGCCTGCGATGCGCCCATCGAACACTACGCGGTGCAGGGCCTGGAAGACGCGCGCCTGTGGACCTACAACGGCATCGAAATCCCGTGTGGCGGCACACACCTTGAGTCGCCTCGGCGCATCGGGCGCGTGTCCGTGCGCCGCAAACGCCTGGGCAAAGGCAAAGAGCGGCTGATCTGCGTATTTCCCGATGCCGACATCGATGTGTCCACCTATCACGAGCCTGCGCTATGAACAGCACACTTCCGCGGCGTACCTACCTGTACTTCACCGCACAGTCGATCAACCTGACGACCGCTGTCATGTCCGTGACCATGGCCGCTATCGTCGGGGCCGCATTGGCGCCGGCTGCTGCGTGGTCCACCGTGCCCTATGGGTTCCAGTTTCTTTGCCTGATGCTGGCGACGTACCCGGTCTCCAGGTTGATGAGCCGTATCGGTCGCAAGAAGGCCTTCATGCTGGGCTCGATCCCCTTGGCGGCTTCTGGTATCAGCGGTTATCTGGCGGTGGAGTACCAGCATTTCCAGCTACTGGTATTGAGCCATTCGGCGTTGGGCGTTTACATCGCCTTCGCCAACTTCAACCGCTTCGCAGCCACTGACAACCTGGCCCAGAGCCTCAAGCCCAAAGCCCTTTCACTGGTGGTGGCGGGGGGCGTGATTGCAGCCGTGGTGGGGCCGACACTGACCGAGTGGCTCAGAGACGTGGGCGGGTACCCGCTGTTTTCGCTGTGTTATGCCTCGTTCGTTGCCCTTGCGCTGATGTCGCTGTTGATTGCTGCTTGCCTGCCCGACGATGCCGGCATCGCCAAAGCTGGTCAGCACGCGGAAAAATCGGCCACTCCCCGCGAACCGTTCAGCCCGTCGGTGAAAGTTGCCATGGCGGTTGCGGCGCTGAGCTACGGGATCATGAACCTGCTCATGATTCAGGCGTCGATGCACATGAAACACATGCACGAGGACTTCTCTGACGTGCGCCTGGCCATCCAGTGGCATGTGGTTGCCATGTTTGCACCGTCATTCTTCACCGGCGCAATCATCCAGAAGCTGGGCATCAAGACCACCATCTGTGCCGGGCTGGCGCTGTTGATCGGTTGCTCGGCGCTGAATATCTGGTCGCACAGCTACGCCATGATGACTCTGGCACTGATTGCCCTCGGGCTGGGCTGGAACCTGACGTATGTCGGCGGCGGCGCACTGCTGGCCCAGGCGCTGCAGAACAGCCCGGCAGCGATGCAGATGCAGGGCAAGAACGACCTGGCCATTGCCATTTTGGCAACCATTGGTGCGTTCAGCCCTTCGCTGTTGCTGAGTACGGTTGGCTGGGATGGCACCAACGCCATCTGCATGGCCCTTTGCATCGGTTTGCTCTTTGCCACTGCTGGCCTGCTGCAGAACAAGGCCTGTCTGCACACTTCAATGGAAGGTAGCCGCAAATGAGCGAGCTCATCAGCGTCAGCGAACGCATCTACACCAAACTGGAAATGAACAATCCGGGCGGCAGCCACAAGTACCGGGCAGCCCGGCACATCGTCGAGCATGCACTGCGCAACGGCGACATTATCCCGGGTGTGACCACGGTCATTGAAAAAACCGGTGGCAGTTTTGGTTTCGGCTTGCTGGCGGCCTGTCACAAGTATCAGGTTGCCGTGGAGCTGGCAGTAGGGCTTGGCTTCAGCCAGACCAAACGGGATTTGCTGGAGTGTTTCGGGGCCAGGCTGATCGGCAAGGAGATGCTGGTGGCTGGCGCCACGCCCAAGGATGTCGTGATGCATCACCTGGATAACCAGGCCGCACTGGGCAAGTCCTATTTCTACACCGACCAATTCAACAACCCGGTGGGCATTGAAGCCCATCGTTACCAGACGGCCAGCGAACTTGCCGTGCAATTGACCAACGTCGGGGCCGGGCGGGAAATCCTGTTTGTCGGCTGCGCCGGCACTGGCGCAAGTTTCACAGGCATTACCCTGGGGCTGAAGGACCACGGTTTCGAGGTGTCGACGGTGTTGGTCGACCCCAGCGGTTGTGACTCAAGGGCGGGGGTGTTCACGGACCATCGCTTTGAAGGCATGGCGGTGGGTGTTTGCCCGCCCTTCATGGACTGGTCGCTGGTGGACGAACGGGCCCAGGTGCAGCACGCCGAAATGCTGGCTGCGCAGCGCTGGTTCTACATGCAAAGTGGCATTTTCGTGGGGAATACCGCCGCAGCCTGCCTCGCCGTTGCCCAGCGCATGGCACAGCACCCGCGCTATGCCGCAACCACCCTGGTCACCATCGCCTATGACGCCGGCCTCTGGTACCAGGACTTGCTGGGGGCGACCCGGCGAAAGGCCGCCTAGGCGAGCGCCCACAGCAGGTGTCTGATCAGCTCAGGCGCCGTGGCACTTCTTGAACTTCTTCTCGCTACCGCAAGGGCATGGGTCGTTACGGCCAACGTCCTTCAGGGCGTTGCGTACTGGCTCCTGGTGGCCGTGGTTGCAGTGCGGGCCGTGTACATGGCCATGATCGTGGTGGTGGTCATGATCATGGTCGTGGTTGCAGTCAGGGCCATGAACGTGAGGTTGTTGGGACATTGCAGGGTTACTCCGGGATGTGATCGCCGGGGATTATCTCACCACTGCGCGATAAGTGCAGGTCTCGATGGATGAGCAACCCGGTCGCCAGTTCGCCCTGCAGGGTGTAATGCAACGGTTGCTGGCTTCTGAGCAGCTTGGCGAGGGGCTTGAGGTGCTGCCACAGGTTGGTTCGCGCGGTGATCTTGAAGGTGCGCCGGGCGTGCCCGCCCACGCTGCGCCATACGCTGGTCTCATCCTGCACCAGCAGCAGGTCGTTGAGGCGGATTGCATACGAGAGGTTGCGGATGAACAGGCGGCTGTCATTGGGGTTGTCGACCCGCAGGTGCAACACGAACTCCTGCTCCAGCAACCTGGCCTTGACCGTTTCGACCTCGACCAGGTGCACCTCGGGTTCGCGCCAGTCGTCACCCCCCCAACTGGCACAGCCCGCCAGCCATGCCATCAGCGTACCGAGCAGCAGCAGACGGGCATGGGCGGTCATATCAGCTCCCTACGTAACTGGCGCAGCATTTCTTGAACTTCTGCCCGCTGGCGCAGGGGCAGGGGTCGTTGCGCCCGGCCTTCAACCCGACCGTAGGGTCGATGAAGTACCACCGCCCCGCATGCTGGACGAATGCCGAACGTTCACGGTGCTGGTGATCGCCATCCTGGTCGTGCCAGCGCGCGGTGAAGGTGACAAACCCGTGCTCCGGCTGGCCGCCCAGCACTTCGGCACCTTCCACTTCCAGGCCCAGCCAGGTGCTCTGGGCGCTCCAGGCAGACATGGCGGCCTGGTCCAGGTCAGCTTGCTGGGCCGGCAGGGTGGTGGCCACCAGATAGTCGACCAGCCCAAGCACGTAGGCACTGTAGCGTGAGCGCATCAGCGCCTGGGCATCCGGTGCCGGCGTACCGGCATGGTAATGCCCGCAGCAGGCGTCGAGCAGGTTGCCACTGCCACAAGGGCAGACCGAGACACTCATCATCACCACCAGTACTTGCCGAAGTTTTCAGGGTTGGCCCAGAACCTGGCGTTGAGCCAGTCCGGGACCTGCTTGTAGTCATGTAGATCATAGGTGAACAGGCTCAATACCTGCTGGTCACGGCAGAATTTCTCGCTGGCCGACAGGGCCAGGGCAAAGAAGTCGGTGTCTTGCCAGCCACAGGCGGCCAGGTCGGCCAGTACCGCTACCCGGCTGGCATTGAGGTTGCGAATGCCGCCGAGCAGTTCCAGGCCGGTGCGCTTTGGCAGGTGTTCCAGGCAGTCCACCAGCACCGCCAGGTCAAAACGCTGGGCCGCCAGTTCGGCCGGCAGCGGGCCCGGGGCAGCAGTGGCGATAGTCACCTGTGGGTGCGCCTGGGCAAAGGCGTCCAGCGCCGGAAAACGCGTGCCGACCAGCAGCAGGCGTTGCGGGGTGAAGCGTTCGAGCAAAGCCGCCAGGGCCTGCTGCGGGGTGCGTTGGGAAAAACCGTCGGTCATTGCCAATCCTCGTTCAAGTCGTCCAAGACTAGCGGGCCGCAGCGTGCGGGCAAAGAGGCTTGTGACCACGTCGTGGCTTATTGCTGGCAGGGTTGGAATGCGCGGTCTTTACTCCCAGAGATCGGCCTTATGCCGATTCCCCCTAGGAGAAGCAATGAAATGAGCATAGTACGCACAGCGTTACCCCTGGTACTGCTCACCAGTGTGTTGACTGGTTGTGCAGGTTTGCAAAAAACCGACTGGCCGAAGTGTGCCGCCGTCGGGGGTGTAGGCGGCGCCGCTTTGGGCGCTATTGAAAGTTCCAGCTGGGCTGGCTGGGGTGCGTTGCTGGGCGGTGGCCTGGCGGCGGGTTATTGCTGGGCCCATGGCGATGGCGACGAGGATGGCGACGGCGTGCCGGACAGCCGTGACAAGTGCCCGGGCACCCCGCGTGGTGTACAGGTCGATGCCAACGGATGCCCGCCTGAGCCGGTAGCAGTGGTCGAGGAAGTGGTGGTGCAGAAGGAAGAAGTCATCGTCATCCGCGACGTGCACTTCGAGTTCGATTCTGCGCGCCTGACCGCCGCTGACAAAGAGCGCCTCAATACCATTTCCACGCGTCTGAAGCAGGAAGCGCCATCCGCTCGCCTGAGCGTCAGCGGCCATACCGACAGCGTTGGCTCCGACAGCTACAACCAGAAACTGTCCGAGCGCCGCGCCCACTCGGTGACCGATTACCTGGTCGAGAGCGGCGTACCGCGCAGCAGCTTCGTTTCGGTGGTGGGTGCTGGTGAAACCCAGCCGGTGGCGGACAATGCCACGGCCGAAGGGCGTGCCATGAACCGCCGTACCGAAATCAAGATCCAGCGGTAGACGGTGTGCGCCCGTGCCTTGAGCAGTGGCGCGGGCGCGTCTTCATGCCAGTCAGCCGTTCGTGGCCAATGACAGAGGAGCATTCAGCATGAGTGTGACGTCGAAGGCGGCATTGCCGCTGTTGGTGGCTGCCAGCCTGCTCGCGGGGTGTGCAACCCACAGCGATGGTAGCGCGCCGCTCAACCAAAGGACCTGGCCCATCTGCAGCCTGCTGGGCGGCCTGGTCGGTGGCGGCCTGGGCGCTATTGAAAGTTCTACCTGGGCCGCAGGTGGCGGTGCCCTGGGCGTCATCGCCGGTGGGCTGATCTGTTACGCCCAGGATGGTGACGAAGATGGCGACGGTATTTTCGACCGCCGCGATCATTGCCCCGATACCCCCACCAATACCGCAGTCGACCACATGGGTTGCCCGCTGAAGGAGTACCCGGCAGCGCCGCCTGCCTCTGCACCTGAGCCCTCGCCAGAGGTAATCATCCTCGATGACAACGGTGCGGTGATGTTTGCCTTCGATTCCGCAGACCTGACCCCGGCGGCGCAGCAACGCCTGCAAGGCCTGGTGGCGAAACTCGACTCGCCGACGATAGCCAAGGTGAGTGTGATCGGGCATACCGACAACGTGGGTTCCGACAGCTACAACCAGGCACTTTCCGAGCGCCGTGCCAGCAGCGTTGCCGAGTACCTTATCAGCCAGGGCCTGGAGCCGGGCAAGGTCACCAGCCAGGGCCGCGGGGAAAGCCAGCCGATCACCGATAACGAAAGCGAGGAGGGGCGCGCGCGCAACCGACGGGTGGAGCTGCACCTCAACTGAGCGGTGCTGGCGCCTGCCTTGGCATTGCAGTTAATGTTGGTCGCACGGCCCGCTCGAACGGGCCGTCTGGACCTAACAACACTCTATAGGGGCGGGGTATGAAGTTCATCCTGGGCCTGGGCAAGGTCCTGACGGTCGCTTTCTGGGGCGTGGTGTTGTTCAATCAGCTGATGCCACAACCTGTGCCTTTCAATCTGTTGATCAATGCCGCTGGCATCGTCCTGTTCGGCTTGCACCTGCTCGAGGTGCTGTTCTTCAATGGCAGCCTGCGTGGGCGCAGCCACCGCTGGTTCGACCGTTTGCAGATCCTGCTGACAGGTATCTTCCATGTCATGTCCATTCCCCGTGCGCAGGAGGCGCCGCGAAATGCGTAATCTGATGTTGCTGGCCATGTTGGCCGCTCCCCTGGCCCAGGCTGAAAGCCTGGATGTCGCCGCCAATTCCATGCTGCGCCTGCCCGACAAGTCGGCCAGCGTGCACTTCACGCACCTGCGTGTCGCGGATGCGGCAACCCTGCTGCTGCCTGCCTCGCTTGCGCAATTGACGGTCGACCAGCTGGAACTGGGGCGTGATGCGCGCATCGCCATCGCACCCTCCGATAGCCCCCTGCTGATCGAGGCGCGTAGCGCGAAGTTGGGTGAGGGCAGTGAATTCAGTGCCCCCGGGGCGGCGGGTAGTTATCAGCGGGCAGCTCGCCCGGGCCGCAGCCTGGACCTGAAACTGGCTGAAGTGGATGCCGAACGGGTGGCGATCGATGCCCGTGGTGGTGCGGGTGCGCCGGGTTATGTGGGGCTCGATGGTGGCAGCGGCCAGGCGGGTGGTTGCACCTGGGGCCAGGCCAGCCGCGGTGCCAATGGCGATGACGGCGGCAACGGGCACGATGGCGCGCCGGGTGGGCGCATTCGCCTGAGCGTGCCGCAGGGCTTCGCGCAAGAGCGCGTTGTCGTGCGCCTGGATGGCGGCGCCCCAGGCAAGCCAGGGGCGGCCGGCAAGGCCGGTAAAGGTGGGGCTAGCAAGGGTTGCCTGGTGTACAGCACCGATGCTGGCGCCAATGGCCGGCCAGGGCAGCCGGGGCAGCCCGGCCTGGCAGGCGCCGCAGGTGAGCTGATCCTGCAGCACCTCTGAGCAGTGTGGGAGCGGCCTTGTGTCGCGATTGGGCCGCGAAGCGGCCCCAGAATTTCACTAGCGATGCTCAGATCGGGGGGCTGCTTCGCAGCCCAATCGCGACACAAGGCCGCTCCCACAGGGATCGCGCAATTTTTCAGATAATAAGCAAGGCCATAGCTGTCAGAACATCAGGCGCGAACTGGCCACAGCGACCACCGCCAAGCCCAGCAGCAGGTTGATCCCCACCATCCGCCGAATCCGCCCCAGCACCGCCGCCCCTGTCGGCCAGTCCTCGGCCTGCACCGCCGTCTTCAGTTCCGGCAGCAGCAACGCCTGAATGCGCATGAACAAGGCAAACATGGCGATGCCCCCTCCGATCATTACCTGCACGTACTTCGGCGCAGTCTCCAAGCCGCTGAAACGCATGTGCAACATGCCGATACCACTTATCGCCAAGATCGCCACCGCCAGCCAGACCCAGCCGAAGAAGCGTCGGAAAACTTCCACCCACAGGCGCAGTCGAGCCGGCCCCTCAAGGGCCGCAACCGTTGCCGGGCGCAGCACCAGCCAGGCGAAGAACATGCCGCCGACCCATACCAGGGCAGCCAGAACATGCAGTGTGTAGGGCAGGGCAAAGGCGAGCATCCGGATCTCCATGCGGCATAAAGGGCAATAGCGGGGTATGATAGCCGCCCATGCGAAACACTGAAAATATATCCAGCCCTACGGGCGCCTGCAGACCATGATCAGCAACGAACTCAAAGCCACCATCCAGGGCGCCTACTCGCGTTTTCTCGAAGCCAAGAGCCTCAAGCCTCGCTATGGCCAGCGCCTGATGATCGCCGAAGTGGCCAAGGTGCTCGGCGACATTGCCTGCGACGATGAAGGCCGCCGCGCCGGCGAGCCTGCCGTTGTGGCCGTGGAAGCCGGTACCGGTACCGGCAAGACGGTGGCCTACAGCCTGGCCGCCATCCCGGCCGCCAAGGCCGCTGGCAAGCGCCTGGTCATCGCCACCGCCACCGTGGCGCTGCAGGAGCAGATCGTCTTCAAGGACCTGCCCGACCTGATGCGCAACAGCGGGCTCAACTTCAGCTTCGCCCTGGCCAAAGGCCGTGGCCGCTACCTGTGCCTGTCCAAGCTCGACATCCTGCTGCAGGAGGGCCACGCCCAGTCGGCCACTGCCCAGTTGTTCGAGGAAGAAGGCTTCCGCATCGAGGTCGACGAGCGCAGCCAGAAGCTGTTCAACAGCATGATCGAGAAGCTTGCCGGCAATCGCTGGGACGGTGACCGTGACAGCTGGTCAGAAGCCCTCGAAGATCAGGACTGGGCACGCCTGACCACCGACCATAGCCAGTGCACCGGCCGCCACTGCCCGAATTTCCAGCAGTGCGTGTTCTACAAGGCCCGTGAAGGCATGGGCAAGGTCGACGTGATCGTTACCAACCACGACATGGTGCTGGCCGACCTGGCCCTGGGCGGCGGTGCAGTGTTGCCCGACCCGCGCGACACCATGTACGTGTTCGACGAAGGCCACCACCTGCCAGACAAGGCCATCGGCCACTTCGCTCATTATTCGCGCCTGCGCTCCACCGCAGACTGGCTGGAACAGACCGCCAAGAACCTGACCAAGCTGCTGGCCCAGCACCCGCTGCCCGGCGACCTGGGCAAGTACATCGAGCAGGTGCCAGAGCTGGCGCGGGAAGTGCGCACCCAGCAGCAGTTCATGTTCACCCTGTGCGAGCAGGTTGCCGACTTCCGCCCCAGTGAAGACACCGAGGGCCGTGAGCGCCCGCGCTATCGCTTCGAAGGCGGCGTCGTGCCGGAACAGATGCGCGAAGTGGGCATCGAGCTGAAAAAGGGCTTTGCCCGCCTCAACGACCTGTTCACCCGCCTGGCCGACCTGCTCAAGGAAGGCATGGACGGCGAGGTCAACATCGGCATCGCCAGCCACCAGGCCGAGGAGTGGTACCCGCTGTTCGGCAGCCTGGTCACCCGTGCCCAGGGCAACTGGGAACTGTGGACGGCCTTCACCGCCGAAGACCCGGAAGACAGCCCGCCCATGGCGCGCTGGCTGACGCTGGCCGAGAGCGGTGCGATGTTCGACATCGAAGTCAACGCCAGCCCCATCCTTGCCGCGGAAATGCTTCGCCGCAGCCTGTGGAGTGTTGCCCACGGTGCGCTGGTGACGTCGGCGACATTGACCGCGCTGGGCAAGTTCGACCGCTTCCGCATGCGCTCGGGTTTACCGCGTGATGCGATGACCTGTGTGGTGCCCAGCCCGTTCGTGCACGGCGACGCTGGTCTGTTGCGGGTGCCCGACCTCAAGGCCGACCCACGCGACGCGGCGGCACACACTGCGGCAATCATCCGCGAGCTGCCGAACATCGTCGAAGATGCCCGTGGCGCGCTGGTGCTGTTCTCCTCGCGCAAGCAGATGCAGGACGTGTTCGATGGCCTGGACCGTGACTGGCGCAAGCTGGTGCTGATCCAGGGCAACCTGTCCAAACAGGAAACCCTGAACAAGCACAAAGCGCGGGTAGATGATGGCCAGCACAGTGTGCTGTTCGGCCTGGCAAGCTTTGCCGAGGGTGTCGACCTGCCAGGCGCCTATTGCGAGCATGTGGTGATTGCCAAGATTCCATTTGCCGTGCCCGATGACCCGGTCGAAGCCGCACTGGCGGAGTGGATCGAGGCCCGCGGCGGCAACCCGTTCATGGAAATTGCCGTACCCGACGCCTCGCTGAAACTGATCCAGGCCTGCGGTCGCCTACTGCGTACCGAGCAGGATCGCGGTGTCATCACCTTGCTTGATCGGCGCCTGGTCACCCAGCGCTACGGCAAGGCTATTCTCAATGCGCTGCCGCCGTTCCGGCGGGAGATTTCCTGACCGCCGGAGCACTTGCTCCGGCGCGTTGTCCATTACTCAGTCTTGGGCCCGTAAGGGGCCTGAAGGAGAGCCCCAGCCTTATGGTCCGCCTCACCCTGCCCGCCGTTTTCGCCCTGTTGTTCAGCTCGCCCTTGCTGGCTGGGCAGCAGACGCTGTTCAGCTTCGTGCGCCCGGCCTCGGTGGTCAATGTGGCGACCGAGGATGCCGGCATGCCGCAGTACAACGCGGAGCAAACGGCCGAGGGCGAGGTGTTGCGGCGTGTGGTGTTCAACCCGGTCGAGCGGCCGACTCTGCGCCTGAGCCCGCAAGGCGGGGCGTGGGACTGGTCCGCCGGGCAGTTCCTCACATTGCGCATGCAAAGTGCCATGGACTGGGCGCTGACGGTGGATGTCACGGTGCAAGGCAGCGATGGGCGCACATTGACCAGCCGTATCGACTTGCCGGCTGGCCCCGCGCAAACCGTGATGGTGCCGCTGACGGCCAGCTCGCCGCTAAGCCAGGGCATGCGCGCCGGCCCGCCCATGCCGTGGACCCACGGCGGCCAGCGCTTGCTGCTGACCAGCAGCGCCGGTGCGGTAGACCTCAAGCAGGTGGCCTCGGTCAGCCTGAGCATCCCCAACCCCAAGGTGGCGCAGAACCTGCTGATCGAGCGGGTGGGCATCCAGGATGATGATCTTGCCTACAAGGCGGCGTACCAGGGCCTGATCGATGCCTATGGCCAGTCCACTCGCGGCAATTGGCCAGAGAAGGTTGCCAATGACGAGCAGCTCAAGGCCGCCGATACGCGTGAACAGCAGCAGCTCAAGGGCTGGCTGGCTGAGCGTGGCAAGCAGCAACTGGACGGCTACGGCGGGCTGCTGGGCGGGGCTGCGTTCGAGGCCAAGGGTTTCTTTCGCACCGAAAAGCGTGATGGCCGCTGGTACCTGGTAACACCAGAGGGGCACCCGTTCTATTCCCTGGGGGTGAACGCCGTTGCTGCAGACGGCGGGCGTACATACGTCGCCGGCCGTGAAGGCATGTTCAAGGCGTTGCCGGGCGAGGGCGATGCCCTGGCCGCATTCTACGGCGAAGGCAACAACGACGATGGCAATGCCTCGTCGCAAGGGCGCAACTTCAAGCAAGGGCGCTGGTTCGACTTTTATGCCGCCAACGTGCAGCGTACCTATGGCAAACCCTGCCCGCCTGCCGTGGAAGGGCAGCCAGCCAACTGCCCGCCACTGGCACTGGACGCTGCCCGCTGGCAGGCGCATGCGCTCGACCGCATGCAGGCCTGGGGTTTCAACACGGTCGGCAACTGGAGCGAGCCCGGCCTGGGCCTGGCCAAACGGATGCCCTACACCTTGCCGCTGTCGATCGTGGGTGATTACGCCAGCATCAGCACCGGCATGGACTGGTGGGGCAGCATGCCCGACCCATTCGACCCGCGTTTTGCCATGGCCACCGAGCGCGCAGTGGCCATTGCCGCCCGTGATCACCGTGACGACCCTTGGCTGATCGGCTACTTTGCCGACAACGAGCTGGCCTGGGCTGCCCCGGGCAGCGACCCCAAGGCCCGTTATGGCATCGCCTACGGTACCTTGCGCCTGACCACCGACGTACCGGCCAAGCGCGCCTTCCTCAAGCAGTTGCGCGACAAGTACCGTAACCAGGAAGGGCTGTCCAAGGCCTGGGGCATCGAACTGACCGCCTGGGAGCTGATGGAAGACCCGGGCTTCGAGGCGCCGTTGCCCGACCCGGAACACCCGGAAATCGAGCGTGACTACCAGCACTTCCAGCAGGTGTTCGCCGAGACCTACTTCAAGACCATTGCCGATTCATTGAAGTGGCATGCCCCCAATCACCTGCTGCTCGGTGGCCGCTATGCGGTGAGCACGCCGGAGGCGGTCAAGGCCTGTGCCGAGTTCTGTGATGTGCTCAGTTTCAATTTCTATACCCTCAAGCCGCAGGACGGCTACGACTTCGCCCGCCTGGCCGAGCTGGACAAACCGGTGCTGGTGTCTGAATTCCAGTTCGGTTCGCGTGATCGCGGGCCGTTCTGGCCGGGGCCGTTGGAGCTGGCGCGGGAAGAAGACCGCGGTCCGGCCTACGGCAACTTCCTCAAGGCGGCCCTGGCGCAACCGATGATCGTTGGCGCGCACTGGTTCCAGTACCTCGACCAGCCGGCCAGCGGCCGCCTGCTTGACGGCGAGAACGGCCACCTTGGGCTGGTGGCGATTACCGATGTGCCGTACCCGGGGTTTGTCGACGCCGTGCGCAAGAGCAACCTGCAGGCCATGGGCCAATTGCGCACCGAGCTGGAAAAACCGACTCCCTGACAAGAGCCTGACTCTTGTGGGAGCGGGCGTGCCCGCGAATCAGGCGACGCGGTGGATGGCACCGGCTATGCCGGTGTTCGCGGGCACGCCCGCTCCCACAGGGATTTCACCCGGTGTCGGATTTTGGGTGAGTGAGCTTGGATACCGTTCGTCGCGACCATTTGGCCCAAGCCAGTTTGCAAAACACCCAACTACTGAAACAATGCACACCTTTTTTGGACATGGTCCTACGGAGTACAGCGGGTGCAGATCCAGGGTCACTATGAGCTGAAGTTCGAAGCCGTGCGCGAAGCCTTTGCCGCGCTGTTCGAAGATCCCCAGGAGCGTGGCGCTGCGCTGTGCATCCAGGTCGGGGGCGAAACCGTCGTCGACCTGTGGGCCGGCAGTGCCGACAAGGATGGCCAGCAGGCTTGGCACAGCGACACCATCGCCAACCTGTTCTCCTGTACCAAGACCTTCACCGCCGTCACCGCCCTGCAACTGGTAGGTGAGGGCAAGTTGGCCCTCGATGCCCCAGTGGCCAACTACTGGCCCGAGTTCGCCCAGGCCGGTAAACAGTCGATCACCTTGCGCCAGCTACTCAGCCACCGCGCCGGCTTGCCGGCCATCCGTGAATTGCTGCCAGCCGAAGCGCTGTATGATTGGCAGGCCATGGTCAATGCCCTGGCGGCTGAAACACCATGGTGGACACCCGGTAGCGAACACGGTTATGCCGCCATCACCTACGGCTGGTTGATCGGCGAGCTGATTCGCCGCGCCGATGGCCGTGGCCCTGGCGACTCGATCGTGGCCCGCACCGCCCGCCCGTTGGGTTTGGACTTCCATGTTGGCCTGGCCGACGAAGAGTTCTACCGCGTGGCGCACATCGCCCGTGGCAAAGGCAACCCCGGGGATGCCGCCGCGCAGCGCTTGCTGCAGGTGACCATGCGCGAACCCGAGGCGCTGTCGACCCGTGCCTTCACCAACCCGCCGGCGATCCTGACCAGCACCAACAAGCCTGAATGGCGACGCATGCAACAGCCAGCGGCCAATGGCCATGGCAATGCCCGCAGCCTGGCGGGCTTCTATGCCGGGTTGCTGGACGGCAGCCTGCTCGAATCCGAATTGCTTGATGAGCTGACCCGCGAGCACAGCCTCGGGCAGGACCGCACCTTGCTCACCCAGACCCGCTTTGGCCTGGGCTGCATGCTCGACCAGCCCGATGTGGCCAATGCCACCTTTGGCCTCGGCGCCCGTGCCTTCGGCCACCCGGGGGCTGGGGGCTCGGTCGGTTTTGCCGACCCGGAGCACGACGTGGCCTTCGGTTTCGTGGTCAATACCCTTGGCCCTTACGTGCTCATGGACCCACGAGCCCAGAAACTGGTCCGGGTTCTTGCCAGTTGCCTTTGATCGGGTAATGCGGGTATTGCCCCACCCCTTTGACTATCCTCAATGTCAACGCTTCAAGTGCGTTGGCAAAATTTCTTTCTTTTTCATGGTGTATCGCTGATGTCTTCACATAAAACCTTAGCACTCGCCCTGTGCCTGACCGCCGTTACCGGCTGCGCCAGTCATTCTCCGGACGGCTCCAAGGAAGGTGGCTCCAGCTGGTGGCCTTTCGGTTCCGACAAGGTCGCCGAGCAGGAAGTGAAGGCAGCCGTCACTGAAAAAGTGGCCAAGGCCGATGCCAAATCCGAAAGCGCCAGCCGTTGGTGGTGGCCGTTCGGCGGCGATGACAAGCAAGCCAAAGGGCCGGTCGTGCCGAAGATCGACCAGAAGGCCACCCAGGCCTGGCTGGACGAGTACGAGCCCAAACTGCGCGAAGCCATCAAGGACAGCAAGCTGGAGCTGGAGCGCCGCGACAATGTGCTGGCGGTCACCCTGCCGGTGGACAGCTCGTACAACCCTGATCGCCCGAACATGCTGCTGCCAGCGACCCTCGGCCCGATCACCCGTGTGGCCAAGACGGTCGAAGGCGACCCCAAGACTGCCGTGCTGGTTCTGGGCCATGCCGACAGCAGCGGCGTTGCCGCTGCCAACCAGAAGCTCAGCCTGGAGCGCGCCGCTTCGGTATCGGCGATCTTCCGCCTCAGCGGCCTGCAGCGTGACCGCCTGACCCTCAAGGGCATGGGCTCGGTCATGCCACGCGCCGCCAACGACAGCGTCGAGGGCCGTGGCCTGAACCGCCGCGTGGAAATGCTGCTGACCCCGCAAAACACCATGGTCGCACTGTTGGCCAAGTACCAGCAGGCCGCCCCGGCACCTGCGCCGGCCTCGATGGTTGCGGTGCAGGATGCCAAGGCACCTGCAGCCAAGGCCGTCGACAGCAAGCCGGCAGCGAAGAAGCCTGCGGCGAAGAAACCAGTCGCCAAGGCCAAGGCCCCTGCCAAGACCACGGCCAAGAAAACAGCCGCGCCGGCCAAGGCAGCCGCCAAGCCTGCCGCCAAGAAAGCTACCGCTGACAAGAAAGTAGCTGCCAACAGCCCTGCGAAGACCAACTGATCGTCAAGGAACGCAGCAATGACCCAATCCCTGGCCGATATGCGCCGCGACTACACCCGTGATGGCCTGGCCGAAGCCCAGGCCCCGGGGGAGCCGTTCGCTTTGTTCCACCAGTGGTTTGCCGATGCGGTGAAGACCGAGCAGGTACCGGTGGAAGCCAATGCCATGACCCTGGCGACTGTGGACGGCGAAGGCCGCCCGCATTGCCGTGTATTGCTGCTGAAGGGGCTCGATGAGCAGGGTTTCACCTTCTTCACCAACTACGACAGCGCCAAGGGCCAGCAACTGCAGGCCAACCCTTTTGCGGCCATGACCTTCTTCTGGCCGGCGCTGGAGCGCCAGGTGCGCATTGAAGGGCGGGTGGAAAAGGTCACGGCCAAGGAGTCGGACGACTACTACCAGGTGCGCCCGCTGGGCAGCCGCCTGGGGGCCTGGGCTTCGCCGCAGAGCCGGGTGATTGCCGGTCGTGAAGAGCTGGAGGGCCTGGTCAAGGCCACCGAAGCCCGCTTCTCCGACACCCAGCCGCACTGCCCGGAGCACTGGGGTGGTTATCGTCTGTTGCCTGAGCGCATCGAGTTCTGGCAGGGGCGGGCGAGCTGCATGACCGGTTGAATTACCGGTTTGTGGATGGGCAATGGCAGCGGGAGCGGCTGGCACCCTGAGAATTTGGGGCCGCAACGCGGCCCCGCCGATCGATCAGGCTACCTCGTATAACCCGCCGCCTCCCGCTCCAACCACCCCGCCAGTTGCTTACGCCCCACCTTCTCCTGCCGCGCCTGCGCCAACCTTTCCAGCATGAACGCGCGCTTCTCAGGGTCAGCCCCCGCCAGCGACAACGCCAGGTCACGGTCCATCCAGCGGCGCATGCGTACATACAGCCACCCGTGGAAATACAGCCCGGCAACGGTGGTGACCACGACGATGAAGTAATCCATGGCTATCCTTGGTCTCAATTGATGAGCCTATGGCACAACCGCACCGGCTGTACCCCGGCTGAATGAAAACAATTTTATTACGTTTGTACCGTGACAGCCGTCAACGTGCAGCGTCTAATGAGCACCTGACTTATGGAGACTTTACCCATGCGTAAATCCGCTTTGCTGGTGGCGACCTTTACCACCATGTCGCTGCTGCTGGGGGGCTGTGCCTCGAGCCTGACCGGTGACAGCTACTCCCGTGATGAAGCCCGCCGCGTGCAAACCGTGCGCATGGGCACCATCGAATCCCTGCGCCCGGTCAAGATCGAAGGTACCAAGACCCCGATCGGCGGTGGCGCTGGCGCCATCGTCGGTGGTGTAGCCGGCAGCGCCGTGGGCGGTGGCCGTGGCAGCATTGTTGCAGCTGTGATCGGTGCCGTGGCCGGGGGCCTGGCCGGTTCCGCTGCAGAGGAAGGCCTGACCCGCACCCAAGGCGTCGAAATCACCGTGCGTGAGGACGATGGCAGCATGCGTGCCTACGTGCAGGCCGTGCAGGAGAACGAAATCTTCCGCGTCGGCGACCGCGTGCGCATCATGACGGTTGACGGTACCAGCCGCGTTTCGCACTGACCGTAGCGCAGTAAAACAAAACCCCGACATGGCTGCTGCCAGTCGGGGTTTTTTCATGCTTCAGCCACGTTAGCCAACACTGTTTTTGCGGCTGGCCATGGCGATGACGGCGTAGCCGATCACTGCGGCGAAGAACGAACCGGTAAGAATACCCATGCGGTCCATGCCGGCGTAATCACTGCTACCCGGTGCGAAGGCGAGCGAGCCAACGAACAGGCTCATGGTGAAGCCAATGCCGCAGAGTATCGCCACCCCCAGTATTTGCCCCCAGCCGGCACCCTCAGGCAGCGCGGCCAGGCGCAGCTTGACTGCCAGCCAGGACAGGCCGAAAACGCCCACGGTCTTGCCCAGCAGCAGGCCAACCGCGATGCCCATCGGCACCGGGTGGGTGAAGCTTTCCACGGTCATGCCTGCCAGAGAGACGCCGGCATTGGCGAAGGCGAAAATCGGCAAAATGGCATAGGCCACCCAAGGATGAAGGGCATGCTCCAGGGACAGCAGCGGAGAAGTCTCGGCGTTGCGTGTACGCAGCGGGATGCACAGTGCCAGGGCGACGCCCGCCAATGTGGCATGCACGCCGCTCTTGAGCACGCAGACCCACAGGATCAGGCCGACGATCATGTAAGGCCCGAGCTTGACCACGCCAAGCCGGTTCATCGCTATCAGCGCCACCAGGCAGGCCGCAGCCAGTAGCAGCGATACGCTCGACAGGGTGCCGGAGTAGAACAGCGCGATGACTATGATCGCACCCAGGTCGTCGATGATCGCCAGGGTCATCAGGAACAGCTTCAGCGATACCGGTACGCGTTTGCCCAGCAGGGCCAGCACGCCGAGGGCGAAGGCGATGTCGGTGGCGGTGGGGATCGCCCAGCCGGCCACGGCCGCCGGGTTGTCACGGTTGATGAACCAGTAGATCAGTGCTGGCACCACCATGCCGCCCACGGCAGCAGTGGCAGGCAGGATCACCTG
Source organism: Pseudomonas putida W15Oct28 (assembly GCF_000708715.2). Classification (GTDB taxonomy): domain Bacteria; phylum Pseudomonadota; class Gammaproteobacteria; order Pseudomonadales; family Pseudomonadaceae; genus Aquipseudomonas; species Aquipseudomonas putida_R. Next base: position 2,960 of record NZ_JENB01000007.1, on the reverse strand, counting down.
GGCAGGTTTGGACAGGTGGCCGTCGACCACCTCGCGCTTGACCTCAAGGCCGATGAGCAGGAAGAACAGGGCCATGAGGCCGTCATTGATCCACAGCAACAAAGGCTTGGCGATATTCAGCGCGCCGACCTGGACGGCGACGGGCACATCGAGCAGCCCGCTGTACAGGTAGGACAGTGGCGAGTTGTTGATGATCAGGGCCAGAACGGCGGCGGCGATCAGCAGCAGGCCGCTGGCGGCTTCAAGCTGGAAGAAACGGGTAAACAGGCTACGCACGGGCTATAGGCTCTCCATGAGCAGTTTACGAATGGAACGGGCGTACACCCTAGCCTGTGACGATATGCTTTAAAACAAAAACTATATTCGTTTTTGTTATATGGTGTTGCCCGCTGGGCTGTGTGAAGCCTAGATGCAGATGGGGGAGGGCGGGAGAGGGAAAGTCTGATGTTCGAGTTGGATGTTTCTGATTCCTGTCAGGGCCTCTTCGCGGGTGAACCCGCTCCTACGGGGAGTCGATTGTCCGGTGTAGGAGCGGGCGTGCCCGCGAAGAGGCCCTGACAGGCGATACAAAATTACAGACCGAGCATATCCCGCGCTACCGCTTCGGCAATGCGGATCCCGTCCACGCCCGCCGACAGAATCCCGCCCGCATAGCCAGCCCCTTCACCTGCCGGGAACAGGCCTTTCAGGTTCAGGCTCTGGTAATCCTCACCTCGGGTAATCCGCAGTGGCGACGAGGTCCGCGTCTCGATCCCGGTCAACACCGCATCATGCAGGTTGTAACCCTTGATCTGCCGGTCGAACGCCGGCAGGGCTTCACGGATTGCCTCGATGGCGAAGTCCGGCAGGCTCGGCGCCAGATCGCCTAATGTCACGCCAGGCTTGTAGGACGGCTCGACACTGCCCAGCGCGGTCGACGGCCGGCCTGCAACGAAGTCACCCACCAGCTGCGCCGGGGCCTGGTAGTTGCTGCCCCCCATTTCATAAGCGAGGGTTTCCAGGCGCTCCTGCAGTTCGATACCGGCCAGCGGGCCGCCCGGGTAGTCACGCTCAGGGTCGATGCCGACGACGATACCGGAGTTGGCGTTACGCTCGTTTCGCGAGTACTGGCTCATGCCGTTGGTGACGACTCGGCCCGGCTCGCTTGTAGCCGCGACCACGGTGCCACCCGGGCACATGCAGAAGCTGTATACCGAGCGGCCGTTCTTGGCGTGGTACACCAGCTTGTAGTCGGCGGCGCCAAGTTTCGGGTGGCCGGCGTACTTGCCCAGCCGCGCCTTGTCGATCAGCGTTTGCGGGTGCTCGATACGGAAGCCGACCGAGAACGGCTTGGCTTCCATGTACACGCCCTTGGCGTGCAGCATGCGGAAGGTGTCGCGGGCACTGTGGCCTAGTGCCAGAACCACATGGCGCGAGTGCAGCTGTTCGCCACTCTCCAGCACCACGCCGGTCAGCTGGCCGTCTTCGACCAGCAGGTCGGTGACCTTTTCCTGGAAGCGCACTTCTGCGCCGAGGGCGATCATGTCCTGGCGCATCTGCTCGACCATGCCGGTGAGGCGGAAGGTGCCGATGTGCGGTTTGTTGATGTACAGGATCTCGTCCGGCGCACCGGCCTTGACGAACTCTTCCAGCACTTTGCGGCCGTGGTGCTGCGGGTCCTTGATCTGGCTGTACAGCTTGCCATCGGAGAAGGTACCGGCGCCGCCTTCGCCGAACTGCACATTGGACTCTGGGTTGAGCACGCTCTTGCGCCACAGGCCCCAGGTGTCCTTGGTGCGCTGGCGCACTTCCTTGCCACGTTCGAGGATGATCGGCTTGAAGCCCATCTGTGCCAGCAGCAGGCCGGCGAAGATGCCGCACGGGCCGAAGCCGACCACGATCGGGCGTTCCTGCACGTCGGCCGGGGCGTGGCCGACGTACTTGTAGGTAACGTCCGGTGCCGGGCCGATGTTGTGATCGTCGGCGAACTTGCTGAGCAGCTCGGCTTCGTTGCTGGCTTCGAGGTCGATGGTGTAGATGAACAGCAACTCGCTGTTCTTCTTGCGCGCATCGTAGCTGCGCTTGAACAGGTTGAAGCTGAGCAGTTGCTCGTCGCGGATGCCCAGGCGCTGGACGATGGCTTCACGCAGCGCTTCGTCGGGATGGTCCAGGGGCAGCTTGAGTTCGGTGATTCGTAGCATGGCAGGGTCCAGTATCCCGGCCATGGGCGGCCGGCGGCTTTACACAAACCGCCAAGTATAAGCTGTTAGCCGCCCCGACTGGCAGGATAAAAGCACCCGGCGATCAGTTGTCGCGCGCGCCGCCGTAGTAACCGCAGCCCTGCACGGTCTTGCCGTCGATGCGCAGCTCGGCACGCAGGTGGTGGATGGCGCCAGTGGCGCTGTCTACGCAGCGCTGCGGCGCGACCCACAGTTCTACGTGCTGGCCGTTGGCTTCGCTGGTGAGGGTCAGGCCACCACCGGGTACTTCTTCTTCCAGAAACGGCAGGGGCAGAGGCTGCTGGCCGACGCGATTGAGCACCATGCCCTTGCCGCTGGCCTTGATGTCCCATTCTGGTTCGTGACCATTGGCGCGCAGGGTCAGCTGCTTGAAGTTAGGGTCTTCGCAGGCACGCGTGGAGGGTTCCAGGCGGTACAGGCGGCGCACTTCCAGCTGGCCGTCGTTATTGGCCTGCTTACTGCCGGTGAGGCGGCCACGGACGTCGGCGAACAGTTTGTCGTTGGCGTCCTTGGCGAGGTTGGCGGCCTCCTGCAGGATGCCGGTGGCGCCGACGTCGTTGATCACGAAGGTGCGGTTTTCGCTGCACGGCTTGAACAGCAGCTGGCCACCGGCGGCACGCAGTTCGCCCTGCATGCGCGTGGTGCCGATGTTCGGGTCGCTTGGGGCATCAGCCATGAGCTGGCAGCCGGCGAACAGGGGCAGCAGGGCGGTGAGCAGCAGGGTGGGGGTGAGGCGCATGG
>NZ_JENB01000006.1 GCF_000708715.2 Pseudomonas putida W15Oct28 | reverse complement strand
CTTGAGGGGGAGGCGCGGGGGGTACTTGAGAAGGAGGGGGGCGATTGTTACTACAAGGCGCCTCTGCGAATCGAACCTGCAGCTGTTTTCAACGAAAACACCGAGCTATTGATCGCGCCAGCCTATCGAGCAAATTTGCCAAGCCCTGTGGGGGTCGACAAGGTCAAGGCAACAGTGGGAAGCAATGTTGCGTATTCAACGTTCGTCACCCACATCGTGCCCCCCACTCATGTGATCAGGGTCGCTAAGGTCGGCGATCAATTGAAGCTGGCACTCTGGTACTACAACGCCAGAGAACGCAAAGAGATGCAAGTACCGGCAGGTGATGTTGCCTGGAGGGTGGTGGCCGGCGATGGCAAGGTGTCCGGGGTGGGCGTTTTCACGCCGGGTTCAGAGCCCTGTAGTACGATCGTGGGGATTGATGAGCGGGATCAGGATGAGTGGCGTTGGGGGGCGACGATTTTGCCGTACCCGCTTATGCATGCTGATGAGGTCGTGAGTTTCATCCAAGGCTAAGTGACCCTTGGGCCACGGTTATGACGTGTATTTACGGGGGGCGGGTTAGGCACCGGCAAGTGCCTGCTACCCCCCGATTCGGGGAAAACCGCTGGGGCATCCTCCCCGTCTTGTTCCGATTTATAACGCAAATGTTTGAAAAACAAGCCAATTATATTCTGGCACACACCTTGCCTCTGATCCCTCCAGACTCCCCGTGTCCCGGAGGTGCAGCATGTCCATGCCACGCAAAGGCCCCCTTCTGTCATCACTCGTTCTGGCCCTGTTCGGCTGGGAATCGACCAGCGAAGCGGCCGTGCAGTGCCAGCGCACCTTGGTCGCCAATGTGGTGGCACTGGACCAGCCACTGATGTTCAACCGCCTTGGCGCGCAAAACGCCAACGGCATGATGTTCGCCCTTCGTGAAGATGTGGTGGACGATAAACAGGTCCCCCTCGGCAAGGGCGGCGCTGCAGTGCCGGGCAAGGTCACCCTGCGCCCGGACAAGCGCCCACGGCCGATTGTGCTGCGGGTAGCCGCCGGTGACTGCCTCACGGTCAACCTGACCAACCTGCTCGCCTACCAGGCCAACCCCAACAAGCACGGCATCGACCCTGAAGAAAACGAAGCCGAAGGCGAAGAGGAAGGCCCGGAGAACGAGGTCGAGAACGAAGGCGGTGAGGATTTCGTCGCCGATGAGCAGGTGAACGACCGGCATGTCGGCTTCCAGGTGAACGGCATGCAGGCGGTCAACAGCATTGGCGATATCGCCGCCAACACCGGCCGTAACGGCAACTTCCTGGTGTCGCCCGGCAACACCCGCAGCTACACCCTGTACGCCGAGCGCGAGGGTGCCTTTGCCGCCACCAGCCAGGGCGCTACGTTTGGCGGCCAGGGTGGTGCAGGTAACGTCGCCAACGGCCTGTTCGGCCAGGTAGTGGTTGTCCCCAAAGGTGGGCGAACCTTCCGCAACACCCTGACCGAAGAAGAGATGCGCCTGGCCACCACCGGCCGCACTGCCACCGGCCAACCGGTTATCGATTACCAGGCACGCTACCCGCAGACCCAACCGTGGATCAGCGAGGGCAAGGCCGGCAAGCCGATCATTGCCATGGTCGACGGCAATGAAATTCTCAACAGCGAGACCGACGCCATTGTCATGGGGCCAAACCCGGACGGCAGCTTCCCGCGCTCGACCTACCCGCTGGAAAGCGTCAATAAGCGCAACCCCGCATTGCCCAACCGCCTGGAAGCGTTCCGCGACTTCGCCTCGCAGTTCGCCGATGAGGTGGCCGCCACCCAAGCCTTCCCGGGCTACTGGGCGGACCCGGTGATGGGCCATGTGCTGGAGCCAACGCGCGATTCGTTCATGATCAACTACGGCTCTGGCGGCATGGGCGCCGAAGTGGTCGCCAACCGCCTGGGCGTGGGGCCGATGCATGACTGCCTGTCGTGCGCCTACGAGGAGTTCTTCCTCAGCGCGCACACCGTGGGCGATATCGGCACCCTGGTGGACGTACCGGCCAACGTTGGCCTGGAGAACATTCGCCCAGGCCAGACGCCGCCCGCCAGTGCCGTGGGGGTAAAGGCCAACATGGCGCTGTACCCGGCCGAGCCTGCCAACGTGCACCACAGCTACATTGGCGACTTCACCAAGTTCCGCAACACCCACAATGGCCATGAGCAGCACATCTTCCACCTGCATGGCCACCAGTGGCTGTTCAACCCCAACGACGACAACTCCGACTACATCGATGCCCAAGGCATCGGGCCGGGTATCGGCTACACCTACGAGATTGCCAACGGCGGCTCGGGCAACCGCAACCGCGTGGCGGGTGATGCCATTTACCACTGCCACTTCTACCCGCACTTCGCCCAGGGAATGTGGGCCATGTGGCGGGTGCACGATGTGTTCGAAGAAGGCACCCGGCTGGAAGTGAGCGGGCAGGGCGAGAATGGTTTTCACAGCACCCCTTTTGCCCTGCGCAGCGGCAAGCCGGCTGCTGGCGCCCGGGCATTGCCTGATGGCGAAATCGTTGCTGGTACGCCGATTCCGGCCATCGTGCCGCTGCCTGGCAAAGCCATGGCGCCGATGCCTGGCAAGGTGGTGGTAGTACCCAAACTGTCTGAGCAACTGGTCGCCGCCAACGACGATGATGATGAAGCCGACGACGAAGGCGATGACGACCACGCCAGCCAGGCGCCGGTGCGCAAAGCCGTCGGCTCGCTGGCGCTGGTCGACCGCACCGATGCCAACCGCAACGCCGATGGCACCCTGAAAAACCCGGGCTACCCGTTCTGGATCGGTGGCATGGAAAGCAGCGTCGGCAACCGCCCGCCAACCCCGCCGCTGGACATGCTCGACCCGGCCCTGGCCCGGCAGCTGAAAGACAGCGGCAAGGCCCTGTGGGCCAACCTCGACGCCAACCAGGTAGACGGCTGGGATGGCGGCCTGGGCCGTCATGCGCTGGACGGTGTTTCTGCGGGTGGCGAGGCCGTGACCACCACCACCAAGCTGGACTTCTCCAAGGTGGTGCACAAGGCCAAGCCCATCTACCTGCCTGAAGAAGGTACCGATGTCGAGCAGGCCGCCATGCAGTTCCACGCCAAGGCCGAGCACGCCAGCTTCGCCCTGATCCCTGGCAGCCAGCCGGTGGCCAAGGCGTTCCGCACCAACGGCGCCTTGCCCACTGCCGGCGCACCGTTCTACGAGCCCTGCATGGATGACCGCGGCAAGCGCCTGACCCAAACCTCGGGGGTAGGCGAGTTTGCGAGCGGTGAGAGCCTGACTGGCATGAACTTCCGTGGTTCGTCCACCTTCACCGCCGACCGCCCGCGCATCTACAAAGGTGCCAACATCCAGTTCGACGCGGTGTACAACAAGGTCGGCTACCACTTCCCGCAGGCGCGTATCCTGGCGCTGTGGGAAGACGCCTGGCCGGTGATCACCAAGCAGCGCCCGCCAGAGCCGCTGGTGATGCGCATGAATACCTTCGACTGCACCATGTACACCCACACCAACCTGATCCCGTCGTACTACGAAATGGACGACTACCAGGTGCGTACCCCGACCGACGTGATCGGCCAGCACATCCACCTGCCCAAGTGGGACCTGACGGCCGCCGACGGCTCGGCCAACGGCTGGAACTATGAAGACGGGGTTCTCTCCCCCGGCAGCGTGGTCGAGCGTGTGCATGCCATCCGCGCCTACAACGGCTGCACCGAAGGCGACAGCCGCGACGGCACCGCCGCCTGCCCGAAAGCCAAGCAGCACCCGTACTTTGGCCGCTTTGGCCGGGCAGACTGGCTGGGCGCGCGTACGGCCATGCAACGCTGGTTCGCCGACCCGTTGGTGAACGTGAACAACGTTGACCGTGGCCTGGGCACCATCTTTACCCATGACCACCTCGGCCCATCCACCCACCAGCAGCTGGGGCTTTACGCAACCGTGCTGGCCGAGCCTGCCGGCTCTACCTGGTACCACGCTGAAACCGGCGAGCAACTGTACAACCCGGCCACACGCCAGGACGGCGGGCCGACCTCGTGGCAAGCCGTGATCAAGACGGGTGACCACGATGGCGATGGCAAGAACGACAGCTACCGTGAGTTCTTCCTCGAATACAGCGACTTCCAGCATGCCTATGAAGCGGGCGTGTACGTGGGCGCTGGCCCGGACGGCGTCCCCAATGGGCAGTCTTACCCGGCCACGGCCGACAGCTTCCGCTACGCCATCAACCCGCCGGTACGGCAGAAGGCATCCAACCTGCTTGAATCGGTAGTCGAGTCGCGCGGTGGCCTGGCCCCTGGCTGCCCAAGCCGGCCTTGCCCGCAGGCGATTTCGGTCGATGACCCTGGCATGTTCGTCGTCAACTACCGCAACGAGCCGCTGGCCCTGCGGGTCTTCGACCCGAACAAGGTCGGCCCCGATGGCAAGCGCGGCATGCAGGCGGACGGCCTGGCCGGCGACCTGAGCTATGCCTTGCAGAGCCGTACCGACCGTGCGATCCCGGCCATGAACCTGGCGCCTTCGGCGATCACCTCGGCGGTTGGCCCTACCGGCGGCACCACGCTGTTCCCACCGCACATCAACAAGGCCGGCAGCGAGCCGGGTGATCCGTTCACGCCCATGCTGCGCACCTACTCCGGGGACAACGTACGGCTGCGCCTGCACGCCGGTGGCCACGAGGAGGAGCACAACGTGACCTTGCACGGCGTGAAGTGGCTGCAGAACGGTTCGGGCTTCGGTAACAGCTCCAACTCGGGCTGGAAGGCCTCGCAGATGATCGGTATTTCCGAACAGATGGGCTTCATGGCGCCGGTGTCGATGATTTCCAGCTCTGCTGCTACCAACGGCGATTACCTGTACTCCATGGACGCCGCCCTGGAAGGCTACTGGAACGGCATCTGGGGCGTGATGCGCAACTACACTGCACAACGCGCCGACCTGTTCCCGCTGCCGAACAACACGCAACCCGTGGCCATGCGCAATACCGTGAACTTTGACGGCATCTGCCCGAAAACCACGGCCAACCCCAACGGCATCGGTACCCGTACCACGGTCAAGCGCAGCTACGAGATTGTCGCGGCGCTGGCCAACGACATCCTCGAGAACCGCAACGGCGTCAGCATCAACGACCCGGCCGGTGTGGGCCAGCATGTCGGCGGCCCGCTGAAGGCCAATGGTGGCACCCTGGTGTTCAACAGCCGCAAGACCAACATCCCGCAGGTGACGGTGGTCGACGAAGAAGACGGCACCACCTTCACCGTGGGTGGCCACAGTGCACCACTGCATGACCCGACCGCCGTGCTGTATGTGCGCAAGGCCGACCTGGACGCCACCACCGGCAAGCTCAAGGCCGGTGTGCCGGTGGAGCCGCTGGTGCTGCGTGCCAACGCCGGGGACTGCATCAGCATCACCCTGGAAAACCGCCTGCCACAGGTCATGCCAGACCTGCCAAGCACGGCCGTGATGCAGAACGTGGTCAAGCGTGACCGCTTTGACAGCGAAGGCTCCACGGCCTTCAACAACAACCTGATGCGGCCGTCCAGCCATGTGGGCCTGCATGCCCAGTTGCTGGCCTACGACATCACCAAGTCGGACGGTGCCAACGTCGGTGCCAACCCGGTGCAGACCGTGCCACCCCGGGTGGGCAACAGCGGTGCCTACCCAAACCGGGTGTACCAGTACTACGCCGGCCACCTGGAGCGCGAGGGCAAACCGGTACTGCAACTGGGCCGCACGGTGGACAACATCAACACCACGGCAATCGAGTTCGGTGGCCTGAACCTGATGCCGTCGGACTTCATCAAGCAGCCACAGAAAGGCCTGGTGGGTGGCATGAGCATCTTGCCGCAGACCGCGACCTGGACCGAGGACACCGCCAGCCGGGCCCAGGCCACGGTCAAGGTCACAGGCCAAGCCGATTACCGCGACCTGGTAACGGTGTGGCAGCGCTCGATGAACATGCGCTGGGCTGACGGCCGCCCGGTCGAAGGCATCGCCACCGAAGGCAATGGCGTGCCGGGGGACCCGAAAGACAACGGCAACATGGCCATGAACTACAAGACCGAACCGCTGTGGCTGCGCTTTGGCCTGGCGCCGGATGCACCGTTCGGCCATGCCGATGGCTTCGGTTTTGCCGATGTGCCTAACGCGCACATGGCCTACAGCAACGCCCTGGTCGGCGGTGACCCGCAAACCCCGGTGCTGTACGCCAAACCTGGCCAGCCGGTGCGCAGCCATGTGCTGATGCCCAGCGGTGGCAGCCGCGGCATCACCTATCAGCTGGACGGGCACCTGTGGCCATTGCACAACTACCAGGCCGAGAAAAGTGACGCGGACGGCTACCCGATGAACCTGCCTGGCATCGGTTCGGTGCGCTTCGGCTACAACCCGATGGCCATGTACATCGGTGCCCAGGAAAGCGTACTGCCAGCGGCGCACTTCAGCTTCATGCTGCCGAGTGCCGGCGGTGCCAACGCGGTGGCGGGTGACTACCTGTTCCGCGACTACGCCGCCTACGGCAACGTCTCGGGGCTGTGGGGGATTCTGCGGGTGACCAACGAAGCGCCGCCGGCAACGGCCGCGGCGCAGTGACGGAAGGGGAGCGCGAGCATGAACAAAAAGACTCGCCCTGCTTACTTGGGGGTAGTGCTGGGAGTGGCGCTGATCGGCCTGGGCGTGGCGTATGAAAAGCTCTGGTGCGATCCCCGCGAGCTGTTGCAGGAACCTGCCGACCCGCAGGCCCTGCACCGGCTCAGCCGGGACGGCGTGACCGTGGAGTTCGAGGCCCGGCCGCTGGCCGGGGGCGAGTTGAAGGAAGGCGCCTTCGCCAACATCCGCTTCAAGGTCAGCGACCAGACCAGTGGCCAGCCGCTGTCGGGCATGGCCCCGGGGGCGTGGATCGACCCGGCGCAGTCGGCGCCCATAGGCGACCGCAACCAAAGCTGCAAGGCGCGGGTTGCGCTGTTTCTCAAGAGCAGCATCGGCGCCCGGCCGCTGCTCGACCTGAACAGCTACTTCCTGTTGATGCTTAACAACGACGCCAGCCTGACGGTGATCGACCCGACCGTTTCGGTGGGTGGCGTGACCAGCACCATGGCCCGCATCGACCTGCCCGGGCGGCCCATGGACTGGGTGGCTACCGGCGACGACAAGCAGGTGTTCGTGTCCATCCCCGAGCGCGGCAAGGTGGCGGTGATCGATACCGAAACCTTCACCCGCGTGGCCGACCTGGACGCCGGTGACCAGCCGCTGCGCGTGGCCTTGCAACCCGACCAGCATCGGTTGTGGGTAGGCAACAACAGCAGTGACCCGGCCAAGGGTGGGGTGACGGTGATCGACGTGCCAGGGCGTACCACCCTGAAAAGCTTCAACACCGGCACCGGGCACCACGAAATCGCCTTCAGCGCCGACTCGCGTTTTGCCTATGTCAGCAACCGTGACAGCGGCACCCTGAGCGTCATTGATATCCCGGAAATGCGCCTTGCCAAAACCATCAAGGTTGGCCCGCACCCGCTGTCGGTCAGCTACTCGGCGCTGTCCCAGGCCGTTTACGTGGTGGACGGCGAGGAGGGCAGCGTGCGGGTGTTCGATGCCCGCAGCCACCAGCTGCGCCACACGGTCACGGCCGAGCAGGGTCTGGGGCCAATGCGTTTCAGCAGCGATGGCCGCTACGGCGTGGTACTCAACACTCTTGAGAACCAGGCCCTGGTGATCGATGCCAGTACCGACAAGCTGATCCACCACATCCCGGTAGCGGCCGAACCCTATCAGCTGACCTTCACCAAGGGCTATGCCTATGTGCGCGGCCTGGCCTCGCCGAAAGTGACCATGATCAACCTGTCCAGCCTGGGCGAAGGGCGCACGCCGATCGTCCAGGGCTTCGAGGCCGGCCCGGCAGCGCCGCGCCAGGCCGGTGACCTGCCACTGGCCCAAGGGTTGTCGGTGTCGCGTGATGACAATTCGGTGTTTGTGGTCAACCCGGTGGACAACACCACCTACTTCTACGCCGAGGGCATGAATGCGCCGATGTCCGGCTACAACAACCGTGGTCACCAGGCCCGCGCCGCCATCGTCGTCGACCGCAGCCTGCGCGAGGTGGCGCCCGGGGTGTACGGCTCGACGGTGAAACTGCCCGCTGCCGGCAAGTTCGACGTGGCCTTCCTGCTCAACCAGCCGCAGATCATCCACTGCTTCAGCGCCGATGTCGCCGAAGCGCCCAATGCCGGCAAGCGCAAGGCCGCGCATGCCGAGTTCATCGGCCTGGACCAACCGATGCCGCAGCACAGCGCCATTACCGCACGGGTGCGTATCGTCGGCGACGACGGCCAGCCGCGGCTGGGCCTGAACGACCTGAGCCTGCGCTACTTCCTGGCGCCGTCGTCGATGCCGCGCAACCTGCAGTTGCAGGAAGTAGGCGAGGGGGTCTACCAGGCAGCCCTCACACTGCCCGAAGCCGGCGCCTGGTACCTGCATGTGCAGTCCCCATCTTTGGGGCGCAAGTTTGCCGAAGAAAACTACACCAGCCTGCGCATCCTGCCGGCCGCAGCGACCAACGCTTCCCAGACTGAATTGAGGAGTGTGCGATGAACGCCAAGCATTCTTTGCAACTGCTGACCCTGAGCCTGGCACTTGCCAGCAACCTGGCCCTGGCCCACGCCGGCCACGATCACAAAGGCCACGCCGAACAGCCACCGGCGGCTCGCCAGGAAAAGACCAGTGTGCGCTTTGCCGACGTTTCCCTGCTGAACCAGGACGGCATGCCGGTGCGCCTGGAGAAGGACCTGGTCGGTGACCACCTGGTGGTCATGGGCTTCATCTACACCAGCTGCACCACGGTGTGCCCGGTGGTGTCGTCGATCATGGGCAAGGTCCAGCAACAGCTGGGTGGCCGGGTAGGCGAAGAAATCCACATGGTATCGATCAGCGTCGACCCGCAGCGTGACGACGCCAAGCGCCTGCAAGACTACGCCAAGGCCTTCCAGAAGGGGCCGGGCTGGAGCTGGCTGACCGGCACCCCGTACGCCGTCACCGAAACCCTCAAGGGCCTGGGCAGCTTCAGCGCCGACCTCAGCCAGCACCCGCCGCTGATCCTGGTGGGTGACGGGCGCAGCGGGCACTGGACGCGCTACTACGGCTTCACCGACCCCACCGTACTGATCGAAGAAATCAACCGTCTCAGCGCCCGCCGGGTGCATGCCAAGAGCACGGCCATTGCCGACCACCATGAGGTGCAACCATGAGCTCTGTAACCTCCCGCCGCGGCGGCATGCGCGCTTTCGACTGGCTGGTGCTGGGCGGCTGCCTGTGGATTCTCGCTTCTGTGGCCTTCGCCCATGAAGGCCACCTGGAGCAGGCCCCCGAGCCACAGCCCGCCCCCCAGGCGATGACCAGTGGCGGCGGCACCCGCGATGCCCAGACCTGGTTCACCGATACTGTGCTGAAAGACCAGAACGGCCGCGAGCTGCGGTTTTACAGCGATGTGCTCAAGGACAAGGTGGTGATGCTGAACGTGATCTTCACCCACTGCACCGATGCCTGCCCGCTGATCACCCGCAAGCTGCGCGAAGTGCGCGAGGCCATGGGCCAGCCACTGGCCAGCCAGGTGACCTTCGTGTCGATCAGCAGCGACCCGCTCAACGATACCCCGCAGGCACTCAAGGCGTTTGCCGAGAAGCAGGGTGTGGATGGGCCGAACTGGCTGTTTCTGACTGGCGACAAGGCCAATGTCGACCTGGTGCTTGGCCGCATCGGCCAGTTCCTGCCCAGCCCCGAGCAGCACTCCACGCAGCTGATTGCCGGCGATGTGGCGGGCAAACGCTGGAGCAAGATCCGCCCGGATGCGCCGCCCGCGGCCATTGCCCAGCGCATGCAGCTGCTGGCCCAGCCTTTGGCAGGCCGGTGAGCATCATGCTCAGTACTTCACCAGTGCCGACGCGAACCCTTGTAGGAGCGGCCTTGTGTCGCGATCGGGCGCGCAGCGGCCGCTGGACCAGCGAATGTGTTTCATCAGGTCCTGCGCCTGTGCCGGTTTTGCGGCCGCTGCGCGCCCGATCGCGACACAAGGCCGCTCCTACAGGGATTCGCGCCGGCATTGAAAAAGTACTGCGCTATCTGGCATTCGCATTAGGCATTGCCCTGTGTAGCGGTGCCTCAGCCCTTGACCTGACCGAGCACGAACAAGCCGGCAAACGCCTCTACCGCGAGGGCGTTTCCAGCAGCGATGCACAATTGCAGGCCCGGGTCGGCGCCAGCGACATCAGTGTGCCCGCCAGCGTGCTGCCCTGCGCCAGCTGCCACGGCAACGACGGCCGTGGCCGCGCCGAAGGCGGCGTGCGCCCGCCCAACCTGGACTGGCAACGCCTGGCACAAGGCCAGGGCGCACGCGAAGCCAATGGCCGCAGCTACCCGGCCTATACCGACCGCAGCCTGGCCCGGGCCATCCAGCATGGCGTAGACCCGGCCGGCAATCGCCTGGACCCGGCCATGCCACGCTTCGAACTGACCATGGCCGACCAGCGCAACCTTACCGCCTACCTCAAGCGCCTGGCCGATGAACGCGACCCCGGCATAGAGGAGAGCGTACTGCGCCTGGGCACCTTGCTGCCGGCATCCGGCCCGCTGGCCGAAGCCGGGCAGGTGGTACGTGCGGTGCTGGAAGACGGGCTGGCGCAACTCAACCAGCAAGGCGGCATTCATGGGCGGCGCCTGGAGTTGGTTGTGCTGGACCCTGGTTTCGACCCGGCCAGTGCCGAGCAAGCCTTGCAGCAGTTGCTGGAGCAGGAGCGTGTGTTCGCCCTGATTTCCCCCCTTGCACCGATGCTCGACCCGCGCCTGACTACCTTGCTGGCGCCACAGAATGTGCCCCTGATTGGCAGTACCCCGCGCAGCGGCGGCAGCGCACAGATCTTCGACCCGCTGCCCGGCCTGCCTGCGCAATTGCTGAGCCTGGCGGGCCACGCCCGTGCCGGGTTGGGCCTTGCACCGGGCGACTTGCGCGTGGTGTACGCCGGCAACGAGCAGGCAGCGGCAGCCGAGCAGGTACGCGAGCGCCTGTTGCAGGAAGGCTGGGCGCCCCCCGCCATCGAGGCCTTCGACGGCCAGGCCGTGGACGGGCAGGGCATCGTCTTCCTCGGCCGCGCCCAGGCATTTGTCGAGCTGGCGACGGCGTTGCAGGCAACAGGCCGCCAGCCCTACCTGTTCGCCGCTTCCAGCCAGGTAGCCGGCGCCGTGGCGCGCTTGCCCGAGCAATGGTCGCAACGGGTGTTCCTGGCCTACCCCTATGTGCCCGAAGACTGGACCGAGCAGGGCCTGGCCACCCTCGCCGGGCTGCAGCAGCGCCAGGGCCTGGACCCACGCCAGGCGTCGTTGCAGGTCAATACCCTGTGTGCCCTGCGCCTGCTGAGCGAAGCGCTGAAACAGATTGGCCGTGACGCCAGCCGTGAACAGCTGATTGGCGCACTGGAAGGCCTGCACGATGTGTCTACCGGCCTGACCCCGGCGCTGGGCTTCGGCCCCGGTCGCCGCCAGGGCATGGCCGGTGCCCATGTGGTGGCGGTGGCCCTGCCCGGGCCGCGCTTTACCGCAGTTACCCCATACCGGCCGGTGCCGGACAGCCTTTGAGTGGAGGTTGCCATGCGAATTGTGTTGCTGTGCCTGTTGCTGGTAATGGCCAAGGCGAGCTGGGCCGATGTACCTGTTGCACGGGTCAATGGCGTGGAGATCGGGTTGACGCGCCTGGAGCGCTATTTCAGCGAATACCTGGCCGCCCAGGGCCGCGCGGTGACCAGCATCCGCAACCCGGGCCTGTACAAGCGCCTGCGCGATCAGGCGCTGAATGAGCTGATCGACAAGGAGTTGCTGTGGCAGGAGGCGCGGCGCCAAGGCATTGCCATCAGCGACGAGCAAGTGTCGGCGCATGTCGGCGAGGTAGAAGCCGCGTTCGGCAGCCCGGCAATTTTCGAACGGCGTCTGGCAGAGGCGGGCTTTGATAGGGCACAGTACACTGAGTACACCCGGCAAGACATGGCGGCCCAGCAGGTGTATGCCCAGCTCAGCGCAGTCGACGCGCCGAGCCCGGCCGAAGTGCAGGCATTCTACGATGCCAACCGAGAAACACTGCAAGGAGCGCAGAACCAAAGTGATAACCCTTCGGTCATACACGAACAGAGCCTGGTCCTGGCCGGGGCCGCGCTCATCGGCGAGCGCGAGGCGCAAGCGCGCCAGTCCGTGCGCCAACGTTTGCGTGATTCCGCTAAAGTGGAGATCGCTGACTGAAGCCCCTGATGGCGTTTCCCCCAATGCTGGGGATTTGCGGTTTGGCAATGTGCCATCATTTCCCCCGCTTGTGGGGAACCGGGCGGGTGCGCCTACTCGCCGTGTTTCGGGTGCTGGCCGGCACCCTTTGCAAATCAATAACTTACAGCGGTGCAACATGACTATTCACGCCTGGCACGAAGCCTGCTCAAGCCTTTACAAGGGCGCACTTCGCGGACCGGGTAACCGGGCAGTTCTTGGGAGTCGACCTTGGTGAACAGAGTATTGGTAGTCGATGACGAACAGACCCTTGCGCAGAACCTGCAAGCGTACCTGCAGGCGCAAGGCCTGGAAGTTCATGTTGCCCACGACGGTGCTAGTGGTATCGAACAGGCTGAACGCCTGGAACCACAAGTGATCGTGCTGGATTACCGCTTGCCCGACATGGAAGGTTTTCAGGTTCTGGAGGCTGTACGCAAGAACAGGCAGTGCCACTTCATGCTGATCACCGCCCACCCCACCGTCGAGGTGCGTGAGCGGGCCGCGGAGCTGGGTGTGAGCCATGTCCTGTTCAAGCCGTTCCCACTTGCGGAACTGGCCCGTGCAATCTTCGACCTGATGGGCATCGAGCGCCGGCGCAGGGCCACGGACAACCCGGCTGAAGGGTTCGTCGAACGACGCCAGAACAGGAACGAATCGTTCCCCCTGCAGTTGTACGATGGAAGCTGGGTGTTGGCTGACCGCCGCCGTAACGGCGCCAAGCCACCAGGGCCCGACGACGATCAACTGCTCACAGGGGAATAGCGGCGCCCGCACCCCTGGCTGAGCCAGCCTGCGACGCGCCCCCTGAGCGGAGTCGCAGGCCATGCCAGAAGCATTCGATGCAACCCGGGATCTGCAACAGCCTGCACCGGCCTCTTCGCGGGCATGCCCGCTCCCACAGGATTCGCGTGATCTTCAGGTTTGCAGTGAACCTGTGGGAGCGGGCATGCCCGCGAAGAATCCGCCACCCTTCTCAGCCTACCCCCGCGACCTGCTGGCCCAGGCCCGTCTGCAAGCCAGCGACGAGCGCCTGCTCAACTGCCTGGAACGCCTTGCCTGCGACAACCCCGATACCTTCACCCGTCGCCTGGGCCTGACCCTGCATTACCCGGTGCTGGACAGCCATACCCTGCTGGCCAGCAGCCCACGCTTTGACAAGGTCAGCCTCGCCGCGTGCCTGAAGCGCGAATTCGTGCTGATCGAGCAGGGCGGCCAGCTGTTGGGCGTGTTCGCCGACCCCTTCGACCCCGCCCGCCTGGCCTGGATCGACGATGTGCTGCAAGGCGCGCCGCTGTACCTGGCCCACGCCGCCGAACTGGCCACCTTCCTGGCCCGCCATGAAGAAAGCTTCCACGCCGTCGATGCCCTTGACCATGACGCCGAGGCCAGCAGCGAAGGCGACCCGCTGCAACGCCTGTCGCTGGCCAGCATCAGCGAAGACCAGAGCCGCGTGGTCAAGCTGGTCAACTCCACCCTGTACGACGCCCTCAAGCTGCACGCCAGCGACATCCACCTGGGCATGACCGGCCAGGGCCTGACCATCAAGTACCGCATCGACGGTGTGCTCAACGGCGCCGGCAAGGCCAGTGGCAGTGCCTTTGCCGACCAGGTGATCTCGCGCATCAAGGTTATGGCCGAACTGGACATCGGCGAAAAACGCGTGCCCCAGGACGGCCGATTCAAGGTTGCCGTGGGCGACCGGCAGATCGACTTCCGTGTATCGATCATGCCCAGCATCTTTGGCGAAGACGCCGTGCTGCGGGTGCTCGACAAGCAGGACTTGTCCGACCGGGTCAGCGGTGTGCAGTTGCAGGCCCTGGGCTTTGCCGACGAAACCCTGCGCGCCCTGCGCCGGCTGGCTGCCGAACCCTACGGCATGATCCTGGTCACCGGCCCCACCGGCAGCGGCAAGACCACCACCCTGTACGCCATGATCAGCGAGATCAACCATGGCGTGGACAAGATCATCACCATCGAAGACCCGGTCGAGTACCAGCTGCCTGGCGTGTTGCAGATCCCGGTCAACGAGAAGAAGGGCCTGACTTTCGCCCGCGGCCTGCGCTCGATCCTGCGCCACGACCCGGACAAGATCCTGGTCGGTGAAATCCGCGACCCGGACACTGCGCAAATTGCCGTGCAGTCGGCGCTTACCGGCCACCTGGTGTTCACCACCATCCACGCCAACAACGTGTTTGACGTGATCGGCCGCTTCAGCCAGATGCAGGTCGACCCCTACAGCTTCGTTTCTGCACTGAATGCGGTGCTGGCTCAGCGCCTGATTCGCCTGGCCTGCACGCATTGCTCCAGCCCCTGCGAAGTGGATGACGACACCCTGTATGGCTCTGGCCTGACCCGCGAAGGCGTGGCCGGCTGGAAGTTCGTCCGCGTGCAGGGCTGCGGCCAGTGCCGGGGCAGTGGCTTCCGTGGCCGTAGCGCGATCGCTGAACTGCTGCACCTGGACGACGACCTGCGGCAGATGATCGTCGAGCGCCGCCCCCTGTCGCAAATCAAGACACTTGCCTGCCAGCGCGGCCTGCGCCTGCTGCGGGCTTCGGCCCTGGACCTGGTCCGCGATGGCCGCACCACCCTTGAGGAGATCAACCGTGTCACATTCATCTGAGCGTTTCTGCGCCGTGCTTGGCGCCGAGGGTGTCGGCTTGGGTTGCTGGCACAAACACCAACACCAGTGGCTGGGCAGCCGCGAGTTCAGTTGCGACGCCGCCCAGCCAGCCTGGGAAGCCGCCGTTGACGCGCTGGGCGGGCTGTTGGCCGAGCATGCCGTACGGGGCGCCCAGTTGCGGGTGCTGCTGTCGGCCCGCTACAGCCGCTTCTGCCTGGTGCCCTGGAGTGATGCCATCGGCCACCCGCGCGAGCTGGACGCCTATGCCCGGGCCTGCTTCGAAAACCTCTACGGGCAGCCGCTGGACGACTGGCGCATCGTGCTGTCGCCCGAGCCTGCCGGTGCCGCCCGCATCGCCACGGCGCTGCCCGAAGCCCTGCTGCAACGGTTGCAGGGGCTGGGCCGGGAAAGCCGCCTGAGCCTGCGCTCGGTGCAGCCGTACCTGATGGCCGCCTACAACCGCTGCTCGCCACAGCTGGAGCAGGGCGACTTCCTGTTCGTGCTGGCCGAGCCGCGCCGCAGCGTGCTGCTGCTGGCCGCCGGCGGCGCCTGGCAGCAAGTGCTGGCGCAAGGCTGCGCCGACAGCGACCAGGCCCTGCAAGCGTTGATCGAGCGCACCTGCGAGCTGTATGGCGAGCGCTTGCCACGGGTGTACCTGCATGCCCCGGGCCGGGGCGACGTGCCGCAACTGGCGGCGGTGCAGCTGTGCCAGCCGGCCAGCGAAGCCGACCCCCTGTGCGCCATGTGGCGGGCGGTGGCCTGACATGCGCCGCCTCGAACTGGAATTCCAACCCCGGCGCAGCGGCCCATTGGCCTGGTCGCTGCTGGCCCTGGGCGGTGCCATGGTCGCCGGCCTGGTGCTGCTGCAACAAAACCTGCAGGCCGAGCAGGTAGACCTTGAGGCCAGCGTGCACAGCCTGGAGCTGCAACTGGGCCGTCGCCCGGCCACCACTGCCCCGCAAAGCACCGCTGCCAGCCGTGAGCAGGCCGAGCGGCTGGCACAGATGCGCAGCGTGTCGCAACAACTGCAACGCCCCTGGCAGCAGCTGTTCGCCATGCTCGAAGCCTTGCCGCAGGACGATGTCGCGCTGCTCGGCCTGACCCCGGACGCGCGCAAGGGCCAGGTCCGTATCGCTGCCGAAGCACGCAACCTGGAAGCGATGCTGCAGTACCACCAGCGCCTGGAAGCCAGCGATGAGCTCAGCGATGTATCGCTGCTCAACCACGAAGTGTTGGCCGCGCAGCCTGAGCACCCGGTGCGCTTCACCCTCACCGCCACCTGGGAGACTGGCCATGCGCGCCCTTGAATCGCTGAACAGTCTGCTCCTCCAGGAACGCCTGCGCCGCGTCGGCCCGGTTGGCCTGGCCGCCGTCGCCGTGGGCGTGCTGGCGGTGGGCGTGGTGTGCGCCGGGGTGCTGCCGCAGTGGCAGAGCGTACGCGAGCTGCGCGCCACCGAAGCGGACGCCAGTGTGCAGGTCGGGCGGGTCAAGCGTGGCGAGGTGAAGATCGCCGTCAAGCCCGAGCAGCAGGCCCTCGACAGCCTTCGCCAGCAATTGCCGGGGCAGCCCCAGGCCAGCGAGTTGATCGAGCGCCTGTACCACCTGGCCAGCGCCGAGCACATCAGCCTGGCGCGCGGTGAGTACGCCCTGGGCATCGATCCCAAGACCCAGCTGGCGCGCTACCAGATCGTACTGCCGGTGCGCGGCAGCTACCCGCAGATTCGCGCCTTTATCAAAGGCCTGCTGAAGCAGCTGCCGACCCTGGTGCTGGAAGACCTCGAGCTGCAACGCAAACGCATCGGCGACAGCGAGCTGAATGCCCGCCTGCGCATGACCCTTTACCTGTCGAGGTCGTGATGAACACACAACGTGCAGTCATCTGGGCCAGCTTCCTCGGCGTGAGCGCCATCATTGCCTGGGCACCAGGGCACTGGTTCGGCCAGGAAGACAGCGTCGCGGCCTTCGCGGGCTCGCCCGCTCCCACAGGTTCTGCGGCACCCACAAATCCTGTGGGAGCGGGCTCGCCCGCGAAAGGGCCGGAACAGGCCTCCAGAGACCTGTTCCCAACCCAGCAATGGACCAAACCCCAAGCCCTGGCCACCGTCACCGAACAACCCGTGGCTGTCGTGCCCGTCGTGGCCGCAGCGCCGACCGCCCCGGAGCTGCCGTTCCAGTTCATCGGCCGCATGGGCAACAACGACGACCTGCAGATCTTCCTGCAGAGCGGCGAAAAACTCTACGTCGTGCGCCAGGGCGACGTCATCGAAGACACGTATCGCCTCGATCGGGTATCGGCCAACGAGCTGAGCCTGGTCTACCTGCCCTTGCACCAGTCGCAGACCTTGTCTGTCGGGAGCGCACCATGAAGTCGTCAAAGCTGTGCAAGCCTGCTCCGTTCCTGCTGTTGGCGTTGTGCGTGGCCATTGCCGGCTGCGGCTCCAGCGCGGTACGCAAGGACAGCGACCAGTTGATGAAGGAGGGCCAGTACGAAGCCGGCATCGCCCGGCTGGAAGAAGCCCTGCGCGAGGACCCGCGTGACACCGAGCTGAACATCGCCCTGGCCCACAGCCGCCAGGCCGCCGTGGAAGCACTGCTGACCCAGGCCGATGCCGACCGTATCCGCCACGACTTTGCCAATGCCCGCATGGGTTATGGCCGGGTGCTGACCCTGGAACCGAACAACCGCCGCGCCCAGGAAGGTACTCGCCAGCTGGAGCTGATCCGTACCCTCGACGAGCGCGTGGCCCTGGGCCAGGCAGCATTGCGCCAGGGCGACCTGTTCGGCGCCGAGCGCTACACCCGCGAAGTGCTGCGCCTGGACCCGCAAAACCAGAAAGGCATGGCCCTGCGCAGCGACATCGAGAACGTCCAGGCACGCACCGCGCAGCCCTTCCCGCAGCTGCGCAGCAAGCTGGACCGGCCGGTCACCCTGGAGTTTCGCGATGCCAACCTGAAGACCATTTTCGAGGTGCTCTCCCAGGTCGCCGGCATCAATTTCATCTTCGACAAAGACATGCGCCCAGACATGAAGGCGACCATCTTCGTGCGTGAAGTGCGCATCGAAGACGCCGTGGCGCTGTTGCTGGAGCAGAACCAGCTGCGCCAGAAGATCGTCAACGACAACACCCTGATGGTGTACCCCGACTCGCCGCAAAAGACCAAGGACTATCAGGAACTGGTCATGCGCACCTTCTACCTGACCAGCATCGACGCCAACACCGCGCTGAACATGGTCAAGACCATGCTCAAGACCCGCGACGTGTTCGTTGACGAGCGCCTCAACACCCTGACCATGCGCGACACCCCCGATGCCGTGCGCATGGCCGAGAAGCTGCTGCAGTCGCAAGACCAGTCCAACCCCGAGGTGGTGCTGGAGGTGGAGGTGATGGAGGTGGCCACCTCGCGCATCCTCGACCTTGGCCTGCAATGGCCCAACACCTTCGGCGTGCTGAGTTCCGACGGCAAGTCGGTGAGCGTGCTCGACCAGCTGCGTGGCATCGACTCCAGCCGCATCAGCATCTCGCCGGCACCGCAGGCCAAGATCAATGCCCAGGACAAGGACATCAACACCTTGGCCAGCCCGGTGATTCGCGTCAGCAACCGCGAGCAGGCACGCATTCACATCGGCCAGCGAGTGCCGATCATCAGCGCCACTTCGGTGCCGTCCACCCAGGGCCCGGTGATCACCGAAAGCGTCACCTACCTGGACGTGGGTCTCAAGCTTGAAGTGCAACCCACCGTGCACCTGAACAACGAAGTGGCGATCAAGGTGGCCCTGGAAGTGAGCAACGCCACCCCGCTGGAGGCCACCCGCCAGGGCACCATCCCGGTCCAGGTCGACACCCGCAACGCCCAGACCACCTTGCGCCTGCACGATGGCGAAACCCAGGTACTGGCCGGCCTGGTGCGCAACGACCACAACGCCAGCGGCAACAAGATCCCGGGGCTGGGTGATATCCCGGGCCTGGGCCGGCTGTTCGGCAGCAACAAGGACGACATGAGCAAGTCCGAGCTGGTGCTGGCGATCACCCCGCGCATCGTGCGCAACCTGCCGTACCAGAGCCCGTCGGACATGGAGTTTTCCACCGGCACCGAGTCGGCCATGCAGGTACGCCAGATGGCGCCGCTGCCGCCAATCGACGTGCCCGGCAACGCGCCGACCACCGACGCACCGGTCGTGGACAGCCAGATGGCAGTGGCCCCGGTCAACGGGAGCCCACGGCCATGAAAGCCCGGCGCCGCATGCAGGGCTTCAGCCTGATCGAGGTGGTGCTGACCCTGGCACTGCTCGGGCTGCTGGCCAGCATGGCCGCGCCGCTGACCGAAACCGTGGTGCGCCGCGGCAAGGAGCAGCAACTGCGCGAGGCGCTGTACCAGATTCGTGATGCCATCGACGCTTACAAGCGGGCCTTCGACGCGGGCTACATCGAGAAGCGCCTGGACGCCAGCGGCTATCCGCCGAACCTGCAGGTGCTGGTGGACGGCGTGCGCGATGTGCGCAGTGCCAAGGGCGCCAAGTTCTACTTCCTGCGGCGCATCCCGCACGACCCGCTGGTGGCGGCCAAGGATGAAGACGAAGGTGGCTGGGGCCTGCGCGCCTATGACAGTAGCCCCGACAACCCGCGCGAAGGCGAAGACGTGTTCGACGTGTACTCCAGGGCCCGTGGCAAAGGCCTCAACAGCATCCCTTACGGGCAATGGTGACAGCCATGAAACGCAGCAAAGGCTTCACCCTGATCGAACTGCTGGTGGTCATGGCGATCATCGCCACGCTGCTGACCATCGCCATGCCGCGTTACTTCAACAGCCTGGAAAGCTCCCGTGAAGCCACCCTGCGCCAGAGCCTGGCGGTGCTGCGCGAGTCGCTGGACCACTACTACGGCGACACCGGTCACTACCCGGATTCGCTGGAGCAACTGGTGGAGCAACGTTACCTGCGCAACACCCCGGTCGACCCGATCACCGAGCGCAGCGATGCCTGGCAGCTGGTGCCACCGCCCGAGGGCGTGGCCGGCGGCGTGGCCGATATCAAGAGCGGTGCCACAGGGAGGGCGCGTGATGGCAGCCTCTTCGCTGAGTGGTAAGGCCGACGGCGGCTTCACCTACCTGGGCGTGCTGCTGCTGATTGCGGTCAGCAGCGTGGCCCTGGCCGCCACTGGCACGATCTGGGCCAGTGCCGCCCAGCGCGACCGCGAGCGCCAACTGCTGTGGGTGGGCAGCCAGTACGCCCAGGCCCTGCGCAGCTACTACCGTGCCTCGCCGGGCCTGGCCCAGTACCCGCAGGAGCTGGCCGACCTGGTGCAGGACAACCGCTTCCCGCAGGCCCAACGGCACATTCGCAGGCTTTACCCCGACCCCATCACCAACAGCGACGAATGGGGCCTGATGCGCGCGATCGACGGCCGCATCACCGGCGTATACAGCCGCTCGGACGCCACCCCGTTCAAGCACAGTGGCTTCAGCGCCGAATGGACCGGTTTCGAAGGGCTGGAACACTACAGCGACTGGCAGTTCGTCGCCGAGCAGGCCTTCAGCGAAAGTGCCGGCGGCGTGCAGACCCACAGCGGCCCGGGAGACACGCCATGAATACCTTGGCTGCGCTGTGCCTGGGCCTGCTGCTGGCGCTGGCCACTTCGGCCAAGGCCGGGAGCGAAGACGAGATGCAGGGCTTCATCGTCGACAACACCATTTCGCATATCGGCCACGATTTTTACTACTACTTCGCCGATCGCCTGCGCGCCACCAGCCGGCTGGATTTCAACCTGGTGGTACGCGAACGCCCGGATGCCCGCTGGGGCAGCCTGGTCACCGTGGAGTTCGAGCGGGAAGTGATGTACCGCCGCTTCCTGCCACCGAACACCACCGAGCTTAAAGACGAGGCCGTGGCAGCCGCCGACCTGGTCAAGCAGCAGATCATTCAACGCAAGCTGCAACGCCTGCTACAGGACACCACCGACTTGGAGAGGGACGAGCTATGAACCACCGCATTCCACGTTGCATTGCCGCCTGCCTGCTGGCCAGCGCTTGCGCTGCCCAGGCCACCGAGCTGGTGTACACCCCGGTCAACCCGGCCTTTGGCGGCAACCCGTTGAACGGCACCTGGCTGCTGAACAACGCCCAGGCGCAGAACGATTACGACGACCCCGACCTCAAGGACCGTGCCTCGGCCTTTACCGGCACCACGGCCCTGGAGCGCTTCAGCAACCAGCTGGAGTCGCGGATGTTGTCGCAGTTGCTGGACAACATCAGCAACGGCAGCACCGGCAGCATGGCGACCGATGCGTTTCTCATCGACGTCATCGACGATTCCGGGGCCTTGAGCATCAAGGTCACTGATCGTGCCACAGGAGAAATTTCGATCATTGAGGTCAGCGGCCTGAACCCCTGAGAGGGAAGGGCTTTTATGTTGGGGAGAGAACACCATGAAACGTCTGCTGAGCACGCTGCTGATCCTCACCGCCCTGGGCCTGCAAAGTGGTTGCAGCCTGCGCGAACCCATGTCGGCCGAACAGGACTCGGAAACCCCGACCCTGACCCCTCGGGCCTCGACCTACTACGACCTGATCAACATGCCACGGCCCAAAGGCCGGCTGATGGCCGTGGTGTACGGCTTCCGCGACCAGACCGGGCAATACAAGCCCACCCCGGCCAGCTCGTTCTCCACCAGCGTCACCCAGGGCGCGGCCAGCATGCTGATGGACGCCCTGAGTGCCAGCGGCTGGTTCGTGGTGCTGGAGCGTGAAGGCCTGCAAAACTTGCTGACCGAGCGCAAGATCATCCGTGCTTCGCAGAAAAAGCCTGATGTAGCCGAAAACATCATGGGCGAGCTGCCCCCGCTGCAGGCTGCAAACCTGATGCTGGAGGGCGGCATCATCGCCTACGACACCAACGTGCGCAGCGGCGGCGAGGGCGCCCGCTACCTGGGTATCGACATTTCCCGCGAGTACCGGGTGGACCAGGTAACCGTGAACCTGCGCGCCGTGGACGTACGCACCGGCCAGGTGCTGGCCAACGTGATGACCAGCAAGACCATCTACTCGGTTGGCCGCAGTGCCGGGGTGTTCAAGTTCATCGAGTTCAAGAAGCTGCTGGAAGCCGAAGTGGGCTACACCACCAACGAACCGGCGCAGCTGTGCGTGCTGTCGGCGATCGAGTCAGCGGTAGGGCACTTGCTGGCCCAGGGGATTGAACGGCGGTTGTGGCAGGTGGCGGGGGATCCAGCGGATGGCAAGGCAACGGTGGACAAGTACCTGAGCCAGAATCAGCAGCCGTGAAGCAGATTCAACAGCACCTGCACGGTCAATGTGGGAGCGGCCTTGTGTCGCGAAAGGGCTGCAAGGCAGCCCCGGCGATATGTGCATCACGGCTGATATCCTGGGGCCGCTTTGCGGCCCTTTCGCGACACAAAGCCGCTCCCACATTGACCGCAGCAGCCGGCCAGGAGTGCGATCAGGCAACAGAAGTGTTACTGCGTATACCCTCAGCTTGAAACCCCTCCCTGACATCGGTAGTCTTTCCCCGCTGCTGTCAATCCAGCAGCCGGGTTTGGTCACCCGCAATCATCAAGGCGCACAAGCGCCCGCTCTGCGATACAGTTGGCGCTTTTTTTGTGCCCGCTGTTTCGTTTTATGGCGGCTGTGCGTGGGGCGCCTCCGTGCGCGCCGGTTTCCTTGATTCCCGGTTGACCAACCCGCGTACAGTCGCCACCCATTCGTTTGGTCACGTTGTGTGGCGGCTCCAGTGAATCAAGGAGCGACACAATGACAAAAGGCTTACCTGATCCCCCCGCCCGCGCCACCACGGCGTCCTCCAGTTTCTCGACCTGCGAATGCAGCCATCCTCCGCTGTTTGCCGTGCGTTCTGGGGTGGACTACGAAGATGCGCTGGTGCACCTGTCCACGCTGCTCAAAGGGGCCTTTGCCACCAACCTCAAGGCGTTGGAACTGGCCAAGGGGACCTGTCGTGATCTGCTGTTGAGCAATGACCATGGGCTGGACTCGGCCAAGGCGGTGGTGGAGGCGCTGTTAGATGGAGTGGAGGGGCAACAGTTGACTGTGAGAGGGCTGGCTAGCCCACTTTAAGAAATACAGCGCCGATCTTGAGATCACGCGGTCTCTGTAGGAGCGGCCTTGTGTCGCGATAGGGCTGCAAAGCAGCCCCGGCGATATGTGCATCATGGCTGACATCCCGGGGCTGCTTTGCAGCCCGCTCGCGACACAAGGCCGCTCCTACAGGGGGCAGCGCCAGTTTTCAGGTAACGAGCAACGCCGGCAACCCATCCCCCACAGGTTCGGCACGTTGCAACAAATGTGGGAGCGGCCTTGCGTCGCGATGCGCCGCGCGGGCGGCGCTCGATTCATGCGCCCACAAATAACCTGAGCCGAACACCCTGCGCTCGATTCATGCGCCCACACAAAACTTCAGCCGAACACCCGGCGATCCACGACATCCCCCCCCACCCCATCAATCAGATGACGCCCAGCCTTTTCTCCCGCACACTGCGGAAAATTCCCAAGCCCGTACCCCGCCATCTTGCAGGGCACAGCCGGAGTAGAAAATGGCGCGACAACTCATAACAAACGCCCACGACCCGCTGCACGAATCCCGTCAGGCCCGCTTGAAGCTGGCCAGCGAAGGCGAGCTGCCGCTGGGCATGCTCCGCGATGAGATCGACGCCTCCTGGCGGCGCAGCCTGGGCCATGGTCTGGATTGCCTGCAGGGCGAACAGGTCGGCCTGGGCCTGGAGCAGGGCCATGACCTGCGCATGCTGCTGGAGCGCAACCGCCTGCTGGTCGACGCCGTTACCCCGGAACTGGACTACCTGGTGGCACGCCAGGGCAAGGCGGGCATCGTCATCCTCGGCGACGCCCATGCCAACGTGCTGGCCATCGAAGGCCAGACCCACGTGCTAAGCCGCGAGGGCCTGCGCGACCTGCACCCGGGCAGTTGCTGGAGCGAGTCGCTGCGCGGCACCAATGCCATCGGCACCGCCGTGGTGGAAGGCCGGCCGACGCTGATCAACTGCGGTGAACATTACCTCGACCGCCTCAGCCCGTTTTCCTGCACCTCGGTGCCCCTGCGAGACCCGCGTGGCGAGGTGATCGGTGTACTCGACATCACCCGCGAAGGGGTGATGGCGCAACCGCAGGACAGCCTGTCGACGCTGATGCTGGCGGCCGGCAACATCGAAAGCCGCATGTTCGGCCTGTGCCACCCGGACCAACTGGTGCTGGCCTTCCACAGCCGCCCGCAGTACCTCAACAGTGCCTGGCATGGCCTGTTGGCGTTAAGCCTGGACGGCGAAGTACAGGCCGCCAACGACAGTGCCTGCCAGTTGTTGCAGGTGCCGCGCCATGAGCTGATTGGCCGGCGCAGCACGGACCTGCTCGGCGAGCGGTCACCTGCGTTCATCGCACGCCTGTGGCAGGGTGGGGTGAGCAGTGTGCAGACGGCCAAGGGCGAGTTCTATTTCCGTGCCTTGCAGCTGCCGCGCCATGGTCGGGTCAATGGCAGCGCGCCGGCCAGCAAGCCGACGCTGAGCAAGCAGTCGCCGGCACTCGACGCCCTGGCCGGTGGCGACCCACGGCTGACGCGCAACCTGCGCATGGCCCGCCAGGGGCTGGGCAATGGCCTGCCGGTGCTGCTGCTGGGCGAGACCGGTACCGGCAAGGAAGTGGTCGCCCGGGCTCTGCACCAGGCTAGCCCGCGGGCCGACAAACCGTTTGTGGCCGTCAACTGCGCAGCCATCCCCGAAGGCTTGATCGAATCCGAGCTGTTCGGCTACCGCGAGGGTGCCTTCACCGGATCGCGCCGGGGCGGCATGGTCGGGCGGCTGATGCAGGCCCATGGTGGCACGCTGTTCCTTGACGAAATCGGCGACATGCCGCTGGCCCTGCAGGCGCGCCTGCTGCGGGTATTGCAGGAGCGCCGGGTGGCGCCGTTGGGGGCGGGTGACGAACAGGACATTGATGTGGCGCTGATCTGCGCCACCCACCGCGACCTCAAACGCCTGGTGCAAGAACAGCACTTTCGCGAAGACCTTTACTACCGGGTCAACGGTGTGTCGTTGCGCTTGCCTGCGCTGCGTGAACGCGATGACCTGGCCGCCATTATCCAGGGCCTGCTGGACAAGTCCGATGCCCGTGGCGTAACCCTCGACCCGGCGTTGACCACATTGCTTGAAGGCTTCGACTGGCCGGGCAACATTCGCCAGCTGGAAATGGTCGTGCGCACGGCGCTGGCCATGCGCGAGGACGGCGAGCAGGTGCTGACCCTGGACCACCTCACCGATTGCCTGCTGGACGAACTGGCCAGTGGCACGGCGCCCTCCGGCAGCCTCAAGGACAACGAACTGGAATTGATTCGCGGCGCCCTGGCGCGCCACCAGGGTAATGTTTCGGCCGCGGCCGAGGCACTGGGGATCAGCCGGGCGACGCTGTACCGCAAGCTCAAACAGTTGCGCGGCTGAACCATGGGCCCATTGTTCGCAAGGCTGGTGGACTCCAGCGACCCTGTCCTCATGCGCCAGGCGTTGGCCTGGCTGTATGGTTTCGTGCGCCCCCATCGGCGCGCCATCGGCTTGCTGCTGGGCTTGTCGCTGGGCGCATCGCTGCTGGCGCTGGCGCAACCCTGGCTGGTCAAGACGCTGATCGACGAGGGGCTGCTGGCCAAGGACTACCAGACCCTCTGGCACATGGCGGCGATCATGATCGGCGCGGGCCTGCTGGGCACGGTGCTGGCCGGGGTCAACCGCTACCTGCATACGCGCCTGTCGGGGCGCATCCTGTTTGCCCTGCGTGATGACCTTTACCGCCACCTGCAGCAGTTGTCGCCGACGTTCTATGGGCGGCGGCGCATGGGCGACATTCTTTCGCGGCTGGACGGCGACGTGGCGGAGATCCAGCGCTTTGCCGTGGATTCGCTGTTCTCGGCGGTGTCGGCGGTGATTGGCCTGGTGGGCGCGGTGGCGTTGATGCTGATGCTGTCGTGGCAGCTGTCGCTGCTGCTGGCGCTGCTGGTGCCGATCGAGGTGCTGTGGCTGCGCTGGATGCGGCGCAAGGTGGAGCGTGAAGTGCGCAACCTGCGCGAGCGTTCGGCGGATGTGTCGTCGTTCCTGGTCGAGACCTTGCCGGCGATGAAGTTCATTCAGGCGGCCGGCCAGCAAGGCCGCGAGGCAGGGCGGCTGGATCAGCTTGGCCAGGGTTACATGCGTCAGTTGCTGAAGGTACAGGTGACCGAATTCTTCACCCAGGCCATCCCCGGCACGCTCACTTCCTGGTGCCGCGCTTGCGCGTTCCTGGTGGGCGGCTGGTGGGTGATCCAGGGAACCTGGCAGTTGGGTGCGCTGATCGCTTTTTCCACCTACATGGGCATGGCGGTAGGCCCGGTGCAGAGCCTGCTGGGCCTGTACGTGGCGGTGCAGCGCATGGCGGTGAGCCTGGGGCGGGTGATGGAACTGAAGCGGGAGGCCGTGGCCGTGCGCCCGGCGGCCAACCCGCAACCCATTCCGGACGGCCCGGGCGAATTGCGCCTGGAGGCGTTGAGCTTTGCCCATGAAGGGCGGCAAGGTGCCGTGCTGAACAACGTGCAGGTGTGCGTGCCGGGCGGGTTGAAAGTGGCCATCAGCGGTGCTTCGGGGGTGGGCAAGTCGACCCTGATCGACCTGTTGCAGCGCTTCTACGACCCGGACGCCGGGCGCATTCTGCTGGATGGCACCGACCTGCGCGAACTGGACCTGGCCGCGCTGCGCCGTCGTATAGCCGTTGTCAGCCAGGACATCGTGCTGTTCCGTGGCACGCTGGCGCAAAACCTGGCCTACGGCGTGCCGGAAGCCAGCCGTGCCGAGCTGGAGCGCGTAGTGCGCCTGGCACGGCTGGACAGCCTGGTCGAAAGCCTGCCGTTGGGCCTGGACGGCCTGCTGGGCGAGCGGGGCCAGCAGTTGTCCGGCGGCCAGAAGCAACGCATCGCCATCGCCCGAGCGGTACTGCAAGCCCCGGCGATTCTGGTGCTGGACGAGGCCACCTCGGCAGTGGACGAAGCCACCGAGCGCGAAGTGATCGCGGCCATCGACCAACTGTTCGCCGGCCGCACGCGCATCCTGATCAGCCACCGGGCTTCGACCCTGGCTGATGCCGACCTGCACTTGCAGCTGCATGACGGCCGGTTGCAGGTGCTGCCGCAGGAGGTGATCAAGCATGGGCACTGACCTGCGCGTAGGCATCATCGACAGTGGCTGTTCGCCGGAACAGGCCGGCGGTTTGCTCGGCGCCCGGCGTTTCTGGCTGGAGGACGGCCAACTGCGTGAAGGAGAAATACTGCCCGACCAGCTAGGGCATGGCAGCGCGGTACTTACCAGCTTGCAACGTGAGGCTGGGCCGATGCCGGTGCTGGTGGCCCAGGTGTTCAGTGCCCAGGCCAGCACCAGTGCCTTGCAGGTGGCTGCGGCGCTGCTGTGGCTGGTGGAGGCGGGGGCTACGCTGGTCAACCTCAGCCTCGGCTTGCAGCAGGACCGGCCTGTGCTGCACCAGGCCTGTGCCGAAGCGCTGGCTGCCGGTGTGCTTTTGTGTGCATCCAGCCCGGCACAGGGTGGGCCGGTGTACCCGGCCAGCTATCCCGGGGTGCTCAGGATTACCGGTGATGCGCGTTGCGCGCCCGGCCAGTGGGCCTGGCTTGGCACCCGGCAGGCGGACTTTGGTGGTTATGTGGGGGAGGGTGGCAGAGCGGGCGCGAGCCTGGGCTGTGCGGCTTTGAGCGGGAGGGTTGCGGCATTGCTACGTGACGAACCGGGTATGGATCGCCAGCAGATCCATGACTGGTTGCGCGATCACGCGACGTTCATCGGCCCTGAGCGGCGGGGTGCCAGCCATGGCTGAACCGCGCATTGTGGTGCTGGGCGCCGGCCCTGCAGGTGCTGCCACGGCCATCGGCCTGCGGCGGCTGGGCTACACCGTGACGGTGGTGTCGCAGTGGCGCCGTTTTGCGGCAGTGGAAGGGGTGTCGCAGCGGGTGCTCGAGGGCTTGCGTCATGCGGGCCTTGGCGGGGCCTTGAGCCAGGCGGCCATGCCGGCCACCCGGCAGGTGCACTGGAATGGCCAGCACCTGCACATGAACCAGGAATTTCTGCTGGATCGACAGCGGTTTGACCGGGCGCTGCGCGACGACCTTCAGCGTGCAGGCGTGAGTGTGCTCGAGGGGCGTGTGCGTGAGGTCGTGCACGAGGGCGGCCATCGTGTTCGTCTGGACGATGGGCAGGTACTGATCGCTGATTTCCTAGTCGAGGCCCGAGGCCGTCAGGCACCGCTGGCTGCGGACCGCCTGCGCGGGCCGGAAACCGTCAGCCTGCTCAATGCCTGGCAGGGTAGCCCCGCGGCGCCTGCCTCGGCAGTGGAGAGCCTGGAGGATGGCTGGGCGTGGATGGCGCGGCTGGAGGATGGCCGCTGTTACTGGCAAGTCACGCTGGACGCCGCCGGGTTGCCGGGCAAGTCCGAGCTGGCCGCCTACTGCGCTGAGCGCCGAGGTCAGAGTTCTCTTGTAGCTGAACTGTTCGGTACGCGAGCGCTGGAGCCGGCGCAGGTGCATGCACGCAGCAGCACGGCAATTTTGGCGGGCGATTGCGTCGGGGAAGACTGGCTGCGGGTAGGTGATGCGGCCATGGCGGTTGACCCCCTTTCGGGGAACGGTATTTTCCAGTCGCTGTCGTCGGCACTGCAGGCGCCTGTGGTGATCAACACCTTGCTGCGTAAACCCGAACGCGCAGGGTTGGCGCGCCAGTTTCATCAGCAGCGGATCGAGCAGTTGTTCCTGCGCTTTGCCCGCATTGGCCGGGACTTCTATGCCCAGGAGCAACGCCGGGCGGGGCAACCGTTCTGGGCCCGGCGCCACGGTTGGCCGGATGCCCAGCCGCTGCACCTGGGCGCGGACTGGCGGGCGGTGCGAGTGGCGCGGCAGCCGGTGCTGCGTGACGGGCTGGTGGATGAAGCCGAGGTTGTGGTGACGGCGGACCAGCCGCTGGGGGTTTGGCATTTGCAAGGTGTGGAGCTGGCGTCGATAGTTCGCGGGCTACACGCTGGCCAGGCGCTCAGTGCTGTGCTTGAAGGGCACCAGGTCGAACATCAGAAAATGCTGCGACGTTGGCTCACTCAGCAGGGCTTTACCTTAAGCCCAGTCAGTTGAGCTGTTCGGGGCCGCGTTGCGGCCCTTCGCGGGCTTGCCCGCTCCCACAGGGATAGCGCACTTCTGCACCGAGCGCGTAATCTGTGGGAGCGGGCGAGTCGGGGCGCCGAACCGCCGCGAAGGGCTGCAAGGCAGCCCCAAGGTCGCGGATCGGAGCCGCTGAACCGCTATTCGCTCACCGCCGTCAGGTTACTGCGCCCAACCGTGCGCAGCGGGGCGGTTTCTATCAGGCCCAACCCCAACACCCCAACCACGATTGCGCACCCTGCCTGTAGCAACAACGGGGCGCCGAGGCCATGAAGGTCCGCCAGCCAGCCACCCAGCACGGGGCTTAACACGCCGCCGACCACTTCACCCATGCCCATCACCAGCCCGACGCAGGCAGCAATGCGATGAACAGGTACGGTTTCTGATGGAATGGTAGCCATGAAGATCGGCGCCACACCACTGGCCGACCAGGTGATGAACAACACCGCGCAAAGCATCCAGAACGGCCCTTGAAAGTACAGCGCAGCCAGCGGGGTGAGCGCCCCGATCAGGGAGAACACCACCACCACAGTGCGCCGGCCCAGGCGGTCTGAAAGCGCAGGTACGATGAAACTGCAAAGGGTGGCGCTGGCCCCCAGCACGCTCATCAGGATGCCCATGTCGGTAGAGCTGAACTGCCGCTCGTTCATGTAGTACACCGGCATGAACGCCCAGCCCAGCACCATCCAGGCCACGTAGAAGCACGCGATGAGCATGCTCAACCAGACGTTGCGATAACGCAGCAGTTCTACCAGCGAGCCCGCTTCTGCGGGCTGCGAAGCGGGCTGTACAACGACTGCCTCCTTGGGCTCGCGCACGTACTTCCAGATCATGCACGCGGCGATCAAGCCGGGGATGCCCGCAACGATGAACGCAAGGCGCCAGTGGTAGTGGCTGGCAATCGCCACCAGCAGCAGGGGGGCGATACAAGAGCCCAGCAGGTTGCTGCCAAAGTTCTGCATGATGCCCATGTTGTGGCCGCGGCGGCTTGCCGTGGAGTTCATCGCCATCAGGGTTTGCGAGATGGGCAGTATCGGGCCTTCGGCCACCCCCATCAGCAGGCGGGCAGCCAGCAGCATGAAGAAGGTGCTGGCCAGCCCGGAGAAGAACGAGCACACAGAGAACACGATCACGGCCACCAACAGGTAAGGCTTGCGGCGCCCGCTGCGGTCGGAACGTGCGCCCAGCAGGTAGCCGGACAGTGCCCAGGTCAATGACAAGGCAGATACCAGCAAGCCGATCTGGGTGTTGCTCAAGGACAGGTCGGCGGCCACGAAGGGGGCCAGGAAACTCATGGCATTACGGTCGAAGAAAACAAAACCGAAACTGAGGCTGAGCACGAACAG
The DNA here is from genome assembly GCF_000708715.2 of Pseudomonas putida W15Oct28. Lineage (GTDB taxonomy): Bacteria > Pseudomonadota > Gammaproteobacteria > Pseudomonadales > Pseudomonadaceae > Aquipseudomonas > Aquipseudomonas putida_R. The sequence continues at coordinate 179,278 of NZ_JENB01000006.1, read as the reverse complement.
CAAGCGGTTTTCGTAGGAAGAGAACCAGCGGCGCATGGTGTATCTCCTGCATGATTATTGTTATTGGATTACGCGACGTTCAAAGGCGTCCGCCAGCAGGTGATAGCAAACGCCAGGCCAATCACGCAGGGCGGCACCAAGCCCTTTAATGCAGGGCTGTGAGCGGGGGCTGCAGCGGCGCAAGCCTTGATCTTTGTTGATCAAGCTGGCAAAAGTTGATGATCAAATGACGGCCTCGCCATCGCGTAGCACCGCGCCTGCGCAGAACAAGAACAACAGGAGAAGGTATGAGTCGTTCATCCACCGTGGCACCCCGCGAAACCGTGTCTCGGGCCCCCCAGGCCTATGAAACCAGCAGCCCGACCCCGGCCGACCTGCGTCGCTACCTGCGGTTTTCGGATGAAGATGCGCGTATCTGGCTGGATGACCAGAGCATGGTCATGCTGCACGCCAGCGCGCTGGGTGCCTTGCGCCGCGAGTTGATCGAAAGCGTGGGGCGCGAAGGCGCGCGGCGTATCCTGATGCGCATCGGCTATTCTGCGGGCAGCCAGGATGCCGCGCTGGTACGCAAGCGCTGGCCGGCCTCGGACGAGCGCAGCTCGTTCATCGCCGGCGGCCGGCTGCATGCGTTGCAGGGTGTGGTGCGGGTGGAAACGGTCGACCTTGACCTGGACATCGAACGCGGCCACTTCCACGGCGAATACCTGTGGCACGATTCGCGTGAAGCCCATGAGCACATCGCCCACTACGGGGTTGGCGACGAGGCTGCGTGCTGGATGACCCTGGGCTATGCGGCGGGTTATGCCAGCGCCTTTATCGGCAAGCTGGTGGTGTACCGCGAGGTCGAATGCGTGGCCGCAGGCGGCCGCTGCTGCCGGATTGTCGGTGACACGGCAGATCGTTTGCCAGACCATGAGCACGGCGCCGAGCAGCGCTACTGGGACCCATCGCACTTCATTCAGATGAACTCGATCTGGTCGCCATCCGAGGGCGAGGCGGTACAGCCTGCCTGCACGGCCAGCAGCTTGCCGCTGCAGGACGACATGGTCGGTATTTCTGCTGCGTTCAGCGTTGCCCGTCATCAAATTGCGCAAGTGGCACCCACCCGTGCCACGGTGCTGTTCAGCGGTGAATCGGGGGTGGGCAAGGAGGTGTTCGCCAAGGCGCTGCACCGGCTCAGCCCGCGCGCGCAACAGCCGTTGGTGGCCGTCAACTGTGCAGCTTTGCCGGAAAGCCTGCTGGAGGCCGAGCTGTTTGGTGCCGAAAAAGGCGCCTACACCGGCGCAACGCAGGCGCGTGCCGGTCGCTTCGAACGGGCCTCTGGCGGCACGCTGTTCCTGGATGAAATCCAGGCGTTGAGCATGAGCGCCCAAACCAAGCTGCTGCGCGCCTTGCAAGAGGGGGAAATCGAGCGGGTGGGGGGCAACAGGCCGATCAAGGTCGACCTGCGGGTGATTGCTGCAACCAACGCCAACCTGCGCGAGGCAATTGCCCGTGGCACCTTCCGCGAAGACCTGTTCTTCAGGCTGAACGTGTTTCCCATTCACCTGCCACCGCTGCGCGAGCGCCGGGATGACATCCCGCTGCTGATGGAGCACTTTTTCAAACACTTCACCCAACTGCACGGCAAGCAGGTTACCGGGTTCAGTGCCCGGGCCGTGGAAGCGCTGCTCAACTACAGCTACCCCGGCAACGTGCGAGAGCTGCAAAACCTGGTGGAGCGCGGGGTGATCGCGGCGCCCGGGCAAGCGGCCATCCGCACCCAGCACCTGTTCCCCTCTGGTGAGCAGGCGCCCCGCACCGGGCTGGGTGTGGGCGGTGACGGCAGCCTGTGCAAAGCGGCCAGCGAGCCTGACCCGCAGGGCTCACCCATGGCCGAGCTCAAGCACGCTATCCACAACCAGCAGCTGGAAGAATACCGGCTGGTGTTGCAGGCCTGTAATGGCAACTTGTCCGCCGCCGCACGGCAACTGGGCATCAGCCGCCCGCAACTGGCCTACCGCCTGAAGGCACACGGGCAGGGGTGAGTTGATCATCGAGCTTGATCAAAGCGGATCAATTTGATCAAGCCCGGTCACGTGTTCCGTTGAGAAAACCCCATGGCACAGTGCGTTTGGCCGCGTCCAGGGGGCTGGCACAGCCCTTGCGATGCACCTGGCGCGACTTCCTGAAGCGGTAGTTTCAGGTCGCACTTCATAACAACAAAAACAGAGAGTGCATCATGAATGCTCAACCGAGCGGCACCTGGGTGCCTGGCGTTCGCGTTACCGCCTTGTCCATTGCATTGACCGCCTTCGCGTGTGCTGCCGACGCACAGGAGGCGGTCAAGCTTGACCTGCAAGTGTGGAACCTGTCGGTGAAAAACCTGGATACCGGCCCCGACCCCTACCACTATGCCAACAGCGGCAACGTGTTTGCCGGTGTCGAGGGCGACCTTGACGCACTGGCCAACATCGCCGGGGCATCGTTCAGTTTGCAGTACGTGTTCTTCCCGTTCATGCGGGGTGAAGGGCAGCCCGCCCAGGGCAGTTGGCAGGGCAAGGCCGGGGGTTTCTTTGCCGGGGCACCGATGCACAACGACATCGATACCGGTTACCTGGCCCGCTTCACCTGGAACCAGCGCCTGTTGCAGGACCGCCTGGAACTGGCAGTGGGCCGCAGCAATGCCCGTCAGCACTTCTACATGTCCAACTGTGAAAACGTGATCACCTGCAACGACCCGGTCATCGATAACTCCACCGGTATCCTGCCGTACCCCTATGGCAGTTGGGGTGGCTACGCCCGATACCGTTTCGATTCAGGTTACTACCTGCACAGCGGGGTGTTCGAGTCCAACCCCCAGCACTACTTCAAACGTACCAAGGGGTTTGACTGGGACCCGGGTGACGCCAGCGGTGTCACCTGGCTGGCCGGGGTAGGGGCGAAAGCGGATTTCACCCAGGCCCCGTATGCGTACCATTACGAACTGAACGGTTTTCACAACACCGGCGAACAGATCGACCCCATGGACGGCCGCTTGCGCAGGGGAAGCGATGGGCTGCTGTTCAAGTTCCGCCAGACGTTGGCCAGGGAAGGCGAGGCCGCCATACCCGAGCGGGGTTGGCAGGTGTTTGGCGCCTGGTCCTGGAGCGCCGATGACATGCAGCCGTTTTCGCATTTCGCCGAAGTCGGCGTGACCCGCCTTGGCCCGTTCGGTCGGCCGCAGGACACGCTGAACCTCAAGGCCAGCTACCTGCGCCTGGGGGCGCGCCAGGCAGCCTGGCAAGAGCATGCACGCCTGCTGGCTACCGGTAACGATGAGCGTACGCGCCGCGGTGTATCGCGCATCGAGCTCAACACGCACTGGCAAGTCACCCGCAACCTCGCACTGGAGCCCAGCGTGCAGTACATCTTCAACCCGGACAACTTCTACAACCCCAGCGCGCCAGTGAGTGGCGACGGTGCGGTGATAGCCCTGGAGGTCATGTACAACCTCGGTTCCGCGCTCGGTTTGTAGGCCCTGAACGCAAACCTCCCGCCGAAGCGGGAGGTTTTTACCGGTGGCAATTGAAGTGATCAGGCCTGCTGGGGCGCTACCATGACCTTGCATTGATGCTGGCGTTGGCGCAGGGCTTCGAATGCCTGGGGCATCTCGGCCAGCGACACGGTTTCGCTGACCATCGTCAGCGGGGCGGCATCCGGGCCGGCCAGCACATCTACAGCGGCGCAGAACTCGTCCATGTTGAAAAACGCCGACATGATCAGGTTCACCTCCTTGGACACTGCATGGAACGGCATGAACCTGTCCGCGACCGTGCACAGCCCAAGCACCACCACCGTACCCCGTGGGCGCACATGGTCGATGGCCTGGGCAATCAGGCCTGGGCGCCCGACGCACTCGAACACGATATCGGCTGCGCCGCCCAGGCTTTGCGCCACACGCGCAGGCAGTGCGCCGTCGTCCACCAGAAAGTGCGTCGCCCCAAGGTGCAAGGCGCGCTCGCGCTGCCAGTCACCCAGGTCGGTGATGGCGACCGCAGCTGCGCCCAGGCGTCTGGCCCAGTAGGCCACCGCCAGGCCGATTGCCCCTGCGCCCAGAACCAGTACCTTCGCGCCAGGCTTGAGCCCTGCGCGCATTACCCCGTGCAAGGCCACGGCAAGGGGCTCGGCCAGGGCGCTGTCCTTGAGACCGACACTGCTGGGAATGACCCGGCACTGGTGGCCCTTGGCAGTTGCCCACTGTGCAAAACCGCCCCCCTGCAAGCTGAACGCCGCGCACCAGGCGGGCTCACCGCGCAGGCAACTGCTGCACTGCCCGCAACCGCGCAATGGCGCCACGGCCACGGCATCACCGACTTTCAGGTTGTCGACCTGCTTGCCACACTCAACCACACGCCCGCTGTACTCATGGCCCAGCACGCTGCCTGGGGCGATATCGAAAGCAGGGTCCTGGGTCATGTGCAGGTCACTGCCGCAGATGCCGCAACGGCACACCTCTATCAGCACTTCGTCGGCAGCGGGCACCGGCATCGCAACCGTGCCCAATTGCAGGGGCTGGTTCAGCCCCTTGAACAGAATCGCTTGCATCATCGCCTCCTCAGTCCACCCGGCCGAGCATCTGCCCGCCGTCGATGACGATCTGCGCGCCCGTGACGTAATCCGAGGCGGAAGAGGCCAGGAACAAGGCCAGGCCCTTGATTTCTTCGGTGGAGGCGATCCGGTGTTGCGGCACCCGTTGGGCGAACGCCGCGCGGTCGGCCGGGTTGCGCAAGCGGCCCCCGGCGATGTTGGTCACGAACGGGCCAGGCGCGATTGCGTTGACGTTGATGCCGTAGCGGGCCAGCTCCATCGCGGCCTGCCGCACCAGTGACGCAGCGCCAGCCTTGGCAGGCATGTAGGGCGTGCCGACGATGGCTTCATTGATGATCGCGGCATTGGAGGTGGTGACGATGATGCGGCCCTGGCCACGCGGTTTCATCAAGCGCACCGCAGCGCGCAAGGTGGTGAACACCGAGGTGAGGTTGGTTGCCAGCACCTTGTCCCAGTGCGCTTCGTCCAGCGTCTCCAGAGCGCCTTCAGCGCAGCGCTGGCCCTCGCTGTCCAGAAAGCCGGGGCCGGCGTCGATGCCGGCGTTGGCGAACACCACATCCAGCCGGCCATGGCGCTCGCCGATGCGTTCGAAACAGGCATACATCGCCTGGCGATCGGTGGCGTCCACCACTTCGCCGTGCACAGCGAAACCCAGCGCGGTCAAGCGCGCTACCTGCTCCTGCAGGCGTTCGGCGTCCAGGTCCAGCAGGGTGACCTGTGCCCCGGCTTCGGCCATCACTTCGGCATACGCCAGGCCAATGCCGCTGGCGGCGCCGGTGACCACACAGGTCAAGCCTTCGACGGCAAAACGTTCCCAGTATTTCATCCGCACCTCCCTGTCCGTTGACTGCTGCACCCGCTCACAGGAACAACGCCTGGTTGATCGGCAGCCCGTGTTTTTCGCAATGGCTCACGTAATGGTTGATGAACCAGAACACGTCGGTGGTTTCGGTGTGCTGGCCGTGCTCGTCGAAAAACTCGATGGGCCCGTGAATCCAGAACAGTGCCTTCATGCCTTGCGGGTCATCGGAATACAGGGTGTGGGCGGTGCCTGGGGTTTCGTAGACAAAGCTGCCGGGCCGCGATACCCAGTCGTACTCGTAATACCCCCAGCTGCCCTCCAGCGTCACTGCCGATACCGCTGCGCGGTGCCGGTGGGTGCCGATGCGCCCGCCGCCCTTGACCCAGAGGATGTTGCACACGCTGCCGGTTCGCACATCGAAGCTGAGGTGGCGTATGGCGGCGCAATCGCCGAACGGCACCCAGGGCGATTCATCTTCGCCGGTGCCGATGTGCCCGCCATGCAGGGCATAGCGGTCGACGATGGCGGCATGGGGTTCAGGCGGCAGTTGGACAATGCTTGGTTTCAGGGTGGAGTTCATGAACAGGCCTCGTTGTTTTGTTTTTATGGTCGAGCGTTGGCTCGCGAGGATGCTTTCTGCACAGCCTGTGCCAAGCCCTGAAAGGCCTGATTTACGGGAGTTTTGGCGGGTTGAGGTGGTGGGAATTCATGCAGGCCGGCAGGCTTGATGATCAAATTTGATCAAGCCCGGTGGTGCAGAAGGGGCGCGCTGCGCCCCGTGGTTGCAGGTCAGAAAAAGGTCCCGACCACCAACTGCATATAGGTGCCGGTGTCACGGCTACCCATCTGCGTGCCGCCATTGGCCGCACTGCGGTCAGGCTTGTAGAAGCCCACCAGCGGGCTGATCAGCAGGTGATCGTTGACCATCCACTCCACATACAGGTCCAGCTCGCGCCCGCCGAGGTTGCCCTGGTCGGTTTCCAGCGTATCGAAGTCGAAGTACAGCGCGCCGACGGTCAGGTTGTCCCGTGGTTTGCCTTTGAGCGCTACGTGGTGCACCTGGCTGTTCTTGTTGAACGGCCCGGCATAGTTGGCGGCCACTTCACCCTGGAACCAGGTGCCGTAGCCTCGGCTCAGGCCGTAGAACAGTGGGTCGAAGCCTTCGGAGAAGCGGCTGTAGCGGTAGGTGGCAGTGGGTGACCAGGGCAGTTCGGAGAAGGTCCAGTTGCCCTCCAGGTACCAGGCATTTTCGCGCCCGCCGGTCTTGTCCTGGGTCACGTACTCGGCAGCCAGCTCGAGGTCTTTCACGCCCAGGTTGCCGCGCCCGCGCAGGCTGGCGGTGTCCATGCCGTCGCGGTGCTCCAGGCCCATGATCTGCGCGTAGCGCTGGTCCACGTCCAGGCCGCGGATCCAGCTGAGGCCAACGGTACCGGCGTCGGCAACGTGTTCCAGGTTGGCCACCGCCAGCGAGGTGTCGGCCTGGTAGTGGTTGTCGGACTTCAACCACATCAGGTCGCCGCGCCAGCCCTGTTTGCCGCCCAGGCGCAGCACGGCGGTGCGGTCGAAGGCCTTGCGGGCAGCCAGGTAGTAGGCGCCGCCGCGGTCGAAATTGGCGCCCAGGTCGACCTTGCCCAGGTTCACCGGGTCGCCCTGGATCAGGAAGCCGTCACCCAGCGTCACCACCTGGCGGCCGCCGGAAATATCCACGCCGTCTTCGCCCAGCGCCGGGAACAGGTTGGCTGAGCGCCAGCCCAGGTACAAATCTTCGATGGCGGTGCGGCGCTCATCGCCCAGGGTCAGGCCGGCGGCGTCGCCATCGCCCCAGGTGGCGGAGCTGAGCAGGTTGAAGGCGCCGTAGAGGGCGCCGCTGTCGGCCAGGACCTGGCTGGCGCTGAGGCCGTATTTGACGTAACCCTCCTGCCAGGCGGTGCTGCCGGGTTGGCGGTTGCCGGCCTGGTTGAAGCTTTCGTCGCTGTGGAAGACACCGAACAGGGCTTCGAGGTCGGCGTTGAGAGTGGTGCCGTTCTGGTTGTACAGCTCAAAGGCCTGGCTGGCGGGTGCGGCGAGCAGCAGGGCCAAAGTGCAGGCGAGTGTGTGCCTCATGGGGTGCTCCATGGTTTTTTTAATTGTTGTTTTTGAGTTGCCTGGGCCGGCCTCTTCGCGGGCTTGCCCGCTCCCACAGGTTTTCCTCAGGTCGTCAGAGGAGTGCAATATCTGTGGGAGCGGGCGAGCCCGCGAAGAGGCCGGTGCAGGTAAATGATCAGAGCTTGATCAGCACCGACTTGAGCTCGGTGTAGTGCTCGATGGCAGCAGCGCCCATCTCGCGGCCAACGCCAGACATCTTGTAGCCACCAAACGGCAGCGCCGGGTCCAGCGCGCTGTGGCAGTTGACCCACACCGACCCCGACTTGATACGCGGGATCATCCGGTGCACGGCGGCCAGGTCGTTGGACCAGATGCTCGCGCCCAGGCCATAGGGGTTGTCGTTGGCCATGCCGATTACTTCGTCCAGGTCATCGAACGGCATCGCCACCAGCACCGGCCCGAAGATTTCTTCCTGCACCAGGCGGTGGCGCTGGTCGACATCGACGATCACCGTCGGCTTGACGAAGTAACCCGGCCCAAAGCCTTCGCCGCCGCAGGCGATGGTCGCACCCAGTTCGCGGCCAAGCTCGATATAGCCGGTGACGCGGTCCTGCTGCTTGGCCGAAATCAACGGGCCCATCTGCACGGCCGGGTCCAGCCCGTTACCCAGTTTCATGCCGTTGGCGATGCTGGCGATGTCGGCCACCACGTTGTCGAAGTGCTTGCGGTGTACGTACAGCCGCGAGCCTGCGCAGCACACCTGGCCCTGATTGAAGAAGATCGCCGTGGCGGCGCCGGCAGCGGCTTCCTGCAGGTTGGCGTCGGGCATGACGATGGTCGGCGATTTGCCGCCCAGCTCCAGGGTGACGCGGGTCATGTTGTCCATGGCCGCCTTGCCGATCAGCTTGCCCACTTCGGTGGAGCCGGTGAAGGTCAGCTTGTCGACGCCGGGGTGGCGGCTGAGCGCGGCGCCGGCATTCAGGCCGGTGCCGGTGACCACGTTGAACACACCTGCCGGGTAGCCGGCTTCGTCTACCAGTTCAGCCAGCTTCAGCACGCTCAGCGGGGTTTCATCGGCGGGCTTGAGCACGATGGTGCAGCCGGTGGCCAGGGCCGGGCCGAGCTTCCAGCAGGCCAGCAGCAGCGGGAAGTTCCAGGCGACGATGGCGCCGACCACGCCGATGGCCTCACGGCGCACAAAGCCGTGGAACTGGTCGTTGGGCATCAACGGCATGGAGGCTTCGACGGTGCTACCCTCGATCTTGGTGGCCCAGCCCGCCATGTAGCGCAGGAAGTCGATGGCCAGTTGCACGTCCATCACCTGGGCCACGGCGGCGCTCTTGCCGTTGTTCAGGCATTCCAGCTCGGCCAGCTGGCGGGCGTCACGCTCCATCAGGTCGGCCAGGCGCCACAGCAGGTTTTGCCGTTCGCGCGGGCGCAGGCGGCTCCACGGCGAATCGTCGAAGGCCTGGCGTGCGGCGCGCACGGCGCGGTCGACATCCTCGGCGTCGGCGGCGGGCACCTCGCCCAGCACTTCGCCCGTGGCCGGGTTGCGGAACGACAGGGTGCGACCGCTGGTGGCGTCCTGCCAGTCGGCGCCGATGCGCATCTTCAGCTTGCGTTCGAGAAAGGCGCGGGTGGCGGGCAGGATGGGCAGTTCGGAAAGCATGGGGCTGTGCCTCTTGTCATTGGGTGTGACAGGGACAGGCGCAATGGGCGTGCCAAAGTGGGCAGATGGCCGCAAGGCTTTGAAGGCGTTAGGTTTTGCCTGGGTGCAAGGTTGTGATTGCAGACGTGCGCTGTTGCACATTGAGACGGTGTGAGACGGTGGTGCAACAGTGGCAGTAGCGGCCTCTTCGCGGGCACGCCCGCTCCCACAGGTAACGCACAGACTTGATGCCGGGAGAATTCCTGTGGGAGCGGGCAAGCCCGCGAAGGCCTGCATGGCAGGCCCTTGTCTCAGGATGAAACACCCAGTCGCGAAATGGCACGCTGCAAGTGGCCATCCTGGCTGCTGGCCAAGCCCCGGAAACCCCCTAAAAGGTTGAATGGCAACACTTTTACGTCAACTGGCACAGTTCCTGTATCACAACTGTCACATGCACACCTGCTGTACCAAAGCGTGCGAAAAACGATAAGAACAACAACCGTGGAGGTCTGACCTTGAAGACGACTCGACTCCGGCGGCATGCGGGCAAACTGGCGCTGGTCGCCGCCGCGCTGCTGAGCACCCAGGCCATGGCGGCCGAGCAGGGCCCGAGCCTGTTGCAGAACAAGTGCATGGGGTGCCATATCCCCGAAGGCACCGATACCTACAGCCGCATCAGCCACCAGCGTAAAACCCCGGAAGGCTGGCTGATGAGCATCGCCCGCATGCAGGTGATGCACGGCCTGCAGATCAGCGACGACGACCGTCGCACGCTGGTCAAGTACCTGGCCGACAAGCAGGGCCTGGCGCCCAGCGAAACCGATGGCGTGCGCTACGCCATGGAGCGCCGGCTGAACACGGTCGAGCATTTCGACACCCAGCTCAGCGAAACCTGTGGCCGTTGCCACTCCGGTGCTCGCGTCGCCTTGCAGCGCCGCCCGGCCAAGGAGTGGGAGCACCTGGTCAACTTCCACCTCGGCCAGTGGCCGTCCCTCGAATACCAGGCCCAGGCGCGGGACCGCGACTGGTTGCCGATTGCCCTGCAACAGGTGGTGCCGGAACTTGCCAAGCGCTACCCGCTGGACAACCCGGCCTGGGCTGAATGGCAGCAGGCAAAACCAAAAGCTGACGTGCTGCCGGGGCAGTGGGCGTTCAGCGGCCACATGCTGGCCAAGGGTGACGTGCGCGGTGTGATGAGCGTTTCGGCCGGGGAGGGCGACACCTTCAAGGTCGAGGTCAAGGGCGCCTATGCCGACGGTACGCCGTTCAACGGCAGCGGCACGGCGATCCTGTACAACGGCTATGAATGGCGCGGCAACGTCAAGGTTGGCGACACCAACCTGCGCCAGGTGTTTGCGGCGCTGGATGGCGAAATGAAAGGCCGCATGTTCGAGGCCGAACACGACGAGCGTGGCCTGGACTTCACGGCTGCCAAGGAAGGCAAGGCGCGCCTGCTGGCGGTGCAACCGGCATTCATCAAGGCCGGTGGCGAAAGCGAGATTACCCTGGTGGGCAGCGGCCTGGACGGCAAACCCGACCTGGGTGCCGGGGTAGAAGTGACCGACGTGCTGGAGCAGACCCCGACCCTGGTACGGGTCAAGGCCCGCGCTGCAGCCGACGCCAAGCCTGGCCAGCGCGAAGTGGCGGTGGGTGCGCTCAAGGGCGTGAACCTGGTGGTGTACGACAAGGTCGAGGAAGTGAAAGTGGTGCCGGCGTTCTCCATTGCCCGCATCGGCGAAAACGGTGCTTCGGTGCCGAAGGTGCAGGGCCGCTTCGAGGCCGAAGCCTGGGGCAAGGATGCCAGTGGCCAGCCGCTGCGCATCGGCTACCTGCCGGCCACCTGGAAGGTCGAGCCGTTCAATGAGCGTGCGGTCGAGGACGAAGACGTCAAGTTCGCCGGGCAGATGCAGGCCGATGGCGTGTTCGTGCCAGGCGGTGCCGGCCCTAACCCGGAACGCAAGATGATGACCAACAACGCCGGCAACCTGAAGGTTATCGCCACGCTGGCCGACGGTGGCCAGACCGGCGAAGGGCACATGATCGTCACCGTTCAGCGCTGGAACAACCCGCCGCTGCCGTAACGGCAGGGTGCAACGGTTTTCCAACGAATCGATTACCGGGAGGTCGCCATGGGCGCACTACTGAACCTCGTCGAACGCAACCTGCATGAAGTGCAGGTAGACGCCGACCGCATGCTGTTCCATATCCCCAGCAGTTCGCTGTTCACCGCCGACGCGGTGACCGGGGGCATCATCGACACCTTGCGCCAGCAAGGCTGTTCGGCCGAGGAGCTGATGCAGCGCCTGGGCCAGCAGTTTGCCGGCAACGATATCCAGGACACCCTGCGCGAGCTGATCGCGCTGGAGCTGGTCAGCGACGGCTCGCCGCTGACCCCGGAAATCGGCGTCAAGCGGGTCGAGCGCACCGCACTGAATACCGTGGTGCTCAACGTCAACACCGGTTGCAACCTCAGCTGCACCTATTGCTACAAGGAAGACCTGGACAAGCCGTCCGCCGGCAAGAAAATGAGCACCGCCACCGCCGAAGCCTCGGTGGAAATGCTGCTCACGGAATCGCCCGACGAAGAACGCTACAGCGTGGTGTTCTTCGGCGGCGAGCCGTTGTCCAACCGGCCGCTGATCGAGCACATGGTGGCCTACTGCGAGCGGCGTTTCGCCGAGGTGGGCAAGCAGGTGGAGTTCATCATGACCACCAATGCCACGTTGCTGACCGAAGAGATTGTCGACTGGCTCAATGCCCACCGTTTCGGCCTGTCGATCAGCATCGACGGCCCCAAGACCGTGCACGACCGCAACCGCATCACCGTGGGCGGGCAGGGCACCTATGACGTGGTGCGGCGCAAGGCCGACATGCTGCTGTCGCGTTACAACAGCCGCCCGGTGGGGGCGCGGGTGACCTTGACCCGCGGCATCACCGACATCGAGACCATCTGGAACCACCTGTTCAACGAAATGGGCTTTGCCGAAGTCGGCTTTGCCCCGGTCACCTCCGGCGACATGTCGGCCTTCAACCTCACTGGCGAAGAACTGGTTGAGGTCTTCGCCAACATGAAGGCGCTGGGCCGCCGTTACCTGGACGCAGCGCTGGAGCACCGCAACATCGGGTTCTCCAACCTGCACCAGTTGATCACCGACATCCACGAGGGCCACAAGAAGGCCCTGCCATGCGGTGCCGGGCTGAAAATGCTGGCGGTGGACCATGAAGGCGAGCTGAACCTGTGCCACCGTTTCACCGGCTCCAGCCTGCCGACCTTCGGCAACGTGCACCAGGGTGTGAAGCAGGTGGAGCTCAACGACTTCCTGTCGCAGCGCCTGGACCGCAGCAACACCGGCTGCGAGAGCTGCCGCATCCGCAACCTGTGCTCCGGCGGCTGCTACCACGAAAGCTACGCCCGCTACGGCGACCCGCAACACCCGACCTACCACTACTGCGAACTGATGCGCGACTGGGTCGACTTCGGCATCGAAGTCTACAGCCGCATCATGGCCGCCAACCCGGCCTTCATCGACCGCTACATCACCCCGCGGAAGGCGCACTGACATGAAGCACTTGAAGCCCCTGAACAACAAGGCGCGCATCCTTGAGCAGGCCGCTGCCGAAGACCGCATCGAAGAAGTCATGGCCATGAGTGCGGTGGCCGGTTGCACGGCCACCACGGATCCGGGTTGGGAAGTAGATGCCTTTGGCGGCGTGAGCTCGCTGTGCCAGCCGATGGAGGCCGACCTGTATGGCTGCTCCGACCCTTGCTGGTGGCCGGCCCAGGTGCCGGACATGATGAGCACCTATCAGGACTGGAACGCCCAGGCGACCAACTCGGCGGATGACTGGCGCAACCTCGGCACTGTGTTCCCGAAAGACAAGTGACCGGCCCAACAAGAACGACAAGGGGAAACCGCATGAAAGCTGGACGCTGCGCGCAAATCGCGCTCACCATCGCCGCCACGGCCTGCGCCGGGCTGGCTCAGGCTGACGACACCGGGCCTGCGCTGAAGGCCGGCCACGAATACATGATCGTGACCAACTACCCGAACAACCTGCATGTGGTCGATGTGGCCAGTGACACGGTGTACAAAAGCTGCCAGATGCCCGACAAGTTCGGCCCTGGCACCGCGATGATGGCGCCGGACAACCGTACCGCCTACGTGCTCAACAACCATTACGGCGACATTTACGGCATCGACCTGGACACCTGCAAGAACACCTTCCGGGCCAACCTGTCGAGCGTGGCGGGTGAAGTGGGCAGGGCGATGTACTCGTTCGCCATCAGCCCGGACGGCAAGGAAGTGTACGCCACGGTCAACCCGACCCAGATGCTGAACGACCACTACGTGGTCAAGCCACCACGGCTGGAGGTGTTCAGCACCACCGATGGCCTGCAGGCCAAGCCGGTGCGCACCTTCCCGATGCCGCGCCAGGTGTACCTGATGCGTGCCGCCGACGATGGCAGCCTGTTTGTCGCAGGGCCGGACATCTACAAGATGGATGTGAAGACCGGCAAGTACACGGTGGCCTTGCCGCTGCGCAACTGGAACCGCAAAGGCTACAGCGCCCCGGACGTGCTGTACTTCTGGCCGCACCAGAGCCCGCGTCACGAGTTCACCATGCTGTACACCATTGCCAGGTTCAAGGACGACAAGCAGGACCCGGCCACCGCCGAGCCGCTGTATGGCTACCTGAGCGTCGACCTGAAGACCGGCAAGACCCACACCCAGGAGTTTGCCGACCTGACCGAGCTGTACTTCACCGGCCTGCGCTCGCCTAAAGACCCGAACCAGATCTACGGCGTGCTCAACCGCCTGGCCAAGTACGACATCAAGCAGCGCAAGCTGATCAAGGCGGCTAACCTGGAGCACACCTACTACTGCGTCACCTTCGACAAGAAAGGCGACAAGTTGTACCTGGGCGGCACCTTCAACGACCTGGCGGTGTTCAACCCGGATACGCTGGAGAAGGTGAAGAACATCAAGCTGCCGGGTGGGGACATGTCCACCACTACGCCGCAGGTGTTTATCCGCTAGATCTGTGTTGCCTTCTTCGCGGGCTCGCCCGCTCCCACAGGGATCTGCGCCGTATTCAGATCCTGTGGAAGTCCTTGTGGGAGCGGGCAAGCCCGCGAAGAGGCCGGTACAAACAGAACAAGAACAACAAGAGAACACCCATGCCCCAGCCAAGCTACTCCCAGGGCAACCAGGACAAAGCCCTGCTTACCCAATGCATCGGCGATGCCTTCGACGCTACCGTCGCCCGCTTCCCCGACCGCGAAGCCCTTGTTGTGCGCCATCAGGCCCTGCGCTACACCTGGCAGCAACTGTCCGAGGCCGTCGACCAGCACGCCCGCGCGCTGATGGCACTGGGCGTGCAACCCGGTGACCGGCTGGGTATCTGGGCGCCCAACTGCGCCGAGTGGTGCATCACCCAGTTCGCCAGCGCCAAGGTGGGCGCGATCCTGGTCAACATCAACCCGGCCTACCGCTCCAGCGAACTGGATTACGCCCTTGGCCAGTCCGGCTGCCGCTGGGTGATCTGTGCCGACGCGTTCAAGACCTCCGATTACCACGCCATGCTGCAGAGCCTGGTCCCTGGCCTGGCCAGCGGGCAACCTGGCGCGCTGATCTGCGAGCGCTTCCCCGAACTGCGCGGCGTGGTCAGCCTGGCCGTCTCGCCGCCACCGGGCTTTCTGGCCTGGCATGCGTTGCAGGACCGTGCCGAGGCTGTCAGCCGCGAGGCCCTGGCCGAGCGCCAGGCGCAACTGCGCTGCGACGACCCGATCAACATCCAGTACACCTCGGGCACAACCGGTTTCCCCAAGGGCGCCACCCTCAGCCACAGCAACATCCTCAACAACGGTTACATGGTCGGCGAAAGCCTGGGCCTCACCGAGCACGACCGGCTGGTGGTGCCGGTGCCGCTGTATCACTGTTTCGGCATGGTCATGGCCAACCTTGGCTGCATGACCCACGGCAGCACCCTGATCTACCCCAACGATGCCTTCGACCCGCTGGCCACACTGCGTGCGGTGGCGGAGGAAAAGGCGACCGCGCTGTACGGTGTGCCGACCATGTTCATCGCCGAACTGGATCACCCGCAACGCGGCGAGTTCGACCTGTCGAGCCTGCGCACCGGGATCATGGCCGGCGCCACCTGCCCGATCGAGGTGATGCGCCGGGTGATCGGCGAAATGCACATGGCCGAGGTGCAGATTGCCTATGGCATGACCGAGACCAGCCCGGTGTCATTGCAGACCGGGCCCGACGATGACCTGGAGCGCCGGGTTACCAGTGTTGGCCGTACCCAGCCACGGCTGGAGAACAAGGTGGTGGGCGCCGACGGCAACACCGTGCCGCGCGGCGAGATCGGTGAGCTGTGCACCCGTGGCTACAGCGTGATGCTCGGTTACTGGAACAACCCCAAGGCCACGGCCGAAAGCATCGATGCCGAGGGCTGGATGCACACCGGCGACCTGGCGGTAATGGACGAGCAGGGGTATGTGCGCATCGTCGGGCGCAGCAAGGACATGATCATTCGTGGCGGCGAGAACATTTACCCGCGCGAGCTGGAAGAGTTCTTCTTCACCCACCCGGCGGTGGCGGATGTGCAGGTGATTGGCGTGCCGTGCAGCAAGTACGGCGAAGAGATCGTGGCTTGGGTGCGGCTGCACCCGGGGCATACCACCAGCGAAGAAGCGCTGCGTGAGTGGGCGAAGGCGCGGATTGCGCACTTCAAGGTGCCCCGGTACTTCCGCTTTGTCGACGAGTTCCCGATGACAGTGACCGGCAAGGTGCAGAAGTTCAGGATGCGCGAGATCAGTGTTGAGGAATTGTCTGCCCGGTGATGCATTGCCTGTAATGGCCTCTTCGCGGGTAAACCCGCTCCCACAAGGGCATCAAAGGTCTGAAGGGCAGTGGAGAACCTGTGGGAGCGGGTTTACCCGCGAAGAGGCCGGCACAGGCAGCAGAGGATCTTAGCCTTGCAGCAACTCCGGGCTGTTGAAGTTGCTCAACCGGTGATCATCATCGGCACACTCCAGCCCCTGCACCGCCTCTTGCAGCAAGGCCTTCTGCAAGCTCCGCTCGCCCGCCGCCCAGGCCTGCTCCAGCATTGGCAGTAACCGCCGTGGCAGCACGCTGAACATCGGCTGCCAATACCCACCCTGACGCACCATTGCCGCACTGTCACTGGCCACCGCCAGCCGCAGCAGGCCCTCGATCAAATCGCGGTCAACCCGTGGTGCATCGCAAGCCAGCACCACCACCCACTCATGCCGTGCCACCCTGAGCCCGGCAATCACCCCCGCCAACGGCCCGGGAAAGTCTGCCTCGGCATCGCCCACCAGCTGGTCTGCGTACGCACGGTAAGCCTCCTGGTTACGGTTGCAGGAAATCACCAGGTCATCGCTTAGCGGCCGCACTACACGATGAATGTGCGCAATCAGTGGCTCGCCTTTCCAGCAGATAAGGCCCTTGTCACGGCCGCCCATGCGCTGTCCGCGGCCCCCGGCGAGAATCAGGGCTGAGTTGGCAGGCAAGGATTTGGGCATGATTTCAACTCCAGGCTATGGCAGATGGCAACCCTCCCACGGCCTGTAACAGTTGTCCAGAAGGCCTTGGCCCGATGTGCCCAGACCTGACATTTTTGCCAGTTGTGCCGGTCGCGACCCTTCCCTTAAATAAGCGTGCACACCTGGTATCGCGATGATGCCGAGGACGATAAAGAGGAGAGGTCTCTTGAACAAATCGGAACTGGTAGCTGATGTGGCGCAACGCGCGGACTTGAACAAGGCAACCGCACAGAAAGTGGTTGACGCGTTTATCGATGCAATCAAGGCATCACTCAGTGAGCGCAAGGAGGTCGCCCTGGTGGGCTTTGGGACCTTCAAAACCGAGGAAAGAGAAGCGCGGATCGGGCGAAATCCGCAAACTGGCGAAAAGTTGCAGATTGCTGCAGCGACTAAAGCCAAGTTCGTCCCCGGCAAAAATTTGAGAGAGAACGTCAATTTCAGCGAGTAACCCGGCCAGAAGGCCTAGCCACGCAAGTGACCGGAAAGGGGGCCGAGGCCCCCTTGCTCATGCCATTCAATGCCCGCTGGGCAGAGACTCACTTGCGGATTCGACTTTGTCCTTGCCCTTGCCCGCGAGGCGCATCACCACCACGAAGAACACCGGCACAAACACCACCGCCAACGTGGCGCTGAGCATGCCGCCGATCACCCCGGTGCCGATGGCCTGCTGGCTGGCCGAGCTGGCGCCGCTGGCGATGGCCAGAGGGACAACGCCGAGGATGAACGCCAGCGACGTCATCACGATCGGCCGCAGGCGCAGGCGGGCGGCCTGCACGGCGGCGTCTGCGGCGTCCACCCCCTGGTCGACCAGGTGTTTGGCGAACTCGATGATCAGGATGGCGTTCTTTGCCGACAGGCCGATCAGGGTAATCAGGCCAACCTTGAAGAACACGTCGTTGGGCATACCGCGCAGGGTCACGGCCAGTACCGCACCGAGCATACCGAGCGGCACCACCAGCAACACGGCGGTCGGGATCGACCAGCTCTCGTACAGCGCTGCCAGGCACAGGAACACGATCAGCAACGACAATGCCATCAGCATCGGTGCCTGGCTGCCGGACAAGCGCTCCTGCAGCGAGAGGCCGGTCCACTCCAGGCCGGCGCCGGGCGGCAGCTGAGCCACCAGGCGTTCGATTTCGGCCATGGCTTCGCCCGAACTGTGGCCGGCTGCCGGCTCACCGGAAATCGACACCGCCGGGTAACCGTTGTAGCGGGTCAACTGCACCGGGCCACTGACCCACTTGGCTTGCACGAATGCGCCCAGTGGCACCATCTTGCCGCTGTTGTTGCGCACGTGGATTTTCAGCAGGTCTTCGACCTGGCTGCGCTGGTCGCCTTCGGCCTGCACCACCACCCGCTGCATGCGGCCCTGGTTGGGGAAGTCGTTGACGTAGCTGGAGCCCACCGCCACGTCCAGTACCGAGCCGATGTCGGCAAACGACACGCCCAGGGCATTGGCCTGGCGGCGGTCGATCTCCAGTTGCACCTGCGGGCTTTCGGCCAGCGAGGCTTCGCGCACGTTGGTCAGCACCTTGCTTTTGCCGGCGCTGGCCAGCAGCGTGTCGCGGGCGGCCATCAGCTCGGCGTGGCCCATGCCGCCACGGTCCTGCAGGCGGAACTCGAAGCCGGTCGACTCGCCCAGGCCGTCGATAGGCGGTGGCAGCACCGAAAACGCCACGGCGTCCTTGAGCTGCGAGAACGCCGCGCTGGCGCGGTCGGCAATCGATTGGGCGCTGTCGTCGGCACCGCGCTCGGACCAGTCCTTGAGGGTGGTGAAGGTCAGCGCCGCGTTTTGCCCGCTACCAGAGAAGCTGAAGCCGAGGATCACGGTGGTGTTGCCCACGCCGGGCTCTTCAGCGTTGTGTGCCTCGATTTGCGCGGCGACCTGCTCGGTGCGCATGCGGCTGGCCCCCGGCGGCAGCTGGGTGTCGGTGATGGTGTAGCCCTGGTCTTCGGTGGGCAAGAATGCCGTGGGCAACTGGCTGAAGCCATAGCCCAGCACCGCCAGCAGCACCGCGTACACCAGCAGGTAGCGGCCGCTGCGCTTGAGCGCCTGCACCACCCAGCGCTGATAGCCGTTGCTCATGCTTTCGAAGCGCCGGTTGAACCAGCCGAAGAAGCCTTTGCGCTCATGGTGCTCGCCCTTGGCCACCGGTTTCAGCAACGTGGCGCAAAGCGCCGGGGTGAGGCTGAGGGCCAGGAATGCCGAGAACAGGATCGACACCGCCATCGACAGCGAGAACTGCTGGTAGATCACCCCCACCGAGCCTTGCATGAAGGCCATGGGCAGGAACACCGCCACCAGCACCAGGGTGATGCCGACGATGGCACCGCTGATCTGGCCCATGGCTTTGCGCGTTGCTTCTTTGGGCGGCAGGCCTTCCTCGGCCATGATGCGCTCGACGTTTTCCACCACCACGATGGCATCGTCGACCAGGATGCCGATGGCCAGCACCATGCCGAACAGGGTCAGCACGTTGACCGAGAAGCCCAAGGCCAGCATGACGGCGAAGGTGCCCATCAGCGCCACCGGCACCACCAGGGTGGGGATCAGGGTATAGCGCAGGTTCTGCAGGAACAGGAACATCACCGCGAACACCAGCAACATGGCTTCGAACAGGGTGGTGATGACCTGCTCGATCGACACCTTGACGAACGGCGAGGTGTCGTAAGGGATGTCGTACTTGACACCTTCCGGGAAGTAACGCGCCAAGTCCTGCATTTTTGCCCGCACCAGGGTGGCGGTTTCCATGGCGTTGGCACCCGGCGACAGCTGCACGCTGAACGCGGTGGCCGGTTTGCCATTCAGGCGCGTGCCGTACTGGTATTCCTGGGCGCCGATCTCGACCCGGGCGACATCACCGACGGTGACCGTGGAGCCATCCAGGTTGGCGCGCAGCACAATGGCGGCGAATTCCTCGGGGGTGCTCAACTGGCCCTTGACCACCACGTTGGCGGTGATTTCCTGGGTGTCGCGGCTGGGCAGGTCGCCGATGCTGCCAGGGGCGACCTGGGCGTTCTGCGCCGCAATGGCTTCGGCCACGTCGTTGGGCGTGAGGTTGAAGCCGATCAGCTTGCTCGGGTCGATCCAGATGCGCATGGCGCGCTCCGAGCCGTACAGCTGGGCCTTGCCGACGCCCTTGAGGCGGCGGATTTCGTTCATCACGTTGCGCGCGAGGATGTCCGACAGTGCGGTTTCGTCGAGCTTGCCGTCTTCAGAGGTGAGTGTGCCCAGCAGCAGGAAGCCGGTGGACACCTTTTCCACTTGCAGGCCCTGCTGGGTGACCGGGCGCGGCAGGCGCGACTCCACCACCTTCAGGCGGTTCTGCACGTCGACCTGGGCCAGGTCCGGGTTGGTGCCCGGAGCGAAGGTGGCGGTGATGGTGGCGCTGCCCAGGCTGCTCTGCGACTCGAAGTACAGCAGGTTGTCGGCGCCGTTGAGTTCCTGCTCGATCAGGCTCACCACGCTTTCGTCCATGGTCGCCGCCGAGGCGCCCGGGTACACGGCGTAGATTTCTACCTGCGGTGGTGCCACGTTGGGGTACTGGGCCACCGGCAGTTGCGGGATGGCCAACGCACCGGCCAGCAGGATGAACAGCGCGACCACCCAGGCGAACACCGGGCGGTCGATGAAGAATTGCGGCATGAATCAGGCCCTCACTGGCCGGTGTGCTGTGCGATGGGCGGCGCCCCGGATGCGTTGTCGACCTGCACCTGGTCACCGGCCTTGACGTGTTGCAGCCCCTCGACCACTACCTGCTCGCCGGGGGCCAGGCCTTCGCTGACCACCCAGCGGTCGCCCTGGGCGCTGCCCAGTACCACCTGGCGGTCGCTGACTCGGGCCTGCTGGTCGACCACCAGTACCTTGGGCACGCCGGCACTGTCGCGCAGGATGGCGCGCTGCGGCACGCTCAGGCCTTTGGGTTGCACGGCTTGCTCCAGGCGTACGCGCACGTAGCTGCCGGGCAGCAGGTCGAGGTCCGGGTTGGGGAACTCGCTGCGCAGGGTGATCTGGTTGGTGGTGGGGTCGACACTGATGTCGGAGAACAGCAGCTTGCCTGGCAGCGGGTAGGCGCTGCCGTCGTCCTGGATCAGCGTGGCGCGGGCCTGGCCGTCGCCCACCTGCTGCAATTCGCCTGCGCGCAAGGCGCGGCGCAGGGCGTTGAGCTCGCGGGTAGACTGGGTAACGTCGGCGTGGATCGGGTCCAGCTGCTGGATGGTCGCCAG
Organism: Pseudomonas putida W15Oct28; assembly: GCF_000708715.2. Taxonomy (GTDB): domain Bacteria; phylum Pseudomonadota; class Gammaproteobacteria; order Pseudomonadales; family Pseudomonadaceae; genus Aquipseudomonas; species Aquipseudomonas putida_R. Next base: position 158,368 of record NZ_JENB01000006.1, on the reverse strand, counting down.
CGGCGTGGTCTCGTTCTGGCCGACCAGTGCGCCTTCGGTAACCAGGGCACGGCCGATACGGCCGGAAATCGGCGCCGTCACGGTGGCGTAGCCGAGGTTCAGGCGGGTGCGTTCCAGGGCAGCCTTGGCGGCGGCCACTTCGGCGTCGGCCTGCAGGAAGCTGGCCTTGGCGTTGTCGTATTCCTGGCGGCTGACAGCCTTGTCGTCGACCAGTTCGCGGTAGCGCTGCTCCTGCAAGCGCGCCTGGTACAAGGTGGCCTCGGCCTTGGCCAGGGTGGCGCGGGCGCTGTCATGGTCGGCCTTGAACGGCGCCGGGTCGATCAGGAACAGCACATCGCCCTGTTTGACGTCACTGCCTTCGCGGTACACCCGCTTGAGCACCACGCCCGCGACGCGCGCCCGCACTTCGGCGGTGCGCGGCGCCAGGATGCGGCCGCTGAGTTCGCTGCTGATGGCCAGTGGCTGCAGTTGCAGGGTTTCTACCCGCACTTGCGGGGTAGGCGCTTTTTCGTCTTGCTCGCCGCTGTCGCCACAGCCGGCCAGGGACAGGCTAAGAAACGCCATGAGCGCCAATGGGCGCAGGCGAGGGGGGAGGGTAGTAGGCATACGGATCTTCCGATGATGACCGCACCTATGGTACGGCAGCCGTTGGCCGTGCGGCTGTTAATACCTGTAGGGCGAGTGTGAAAAAGTGTGAAGAACAATCCTTTCGTGCGGCTGGGTTCTATATTCTGCGTATGCCTGTGCTGGCCTCTTCGCGGGCTTGCCCGCTCCCACAGGTATTGCGCAGGTTTCAGATTCTGTGCGGCCCCTGTGGGAGCGGGCAAGCCCGCGAAGAGGCCAGTGAGGTCTACCACAACCTAGATCCCAAGCACCTATGCCGAATATTTTCCTGGTCGAAGACGACAGCGCCCTGTCCGAGCTGATCGCCAGCTACCTGCAACGCAACGACTTCCATGTCCAGGTGATCGCCCGGGGCGATCATGTGCTGGACGAATATCGCCGGCAAAAACCTGACCTGGTTATCCTCGACCTGATGCTGCCGGGTATCGATGGCCTGCAACTGTGCCGCCTGCTGCGCCAGGAGTCGCAAACCCTGCCGATCCTGATGCTGACCGCCCGCGACGACAGCCATGACCAGGTATTGGGCCTGGAAATGGGCGCCGACGACTACGTGACCAAGCCCTGCGAGCCCCGCGTGTTGCTGGCCCGTGTGCGTACCCTGCTGCGCCGCAGCAGCGTCAACGAGCCGCGGCTGGATAACGACCTGATCCTGATCGGAGGCCTGCGCATCGACCTGGCCGAGCGCACGGTCAGCTGGCGCGGCGAAGAGGTGGAGCTGTCCAGCGGCGAGTACAACCTGCTGGTGGTACTGGCGCGCAATGCCGGCGAAGTGCTGAACCGCGACCGCATTTTGCAGCAGCTGCGCGGCATCGAGTTCAACGGTACCGACCGTTCGGTGGACGTGGCCATCTCCAAGCTGCGGCGCAAGTTCGACGATAACGCCGGCGAAGCGCGCAAGATCAAGACCGTGTGGGGCAAAGGCTACCTGTTCAGCCGCGTCGAGTGGGAGTGCTGACCGGCCATGCTCAAGATCCTGGTGCGGTTGTACCTGGTGATCATCGTCGCTTACGCCGGTGCCCTGCTGTTCATTCCCGACACCATCGTCGGCCTGTTCCAGGAACGCTTCATGGCCTACAACCTGGACCAGGCCAAAGGCGTGCAGTCGTTGATCGTGCGCCAGTTCCACCAGGCCCCGCGCGAGCAGTGGCCAGCCGTGGAGCAAGACCTGGCCAGTGCGTTCGCCCCGCTGGAAGTGAAGCTGCTGCGCATGGACCAGGCCGAACTCAGCGCAGATGAGCAGGCGCGCCTGGAGCACGGCCAGTACGCCGTGCGAATTGCCGAGTGGGGCTACTACGAAACGGTGCTGGCACCGCTGGACAAGGAGTGGCTGGTGCGCCTGCACGCACCGCCAGACCCACTGGACATCAATGTGCTGTCGTGGGGCGTGACCGTGCTGATCGGTGCGGCCATGCTCGGGTGCTTGCTGTTATGGGTGTGGCCGCACTGGCGCGACCTGGAGCGGCTGAAGGAAACCGCCCGGCGCCTGGGCCAGGGGCAGATGGCCGAGCGCACGCACATTTCGCCGCATTCCAACATCGGTGAGTTGGCCGGGGTGTTCGACACCATGGCCAGTGACCTGGAACGTCACGTCAACCAGCAGCGCGAGCTGCTCAATGCGGTGTCCCATGAGCTGCGCACACCGCTGACCCGCCTGGACTTCGGCCTGGTGCTGTTGTTCGACGAAGTGCCGCCGGCCAGCCGCAAGCGCCTGCTGGAACTGGTGGGGCATGTGCGCGAGCTGGATGAGCTGGTGCTGGAACTGCTGTCTTACAGCCGCCTGTACAACGCCGATCAGGCCCGCGAGCGGGTCGAGGTGTCGTTGCTGGAACTGGTCGACAGCGTACTCGGCGGTTTTGCCGAAGAGCTCGATGGCCGGGGTATCGAGTGGGAAGTGCGGGCCGAGGGCAATTTGCCCCGGTTTGTGCTGGACCCACGGCTGACGGCGCGGGCGGTGCAGAACCTGGTGCGCAACGCCATGCGCTATTGCGATGAAAGCCTGTTGCTGCGCTTGCGCCTGGAGGACGATGGCGCCTGCCTGCTGACGGTGGAGGATGACGGGATCGGCATACCGGTAGAGGAGCGGGAACGGATTTTCCAGCCGTTCTACCGGCTGGACCGCAGCCGCGACCGCAACACCGGCGGGTTTGGCCTGGGGCTGGCGATCAGTCGGCGGGCGATCGAGGGGCAGGGCGGCACCTTGACGGTGGCACAGTCAGCATTGGGTGGGGCGCAGTTCCGCATTCGGTTGCCTGCGGGGTGATGGATGCCTGTGCCGGCCTCTTCGCGGGCTCGCCCGCTCCCACAGGGACCGCACAGATCTCAAGCACTGTGTAGGGCCTGTGGGAGCGGGCAAGCCCGCGAAGAGGCCGGGCCAGTCAACTCTGGTCTGTAAGTTGGCTTGACCACAACACAAACCGGTCCTTGCCGGTGTGCTTGGCTTCATACAACGCCTGGTCGGCGCGGACCAGCGCCGTGGTCAGGCTGTCACCCCGGTCCACCCGTGCCAGGCCGATGCTGATGGTCACCGGGTGCTCGCCAATGTCCTCGCGCACCCGCTTGCACAGCGCCGCCACCTGCTGCTCGGCCCCCTGCTGGTCCACCCCTTGCAGAAAGATGGCGAACTCTTCACCGCCCAGCCGGGCAAACTCATGGCCGGCCATGCTCGCCTTGATATGCAGGGCCACGCGCTTGAGCACTTCATCGCCCACGTCATGGCCGAAGCGGTCATTGACCCGCTTGAAATTGTCGATATCGATCATCGCCAGGTACTGCCCGGGTGTGGCCATGTGCAGCAGGCGGCCGGCCTGGGCCATGAACGATCGGCGGTTGGGGATTTCGGTCAGGGCGTCGACATAGGCCTGCTCCAGCAGCACCTTGGACAGGTAGAAGTTGTGCAGCTTGGTCTTGCGGATCTGCAGGTAGCTGTAGCTGACCAGGCCGCTGAGGAACACGGCGTAGCTGATCAGCATGGCCCCTTCGAGTGCGTCGGGCTCGATGCGGGTGTGGTAGAACGGGTTGAGCATCACCCAGGTGATGACCATGGCGCAGAAAAACGACCAGCGCCGCACCGGCAGCACCGATACGGCATACAGTACCGCGGAAACCCCAAGCACCAGCCACACCGGCCGCAGGGTGACCGGGATGCCCTCGATCAGCAGGCGCATGCCCAAGGTGATGATGGCAATGAACAACAGGTTGAGCACGTCGAAGTGATGGCTGCGGCGGGTAAAGTTCAGCACGACGGCCAGGCAGCCGAGCAGCGAGATGAACAGGTAGGACAGCCAGGTGAAGCCCTGGCCTGCGAGGAAACTGACGATCAGGTCGAAGACCAGCCAGATCAGGATGCTGACGCAGATTACCAGCAGGCAGAACGGGCGCATGGACTCGAATTCGTGCTGGCGGAACTCGGCGCGCAGGGCGGCGGGGGCGACCTGCTTGCGTACGTGTTCCTCGATGGTTTTGAACATGGGTGAACTCCTGGGAGTACTGCTTTGCCAGGTCCGGCCCTTTCGCAGCACAAGGCTGCTCCTACAGGAGACGTGCGATACCTGTAGGAGCAGCCTTGTGCTGCGAAGAGGCCGGGCCTGGCGACTCAATTCTGTGGCAGAACCTTCTGGGCCCAAGGCCGGTAGCGCAAGGCAAACACTGCCTCGGCATGGCACCCGCTGGCCAGCTTCGGTTCGGCAGGTTCAGCCCTGAATGCCTGACCTGGCGCACTCACCTGGCGGAACGCCTCGCGCACCACACCTATCCGGCACGGCAAGGCCTGTTCGTAACCCTGGCGAACCAACGGCGGCAATCGACCAGTCCCGGCGCCATCCTGCCACCACACACTCAAGCCCAGGCCTGCCAGTTGATCCAGCCAGGCGGCATTGACCCGGGGCGACAGCTTGCCTGCGCTGAAGGCACTGATGTGCAGAGGCTTGTCCAGTTGGCGGTTGAAGGCCTGTAACTGGCTGAACAGCGCTTCGCGCCGCGCGGGGTCGCGAAAATGCTGGTCGTCCAGCTCCATGGGAAGGTACCAGCCCTCCACCGGCAATTGCCAGGCTTGGCGCAGTTGCTGGTACTGGGTGAGTGAGCGCCCCAGTTGCGCTTTCCAATAGCTGTTCAGGCCCTCGCCGTCCAGTTCTTCCAGGCGCTGGTAGTAGGCGGGGTCCATGTACAGCCCCAGCACCACCTGCAGGCCTTGGGCACGTGCGCTGCGCAGGCTGTTGGCCAGCCAGCCCTGGGCGCCGCCGAAGTCGCTGTCGCCATAGGCGCTCCATTGCACGATCAGGGTTTTCCCCCCCTGGGCCACGGTGGCATGCCACAGTTGTTGCCACTGGGCGGGGGTGACTTTGGCGTCGCGGTTGAGGGGTTGGTAGAACAGGCGCTGGTCGGCTGTGGCGGGCAGGCACAGGGCAAGCAGGCAGAAGGCGAGGATCGCACGCATCAGAAGGTCATCTCCGCACCGACCAGCACGCCGTTGGCGCGCTCGTAAAGATTGCCGCCCAGCGACTGCTGGTACTCGGCACGTACTTTCAGCGAGCCGCGATAGGCGTTGTAGCGGTCGTCATCGAACCACCATTGCCAGCGCACGCCAACCCCCGCCCGGGCGTCCTGGCGCCAGTCGTTGCTCGGGTCCTGGCTGGAGAACTCGACAAAGCCATAGGGCATGAGGGTTTGCGGCGAGCTGCCGGGTAGTTTCCAGGCATGGCCTTGCTGGTAGCGCGACAGCCAGGCGTGGTCGCCGGCGCGGGTCCACCAGGCAGCGTCAAGGTAGAGGAAGCGCTCGTTCCAGTTGTCTTCATCCACACGCCAGTCATTGCGCCAGTCGCCTTGATCAAGGAACGAGGCGGTGGCGCGCAACAGCAGGTCGTTGCTCGATTCGGCGTGGTGGCGCAGGTCGCCCCAGTTGCCGCCGACCTTGGCCGGGCTCAGCAACTGGCCAAGGCTCAGGGCGCGGTAATGGGCTTCGTCGATCTGCCGCTGGTGGTACAGCTCGGCGTACAGGTTGAGGTTGGCCTGGCCGAGCGGCTTGTAACGCAGGCCGACCCCGGTACCCATGCTTTGCGCATAGTCGGTTCGGCTCTGGCCACCGAACAGCACCCGGCCATACACCGACAGGGTGCTGCCGTTGCGGCTGGGTTCTTCGCCCAGGGCATGGTCCCACATGGCCAGTTGCACGTTCTGCGACTGGGCGCGGCGGGAGCTGCCACTGCGCTGGCCGTTGTCGAGGAACTTGTCGTTGGTCGAGGTGCCGGCGGGTGACCAGGTACTGGCCAAGGTGATGGTGTCACGCCGTGACAGGCTTTCGTGGGCACGGCGCTGGCGGTATTTGCGGGCTTCCAGGCTGCCGTATTCGTCGTCACCGTCGACCAGGTTCTGCTCCACATCGAGGATGCGGCGCAGTTCGCGGCGTGCCGAGGCGCTGTCTTCGGCTTCGTCGTAGCGCAAGGCCAGGGTTTCGCCGAGGCGATAATCCTCGGGGAAGTCGTGGGTGGCACGCTCCAGGTAGGGGATCGACTGGCGGCGCTGGGTTTTGTCTGTCGAGCCAGCCAGGCGCATGCCGTAATCGGCGCGGTAGCGCGGCTGATCGGGGGCCAGGCGCACGGCGTCGGCGAGCCAGGTCATGCTCTGCGCACTGTCGCCGGCCAGTTGCGCGGTGCTGGCGGCCGCGTAGTAGTGGTCGGCCCGTGGGCTGCTTGCCAAGGCTTGGCGCTGGAAACCCAAGGCCGCCTGGTAATCGCCCTGGCGCTGGGCAATGGCCGCGCCCAGTGCCCAGTCATCGGCGCTGTGGTGCGCGGCGGCGTCCCAATAGCGGCGGGCCGCATAAGCGTCGCCTGCGTTCAGCGCGCCCCCGGCGGCCGTGAGGCGGGCGTTGTCGGTCCAGGCGCTGTCCGGCAGGCTGCGCCAGATGGGCAGTGCGGCTTCGGAATCGCCGGCTGCTTCAAGTGCATAGGCCAACGGCAGGCGGTTGCCGGCGTCGCCCAGGCGCTCGGCGGCCTGGTAGTAGACCACCGCTTCACCGGGTTGGTCGGGCATGGCGCAGCGGCCCAGGGCGCGGTACTGGCCGGGCTCGCGGGGTGTGGCCGGTACCGCCTGGCGCACGGCGTCGCACTGGCCTGCCTCGGCCAGGCGGCCGAGCAACTGGGCACGGGTATTGGCATCGACTCGGGGGATCAGGCCGAGCATGCGGTGGCTGTCCAGCGGCCCGTCGTTGCGGGCATACAGGTTGCCCAGGCGCTGCAGCAGCGATGGGCTGAGGCGGCCCTGACGGCGGTCGTAGGCCTGTTCCAGCAGTTGCCGGGCGTGTCCGGTCTGGCCCTGTTCCACCAGCAGGAAGGTGGATTGATCCAGTGCGGCCAGGTCGCCACTTTGCCGGTAGCGGTTTTCCCATTCGCTGGCTGTGCGCGGTTGTGGGGGTTGCGGCGGGTCGCCATACAGGCGTTGCTTGAGCACGGCGTAGGCGCGTGCGTCGGTAGTGGGTGTGCAGCCTTTGAACTGTTCGCGGGCCAGGTCCGGGTCATGGCGTGACAACCAGTCGACGGTGTCCAGGCAGGGGCGTTGCAGGTCGTTGCTCAGGCGGCGCACCAGCGCTGCATCGTCGCCTTTGCGGGCCAGCTCCCACAGTTGCTGGCGCTGGTCAGGTTGATTCAGCTGATCGGGCGGCAGCGACTGCAACCAGCGCTGGGCTTGCTGGTTGTGGCCCACGGCGATGGCGCGGTTGGCCATGGCCAGGCGCGCCTGGTCAGCTGCTTGAGGGGAGGGCGCGCTGGCCAGCAGTTTGTTCAACCCTTTTTCATCCACCTGCTGGACATAGGCATTGGCCAGGCGTTGCCAGTCTTCGGCGGGCAACTGGCCCTTGTCGGCGAGCGGTTGCAGTTGCTCGATGGTTTCTTTCCAGTTGCGCAGTTGTTCGGCGAAGTTGGCCCGGACCAGGCGCAATACCTGGCCGTCATCCCTGGGCGGCAACTGGCTGAGCCAGTCCAGCGCCTTGCCCGCACCGCCGAATTTGGCCAGGCTCAGGCTGTAGGCCTGCCACAGGCGCACGCGTTGATTACCCTCACTGGCGGCCAGCCATTGTTCCACTTGGCTGGCCGGCGGTGGGTCCTGTTCGATCCAGGTCAGGCGCAGTTCGAGCAGGGCGTCTGCGTATTCGGGGCTGCCGTCGAGTTGCCCGGCCAGCGCTTCGGCTTCCTTGTAGCGGCGTTGATGGGCAAGGGCTTCTACCAGCAGTGCGCGGGCCTCGTCGTTGTTCGGCACCCGGCCCAGCACGTGGCGGGTCAGGCGCTCAACCTCGGCCCAGTTGTCTTTCTTGGCCTCACGGTAGCCGCGGTCCATGAACGGGAAGCTGGTGAACCGCTGAAAGTCGGTCATCGGCGCCGAGGCGGCGGCAGGCAGCGCGGCGGAGCACAGCAACAGGCCAGCGAAAGTGAGGGAAAAGCGCGGCTTCATGCCACCTCCCGGATCAGATCAAGGGCGGCCTGCTGCTCGCTGGCCTGCTCAACGAGCGCCTGTTGCAACACCTGTTCGGTGATGATGCCGCGGGCGATCAGGTGCTCGCCCAGGCTCTGGCGCTCGGGGTCGAAGTCGATCAGTGCCTGGTTGAACAGGGTGACCGGGACCATGCCGCGCACCTGCAACAGGGTGCCGAGCATGACCTGGTGGTGGCTGACACGCTCCAGCAGCGCTTCATCGTCCTGATGGCGTTCGAGGATGGCCAGCATGTCGCGGGTTTCAGGCTTCTGCCAGGGGCTTGGGTAGTGGTAGCGCAGCCCCAGGGTTACCCGGCCCTGAGGCGCCAGGCGCACGCGGACCGGGCGTTTCAGGTAGCGGCTGATCACCCCCAGCGACACCTGGCTGACCGGGCTTTCGCTGGCTAGAATCAGCGTGTCGCCGTCTTCGGCAACGGGCAGCACGCCATAGTGCGTCGCCAGTTTGCGTGGCAGCGTGGCAATCAGTTGTGGGTCGAGCTTGAACGGGTTCAGCGGTGCCCAGGGCAGGTCCAGCTGCTCGGCCAGGGTCGCCACCAGCTGTTCGCTGTTCACCCAGCCGCGCAGCAGCAGTTCGCGGCCCAGGCGCCGGCGTACCGGGCTGGTGATTGCCTGTTGCAGTTGCTCGTCACTGATCAGCCCTTTGGCCACCAGGCGCTGGCCCAGCGGCGTGCGGGCAGGGGCGGCGATGGCGGGGAATTCATGGGTGGTCTTGTCCCAGGCCACGCGCCGCGAGTCGCCCATTTCCATCACCTGGCGCAGGGCACGCAGGTTGGCGAAGAAGTTGACGAAGTTGCTCCACATCATCCGCGGTGCCGACAGCAGGCCTTCGCCGATGCCATAGAAACGGGTGACGAACCAGCCGCGCTGGAACAGGCGATTGAACAGCATCAGCCCGTTCAGCCACAGCAGGGTAGACAGCAGCCAGCTGTCGCTGAGGATCGACATGAAGCGCCACGAGTTCGGCGCAATCACCGTGACCAGCCACATGGCCAGCAACACCAGCAGCAACAAGTTGACCAAGAAGCTCAGCAGGTAGGCGAACAGCCCGCGGCGGTCGCGCCAGAGGAAGTAGTTGAGTGCGCCCTTGCGACTCCAGCCGAGGTTGCTGGTGCCCTGGAACACGATACCGACGATCCACCGTGACTTCTGCCGGATGGCATGCTGCCAGTCACGCGGGAAGTGCTCGCGCACGCAGATCACCTGGGAGAATTCCCGGCTCATGCCCGGGCGCCATTCCTGCTTCAGGGTCAGCGCCGGGTCGGTGATGGAATAGCGGGCGAATATGCACTTCATGCCCTTTTGCTTCAGGCGAAAGCCAATGTCGTAGTCCTCGGTGAGGCTCTGTACGTCAAAGGCAATGCCGTCGCCGTCCTCCAGCAGCGCGCTGATGGCGCGGCGGCTGAAGCAGGTGCCGACACCTGCACTGGGCACCTGGCCGGTCAGCGCTTCGCGGACGATGACGTCCTTGCCGTGGTTTTCGGCAAATTCGTCGACATAGTGGCCGGCGGTGAAACCTTTCCATTCCGGTGCGTAGGGGTAAACCGGGATCTGGATCATGTCCTTGTTCGGCAGCAGGTAGTTGAACAGGCGCAATTCCATGGGCGAGATCACGTCTTCGGCGTCATGCAGGATGAAACCGGCGAACTCGATGCCAGCATCCTGCTGGAAGCGCAGCAGGGCGTCGATGATGTTGTTCAGGCAGTCGGCCTTGCTGGTGGGGCCAGGGCGTGCACACACCACCTTGTGCACGTTGGGGTAGTGCAGGCACACCGCGTCGACGTCGGCCTGGGTTTGCGGGTCGTTGGGGTAGGTGCCGACGAAAATCTGGTAGTTCTCGTAGTCGATGGTGGAGGCCGCCAGGCGCGCCATTTCGCCGACCACGCCCACTTCGTTCCAGGCCGGGACCATGATGGCCAGGGGTTTTTCCGGGACTTCGTACAGGCGCTTCTCGTCGGCCTTCTCGTACTTGTCATACACGCGAAAGCGCCGGATCAGCTTGCGGCCCCAGTAGCACAGGTCGATGAACAGGTCGTCCAGGCCCAGCAGGAACATCAGCGAGGCGAGGGTGATGGCCAGTATCTTCAGGCCGAACAGCACATAGGTGAGAAAATCGATGAATGCCAGGCTCATGCAGCAGTCACCGGCAGGGGGCAGTGGAGCATCGTCTTATCCTCGCTCGGTTCCCTCGACCAAGTTGTACGAGATGTCGCTGTTTGTACGGGATAGATACAAGCAGCCGAACGCGCCGTTGTCCAAATTTCGGCTTTTTCTTGTGTGCGACATATTGTAGCTTTACGGGTCGTCTACCCAGGGAACTGAACATGCAAGGCAAGGCCCGCAAGATCGTCCAGGCCATTCTTTACGAAGCCATCGCCGTCGCCTGCGTGGCGCCTGTGCTAGAGCTGGCGTTTGGCGCCGGCATGGCGCAGTCGGCCATCTTGTCGGTGCTGATGTCGGGCATCGCGATGAGCTGGAACATGGGCTACAACTGGGTGTTCGAGCGCTGGGAAGCACGCCAGCACAAACGTGAGCGCACCTTCCTGCGGCGCTTGCTGCATGCCTTGGGCTTCGAGGGCGGGCTGGTGGTGATCTTGCTGCCACTGGTGGCGTACTGGCTGGATGTGAGCCTGTGGGCGGCACTGCTGACCAACCTGGCGTTGTTCGTGTTCTTCTTTGTTTACGCCTTTGCCTTCCAGTGGGGGTTCGACAAGGTGTTCGATGTGCCGCTTTCGGCGCAGCAGGCCAAGTGTTGACTTTGTGCCGCACTAACGGCTAAGTTCCTACCCCATGAATACATTCCCGCATGTGAACGCCATTATTATTACCGCCATTATCAGCTTGGCGGGCTAGCGCGTACGTGCACCTAACCCGCCCTGGAGGCGGGTTTTTTCTCTCTGACTCCTGGGCAACATAAAAAAGCCAAGGAGTCATCGATGACCAGCTTCAGCGTCCCTCGTACCACCGTCACCCCCCAGCAACTGCTGTCGGAGCAGGTGCGGCGCATTCTGGCCGCGCCGGTGTACGACCTGGCCATCGAAACGCCGCTGCAAGCCGCGCCTGCACTGTCGGCCAGCCTGGGTAACCAGGTGTTGCTCAAGCGCGAAGACCTGCAGCCCACCTTCTCGTTCAAGATCCGCGGCGCCTATACCCGTCTGTCACGCCTGAGTGCTGTGCAACGCGAGCGTGGGGTGATCACCGCCTCGGCGGGCAACCATGCCCAGGGCGTGGCCCTGGCGGCGTCACACCTGGGCCTGAAGGCCACCATCGTCATGCCGACCACCACGCCGTCACTGAAGGTGGAAGGGGTGCGTTCGCGCGGCGGGCATGTGGTGCTGCACGGTGAGAGCTTCCCGCATGCCCTGGCCCACGCGCTGAAGCTGGCAGACAGCGAAGGCGCCACCTTTGTACCGCCGTTCGATGACCCGGACGTGATCGCCGGGCAGGGCACCGTGGCCATGGAAATCCTGCGTCAGCGCCCGGGCGCGCTGGACGCTATCTTCGTACCGGTGGGCGGCGGCGGGCTGATCGCCGGCATCGCCGCGTACGTGAAGTACCTGCGCCCCGAGGTGAAGGTGATCGGCGTCGAACCGGAGGACTCCAACTGCCTGCAGGCCGCCATGGCTGCCGGTGAGCGGGTGATCCTGCCCCAGGTCGGCACCTTCGCCGACGGTGTGGCGGTGGCGCAGATCGGCGCCCACTGTTTCGAGCTGTGCCGGCATTTTGTCGATGAAGTGGTGACCGTCAGCAGTGACGAGCTGTGCGCGGCGATCAAGGACATCTACGACGATACCCGCTCTATCACCGAGCCGTCCGGTGCCCTGGCCGTGGCCGGGATCAAGAAGTACGTGGCACGCGATGGCGTGCAGGGGCAGACCCTGGTAGCCATTGATTCCGGGGCAAACGTCAATTTTGACCGACTGCGCCATGTGGCCGAGCGAGCCGAACTGGGCGAGCAGCGCGAGGCGATCATCGCCGTGACCATCCCCGAGCAGCCGGGCAGCTTCCGCGCCTTCTGCCAGGCGCTGGGCAAGCGGCAGATCACCGAATTCAACTACCGCTATTACCCGGGCAAGGAAGCGCGACTGTTCGTCGGGGTGCAGACTCACCCTGTGCACGACCCGCGTGACCAGTTGCTGGCCAACCTGCGCGAGCAGGGTTACAGCGTGCTGGACCTGACCGACAACGAGCTGGCCAAACTGCATGTGCGCCATACCGTGGGTGGCCACGCTGCGCCGGGTGCTGATGAGCGGGTGCTGCGCTTCGAGTTCCCCGAGCGCCCAGGGGCATTGCTGGGCTTCCTGGAACGGTTGGGCAAGCGCTGGAACATCAGCCTGTTCCATTACCGCAACCACGGTGCGGCGGAGGCTCGGGTGTTTGCCGCGCTGGAGGTGCCGGGGGATGAGTTGGCGGGCTTGCCGTTGGCGCTGGACGAGATGGGGTATCGGTATTGGGATGAGACTGACAACCCGGCGTACAAGCTGTTCCTGGGCTGACAGTTAATAATCTGAATCGACACCGGGGGCCGCTGTGCGGCCCCTCGCTGCTCCTGCAGGGATCGCGCGGGCGCCTGTATTTGGAGCGCCCACGATCACCCCACTTCACTTCGCTTGTTCAACTGTTCGCACTGCACCTGCGCATCGGTCCTGCTTGGGTAGCTCGGCTTGAGCCGCTCCTTCGCCTGGTTGTCGTAAATGTCGAACCCACCGCACACGGTAGCGGCGTAGTAGCGGCTGCCTACGCGGAACGAATCCTTTTCGATAGGCACTGCGGGAACGATAACGAATCTTGTTTGCATGTTTCGTGCCTCCCCAGGCAGAGACCTAAGTATTAGTCTCGCCAGTGATAAGCATCAAGCTGGCTCATGAATAAAACCGCGTTTGATCAAGCGCCGGTGGCCCGTTTGTCACCTCGTGGGCGTTAATCGGTATTCCTGATCCACAGTGGGGGAACAAGCCTGGGCTCAGGTGGTCTGCTGTGACGGCGTCAGCCGGACCAGGCGGCATTGAACATGTACCGTTTGAGCGCTGTGCAGCCCCTCGTAACCCGCCACTCAGGGACATGGCGGGCGATTAAGTTCAGGTAGGTAAAGTTAGGTAAAAGCGGCCACGGCATATACACGGATCAGTATTGTGGTTTGTACTGTCCAGTTAAAGATGCCATTGATGAACACACTTCCGTCGCAGCCAAGCGCTGAACGCGGGGCGTTCTCCAGTTTCGAGGCGTGTCGCAACACCCAACAGGGCCCCGTGGTGATCCTTGCCTCCGGCGCGTCTGCCAAGCATTTTCCGCTTGGTGATTTCGCGCATTTGCCCATCATCGCCATGAACGGCTCGGTCGCGATGACCGCCGAACACGGCATCAAACCCTTCTTCTACGTGTGCACCGACAAAAGCTTTGGCCAGCAACAGCCGGCCTTGTTCGCCACTGCCTTGCGCGACAGCGAGCGCCTGGCGCTCTGGCCCGAGCAATATGCCGGTGCCGATGTGCCAGCCGGCACGGAGTGTTATGGCTTGCACAAAGCCGACACGCCAGGCCTGCTTGACGGTTTGCGTGGCCATGGTGACAGTTGCGTGTGCAACCGTGCACTGTGGAGCAAGCGCAGCCGCTCGATTGCCTTCAGCAAAGACTTGGCCCATGGTTTCTTCGATGCCCGCACAGTGGCCTATGTGGCCTTGCAGCTGGCCTATCACCTGGGCTTTGAAGAAGTGTTGCTGGTAGGGGTAGACCTGGATCAGAGCGTCGGGCGCTTCTATGAGAACGGCCAGGGGCAGTGTTCGCCGTGTGGGCTCGACCAGCACTGGGACAGCCGCATCCTGCCGTCGTTGACGCTGATGGCCAGGGAGGTGGTGAACGAGCACTTCCATGTTTACAACCTGTCGCCGATCTCGCGCATTCCGGCCGAGCTGATTCCCAAGGTCAACCTCAGGGAAGCGCGCCGGATTGCCGGTTGTGCAATTACCTGAGCAAGAAAGCGGGTGCGTGCTGGGCTGTGGATGCGTACAGTGCCCCGAACGCAAACAGGCAGGAACCCGCTCATGTCCAGCGCATTCACCCTAATGCAGTCGCCCGTCGGCACCCTGACCCTGGTCGCCCGCGGCGAGTGCCTGGCAGCCGTACTGTGGGAAGAAGAACGGGAAAACCGCGTGCGCCTCGGTGCCTTGCACCGTGACGACCGGTGCCCGGTGTTACTGGACACCGCGCGGCAGCTTGGCGAGTACTTCGCTGGCAAACGCCAGCGCTTCGAGCTGGCGCTGGATTTTGCCGGTACCGAGTTCCAGCGCCAGGTGTGGGCCGCGCTGCTGGCGATACCCTTTGGTGAAACCCGCAGCTACGGCGACATCGCCCGGCAGATCGGCAACCCCAGCGCGGTGCGAGCGGTAGGCGCCGCCAATGGCCGCAACCCGATCTCGATCATCGCCCCGTGCCACCGCGTGATCGGTGCTTCGGGCAGCCTCACCGGCTTTGCCGGTGGCCTGGCGGCCAAGCAGTACCTGCTGGCGCTGGAGGGCCGGCAAAGCCTGGCGCTGGACCTGTAGGCGTCAGCTGAACCAGCTGGCGACCAGGCAGGCCAGTAGCGCCAGCCCCGAGCCGGCCATCAGGGTGTACTGCCGATGGGCCCGGCGGGCATGGGCCTTGACCGCGCGCAGGTATTCGCCGGGTGTCGGTGCATCGGGCCGATGGCGCAAACCCTCGGCCACATCGGCAAGCTGGCCCTGGATCAGCAAGCCGACCAGGTAATAGGTGCAGCTGTAACTCAGCAACGCCAGAAACAGATAGATCATGCCGGGTGTGGGTCCAAGGGTAGGGCGATTGCGCTGGCGTTGCCAGTGTCCAGCATGATCAGCCCTTCACTGTGGTCATCCAGGCTGGCCAGCAAGCGCCCCTGGCTGTCCCACGCTGCCGAACCGCCGGCACCGATGAAGGTGTCGGCAGGCCCCACGCAGTTGGCCATCAATACCGGCATACCCAGTTCACGTGCCACCTCCGGGTAATGCGCGTATCCCTCGCGGATGCCCTTGGCGGTTTTCGCCACGCTGACCAGATACAGGTCGGCGCCGTGCTCGCGGGCGGCGGCCGCGTGGGCCATGAACATTGATTCGTAGCAGATCGCCGGTGCCACCCGATGGTCGCCTACCTGCAGCAGCAGTGCCTGGTCGCCTGGGGTGAAATAGGGCAGCTCGTCATCATGCAGGCGCCGTTTGGCATAGGCCTGGCGCGGTGCGCCGGGGCTGAAGATGGGCATGCCGATGCGAATACCGTCGGGTGTCGGCAACGGCAGGCCAACGGCTGCGGTGATACCCAGGCGGTCACAGGCTGCCTGCAGCGGGCCCAGTTGCGCGGAGTGGACCGGCAAGGCGGCCTGGCGCGCAAGGCTTGGCTCGTAGCCGGTCAGCGACAGCTCGGGGAACACCACCAGTTCGGCGCCAAGCGCCGCGGCTTGCTCGATGCAGACCAGATGACGCTGGAGGTTGCCTGGCAAATCGCCCTTGAGCGACGCCAGTTGCACGGCGCACAGTTTCATGAAATACCCTTCCCTGGTACAGGTTGAAAGGCCGAGCATACTCTCGGCACCAACGCCTGTACCAGTGAAGCCTTTTTCAGGTTGCCGGGTGCGTCGCGAAGCGCTGGCGGAACCAGTCGTCGAGCATGGCCTTCTCGGCATACAGGCGGTCGCTGCTGCTGGCGACCCGGCCGGGGCGGCTGAGGTACATCTTGTCGCTGACCCGTTCCTCGGCCTGCTGGTTGGGTTTACCCGGCTGGCTGAGGGTGTAGGTGAGGTCGATGGTCGGCCAGGTGATCTCGCGCATGAAGCGCACATCGTAGGCCTGGCTGTGCCAGGGCTCGAAGCGCCCGGCCAGGTCGATATCGCGGATGTCGATGACCAGTTGCTGGCCCGGTTGCAGGTAACGCTGACCGAGCTTTTGCAGGTACTGGGTAAGGGATTTCATCACATAGTCGTCGGCGCCACGCTCATAACCGTGGCTTTTCAGGCTGGCGTCGCGGAATTGTTCCGGGTGGTCGAAACGCACCTCGACCTGCGCGGCCGGGGCGCCTTGTGCCATGCTGTTCAGTGACAGCGCCATGAGCACGGCACACACGAGGGCGGTACGCATGATGCACCTCCGGGGTAGATGGGGGGTGTCTCCATTTTACGCCCGCCCTGGCAGCACCTGCAGAGGAAGATTGTAATGGGACGGTTTCGGCGGCTGCTCGCCAATATCCGGGGACGTGACCTGGCGGTGGGCGATATCCATGGTCACTTCCAGCGCCTGGAACAGTGCCTGGAGGCGGTGGGGTTCGACCCGGCCGTAGACCGCCTGTTCAGTGTGGGTGACCTGGTCGACCGGGGGCCGCACAGCGAGTCCGTGCTGGAGTGGCTCGCGCGGCCTTGGTTCCATGCGGTGCAAGGTAACCATGAGGCGCTGGCGATCACTCGCGTGCGAGGGGGGCGGCTTGACCTGGACATGTACCGCGCAGCGGGTGGAAGCTGGTTCCTGGACCTGCCGCGGAGCGCGCAATTGCGCTTCGTGGAGCGCTTCGAGCAATTGCCGATTGCCATCGAAGTGGAAAGCGCAGCCGGCCTGGTCGGGTTGCTGCATGCAGACAGCCCGTTTGCTGATTGGGCAGTGCTGCGTTCCTGGCTGGAGCTGGAGCTGGATGACGACCCTAAGGTACGCGAGGTATGCCAGTGGTCGCGGCGACGCCTGAAGGAAGGCGATACCCAACCGGTGCAGGGCCTGCGTGCCTTGCTGGTCGGCCACACGCCGGTGCTGGAGGCAAAGCTGCTGGGCAATGTCTGGCACCTGGACACGGGGGGCTGGGCTAGCGGCCATTTCACCTTGATGGACATGCGCACCCTGCAACTGGTCAGCCCCGGGCCAGATGTAGCAGCAACGCCACCGCCAATATCACCAGCATGACCCCTGAGGCCCGCTCCAGCCACGGCAGGCTGCGAGCGAAGCGCCGCAGTACCCGCTGGTTGCCGATGGCCACGGCCACCAGCAGGTCCCAGAGCAGGACGATGCTGAACATCCACACGGCGTAGGCCGATTTCCACTCGGTGCTGGCGCTGGCGACCATGCTGGCCAGGCTGGCATAGAAGAGTGCGTTCTTGGGGTTGAGGATGCCGGACAAGAAGCCCATGCCCAGATTGTGCCACCAGCCTTGAACCCGCTGGTTGCCAGCGACTGAGCGCAGGCTGGTTTGCCCGGCATGGCGCAGGAACAGCACGCCGATGTACAGCAGGTAGCTGGCGCCGGCCAGTTGCAGGGTGGTGAACAGCAGGCTGCCTTCCTGCAACACCGACAGGCCGGTGAAGGCCATGGCGATGAATGCGCCATTGGCCAGGGCAATGCCCAGGCAGGCGCCGCTGGCGATGCGCCAGCCGCTGTTGATCGAGCTGCGTGCGACCAGGAAGAAGTCCGGGCCAGGTGAGAGCAGGGCGAGGAAGTGGGCGAGGGCGATGATCAGGAACTGTTGCATGGGCGGGGCGGCTCTGCGGGAAAACCGCAGTCTGCTGCCGGGCCTGTCACAGCGTATTGAACAATATTGCAAACCTGAGCGGTAGGCACGGTCCCCTTGTAGGAGCGGCCTTGTGTCGCGATGGGCTGCGCAGCAGCCCCCGACAATCTCCGCTGCGAAGCTGAAAATCTGGGGCTGCTGCGCACCCCGTCGCGACACAAGGCCGCTCCTACAACGGGATCGTGCAGGCCTTTAATGGCCCCGATACTGCCCCGGTGTCACCCCCACATGGGCCTTGAACACCCGCTGGAAATGGCTCTGGTCGGCAAACCCGAGCTGGTAAGCCACCTCCGCCAGTGCCAGCCCATCCCCCAACAACTGCCGCCCGCGATTGACCCGGGCATTGAGCACATAGGCGTGCGGCGTCAATCCGGTGGCAGTGCGGAACGCACGGATAAGCTGGTAGCGCCCAAGGCCGGCCTCCCGGGCCAGTACCTCCAGGCTCAGTTGCGCAGGGTCCTGGCCTTCGAGGCGCGCGATCAGTCCGCTAAGCGCAGTAGCCCCCAAAGCGGGGGCCGCTGCCAGAGGGGCCTGGGCGGAAACGTCCAGGTCGCCCACAAAGGCAATCAGCGCCGCATCCTTCTCACTGTTGCTGGCGCTGGAGAACAGCAACCTGTTCAGTTCGCAGAACTGCCCATACACCGCCGGCACCCGGCAGATACGTGCCGGCTCACCGGGGCCGGCACCGCCAAGCCCCGACTCCAGGCGCAGCTGCATGAGCCAGTCGGCATCCACATGCAGCATCTGGTAGCTCCAGGCGTGCCCGGGCTGGGGGTTGCAGGCATGTACGCGGTGGGCTGGCACCAGCACCAGCGTACCGGGTGTCAGGCGTTCCTGCCCATTCGCGGCGCCGCTGAAATGGCTGTGGCCGGCATCCACCGCCCCGATGGAAAACGTCGGGTGACTGTGGGCCTTGTAACAGGCCCGGCTATGACAGGCGCGGCGGCTTTCCACATGCGGGAGTGCCGGGTCGCGCCACAGCGCGGCGTGGGAGCGGGGCATCACAAGGTCCTCGGTTTCGCCGGCAGCGTAACAGCTGCCGTGTACCCGTACAGTTTTTATCGCTGGCTGTAGCTTGACCGCAAGGCCCGGCACACGCCGAAATAGACGCCTGTTGCCAAAGGAAAACAACAATGGACCTTTCAAGCCTGCTGCTTTTCATCCCCGCCTGCTTTGCCCTGAACATGGCGCCGGGGCCGAACAACCTGCTGTCGCTGCACAACGCCAGCCGCTACGGCCTGCGCACGGCCTGCGTGGCCGGTGGTGGTCGCATCGTCGCCTTCAGCGGCATGATCGCCCTGGCAGCCATGGGCCTGGCCGTGGTGCTGCACACCAGTGAATACCTGTTCCTGGCCATCAAGGTAGTGGGGGCGGCGTACCTGTTCTACATCGCCTGGCAGCTGTGGCGTGCACCGGTAGGCGAGGCGGTGGTGGCAGCTGACCATCCGCGTGGCACCTGGCGCCTGACGCGCCAGGAATTTTGGGTGGCGGCCGGCAACCCCAAGGCCATCCTGATCTTCACTGCCTTCCTGCCGCAGTTCGTTACGGTCGGCAGCGCCACCCCGGTAGGCGAGCAGTTCCTGTGGCTGGGCGCGTTGTTCCTGCTGCTGGAATGGGCAGCCATTGCCCTTTACGCAGGCCTGGGCGCCTACATGCAGCGCTGGTTCAGCCAGCCCGGCCCGCGCCGCGTGTTCAACCGGGTCAGCGCCTCCCTGCTGGGCTGCGCCGGCCTCGGCTTGCTGGCGGCGCGCCGCTAGAACTGCCAGCGTACCCCCAGGTTGACGCCGCTGGCTTCCTGCTGGCGGCTGTCCAGGTTGGCGGTGTACTGCACGCCGCCATGCAGGCTCAGCGCTTCGCTGACCTGCGCCACCACGCCGCTTTCCAGTTGCACGGAGGTATAGCGGTAGTCGGTCTTGATCTTGTCGACATCATCGAAGGTCAAGGTGTCGCGGCCACCGTCGCCGTGCCACAGGTTGACCTGCGCATAGGGCTGTAGCAGGCGCCCGCTGCTTCCCGTGAACGCACCTTCCAGGCGCACGCCCAAGCGGCCGGTCAGCTCGACCTGGGCGTCATGGCTGATGCGCGAGACACTATCGCTTGCACTGTCGAGCGACACTTTTTGTGCAATCAGCTGGGCTTGCGGCTCCAGCGTCCAGCGTTCGGACAGGGCGATGGGGTAGCCGGACTCCAGCGAAGCGGTCCAGGCATGGCCGTCGATGTTTAGCTTGTCGCCGCGGTCCGAGCGGGCTCGCCCATCGAGACGGGTGTACTGCAAGACTGCATCCAGGTACGCGCCTTGCGGCCCAATCAGCGTCCAGTAAGTGCCGACGCTGTCACCATCGAGTTGCAGGTCACCGACGCTGCGGTCCTCCACGGCCAAGGCGAAACCTTTGACGTCGGCGTCCAGGCGGCTGTGGCTGACGTAGATACCGACATGCTGGCGGTAACCGTTGTCGCCGACCTTGGCATACAGGTCCTGGCCCACCTTGAAGCCATACAGATCGCCATCCAGGCTCGGGCTGACCGTACCACTCCATTGCTGGCGCAGCGTGCCACCGTAGGCCTGCCCCCAACTGGCAGGCAGGGCGCCTTCGCCTTTGAGCAACTGCTGGTCGCCCTGGCGCTGATGGAAGGTGCCCAGGGCCTGGCGGGCGATAATCGCAGCGCCTCTTGGGGCCGCAGCGTAAACCGGGACCTCCGGGCGATACAGCGGCAGGCTTTCGCCTTGCACGGGGGCGGGCAGGTCGACCTGGCCGGGTGCCGGTGCGGCAACAGGTGGCGTCAGGGCAGGTGCTATCACGGGCGGCTCACCCGGTTCCGATGGTTGTGTCGGTTGTTCGGGCTCGGGCACCGGTGCGGGAGCAGGTGGCGCGACCAGCGTCGAGCGCAGGTACCAGCTGTTTTCGCTGCCAGCGGTCACACCACCTTTGAACAGGCGGTAGTCATAGGCCCCCACCGTTAGCGTTTGCGTCTGCACGAATGCTGTGGCAGTGCTGGTTGCGCCGTCACGGGCCTCGACCACCTGGATGCCGTTCTGTGCGGTCGCTGCCCCTGCGCCATTGAGGTTGTTGACGAGCAACCGCGTGGAGCCGCTGATAGCGCCACGGCTGACCACCAGGCGGTCGGAGGCAGCGTCATCGCCTGCCAGGACGCTATTCAGGCGCAGGGTGCCGTTGTTGCCGGTGTAATCGCCCTGGATGGTGAGGCGGCCCTGGGCGTCGTTGCCGCGACTCAGGTCGAGGGTGCCGGCGTTGATTACCGATGCCTTGCTGCCACTCTGGATGCTGACGATGCTGCCCTGGCGGCTGATCAGCGAGCTGCTGGCGTCAATTTGCAGGGTGCCGGTCCCGGTGGCGGGGATCACGCGTGGCTGATCGCTGCCAAGGTCTCCCAGCGTGAGGGTGTCGTTGAGGGTCAGCTGGCTGCCTTGCTTGAGGTGGATGGACTCCCAGTTGTTGTACAGCGCCCCTTGGCCGACCTGGCTCTGCTCGAACGTCAGTGTGTCCGTGCCGGTGCCGCCGTCCAGGATTACGGCCGAGTTGCCGAGGTCGAGGGCGCGGACGGTGGCAGTGTCATCGTCACTTTCCAGGATGACCCGTTTACCGATCTGGCCACCCGTCCAGGTGAATTCATCCTTGCCGTTGCCGGTGCGTATCTCGCCTTTGAGCGTGCCGCCGCTGATGGTTATCTTGTCAACGCCGCTACTGGTGCTGATATCACCGCCGATGGTGCCGCCCGTCATGATGATCGTGTCGTTGCCGAGCCCACTGACGACGTTGCCGACAACAACCGTTTCGACCCCGAGCCCCTGGGACATCTCGAGGAAGTTGTCAGCGAGCTTGAGGTCGATTCGGCCAATGCTGCCGCCTTTGAACCACGCGGTGTCGCCATCTTCGAATGCGCCCGTGATGGTGCCGCCGGTCATGGTGAACGTGTCCATGTCGCCGCCCTGGTTCAACGACCCTAGCGTGCCGCCAGACATGGTGAAGGCGTCCAGGCCATTGCCTTGTTGCAATGACTGCACCGAGCCGCCGCTGATGTTGAATTCATCAGCAGCATCGGTTTGCACGAGGGCGCCAAGGTTTTCACCGGGCGTCACCGTCAGGGATTGGGCATGAGCCAGCAACGGCAGTGCCAGCAGGGGAAATGCAACAGGCAGCAGCAAGCGGGGGCATCGCATAGGCAGGTCTCCGGGTCCATTGAAGGGTCCACTACCTGAAGCGACGCCAGCGGGGCGGCTTCGGCCCTGCCTGAGTTGTATGTAATGTGCGGTAACGGGGCAACTGGCAAAAATGTCAGGTGGCCCGCTGCCATCAATCGCGGTAGAACGTTTGCACCAGGTGGTAGCCGAACTTGCTCTTGATCGGCCCGTGCACCACACGCAAAGGTTTCTTGAAAATCACCTGGTCGATAGCCCCGACCATCTGGCCTGGGCGGACTTCGCCCAGGTCGCCGCCGCGCTTGCCAGAAGGGCAGATAGAGAACTTTTTGGCGAGCACGTCGAAAGCCTCGCCGTTGGCGATGCGCTGTTTGAGCTTTTCGGCTTCGTCAGCGGTTTTGACCAGGATGTGGCGGGCTTGGGCTTTCATGGGGTACCTGTGCTTCGTGGCGCAAAAAAAGGGGCGCATTATGCCTGATAGATTCGCATTGAAGCGATTGCGTGCTCTTTGTAGGAGCGGCCTTGTGTCGCGATGGGCCGCAAAGCGGCCCCGGCAATCTGTACTGCGAAGCTGAGATCTGGGGCCGCTTTGCGGCCCATCGCGACGCAAGGCCGCTCCTACAGGGACCGCGTAGGCTTCGAGCTTACTCGGCTTTGGCCTTTTTCACGTCCTGGGACGCCGACCAGATGCGGTAGCGCACCTCGACATCCTTGGGCACATACACCACCACCGGCAGCTTGCTGTTGTAGCGCAGCAGGAGGCCGTCACCAACCACTGGCACGAAGGCCTTGGTCTTCTTGCCATCCGGGCAGGCCATCAGGGTGCTGGCCGGGCCGCTGACTTTGTCCAGGCGGTAGTAGTTGTAGCCCCAGCCTTCCAGGGTGCGTTCTTCCAGGCTGCCGCCCAGGCGCTGGCGGTTGCAGTCCACCTGCAAGGTCTTGCCGGCGAGGATTTCCAGTTTGTAAGCCGATTCATCGGCCTGTGCCGGCAGGTGGATGACCTGCCGGGTAAAGCCTTTTTCCGCTTCGGGGTAAGGCGCGACGTCCTTCAGGCTAGCCGCCATCGCAGGCGCGGCGGCAGCCAGGGTGAGGGCCAGAATTGCAGTCATCGGGGTAGGGCGCATAGGGCCTCCTTGCAGATAAACGAATGCGAACCCGCCGCCAGGCCCAGGCCGCCCGTCACTGGGCCAACCAGCCACCATCGACGTTCCAGGCGGCGCCGCGAACCTGGCTTGCGGCCTCGCTGCACAGGAATAGTACCAGCTCACCCAGGTGCTCGGGGGTGACAAACGCCAGCGACGGTTGCTTCTCGGCCAGCAGATCATGCTGTGCTTGCAGCGGATCGCCACCATTGGCAGCACGATCGTCGATCTGCTTTTGCACCAGCGGGGTCAGCACCCAGCCGGGGCAGATGGCGTTGCAGGTGACATTGCTGGTGGCGGTTTCAAGGCCCACCACCTTGGTCAGGCCGACTACGCCATGCTTGGCCGCCACGTAGGCCGCCTTGCCGGTCGAGCCGACCAGGCCATGCACCGAGGCAATGTTGATGATGCGCCCCCAGTTGCGCGTGCGCATGCCCGGCAGCGCCAGGCGGGTGCCATGGAACACGGCTGACAGGTTCAGGGCGATGATCTTGTCCCAGCTTTCCAGCGGGAACTGCTCCACCGGCGCTACATGCTGGATGCCGGCATTGTTGACCAGGATGTCGACGCCACCGAATTCGCGCTCGGCCAGGGCGAACAACGCTTCAATCTGGTCGACCTCCGACAGATCGGCCGGGTGGTGGACAGCCTTCACCCCATGCCGGGTGATCTCGGCCAGCGCCGGTGCCGGGTCGCCAAAGCCGTTGAGTACGATATTGGCGCCAGCGCGGGCCAGCACCTGGGCGATACCCAGGCCGATGCCGCTGGTGGAACCGGTGACGAGTGCAGTCTTGCCTGTGAGGGTCATGCAAAGCTCCTTGTCATGTAAAAGCAGGTCTGGCCTCTTCGCGGGTAAACCCGCTCCCACAGTACCCCGAAAGATTCAGCTTCTGTGGGGCCCCTGTGGGAGCGGGTTTACCCGCGAAGAGGCCGGGGGTGAAAACTCATCCTCGGGGATCAAACGCTTCGCGCAAGGCATCCCCGATAAACACCAGCAGCGACAAGATCACCGCCAGCGCAAAAAACGCCGTAAAGCCCAGCCACGGCGCTTCCAGATGTTGCTTGCCCTGGGTCACCAGCTCACCCAGCGATGCACTCCCGGCCGGCATGCCGAAGCCCAGAAAATCCAGTGCGGTCAGGGTGGTGATCGCCCCGGTCAGCATGAACGGCACATAGGTCAGCGTGGCGTTCATGGCATTGGGCAAGATATGCCGCAGCATCACCTCGCTGTCCGGCAACCCCAGCGCGCGAGCGGCTTTCACGTACTCCAGGTTGCGCCCACGCAGGAACTCGGCGCGCACCACATCGACCAGGGCAAGCCAGGAGAACAGCGCCATGATGCCCAAAAGCCACCAGAAATCCGGCTCGACAAAGCCGCTGAGGATGATCAGCAGGTAGAGCACCGGCAACCCCGACCACACCTCCAGCAGGCGCTGGCCGAGCAGGTCGACCCAGCCGCCGTGGTAGCCCTGCAACGCGCCGGCCACCACGCCGATGAACACGCTGACCACGGTCAGGGCAAAAGCGAACAGCAGCGACACCCGCGTGCCATACAGCACCCGTGCCAGCACGTCGCGGCCCTGGTCGTCGGTGCCTAGCCAGTTGCTCGCGCTGGGCGGGCTGGGGGTGGGTACCAGCAGGTCGTAGTTAGGCGTATCGGCGCTGAACGGGATGGGCGCGAACAGCATCCAGCCGCCTTGGTCCGCGATCAGTTGCCGTACATAGGCACTGCGATAGTCGGGCTGGAATGGCAGCTGGCCGCCGAATTCCTGCTCGCTATAGCGCTTGAGCGCCGGCACATACAGCTCGCCCTTGTAGCCCAGCAGCAGCGGCTTGTCGTTGGCCACCAGCTCAGCACCCAGGCACAGCAGCAGAAGGCCGGCGAACAGCCACAGCGAAACCCAACCCAGGCGGTTGCGGCGAAAGCGTTGCAGGCGGCGGCGCGAGACGGGCGACAGCATCAGCGTGCCCTCGTGTCGAAGTCGATACGCGGGTCGAGCAGGGTGTACGACAAGTCACCGATCAGGCGGATCAACAGGCCTGCCAAGGTGAAGATGAACAGGGTGCCGAATACCACCGGGTAATCTCGCGATACGGCGGCCTCGTAACTCAGGCGGCCCAGGCCATCGAGCGAGAAGATCACCTCGATCAGCAACGAGCCGGCGAAGAACACCGTGATCAGTGCCTGCGGCAAGCCGGCCACCACCAGCAGCATGGCATTGCGCAGGACATGGCCATACAGCACCCGGCGCTCACTCAGGCCCTTGGCCCGGGCGGTGACCACGTACTGGCGGGAAATCTCGTCGAGGAAGGCGTTCTTGGTCAGCAGTGTAAGGGTTGCGAAACCGCCGATCACCAGGGCCCCGACCGGCAGCACCAGGTGCCAGAAGTAGTCGGCGACCTTGCCCAACAGGCTGAGCTCGTCGAAGTTTTCCGAGACCAGGCCGCGTACCGGGAACCAGTTCAGCGAGGTGCCACCGGCGAACAGCACGATCAGCAGCAAGGCGAACAGGAACGAGGGCAGGGCGTAGCCGATCACGATCAGTGCGCTGCTCCAGGCATCGAAACGGCTGCCGTGGCGCACCGCCTTGCGGATGCCCAGCGGGATCGACACCAGGTAGGTGATCAGGGTGGCCCAGAAACCCAGCGACAGGGTGACCGGCAGCTTGTCGAGGATCAGGTCGGTGACTTTGGCACCACGGAAGAAGCTGCTGCCAAAGTCCAGCCGGGCATACTGGCCGAGCATCAACCACAGGCGTTCGGGGGCGGACTTGTCAAAGCCGTACTGGCGCTTGATCTCTTCGATCAGTTTCGGGTCCAGGCCACGGGTGGCACGCGACTCGCTGTGCACCACTTCGGCCCGGGCGCCCGGTGCGCCGCCACCGAGGCCTTGCAGACGCGCCACGGCCTGTTCCACCGGGCCACCCGGCGCGGCCTGGACGATGGCGAAATTCACCAGCAGGATCGCCAGCAGCGTCGGGATGATCAGCAACAGTCGGCGCAGGATGTAGGTGGTCATGGCGAGGCCTTCCGGCGTTCGGCCATTTGCGCGTTGGTCAGCGGGGTGGGGCTTACTTCCCACCAGGTGTCCAGGCCCTCGTCATAGGTGGCCTGGACCTTGGGCAGGCCGAAGCGGTTCCACCAGGCGGTGGAGCTGCCCGGCGGGTAATAGTTGGGGATCCAGTAGTAGTTCCATTGCAGCACCCGGTCCAGGGCATGGGCGTGGTGCAGCATGTCGGCCTGGGTGTCGGCGCGCACCAGGCCGTCGATCAGCTGGTCCACGGCCGGGTCCTGCAACACCATCAGGTTGTTCGAACCCGGGTCGTGGGCGGCTGCCGAGCCAAAGTAGTTGTACAGCTCGGCACCGGGCGACAGGGTGACCGGGTAGCCGGTGACGATCATGTCGTAGTCACGTGCCATCAGGCGGTTGACGTACTGGGCCGAATCGACGTTGCGGATGTTCAGGGTGACGCCGATCTGTGCCAGGTTGCGCTTCCACGGCAGCAGCAGGCGCTCCAGGCCTGACTGGCCGTTGAGGAAGGTGAACGCCAGCGGTGTGCCCTGGCTGTTCACCAGGCGGTCACCTTCGGGGTGCCAGCCGGCTTGTTCAAGCAGGTCCAGTGCCTGCAACTGCTGCTTGCGGATAATCCCCGAACCATCGGTGACCGGGGCGGTGAACACGGTGGTGAAGACTTCGTCCGGTACTTTGCCACGCAGTGGTTCAAGCAGCTTCAGCTCGCCGGCATCCGGCAGCTTGCGGGCCGCCAGCGGAGTGTTGGCGAACACGCTTTGCTGGCGGATGTACAGGTTGCGCATCATCTGCCGGTTACTCCACTCGTAGTCCCACAGCATGCCCAGCGCCTGGCGCACGCGCCTGTCCTTGAACTGCGGCTGGTCGAGGTTGAACACGAACCCTTGCGCAACCTGCGGTTTGGCCGGCCCCAGGTGGGCGCGTTGCAGGCGGCCGTCGTCCAGTTGCGCGCCGTTGTAGCCCAGGGTGTAGGCGGTGGCGGAGAACTCACGGTTGTAGTCGTAGCCACCACCTTTGAGCACCTGCCGCGCGACTTCGGTGTCGCCGAAGTACTCGATGCGCAGCTGGTCGAAATTGTAGCGGCCACGGCTGGCCGGCAGGTTGCGCGCCCACCAGGTAGGGTCGCGTTCGAAGGTGATGCTGCGGCCGTTGTCGATGCGCCCGATGCGGTACGGCCCGCTGCCGACCGGCTTGTCGAAGCCGGCACCATTGGCGAAGTCGCGCTGCTGCCAGTCATGTTCGGGCAGTACCGGCAGGCTGGCGAGGTCCAGCGCCAGGGTGCGGCCGTGGTCGGGCTTGAAGTCGAAGCGCACGTGCTGCGGGCCTTCCACGGTCACGCCGGTCACGTCGGCGAACTGGGTGCGGTACTTGAGGCTGCCCTTGCTCATCAACAGCTCGAAGGTGAACCGTACGTCCTCGGCGCGCACCGGCTTGCCATCGGCGAAGGTGGCGCGCGGGTCTATCTCGAATCGCAGCCAGGCATCGTCCGGGCCACGCTCCATGTTTCGGGCGATCAGGCCATAGACGGTGTAGGGTTCATCGAACGAGCGGACCGCCAGGGGCGCGTACAGCAGGCCGTCGACCTCGCTGACGCCGATGCCCTTGTCGATGTACGGCAGGATATGGTCGAACTGGCCGATCTCGATGGCCGAGCGGCGCAGGATGCCGCCCTTGGGGGCGTCGGGGTTTACGTAGTCGAAATGCGGGAAGTTGGGGGTGTAGCGGGGGGCTTCGTCGTAGACGGTGAGGGCGTGGCTGGGTGCGGCCTGGGTGCTGAATGCAAGACAAAGCAGGAACAGGCTGCACAAACCCTGTGGGAGCGGGTTTACCCGCGAATGCGTCGGAGCAGGCAACGAGGTTGTCTGGTCTGGCCTCTTCGCGGGCACGCCCGCTCCCACAGGGGGTCTGATCACCGGGAGGGGGGAATCAGTCCTGGCGGCTGGTCACTTCCAGCAGGTGGTAGCCGAACTGGGTCTTCACCGGGCCTTGCACGGTGTTGACCGGGGCGCTGAACACCACGGTGTCGAATTCCTTGACCATCTGGCCTGGGCCGAACGAGCCCAGGTCACCGCCCTGACGGCTGGACGGGCAGGTGGAGTTGGCTTTGGCGATTTCAGCGAAGTCGGCGCCTGCTTCGATCTGGGCTTTCAGTTCGTTGCATTTGTCTTCGCTGCTGACCAGGATGTGGCGGGCGGTTGCACGGGCCATGGGTACTGCTCCTTGGGGTAAAAACGCAAGCCTAGCGCACTTGCTTGGGGTATGTCTCGCCAGGCTCGCAACCTCTGCTTACAGTTTTTGTGCCGCCTCACGCAACAGGGTTTCAGTCGAGGCCCAGCCCAGGCAGCCGTCGGTGATCGACACACCGTACTTCAGTGCACCCTTGCCCAGCGCCTGGCAGCCATCGAACAGGTGCCCCTCGATCATCACGCCAACGATCGAGCGGTCACCGGCCAGGCGTTGCTCCAGCACATCGTTGAACACTGCTGGCTGGCGTGCCGGGTCCTTGCCACTGTTGGCGTGGCTGCAATCGACCATGATCCGCGCCTGCAACCCTACCTTGGCCAGGGCCTGGCGGGCCATGGCGATGCTGTTGGCATCGTAGTTGGGGCCTTTGTGGCCACCGCGCAGTACCAGGTGTGTATCGGGGTTGCCCAGGGTTTCGATGATCGCCGGGTGGCCCTGCGCATCCATGCCGAAGTGGCGGTGCGGGTGGGCAGCGCTGCGCATGGCGTCGCTGGCGATGGCGATGCCGCCGTCGGTGCCGTTCTTGAAGCCGACCGGCAGCTCCAGGCCACTGACCATTTCGCGGTGAATCTGCGATTCGGTGGTGCGTGCGCCAATTGCGGCCCAGGCCAGCAGGTCGTCGAAGTAGCCGGCGGCCATCGGTTGCAGCAGCTCGGTGGCGACCGGCAGGCCGCGTTCGATCATGCTCAGCATCAGCCCGCGGGACAAGGCGATACCCGAGTGCATGTCGTCGCTGCCATCAAGGTGCGGGTCGTAGGCCAGGCCTTTCCAGCCCACGGTAGTACGCGGTTTTTCGACGTAGGCGCGCATCACCAGCAGCAGCTTGTCATCGACTTCGCGGCTGAGGGCGGCCAGGCGGTCGGCGTATTCCAGGGCCGAGCGGGGGTCGTGGATCGAGCAGGGGCCGACAATGACCAGCAGGCGCTCGTCGCGGCCTTCGAGAATGTTGCGGATGGCCTGGCGGTGGGCCTGGACTTGCTGGGCCAGCTCACTGGACAGCGGCATCTGCTGTTTGAGCAGGTGTGGGCTGGGCAGGCGCTTGCTGACGGTGGTGTTGGCTGCTTGCGGCTGGGTCAGGGGCAGGGCGAGGTTGGAAGCGTGCATGGCGTTTTTCCCTGGGCGGACGGCGGGTTCTGGCCCGCGTGGTCGGCCCTATCGAGGTGTTCGACAGATCGTTGAATTCGTATTGGCTGCTGCATTGCCACCTGTAGAAGACCGATCGGAGGCGGCAGGCTGGCCCGAGCGGGATTGGCTAAATCGCCAGGCATAGGTGCTTGCGTAGTAATAAGTGGCGTAGTTCATGAATCTGTCCTCAATAGGAATCGGTGTTGTTCAAAGGCCTGAAAAGCAAAACCCCCGGTCGGGGAGCCGACCGGGGGTTTGAGTATTCTCATGTTCGGCGGCCCCTCGAAGGTGGGCGCCGTGTGGGTATCGGCGCCTAGTGGCTAAACCAATACCCAAAGTAATAGCTGGCAGGTGCCGCGCAGCCGGCAACGGCCAGCACAGGGCGCAGGTTGCGACCGGTGTGGTTGGCGTGGTTGCGGGTGTGTTTTGGCATGTTGCTCTCCAGTGAATGAGCCCGAGCTTACTTCAGTTTCGCCGGGCCATTCAATGGATAAATGCTATGGGGCCAATCATTTATTTTTGTACTGGTTGGTTCAATGGCCGTAACGCCCGACCAGGCTCTGCGCCCCCAAGGAATGGCCTTGCAGCAACTGCAGCAGGCCACTGCGGTCCAGGCCTTCGGGCAGTGTGCCTAATGGCAGGTCGGTGGCGATCAGGGTCAATGCGTAATGGTGCGGGTTGTCGCCAGCGGGTGGGCAGGGGCCCCGGTAGCTGAGGGTGCCACGCGAGTTGCGCCCGACTGTCACGTATTGCCCACTCAGCCCGGCCGAGCCTTCCTTGAGGCCATCGTGTTCCGGGTCGATGTTGTAGGCGACCCAGTGCACCACGCCGATACCCTTGCCGCCGTCCGGATCGAACATGATCAGCGCCAGTGACCGGGTACCTGCGGGCAGGTTCTCCCAGCTCAGTTGCGGGGTACGCTCCTCGCCGGCGCCGCAGGCCGGGTCTGGCCCGACCTGCTGAAGGGCGATCACGCCACCATCGGTGAACGACGAAGAGCTGATCGACAGCGCGCCTTGGTTGCTGCTGTTGGCCAAGGCCGTGCAGGGCAGCAGCGCTGCGAGTAGCCAGGGTTTGACGTTCATGGCGAATCCTTGGCAGGGCTTTGGGGCGCAGTGTAGCCGAGGCTTGCCTTAGTAGCTGTCCTGGTCCTCGGCGGTGCCGCCGGTGTGCCCGGCGCCAGAGCCCGTCGCCTCGCCCGTGCTGTTGGAGCCGCCCGCGGCGCCGTCGGCGGCATCGCTGTTGCTGCCAGTGTCGCTGCTGTCGTTATCCTGGCCACTGCCGGGGCTGTTGACGCTGCTGTCTTCACCGGCGGTCTTACCGCCAGACTGATCGGTTTGCGGGCGGCTGTCGGTGTTGGTGTCGGTGGCAGCGAAGGTGGTGCCGGTGAGGCTGGCCAGCGCGAGCGCCAGGCACAGGGAGAGGGAGCGAATGCGGATCATGGAGAGTCTCCTGGGCGGATGATCTGTCATTCGTTTGGCCGGGTGCGGCGGGCGGGGTGCCGTCTGGGCGACGGGTGGTCATTTCCGGGGCTGCTTTGCAGCCCAATCGCGACGCAAGGCCGCTCCCACAGGTACTGCATAAACCTGAAGCCCGCGCGGTCCCTGTGGGAGCGGGCATGCCCGCGAAGAACCCAGTGCGGTGGATGGCACCGGCTTCGCCGGTGTTCGCGGGCACGCCCGCTCCCACAAGGAAATGCGATTTCCTGTGAGAGCGGCCCTGGAATCAGTGAGATTCCGAGCGCTGTGCTGGGAGCGGGTTTTCGACCGGCTCCAGCGGCGGATGCTCCTGCGCCGCATGCATCAGGTCTTCGGTCACCCGCAGCTCGGCGCCGGTTGGCGAGAAGGTGGTCGACGCGGTGAACGGTGCCGGGTGCTCTGCGGCCGGGCGCTTGCCGCGGCGCCACATGAAGAAGCACACCATGGCCAGGTTGACCACGGCAAAGGCCCAGAACAACCCGGCCTCGCCAAACTCGGTCATCATCGGCGAAATCGCCACCGGTGCCATGGCCGAGCCCAGCGAGTTGATCAGCAGCAAGCCTTGAATCATCGGTACCAGTGCATCGGACGGCGCCCGGTCGGCCGCATGGCTGACCGCCACCGGGTACAGGGTGAACACGCCGCCACCCAGCAGAAACAGCATGGCCGGCAGCAGGAACGAGTCCGACGGCAGGAACACCGTGATCAGCGAAAGCACCACGCACAGCGCGGCCAGGGCGATCAGTACATCCTGACGGTCCTTGCGGTCGGACCAGCGGCCCACCGGGTATTGCAGCAGCATGGCGCCGAGGATCACCCAGGCCATCATGTTGCCGACCTCGCCCACCTCCAGGCCGATGCGCTGCAGGTACAGCGGCAGCAGGGCATAGATGCCGGCAATCGCCACGCCTGAACCGAAGCAGCCAACCAGGCCCGACGGTGCCACACCCAGCAATTGGCGGGGCTTGAGGGGTTCGACCTGGTCCAGCAGCGGCGATACCCGCGGCAGGATCACGATGGGCAGTACCGACAGGGCAGCCAGCACACCCGCCAACATGAAGGGTGCGGTGTCGCCAAGCTGGGTGATTTCGCCAAGGCCCGCCTGGGCAATTACCCCGGCACCGTAGAAGGCAATCATGTACAGCGCCAGCAGGCGGCCGCGAATCTTCGCGTCGCCGGCAAGCAGCAGCCAGCTTTCGATCACCAGGAACACGCCGACTGCCGCCCAGCCGTTGATCAGGCGCAGTACCGACCACCAGGTGACGTCGTAGAACAGCCCCTGCAGCAGGATGGTCGCGGCGATCAGCGAAGCGAAGCTTGTGTAGGCGCGGATATGGCCGATGCGCAAGATCAGCCGGTCATTGAAGATGGCACCCAGGGTCAGGCCGATGAAGTAGGTCGACGAGACGACACCGATGGTGGTGGCCGATTCACCGGCAGCGCCCAGGCGCAGGGTAGTCAGGGAAGACATGAAGCCGTTGCCCAGGGCAATGATGAACAACCCGAGCAGGGGCGCCAGCGCCATGGCCAGCAAACGCGGAGACATACGAACCTCTAGTTGGATGAGCGGAATGAGCGCCTTCTCGGACGCGCACGCCGGCTCGACCCGACAAGGGGGCGAGTGGCTACACGGATGCGACCTGGGCAAGACTCAACCGCTGGGCCTGTCGGGAACAGGGCTGCGCGGGGAGGGTTGAGCCTATTTCACATGTGCGTTCATGTGTTCAGGCACGGACTCTGTCATTGCTGCGGGTTGCCACCGTTCAAGGCGACGGGCGAAAAGGAAGCGCGATTCTACGGGCTTGGAAGCTTTTGCCCAAGGGGCAACCGTATGCGACGAGACGCCGCAGTCCAAGGGCGACATGAAAGTGTCTTGGGCAGACATTTTTGATGACTGCTCTGGATTTTTGTAGGAGCAGCCTTGCGCTGCGAAAGCGCCGGTAAGCCTTGAGGTTGTTTGTGGCTGAAATGGCCTCTTCGCAGCACAAGGCTGCTCCTACAAGAAATGGGGTCGCCTGGGCAATTGTGCAGACTGCTGCATAATGCTGAACCCACACCAAGGAAGGCCCACCATGTTCGCGTCGCTGTTCGCAGTCCTGGCCCCGGTTTTCATCGTTGCCGGCATCGGTTTTGCCTGGGCCCGCAAGGGCCTGGACTACCCCACCGACTTCATCGCCCGGGTGGTGATGACCGTCGGCACCCCGTCGCTGGTGCTGTCCACCCTCAGCCGCACCGAGCTGAACCCGAATGCCTTCACCAGCATGGCCATCGCCTGCTTGCTGTGCACCCTGGGTATGGCACTGGCCGCGTTGCTGGTGTGTCGCGCTTCTGGCATGCATTGGCGCGTGCTGCTGCCGGCGTTCATGTTCCCCAACACCGGCAACATGGGCCTGCCGATCAGCCTGTACGCCTTCGGCGAGCACGGCCTGGCCTTGGCCGTGGCGTTTTTCCTGACCCTGTCGATCGTGCAGTTCACGATCGGCATGGCCATCTCCGGGACGGCGGCTTCGCTCAAGGCGCTGCTGCGCAACCCGATCGTCATCAGCCTGGCGGGCGCCATGCCCATCATCTTTCTCGATTTCGAACTGCCGCGCTGGCTGGCCAACACCGCAGACCTGCTGGGCGGCATGACCATCCCGCTGATGCTGCTGACCCTGGGGGTATCGCTGGCCAGTATTCGCCTGCGTCACGTGGGCA
Source organism: Pseudomonas putida W15Oct28 (assembly GCF_000708715.2). GTDB lineage: Bacteria > Pseudomonadota > Gammaproteobacteria > Pseudomonadales > Pseudomonadaceae > Aquipseudomonas > Aquipseudomonas putida_R. The sequence goes on along the minus strand of NZ_JENB01000006.1, from coordinate 124,868 downwards.
GTGGCCTGTTGCTGGGCGGTTTGCGCATTGGCCTGGGGGCTGCGATGGGTTGGGCAGTGGGGGCGGCGCTGGGCATGGACAACCTTGAGCGCGCGGTGCTGGTGGTGCAGTCGACGATGCCGGTGGCGGTGTTCAACTACCTGATGGCGGTGCGCGCCAACCGCGAGCCGGAGCAGGTGGCGAACCTGGTGATGTGTTCGACGGTGCTGTCGTTTGCCTGGTTGCCGGTGGTGTTGGCCTGGTGGATGTAAGCCAGTTCCGGCTTCAGCGGGTGTCGATACTGACCACCACCGACATCCCCGGCCGCAGTTGCCTGGCCGCCGCCTGGTCGGCATCCACGGTAATGCGCACCGGGATACGCTGGGCAATCTTGACGAAGTTACCGGTGGCATTGTCCGCCTGCAGCAGGGCGAACTCGGAGCCTGCAGCCGGTGAAATCTGCTGCACGTGCCCCTGCAGCTTGAGGTGGTTGAGCGCATCCACGGTGAAGCTCACCGGTTGGCCGATGCGTACATTGGCCATCTGGGTTTCCTTCATGTTGGCAATCACCCACAAGGTATCGGGCACCAGCGCCATCAATTGCGCGCCGGAATTCACATAAGCCCCCAGGCGTGTACCGATCTGCCCAAGCTGGCCGTCGCGCGGGGCGGTAACCCGGGTGTTGTCGAGGTCGATGCGCGCCAGCTCCACAGCCGCCTTGGCATTCTCCACCGAGGCCTGCAGCGCCGCCCGGTTGACCACCACCGTTTCGCGGTCCTGGCGGGCGATTTCCAGCGCCGCTTTGGCCTGGGCCAGGCTGGCGACGGCAGCGGCTTCACTGGCCCGGGCCAGGTCCAGGTCACGGCGCGACACCGAGCCGTCATTGACCAGCGCCTGGTTGCGGCCAAGGTCGGCTTTGGCCTTGGCAGCCTGGGCCGCCGCATCGCCGATGGCTGCCTGGCGCTGGGCAATGGTGGCTTCGGCGCTGTTACGCTGCTGCAGGTTGTTGGCCAGGGCCGCCTGCTGTTGCTGTAGCTGGGCGATGGCCTGGGCCAGGCGCTGCTTGTAGATGCGGTCGTCCAGCTGCACCAGCAGGTCGCCGGCCTTGACGAACTGGAAGTCGTGCACCGGCACGTCGACGATGTAGCCACTGAGTTGCGGGCCGATGATGGTCACCTGGCCGCGTATCAGGGCATTTTCGGTACTTTCGATAGCGCTGCCGAATGGCGGCAGGCGCCAGGCATACAGCACCAGCAGGATGCCGGCCAGGGCCACGCAGGCGAAGCTGATCGTTGACAAAATGCGCACCCGCCGCGAGCGCACCGGGCTGGTCGGCTCGCTGGGCGGGGTGGCGCCTTCCGGGGTTTCGGCGATGGCGGTGGTGGTCGTGGTGCGGGTGTCGTCGGTCATCGGTTGGGCGCGCCGGGGGTGGAGTCGGTGGAGGAGGTCTGGCGCCTTGCGTACCAGAGCCAGGTGCTACGGATGCAGATCCAGATCATGGTCAGGATAGCGATGCTGCCGATCAGCACGAACACATCGTTATAGGCCATGACATTCGCTTCGCGGGTGGCGGCATTGGCCAGCACACGCATGCCGGCCTCGTTGCGCAGGGCCGGGTCGGCGAAGATGCCACCGTAACCGGCGCCGCCGCTTTGTACCCGGGCGGTAACCAACGGTTCGAGGAAGCTGAGGCGATCCATCAGGTGGCTGGAGTGGAATTTTTCGCGCCAGGTCTGGAAGGTGCCCAGCAGCGCCGCGCCAATCAGGCCGCCGAGGTTGTTGCAGATGCCGAACAACACCGAAAAACTCACCAGGTTGCGCGGGTTGGCGCGCACATGGCTGATGCCCAGGGCCATCGACGGGCCGAGGAAAAAGGTGCTGCCAAACGCCAGCAGAAACTGGCTGAAGTACATCTGTGCCGGGCGTGTGAGGTTGCTTGAGCTGCTGTCCATGAACGCGCCTGTGGCCATGGCCAGTAGCGAGACCAGCAGCGGGATCACCAGGTGGTTGGGGTTGATGGTCAGGGCACTGCTGGCCAGGCCCGCCACCGCACCCAGCAGCATGATCCAGTACAGCGTGCGCATCTGCTCGCTGCCCATGTTCAGTGCCTGCAGAAAACCGACCGCGCCGGTGGACTGTTCAGAGGTAACCATGCGGATCAGCACCACACACAGGGCCAGGCGAATGATTGCACCGCTGCCCAGCCAGTGGGTCATCAGCAACGGGTTGCGCCGGTTGTGCTCGATGGCCAGGCCAGTGAAGATCAGCGCGATCGAGGCCGCCAGTGCAACGCCGATCCACGGCGCCTCCAGCCACCAGTCGATGCGCCCCAGCGACAGTGCGGCGCAGAGCAGGGCGGTGCCACTGGCCATTAGGGTGAAGGTCAGGAAGTCCAGTGGCTCGAATGTCTTGAAGCGGTCGCCGGGCGGCAGCTTGAGCATCAGTACGCAACCCAGCGCCGCCAGCGCCAGGCCCAGTTCGAACAGGTACAGGCCACGCCATTCGGCGATCTGCAGCAGGTCTTCGGAAAAGATCCGCGCCAGCGGCAGCGCCAGCTGCGAGGCGCCCAAACCGAGAACCATGGCCTTCAGCCGCCATTGCGCGGGGAACGCCTGGATCATGTAGTACAGCCCCAGCGAACTGAGCGCTGCGCCGACCATGCCGTGGGCTGCACGCACGGCGATGGCCGAATTGAGGTCGTTGACCAGCAGGTGGGCGAAGGTGACCAAGGCATACAGCACCAGGAACACTTCGGTGAACGCGCGCAGGCCGAACTGCTGGCGGAACTTCACCAGCAGCAGGTTGATGGACACGTTGGTCATGACGTAGGCGGCGGGCAGCCAGGCCATTTCTGCGGTGGTTGCACCCAGGGCGCCCTGCAGGAACACCAGGTTGGCGGTGACCAGCGCGTTGCCCAGGCCACCGGTAATGGCTACCAGCAGCCCGACCACCCCGTAGGCCAAGCGTTTCGCTGGCGAATGCAGGGGCGTGGAGGGCGAGCCCGGCAGGCTGGGTTTTTCGTGGGGGAGCCACTGGCGGGGGGCGTATTTGTCCATGGGGCAGACTGTACTTGAGCGGCAACTGCAAAGAAAACAGTTACAGCCTGTTCCGGCCTCTTCGCAGCACAAGGCTGCTCCTACAGGTACTGCATCGCACCTGTAGGAGCAGCCTTGTGCTGCGAATGGGGCGCAACGCGCCCCTCAGGCTCAGAAATCAACACTGGCCGACAAGCGCAGCACGCGTGGCGTACCTTGGGTCAGGTAGTTGTTCGAGGTCGACGCCGATGCCCAGTACGCCTTGTTCGCCACGTTCTCCACATTGGCACGCAACGTCACCTGCTTGTCATCGACCTTGAAGCGGTAGCGGCCGCCCAGGTCTACCCGGGTCCAGGCCGGGATGCTCAGGCTGTTGGCCGCATTCACATACTGGCCGCCGGTACGCAACACCCGGGCGCTGAGTGCGGCGCCCTGGATGCCTGGCACGTCCCAGTCGGCCCCCAGGTTGTACTGGAAGCGTGGTACGCCGGCAGCACGGTTGCCGTCGTTGCTGCCATTGGCGGTGTTCTTCTGCTCGGTGTGCATGAACACGGCGCCGGTCAACAGGCGCAGGCCGTCCACCGGTTCACCGAACAGGTTCAGCTCCACACCCTTGTTGACCTGCTCGCCGTCCATGCTGAAGGTGTCCAGCGTTGCGCCGGGTGCACGGTAGGTGACGCTGTTGGGTTGTTCGATGCGGTACACACCCAAGGTGGCGCCGAAACTGTTCCAATCCAGCTTCACCCCAGCCTCGACCTGCTTGCTGCGCTTGGGCGGGAACACCTCGTTGGCGTTACTGACGCTGGAGGGCGCAGTCGGGCCCTGGGCCAGGCCTTCGATGCGGTTGGCATAGAACGACACATGCTCCCAGGGTTTGATGACCAGGCCATACACCGGGGTAGTGATGGACTCGTCGTACGGCGTGTTGCGCGCACCGGTGGCGGTCGCCCAGCTGTCCACGCTGATCGACTGGCGGCGCACGCCCACGGTCAACAGCACGCGGTCATCGAAAAAGCCCAGGGTGTCTGACAACGCCACGCTCTTGTTGCGGTTCTTGCCGACAATGCGCGGGTCGTGCAGGTCGCTGCCGAAATAGGTATCGGTCGGGCGCGGCACCTTCACCGGGTTGTACAGGTTGCTGTCGTAGCGCTTGGCCACAGCCAGTGCTTCATAGGCCGAGCGCTGCTCACCCCACATGCCCGACAGGCCGAAATTGAAGCGGTGGCTGACCGGCCCGGTGGCGAAGCGGCCATTCAGCCCGGCGACGGCGCTCTTGTTGTCCTCGTCGTGGGGCGAGTAGAGGAAACCACCGCGCGCGGTGCCGTTGTCGTCGCTGACGTACAGCGAGGAGTACTCGCCATTTTCGCGGGTGTGCTTGGCGCCAGCGCCGGCGTACAGCATCCAGTTGTCGTTGAGGTCGTACTCGGCGTTGAGCATGCCGTAGGTATCTTCGAGCTGCGACCAGGTCCAGTCCTGCGAGTAGTTGTCGCGTGCCGACGGGGCATGGGGCACTTTGCTGCCGTTGGGGTAGATCACCGCCCGGCCCTGGTTGATGCGCTCTTTCTGGTAACCCAGGTCGGTGGACAGGCGCAGGCGTTCGCCACGGTAGTCCAGGGCCACGGCAACCAGGGTGGAATGCTGGGCTTCGTCGTCGACGCCGGTGCCGCCGTCATGCTGGGCCAGGTTGATGCGTGCGCCGAAGCGGTTGTCTTCACCAAAGCGCTTGCCCAGGTCCAGGTGGCCGCCGATGTTGTCGCCGGTGGCATAGTCGAGGGTGATATGGCGAGTGGAAGTGTCTTCGGCGCGCTTGGGCACCAGGTTGATGGCACCGCCAATGCCGCTGCCCTGCGGGGCGACACCATTGAGAAACGCGTTGGAGCCCTTGAACACCTCGACCCGCTCAAGGGCTTCGGTGGTGACGATCTGCCGCGGCAGCACCCCGTACAGGCCGTTGTAGCTGATGTCATCGGTGTTCAACGGCAGGCCGCGGATGGTGAACACTTGCGAGAAGTTGCCGAAGCCGGCCGACTGGCGCACCGAGGCGTCGTTGAGCAGCACGTCACCCAGGGTACGGGCTTGCTGGTCGGCGATGGTTTTGGCGGTGTAGCTGGTAACGCTGAACGGCACGTCGCTGATTGCCTGGTCGCCGAGCACGCCCAGGCGGGCGCTGCGGGCAACCTGGCCGCCTTGCCAGGTGTTGCTGTTGGCGGCCAGGTCGCTGTTGATGGTGGTCGCCCCCAGTTCCAGGGCATTGCCCAGGTCGACCGTCGGTGCCAGGGTGTAGCCGCCACTGTCGGTGGTTATCAGGCTGTAGCCACTGCCAGCCAGCAAGCGGGCGAAGCCTTCCGGCACGCTGTAGCTGCCCTCCAGCCCCTGGCTTTGTGCGCCCTTGAGCAGCGCGGGGTCGAACGACAGCGGTACCCCGGCGCTGGCGGCAAAGCGCGCCAGGACGTCGGCCAGTGGCCCGGCAGCCAGGTGGTAGGTGCGCGGGGTGGCGTCGGTGGCCATCGCTGTGGGGGCCAGGGTGGCCATGGCGATGGCAAGGCTCAGAGCCTTTAATGGCAAGCGGTACGTCTGGCGAGGCGTCATGCGAGGGTCCTGTGGGTGCAGAAAATGAAGGTTCTGCACTCATCACCGGACGACGCAGGAAAAGGTATCACCGAAATGTTCACGGCCCCTGTAGGAGCGGCCTTGCGTCGCGATGGGCCGCAAAGCGGCCCCGGCAATCTTGCAAGAAGGCACATGATCTGGGGCCGCTTTGCGGCCCATCGCGACACAAGGCCGCTCCTACAAGGACCGCGTTAGCTGAGGGGTTCTACGGTCACCCAATAGCGGGTCAGGCCCTGGAGGGTCACCGGCAGCGTGTCGCTCAGCAGTCGCAGGCTGGCATCGGTGTCGGCCAGCGGGAAGGCGCCGGACACCTTCAGCTCGCGCACTGCCGGGTGGCAGCGCAGCACGCCGGGGCGATAGCGGGCCAACGCCTGCAGCAGGTCGGCCAGGCGCATTTCACGGGCCAGCAGCATGCCGTGCTCCCAGGCCAGGTCACCGGTTTCCAGCGCAGAGGCGGGCAGTACCCGGTCGGCATCGAAAGCGCTGCGCTCGCCGGCCCTGAGCAGCAGGCCGCTGGTGGCGTGCACCGGTCGGGCCTCGACCGCGCCTTCCAGCACGGCTACCCGGGTCAACGGGCCATCGAGGTGCACGCTGAAACGGGTGCCCAGCGCAGTGGCCTGGCCATGCAGGGTACGCACCAGCAGTGGCCGCGCCGGGGTGGCAGGGTCCTTGGCGCTGGTAAGCAGGATTTCGCCCGCCAGCAGGTCGATGCGGCGCTGTCGGGCGTCGAAGGTGATATCGATGGCTGTGTCGGTGTTCAGCAGCACCTGGCTGCCGTCGGCAAGCGTCAACGCGCGTTGCTCGCCGACCGCAGTGCGGGCATCGGCGGCCCATTGCTGCCAGGGTGCTTCACGCCAGGCCAGCCACGCCGCCGGTGCTGCCAGCAGCCAAAGCCCCAGGCGATGCAAGGCCTGGCGGCGGCTGACTGCGCCGTTGCGGCTGAGCCGGCGCAGGGTTTCACCGGTAACAGGGGTGGGCAGGCGGCGGAAATCACCGAGAATCGCCTCTGCACGCTGCCAGGCCTGGGCGTGCTGGGCGCTGCGCTGGCACCAGGCCTGCACGGCGTGGTGATCGTCCTCGGTAGCGGTGCCCGATTGCAGGTGCACCAGCCAGTCAGCGGCTTCGCCAAGGATCAGCGGGTCGATACGCGCTGTCATCAGTCGATGCTCAGGCAGGCGAGGAAGGCCGTGCGCATGTCACGCTTGATGGTGATCAGAGACAACTGCAGCTGTTCGGCGATTTGCGCATAGGTCAGCCCGTCCAGTTGCGACAGCAGGAACACCTGACGTACACGGGCTGGCATGTCGCGCAGCATGGCGTCTATGCGGTACAGGGTTTCCAGGATCAGCCAGCGTGTTTCCGGCGAGGGCACCTCGGGTTGCGGCAAGTGGGCGATGGCCTCCAGGTAGGCACGTTCGACATCCTGGCGGCGCCAGCGGTCGACCACCAGGCCCTTGGCGATGTGGGTAAGCAAGGCCCGGGGTTCACTGCCGAAGTAGCTATTGCCCTGGCGGCTGAGCAGGCGCACGAACGTGTCGTGGGCCAGGTCGGCTGCATCGCAGGCATTGCCCAGTTTGCGCCCCAGCCAGCCCTGGAGCCAGCCATGGTGCTCGGTGTACAGCGTCTGGACCTGCAGGTTGAGCGTAGGGTCGGCGGGCGGCATGGCGTGCGCAAGGTTCCGGGAGAAGGGGTGCAATTAAGAATTGATCGCATTCTAAACGGCATCCCGCGAACCTGGCAATGTACTGGCATCAGCCTCGTGTTGCCTTTATCGGCCTCATCGCCGGCAAGCCAGCTCCCACCTTGACCGCATTGACCTTAAGTCATGTGCAGTCCCTGTGGGCGCTGGCTTGCCGGCGATGGGCCCTTACAGGCTACAGCGCTTTGGCCAGAAACGCCGCTGTGTGGCTGTCGGTGCACCCAGCCACCGCCTGCGGCGTGCCACTGACCACCACCTTGCCCCCGGCATCCCCGGCCCCTGGCCCGATATCGATCACCCAGTCGCTTTGCGCCACCACGCGCATGTCATGCTCGACCACCACCACGCTGTGCCCGCCCTCGACCAGGCGGTTCAACTGCACCAGCAGCCGGTCGATGTCCTGTGGGTGCAAGCCGTTGGTAGGCTCATCCAGCACATACAGGGTTGCCCCGCGGGCCTGGCGTTGCAGTTCGGTCGCCAGCTTGATCCGCTGCGCTTCGCCACCGGACAGCTCGGTGGCCGGTTGGCCCAGGCGCAGGTAGCCCAGGCCGATATCCTGCAGCACTTGCAGGCAACGGCGCGCCGGTGGCTGTTCGGCAAATACCTGCAGGGCCTGGTCGACCGTCAGTTGCAGCACCTGGGCGATGTTCATGCCTTGCCAGCTGACAGCCAGGGTTTCGGGGTTGTAGCGGGCGCCATGGCAGGTCGGGCAGGGCGCGTAGACGCTGGGCATGAACAGCAACTCGACGCTGACAAACCCTTCACCTTCACAATTGGCGCAACGGCCCTTGGCGACGTTGAAGGAAAAGCGCCCGGCGTCGAAACCCTGGGCCTTGGCCTGTTCGGTGGCGGCGAACAGCTTGCGCACATGGTCGAACAGGCCGGTGTAGGTGGCCAGGTTGGAGCGAGGCGTGCGGCCGATCGGCTTCTGGTCGACTTGTACCAGGCGCTTGATGCTATCCAGGCCGGCGCTGACCTGCCCCCTGCTGGTTTGCTCGGGTTCGTCCTCCAGGCTCTGCTCTTCGGGTTCGCTACGCTGCTCGGCGTGGCCCAGGTGCGCGCCCACCAGTTCCAGCAGGGCCTGGCTGACCAGGCTGGACTTGCCCGAGCCGGAAATACCGGTAACGGCGGTAAAGCAGCCCAGCGGAAACTCGGCGCTGAGGTTATCGAGGTTGTTGCGGGTGATGCCTTCGAGCTTCAACCAGTCGCGAGCCTGGCGTGGCGCACGTGCAGCCTGGGCCGGTGCACCGAACAGGTAGGCGCGGGTGCACGACTGCTCGACCCCGGCCAGCCCTGCGGGCGGCCCACTGTAGAGGATGGTGCCACCGTGCTCACCGGCAGCGGGCCCCACATCCACCAGCCAGTCGGCGCGGCGCATGGTGTCCAGGTCATGCTCGACCACGTACACCGAGTTGCCTGCGTGCTTCAGGCGCTGCAGGGCCTCGTACAGCGCTTCGCTGTCGGCCGGGTGCAAACCGGCCGATGGCTCGTCGAGCACGTAGATCACGCCGAACAGCTGCGAATTCAGCTGGGTGGCCAGGCGCAGGCGTTGCAGCTCTCCGGAGGACAAGGTCGGGGTGCTGCGCTCCAGGGCCAGGTAACCGAGGCCAAGGTCGAGCAGGGTGTGGATGCGCTCCAGCAACTCGTTGGCGATCCGTTGGGCGGCCAGGCGCTTTTCAAGGGTCAGGTCGTCCTGCTGTTGTGTCAGGTAGTCCGCTGCCGCCACCTTGCGGAACACCTCGGCCAGCGCCTGCAATGACAGGTGTGACAGCTCGGCGATGTCCAGGCCGGCGAAGGTCACGCCCAGCGCTTCGCGCTTCAGGCGCTTGCCCTGGCACTGCGGGCAGGGGCTGGGGCGCATGTACTGGGCCACGCGCTTGCGCATCTGCGCGCTTTGCGAATGCATGAAGGTGTGCAGCACATAGCGGCGGGCGCCCATGAAGGTGCCCTGATAGCTGGGCTCCTGCTTGCGCTTGAGTGCGGCGCGGGTCTGCGCCGGGGTAAGGCCGGCATACACGGGGGCGGTAGGGGTTTCTTCGGTGAACAGAATCCAGTCGCGTTGCGCTTGGGGCAGGTCGCGCCAGGGAATGTCGACGTCATAGCCCAGGGTTACCAGAATGTCGCGCTGGTTTTGCCCCTGCCAGGCCATTGGCCACGACGCCACCGCGCGCTCGCGGATGGTCAGCGACGGGTCGGGGACCATGGTCGCTTCGGTCACCTCGTAGACCCGGCCCATGCCGTGGCACTCCGGGCAGGCACCTTGCGGCGTGTTCGGCGAAAAATCCTCGGCATACAGCATGCCTTGCCCGGCCGGGTAATGCCCGGCGCGGGAGTAGAGCATGCGGATCGAGCTGGAAAAGGTGGTCACGCTACCGACCGAAGAGCGGGCACTCGGCGTACCGCGTTGCTGCTGCAAGGCCACCGCCGGCGGCAGGCCTTCGATGGCATCCACGTCCGGCACGCCCACCTGGTCGATCAGGCGCCTGGCATAAGGCGCTACCGACTCGAAGTAACGGCGCTGGGCTTCGGCATACAGGGTGGAAAAGGCCAGCGAAGACTTGCCCGAGCCAGACACGCCTGTAAACACCACCAAAGCGTCGCGGGGGATATCGACATCGATGTTCTTCAGGTTGTGCTCGCGAGCACCTCGCACGCGGACGAAGCCGTTCGGGGTGGTTTGGCGTGGGGGCATGACGCAGTCCTTGGCTGTGGCTCAACAATGCGCCCACGGTAACAGTATTACTGCTGTCGTGCCTGCAGCGTTGTCACCCCATGGAACTGCGAGTTTCCGAGGCTTTGGCAGATGATTAGTGTGGCCTTGAGAACACCATTATCCAGAGTCTCAATCATGCAAATTTCGGAACTACAGGCGTTAGACAAACAAGCCTCCACTGCGCCGGGTAACAACTTCGAAGCCCGAACCTATTCACCTTATGGCTTTTATGTGCCCCAGTCAGCCCCGTTACTGGCCTTCGCCGGTGAATTAGGTGGGGCACCGCCGCGCCGGTACCTGCTTGGCAACGGTAAACGGGCCTATGACACAGGACTGATGCGTTTTCACAGTCCCGATGCAGTGAGTCCTTTTGGCCGCGGAGGTCTCAATGCATATGCTTATTGTCAGGGCGATCCGGTCAACAATGTGGACCGTGATGGTCATTCACCCACACGTATAGCCGGGCAAGGCACGGGGTTGGTCTGGGGAACCGTTGGCATGCTGTCTTCGCTCAACAAGGCTTCGAGAACAATTGTCAAGCGCTCGGTTGCCAAGGCCAATGGGCAGCTTGTACCCAATGAGTTCGACGCCGCGAGCCGCACCAACAATGCAATGATTTTCAACGGTGGCCTTGCCAGTACCCTGACCAAAGTGCCGGGTGTGGCGATGGCTTTCGGTTATCCAACTGTCGGATTGGCGAGTGAAGTGGTCTGCGTATTAGGGATGGGGGCAGCCTCAGTTGCCGGTGTGGGAAAAATGAGGCAGCTGGTTACCGATATCAAAGCCACACTGGTAGAAGCCAGGACGAACAGAATTCCATTGGGCAAACTCGCAATAGAATCGCTAAAGGAAGCCACTGGATGGAATCGGTTACTGGGCCAGGAATCGGCCATTCTCCAGCCTGTGCCGGAAAAAGTACTGTTGGTGCGCTGGACCACCCCGTAAACCATGCTTGGCAGCACAATCGAAATCTGGTTTCACACGGTGGAACCAGATTCGATTGTGCTTTCAGCCTCCCCGCGTTTATCTGTCGCCAAGCACGACCTGCCCTACCCGTCGTGACCTCAAGGCAAACAACAAGAACGGGAAACCACCCGCGCGAGGAGACTCTACATGTCCCGACATCAGCACATCCTGGCCTGGCTCGACGACGTGGCCAGCGACCTGCACGCGATCCGTCACGATATCCACGCTCACCCCGAACTGGGCTTTGAAGAAAGCCGCACCTCGGCGCTGGTCGCCCGGCTGCTGGAGGCGTGGGGCTATGAAGTACACACCGGCATCGGCAAGACCGGCGTAGTCGGCGTGCTGCGCAATGGCAGCAGCCCACGCCGCCTGGGCCTGCGTGCCGATATGGACGCGCTACCCATTCATGAAGCGACCGGCGCTGCCTACAGCAGCCAGCACCAGGGGTGCATGCATGCCTGCGGCCATGACGGTCACACCACCATGCTGCTGGGCGCCGCCCGCTACCTGGCGGCAACCCGGCAGTTCGACGGTACGCTGACGCTGATCTTCCAGCCGGCCGAGGAGGGCCAAGGCGGCGCCGAGGCGATGCTGGCTGATGGCTTGCTGGAGCGCTTCCCTTGCGATGCGCTGTTTGGCATGCACAACATGCCCGGCTTGCCGGCCGGGCACCTGGGTTTTCGCGAGGGGCCGATGATGGCTTCGCAAGACCTGCTGACGGTGACCCTCGACGGGGTTGGCGGGCATGGTTCGATGCCGCACCTGACCGTCGACCCGCTGGTGGCGGCGGCCAGTGTGGTGATGGCGCTGCAAACCGTGGTGGCGCGCAACATTGATGCACAGGAAGCTGCGGTGGTGACCGTCGGCGCCTTGCAGGCCGGTGAAGCGGCCAATGTGATCCCACAACAGGCACTGTTGCGCCTGAGCCTGCGCGCGCTCAACGCTGAGGTACGGGCGCAGACCCTGGAGAGGGTGCGGGCGATCATCGTCAGCCAGGCCGAAAGCTTTGGCTGCCGCGTCAGCATCGAACACCGCCCGGCCTACCCGGTGCTGGTCAATCATGCTGCAGAAAACGCCTTTGCCACGCAGGTAGGGGTCGAGTTGCTCGGTGCCGAGGCGGTGGATGGCAACACCCGCAAGCTGATGGGCAGCGAAGACTTCGCCTGGATGCTGCAACGCTGCCCGGGGGCCTACCTGTTCATCGGCAATGGTGTATCGCGGCCGATGGTGCACAACCCGGCCTACGACTTCAACGACGACATCCTGCTGACCGGCGCCGCCTACTGGGGCGCGCTGGCAGAGCGCTGGCTCGCGCCCGCCTGACCTTCCCTTTTTGACGACTGCCGCTGGAACCCGGGCGCGACCGCGCCTGGGCGATCACCCAATCATTGTGTGGAGTGTTCCCTATGCAGACTTCGAGCACCGGCGTGTCGCGTACCCGGCAAGTGGTCGCCGCCGTTATCGGCAACGCCCTGGAGTGGTACGACTTTATTGTTTACGGCTTTCTGGCCAGTATCATTGCCCGGCAGTTTTTCCCGTCCGATGACGAATACGCCTCGCTGCTGATGGCCCTGGCCACCTTTGGCGTCGGCTTTTTCATGCGCCCGGTGGGCGGCGTGTTGCTGGGCATGTACTCCGATCGCAAGGGCCGAAAGGCGGCGATGCAGTTGATCATCCGCCTGATGACCGTGTCGATCGCGATGATCGCTTTTGCTCCCGACTACCTGGCCATTGGCATGGCTGCGCCGCTGTTGATCGTGGTAGCGCGCATGCTGCAGGGCTTTGCCACCGGTGGCGAGTACGCCAGTGCCACGGCGTTTCTGGTGGAAAGCGCGCCGGCCCACCGCAAGGGCCTGTACGGTTCGTGGCAACTGGTGGGGCAGTGCCTGGCGGTGTTTTCCGGGGCGGCGATGGTGGCCCTGGTGACGCACTTGTGTTCGCCAGAGGCGCTGGACAGCTGGGGCTGGCGCATCCCGTTCGTGCTCGGCCTGCTGATCGGCCCGGTCGGGTTGTGGATACGCAAGCACATGGAAGAACCCGAGGAGTTCGTCGAGGCGCGCCGCCAGGCAAAGGGCCAGTCGCCTACCCTGTGGCAGGTATTGCGTGAACATCGGCGCAGCCTGCTGGTATCGATGGGCCTGGCCTGTGGCGCGACGGTGTCGTTCTACGTGGTGCTGGTGAACATGCCGACCTTTGCCCACAAGAGCCTCGGGCTACCGCTGGACCAGGTGCTGCTGGTGCAGATGCTGGCCGTGGGGCTGATGACCGTGGTCATTCCACTGGCCGGAGCGTTGTCTGACCGGGTGGGGCGGCGCCCGGTGCTGATGGCCTTCACCCTGGCCTTTTTCGTGATGGTGTACCCGCTGTATGTGTGGGTGGCCGCCGCGCCTTCGCTGGAGCGCCTGCTGGTGATGCAACTGCTGCTGTGCACGGCCATTGGCGGCTTCTTCGGGCCGGCACCTACTGCCCTGGCCGAACAGTTCCCGGTGGAGGTGCGGTCCACCGGTGTCTCGGTGGCCTACAACGTGGCGGTGATGGTGTTCGGCGGCTTTGCCCCGTTGATCGTCACCTGGCTTACCAAGGCACTCGGCACCCCGGTAGCACCGTCGTTCTACGTGCTGTTCGCCTGCCTGCTGACGCTGCTGGGTACCTATTGCCTGAAAGAAGCACCCCGGGCGGGCAAGCCTGCCACTTTCAACCTTGGAGTAAAACCGTGAAGCCGCTAGCCATCGACCCCATCGTTGCCCTCGATGCCGAAGCATTGTCCCAGGCCATCCATGCCCGCCAGGTATCGTGCCGGGAGGTGATGCAGGCCTACCTGGCGCACATCGACCGCTGCAACCCGCAGGTCAACGCCCTGGTGTCGCTGCGCCCGGCCGAGGCGGTGTTGGCCGAGGCCGACGCGCGTGACCGCGAGCTGAAGCGGGGCCATTCCCGCGGCTGGATGCACGGCATGCCCCAGGCGATCAAGGACCTGGCTGCCACTGCCGGGCTGCGCACCACCCTGGGCTCGCCGTTGTTCGCCGAACAGGTACCTGAGCATGACGCAATCAGCGTGGCGCGGGTGCGGGCGAGCGGGGCGCTGATCGTGGGTAAAAGCAACGTGCCCGAGTTCGGCCTCGGCTCGCAAACCTACAACACCCTGTTCGGTACCACCACCAATGCCTACGACCCGCAGCGGGTGGCCGGCGGCAGCAGTGGCGGGGCGGCAGCGGCGCTGGCCATGCGCCTGCTGCCAGTGGCTGACGGCAGCGACATGATGGGTTCGCTGCGCAACCCGGCGGCGTTCAACAATGTGTTCGGCCTGCGCCCGTCGCAGGGCCGGGTACCCCATGGCCCGGCGCCCGAACTGTTCGTGCAGCAGCTGGCGACCGAAGGGCCGATGGGGCGCAGCGTGGTGGATGTGGCGCGGCTGTTGTCGACCCAGGCGGGCGTTGATGCGCGGGTGCCGCTGTCGCTGAACGAGGGCCAGCGCGATTTCGCCGCCGGGCTGCAGCGCGACTTTCGTGGCGTGCGGGTTGGCTGGCTGGGTGACTACAACGGCTACCTGCCGATGGATGACGGGGTGATGGGCCTGTGCGAGGCGGCGTTGGCCGATTTCGCCGAACTGGGCTGCCGGGTCGAGGCTTGCCAACCGGCATTCGACCCCGCGCGCTTATGGCAATGCTGGCTCACCCACCGCCACTTCCTGGTGCACGGCAACCTCGGCGCGGCCTATGCCGACCCCGCCAGGCGCGCCTTGCTCAAGCCCGAAGCACAGTGGGAGGTGGAGGGTGCCTTGCAGCTGAGCGCGGCAGCGCTGTACCAGGCGTCGTTGGACCGCAGCGACTGGTACCGCGCCTTGGCCAACCTGTTCGAACGTTACGACTACCTGCTGTTGCCGTCTGCCCAGGTGTTCCCTTTCGATGCAAAACTGGCGTGGCCGACGGTGGTCGGGGGGCGGGCGATGGACACCTACCATCGCTGGATGGAGGTGGTGATCGGGCCGACCCTGGCGGGCTTGCCGAGCATCAGCGTACCGGTCGGCTTCAACAGCGCTGGTTTGCCCACGGGCCTGCAGATCATAGGCCCGGCCCAGGCCGACCATGCGGTGTTGCAACTGGCGTACGCCCATGAACAGCTCACCCGTTGGGTAGAACGGCGCCCGCCACCGTGCCTGCAGGGCTGATGAAAGCACTGGGCAGGCGCGGTTCTTGCTGGCTATGCTGACCATCCAGCTACAGGGAGGTCATACCCATGGGCATTACGGCAGACAGTGGCGGCGTGCGGTCGGTGGAGCGTGCGCTGGCCATCGTCGACCTGCTGGGCGAGCACCAGGCACTGGGCCTGGAAGAACTGCATTACCTCACAGGCCTGCCCAAGGCCACGGCGTCGCGCATGCTGGCCACCTTGCAGGAGCAGGGCTGGGTCTACCGTGGCCTTAGCGACCGGCGTTATCGGCTGTGCGCGCGGCGGCTGTTCGGCGACCGGCAGATGCGCTTCAAGCGGCGCCTGGTGGAAAGTGCCGCACCGATGCTGCTGGACCTGAGCGAGCGCACCGGGCTGGTGGTGGACCTGTCGTGTTTCGACGGCGAGCGGCTGGAGGTGATGGAAAGCGCCATCCCCCAGGTATTGCGCAAGCGGTACCCGCATACCTGCCAGATCGTCGGGCAGCATGCCAGCCTTTTTCACTCGGCAATGGGGCGGGCCTGCCTGGGTGAGCTGGCGGTCGATGAGGTCCAGCGCCTGGCGGCCCATGAGCGGCTGCGCGATGAAAAGGTGCTGCGCAATATCGAAGAAGACGCACACAAGGGCTTTGGCCAGCGGACCGAAGGGTACTGGGAGTATCCGGTGCGCTTGCCCTTCCTGATCCGCGCCATTGCTTTGCCGGTGCATGCCGATGGGCGCCTGGCCGGGAGCATTGCCTTGCACTGGCCGCTGGATCAGGCACCGGTGGAGCGGGTGTTGAATTTGCACCTGAGCAGCCTGGCGACCACAGTAGGCGATGTGCAGCGGGCCTTGGCGGTCTAGTGCTGACCTGTACCGGCCTCTTCGCAGCACAAGGCTGCTCCTACAGGTATAGCGTGCTCCAGTAGGAGCAGCCTTGTGCTGCGAAGAGGCCCGTGCAGGCCACAGCAAAATCCTGCAGGTGTTATTGGCCCTCGCGAAACCCGCTAGGGCTCACCCCCGCATGCTTGCGGAAGAACCGGCTGAAATACCCCACATCGGCAAACCCCAGCTCATGGGCGATCTCTTTCACACTCAGGCTCGAATGCCCCAGCATGCGCTTGGCCTCCAGCACCAGCCGGGCATTGATCACGTTCATGGGCGTCATGCCCAGGTGCTCCTGACACAACCGCCCCAGCGTAGCCAGGGTCATGCCGAGCTCGGCGGCGTAGTCCGCCAGTGGCCAATGGGCGCGGTAATGCATGTCCACCAACTCACGAAAAGCGGTCAGTTGCTGGCTGCGCCTTGACACTGGGCGCTGCTCGCCGTGGGGCAGGTGCGGTTCATGGCGCAGCACCTGGATGAGCAGCGTCAGCAACAGGGCCATGCTGCTGGCCACATGCTCACGGGCGCGATTGTGGTACTCCTCGCGCAAAGCCATGAACAGCGGCAGCAACGGGTCTTCGTCGGCTGCCCACGACGGCAGGGCGATCACCTGTGGTTTGCGCACCTGCACCAGCAGGTTGGGTGCCAGCACCTGGGCAATGCTTTCCAGCGGGTGCTGGGCGGCGGTGATCACCTGGCCCTCGACCTGACCGGCCCAGTGGAAACCATGCACCACTTGCGCCGGCACATACACCACGCAGGGGGCCTGCACCTGGAGCCGGTCACTGTCGAACAGCACTTCACCGCCGCCGCTTTGCAGGTACAGCAACTGCAGCAAGCCTTCATGACGGTGCGCGGCAATTTCCCAGTTGTGTGCGCCAGACCGCTGGGAGATCTGCTCCACATGCAGGGCTTCGTGCCACACCGGTTGTGCGGTTTCACCGTACAGGGCGTAGTTGGGGATCTTGTTCATGGTGTTGTAATTGTTCTGTTCGGTACCTGGCTACTGTGCCACAGCTGCCTGCAGGCTTGAGGCGGCAGGGCGAAAATTGTCGGGAATGTGGGGCTGGTTGCAGGTTTTGTCCATTCTGCCGGTGTGCCTGCCGGCCCTAGGCTGTGGCCCAGATGAAGCGACACTCTGGAGAGCAGCATGCACAACAACAAGATCCCCTCTCAATGGCTGGGCCTGGACTCGGCCGTATGCGTGGTCACCGGCGCCGCCGGTGGTATTGGCGCGGCGTTGGCCGGCGCCCTGGTCGAGCAGCACGCCCATGTGGTGCTGCTCGACCGTGACCTGGACAAATGCCGTGAACTGGCTGCCACCCTGGGTGAACACAGTGTCGGTGAGGTCAGCGCCCTGGGCTGCGACATCGCCGACCCGGCCAGCGTGGAGCAGGCTGCTGCCCAGGTTCAGGCGCTGCATGGGCGCTGCGATGTACTGGTCAACAATGCCAGCGTGCTGCGCCCCGGTGCGCTGGAAGTGCTGACCCTGGAGCAATGGAACCAGGTGCTGGCGGTCAACCTCACGGGTTACCTGCTGTGTGCCCAGGCCTTCGGCCGTTCGATGCTGGCCCGGGGCGAGGGCCGTATCGTGCACGTGGCCTCGATCGCCGCCCACTACCCGCAACCCAACAGCGGTGCCTACAGTGCGGCCAAGGCCGGGGTCAGCATGCTGTCGCGGCAGATTGCCGTGGAATGGGGGCCGCGAGGTGTGCGCAGCAACGCAGTGTGCCCAGGGTTGATCCGCACACCGTTGTCCGCAGCGTTTTATGCCGACCCGCAAATCGAACGCCAGCGCAGCGCCATGACCGCCAACCAGCGCATCGGTGAACCACAGGATATCGCCGAAGCCGTGCTGTTTCTGGCCAGCCGGCGCGCCGACTACATCAACGGCGCAGAGCTGACCGTGGATGGCGGGCTCGAAAGCATGCCCATGGCGCTGATCCCACGCCCAGGCTTTGAGGGGGCACGCTCATGACCACACGTAACTGCGATGTGCTGGTGGTCGGCGCGGGCGCCGGTGGCCTGGCGACGGCGATTACAGCGAAGAAGCATGGCCTTGACGTGATCGTCATCGAAAAAGACGACTGTTTTGGCGGTACCACGGCGTTTTCCGGCGGTGTGCTGTGGGTGCCTGGCAACAGGCACGGGGCCAACGACAGCCCGGAGGCGGCCATGACTTACCTGCGCAACGAAACCGGTGCCTGTTTTGATGCGGCGGGGGTCGAGGCGTTCTTGCGCTACGGACCGCAAATGGTGGAGTTTTTCGAGCGGGAAACCGCCGTCAAGTTCGTGCCTACGCTGTACCCCGACTATCACCCGCAAGTTGAGGGTGGCGTCGATGTCGGCCGCTCGATACTGGCCGCACCTTACGACATCCGTGGCCTCGGGCCGGACATGGCACGCCTGCGCCCACCGCTGAAAACCATCACCTTCATCGGCATGATGTTCAACTCGTCGAATGCCGACCTCAAGCACTTCTTCAATGTTACCCGCTCGTTGACGTCGTTCGTGTATGTGGCCAGGCGCCTGCTGACCCACCTGAAGGAGCTGGCCCTGTATCGCCGCGGCACCCAGGTCACTAGCGGCAATGCCTTGGCGGCGCGCCTGGTGCGCTCGGCGTTGGACCTGGGCATCCCGATCCTCACCGGCACCCCGGCGCGGCAGCTGCTGCGCGACGGTGTTCGGGTGGTGGGGGCATTGGCCGGGCAAGGCGACAGCGAACTGCGCATTCAGGCCCGTCGCGGGGTGGTGCTGGCCTGTGGTGGGTTCTCCCATGACCTGCAACGGTTGCGCCAGGCCTACCCGCATGTGCGTCGAGGTGGTGAGCATTTTTCACCGGTGCCAGCGGGTAATACCGGCGATGGTGCGCGCATGGCCGAGGCGCTGGGGGCCAAGGTCGATATCCGCCTGCAAGCGCCAGCAGCCTGGATGCCCGTGTCGAAGGTGCCGGTGGGTGCCGGGCGTTACATCGCCTTTCCGCATCTGCTCGACCGCTACAAGCCGGGTGTGATCGGGGTGCTGCGTTCGGGCCAGCGTTTCACCAACGAGTCCAACGCCTACCACGACGTGGGTGCCGCGTTGATCGAGGCTTGCGCCGGGCAGGCGGAAACCGCCATGTGGCTGGTGTGCGACCGCCGCACCCTGGCCAAGTACGGCCTGGGTTTCGCCAAGCCTGCACCGATGCCGACGGGCCCCTTGTTGCGTAACGGCTACCTGCTCAAGGGCAAGACCCTGGCCGAGCTGGCAGGCAAGGCCGGGATCGATGCGCAAGGGCTGGAACGGACCGTGCGCGACTACAACCTTGGCGCAGTGCACGGCGAGGACCGCCAGTTCGGCCGCGGCAGTACCAGCTTCAACCGCTACCTGGCCGACCCACAGCAACAGCCCAACCCCTGCGTGGCGCCGGTGGGCGAGGGGCCGTACTTTGCCGTGAAGGTGGTCATGGGCGACCTGGGCACCTTCGACGGGCTGCGCACCAGCGTGGTCGGTGAAGTGCTGGCCGCCGGCGGGCAGGCCATCGAAGGGCTGTATGCGGTGGGTAACGACCGCGCCAGCATCATGGGCGGCAACTACCCTGGTGCCGGCATTACCCTGGGGCCGATCATGACCTTTGGCTACATCACCGGGCGCCACCTGGGCGGTGTCGAGCAGGGGCTGGCGGCGGCGGGCAATGCGCGGGAGGTGGCGTGATGGACAAGGCTGTGGTCGATCACCGCATCTACACCATCCGCCCGCGCTGCATGGCGGCCTTTCTCGAAGCCTTCGACCAGTTGGCGATGCCGATCCTGCTGCGCCACCTCGGCGCACCGCTGGCGTTCTACACCAGCAGCATCGGGCCGCTGAACCAGGTGGTGCACCTGTGGGGTTATGACAGCCTCGATGACTTTGAAAAGCGTAGTGCGGCGCGGGATGCCGACCCGGACTTTGCCGCGTATCTGCACGCCACCCGTGACCTGGTGGTGGCACAGGAAACACGGATCATCCGGCCGGTGCGCTTACCCAGCCTGGTAATCAGGTGACAGTCCTTACAGCGTACTTGTGGGAGCAACTGTCTTGATCAAAATCTAAAAGTTTGCGCGATCACTGTGGGAGCGGGCTTGCCCGCGAACACGGGCGAAGCCCGTGCCATCCAACGCGTGGCCTGCTTCGCGGGCAAGCCCGCTCCCACAGAGACCCCGAAACACCGTCATAAAAACAACAACAGGTGATACCCATGAACAACACGCTCGACGTGCGCCAACTGATCGACCAGCAACCCATCGGCCGCTACCAGAAATGGGTGGTGTTCCTCGGCTTCCTGATCATTGCCCTGGACGGCCTGGACGTGGCCATCATCGGCTTCATTGCCCCGCAACTGAAAAGCGACTGGGGCCTGGATGCGCAAAGCCTGGGCCCGGTATTGAGCGCCGCGCTGATTGGCCTGGCCCTTGGCGCCCTGATTGCCGGCCCACTGGCTGACCGCTACGGGCGCAAGGCGGTATTGCTGTGCAGCGTGCTGCTGTTCGGCACCTGGACCCTGGCCTCGGCCTTTTCCCCAAACCTGGAAACCCTGGTCGCGCTGCGCTTTCTTACCGGCCTGGGCCTGGGTGCTGCCATGCCCAATGCCAGCACGCTGGTCAGCGAATACGCCCCTGCGCGCAGCCGCTCGCTGCTGATCACCCTGGCGTTCTGCGGGTTCTCCCTGGGGGCAGCGATGGGTGGTTTCGTCAGCGCCTGGATGATTCCCAACCTGGGTTGGCGCAGTGTGCTGGTGCTGGGCGGGGTGTTGCCACTGCTGGTCCTGCCACTGCTGTATTGGCGGCTGCCGGAATCGGTCACTTTTTTGGTCAGCAAAGGCGCAGACCGCCAGCGCATTCTGGCCATTGTCCGCCGCCTGGCCCCTGAGCATGTCAACGGCGACAGTACCTTCGTCATGCCCGCCAAACCCCAAGGCACTGGCGGCGCGATTGGCACTATCCTCTCGCCGCGCTACCGCTTCGGTACTTGCATGCTCTGGGCTGGCTATGTGCTGGCGCTGTTTCTGGTGTACCTGTTCAGCGGCTGGTTGCCGACGCTGGTGAAGGAGGGCGGTGGTTTTTCGGTGTCCGAAGCCGCCATTGTCACGGCCTGTTTTCAGATTGGCGGCCCGGCAGGGGCGATTTCAACAGGCTGGGCCATGGACCGCTGTAACCCGCAGCGCGTACTGATGCTGACGTTTCTGTTCAGCGGCGCGGTTATCTTCACGATTGGCCAGGTGGCGGGGGATTTCGCCTGGCTGTGCGCCATTGCCTGCGCCGTGGGCTTTGGGCTGAATGGCGCGAGCGTTGGCATGAATGCACTGGCGGCGGCCTTTTACCCCACTGAAGCCCGGGCGACCGGGGCCAGCTGGATGAGCGGCATCGGGCGCATTGGCGCCGTGCTCAGCGCCTTTGCCGGGGCCCAGATGCTGGCGCTGGGCTGGAGCTTTGCCCAAGTGTTCGCATCATTGCTGATTCCTGCCGGCCTGGCGGCGTTGGCGGTTTTGCTGCAAGGGTGGCACGCGAGCAGGGCTTCGCTTGTCGCCAATGCGTGGAGGGCCCCCTGAACCTGCGCTGGCCAGTAGTGGCGCAGGTTCAGTTATCCCGGCTGTACATCCGGCACTCTGCAAGGAGTGCCAGCAAGTTGGGCTCCCGCTCCCGCGCTTTCAGAAACACCACGCCAATGTGCTGCTGCAAGCGGTATTGCGGCTTCAAGGCAATCAGCCTGACGCGGTTTTCGTACACCGCCGCGATGCGCCCGGGCAGCAGGGCAAAGCCCACACCCGAACTGACCATGCTCAGCAGGGTGAAGATGTCGTTCACCTGCATGGCTACCTTGGGCTCGAAGCCGGCCTGCTGGAACACCCGCGCGCCATCGCGGTGGGTGGCGAAGCCTTGGGTCAGGGTGATGAAGGTGGAGTCGGCGAGGTCGGCCAGGTCCACCTCGGCCTGTTCGGCGAAGGGCGAGTCGGTGGGGACAGCAAGGAAGATGTCGTCGGAGAACAGCGCCAGCTGCTCGCAGGCCGGGTCGCTGACGCTTTCGTCGAGTGACACCAGGATAGCTTCCAGCTCGTGGTTTTTCAGGCGCTGCAGCAAGTCGACGTTGGAACCCAGGGTGAGGTCGATGTTCAGCTCGCTGCGGCGCAGTTTCAGGCCCATGACCAGTTTGGGCACGGTTTTTACCGTCAGCGAATAGAGCGCACCCAGGCGGAAGCGCTCGGCGTAGAACCCCGCGGCCTCACGGGTGTGGCGCACCATCTGCTCGGCGTCCTGAATCAGCTGCCGGGCTTTCTTTTCCAGCACGTAGGCGCTTTCCAGCGGGATCAGCTGGCGGCCTTCGTGCTTGAACAACGGGCAGCGCAGGGCGCTTTCCAGCGAGTGGATGGCGCGGTGCACGCTGACGGCGCTGGTGGACAACTCGGCAGCCGCGCGGCCGAGGTTGCCGGTGCGCATGAAGGCGAGAAAGGTTTCCAGCTTTTTGAGCGTCAGTTCTTCGTCGATGAGCATGGGGGCCTGGGTGAGTATGGCTATAGAGTTATGGGGTGTTTGAGATCGAGCGCCGCCCGCGCGGCGCTTCGCAGCACAAGGCTGCTCCTACATTTGTTTCGGGCCAGTAACACCTGGGCCAACGCGCGCGACCGCCTGGTTTGCCCGACACGATATCGAGGTGAACACCAAGGGGCCGCGCACCTCTGCCTCAGGAATAATTGGCCCGAAACAGATGTAGGAGCAGCCTTGTGCTGCGAAGCGCCGCGCGGGCGGCGCTCGATCTGAAACACACCCCACACCTCAAGCCATACGCTCGATAAATGCCCACAATGCCGGGTCATTGAAGTCATTCACAACCAGCTTGGCACCCGCTTCCAACAACCGCTCCGGCGTCTGCGTCGTAGCCACGCCCACGGTAAAGATCCCCGCGCCACTGGCTGCCGCCACCCCCGGCAATGAATCCTCGAAGGCCAGCGCCTGCCCGGCCTCGGCGCCCAGCCGCTGCAGGCCGGTGAGGTAAGGCAGCGGGTCTGGCTTGGGCCGCGCCAGCTCCTCGGCCACCAGCACATGCTCGAACCACTGGCCAAGGCCCATGGCGTTCAGCATGTGTTCGGCGTTCAGCCGCGGTGCGTTGGTTACCACGCACATGCCCATGTCATGGGCCTGGGCATGGTCCAGCAGGCGCAACAGGCCTGGCATCGGCGCAAGAGATGGCGACATGTCGCGGAACAGCGCTTCCTTGCGGTCGGCCAGCGCCTGGCACTGCTCGACGCTCGCGCCGCTGAACAGCTCGGCGAACAGCTCGCCATTGGCGCGGCCGCTGACCTGGGCATCGAACTGCGCCTGGCTCAGTTCGCGGCCGTCATGTTCACGCAGCAGTTGGCGAAAGGCCTGCAGGTGCAGGGTGTCGGTGTCGGTGAGGGTTCCGTCGAGGTCGAACAGCAGGGCGGTCAGCATGGGATATCCAGAGCAAAGTCACAAACGCGAGGATGATATCGAAAATCCCGGGAGCTGGACTCAATTGATTCGTTGGCTATCAGGTCACCTCGCACGCCTGAGGAGCGCGATCAACTGGTCTGATGCTTCTGTAAAATGCCTAACGTGGCTAGAATGGTACCAACCACGTCCATCCCTCTGAGGAGAAAGGTATGCGGAAAAAAAATAGTCTCACTGAAAAAGAGATTCGGTACCTTGAAGGCGAGATACCAGCAGTTGCTGAAGGTGCGACCCGCAGTGCCTATGTCCGTGCGCTTGCAGCCGGACACACGGTGATAAGGGTGCAGGGCAATTGCCTGGTCGAATCCAAGGCCGATGGTTCGGCGACGGTAGTCGGCGAGGCCAAGCCGCGTCGAAAGGTGAACGTTGGCCGACCTATCCAGGTTCAGCGAGTCAGCGCCAGTGCCGGTGCCTAGACTACGCATGTTTGCGGGGCCAAATGGGTCGGGTAAAAGCACCATAAAAGAGCAGGTCCCGGCTGGCCTGATAAATACCTATGTAAACGCGGACGAAATCGAGAAAGCAGCGAAAGCAGAAGGGTTTGTCGACCTCGCCTCGTTCAATGTCCAGGCAACTACTGACGAGTTCAGTGCTTTCTTCGCTGCACACGGTCTTATTCAGAAAGAGCAGCTGCAAGAGCAGGCTGGCTTGTTTGACATCGACGGGTTTCATCTCGATGTTCGTCGCATCGACTTCAATTCATACCACGCTTCGGTGATCGCTGATTTCATCAGGCATAAACTCCTGGACAATCGCGTCAGCTTTACGTTCGAGACGGTGATGTCGTCGTACGATAAGGTCGCATTCATGCTTCAGGCTCAGGAAAAGGGCTATCGCACGTACCTTTATTTCGTGGCTACCGACACGCCGAAAATCAATATTAACCGAGTGGCTAACCGTGCTGATGACGGTGGTCACAACGTTCCGGTCGACAAGATAGTTCAGCGTTACCATCGGTCACTCAAGCTGTTGCCTGAGGCAGTCGCTGCCTCCAACCGAGCCTATATATTCGACAACTCGGGGGAAAGCTCTATCTGGCTGGCTGAGATCACTGACGGTACATCCCTCGTGTACAAGACTGAAGACCAACCTGATTGGTTTATGGAAGCCTACGTCGACAAGGTCACCGACAGCCCTTCGGCTTAGCTTGAAAGGATTGTCGAAAAGCCGCCAGTATGCGGCTTTTTTACGTTACAGACCGGGTTAGCGAGGGTGGGGGCGCGATAGCTGCACAGTGATTTTTGGGCGCCCAGGTCAAGGCGCCGGAACCCGCTGAGCGCCATCTCAAAGCCATGAGTGTGCAAATACATCCAGCCAACGTGGTCAGGACGAGATCTGACGACGAAGGGGGCTGTTCAGCGTGCTCCGAAAAGAGTACAAATGTGCTCCATGGACAATCTTACCCCCAAACGCCGCGCCATTTTCGAATTCATCCGCGAGCGCATTGCCGACCAAGGGCAGCCACCGAGCCTGGCCGATATCGCCACGCGCTTCGGTTTTGCTTCGCGCAGCGTTGCGCGCAAGCACATCACTGCCCTGTGCCAGGCCGGTTACATTGATGTCACGCCGAACCAGGCGCGGGGCATTCGCCTGGCCGAACCGCTGCGTCGGCCGGAAATCCTTGAAGTGCCGGTGCTGGGCCAGGTGGCGGCGGGTGCACCCATCGGCCCGGACCTCGATATCCACGAACAGTTGCTGCTCGACCCCAGCATGTTCCGTCGTACCCCTGACTACCTGCTTAAAGTGCGTGGCGATTCGATGGTCGACGACGGCATCTTCGACGGTGACCTGGTCGGCATCCTTCAACAGGCCGACGCCCGTGATGGCCAGATCGTGGTTGCGCGCCTGGACGGCGAAGTGACCATCAAGCGCCTGCAACGCCAGGGCAGCGGTTACCGGCTGTTGCCACGCAACCCGGCCTATGCACCCATCGATGTGCAGCCTGAACAGGAATTTTTCATCGAAGGCGTGTTCTGCGGCCTGCTGAGGCGTGACTGATGGGCGCGGTGGTCGACCTCGACAGGCTGCTCGACCAGCGCCGTGTCTGGCGCGGCCGGCAGGCCCAGGCACGGCCACTCGGCTTGCAGCCGACCGGCCATGCTGCCCTTGACGAGCGCCTGCCTGAGGGCGGCTGGCCGGCGGCGGCTCTCAGCGAATTGCTACTGGCCAGCCCCGGTTGCGGCGAACTGCAACTGCTGTGGCCCACACTGGCGCGGCTGAGTGCTGAAGGCAGCCGGGTAGTACTGGTGGCGCCGCCGTTCATTCCTTACGCACCGGCCTGGCAGGCAGCGGGGGTAGACCTGCGCTGGCTGGTGCAGGTGGATGCCGCCCCTGCCGATGCCCTGTGGGCCGCCGAGCAGTGCCTGCGCTCGGGCAGTTGCGCGGCTGTGCTGTGCTGGCCTGAACGTGCCGATGACCGGGCCCTGCGGCGTTTGCAGGTGGCCGCAGAAACCGGCCAGGCGCTGGCATTCGCCTGCCGGCCGCACCAGGCAGCACACAACCCGTCGCCAGCAGCGCTGCGGGTTGCCGTCGACACCCGTCCGGCGCAGTGGCGTGTGCTGAAAAGCCGGGGCGGCATGCCACCGGCGCTGCCCATCGCCTGCCCGGGGCGGGGCTGATGCACCATGCTCTGGGCCTGCATCCTGCTCCCGCAGCTGGCGCTGGACACGGTCCTGCGTGAGCGTGACGACCCCGACACACCGTTGGTGCTGCTTGGCGGGCCTACCCAGCGCCGGGTATTGCAAGCGGTCAGCCCGGCAGCGGCCGCACTCGGGTTGCGTGCAGGGCAGACCCTGACGGCGGCACGTGCCCTGGCGGAGGGTTTCACCTGCGTTGAAGCCGACCCCAGGCGTATCGAACAGGTGCAGCAATTGCTGGCGGCCTGGGCCTATCGCTTCAGTGCCCAGGTCAGCCTGCATTACCCGCGGGCGTTGCTACTGGAAGTAGGCTCCAGCCTGCAACTGTTCGGCCCCTGGCCCTTGTTCGAGGCACGTCTGCGCCAGGAGCTGGCAGATCTGGGCCTGCGCCAACGCATCGTTCTGGCCAGCAACCCGGTGGCGGCGCGCATGCTTGCCAATGGTCATGACGGTTTGGCCGTGGGCGATGCCGACGCCACCCGTGCGGCCCTGCTAGGCCTGCCCATCACGCGTGTCGGCTTGCCGGCAGACGCCGCCGAAGCCTTTGCCCGCATGGGCCTGCGCCAACTGGGCCAGGTACTGTCCTTGCCGCGCGATACATTGGCCAAGCGTTTTGCGGCCCAGGTGCAGTTGCACCTCGACCAGCTGCTTGGCCTGCGCAATCTGGGCCTGGACTTCTACCAGCCACCGGACCGTTTCGAAACCCGGCTGGAACTGAACTTCGACGTCGAGTCGCACCAGGCGCTGCTGTTCCCGCTGCGGCGCATGCTCAACGACCTTGCCGCATTCCTCGCCGGGCGCGACTGTGGCGTGCAGCGCTTTTGCCTACACCTGGAACATGCCGAAGGGCCGGACACCCTGCTCAAGGTAGGCCTGCTGGCTGCCGAACGCGATGCCGCCATGCTGTTCGAACTGGCCCGTGGGCGCCTGGAGCCGCTGCGCATTCCTGCCCCCGTGCGCAACCTGCGGCTGGTTGCCGAGGACCTGCCACCCTTCGTGCCGCAGCACCAGGCGTTGTTCGACCCCCGTGCGCAGCAGGCACAACCCTGGGAACAATTGCGCGAACGGCTGCGCGCTCGTCTGGGGGATGAGGCCGTTAAGGGGCTGAGCGCTGCAGCCGATCACCGCCCCGAATGCGCCTGGCAGCTGACCGAGCAAGGCGTCCAAGGCAGCATGCCGGTTGCCCCAGGCAGTCGCCCGGGCTGGCTGCTGTCGGCCCCAATGGCGCTGGACGACGCCAGCTACCAGGTACAGGGCCAGGCCGAACGCATCGAGTCGGGCTGGTGGGATGGCGGCGACGTGCGCCGCGACTATTACCGCATCGAAACTCGTGACGGCCTGCGCGGCTGGGCCTACCGCGACCTGGGCCAGGCCGGCCCGCTGTGGCTGCAGGGCTGGTTCGCATGAGCACGCCGGGGTATGCCGAGCTGCATTGCCTGTCCAACTTCAGCTTCCAGCGCGGGGCGTCGAGCGCCGACGAGCTGTTTCGGCGCGCGCGTGAGCAGGGCTACCAGGCCCTGGCGATCACTGACGAATGCACCCTGGCCGGAATCGTTCGGGCCTGGCAGGCTGCCAAGGCGCATCAGTTGCGGCTGATCGTGGGCAGTGAGGTGCATCTGCAGGACGGCCCCAAGCTGGTGCTGCTGGTAGAGAACCTGGCCGGTTACCAGAGTTTGTGCGCGCTGATCACGCGGGCCCGGCGGCGGGCGCAAAAGGGTGAGTACCAGCTGTTTCGCGACGACCTGCAGCAGCACCATCAAGGGCTGCTGGCGCTATGGGTGGCCGACGACTGCGCCGACATGGCCACGGGTGAGTGGTTACGCAGTGTGTTCGGCGAACGCCTGTGGCTGGCCGTGCACCTGCACCGAGGCAGTGACGATGCCCTGCGCCTGCAACGCTTGCGAGGCCTTGCGGCTGAAGTGGGTATCCGCGCCGTGGCCTGTGGCGATGTGCACATGCATGTGCGCGGTCGCCGTGCGTTGCAGGACTGCATGACCGCCATCCGCCAGCATTGCCAGGTGGCCGAGGCCGGGCGCTTTCTGTTTGCCAATGGTGAGCGGCACCTGCGCAGCCAGGCACAATTGGGCGAACTCTATCCTGCCGACCTGCTGGCCGAGACCTTGGCCATTGCCGAGCGCTGCCAATTTGACCTGAGCGAGTTGAAATACCAGTACCCGCGCGAACTCGTGCCCCAGGGCCATACCCCGGCAAGCTGGTTGCGTGAACTGTGCGAGCAAGGCTTGCCACTACGCTGGCCAGGCGGTCCGAGTGACAAGGTGCGTGACGTACTGGCCAGGGAGTTGGCGCTGATCGAGGAACTTGGTTACGAAAGCTACTTCCTGACCGTGCACGACATCGTTGCCTTCGCCCGCAGCCAACGCATCTTGTGCCAGGGCCGCGGTTCGGCGGCCAACTCGGTGGTGTGTTTCGTGCTGGGCATTACCGAGCTCGACCCCATGCAGCATCGCCTGCTGTTCGAGCGCTTCCTGTCGCGTGAACGCAACGAGCCGCCTGATATCGACGTGGACTTCGAGCACAACCGGCGCGAAGAGGTGATCCAGTATGTGTTTCGCCGCTATGGCCGACACCGTGCGGCGCTGACGGCGGTGGTCAACACCTACCACGCCGCAGGTGCGGTGCGCGATGTGGCGCGGGTATTGGGTTTGCCGGTGGACCAGGTAGATGCGCTGGCCAAATGCTGTGGTCGCTGGAGCGACCGCATTCCCGATGACCAGCGCCTGGCCGAGGCCGGCTTTGAGGCCGGCAGCCCTTCACTGCGGCGGGTACTGGTGCTGGCTGGCGAGCTGATCGGCTTCCCTCGGCACCTGTCGCAGCACCCGGGCGGCTTTGTCATCTCCCAGCAGCCACTCGACCAGTTGGTGCCGGTGGAGAATGCCGCGATGGCGGAGCGCACGGTGATCCAGTGGGACAAGGACGACCTGGACATGCTCGGCCTGCTCAAGGTCGACGTGCTGGCATTGGGTATGCTCAGTGCCTTGCGCCGCTGCTTTGACCTGCTGCAGCACCATCGCGGCCAGCAACTGACCCTGGCCACCATCCCCGGCGAAGACCCGGCCACCTACGCGATGATCAGCCGCGCCGAGACCATGGGGGTGTTCCAGATCGAGTCGCGTGCGCAGATGGCCATGCTGCCCCGGCTGCGGCCCAACACGTTCTATGACCTGGTCATCGAAGTGGCGATTGTCCGCCCTGGGCCGATCCAGGGCGACATGGTGCACCCGTACCTGCGCCGGCGCCTGAAGCAGGAACCGGTAACCTACCCATCGCCGCAGCTCAAGGAAGTGTTCGAGCGCACCTTGGGCGTACCGCTGTTCCAGGAGCAGGTGATGGAGCTGGCCATGGTAGCCGCTGATTACACGCCGGGCGAGGCCGACCAGCTACGCCGCAGCATGGCGGCCTGGAAGCGCCACGGTGGCCTGGAGCCGCACCGTGAGCGGCTGGTGCAAGGCATGCTGCGCAATGGTTACGACCTGGCGTTTGCCGAGCGCATCTTCGAGCAGATCAAGGGTTTTGGCAGCTATGGCTTCCCGGAATCGCACGCAGCCAGCTTTGCCTTGCTGTGTTATGCCAGCAGCTGGCTGAAGTGCCATGAACCGGCAATCTTTACCTGCGCGTTGGTCAACAGCTGGCCCATGGGCTTCTATAGCCCTGACCAGTTGTTGCAAGAGGCTCGGCGCCAAGGTATCGAAGTACGGCCGGTCGATGTCTGCCACAGCGAGTGGGACTGCACCCTCGAGCCTGATGCCGAAGGCACATTGGCTATTCGCATGGGCTTGCGCCTGGTGCGCGGTTTGGCCGAGGCCGATGCCAGGCGCCTGGAGCAGGCAAGGGCGCAACGGCCATGGCGCGATGTCGAAGACCTTTGCCTGCGTGCAGGGCTCGACTCAAGGGCCCGAGCCCGCCTGGCCGATGGCGGGGCCCTGCGTGCCTTGGCCAGTGACCGGCATCAGGCACGCTGGCAGGTGGCGGCGGTGCAGCCGCAGCTGCCCCTGTTCGCCGAGGTGCAAGCGGTGCCTGAAACGCCAGTGGATTTGCCTGCGCCAACCGTAGGTGAAGACCTGATGGCCGATTACCAGGCCCTGGGCACCACGCTGGGGCCGCATCCGCTGGCCTTGTTGCGCTCACGCCTGAGGGCGCTGGGGTGTCGCAGTTCGAGTGAGCTGCAAGGCGTCGAGCATGGCGACAACATTTCCGTGGCGGGGCTGGTAGTAGGCCGCCAACGGCCACAGACCGCCAGCGGAGTGACCTTTGTCACCCTGGAAGATGAGCACGGGATGGTCAACGTGGTGGTATGGCGGGACATTGCCGAACGGCAGCGTCGGGCGCTGGTGGGGTCGAAGTTGCTCAAGGTCAGTGGGCGGCTGGAGCAGGAGAATGGCGTGCGGCACTTGATTGCCCGGCGGCTGGAAGATGTGAGCCCGTTGCTGCAAGGGCTGGATGTGCGCAGCCGGGATTTTCACTAACCCCCGGCGCCGCAATTATGCGAACAGGCGGTGTGCTCAAATCTTGGGCCTTGCAAGGATCCTTGTGGGAGCGGGCGTGCCCGCGAAGCAGCCACCGCGTTGCATGGCACCGGCGTTGCCGGTGTTCGCGGGCGTGCCCGCTCCCACAGGGATCGCGTCCTGGCCCGGATTGCGCTCGCCCTACACCATCGCCAACCGCTGCTTGCGCGTCGGCGCCGGGAACGCCCGGTCGATCGCCCGCAGGTCTTCGCTGTTCAAGGTCAGTGCCCCTGCGGCTGCATTCAGCCGCACATGCTCGGGCGCCACGGCCTTGGGGATGGCGATCACCCCATCACTGCGGGTCACCCAGGCCAGGCTGACCTGGGCCGGTGTGGCGCCATGCCGCTCGGCGATTTCTGCCAGCACCGGGTGCTGCAACAAGCGCCCGGCCTGGGCCAGCGGGCAGTAGGCCATGGTCGGCAGCGCGCGCTTTTCGCACCATGGCAGCAGGTCGAACTCGATGCCACGCTGGGCCGGATTGTACAACACCTGGTTGGTTGCGCATTCAGGGTTGTGAAGTTCGCGCAGGTCGTCGACGTCGAAGTTGGACACGCCCCAGCGCCTGATCTTGCCTTGCTCGCGCAAACGCTCGAAGGCTTCGACGGTTTCCTCCAGCGGGTGTTGGCCACGCCAATGCAGCAGGTACAGGTCGATGCAGTTGGTACCCAGGCGGGTGAGGCTGCGCTCGCAGGCGGCCGCCATACCGCGTCGGCTGGCATTGTGCGGGTACACCTTGCTGACCAGAAATACCTGGTCGCGGCGCCCGGCAATGGCCTGGCCAACCACTTCTTCCGCGCCGCCTTCGGCATACATCTCGGCGGTGTCGATCAGGGTCAGGCCCAACTCGATACCCTGTTGCAGGGCTGCTACCTCGGCAGCCTTGCGGCCGGGGTCTTCACCCATGTACCAGGTGCCCTGGCCAATGGCCGGAACGCTCGAACCTGCCAGTTTCACGTAACGCATGTCACCTCCGGGATGCGGGTATTGGAAAGCAGAACCTCAAGCAGCGCTTGCGCTGCAGTGGAAAGCTTGTGTTCGCTGAGGGCAATCACGCCGATGCGCCGCTCGACCGTTGGCTCTACCAGGGTGATGCAGCGGGCGCCGAGTTCCTGCATCTGGTTGATGCACAGCGCCGGCACGGCACTGACCCCCAGGCCGCTGGCGACCATGCGGCCAATGGTTGCCAACTGGTGGCTCTCGAATGCCACGGCCAGTTTGCCGTGGTGGGCGGCCACATTCTGCTCCATCAGCAGGCGCACCGCCGAAGGGCGTTGCAGGGCCACGAAGTCTTCGGCCATCAGCTGTGCCCAGCTTACCTGGGGCAGCAGCGCCAAGGGCGAGTCGGCCGGGACCACCGCGACGAAGCGGTCCAGGTACAACGGGTGGAAGTCCAGCCCGTCGATGTTGTCCGGCTCGAAGCCGATGCCCAGTTCGACGCGGCGATGGCGTACCAGTTCCAGCACCTGTTCGTTGATCACGTCATGCACCGTGACGTTGACCTTGGGGTAGCGTTGGCGAAACACCTTGAGCGAGTGGGGCAGGAGGTTGCCGGCAAAGGCGGGCATGGCCGCCACCGACACCCGGCCCAGTTGCAGGGTGAAGCGTTGGCGCAGCATCTCTTCAGTGTCGTCCCAGTCTGCCAGCAGGCGCCGTGCCAGCGGTAGCAACACCTCGCCCTCGGCAGTCAGGCTGACGCTGCGGGTGGTGCGGCTGAGCAGGGCGCCGCCGAGGTTTTCTTCCAGGGCCTTGATGGTCAGGCTCAGGGCGGGCTGCGAGATATGCAGGTGCTCACCGGCCTGGGCGAAGCTCTGGTACTTGGCCACGGCGACAAAGGCACGCAGTTGCTTGACGTTCATGGCAGGCCTATTGTTTGTTTTGTAAAAGTTATCAATCGATGACGAAAACAAAATTAACAAATCAGTCGCGTGCGGTGAAGATGTCTGCACACGCTCACCGACAGCCTCGTCGGTTCTACAACTACAAAAGGCGGATCAGCATGGCCGGACTGGACAAGCGCGTTGCAACCTACGAACAGGCCCTCGAAGGCCTGACCGACAACATGACAGTGCTGGCCGGTGGTTTCGGCCTGTGCGGCATCCCGGAAAACCTTATCAGCGAAATCAAGCGACGCGGCGTCAAGGGCCTGACCGTAGTGTCGAACAACTGCGGCGTCGACGGCTTCGGCCTGGGCGTGTTGCTGGAAGACCGGCAGATTCGCAAGATGATCGCCTCCTATGTGGGCGAAAACGCCGAATTCGAACGCCAACTGCTTAGCGGTGAGCTGGATGTGGAGCTGACCCCTCAGGGCACCCTGGCCGAGAAGATGCGCGCCGGCGGTGCCGGAATCCCGGCGTTCTTCACCGCTACCGGCTACGGCACCCCGGTTGCCGAGGGCAAGGAAGTGCGCGAATTCAATGGCCGTAAGTACATCCTTGAAGAATCCATCACCGGTGACTTCGCCATTGTCAAAGGCTGGAAGGCCGACCACTACGGCAACGTGGTGTACCGCAACACCGCGCAAAACTTCAACCCGCTGGCGGCCACAGCCGGCAAGATCACCGTGGTCGAAGTGGAAGAGATCGTCGAACCCGGCGTGCTGTTGCCCAGCGAAATCCACACCCCGGGCATCTACGTGGACCGTGTCATCGTCGGCACCTTCGAAAAGCGTATCGAGAAGCGCACCGTCAAGGCCTGAGCGGCCTCTACCAGAACAACAAAGAGATCCTGACCATGGCACTGACCCGCGAACAGATGGCGCAACGCGTCGCACGTGAACTGAAAGACGGCTACTACGTCAACCTGGGCATCGGCATTCCGACCCTGGTGGCCAACTACGTACCCGCCGACATGGATGTGATGCTGCAATCGGAAAACGGCCTGCTCGGCATGGGCGAGTTCCCGACTGAAAGCACCCTCGATGCCGACATGATCAACGCCGGCAAACAAACCGTCACCGCTCGCCGCGGCGCCTCGATTTTCGATTCGGCACAATCGTTTGCCATGATCCGTGGTGGCCACGTCGACCTGACCGTGCTGGGTGCCTTTGAAGTGGACGTACAAGGCAACATCGCCTCGTGGATGATCCCCGGCAAGCTGGTCAAGGGCATGGGCGGTGCCATGGACCTGGTGGCTGGCGCCGAGAACATCATCGTCACCATGACCCACGCCTCCAAGGACGGTGAGTCCAAGTTGCTGGCGCAATGCAGCCTGCCGCTGACCGGCGCCGGCTGCATCCGCAAGGTGCTGACCGACCTGGCCTACCTGGAGATCGAAGACGGCGCCTTCATCCTGCGCGAAACCGCGCCGGGGGTAAGCGTTGAAGAGATCATCGCGAAAACCGCCGGCAAGCTGATCGTGCCGGATGATGTGAAGGAAATGACCTTCTGATTCAAAGGGTTTCACACATTCCCCTGTAGGAGCAGCCTTGTGCTGCGAAGGGGCCAGTGCAGGCATTCACATAATGTTTGTCTGTACTGGCCCCTTCGCAGCACAAGGCTGCTCCTACAGGGGTTTTGTGTTTTTGCTGATTTATCCGATAAAACCAATAAAAGGAATTCGACTGTGGCCGCTGAAATCCAAGACAGCCGTTCCGCGCGCTTCGCCTTGCGTTGTTCCAACTGGGCCGAACGCTGGTTCCCCGACTCCTGGGTGTTCGCCGCCCTTGCTGTGCTGCTGGTGTGTATCGGTGCTTTGGCCATGGGTGCGAAGCCGACCGACACCGCCAAGGCCTTTGGTGACGGCTTCTGGAGCCTGATCCCGTTCACCATGCAGATGGCCTTCGTGGTCATTGGCGGTTACGTGGTGGCCAGCTCGCCACCCGCCGCGCGGCTGATCGATCGCCTGGCGCGTATCCCCGGCAATGGTCGCTCGGCCGTGTGCTGGGTAGCACTGATCTCGATGCTGGCCTCCTTGCTCAACTGGGGCCTGTCGCTGGTGTTCGGTGGCCTGCTGGTACGCGCACTGGCGCGGCGCACCGACCTGAAGATGGACTACCGCGCCGCCGGCGCGGCCGCCTACCTGGGCCTGGGCGCGGTGTGGGCGCTGGGTTTGTCATCGTCGGCGGCGCAGCTGCAGGCCAACCCGGCCAGCCTGCCACCTTCGATCCTGTCGATTACCGGGGTGATCCCGTTCACTGAAACCATCTTCCTCTGGCAGTCCGGCGTCCTGTTGGCGGCGCTGGTGGTGGTTTCGCTATTAATCGCCTACGCCACGGCCCCGGGCCCGAACAGCGCGCGCAGTGCCGAAGACTGCGGCGTCGACCCCAGCTTCACCGCACCACCTGCACCGCAGCGCACCCGCCCGGGT
The DNA here is from genome assembly GCF_000708715.2 of Pseudomonas putida W15Oct28. Classification (GTDB taxonomy): domain Bacteria; phylum Pseudomonadota; class Gammaproteobacteria; order Pseudomonadales; family Pseudomonadaceae; genus Aquipseudomonas; species Aquipseudomonas putida_R. Next base: position 89,887 of record NZ_JENB01000006.1, on the reverse strand, counting down.
GAGTGGCTGGAGCACAGCCCCATCCTGATCCTGCTGCTGGTGGCCCTGGCCGCTGGCTGGCTCTACCAGGAGTTCGCCACCAAGCCTGCGATTACCGCGATCTCCGGGCTGAATACCTACAACCTGCTGTTCATCATGCTCGGCGCCTTGCTGCACTGGCGCCCGCGCAGCTTTCTTGACGCAGTGGCGCGCGCCGTACCGACTACCACGGGTGTGCTGATCCAGTTCCCGCTGTACGGTTCCATCGCGGCCATTCTCACCCAGGTTAAGGGCGTTGATGAACAGACCCTGGCCCACCATATTTCGCTGTTCTTCACCCAGATTGCCACCCATGACACCTATGCCGTGCTGATGGGGGTGTATTCGGCGGTGCTGGGCTTCTTCATCCCTTCGGGCGGTGGCAAGTGGATCATCGAGGCACCATACGTGATGCTGGTGGCCAACGACCTGCAGTACCACCTGGGCTGGGCGGTGCAGATCTACAACGCGGCCGAAGCCCTGCCGAACCTGATCAACCCGTTCTACATGCTGCCGCTGCTGGGTGTGCTGGGGCTCAAGGCGCGTGACCTGATCGGCTTCTCGTTCGTGCAGTTGCTGGTGCACGTGCCGTTGGTGCTGGTGCTGCTGTGGGCGCTGGGGACGACGCTGCAGTACGTACCGCCTGTGATGCCATGAAGGCAGGGCCGCTGTGCGGCCCATCGCCGGCAAGCCAGCTCCCACAGGTACGGCGCATGCCTCGAAAGTGATGCTGTGTTTGTGGGAGCCTGGCTTGCCGGCGATGGGCTGCAAAGCAGCCCCAGCATTTCCTGGGCAGTTTACGTATCATTGCCGAGCTGCCTCAGCCTGGGAAACCCGCGTCACATGTCTATCCGATTGAAACTGCTGCGTAAGAAACTGGGAATGACCCTGGAAATGCTGGCCGAGAAGACCGGCATGACCAAAAGCTACCTGTCCAAGGTCGAGCGCGGCCTGAATACACCCTCGATTGCCGCCGCGCTAAAGCTCGCACGGGCGTTGAACGTCAATGTCGAAGAGCTGTTCGCCGAAGAACAGGTCGGCCAGAGCCGCTACAGCCTGGTGCGCCATGGCGAACGTCAGGCCCTGGTAGGCGATGGGCAAGGGCCGGGCTATGCGGCCCTCACCAGCCAGGTCGGGCAGCGCAGCCTGCTGCCGTTCCTGATCCAGCCGCCGTCCGAGTTCAGCGACCCCACGTTCAAGGAACACCTGGGCGAGGAGTTTCTGTTCGTGCACGCAGGCCAGGTGGAGGTGGATTTCATGAACGAACGGGTGCTGCTGGAGCAGGGCGATGCCTTGCATTTCAACGCCCAGACACCGCATCGACTACGCTCGGTAGGTGCCCAGCCGGCGCAATTGCTGGTCGTGGTTCACCACGCAGACGAATAAAACCACAGGGGGCAGGGCCCGCCCCCACGTGTTCTCATCCGTGAAACGCAGCCTCCCTTGCAGCCGCATTTCTTTGCATAAATTGCATGTCGATATTTTGACGAATGCGCCCATCGCCCATTGATTTTTATTATGGTGTCGGATCATTGACGTAGTGTCATTGTGCCCATAAGCTCAAGTCAACAGCGAAACAACTCCCGCCACACCGAGCAAATAACTAATTGATTTTCCTGTGTTTTTGGAGGGGCGTATGCGCACGACTCTGATTATCAAATCGATGTTCTTGCTGGTGTTGCTGAGTGGCGCTGCGCGTGCGGCAGATTCGTATGTAAACCAAAACAGTATCATTCCTGTTTCAACCGCCGGCTGGTTGTTGGCCTTCGCGGTTGTTGGCTTTGTGCTGGTGGCAAACAGAAGAAAAATCTGAGGCTGACCGGCTCCTTTCCAGAGCGGCCAGAGGTTGTTGCAAGCCCAGGGGCTGGCTTGTGAATTTCCCAACCGTTGCTATATTCCCAGTAGCCCTTGAAAGGCCTTGGTTGCAGAGCAAGGCAGCCTTCCTATAAAGCGTCAAGCTTGGGGCCTCCGGAAAGGCCGAGGCCATCGCGGCGGGTTCAGGCCGCGAAGCAGAGCGAGAGTTGGTGTGCTGTTCTCATTCAGTGCTCTTTTTCGGGCCATTTGGCCGGAGGGACCCTCATGATGCGTTCATTGATTGCCGCATTCTGCGTGCTGACGGTGTGGTCCGATGCCGGCAACGCCGATCAGAGCGGTGCGGCTTACCTGCTCAGCCCCGGTGATGTGGTGATGGTTTCGGTGTGGCAGGAAGACAGCCTGCGTCAAGAAGCCACCGTACTACCCGATGGCAGTATTACCTTCCCCTTGGCCGGGCGCATCAATGTTGCCGGGCTGGATGTAACGGCAGTTGAAAAACAGGTGGCTGCCAAACTCGAAAAATTCCTCCCCGACCCGAACGTCAGCGTTGTCGTCAAGAGCATCGCCGGCAACCTGGTCTATGTCCAAGGCAAAGTTATCAAGCCGGGGCCTGTGCAGATGGCGGGGCCTACCGCCGTGCTTCAGGCGCTGAGCATGTCGGGCGGCCTGGACAAGTTTGCTGACGAAAGCGATATCAAGGTGGTCCGCGGCACCGGCGCTTCCCAAAAGATCCTGCCCGTGCGATATAAGGACCTGGTGTCTGGGCGGGACATGTCCACCAACATCCAACTTCAGGCTGGCGACACGCTGGTCGTTCCTTGATCTTGCCTTTAATAAGAACACTTAATGCCTCTTCTTAGAACAACTAGCATTGCAACGGCAATCTTGGTCTTGCCGTTTACGGGGTCGGTCCTGGCGGCAAATTGGCAGTCTACGGTGGTGGTACCGACATCCGTCGAATATGACAGCAACCCTTTGTTGCTGACATCGGGGGAAAAGGGTGTAACGCGCACGATCATCGCGCCGGACTACACCCTGATCGGTACCTTCGACCAGGACGAATTGAGGTTGGGGCTGGGCATGCATGTGTTGCGCTCGTCCGACACGGATGTGGTCGATGACCGTGAAGACCCTGATATCAGCCTGGGCTGGCAGCGCACCACCGAGCGCGGGCGTTTCGGCCTGGTGGCGCGCTACAACGAAAGTTCGACACTGTCGGGGACAGTGCTGGATACCGGGGTAATTACCACCGACGGTACGCAAAAGCTCTACACCCTGAGCGGCAACTGGAGCCAGGCGGTTACCGAGCGCAGTACCTTGAGCAACGAAACCACCTTTAACCGTGCCCGTTATGACATCAGTACCCTGACGGGTTACGACGAACTGGCAAACGTATTTACCTGGACCTACGCCTGGAGCGAGCGGGCCGATGTGTATACCCGCTTCGGGGCCCGGCGCTATGAGCCCGAACAGGACCTTACCGCGACCGCCTCCAACAGCTACACCCCGGCAGTCGGCATCAAGTACCAGCTTGCCGAAGGCCTGAGCGCCGATGCCCACATTGGCGTCAACCAGGTGTCTGGCGACGACGGTGGCCGGCGCGGGGAGGGTGGGGTGGCGTTGCTGTACACCGGCACGCGTGCCGATGCCAGCCTGACCGCCGAGCGCAGCACGGTGGCCAGTGCCGAAGGCGGCTTCGCCGAGCTGGACCAGGTGCGTGGCGTGTGGAGTTACGCTGTCACCGAACTGTCCCGGGTGGGCGCTGACGCTGCCTGGCAAGACAGCAAAGGGCAGAGCCCGAATACATTGCAGACTTACAGCGTCTGGGCCAGCCGCCAGTTTTCGCCGTACTGGGACTTGCGCCTGTCGCTTATGTACAAGGAACGGCAACAGGACCAGGCGCCCGATGCAACCGCTACGATCGTTGGTTTGACGTTGACGTACAGGTACCCCGACATCTGAACTTCAGGCAGGTGGCCCCATGAAGTCTGACTACGAACTCTCCATCAGAGATTACATCGCCATTATCAAGGACAGGGCCCTGGTGTTAGGGGTGAGTGCCGTAGTCATTCTTGCCGCGACCGTGGCGGTCGCGTTGATGGTGCCGCCGCTCTACCAGTCGACCGGCACCATCCTTGTGGAATCACAGCAGATTTCGCCCGAGCTGGTGTCGACCAACACCACCAGCTTCGCCGATGAGCGCATCGAGGTGATTCGCCAGCGGGTGATGACCCGCGAGAACCTGCTGCGCATCATCGGCAAGTACGACCTGTTCGCCGACAAGCGCTTGAGCGAGTCCGACAAGATCGACCAGATGCGCAATGCCATCGTGGTCGAAACCCTCACCACGTTTGTGCGCGGGCGCGGCGAGGCGACGGTGGCGTTCAATGTGTCCTTCGAACACAAGCAGGCAGAAGTCGCCAAGGAAGTGGCCGACGAACTGGTCACCCTGTTCCTCAACGAAAACCTCAAGCAGCGCACCGAGCGAGCCAACGAAACCACCGAGTTCCTGACCCAGGAGGCCAACAAGCTGGGTGCCGAACTGGCCAGCCTGGAAAACCAGTTGGCCGACTTCAAACAGGCCCACGCCAATGCCTTGCCAGAGCACCAGACCCTGCGCATGAACATGCTCTCGCGTTCTGAGCTGGAGTTCCGCGAGGTCGACCGTGACTACAAGGCCGCCCAGGAAGAACTGCGTTACCTGGAGCTGGAGTTGTCTGCGGCCAATGCCGGCCTGGCCACCAAGGTTACCGAAGGCAGCAAGCCGACCAGTGCCGACCAGCCTCAGGACCTGCCAAGCCTGAAGGCCGAGTACGCCCGGTTGCTGACTCGCTACAAGGAGGCCCACCCGGATGTGGTGGCAGTCAAGCGCAAGATCCAGGCGCTCGAAGCCAGCGGTGGTCGCACGGCAACGGCCTCCACGGTGAGCCTCGACGTGGCGCGCGTTCGGGCCAAGATGAGTGCGGCGCAGGATCGTATCAGTTCGCTGGCCGATCAGAAGCGTGAGCTGACCCGGAAGATGGACGGCTACGAGGCCGAGATCCTCGAGGCGCCGCAGGTCGAGCGTGGCCTGGTGACCTTGATGCGTGACCACGATAACGCGCGCAAGAAGTACGAAGAAATCCGCGCCAAGGAAATGGGCGCGAAGATTACCGAAAGCCTGGAGCAGGAGAACAAGGCCGAGCGCTTTGTGCTGCTGGAGCCACCGCTGATGCCTGAAAAACCGATCAAGCCCAATCGCAAGAAGATCGCTGCGTTGGGCCTGGTGCTGGCACCGGCAGGCGGCGGCGCCCTGGTGATGCTGCTGGAAATGCTCAACCAACGCGTGCGCGGCGTCGGCGCTCTGGAAAACCTGCTGGGCAAACGGGTGCTGGTGGCAATCCCCTACATCGATACCAGGGCCGACGTGGCCAGGCGCAAACGCTGGCGTAACTGGCTGATCCTGGCGGCACTGGCGTTGGCGGCTATCATGGTAGTGCTGGTGCACGTCTTCTACATGCCACTGGATGTGCTGTTGTACAAAGTCATATCTCGGTTTGCATAGGGAAAGCAGTGATGGACAGGACCAAGCCGACTGTTGGCAATAATATTCACCAGGTTACCCCGGGTACCCCCCAGGCATTGTCACCCGCCCCCGGCACCGCGCTGGCGGAAGTGCCTGGCCAGTTCGATTATGTAAACACTAAAGTGGTGCCGCTGCGGGCGGACCATCTGGAGCGCCACCGCATCGTGGCGTACAACAAGAACTCCAACATGAACGGGCCGATCGACCTGCTGCGCACGCAGGTGCTCAGGGCCATGGAGGAGAACGGCTGGCGTACCCTGGCCATCACCTCGCCAACGCCTGAGGCGGGCAAGACGGTGCTGGCGATCAACCTGGCCATGAGTATTGCTCACCACACGACCAAGACTGCGTTGCTGGTGGACTTTGACCTGCGCCGGCCCAAGGTGGGCAGTACCCTGGGCCTGCCCATGGAGCAGGCGCTGAACGAGTACCTGACGGACAAGGCCGAGTTGCAGGAATGCCTGGTAAACCCGACGTTGCCGCGCTTTGTGGTGTTGCCGACGCGGGTGCCGGTGCCGATGTCGACCGAGATGCTGTCGTCGCCCAAGGTAAACAACCTGATCAGCGATTTACGCAACCGCTACGACTCGCGCATCTGCATTTTCGATTTGCCGCCGTTGCTCAGTTCTGACGATGCGATCACCGTCATACCCAAATTCGATTGTGTACTGCTGGTGGTGGCCAACGGGATGAACAACAAGAAGGAAATCGAGGACTGCCTGCATCACCTGGCCACGGTGAACCTGATCGGGACAGTGCTGAACAAGGCCGACGAGCAGCCGCGAACTTATTATTAAGCCTTCAGCTTGCCCGTAGCCCTATCGCGTACCCCTGTGGGAGCGGGCATGCCCGCGAAAAATTCAGCGCGGTGGCTGGCACCGGCTACGCCGGTGTTCGCGGGCATGCCCGCTCCCACAGGGGCGCAAAGCGCCCCCAAGGATCTCAGCCCTGGCGCAGGGCCCAGGGATACTGCAACTCCCACTGCCACGCATGCCGCACAATCTGCTCCAGCGAAGCAAACTCCGGCCGCCAGCCCAGCACCTGCAGCGCCTTGCTCGCATCGGCCACCAGCCGTGGCGGGTCGCCAGCGCGGCGTGGCGCGTCAAGGACATTGATCTGCCGCCCGGTCACCGCCCGGGCGGTATCGATCACCTGCTGCACCGAAAAGCCCAGGCCATTGCCCAGGTTGAACGCAGCGCGCTCGCCACCGGCCAACAGATAATCCACCGCCAACGCATGCGCCGTCGCCAGGTCGGCCACATGCACGTAGTCGCGGATACAGGTGCCATCCGGCGTATCGTAATCCCGGCCAAACACCGTCACCGCCTCGCGGCGGCCTGATGCGGCCTGCAGGATCAGCGGGATCAGGTGGGTTTCCGGTTCGTGGCGTTCACCCAGCTGGCCATCGGGGTCGGCACCGGCGGCATTGAAGTAACGCAGGCATACGGATTTCAAGCCATAAGCCCGGTCGAAGTCCTCGAGAATCTGCTCGACCATCCATTTGCTCAGCCCATAAGGGTTGATCGGCCCTTTGACATGCGCTTCATCGATCGGCACGTACTGCGGGTTACCGTAAACCGCGGCACTGGAAGAAAACACCAGGTGCTTGATGCCGGCATTCACCATGGCCTGCAGCAGGGCGAGGGTGGCAGCGACATTATTCTGGTAGTACTTACCGGGGGCACTGACCGACTCGCCCACCTGGATGAACGAGGCAAAGTGGAACACCGCATCGAAGTGGCAGACGCCGAACAGCACATCCAGGGCCGCTTCGTCGGCAATGTCGAGCCTGGCCCACTGGATGCCGGGGCCAGGTGAAACCAGGTCCGCCACCACCACCTCATGGCCGGCACCGATCAGGTGCTTGACCATGTGTGAGCCAATGTAGCCCGCACCACCCACTACCAGAAATTTCATCCGCACCTCCTGGAATCTGCTGTTTACAGACGCAGTGAACCGTCCCTGAAACGTGCAGGTGGGATGATCAGCTACAGGTGACCTGAGCGTAGATGGCCCAATACCCTATTTCAAGAACAGCCAGTTGGACATGTATTTGCCGTCGAACGTAATGCTGTACTGCCCATCCTTGTAGTCCACCGGCAAGGCCTTCAACTGTGCCTGTGCATCGCGGGCGAACAGTTTCAGACCGGCGGGTGCCTTGATGGTCAAGCTGCCTTCAAGCGGTTCGACGTTGAACGGTGTCTTGTCATCGGCCTTGGGCATGGCACGCGTGCCCAGCGACAACAGCAGCTCACGCGACTGGCCCAAGGGTTTGCCGTCCAGGCTTTGTACCGCGACGCTGGCGTAAGGCGTTTTCGCCTGTACCTGAACGGCACCCAGGCTGATCGCGCGGCCACCCAGCCAGCCGGTGGCGGCCTGGGTCAGTGGTGTGTCGATGGTGTAGATGCCTTGCTGCCAGTTGCGCTTGAGCTCGCCAGTGTCGGTCACCGACTCCGTGGCGTCGGTGGCCAGCAGCGATTGCCCCGGGTCCTGCAGCACTTGCGCGCCAGACGGGATGGCAGCGGGTTTCAGCCAGGGCAGTTCCGGTGTCGGCGGCAGGGCGATCTGCAATTGGCCCTTTTCCATGGCAGTGCGCAACAGTACCGAATTGCGCGGGGTGATCTCCTGGTTGTAGAGGGTGGCGGGCGTCGGTGCGAACACGTAGCGGGTCGTTGCCGGCTTGACGTCCGCACGGCGGTAGAGCAGGGCGGCCGCGGGCAGGGTGGCGATCATCGCCGGGTCGTTGTACGCGTGCCAGTTGTCCGCCGTGCGCCAGCCCGGGTTGAACCCTTGCTGGCTGTAGGCGTACTGCATCATGGCGTCCCAACCCTGGTGGCTGGCGGTGCCGGCCACGTACAGCGGCAACGAGTGGCGGTCGGGCAGCGGGAACGGTTCGGCGTTCCACTCGGTGACGGTCAGCGGTTTGCCGACCACCTGGGCGGCGGCGATCCAGTCGATCATGCCGTCGCTGGTCAACGGGTTTTTCTCCAGCTGGCCAATGGCGCCGTAGCTGTGGGCATCGACTACATCCCCTGCGGTCAGGGCCGGCAGTGCGCTCAGGCCATTGCCGCCCCAGGTGCTGGTGGTGGCAATCGGCACTTTCACGCCCAGGCCACGCAGGTGGGCGATCATGTCGGCGTTGAAGCGCTGCTCCAGGTCGTTGAGGAACAGCTTCGACGGGCCATGCTCCCAGGCACGCCAGGTAAGGTCGGCGGGCAGGTCATGCTGCCTTGCGAAGGCTTTGGCTGCCGCCATGTAGCGCTCGCTATGGCGCGGTACGTCCTTGTCCGGCAGCAGGGCGTTACCGTAGTGCTGGGTGAGGTCGTTTTCGTTGGTGATCAGCACGGCGGCGATGGCCGGGTCGTCCTTGTAGGCCAGGCCGGTGTATTCGTTCACATGGGTCAGGTACTGCTCGGCGAAGCGTTTCATCGCTTTCTGGATACTGTCGTTTACGTAGGCGTAACCCTTCAGGTCGACGCGACCTTCCTTCTCGGGCAACTCATCGAAGTCTTGAATGTTGTCGTTGGCGGTAAACGCACGTTGCACGTGCATGTCCAGCCAGATGTAGATGCCTTCGTCCTTGAGTGCCTTGATCCACAGGTCGAGCTTGCGCAGCGATTCGGCGCTGAGCTGCTGGGTATCGCGCACCAGGGCGCCGTCGCCAAACACGTTCGGGCTGACCCACGGCGAATCGTGGTGGTGCAGGCGCACCAGGTTGAAGCCCAGTGCCGACAGGCGCTTGGCCTGTTGGCGGATTTCTTCGTCGGGGCTCTTGAACAGCGAATAGGCAGACAGGTTGGTGCCCCAGAAGCGCACCGGGGTGTTGTCTGCAAACATCAACTGTTCGCCGACCGCCTTGACGAAGCCGCGCTTGCCGGCGGGCTTTTCCGCGGCGTTGAGGAACGACAGGTCCACCGGCGAGGTGCGCCAATCCAGCTGGTCATCGGGCCAGCTGGCGGGGTCGGCCAGGCCGAAACGCTCGGTGGGCGTGGGGCCCAGTTCGATGTCGCCGGTAACGTTGAGCACCGCCTTGAGCTGCTGCTGGCCGGCGTTGATCGGGTCTTTGTAGAGGAACGCACGCAGTTCGGACGGGTTGCCGCGCTCGAAATAGACCTTGGCCAGTGGCGGGTCGAAGCGCATCTCGACGCGCCGGCCCTGGTCGGCCTTGCCCCATGACCAGCCGCGGTTGTCGGGCAGCAGCTGCGGGGCGCCCATGTCGCCGGCGATTTGCGCCGGGTCGAACTGGAACACCATGCCGCCGCCCATCACCCCGGCCTGGCGGCTGTGGGCGGTAAGGTCGAAGGCCCAGCTCAGGGTTTGTGCCTGCTCCTTGCGGATATCCGCCTTCAGGTCGAAGTCCAGCTCCTTGTTCTTGCCCAGCAGCGTGTACTGGTAGGGGCCATTGACCTTGAAGTCGGTGTAAAAGCCGGTCCAGCTCCAGTTGGCCGCCCAGAAGTCGAACTTGGCTTTCATCACCGGCCCGCCGCCGTATGTCACCGTGGGCAGGCCATTCTGCTCATCGACACTGACCTGCCACTGCGAAGCCCAGCCGGCCAACGGCAGCAATGCCAGGCCAGCCATGGCCGAAGCCTGCACAAGGTGACGCAGGGTGAGCACATTCATGGACATTACCTGGGTTGAAGGCCTGCGTCGGCCAGCTCGGTGGCCTGGCTGTCGCCCAGCCGGCGGACCATCTGGATGTAGGCCACGCCAAGGCCTGCGATTGACCAGTACACCACCGGGATGAAGGTTATGCTGCTGACGGTGAAGATGATCACCAGAATGCCGATCAGCGTCGCCAGCAACACCCGCCCGAGCTGTCGTCGCTCGTCGTCCTTGTCGGCAAAGCTGCGCATGGCCTTGCGGATCCCCAGCAGCACCACGGCGAAAAACGCCACGAACAGGCCAAGCCCCACCAGCCCGACCCGCAGTGCGAGGTTGATGTAGGTGTTGACGATGTCGATGATGCCTTCGCCCTGGATCATCGACTGCATTTCCGGGGTATTACGGAAGTCGAACGAGCCAAACAGCGGGTTTTGCTGAATGACGATCCACGAATTGTCCATCAGCCGCTCGCGATAGGTGATGTTCTCTTTTTCCAGGTTGCCAATGAATGGCAGCAGGTCCAGCACCTTTTCGCCGCCGGGCACGATGGTCAGCAAGGGCAGGGCGAGCATGCCGGCAGCCGCCAGCAGTGTCAGGCGCTTGACGGCCCCTTTGCCCAGGGCGATGAACACCACCACGATGACCACGACGCCGATCCACGGGCCACGGGACAAGGGCGCGAACAGCCCGGCGGCCAGCAACAGCCCGCCCATCGCCCGCTGCAGGGGACTGCGAACATAACCCTGAACGAACAGGAACAGGCCTATGGCCACGCTCATCACATAGCCCAGGGCAATGGCCTGCCCGGTGGTGGCGCTGGCACGCAACGCGCCGCCACGGCTCAGGTAACCGGACATGCTCCACGGCACCCCCATGGCGTCCACCAGTGCGCTGTACAGCAGCCAGTGGCGCACATACTCGGCCACGGCGATCAATGCCAGTACGAAAGAGGCGAGCACGAAGGCCAGCAGGGTGTCCTTGAAATCGCTGATGTGGCGCAGGCCGCGGCTGGCGACGTAATACGGCAGGAATACGTCGACGTACAGGTACAGCGCCTGGCGCAGCGTGTCGGTAAGGGTGGTTTCGCGCAGGTACAGGACGCTCATCAGCACCAGACCGGCCGCCAGTAATTTGTCCGCCCAGGTTCGGCCAAAGCGCAGGGTGTCGCCTTGCCGGCGCAGCTCCAGCGCCGCAGGCAACAGCACGCACAGGGTCAGCAGGCGGATGTGGTTGAGGTCGACCAGGTAGTTGACCACGCCAAACCCGGGCACTTGTACCGACGCCGGCGGGATCAGGAACAGCAGCATGTAGAACAGCGCCATGGGGTTGTGCTCGCGGCGCCCGGCAATGAACAGGATGACAGCGCCCGCGCCCAGGTACAGCCAGAAGCTGTGCGAGACGAAGGCCAGCACGGTGAGCAGGAACCACAAGTTGCGCCGGCGCTTGAAGTCGCCCAGCGGGATCAGGTCGGTGGCAGGCCGCCGTGCCAGCAGAAACACCACGCTTGCCAGAAACAGAATGACGATCAACGCACGAAAATGTTCAGGCATCGGCTATGTACACCTTTCCCTCGGTGGGCAACGGCTAGCATCGTGGCTAATTGAAACTATAGTGACTTTTAGCCAATCAGTCAGAGATTGAAGTCATGCCGTCGATTGATGTGTCAGCCTCCGCAAGCCTGCGCCAGCGGGCCATGAGGGCCGGGTCATGGAACCTGGTATCGCAGGTGGCATCACAGGTCATGCGCCTTGGCGGCAACCTGATCATGGCTCGGCTGCTGCTGCCGGAAATGTTCGGGGTGATGGTCATCGCCACCACCGTTTCGGTACTCCTGCATTTGCTGTCGGACGTCGGGCTGCGCCAGAACATCATCCAGAGCCATCGGGGTGACGACCCGGACTTTCTCAATACCGCCTGGACCGTGCAGATCATTCGCGGCTTCCTGTTGTTCGGCCTGACCCTGTTGCTGGCCCTCGGCGCCTGGCTGGCCCAGCTGGCTGAGCTGTGGCCGGCAGACTCCACTTATGCCGCGCCTGTATTGCCAATGGTGCTGGCGGTTACCGGGCTGTCGGCGCTGATCTGGGGTTTCCAGTCCACCAAGATAGATGTGGCTGTACGAACTTTCCAACAAAAGCGCGTGGTGCTGGTAGACCTGGCGTCGCAATTGGCTGGCCTGGTGGTGATGCTGGTACTCGGTCTGCTCACTCACTCGATCTGGGCGCTGGTGATCGCCGGCCTGGTTTCGGCCGTGGCCTGGACCGTGCTGGGCCATACCGCCCTCGAGGGGCCGAATAACCACCTGCGTTGGGACCGCACGGCGCTGACCGAACTGATCGTGTTCGGCCGCTGGATCCTGTTGTCGTCGATGGTGGGCGTGCTGGCCATGTACGGCGACCGTATCCTGTTTGGCGCCAGTATGTCGGCGGCGCAGTTGGGTGTGTATTCGATTGCCGTGCTGATCCTTGGCGCGGTGCAGATGGCGCTGATGAAAATTGTCGGGGCCGTGGCGCTACCGGCCTTCAGCGAAGCGGCCCGGGCCGACGACAAGGAACGCCTGAAGGCGCTTTATCACCGCTTTCGGCTGCTGGTCGACCTGCTGGTGTTGTTCATCTGCGGCGGTTTTTTGACCGCCAGCCCTTTGCTGATCGGCTGGATGTACGACGAACGTTACAGTGAAGCTGGCCCGATGCTGGCAATTCTCTCGCTGTCGTTCCTCACATTGCGCTATACATTGGCACATCAGGTATGGATTGCGCTGGGCCTGACCAAATACCAGGCCATGGACAACATCATCCGCCTGGTCTCGCTGTGGGGGCTGCTGCCGCTGTTGCTGGCGATGGGCGGTGTGGATTGGGCGATCTGGGGGGTTGCCCTGCATACCGTGCCGACGCTGGTGCTGATCGTGTACGTGAATTGCAAGCTGGATATCTTCAGCCTCAAGCGTGAGCTGGTGGTGTTGCCGATGTTGCCCCTCGGGGCACTGTGCGGAGCATTGCTGACAAGCTTTTTCAACTGGCTGTGATACACCTGGTTGAATGAAACATTCATGGGGACAGGGCACGGAATCATGGGGAAGCTCACTTTTTGTTCTGGGCAGTTGGGGCGTAGAGGCTTTCTCCAGAGTTGTGTCTTGCTGGGCGTAGGCAGCGCCGTGTTCGGCGCTTCAACGGCTGTTGCGGGCAACCCTGCCGAAAAAACCGGGTACGTGGTGATCAACGGCTGGGTATTGCCGTCCCGCTACTTTCGGAACGAGCACGCATGATCAAGGACTATCAGCAGCACAAAGCGCTGCGCGACCACTATGACTTCTGCATCATTGGTGCAGGGCCGGCCGGGATCACCCTTGGCCTGCGCCTGGCCGCCGCCGGCTGGAGCGTATTGCTCGCCGAAGGCGGGGGGCGTGAGTATTCACCGCACTCGCAAGGCCTGTATGCCTGCGCCTCTACCGGCCTTGAGTTGTATGCAGAGGAAACCCGCCTGCGTTACCTGGGCGGCACATCGAACCACTGGGCAGGGCGCTGCCGGCCATTCACCCCCTCCGATTTCACCATCTCCCCCCCGGGTGGCTTGCCGGGCTGGCCGATCCCATATTCGGAGATCGAAGGCTACCTGCCGGCCGCCATGGACATTGTCGACCTGCCGCCCGGGTCGGACTTTCATGCGATGAACACTGGCCTCAATGGTGGCGATTTCGAGCCAGATCGCTTTCTGCTCAGCCCGCCCACGCGTTTTGCCCAGAAATACGCCACCGCACTGGAGCAGACCAAGGGCCTGGACGTGTTCATCAACTGCAACTGCGTGGACCTGGAGTTCGACAAGGCTTCCGGGCACCTGACCGCCGTGATCCTGTCCGACTATGAGCGCAATCACCAGCGTCTGGTTGCCCGGCAATTCATCCTGGCCACGGGGGCGATCGAGAATGCCCGGCAACTGCTGAACAGCGAGTCGTTGCGGGCAGCGGGCGTGGTGAGCGAGGACGGCCTGACCGGCGGGTGCTTCATGGAGCACCTGAACATCGACTTGGGCACGTTCATCCTCAAGTCCGGGGAGGACCCGGAGCCGCGCCAGTACTACACCACCGATGCCTTCGTCGACGAGTCCAAGGCGGGTAAAGGCAACGTCACGGCTGCCTTGCTGGCCGATGTGCAAACTTATGGACGCACTGCCGAGGTCAAGCACTTTCTCGAAAACCTGGCCTGTGACTGGGGCTTTGCCAGCAAGGTGGCGTTCGTGGCCAAGTTCAGTTGCCCCGGTGACGGCGTGATCAGCACCATGATCGAGCAGTTCCCCAACCTGCACAGCCGCATTTCACTGCTGGACGAGAAGGACGCGCTGGGCGTGGCCAAGGTCAATGTCAACTGGGCGCTGACCGCCGACGACCGGCACACCATCAAGTGCATTGGCAGCGAGTTGGCCAAGCAATTCGCCGACATGGACCTGGGTTTCGTCAAGCTGAACGACTTTGTCTATGACACGTCGGTACCGCTGAAGATGGCACCGCACGCACACCACATGGGCACCACGCGGATGGCCGCCTCGCCGCAGTTCGGCGTTGTCGATGCCAATTGCAAGGTGTTCGGTACCGAAAACCTGTACGTCGCCGGCAGCAGCATCTTTGCCAAGGGCGGCGCCTCCAACCCGACCATGCCGCTGTTGCAGTTTGCCGTACGGCTGGCCGACCACCTCAATGCCAAGATGACGGCGGCCAGCGGCGCCGTGGCGTGATGCATGTTGTACATGGGTGAGTGCGCTGCGGTCAGCCCTAAAAGAACGAGACCGGAACGCCTCAGGACACTTCAGATTGTTCAGATCGCGAGGCCAGGGAGTATGAAGGGATGGATACGCAAGGCAGTGGCGCACTATGCCCATTCAACCGGGCGAGGCGGCACGTTCTACAGGAGGTTCTGCAAGCCCTCAGGGCTTGAATGGGGCGCCTACCTCGCCCGCTGGGGCAACTTTCACTCGGTCGGCAGCAACTTCTTCGTCAATACGGGCTGCAAGTTTCTCGACCCGTCGCTGGTTCGCATCGGTAACAGCGTAGGCTTGTCCGACTGCACGCTGATCGGTCATGACGGGGTGGTACTGCTGATCGAGCACCGCTTCGGCAAGCACCTCGATTCGGTCGGCTTTATCGACATCAAGGACAACTGCTTCATCGGCCATGGTGCGATCGTGATGCCCCGCGTGACCATCGGGCCTGAATCCATCGTGGCCGCTGGGGCGGTGGTGACCAAGGACGTACCGCCAGGCACTGTCTATGGTGGCAACCCGGCCGTGTTCATCTGTACCACCGAACAGTTGATCCAACGGGTCGAGGCTCGTTGCGAATCCTACCCATGGATCGACCTGGTGAAGCAACGCAATGGCGCCTACGACCCGGCCGTGGAACCGCAGTTGATGGCCCAAAGGCGGCAGTACTTCTTCGGGGACAGCAAAAATGGCTAGCAAACCTGTGGATGTCATGGTGGTCAACTTCAATACCGCCGGGCTGCTGCAGCCAATGTTCGATGCCTTGCGCCGGGCCGACAGCGAGCGGCTGGCCAGTTACCTGGTGGTGGACAACGCCTCGCGCGATGACTCGGTGCAGCGCATGGGCCAGGTGTGCCCCGAGGCATTGCTGCTGAGCAACAAGCAGAACGTGGGCTTCGGCCGCGCCAATAACCAGTTGCTGGCGCACCTGCAGGGCAAGTACGCCTTGCTGCTGAATACCGATGCCTTCGTTGCCGCCGACTCCCTGCAAAAAACCCTCGACTACATGGACGCCCACCCGGAGTGCGGCGTGCTGGGGGTGCGCCTGGAAGGGCGCGACGGCGATCTGCAGCCCAGTTGCCGCTACTTCCCGACACCGCTCAACGTGTTTGTCGGGCGTACCGGGTTGGGGCGGTTTTTCCCGGGGTTGAAGATGGTCGATGAAATGACCTGGGACCACGCTTCGGTGCGCGAGTGCGACTGGTTGCCGGGTTGCTTCTACCTGGTGCGCCGTGAAGTGCTGGACAAGGTGGGCCTGTTCGACCCGCGCTACTTCCTTTATTACGAAGAGGTGGACCACTGCAAGCGGGTGAAGGAGGCGGGCTGGAAAGTGGTGTTCTACCCGCATACCACGGTGGTGCACATTGGGGGCGAAAGCTCCAAGTCGGTGGCGGAGCTGGAGGCGGCCAGCCGGCAGATCTCGTCCTACCAGATCGAAAGCGAACTGTTGTATTTCCGCAAGCATCACGGGGTGGCAGGGGTCGCCCTGCACATGCTGCTGGTCACCCTGGGCGACCTGGTGCTGGCACTCAAGGCGCTGTTGAAACGACGAGGCTGGGGGGCGATTCAGGCCTGCTGGCGTCATTGCCGGGCGACCTGGTCACTGTTGTTCAAGACCCGGTACGCCAGCCAACCGACAAGGTAGGTAGAGCCATGTTCGAGAATATTCGTGCCGACCTGCGGGCCCACGGCGGAGACTGGGGCGCCCAGGGTTTCTGGGTATTGCTGGTGTATCGCTTCGGCCGCTGGCGCTACACCGTGCGCCCGGCGCTGCTGCGCAAACTCTTCTCGCTGGTCTACAAGGTGCTGTTCAAGTTCGTGCAGATCATCACCGGTATCGAACTGCCGTGCGAAGTGGTGATTGGCCGCAACTTCGTCATCGACCATTTTGGCGGCATCGTCGTCAGTGGCTATGCCCGGTTTGGCGATGACTGCCGCATCCGCAACGGTGTGGTGGTGGGCCTGAAGAATGTCGACGAGCCGATTGCCCCGGTGTTTGGCAACAACGTCGATATCGGTACCGGCGCCAAGGTGCTGGGCAGCATCCGCATTGGCAACAACGTGATCATCGGCGCCAATGCCGTGGTGCTGGTGGATGTGCCGGACAATTGCCTGGCGGTAGGGGTGCCGGCCACCATCAAGGCCCGGCAGCCAGCCGCAACGGCGCCCGTCGAGTGAGGCCCATGGCGACAGCAATCGGTGTGGTGGTCATTGGCCGCAACGAGGGCCCGCGCCTGGAGCGCTGCCTGCGTTCGCTGGTACACGGTGCGGGCAAGGTCGTGTATGTCGACTCGGGCTCCACCGACGGTTCGCTGCAGCTAGCCCGCAGCCTGGGGGTGGAGTTGTTGGCGCTGGACATGGCCATCCCGTTCACCGCCGCGCGTGCGCGCAACGAAGGCTTCAGCGCCTTGCAGCAGGCACTGCCTTCGATGCAACTGGTGCAGTTTGTCGATGGCGATTGCGAGGTGGACGCCCGCTGGCTGGCCACGGCGCAGGTGTTTCTCGACCACCACCCCGAGGTGGCGGTGGTGTGTGGGCGCCGGCGGGAGCGCTTCCCGGAACGGTCGGTGTACAACCTGTTGTGCGACCTGGAATGGGACACCCCGATCGGTGAAGCCAAGGCGTGCGGTGGCGATGCGCTGATGCGGGCAGACGCTTTTGCCGCTGTCGGAGGCTTTCGCGCCGAGCTGATTGCAGGTGAGGAGCCTGAACTGTGCGTACGCTTGCGGGCCAAGGGCTGGAAGGTCTGGCGCCTGGCCGCCGAGATGACCCTGCACGACGCTGCCATGACCCGTTTCAGCCAGTGGTGGCGGCGCAGCCTGCGTGCCGGTCATGCCTATGCAGAAGGGGCCTACCTGCATGGCCAGCCGCCCGAGCAGCACTGGTTGCGCGAGTCGCGCCGCGCCTGGTTATGGGGCCTGGGCATACCCTTGGTGATCGTGCTGGCCTGCCTGCTGCTGGGTGGCTGGGGCCTGCTGTTGCTGTTGATCTACCCGCTGCAGGCCGTGCGCCTGGCTCGCCGCGGTGGCAAGTCGGCGCGCGAAAACTGGCTGCAGGCGGTGTTCCTGGTGTTGGGCAAGTTCCCGGAAATGCTCGGCCAACTGAAATTCTTGCGCCACCGCTTCGCGGCCGGCAAATCAGCGTTGATCGAGTACAAATGAGAGATGACCATGATGCTCGGCACCCTCGTGAAAAGCGTGTTTACCTTGCAACCGGGCTACTCGTTGCGGGCGTTGAACAACAAGTACAAGTTGACGCGGCAGATTGCCAGGCAATGGCCTGAACTGAATCGTTTCATGCAGCGCATGACGGCCGCGCTCGGCGAGCAAGGTCTGCAGCGGCTGGGCGTGGACTGCATCGGTGTCGTGCAGTGGCCTTACCTCAGCAAATGCTGGGAAGCCCCGCAGCGCCTGGCGGTGGTCGCTTCGCACTTTGAAGTGCTGGCCGGCCAGTTTCCGGCGCTGTTGCTGCTGGGGCGGGACGAAAGCCTGACGCTGTGCGATCTGTCCAGCCATTCGCCGGGCTGCCGCCTGGTGCTGGACCGGCCGATCTGGTTCAAACGCGAAGGCGAGTTGGTACTGAACCTGTTCCAGGGCGACCTGCGCGTGGCTTCACTGGCGTTCACGCTGTGCCGCAGCCAGGGTCAGCTGCACCTGTTCATCGGCGCCGTGCAGGGCATCCACAAAGGCATCGACAGCGAAACCTCGCTGGCCATCTACCGCGACCTGACCAAGGACTTCGAGGGCCTGCGCCCTCGCAGCCTGGTGCTCGAAGCGCTGAAGTGCCTGGCCCGCACGCTTGGCGTCACGCAACTGTACGCGGTCAGCGATGACTGCCGGCACCATCGGCATCCGTATTTTGGCAGCGACAAAGGCCAGGACCTTGCAGCCAACTATGACGTCATCTGGCAGGAACACGGCGCCAGCGCATCGAATTTTGCGGATTTCTTCACCCTGCCGCTGGACCCGGCGCAACGGGCAGAAAGCGACATCCCAGCGAAAAAACGGGCGATGTATCGCCGCCGCCAGGCGATGCTCGACGATGTTTTCGCGCGCTTGCAGGCCGCATTGCCAAGCAGCGGTCACAACCTTGGACTACAAGGAAAACAGGGGGATGCATTTGTTGTGAGTGCATCGGCAGTAGACAGACCGCCCGTAGTCGACAGCCTGAAGTGAAGGTTGGCAGGGGAGGTGGGTCATCAAGCGGGCTTGGATCTGGATTCGTATGCGCATCGCTTACTTCATCAATCAGTACCCGAAGGTCAGCCACAGTTTCATCCGCCGCGAGATACTGGCGCTGGAGCGCCAGGGCGTAGAGGTACAACGCATTGCTCTGCGGGGGTGGGACGCCGAGTTGCAGGACGCCGAAGACACGGACGAACGGGCCAAGACCCGTTATGTGTTGCAAGGCGGCGTCAAGGGGTTGCTGACGCCAACGTTGCAGGTGCTGCGTGCGCAACCGCGGCGCTTTTTCCAGGCCTTGCGGGTGGCCATGCGCCTTGGCCTGCGCGCCGACCGCGCGTGGCCCTACCACCTGGTGTACCTGGCCGAGGCCTGCCAGGTGTTGCAATGGCTGCAGGCCGGGGAGGCCAGACACGTGCATGCCCATTTTGGCACCAACTCTACCGAGGTGGTGATGCTGGCCAACTTGCTGGGCGGTCCGGCCTACAGCTTTACCGTGCATGGGCCGGAAGAATTCGACAAGCCGCAGTTCCTGCACATGGGCGAGAAGGTGCGGCGTGCCGCCTTTGTTGCTGCGGTGAGTTCTTACGGGCGCAGCCAGCTGTTTCGTTGGGTGGCGCACGAGCATTGGGCCAAGGTGAAAGTGGTGCATTGTGGCCTGGAGCGAGGCTTTCATGAGGTGGCGCCGGTCAGTGTGCCGGCGGTGCCGCGGCTGGTGTGCGTCGGGCGGCTCTGTGAACAGAAAGGCCAGCTGCTGTTGCTTGAGGCGGCGCGTCAGCTTGCGGCACAGTCGATCGCCTTCGAACTGGTCCTGGCAGGTGACGGTGAGATGCGCGAGCAGATCGAGGCCCTGATTACCCGGCACGGCTTGCAGCAGCAGGTGCGCATTACCGGCTGGATCAGCAGCGCACAGGTGCGCGAGGAGATCCTTGCCGCTCGCGCACTGGTATTGCCCAGCTTCGCCGAGGGCCTGCCGGTGGTGATCATGGAAGCCATGGCCTTGCGCCGGCCGGTGCTGACCACCTATGTGGCCGGTATCCCCGAGCTGGTGCGCCCGGGCGAGAACGGCTGGCTGTTCCCCGCTGGCGCCGTGGACGAACTGGCCCAGGCCATGGCCGAGTGCCTTGCGCAACCCGCCGAAGTGCTGCAGCGCATGGGCGAGGCGGCTTACCAGCGCGTGCTGCAACGGCATGATATCGACACCGAGGCGGCCAAGCTGGCCGGCTACTTCAAGGCATCCGCATGATGAGTGTATTGAGTTGGTTACTGGGCCTGCTGGCGGTGATCGCCCTTGTACCTGTGTCCGTGTTTTTCCTGCAGATGCTGCTGGCTTGCCTGCCGCCGCGCTCGCGGCCCTTGGGCATCAGCGTGCGCCCGCGGGTGGCTGTGTTGGTACCGGCCCATGATGAGGCTGCGATCATTCGTGCAACGCTGGCGAGCATTACCCCGCAGTTACTGGCAGGCGACCGCTTGCTGGTGGTGGCCGACAACTGCACGGACGACACGGCGCGGCTGGCCCGCGAGGCCGGTGCCGAGGTGGTGGAGCGCTTTGATACGGTGCTGCGTGGCAAAGGCTATGCCCTGGACTTCGGCGTACGGCACCTGGCCGTGCAGCCGCCCGAGGTGGTGATTGTGGTGGATGCCGACTGCCAGGTAGGCGAGGGGGCGATTGACTGCCTGGCGCGCCGTTATCACCAGGCCCAACGCCCGGTGCAGGCGCTGTACCTGATGCGCGCACCTGCCGGTAGCGGGCTGAAGGTGCAGGTGGCCGAGTTTGCCTGGCGGGTCAAGAACCTGGTGCGCCCGCGTGGTTGGGCGCGGCTGGGGCTGCCGTGCCAGCTGATGGGGGCAGGCATGGCATTCGGTTGGCACGACCTGGCCTTGATCAACCTGGCCAATGGGCACCTTGTGGAAGATGTGAAGCTGGGCCTGGACCTGTGCCAGCAGGGCAAGCCGCCGGTGTTTTGCCCTGAGGCATTGGTCACCAGCCAGTTTCCTGCCAGCCAGCAAGGCATGAACAGCCAGCGCACCCGCTGGGAGCATGGCCACCTGGGCTTGATGCTGGCCGATGCGCCCAAGCGTGCGCTGGCCGCCATCAGCCAGCGCAACGGCAGCCTGCTGGCCATGACTCTGGACCTGTTGGTCCCGCCCCTGGCGTTACTGGTGCTGGCCTTGCTCGGGCTCAACCTGGTGACCTGGCTGGCGTACCTGCTGTCAGGCCATGCGACGCCTGCGTGGATCGCACTTGCGGCGCTGGCCATGCTCGGCCTTGCCGTGGTGCTGGCGTGGGCGCGCTTCTGCCGAGAGCTGATCCCGTTTTCCGTGCTGCTGTACGCGCCTTTTTACGCCGCAAGGAAGATCCCCTTGTATTTGGGGTTCCTGATCAAGCGCCAGGTCGAATGGGTGCGCTCCAAACGGGATGATGACTGATGGCTCAGTGGCAATGGCAGAAGCGCTGGAAGCGCATTATCGACACGCTTGAGGTGGTGCCTGACAGCACGGCGGCGCAGCGCCTGCTCGACAGGCTTGCCGCCCCGGAATCTGCAACCGTGCTGGGCTTCGTCAATGCCCATGCAATGAACCTGGTGGTGCACGACGGTGAGTATTGTCAGGCGCTGTCGGCGGCCGATGTGCTGTTGCGCGACGGCTCTGGCATGGCGATTCTCTATCGCCGGCTGGGGCTGGAGCCTGGGCTCAACATGAATGGCACCGACTTCATACCCAGCCTCATGGAGGCATACCGCGGGCGCCGGGTTGCGTTCTGGGGCACGCAGCAACCGTACCTGAACCAGGCGGTGCAGCGCAGCGAAGCCTTGTTTGGCGTGGTGCCGGTGTCGGTGCACGATGGCTTTGCCAGCATCGACACCTACCTGCAGCTGGCAAAGGCACAGCAACCAGAACTGATCGTGCTGGGGATGGGCATGCCCAAGCAGGAAGCGGTGGCGGCCAGGTTGGCAGCCGTTGGCGGGCCGTGCCTGATCGTGTGCGGCGGGGCGATCCTGGATTTTCTCGGCGGCAAGGTCAGCCGGGCACCGCAGTGGCTGCGGCATTTGGGTGGCGAGTGGGCCTACCGGCTGTTGCGCGAGCCGAAACGTTTGTTCATGCGTTATGTGGTGGGCAATCCGTTGTTCTTGCTGCGCACCTTGCTGTGCCGCAAGGCAGCCGATTCGGCCAGGGGCACCGTATGAATCGGCCAAAATCCGCGCTGATGGCGGGTGGCTGCTACAGTGAGATCAGTGGCTTGGGGGCTGCACGATCCTGCTTCACTGGCGTTGAATAAGCTGTTTTCAAGACTTGATGTTTGATGGACGGCACTTGCTACGCTCAAATAGATGAGGTCTGAAATGGTTTTCGAACCGAGAAGCAGTCGTTCCTTACTCCAAAGAAGAAGCAGCGTAAGTAACGCCATTCAGGCGGGGCTCGATGGTATTGCAGTAACCGGTATTGCCTGGTACCTCATTTATGATCAGTTTGGTTACATTACGTCCGATTATGTAATCATGCTGCTGTTGCTCATTGGCGCGCTGGCCGTCATTTACGACCATTATGCAATCTACCGCACTAACGTCGGTCTTTCGATCAAGGCCTTTCGCCTGTTTAAAGCGTGGTCGGCAACATTCTGTTTTCTCGTGGTCATGGCCTTTCTGACCAAGCAGAGTGAAACCTATTCACGGTTGCTGGTCGTGCAGTTGTTTGTCATAGGTTACATTGCCCAGTTGTTCTTGCACTTTGCTGTGCGTGAACTGCAAAAACGGTTTACCGCGCATGCGCGTCTGGACAACGCCTTGATTATCGGCAACGGCGACCTGGCCAATTTCCTTTATCAGAAAATCAGCAACAACCCCTGGTTTGGCGAACGGGTACTGGGGTGTGTACTGACTGACAAGGCCGGCGAGCCGGTGTACGAAGGTGCCGAGGGCAAGCAGCGCCTGCCCGTGCTCGGGCACGTTGCAGATCTGGATGAAATCGTTGCCCGGCATGGCATTCGCACCGTGTACCTGGTGACCCCGCTGGGGGGCTCCGAGGTTATCAACGATGTGTACTTCAAGTTGCTCGACAAGTGCATTGCTGTGAACTGGGTGCCGGATATTTTCTCGTTGCGGCTGATCAACCACAGCGTGCGGGAAATTGCCGGTATTCCTGTGTTGACCTTGTCTGAAACACCGCTGACAGGCATGAGCCTGTTCCTGAAGAATATCGAGGACCGGGTGTTGGCGGCATTGATACTGCTGTGTGCATCGCCTGTGTTGATTGGCGTTGCACTGGCTATCAAATTTACCAGCCGCGGGCCCGTGTTCTTCCGCCAGGAACGCACGGGCTGGACTGGCGAGTCGTTCCGTATCTGGAAGTTCAGAAGCATGCATGTTCACCAGCCGGACAATGGCGTGGTCAAGCAGGCGCAGAAGAATGACCCCCGATTGACTAAAATTGGCGCCTTCATCCGCCGCACCAGCCTCGATGAACTGCCACAGTTGTTCAATGTGCTGACCGGGGAAATGTCACTGGTTGGGCCACGGCCACATGCGTTGCAACATGACACGTTATATTCACAGGACATCGTCGATTACTTTGCCCGCCACAACATCAAACCGGGCATGACCGGCCTGGCGCAAGTGCGCGGTTTCAGGGGGGAGACCAAGGACATTGAACAGATGATCCAGCGGGTGGACTCGGACATCGAGTACATCAACAACTGGTCGCTGTGGCTCGATTTCGTGATCCTGGTGCGCACCCTCAATGCCTTTACCGGCAAGCAGGCTTACTAGCCATCGAAAGCCCACGAGATGCCGTTGCGCTGCGCTGTCGCGCAGAGAACAAGGTTTCGGCAAGCGCCACTTTACCCCTGTGGGAGCGGGCGTGCCCGCGAAGAACGCGACGCGCTGCATGGCACCGGCTGCGCCGGTGTTCGCGGCGGTTCGACGCCTCGACGCGCCCGCTCCCACAGGGGCTGTGCTGAACCAGATAGTTATGTGTTGTTCCGTGAGAGCGTCGGGGTACAGGGTGGCTATTCCTTGTTCAGCGGATGCAACTCCCTGAACACCCGCGCTTCCTCCACCAACCAGTCATGCACCGCCCGCGCGCCTGGCTGGTTCAAGCCGCCTGGCGGGTAATGCACCACGTAGCGTTTGTGGTTGGCGATCGGCACGCCGAACGGCACGATCAGTGCTCCACGCTCCAGTTCGTCATTCAGCAAGGTGCGCCGGGCGATCGCTACGCCGATACCGGCGATGGCCGCCTCGATGGTCAGGTGGTTGCGGTTGAAGGTATGC
This sequence comes from Pseudomonas putida W15Oct28, assembly GCF_000708715.2. Taxonomy (GTDB): domain Bacteria; phylum Pseudomonadota; class Gammaproteobacteria; order Pseudomonadales; family Pseudomonadaceae; genus Aquipseudomonas; species Aquipseudomonas putida_R. Next base: position 65,684 of record NZ_JENB01000006.1, on the reverse strand, counting down.
CCGCGCCGCACATTCAGGCCGGCGGCGCCAATGCCCTCCAGGTAGAACTCCCATTCCGCATACTCCGAACTGCCACGCCAGGCCGTGATGTCATGCAGCAGCGGGTAATGTGCCAGGTCCGCCGGGCCATGCAGTGGCGGGCGCCCGCGCAGCAAGGTGGGTGAGCACACCGGAAAGATCTGTTCGTCCAGCAGCGGTGTCGAGAGCATGCCAGGGTAGCTGCCATCGTTCAGGTCGATAGCCAGGTCGAAGTCGCCCGGGGTCAATGCCTGGGCGCTGTCTTCGGCCACCAGGCGCAGCTCGATGTCCGGGTAACGCTGCTGAAAGCGCGGCAGGCGCGGGGTGAGCCATTTGGCCAGGAATGACGGAATCGAGCGTACGCGCAAAGTGCCGCGAATTTCACCGGCGTCCAGGCGCAACAATTCAGCCTCGATACTGCCGTAGGCTTCCGCCACCGTCTGGGCCAACCGTTGCCCTTCGGCGCTCAACTCCACACCGCGCGCCCGGCGCAGAAACAGCCGGTAACCCAGGCGTTCTTCCAGTTGGCGCATCTGCTGGCTGACCGCGCCTGGGGTGATGTGCAGCTCTTCGGCACAGCGGGTAAAGGACAGATGCCGGGCTGCACAGGCGAATACATGCAGCCAGACGAACATCTGGCCATTGAGTTGCCGTCGCATTGTTTAGTCCTGCTAAAGGCTTGCTTAGAAAGTTTCGTTGGTCATCCATGAGCCAGCGCGTCAGTATCGCGCAAAATCGCAATACCGCTCAATTTCTTCAGATAACCGTGCCGTGGATTCAAATCAGGGTACGGTCAGGCATTAGCATGGCTATCAGTGTTTTCGACCTTTTCAAAATCGGCATCGGGCCGTCCAGCTCCCACACCGTCGGCCCGATGCGGGCCGCGGCGACGTTTGCCCAGGCCCTGCGTGAGCAGGGGCTGCTGGCGCGGGTAACGCGCGTCGAAGTGCGCTTGTATGGCTCGCTGTCGGCCACCGGGGTTGGCCACGCCACCGATCGCGCCTGCCTGCTTGGCCTGATGGGCCAGTGGCCGGACCGCATCGACCCGGCCACCATCGAGTCGCGCATCGGCCAGGTACTGCAGGAGCATTGCCTGATGCTGGATGGCAGCCATCCGCTGGCCTTCGAGTATGGCCGTGACATGTTGCTGCTCGACGAGAACCTGCCTTACCACCCCAATGCCATGAGCCTGGAAGCGATGGGCGAGCAGGGCAGCCTGCTGTTGCAGACCTACTATTCGGTTGGCGGCGGTTTCATCGTCGAGCAGGCTGAAATTGATGCCCCGGCAGGCGAAAGCAACGCAATTGTTTTGCCTTATGAGTTCGACAGTGCCGCCCAGTTGCTGGACCTGTGCAAAGCCCACGGCTTGAGCGTGGCGCAATTGATGATGGCCAACGAACGTGCCTGGCGCCCGGAAGCGGAAGTACGTGAAGGCCTGCTGCGCATCTGGGCGGCCATGGGTGAGTGCGTTGATAACGGGCTGCGCAACGAAGGCATCCTGCCTGGCGGGCTGCACGTCAAGCGCCGCGCCGCGCGGCTGCACCGCAGCCTTCAGGAACTGGGCAAGCCCAACGTGATTGGTTCGACCCTCAGCGCCATGGAATGGGTCAACCTGTTCGCCCTGGCGGTGAATGAAGAAAATGCCGCCGGCGGGCGCATGGTCACCGCGCCCACCAACGGCGCGGCCGGTATTATCCCGGCGGTGTTGCACTATTACATGAAGTTCAACCCGGTCGCCTGCGATGCGGATGTGGTGGACTTCCTGCTGGCCGCAGCGGCCGTTGGCATCCTGTGCAAGAAAAACGCGTCAATTTCCGGTGCCGAGGTTGGCTGCCAGGGTGAGGTGGGCTCGGCGTGTTCGATGGCCGCTGCCGGCCTTGCGCAGGTGCTGAGCGCCACGCCGCCGCAGCTGGAGAACGCGGCCGAAATTGCGCTGGAACACAATCTGGGGCTGACGTGCGACCCGGTTGGCGGCCTGGTGCAGGTGCCGTGCATCGAGCGCAATGCGATTGCTGCGGTGAAGGCGATCAACGCCGTGCAGATGGCGTTGCGTGGCGATGGCGAGCACTTCATTTCGCTCGACCGGGTGATCCGCACCATGCGTGATACTGGGGCAGACATGCATGCCAACTACAAGGAGACCTCGCGGGGCGGTTTGGCAGTAGCGTTTGTCGAGTGCTGAACAAAACTACCGGCCAATGCGATCTTTTTGTGGGAGCGGCCTTGCCGGGGCGCCGGACCGGTCGGAAAGGGGGGCGAAGCGCCCCCAGGATTTCGGCATTGCTGCCTATATTGCTGGGGCCGCTTTGCGGCCCTTTCGCGACGCAAGGCCGCTCCCACAGGTACTGTGTAAGGCGGCCCTCAGCGGGCTTTCTGCTTGGCCTCAATGAAGCTGGCGCGCATGTCCTTGGCCCAACCATCCAGCACCGGCTTGACGTCATTCAGGGTCAGCTTCTGGGTATCGTTCTCCAGCTCCTGGCCCGCACCTTTGCGCACCACCTGGGCCAGCACTTTCTGGCTGCCACCGTCCAGGAACGCCGCCTCCACGCCCACATCCACGTCCTGATCACGCCCACCCATGGCGGTGTTCACGCCTGCCGAAATAAGCGCGATGGGGATCACTTCGTAAGGTTTGAGGCCTTCATTGCTGGTGGACACTGCCGTGATCGCCGGGCGCACCACGATCACACCCGGGCCTGGCCCTTGGGCCAAGGGCATAACGCTGCCGATTTCACGGCGTAGGGCTTCATTGAAGTAGCGGGTGATTTCCTGCAGCGTCTGTTGCGAGATCACTGCGGTCGGCTGCGGCTTGGGGTAGAACTGGCTGGGCTCGATGAACACCTGGCTGTACTGGTTGATATTGACCTTGGGGTCGATCCAGCGCATCACCGGGTCACCCGACGGGCTCTTGGCTTCTTGCAACCGGCTGTAGTCCTTGAGGAAGCCGGAATAATCCTTGGGGTCCACGCTATGGCTGGAGCAGGCGGCCACGGCAAGCAGTGCGGCGCACAACAGGGTAATGCGAGGCAGTGATTTCATGATGAAGGCGCATCCATGAGAGGTCGGCCAGAACAACGCTAGCAGGTGCGCGCCAGTTGGCCAGTGGGCGAGTTCAATCCTCTGTGGAAAGGGGAAGAAACCGGGGCTGTGATGCGCCGCGGAGGCGGCGCTCGATCTCTCTTGTACCGCATGGTTTGCGGCGAACTTAGCCCAGCGCTTCGCGTAAGCGATACCACAACATGCCCATTGCCAGCAGCGGCGAGCGCAGTGCCTTGCCGCCCGGGAAGGTCAAGTGGGGCACGGCGCTGAAAACGTCCAGGCCTTGGCTGTGGCCGAGGGCGATGCATTCGGCCAGCAGTTTCGCCGTCCAGTGCGTCACGTTCAGCCCGTGCCCGGAATAGCCCTGGGCGTAATAGACGTTCGGGTGCTGGCTCAGGCGCCCGACCTGGGGGAAGCGGTTGGCGGTGATGCCGATCATGCCGCCCCACTGGTAGTCGATGCGCACGTTGGCCAGTTGCGGGAACACCTTCAGCACCTTCGGGCGCATGTAGGCGGCGATGTCCTTGGGGTCGCGGCCGGAGTAGTGGCAGGCACCGCCGAACAGCAGGCGGCGGTCTGCGGTGAGGCGGTAGTAGTCCAGGCCGACCTTCTGGTCGCACAGCGCCATGTTCTGCGGGATCAGGGTAGCGGCCAGTGCTTCGGGCAAGGGTTCGGTGGCGACTACGTAACTGCCGGCCGGCAGCACCTTGCCGCTCAGTCGCGGTTCCAGTTCATCGAGGTGGGCGTTGCAGCCCAGCACCAGGCTGTCCGCCCGCACCTTGCCATGGGCCGTGTGCAGGGTCACGCGGGGGCCGTGCTCAATTCGCAGTACGGGGCTTTGTTCGAAGATGCGCACGCCCACGCTATGGGCGGCACGGGCTTCGCCCTGGACCAGGTCGAGCGGGTGCAGGTGGCCCGAGCCCATGTCTACCAGGCCGCCGGCGTACTGGTCGCTGGCGACGATTTCATGCAACTGCCCAGGGCCTACCAGACGGGTTTCGGGGCGATAGCCAAGCGCTGCCAGGTCATCCTGCTCGTCCTTGAAGGCGGCGAACTGGTCGGCTGTGTTGGCCAGTTCGCAGAACCCCCAGCGCAGGTCGCAGGCAATGCCGTACTGGGCGATGCGGCTGGCCACCAGCGCCACCGAATCGATGCCGGCCTGCTTCAGGTAGCGCACGCCATCCTGGCCGACATGCCGGGTAAAGCCGCTGACGTCATGGCCAATACCGCGAATCAGCTGGCCGCCATTGCGCCCGCTAGCTCCCCAGCCGATGCGCCGGCCTTCCAGCAGGACCACCGACAAGCCGCGTTCAGCCAGTTCCAGGGCGGTGTTGACGCCGGTCAGCCCGCCGCCGACCACGCACACATCGGCGGTCAATTCGTCGTCCAGGCTGGGGTAGGGCGCCGCGTTGCGTGCCGTGGCAGCGTAGTACGAAGCAGTGTGTTGGGAATCGAAAGACATGGGCTGTTCTCGGCTCAGCGGTTGGACTTGATCTTGCTCCAGGAGCGGGTCATGACGCGCATGATCTTCGGGCTCGGGGTGCTGGAGATGTACAGCTTGTCCAGTACGTCCTGGGGTGGGTAGATCTCGGGGTTGTGCACCAGCGATGCATCCATGTAGGCCTTGGCGTCCGGGTTGGCGTTGGCATAGCCGACCGTGGCACTGACTTTGGCGATCACTTTCGGGTCGAGCAGGTAATTGATGAAGGCCAGGGCCTGGTCGGGGTTGCTGGCGTCCTTGGGGATGGCCAGCAGGTCGAACCACAGGTTGCTGCCTTCCTTGGGAATGCTGTAGGCGATTTTTACGCCGTTCTTCGCCTCTACGGCACGGTTGGCGGCCTGGAACACGTCACCGGAATAGCCGAAGGCCACGCAGACGTCGCCATTGGCCAGGTCGGACACGTATTTGGATGAATGGAAGTAGGTGATGTAGGGGCGCAGTTCGAGCAGGCGTGCCTCAGCCTTGGCGTAGTCGGCTGGCTTTTCGCTGCGCGGGTCCATGCCCAGGTAGTTGAGAATCGCCGGGAACAGTTCGTCGGGCGAGTCCATGAACGCAACGCCGCACTGCTTGAGCTTTTTCAGGTTTTCGGGCTCGAACAACACCGCCCACGAGTCGATATGGTCGACGCCCAGTGCCGCTTTGACCTTGTCGACGTTGTAGCCGATGCCGTTGGTGCCCCACAGGTAGGGCACTGCGTACTGGTTGCCAGGGTCGTTCTGTTCAAGCTGCTTGAGCAGCTTGGGGTCCAGGTGTTGCCAGTTCGGCAGCTTGCTGCGGTCCAGCGGCAGGAAGGCGCCGGCCTGGGCCTGGCGGGCGAGGAAGTGGTTGGACGGCACCACCACGTCATAGCCGGTGCGCCCGGCCAGTAGCTTGCCTTCCAGGGTTTCGTTGGAGTCGAACACGTCATAGACCACCTTGATCCCGCTGCTGGCCTGGAAGTCAGCCAGGGTGGTGTCACCGATGTAGTCGGTCCAGTTGTACACACTGACCGAGGGCGTGGCCTGGGTGGTGGTGGCGAACAGCAGGGTGAACGCAGCGGGGATCAGGGCTTGCAGATGACGCATGGGGACACCTCGTTGGTCTTGTTCTTCGAGTTCGGTGTACTGGGGCGCAAAGCGCCCCCGCCTGGGTCGTCAGACGCTCATCATCAGGAACTCACGCTCCCACGAACTGATGACCCGCTTGTAGTTCTCATGCTCGGCACGTTTGACGGCCACATAGCCCTGCACGAACTGCTTGCCCAGGTACTGCTGCACGGTCTCGCAGTCTTCCATGTGCTGCAGGGCATCTTCGATGGTGATCGGCAGGCGCAGGTTGCGACGCTCGTAGGCACGGCCCTGCACGGGCGCACTGGGGTCAAGCTGCTCGACCATGCCCAGGTAGCCGCACAGCAGGCTGGCAGCGATGGCCAGGTACGGGTTGGCATCGGCGCCCGGCAGGCGGTTTTCCACGCGCATTGCCTCTGGGCTGGAGGTGGGCACACGCAGCCCGGCGGTGCGGTTTTCTTCACCCCACTCGACGTTCACCGGTGCCGAGGTGTCCGGCAGGAAGCGGCGGAACGAGTTGACGTTGGGCGCGAACATCGGCAGCAGCTTGGGGATGTACTTCTGCAAACCGCCGATGTGGTGCAGGAACAGCTGGCTCATGCTGCCGTCTTCATTGGCGAAGATCGGCTTGCCCGTGGCGATGTCGACCACGCTCTGGTGCAGGTGCATGGCACTGCCCGGTTCGTCGGTGATCGGCTTGGCCATGAAGGTGGCGGCCACGTTGTGCTTGAGCGCAGCTTCACGCATGGTGCGTTTGAATACGGTGATCTGGTCGGCCAGGTCCAGCGCGTCGCCATGGCGGAAGTTGATTTCCATTTGCGCCGGGCCGTCTTCGTGGATCAGCGTGTCCAGGTCCAGGCCCTGGATCTCGCACCAGTCGTAGACATCCTCGAACAGCGGGTCGAATTCGTTGGCGGCATCGATCGAGAACGACTGGCGGCCGCTTTCGGCACGGCCAGAACGGCCCAGCGGCACCTGCAATGGCAAGTCCGGGTCTTCACAGCGCTTGGTGAGGTAGAACTCCATCTCGGGCGCGACGATTGGCTGCCAGCCCTTGTCGGCGTAGAGCTTGAGCACCTTCTTCAGCACGTTGCGCGGGGACAGCTCGATGGGGTTGCCTTGCTTGTCGAAGGTGTCGTGGATCACGATCGCGGTTGGCTCGATCGCCCACGGGATCTGGTACACGGCGGAGGGGTCGGGGCGGCAGACCATGTCGATGTCGGCGGCATCGAGGAGGTTGTAGTAGATGTCATCGTCAACGTAGTCGCCGGTGACCGTCTGCAGCAGCACGCTTTCAGGCAGGCGCATGCCACGCTCGTGGAGGAACTTGGCGGTGGGCGCGATCTTGCCGCGGGCGATGCCGGTCAGGTCGCTGATCACGCATTCGACTTCGGTGATGCGGTGTTCTTTCAGCCAGGTGTACAGCTGATCGAAGGGGGCGTTCATACAGACCTCTTGGTTGGGTTTTAGTGTGGGAGCAACGCTTGCAAGGCATTGGGCTTCCCAGGTGACGCACTGGAGACTATCTTGGTCGCAGCCCCCGAGGCCGATCTATCCATTTTCTCCGGCAAGCAATGCACCAAAAGAGTGCACCTAGGATCTCGCGTGACAACGCCCAATGCGCTGCAAGTCCAGGCATTCCATACCACCGACGTCTCTGAGCAAGTGCGCGCTACCCCTGGCTGGCAGCAGCAGTACCGGCAGATGTCGCCGGGGCATTTCAGCGGTGAGCTGCGCTGGCTGGGGATGGATGGCGTGGAGGTGTACGAGGAGCGGTTGAACACCCGCGTGGAGCAGTTTTTCCGGGCACCGAGCGGTTCACTGGCGTTTTGCTTCGACCGCAGCGAAAACAGCCTGTACTTGCTGAACGAGCAAAGCCGCAACATCTGGATCACCCCGGAGAACTACCAGGAAGTGGCGGTGGTGTTCGACCAGGCCTTCCTGGCCCGCCATGGGCTGGACCCGCAACGCCTCGAAGGGTTGTTCATGGTGCCGCTGGGCAGTGGGCAGAACGCGTTGTTTGGCAGTTGGCTGAGTGCCACGCTGACCCGTCTCGGGCAGGCCGATTGCCCATTGCAAGGGCAAGCCCTGGCGGAGCAACTGCTGGAGGACTGCCTGTTTATCCTCGATAACGCCAGCCAGCGCCTGCAGGGCGTCGCCTTGGGGCGGCGTGACGAAGAGCGGGCGATCATGCGCCGGGTCAGCGAGTGGGCGGCAGATTGCCCCGAGGAGACGTTGAACCTGGTGGAACTGGCGGATGTTGCCGGGGTTTCGCTGCGCCAATTGCAGCAGGCGTTCAAGGCCTTTACCGGCATGCCGCCAGCACAGTGGCTGCGCTTGCGTCGGCTGAACGGCGCGCGGCGTGATCTGTTACGCGATGGCAGGGCGACCGTGGCTGAAGTCGCGATGCGCTGGTCATTCTGGCATTTGGGAAGGTTTTCAGAGAGTTACCGGCAATTGTTCAAGGAGTTTCCGAGCGAGACCTTGAAGCGGAGCAGGGGTTGAGGTAGCGATATAGCTGCTGGCCTCTTCGCGGGCTTGCCCGCTCCCACAGGGACCTGAGGCGATCCTGTGGGAGCGGGCGCGCCCGCGAAGAAGCCGGCCCAGTCAACACTGAACTCAGCATCTCACGCCGAAAGTTGCTATCGTGCCGCCCTGATCCAACCCGAGGTGCCGATGTTCTACCTGCCTTTGCCCAGCGACCAGGCCGACCGCCTCGCCAGCGAACATAAAACTGACTTCTTCACCACTGCCAGCATCCTCGAAGCCGCCGCAGTGCTGTTTGTGCAAAACCTGCCGCGCCAGCCGGCCACCGCCTCGGCCGACGCGCAAGAGCGCCGTTTCGCCGAAATCGTGCGCATCGCCAACGAAGTCGAAAGCGCCGCACCCGGGCGCTTCCAAAGCCAGGTAACGCAGCACTTCGATCGTGAAGCCTTTGCCATGGGCCTGGGCATGCTGGGCGAAAACGGCATTGCTCTGCTGTCGGCCGAGGTGGAGTACACGGTAGACGAACTGCTGGATAGCGAAGGCCAGTGGAATTTCCAGTTCGCCGACACCTACCGCCAGCGGGCCACACCGTTGCATCCGGTGTACCTGCCGTCGCTGGCCAGCGACCTGATGCTCAGCGACCAGCAGAACCGCCTGCTGCGCGAGTTTCTCAGTGGTATCGACGAGTCGGTGGCGGTGCAGGGCTTTGCTGGCACTGGCAAGACCTTCCTGATTCACCAGTTCGCCCGCCTGCTGGAGCCACAGCGCACGTTGCTTCTGGCATTGACTGAAGGGCAGTTGCGCGCCTTGCAGGCGCGGGTAAAGGACGCTGCTGCCTACACCGCTCTGACCTTTGGCCAGCTGGCTGACGAGCTGCTCAACCGCGACCTCACCAACAACGGCTGGCGCCTGCGCGACCCGTATCGCACCAAACTGTCCTGGCGCCCGCAGAATGAGCAGGTTGTACGCTGGCTGGCCATCCCTGACATCGGCCCGCTCGCCGCGCGCGATGTGGTTGCCTTGTGCATTCGCGCCGTGCGCACCTTCTGCCACAGTGCCGACACCCAGCTTCAGTTGCACCATTTGCCTTGGGCTGGGCCGGGAACCTCGCCGCTGGACCAGGAGGTACTGCTGGAAAAGGCGCGTCTGTACTGGCAAGAGCTGATTCGCCCGTCCGCGCGGGACGTCCAGTTGCCGGTGCGCGACTACCACCGGGTCAAGTTGCTGTCGTTGACTGATTTTGTGATCGACAGCCGCTACACCCATGTGATCGTCGACGAGGCTCACGAGCTATCGGCCCCCATGCTTGCCGTGCTGGACCGCAGCCCACAGTCGATCATTGCCTTGGGCGACGAGTTGCAGAACCTCAACGGCCTCAGCCCGCACCATGGCAGCTTCATCCGCCAACGCTACATCGACCATTCCCTGCGTGCCGGGCCGGCGATGGACAATGTGCTCAACCCGCTGATCCAGGCGCACCCGGCGTCGATCCAGGCGGCCTTCAGTGGTAGCGCCGAGCACTACACGCGGGTCAGTTTCTTCGATACGGTGACCGTGCCGGACCAGCCCACGGCGCTGATCGTCGATGACGAATGGGGCCTGTTTGGCTGGTTCCAGCGCCTGACGCACCAAAGTGTGCCGTTCGTATTGCTGAAAAGCGCGCGCAAGGACTTCGAACTGTTCGTCGAGGACTGCATCGAGTTGTACCGCTACGGCACCCGACCGCGTCACCCGATGTTGTTCCGCTACGCCAGCTGGCAGGCGCTGGAGCAGGACAAGGGCGATGACAAGGCGTTCGTTGCCGTGGCCAACATGCTGCGCAAAGGCTATACGCCGGAGCATTTTGCCAAAGCCAAGAGCCGTTACCGTTGGGACAAGGCGCCCAAGTTGTTCCTGGGTCGGGTACGGGATGTGAAAAACATGGAGTTCGCCCGGGTGATGGTGTCGCCGGAGCTGATGGTGGCGCCGCAGGTGGCGGGTAACCGCAATGAGCGGGCGCGGATGCTGGCGGGGCTGTATACCGCCTGTTCGCGGGCGCGGCATGAACTGATCGTGCCGGGGGGGATGCTGGACTGGGTCAAGGACCAGGTTCGGGATTAAGGCCTTTGGGGCCGCTGCGCGGCCCTTTCGCGACACGAGGCCGCTCCTACAGGATTACGCGATCTCCTGTAGGAGCGGCCTTGTGTCGCGATGGGCCGCGCAGCGGCCCCAGGGTCGTGAATCAGTTACGGTCCAGCCACACCGTCTGGGCATTGGTGAACTCGCGCACACCAAAGTGCGACAGTTCACGCCCGAACCCGCTCTTCTTCACGCCGCCAAACGCCACGCGGGGGTCGGAAGCGCAGTAGCCGTTGATGAACACGCCACCGGTATCCAGTGCTGCAGTCATGCGCTCGGCCAGTGCATAGTCGGCGGTGTAGATGGTCGCGGCCAGGCCGAACTCGCTGTCGTTGGCCAGCTCTACCGCATGGTCGGCATCACGTGCAGTGATGATCGCGGCCACCGGCCCGAACAGTTCCTGTTTGAATGCGGTCATTTGCGGGGTGACGTTGGCGAACACGGTCGGCGCATAGAAGTTGGCCACGCCTTCGACCTTGTTGCCGCCCAGCAGCAGGGTGGCGCCTTCGGCGAGGGTCGCCTGCACCTGGCCATCCAGCTCGTCGCGCAGGTCGTAACGGGCCATTGGGCCGATGTAGGTGCCGTCTTCCAGTGGGTTGCCGACTTTCAGTTCGCGGGTTGCTTCAACGAATTTGCGGGTGAACTCCTCGACAATGCTGTCTTCCACGATCAGGCGCTTGGCCGCAGCGCAGACCTGGCCGGTGTTCTGGTAACGGCCAATGACCGCAGCCTTCACGGCGGCATCCAGGTCGGCGTCGGCCAGCACGATGAACGGGTCGGAGCCACCCAGCTCCAGCACGCACTTCTTCAGCGCGGCACCGGCCTGGGCACCAATCGCCATGCCGGCGCGTACGCTGCCGGTCAGGGTGACGGCGGCGATACGCGGGTCGTTGATGGCGCGGGTGACGCCATCCGGGGTCACGTTCAGCACTTCGAACACGCCTTCCGGCAGGCCGGCATCCTTGAACAGCTCGCCCAGCAGGTAGGCACTGCCCATCACGTTCGGCGCGTGCTTGAGCACGTAGGTATTGCCTGCCAGGATCGCCGGCACGGCGCCGCGCAGTACCTGCCAGACCGGGAAGTTCCACGGCATCACGGCCAGGATCGGGCCGAGCGGGCGGTATTCGATACGGGCTTTTTCAACCTGGGTCGGCTCGGCGGCAAGCATGGCCGGGCCGTGTTCGGCATACCAGCGGCACAGGCCGACGCACTTGCTGACTTCGCCACGGGCCTGGGCAATCGGCTTGCCGATTTCGCGGCTGATCATCTGGGCAAAGGCTTCGGCCTTGGCTTCGAGGGTGTTGGCCAGGGCCAGCAGGTACTCGCTGCGCTGACCCAGCGACACTTGGCGCCACTGGCCGTAGCCAACCTTGGCACGTTGCAGCGCCGCTTCCAGTGCGGCGTCGGTGTCGAACGGGTAGGCGCCGATCTGCTCGCCGCTGTACGGGTCGAGGGAGATGGCGTGGGTCAGGCTGCTGATCGCGCTCATGGCGGGACACTCTCGTTGTTGTTAATCAGTGACGCCAGACTAGTGGGCTATGGCTTTAATGAAAACTGAATAATAATGAGCGAAACATTCACGTTTGGAGAAAGGCTGTGGACCTGGTGCAACTGGAGATCTTCAAGGCCGTGGCAGAGCAGGGCAGCATCAGTGCCGCCGCGCAGCACATCCATCGGGTGCCGTCGAACCTGACCACGCGCATCAAGCAGCTGGAGGAAGACCTGGGCGTGGAGCTGTTCATTCGCGAAAAAAGCCGCCTGCGCCTGTCGCCAGCAGGCTGGAATTTTCTTGAATACACCCGGCGCATCCTCGACCTGGTGCACGAGGCGCGCCTGACCGTGGCCGGCGAAGACCCGCAGGGTACTTTTGCCCTCGGTTCGCTGGAAAGCACGGCAGCGGTGCGCATCCCGGCCTTGCTGGCGGCGTACAACCAGCGCTACCCCAAGGTTGACCTGGACCTGTCCACCGGGCCTTCGGGGACCATGCTTGAAGGCGTGTTGTCTGGCCGCCTGGTGGCGGCTTTCGTCGACGGCCCGGTGCTGCACCCGACACTGGAAGGCATGCCCGTGTTCGAAGAGGAGATGATGGTCATCGCGCCGCTCAACCACGCCCCAGTTACCCGCGCCCAGGATGTGAACGGGGAAAGCATCTACGCCTTCCGCGCCAACTGTTCGTACCGCCATCACTTTGAAAACTGGTTCGTCAAGGACCAGGCAGTGCCGGGCAAGATCCACGAGATGGAGTCGTACCACGGCATGCTGGCCTGCGTCAGCGCAGGTGCAGGCCTGGCCATGATGCCGCGCAGCATGCTCGACAACATGCCCGGGTGCAGCACCGTCAGTGCCTGGCCTATGTCGGAAGATTTCCGCTACCTGAAAACCTGGCTGGTGTGGCGGCGGGGCGCGGTATCTCGCAGTTTGAGCATGTTCGTGAAACTGCTTGAAGAAGGGCGTACAACCTCTTGATCACTAGCTAAATTTACATTCGCTTGATGGGTTAGTGCCGAATGTCACGATGACGGCCATGCATCAGCCAGAACACCATTGCCCCGGGAGGATCAGATAGTAGGTAAGCCATCCTCTAAGGGAGGGTCGTACCATGCGTAACCACCACTATGCTCTCGGCGCGGCGTTGCTGATCACCCTGGCCATGCCATGGACCCTGGCCGCCGCCGCCGACCTCAATGCCCCCATCGACATGCAGGCCGTGCAGTTGCAACCGCAGGAACAGAACGGCGTGCGCTACATACAAGGCGGCATTGGCCAGGATGAGGCCAATGCGCTGCGCAAGACTACCGGCTATGACCTGCACGTGGAGCTTTCCACCGGCCCGGAAGGCAAGTTCCAGAGTGGAGCCACAGTCGACATCCAGAACGCGCAAGGCCAATCCGTGCTCAGCGTCTCGGATGTAGGTCCGCTGCTGTATGTTCAGTTGCCTCCCGGCACGTACAAAGTCACTGGCAATGCCCAGGGTGAGACAGTGCAGCAAGTGGTGACCGTTAACGGCAAGGGTCCCAGGACCGTGAGCCTTAACTGGCGTTGAGCTTTCATCCTGTCTGCCGAGAAGCAGAGTACACAGCAGGCTGGGCCTCGGGCGACGGAATCAGCCAATAGTGGCAATTCACTTTCAACTTTCTGATTATCTGGACAATAATCAAAAAACCATTACTTCGGGTGAGCGGGCGGGATGCACCGGTCACCGCATAAAATCGAGGGGCCAAAGCCCCCGCTTGCTGTGTAGACCATCAGGAGAAGTCATTGATGAAAACCCGTCTCGCTGCTTCGCTGGCCGCTGCAGTGCTGGCCTTTGCAGGGGCCAACCTGGCCCAGGCCGCGCAGGTATCCGGCGCCGTTGGCGCCACCAGCCAAGGCGACATGACCTACCGTATTGGCCTGTCCTTCGACTGGGACAAGAAATGGCTGGAAAGCAGCACTGGCTATGTGACCGGCTACTGGGATGCTGCCTACACCTATTGGGAGGGCGGTGACGCCAGTGGTGCGCATTCGCTGTCGTTCAGCCCGGTGTTCACTTACGAGTTCAGTGGGTTCACCTACACGCCGTACATCGAGGCCGGTATTGGCCTGGCAGCGTTTTCCAAGACCGAGGTGGGCGACCAGCGCATGGGGTCGTCGGTCAACTTCGAAGACCGCATCGGGTTCGGTCTGAAGTTGCCAGCTGAGCAGAAAGTCGGGATTCGCGCGATGCATTATTCCAATGCGGGAATCAAACAGCCTAACGACGGCATCGAGTCCTACTCGCTGTTCTACAGCAAAGGTTTCTGAAGCAGGGGGCCGCTGTGCGGCCCATCGCGACACAAGGCCGCTCCTACAGGGGAGCACGATTGCTTGTAGGAGCGGCCTTGTGTCGCGATGGGCTGCAAAGCAGCCCCGGCCTATCAGAAGGTGTAGGAAATACCTGCCTGCACCGTGCGTGGCGCACCTGGGTAAACGTAGCTGTTGAACGCCCCCTCGTCATACCCCTTGTTGAACACGTTCTTCACATCCAGGTTCAGCCGCACATGCTCGTTGAGCTTGTAGAAGCTCAACAGGTCAACCACGCTGTAGCGCTCCATCGTGTAGGTGGTTGGCGATGTTTGCCCGGCACGGTCGTCCACATACTTCACACCGACGCCCAAGCCCAGGCCTTTGGCCAGGCCATCCTGAAACTCGTAGGTGTTCAACAGGCTGAAAGTATTGCGCGGGATGTTGGCCAGGCGGGTGCCCTTGGGCAGGGTGGTGTCCTTGGTTACCTCGGCATCGACATAGGCGTACCCACCGATCACTCGCCACTCAGGCGTGACGTTGCCCGCGATATTGATGTCCAGGCCCCGGCTGCGCACTTCGCCGGCAGCGATCTTGTACGTCCCGGTCGGGTCGCTTGGGTCGTTGGCCAGTACGTTTTCCTTGATGATGTGGTAGATCGCTGCGTCGACGCTCAGTTGGCGATCGAGAGCCTCCCATTTCACACCCAGCTCGTAAGACTTGCCTTTCTCCGGGTCGAAACCACGGGTACCGCCACCGGCAGGCGCGCCAGTATTGGGCTTGAACGAGCGTGCGGTATTGGCATAGACCGCAACTGTATCGGTCAGGTCATAGATCAGGCCAAAGCGCGGCGTTACGCCATTCTCGCCTTTGCTGAAGTCACGGTTGCTCGCCAGCTTGTCGTCGTACTCATGCTCGAAACGCTCGAAGCGTACACCCGCAAGCGCCTTCAATCGCTCGGTCAAGGCCACCTGGTCCTGGATGAAAAACGCCCAGGTCTGCAGGTTTTCCTTGTCCCAGGTCGTGGTACGGGTCAGGGCTGGCCGGGGCTGGCCAAGGACCGGGTTGTAGATGTCGATGGGGTAAGTGCCAGCAGCCGCAGAGGACCGTTGGATGATCGAGTTGTAGTCGTAGTTCTCGTATTCGACGCCGGTCAGCAGGGTATGGCTGAGGGTGCCGGTGTCGAAGTGCCCGGTCAGGTTCAGCTGCCAGTCACGATCAGTCCATTCCAGCTTGCGGTAGTTGAAGTTGCGCTGCAGCGTGCGGCCATCTGCCGGTGCGCTGTTGGCTTCGACAGCGTTGCCTTTGAGCGAACCATCAAGGAACTGGAACCCACCCGCCAGCGTCCAGTTGTCGTTGAGCAGGTGCTCGAAACGTAGCTGGGCCATGTTGTTGTCGTTGTGCAGCAGGTTGTCGCTGCCTTTTTCCCAGATGTAGGTGTCACGCGAGGCGCTGCCGGTTTGCGTGGCAAAGCGGGTCAGGCCGCGGTCCAGCGGGTGGTTGTTACGCATGAAGTCGCCTTCGAAGGTGATCTTCGTGGCGTCATTGACCTGCCAGCTGATGACCGGTGCGACATCATAGCGTTCGCTTTCCACGTCATCGCGGAAGCTGTCGCCGCCTTCGCCCAGCACGTTCAGGCGGTAAGCCAGCGAACCGTCCTGGTTCAGCGGCCCGGTAGCGTCCAAGGTAGCGCGGTGCATGCCCTGGTCATCGAACTGGCTGCCCAGTGTGACCTTCGGTTCTGGTAGCGGCTGCTTGCTGACCACGTTGAAGGTGCCACCGGGGTCGCCGCGGCCGTAAAGGCTGGTGGCCGGGCCACGGATCACTTCCAGGCGCTCGACGGTATTGGCGTCCGGGGCGTTGGGGTAACCACGATTGATCGGGAAGCCATTGCGGTAGAACTCGCCGGTGGTGAAGCCCCGCACCGTAAAGGTGGTCAGGCCCTGGCCGCCAAAGTTGTTGGCACGGCCGACACCGCCGGCGTAGTCCAGGCCGTCCTGCAGGCGGGTGGCGCCGGTGTCTTCCAGCACATCCTTGGGCACCACGCTGACCGATTGCGGCGTTTCGTGCAGCGCCGTGTCGGTGCGGGTGGCACTGGCCGAGCGATTGGCCTTGTAGCCAACGACCGGGCCATCGGCGCGTTCACTGTCGGCAGTACTGGTGATGCTCAGGGCTTGAAGTTCGATCTGCGCAGGGTCGCTGAGCGGTTCAGGCTCGGCAAAGGCCAGCGGGGAGACAGCATGAAGCACACAAAGCGAAACGAACGTTCGACGCATCGACGGTACGATCCTGGAGTAGGGCGCTAAAAGATGGGGTAGGCAAGCGCCGTGAAACTACTACGAATCATTATCAAATGCATTCTTTTTAAGTGGCACTGGTGTACCAGATGCCAAGCGGTGAAGTCCAAGCCGGTTTTTGCGGAGAAACCCGCTCCCACGGGGTTTCACCGGGACCGCAAAGAGGCCGGCTCAGGTATACCAGAGTCAGCGAACGGCCTTGATTGCCAGCACATTGCACAGCGGGTGTTCCAGCACATGCGCCGTGGTCCCGCCCAGGTATGTCTGCATGGCGTCATGCCGGTGGCTGCCCATCACGATTACATCGGCCCGGCTGTGGCTGACAAACTGGGCAATTGCCCTGATCGCTGCGCCTTCCAGAAAATGCCGGCGTTCCAGCGGGATCTGGTGATGGTCGCCCAGTCGGTTGAACGCTGTGCGCTGCGCGGTGCGCACGCTGCCATCGAAACCCGGCATGGTCACCGTACCGGCGCCGAAATCGGCGATGTGGGTCTTGGCCGCATCGCACACATGCAGCAAGTGCAACTCGGCGTTGCACTGCAGGGCCAGAGCACGGGCGCAGTGAATCACCTGTTCGTCCAGGTGCTCCCCGGCACCGTGGCTATTGAGGTCCACGGCCGCGGCAATCTGCCGGGGCAGGGGCAGGCGGATGTCGCTGACCAGATGCACGGCAACCGGGCTGTCCTTGAGCAACTGCCAATCCAGTGGCGTGACCAGCAGGCGTTTGAGCACCGGTTCGTGCTGCACATCCTTGACCAGCAGGTCGCAGCCTTGACGTTCAACCCGCTCCAGCGCGCTGCCCAGCGGGTCGCGGGTCAACAACAATTCGGTGGAAACGTCCAGGCCAGCATTGCCCAACTGTTCGGCCTCATCTGCCAGCCACTGGCGGTTGTCACTGAGCAGCCGCTCACGCTCGCGGCCATCGCTCATCAAGCCGAAGGTGTCGACATCGTCGACGAACACATTGATATCCAGCAGTGCACCGCTGGACTCCGCCAACGCCGCCGCGCGTTGCAGCGCTGGCGTATGGCGCATCTGCGGGCCGAGCATGACAAACAAGCGCTTGAACTGGCTCATCTCACACCTCCACGTGTGGCAGCCCCCCGGTTACCTGGTTCTGTTCAGTCTAGACCCGTGTGAACCCGTTAAAAATCATTGTTGGCTCGGTGGTGGGCAAAGGCGCCGAGATCACCGGCGGCATCGTGCTGATGCTGGCGGGCGCAACCCTCCTGTGTCAGCCCCCTGAGTGCTCTTTCCACCCCCCACCCAACGCCGCATACAGGTTCACCTCTGCCACCAGCTGCGCCAACCGGTCTGTGATCAACCCCTGCTGGGCGCTGAATAACGAGCGCTGTGCATCCAGGAACGTGAGGCTGCTGTCCACGCCAATCCGGTAGCGGTGCTCGGCCAGGTCGTAATAGCGCTGGTTTGACGCCACCAGGTCGCGTTGTGCCTGAAGCTGGCGTTGGTAGGTCGCACGCGCTGCCAGGCCGTCCGCGACTTCCTGAAAGGCACGCTGGATGGCTTTCTCGTACTGCGCCACCTGTACGTCCTTCTGCAAACGGGCATAGTCGAGGCTGGCCTGCAGGCTGCCGGCCGTGAACAGAGGCAGGCTGATCTGTGGCTGGAACAACCAGGTGCCGGAGCCTGCATCGAACAGGCCATTGAGTTCGGGGCTGGTAGTGCCGGCATTGGCAGTCAGGCTGATACTGGGAAAAAACGCCGCTCGCGCTGCGCCGATATTGGCGTTGGCCGCGCGCAGCTGGTACTCGGCCTGCAGAATGTCCGGGCGCCGTTGCAGCAAGTCCGAAGGCAGGCCTGCGGGCAAGCCGGCAATCTGCTCGGCAGCCAGCGGCAGGGCGGCAAGGTCTTCCTCCACCGGGGCGCCTACCAAGACCGTCAACTGGTTGAGATCCTGTGCCACTTGGCGCTTGTAACGGGCCACCGCGGCTCGGGTACTGTCGACACTGGTGCGCGCCTGGATCTGGTCCAGGGCCGAAAGCGTGCCGGCGCGGCGCTGGTTGCTGGTCAGGCGCAGGCTGCGCTCGTCGGCCACCAGGGTTTCGTTGGCCAGCGTCAGCAGTTCCTGGTCGGCGCGCCAAGTCAGATAGACGCTGGCAACACTGGCCACCAGGCTGAGGTGCGTACTTCGGTGGGCCTCCTCGCTGGCCAGATAGGTCATCAGGGCCTGGTCGCCAAGGCTGCGTATGCGGCCAAACAGGTCAAGCTCGTAGGCGCTTACGCCCAGGGTGGTGGCATAGGTCGAGCTGATCATGCCCTGGTCGGTGCCGGTCATGCCCCGTGGCAGGTACTGCCGCTGCCCCTGGCCATCAACGGATACCTTGGGCAACAGGTCGGCCCGCTGGATACGGTATTGCGCCTGGTAGGCCTCGACATTGAGCGCGGCCGTGCGCAGGTCACGGTTGTTAGCCAGCGCCTTGCTGATCAGCTGGCGCAGCACCGGGTCCTGGAACACCTGCTGCCAATCCTCGGCAGGCTGGTAATGCAGTGTTTGCGAAGCGTAGGCCACCCCGTGCGGGAATTGTCCGTCAACGGGGGCTGCGGGGCGCTCATAGTCAGGTGTCAATGAACACCCGCACAAAAGCACGGCACACAAAATAAGCGCATGTCGGGGCATTGCTGGTTCTCGCTGTCAGGCGCCGGCCATCCATTTCGCCAGGCCATGGCGGCCACTGACCCCCAGCTTGGCGGTGGCGCGTTTGAGGTAGGTTTCGACCGAGCTGTTCTTCACATTCAGCCGCTGCGCCATCTCTGGCACCGTGCCGCCGGTCAGCAGGCCCAGGCACACTTCCTGTTCACGGGTTGATAGCCGCACCGCTTCCTGCAACAGCCGTTCGCCGAACGAATGCCGTAGCGAACCCGCTTCAAGGTCGGCTAGCGGTGACCCGGCGCGACGCACTGCGCCTTGCTCAAGCAGTTGACCGTGGTGTTCCACCAGGGGGAGCAGGGTGTCTGACAAACTCTTCAGTTTTGACAGTTCGCTCAAGGAGAATGCCCGCTGGCTGGGTAATCGGTGAAAGCTGATCACCCAGCGTTTACTGCCACTGCAGGACACCAGGTGGCACTGGTGGGCATTCTCGAGCGATGGGTGAGGGGGCTGTGGCGCCTTGAACTCGATCAACAGCGGGTCTTTCATCTGCATGATGCGCTGCAGCAGCGGTTGACGCAGGCTGTCTGCATCCGCCGGGGTGGGCCGCAGCCCGGCACTGCCCAGCACGTCGATGCGGCTGGCATTGGCCTGATGCAGGTCGAGGGTCCACTCGCTGAGTTCGAGCCGCTGGATGGGCACTTGAGCTTCGACCAGACGTAGCATCTGTTCGGCAAAGCCTGCAGCACCGGTGCTGGCGATCAGTTCGCCCAGTTGCAGATACAGCTGTGGATCGGGGCGGTATTCGCGGCTGTCGGTCAGCATCATTTCCTTGTCTTCCTCGGTTCTGGATATTGCAACGGGTGGTCTCGCGGTCGAGTACTCCGGGTGGGGTAATGGCGGTATTCAAGCCCGGTGGCAGGCAGGCGTCTGTAATGGAAAACCGGGACAGAAAATGACACTGATCGGTAGCGGCGGTATGGCCCGGGGGCGATAGGTGAAACGGCTGATACAACGTCAAGCCAGCCAATTGACGCCAGAAGCGCGGCGAATCCAGGCTTTTCGCGGCGTATACCGTGTGCAGTAGGCCATCGTGGATGGCCCCTTGTGGCAGATCTCCTACACGTTTTTCAGCAGCGCGCCCCTGTGTGGCGGTTGTCCGGGATTCAGGGGCCATACAGCTCAGGGTGGCGATGTTTGAATCCGCGGATGATCATTCAGAAGGACCTGCCTAATCATGCCTGCCGCCCAAACCTTTGCCCTGACCGTTGCCCAGCGCGACATCTGGCTGGACCAGCTCAGCCATGGCGATTCGCCGCTGTACAACATCGGCGCCTATGTCGAACTGCAAGGCAGGGTGGATGCCGAGCTGCTGCACCAGGCGCTGCAGCACCTTGTCGCCGAGCATGCTGGCCTGCGTACGGTGCTGGTGACCGAAGGCGGTATTGCCCGCCAGTACTTCGCCGAGCAAATGGATGTGGCACTGGCACGGCACGACCTGCGTCAGGTGGCTGAGCCGTTCGCCGCCGCGCAGGCTTTGCTCAAAGCGCAGATGCAAAAGCCTTATAGCCTGGAGGCCAGCCCGCTGTGGGGCGCCACGTTGATTCGCGTGGCCGAGCAGCACTACCTGCTGGCCGTGCAGGCGCATCACCTGGTACTCGATGGCTGGGGGGTGGATCAGTGGTTCAGGCAGCTCGCCGATTGTTACCGCCTGCTGGAACAGGGGTTGGCGTTGCCGCACGGCGCGGCATCCTACCAGGCGTTTATCGAGGATGATGCGCAGTACCAGGCCTCGCCGCGCCACAGCAGCGACCGTGATTACTGGTTCGCCAAATACCAGCAACTGCCCGATGCGCTGCTGGCGCCGCGTGAGCGCAGTACATCGGGCAACGCCTTGCCCAGTGGTGCGCTGGAGCAACCGTTCGACAGCCAGCTACTGGCGCGCATGCGGCACTTCGCTGCCGGGCTGCAAGCCTCGCCATTCCACGTGCTGCTGGCTGCGCTGCACGTGTGCGTGGCCCGCAGTTGGCAACGTGACGAGTGGGTCGTCGGTCTGCCCGTGCGCAACCGCAGCAATGCCCGCTTCAAGTCGACCCTGGGGCTGTTCACCCAAGTCAGCGCACTGCGCATGGGTTTTGGTCGGGAGTGCTCGTTTGCCGGGCTGGTGCAGGGAATTCGCGATGCGTTGAAGCAGGACTTTCGCCACCAGCGCTTCGCCCTGAGCGAGCTCAACCGCAGCCTCGGGGCCCTGCATGAACAACGGCCGCAGCTGTTCGAACTGATGGTGTCGTTCGAAGAGGACAGCAACGAGCTGCGCATCGGTGACGCGCCTGGCCACACGGTGATGATCTGCAATGGCCACGAGCCGACGCCGCTGAGTATCCACCTGCGTTGCAACAGCCACAGTGGCGCGGCCTACCTGCACCTGGTGCATAACCGCGCCTGGTTTGCCGACGATGACGCCAAGGCGCTGGCCGAGCGGCTTCTGCACATCCTGGAACAAGGCCTGGAGCACCCGCAAACGCCCATCAACGCATTCGACCTGCTGACCGCGGGTGAACATGCCGCGCTGCGGCAATGGAATGCCACGGCGATGTCGCCGGCAGCCGCAGGCCAGCCGTTGATCCAGCGCCGTATCGAGGCCCAGGCGAAGGCCCGGCCGCAGGCGCTGGCTGCCCTGCACGACGGCCAGGCGCTGACCTATGGCGAACTCGACCGCCGTGCCGAATTGATGGCCCAGCACCTGGCAAGGCTGGGCGTGCGGCCCGAGCGGCGGGTGGCGGTGGTCGCCTTGCGGGGCCTGGACACCTTGGTGGGCCTGCTGGCCGTGCTCAAGGCCGGTGCCGCTTACGTACCTGTCGACCCGGCCCACCCCCGCGAGCGCCTGGCCTACTTGCTGGAAGACAGCGCACCTGATGTGGTCTTGACACTCTCCCGGCTGGCCGAACGCCTGCCGGCCCATGGCTTGCCGCAGATCGATCTGGATCGATTCGACTGGGCCGCGACACCGGCCCCGGCGTTCGGCTACGCCACGCAGTCAGAGCACGATCTGGCCTATGTCATCTATACCTCGGGCTCTACGGGGTTGCCCAAAGGCGTGATGGTCGAGCAGCACATGCTGGCCAACCTGGTTGACTGGCACTGCAGCACCTTCGACATGGGCCCGGGGCGCCATCAGTCTAGCCTGGCCGGATTCGGTTTCGATGCCATGGCCTGGGAAGTCTGGCCTGCGCTGTGCAGCGGCGCGACCTTGCACCTGGCGCCGGTGCGCGATGGCGCTGAGGACATCGACGCCTTGCTCGGCTGGTGGCGGGCCCAGCCGCTGGATGTCAGCTTCCTGCCCACGCCGGTGGCCGAGCACGCGTTTGCCCAGGGTGTATTGCACCCGACCCTGCAAACGCTGCTGGTGGGCGGCGACCGCCTGCGACGCCTTGCCCGCGAGCGCCGGTACCGGGTAGTCAACAACTATGGCCCCACCGAGACGACAGTGGTGGCCACTTCCGGCCTGGTGCAGGCGGGTGGGCCACTGCACATTGGGGGGCCGGTGGCCAACACCCACCTGTACGTGCTTGACGATCAGCGCAACCTGCTGCCGATCGGCGCTGCGGGTGAACTCCATATCGGCGGCAAGGGGGTTGCCCGGGGTTATTTCAACCGGCCGCAGATGACCGCCGAGCGCTTTGTGCGGGATCCGTTCAGCAGTGTGCCGGGTGCTCGTATGTACCGCACCGGCGACCTGGTGCGCTGGCTGCCAGACGGTTCGCTCGAGTACCTAGGGCGTAACGACGACCAGGTGAAGATCCGTGGTGTACGGGTTGAGCTGGCCGAGATCGAAACGGCCCTGGCCAGCCATGAGGCTGTGCACGAGAGCGTGGTGATGCTGCGCGACGGCCAGTTGCAGGCCTGGTTCATCGGTGATCAGGCCGTGACCCCGCGAGCACTGCATGAGCACCTGCGCGAGCGCCTGCCCGTTGCCTTGTTGCCGGTGGCCTATGTGCGCCTGGCCGCCTGGCCATTGACCGCCAACGGTAAGCTTGACCGCCGTGCCTTGCCGCACGCGGAAGAAACCGCCAAGGTTCGCCGAGAGCATGAAGCGCCCGTAGGCGACATCGAGCAGCGCCTGGCCCGGCTGTGGGCCGAGTTGCTGCACGTGGAGCGGGTAGGGCGGCAAGATCATTTCTTTGAACTCGGTGGCCATTCACTGCTGGCTGTTCAACTGATCGAGCGCATGCGCCAGCAAGGCTTGCAGGCTGATGTACAGGTCCTGTTCGGCCAGTCGACACTGGCCGCGCTGGCGGCCAGCGTAAAACGCGAAGACGCCGTGACGGTGCCGCAGAACGGTGTGGCGCAGGATTGCACGCACATCACGCCGGGGATGCTGGCGTTGGCCGAGCTGGACCAGGCCGCCATTGACCGCATTGTTGCCGCAGTACCGGGAGGTGCCGGTAACGTGCAGGAGATCTACCCCTTGGCCCCGCTGCAACAGGGGTTGCTGTATCACCATGTCGCCGACGAGAACGACCCGTACCAGCAACACGCCTTGTTCACCTTCGCCAGCCGCGGGCACCTGCAAGCCTTTGTCGATGCCCTGCAGAAGGTGATCGACCGCCATGACATCCTGCGCACCAGCCTGGCCTGGGAGGGCCTGGAGCATCCACAACAGGTGGTGTGGCGTAACGCACGCCTGCCGGTCGAACACTGGCACGGCCCCGCCGGGCAACTGCGCAGCCATTTCAACCCGCAGCAAAGGCCACTGGACTTGCGTCAGGCACCGATGATGGCGCTGGTGTCCAGCGAAGATGCCAGCCAGGGCCGCTGGTTGGGCTTGTTGCGCTTTCACCACCTGGTCAACGATGCCATTTCCCTGCAGGTGCTTCTCGGCGAGCTTGAAGCGATCATGGCCGGGCGCGGTGAAAACCTGCCCAGGCCCGTGGCCTACCGGGACTACGTAGCCATCAGCGCCAGTGCCGAGCGCCAGGCCGGGCATGAAGCGTTCTTCCGGGCGCAGTTCGCCGGTCTTGAACCACAGGCGCCGCTTCCAGGGCTGGGTGGTGCAACGGTCGACGAACAAGACCTGGAGAGCCGCGAGCTCAGGCTGGATAGCGCGTTCGCCCTCGGGCTGCGCCGGCAAGCGCGGCACCAGGGTGCCAGCCTTGCCAGCATGTTGCACCTGGCCTGGGCGCAGGTACTCGGCGCCTTGGGCGGGCGTGACGAGGTCGTCCTCGGCAGCGTGTTGCTGGGGCGCAGCGTGGCGGGCCCTGGCGCCGGCCGCGCCATGGGCATGTTCATCAACAGCTTGCCGCTGCGCATCACGCTTGCGCACCGTTCGCCCGCACAGGCACTGGGTGAAACCCATGCCAGCCTGGCGGCCTTGCTTGCCCATGAAGACGCGCCGTTGACCCTGGCCCAGCGTTGCAGCGGTTTGCCAGCGGGCACGGGCTTGTTCGACAGCCTGATCAACTACCGCCAGGGTGCAGTGCCGTTCGGGCAGGTGCTGCCGGGGGTGGAACTGGCCGAAGCCAGCGAGGTACAGAGCCACAGCCTGGTGCTGACCGTGGATGAACACGCTGAGGCGTTGCAGCTGGCTGTCCGGGCCCCGCGTGCCATTGGCGCGCAGCGCGTACTGGCGTTCATGTTGACGGCCCTGCACCAGCTGCAGGACGCACTTGCCAACCACAACAGTACAGGGATGCAGGCGCTGCGCGCAGTGCCTGAGGGTGAATTGCAACGCCTGTTGTCGGGCTTCAACAGCACTGAAGACCGCAGCAGCCCGACCGGGCAGACACTGCCTGCGTTGTTCGAGGCCCAGGTACGGCGAACGCCCAACGCCATCGCGCTGCAGGTGGACGATGTCAGCCTCGACTATGCGACGCTGAACGCCGAGGCCAATCGCCTGGCCCATCACCTGGCAAGCCAAGGCGTTGGCCCCGATTGCCGGGTGGCCGTGTGCATCGAACGTGGTGTCTCGCTGATGGTCGCCTTGCTGGGCGTGCTCAAGGCAGGGGGGGCCTACGTGCCGATGGACCCTGGCTACCCGCAGGAGCGTCTGCGCTTCATGCTGCAGGACTGCACCCCGACCCTGGTACTGGTGCACGGTGCCACCTTGGGGCTGTTCAGCTCACTGCCTTGCCGCTTGCTGGACCTTGACAGCCGTACCTGGCAGGCCGGGCCGGTCGACGACCCCAAGGTGCAAGGGCTTGGGGCATCGCAGCTGGCCTACGTGATGTACACCTCGGGCTCCACCGGTACCCCCAAGGGTGTGATGATCGAGCACCGCGGGCTGTGCAACCTGGTGCACTGGGGCTCGCGTATCTGCCCACCGCGCCCGGGCGCTGCCTTGCTGCAGCGGGCACCGTTCACCTTCGACGGTTCGGTGTGGGAGCTGTTCTGGCCGTTGACCGCCGGCTTGCGCCTGGTCCTGGCACGGCCCGATGGCCACCGCGACCCGGCGTACATGGTGCAACTGATCCAGCAGCAGCAGGTGAACATCGTCAAGTTCGTACCGGCACTGCTGCATCAGTTTCTGGAACAGCCCCAAGCCGCGCAGTGCTCCAGCCTGACCGACATTTTCTGCGGCGGTGGCGAGTTGACCCTGGCGCTGGTGCAAAGCGTTCGCCAGCGCTTGCCCAACGCCCGCCTGCACAATGTCTACGGCCCCACGGAGGCCACGGTAGACAGCACTGCGTGGACGTTGCAGGCGCATGAACCGTTGCCCACGCAGGCACCGCCAATCGGGCGCCCAATCGCCAACACCCGCGTGTATGTGCTCGATGCCCATGACCGGCCGGTACCCTTGGGCGCGGTGGGGCAGTTGCATATCGGGGGTGTCGGGGTGGCCCGCGGCTACCTGGGGTTGCCGCAACTGCAGGCCGAGCGTTTCATCGCCAGCCCGTTCGTGGAGGGTGATCGCCTGTATCGCACCGGTGACCTGGTGCGCTACCGCACAAACGGCGAACTGGATTTCATCGGCCGTGACGACTTCCAGGTCAAGCTGCGCGGTTTGCGGGTCGAGCTGGGCGAAATCGAAGCCTCGTTGGCCGCGCACCCCGCGGTCGGGCAGGCGGTGGTGCTGATGCGCGAAGAACGCCTGGTGGCTTACTTCACCTGCCGCGATGGCCTGCAGGCACCCGCACTGGAAGCGCTGCGCAGTCATCTGCTGGCGCGCATGCCCGAATACATGGTGCCGCAGGCGTTCGTGGGTTTGTCCGACTTGCCGTTGAGCCTGAACGGCAAGGTAGACCGCAAGGCGTTGCCGGCCCCTGGCGCGCAGGCGGTGATCAGCCGAGAGTACCAGGCACCGCTGGGCGAGCTGGAAACAGCGCTTGCCGGGATCTGGGCCGAAGTGCTGAAAATCGAGCAGGTCGGCCGTGACGACAACTTCTTCGAACTGGGCGGGCACTCGCTGCTCGCCGTCAGCCTGGTCGCGCGCATGCGCCAGGCCGGGTTGTACGTGGACGCCCGCACACTCTTCAGCCAGCCGACCCTGGTCGGGCTGGCGGCCAGTACCCGCCGCGAGCAGGTTGAAGCAGTGATACCGCAAACAACCATTCCCAGCCTGGGCAAACGCAGGCGTATCTGAAGGGCTCGCCCGGTTTTTCTGGTGTCGTCGACATCAAGCGCCGCCCGCACGGTGCTTGATTGTCGCCTCACCCATATCCCGAGACCTGCCCCTTAAATCCGTCTCTGTCCCCGCTTCCCATGTCAGACCGTTCGGTCACGATCCTTTAGCGTTTCCACCATTCCCCTTTCCAGGCAAAGCAGGATGCTTACCGATGCACTTCAGCGAACTGATGGCTGCTCTTTCCACCCGTGCGATCCGACTCCAGCGTGAAGACCAGGACCTGATCGTCCTCGGCGACGACGACACCCTGGACGACCATTTGTGGGAGGCGTTGTCTCGGCACAAGCCGGCCTTGCTGGAGATGCTTGCCGAACAGGATGATGACTGGCTTAGCCCGGCATTTCGTATTACCCCCGACATGCTGCCCCTGGTCACACTGGACCAGGCAGCCATCGACCGTATCGTCGACAGCGTGCCGGGCGGTGCGGCCAACGTGCAGGACATCTACCCGCTGGCGCCGCTGCAGCAGGGCATGCTGTACCACCACCTGTCCGCCAGCGAGGGCGACCCTTACCTGTCGCAGGTGCAACTGCGCTTCGCCAGCAAGGCCCGGCTGGACGCCTTTGCCCAGGCGTTGCAATGGGTCATCCAGCGCCACGATATCCTGCGTACCGCCTTGCACTGGGAATACCTCGATGCGCCCGTGCAAGTGGTATGGCGTGAGGCGGCACTGGTGCGCGAGGCCGTGCCACTGGCAGGCAGCAGCGCCCTGGCCGGCCTGTGTGAACGCTTCGACCCGCGCCATTACCGCCTCGACCTGCGCCAGGCACCGCTGATGCAATTGATGCATGCGCAGGGCGAGGGTGATGAGTGGGTGGCCCTGTTGATGTTCCATCACGTGATCATGGACCACACCGCGCTGGACATCGTGCGCCGTGAAATCCAGGCGCACCTGGCCGGTACGTCCGCGCAACTGCCTGCCCCCATGCCGTTTCGCAATGTGCTGGCCGCAGCCCGCCAAGCCCTGGACGAACAGGCCCATGAGCGCTTCTTCGGCGAGATGCTGGCCGACATCGACGAGCCGACACTTGCCTTCGGCCTGCAGGGCAAGACGGACCAACCCCTTCAGCAGGCCCGCCATACCCTGGCGCCGTCGCTCAGCCAGCGCCTGCGTAACCAGGCCCGGCTACTCGGGGTCAGCCCGGCCAGTGTGCTGCACCTGGGCTTTGCGCGGCTGATCGGGCAGCTTTCTGCACGCCAGGCAGTGGTGTTCGGTAGCGTGCTGCTGGGCCGCATGACCACCGGCGACGGTGGCGAGCAGGCGCTGGGCATGTTCATCAACACCTTGCCACTGCGCATCGACCTTGGTCAGCAGGCAGTCCGTGACGGGCTGCTTGCCACCCATGCGCGGCTCAGCGCTTTGCTTGCCCACGAACAGGCATCGCTGGCCCTGGCCCAACGCTGCAGCGGTGTGGCGGCACCGGCGCCGCTGTTCAACAGCATGCTCAACTACCGTCACAGCGATGCCGGGGATGCCGCCGAGGTCATTCCTGTGGCACCTGGCATCGACATCGTCGGGGCCGAGGAACGTACCGACTACCCGCTGACCGTCAGCGTCGATGACCTGGGGCTGGACCTGCGCCTGACCGTGCAGAGCCTGCCGCAATGGGATGCCGCACGTCTGTGCCGGCAGTTCGAACAGGTGCTGGCCAGCCTGGTCGATGCCCTGGAACAGGCACCTGCCACGCCATTGCAGGCGCTGGCGGTGCTGCCGCCGGTTGAGCGTGAGCAGGTCGTGCAGCAGTTCAACGCCACTGCCCGGCACTATCCACAAGGCCACACTGTGCATGCGCTGGTCGAGGCCCAGGCGGCCCGGGCCCCCGATGCGCACGCACTGCTGCAGGACGGGCAGGCGCTGAGCTACGGTGAATTGAACCGGCAAGCCAACCGGCTGGCCCACCAGTTGCTTGCCCAGGGCGTGCAAGTGGGCGACCGGGTCGCCCTGTGCCTGCCGCGCAACGGCAGGCGCCTGGTAGGCCTGCTGGCAGTGCTCAAGGCCGGCGCTGCTTACGTGCCGGTCGACCCTGCCTACCCGGCCGAGCGCATCGCCTACTTGTTGACCGACAGCGCCCCGGCACTGGTGCTGGCGCAAACGGGTATCGAAGGCCTGCCGCCAGAGGTGCCACGCCTGAACCTGGACCAGGCCAATGCCTATGGCAGCATCGACAGCAACCCGCAGCTGCCCGCGCTGAATGCACGGCAACTGGCCTACCTGGTCTACACCTCGGGCTCCACCGGCCAACCCAAGGGCGTGATGATCGAACACCACACGTTGGCCAACCTGGTGCACTGGCACTGTGAGGCCTTTGCCGTGGATGCCGATGCGCATGCCTCCAGCGTCGCCGGCTTCGGCTTTGACGCCATGGCCTGGGAGGTGTGGCCAACCTTGTGCGCCGGGGCGACATTGCACCTGCCACCGGCCCATATCGCCAACGAGCACGTCGACGAGCTGCTCGACTGGTGGCTTGAGCAGCCGCTCACGGTCAGCTTCCTTCCCACCCCGGTGGCCGAGCAGGCCCTGCGCCGCGAGCAGCAGCACCCAACCTTGCGCACTTTGCTAGTGGGTGGCGACCGCCTGCGCCAGTTCGACCGTGACCCAGGCTTTGCCCTGGTCAACAACTATGGCCCGACCGAGACCACGGTGGTGGCGACCTCGGGGCGCATCCTGCCTGGCGGCGTGTTGCATATCGGGCAGCCGGTTGCCAATACCCGGGTCTATGTGCTGGATGAAGGCTTGCAGCCCGTCCCTGTCGGCGTTACCGGCGAGCTCTACATCGGCGGTGCGCAAGTGGCACGTGGCTACTTCAATCGCCCGGACCTGACCGAACAACGCTTCCTTGGCGACCCGTTCAGCACCCAGGCCGACGCACGGATGTACCGCAGCGGTGACCTGGTGCGCTGGAACGCCGACGGCACCCTCGACTACCTCGGGCGCAATGACGACCAGGTAAAAATCCGCGGTGTGCGGGTGGAGCTTGGGGAAATCGAAGCCGCAATCAGTGCGCAACCGGGTATCGGCGATGCCGTGGTGCTGGTACGCGGTGACCGCCTGCTGGCGTGGTACACCGAGACCAACCCGGTTGGCCCGCAAGAGCTGCGTGAGGCCCTGCTGGCCAGCCTGCCTGCACACATGCTGCCAGTGGCATTCATCCGCCTGGACGAACTGCCCCTCACCAGCCACGGCAAGCTGGACCGCCGGGCGCTGCCCGACCCGGGCTCGTCGGAACTGTTCGGCCAGCAATACGAAGCGCCCCAAGGCGCGACCGAAGCTAGCATGGCAAGGGTCTGGGCCGAGGTGCTGGGGGTGGAGCAAGTCGGGCGGCACGACAACTTCTTCGAACTGGGCGGCCACTCGCTGCTGGCCGTGACCCTGGTCGAGCGCCTGCGCAAGGCGGGCCTGCTCATCGATGTACGGGTACTGTTCGCCCAGCCGACCGTGGCGGCACTGGCGGCCGTGGTGGGGACAGGCCAGGAAGTCGCAGTACCGGCCAACCGGGTGCCGCCAGGCGCCGCACGTATCACCCCGGGCATGCTCAGCCTTGTAGCGCTGGACCAGGCCGTGATCGACCGACTCGTCGCCAGCGTGCCTGGTGGGGCTGGCAACGTGCAGGAAATCTACCCATTGGCACCGCTGCAACAGGGTGTGCTCTACCATCACCTGAGCGCCGAACAGGGCGACCCCTACCTGCTGCAGACCCGTCTGGCCTTCGACAGCGTCGAGCGCCTGCTGGCCTGGGCCGGGGCCTTGCAACAGGTGATCGACCGTCACGACATCCTGCGTACTGCCGTGCACTGGCAGGGCCTGCCCCAGCCGGTACAGGTGGTGTGGCGCAAGGCGCAGCTGTGCGTCAGTGAAATCGATGACCTGCCCGAACAGGAAGGGGCAGAACGCATCGACCAGTTGCACGCTCGCTTCGACGCCCGCCAGCACCGCATGGACTTGCACCAGGCGCCGCTGACCCGGCTGTACTACAGCCTGGACCCGGCCAACCACCAGGTGGTGGCGGTTCTGCTGTTCCACCACCTCACCCTCGACCACACGGCCATGGACGTGGTTGCCCGCGAAATGCGCGCGCTGCTGTTCGGCCAGGGGCACACCCTGCCGCCCGCCGTGCCGTATCGCAACTATGTGGCCCAAGCCTGCCTGGGTGACCACAGCGGCGATGAAGCGTTCTTCCGTGAGATGCTGGCAGACGTCGATGAGCCGACCTTGCCGCTGGGCCTGGCCGATGTGCAGGGCGATGGCCGTGAAATCGAAAGCGCAGCGTATGCGCTGGACGACGCGGTGGCGCAGCGCTTGCGCAGCCAGGCCAGGCAACTGGGTGTCAGTGCCGCCAGCCTGATGCACCTGGCCTGGGCCCGCGTGCTGGGCGTGCTGGCCAACCGCAGCGACGTGGTGTTCGGCACCGTGCTGATGGGGCGCCTGCAAGGCGGCGAGGGCGCCGACCGGGCCTTGGGCATGTTCATCAATACCTTGCCGCTGCGGGTTGATACCACGGCGCCGGTACAGGCTGCCGTACGTAGCACTCACCGCGCTCTGTCGGCACTGCTGGCCCATGAACACGCGCCCCTGGCCCTGGCCCAACGCTGCAGCGGCGTGGCAGCTTCGGCGCCGTTGTTCAGCGCGCTGCTCAACTACCGGCACAGTGCCGATGATGCACCGCGCGAAGGCGAGGGCATCTGGGAGGGCGTGCGCCTGCTGGGCGGCGAAGAGCGCAGCAACTACCCCTTGACCCTGAGCGTCAACGACCTGGGCCGCGGCTTTACCTTCAGCGTGCTGGCCGTGCCCGTCATTGGCGCAGCGCGGGTGGCCGGGTGGATGGCCAACGCCGTCGCGCAATTGGTCCAGGCGCTGGAACAAGGCCAAGGCACCACGGTGGGCAGCCTGCCTGTTCTGGGGGCTGCGGACTGCCAGCAGCTATTAGGCAGCTTCAACGCAACGGCACAAGCCTACCCGCAGGGGCAAACCGTGCACGCCCTGGTCGAGGCCCAGGCCGCTCGCACACCCGATGCCAGTGCAGTGAGCCAGGGTGACCAGACGCTCAGTTACGGCGAGCTGAACCTGCGCGCAAACCAGCTGGCGCACCGCCTGATCGCCGATGGCGTGCGGTGTGGCGACCGGGTTGCCCTGTGCGCGGGCCGCCACTGCGAGCGTATCATCGGCCTGCTTGCGGTACTGAAAGCCGGCGCGGCCTACGTGCCGGTGGACCCGGCCTATCCGGCCGAGCGTATAGCCTACCTGCTGGCCGACAGCGCCCCGGTGCTGGTGCTGGCAGACTCGCACAGCGTCGGGCTGCCCGGCGATATCCCTCGGCTGGACCTTGACCAGCCAGGCGCATTCCACGGCCGGGACGACAACCCACAGGTTCAGGGGCTGGATGCACATCAACTGGCCTACCTGGTGTACACCTCGGGTTCCACCGGCCAGCCCAAAGGGGTAATGGTCGAGCACCACACGTTGGTCAACCTGGTGCACTGGCACTGCCAGGCCTTCGCCCTGGAGGCCGGCGACCGCACGTCAAGCGTGGCGGGCTTTGGTTTCGACGCCATGGCCTGGGAGCTGTGGCCGGCGTTGTGTGCAGGTGCCACGCTGCACCTGCCGCCAGCGCACATCGGCAACGAACACGTCGAGGAGCTGCTGAACTGGTGGCTGGAGCAGCCCCTGGTGGTCAGCTTCCTGCCCACGCCGGTCGCCGAGCAGGCCTTACGCCGTCCAATCCAGCATCCGACCCTGCGCACCCTGCTGGTCGGTGGCGACCGCCTGCGCCATTTCGACCGCGACCCGGGGTTTGCCTTGGTCAACAACTATGGCCCGACCGAAACCACGGTGGTGGCGACCTCGGGTGTGCTGCTGCCGGGGGCTGCGCTGCATATTGGCAAGCCCGTTGCCAACACCCGGGCCTATGTGCTGGACGAACACCGCCAGCCGGTGCCGGTAGGCGTTACGGGCGAGCTGTACATTGGCGGTGCCCAGGTGGCACGCGGCTACTGCAACCGCCCGGAACTGACCGAGCAGCGCTTCCTGGCCGACCCGTTCAGCCGGCTGCCGGGCGCACGCATGTACCGCAGTGGCGACCTGGTGCGCTGGAACACCGACGGTACCCTGGACTACCTGGGCCGCAACGACGACCAGGTGAAAATCCGTGGAGTGCGGGTGGAACTGGGCGAGATCGAAGCCGCCCTGGCCGCCCAGGAGGGTATCCGCGATGCCGTCGTGCTGGTTCGCGACGAACGCCTGCTGGCCTGGTTTACCGAAACGGCAGCCGTGGCAGTGGGCAGCCTGCGCCAGGCGCTGCAGGCCTGCCTGCCCGCGCATATGCTGCCACAGGCCTTTATCCGCCTGGACGAACTGCCGCTGACCAGCCATGGCAAGCTTGACCGTCGGGCGCTGCCGGAGCCGGACACGGCCGACCTGGTCGGGCATGGCTATGAAGCCCCAGTGGGCGATACCGAAGCGGCCGTGGCACAGGTATGGGCCGAGGTACTGGGCGTGAACCGGGTAGGGCGGCATGACAACTTCTTCGAACTGGGCGGCCACTCGTTGCTGGCGGTTACCTTGATCGAGCGCTTGCGCCAACAGGGCCTGCCAACCGATGTGCGTGTGCTGTTCGGCCAACCGACAGTTGCGGCGCTGGCTGCCGCCCTCGGCAAAGGCCGGCAAGTGGTTGTACCCGACAACGGTATCCCGGCCGGCTGCACGCAAATCACGCCGCAGATGCTGGCGCTGGTGACGCTGGACCAGGCGGCCATCGAGCGCGTCGTCGCCACGGTGCGTGGCGGCGCTGCCAATGTGCAGGATATCTACCCGCTGGCGCCGCTGCAGGAAGGCATCCTTTACCACCACCTTCGCGCAGCCGGTGAAGACCCGTATTTGCTGCAATGGCCCATCGTCTTCGACAGCCAGCAGCGCCTGCAGGCCTTTGCTGGCGCGCTGGATAAAGTCATAGCCCGCCACGACGTGCTGCGCACCGCCGTGCTCTGGGATGGCCTGGCCCAGCCCGTGCAAGTGGTATTGCGCAAGGTCCCGCCGGTTGGGCAGGAAACCTGTGGCAGCGAAGCGTCCGGCACTGACCTCGATCTGGCCCAGGCCCCTTTGATTCGCCTGCGCTACAGCGCTTCGGGCGGCCCCATCAAAGCCACCCTGCAGTTCCACCACATCGTCCTCGACCATACCGCGATGAAAGTGGTGCTGGAAGAAATCCGTGATCATCTGCACGGCCTGCCACCGACGCAACTGCCGGTACCGTACCGCAACTATGTTGCCCAGGCGCGCCTGGCCATCAGCGAAGCCGAACACGAGGCCTTTTTCCGTGCCGGGCTCGCCGATATCGACGAGCCGACCTTGCCCTATGGCCTGGCCGACATGCAGGGCCGGGCCGGCGACTTCGACCTTGCCAGCGTGGCACTGCTGCCCGCCCAGTACCAGCGCCTGCGCGACCAGGCCCGGCAACTGGGCGTGAGTGCCGCAAGCCTGGTGCACCTGGCCTGGGCGCGGCTGGTCGCCGCCACCAGCGGCAACGCCAGCGTGGTATTCGGCACAGTGCTGCTCGGCCGCCTGCAAGGCGGTGCCGGCGCCGACCGTGGCCTGGGCATGTTCATCAATACCTTGCCGCTGCGCCTGGACCTGCAAGGGTTGAGTGTGCGCGAAGGCGTCCGCCAGGCCCATCAGCGGCTTGCTGCGCTGCTGGTGCATGAACACGCTTCGCTGGCGCTGGCCCAGCGTTGCAGTGGCGTGAAGGCCCCGGCGCCGCTGTTCAGCGCCATGATCAACTACCGCCACGGTGCCACGGCCAGTGAGCAGCAGGCGCGTCACCAGGCACTGGAAGGGATAGAAGTACTGCCGGCAGGCGGGCATGGCAACTACCCGCTCAGCGTCAACGTCGATGACCTTGGTGACGGGCTGCGCATCACTGCGCAGGTGGCCCCGCAGGTGGGAGCCCAGCGCGTATGTGACCAGTTGCAGCAGGCAATCATTGGCTTGCTGGATGCGCTCGAGCATCAGCCAGGCCTGCCTGTGCAGCAGCTTTCGGTGCTGACACCCGCCGAGCGCCAGCAGTTGCTGGCCAGCCAGCCCCCCCAGCTGCACGCTCTTGAGCAGCCGCTGCATACCCTGTTCGAGGCGCAGGTGCGCCGCTCCCCCGACGCCATTGCACTGGAGGCCGACGACGGTGAACTGAGCTATCGCCAGCTTGACGAGCAGGCCAACCGCCTGGCCCACCACCTGATCGCCCTGGGGATTGAACCCGATGATCGTGTGGCAATCTGTGTTGAACGTGGGCTGAGCCTGCCGGTCGGCTTGCTGGCGATTCTCAAGGCCGGGGCTGCCTACGTGCCGGTCGACCCCGGTTACCCGGCCGAACGTATTCGCCACATGCTGGCTGACAGTACGCCGCGGGCAGTGCTGGTGCATGGCGCCACCCGTCACATCGCACCTGCTGCGCAGGCGCCGCTGATCGACCTTGACCAGCCGTGCTGGGCCGAGCAACCGATAAGCAACCCGCGTGTACCTGGCCTTGGCGCAGCGCATCTGGCCTATGTGATCTACACCTCGGGCTCCACCGGGCTGCCCAAGGGCGTGATGGTCGAGCACCGCAACGTGGTCAACCTGGTGCAATGGAGCCGGCGCCTGATTCCGACAGCGGGCGAGGGGGGTGTATTGCACAAGACCCCGGTCAGTTTCGACGCGTCGGTCTGGGAACTGTTCTGGCCGCTGTGCAGCGGCTTGCGCCTGGTGCTGGCGCGCCCCGACGGCCAGCAAGATCCCGCCTACCTGGTGCAGTTGATCCAGGCGCGAAGGGTAGCCGTGGTGCAGTTCGTACCCGCCTTGCTCCAGCAATTCCTCGATCAGCCAGGCAGCAGCCACTGCACCAGCCTGACCGACATCGTCTGCGGCGGTGGTGAACTGACTGAAGCCCTGGCAACCCAGGTGCGCCAGCGCTTGCCGCTGGTACGCCTGCACAACGTGTACGGCCCCACCGAAACCACGGTGGATTGCAGCGTGTGGACGCTGGCCCCTGATGCTGCATTGCCACAAAGGGCGTTGCCGATCGGCAAGCCGATCGATAACACCCGGCTTTACGTGCTGGACCCTTGCGACCAGCTTGTGCCGTGGGGGGTAGCCGGCGAGCTGCACATCGGCGGCGCCGGCGTGACACGCGGGTACCTGGGCCTGCCCGAACAACAGGCCGAGCGTTTCATCGCCAACCCGTTCGTCGAAGGCGAACGGCTGTACCGCAGCGGCGACCTGGTACGCCTGGGGCAGGACGGCAACCTGATGTTCCTTGGCCGCGCCGACCAGCAGATCAAACTGCGCGGCCTGCGTATCGAACCTGGCGAAATCGAAGCCTGCCTGACTGCCATGCCGGATGTGCGTGAAGCGGTCGTGCTCGCGGTCGATGACGCACGCCTGGTTGCCTGGTACACCGGGGCTTCGCAGCCTTCGCAGAGCCTGCGCGAGGCATTGCTGGCACACCTGCCCGAGTACATGGTGCCGGCGTTGTACATCCATCTCGAGGCACTGCCACTCACGCCCAACGGCAAGCTTGACCGCAAAGCGCTGCCGGCAGCGGATGCTGCACTGCACGGGTGCCCTTACGAGGCACCGTCCGGGGCTACCGAACGCCTCCTTGCGCGGCTGTGGGAAGAGCTGCTCGGTGTGCAGCAAGTCGGCCGCCACGACAACTTCTTCGAACTTGGCGGCCATTCATTGCTGGCCGTCAGCCTGACTGCACGCCTGCGCCTGGAGGGCCTGCAGGTCGATGTTCGCACCCTGTTCGGCCAACCGACCATCGCCGCGCTGGCCACGACCCTGGGCGCCAACCAGCAAGTGAGCGTGCCCGAGAACCGTATACCCGCAGGGTGCACGCACATTACTGCAGACCTGCTCAGCCTGATCGACCTCGACCAGGCCGCCATCGAGCGCATTGTCGCCCAGGTACCTGGCGGTGCGGCCAACGTTCAGGACATCTACCCCCTGGCACCCTTGCAGGAAGGCATCCTGTATCACCACCTGAGCGCCGAGCACGACCCCTACGTGCTCTTCTCCAGGCTGCGTTTCTCAAGCTTCGAACGTTTGCAGGCCTTTGCAGCTGCCCTGGACCAGGTCATTGCCCGCCACGACGTGCTGCGCACTGCCATCTTCTGGGAAGGGCTACCCCAGCCCGTCCAGGTGGTGCTGCGCAGCGCCAGGCTGTCGCTCACCCCTGCAAGCGCAGGCTTGCACTGCGAAGAAGGCACCCCGGCACTCGACCTGAGCCAGGCGCCGCTGATCCGCCTGCTGTACACCGACTCGGATGGCCCCATTGAAGCCACCTTGCAGTTCCACCACATCGTCCTCGACCACACCGCCCTTGAGGTGATCGGCGAAGAGCTGACCGCCCACCTGCAAGGCGCCCCGGCACCGGCCCATATGCCGGTGCCATACCGCAACTATGTGGCCCAGGCCCGCCTGGGCACCAGCCAGGCCGAGCATGAGGCGTTTTTCCGTGAACAACTGGCCGATATCGATGAGCCGACCCTGCCGTTCGGCCTCAGTGACGTACAAGGCGACGGCCGTGGCATGGAAGAAGCCAGCCTGCCGCTCACGGCCGAACTTGCAACACGCCTGCGCCAGCACGCCCGGCAGCTGGGTATCAGCGTTGCCAGCCTGTTCCACCTGGCCTGGGCCCGCCTGCTGGCAGCGGCCAGTGGCAAACACAACGTGGTATTCGGCACTGTGCTGCTGGGCCGCCTGCAGGGCGGTGAGGGTGCGGAGCGGGCATTGGGTATGTTCATCAACACCTTGCCGCTGCGTGTCGATCTCGCCGACACCGACCTGCGTAGCGCAGCCCAGGCGGTGCATCAGCGGTTGAGTGCCCTGCTGGCCCATGAGCACGCCTCCCTGGCCCTGGCCCAGCGCTGTAGCGGCGTGGCCGCGCCGTTGCCATTGTTCAGTGCCATGCTCAACTACCGCCATGGTGCCGAGCGCGATGCTTCGCAGCGCCAAGGCTGGGAAGGCATAGAAGTGCTGCAAGGGCAGGAGCGCACCAATTACCCGTTGAGCCTGAATGTGGACGACCTGGGTGAAGGGTTCCGGCTGGTGGCCATGACACCGGCCGAGATCGGCGCAGCGCGCATCTGCGGGCAGATGAACCAGGTGCTGCAAACCATGGTCGAGGCCCTGGAGCACACACCAGCCCTGGCGGTGCAACACTTGCCGGTGCTGGAGCCTGCGGAACGCCAGCAGGTGCTGGTAGGCTTCAATGACACGGCGGTGGACTACAACCTGGCGCAGACGCTGCACGGCATGATCGAGGCGCAGGTTGCGCGCA
The DNA here is from genome assembly GCF_000708715.2 of Pseudomonas putida W15Oct28. GTDB lineage: Bacteria > Pseudomonadota > Gammaproteobacteria > Pseudomonadales > Pseudomonadaceae > Aquipseudomonas > Aquipseudomonas putida_R. The sequence continues at coordinate 27,878 of NZ_JENB01000006.1, read as the reverse complement.
CCCCGGATGCCCTGGCAGTGCGGGCCGAAGAGGGCGAACTGAGCTACCGGCAGCTCAACGAACAGGCCAACCGTTTGGCGCATCACCTGATTGCTCTGGGGGTAAAGCCCGACGATCGGGTGGCGATCTGCGTCGAACGCGGGCTTTCGATGGTGGTGGGGCTGCTGGCCATCCTCAAGGCCGGGGGTGCCTATGTGCCCGTCGACCCGGATTACCCGGCCGAGCGTGTACGGCACATGCTCAGCGACAGCGCGCCGGTGGCGGTGCTGGTGCATGCGGCCACCCGGCATGTGCCGGACACCGGGCTACTGATCGACCTGGATGCGCCGAGCTGGAGCGGCTTGCCAGCGAGCAACCCGGTGGTAGCACCGCTGACCCCGCAGCACCTGGCCTACGTGATCTACACCTCGGGCTCCACCGGGTTGCCCAAAGGCGTGATGAACGAACATGCCGGGGTGGTCAACCGCCTGTTGTGGATGCAGGACGCCTACGGCCTGCACGCCGACGACGTGGTCCTGCAGAAGACGCCGTTCAGCTTCGATGTGTCGGTGTGGGAGTTCCTCTGGCCCTTGCAGGCCGGCGCACGCCTGGTCATGGCCCGGCCGGGCGGGCACCGCGACCCCGAGTACCTGCGCGAAGTCATTGCCCGCGAAGGCGTCACCACCCTGCATTTCGTGCCGTCGATGCTGGATGTTGGTGCCTATGTGCCCGTCGACCCGGATTACCCGGCCGAGCGTGTACGGCACATGCTCAGCGACAGCGCGCCGGTGGCGGTGCTGGTGCATGCGGCCACGCGGCATGTGCCGGATACCGGGCTGCTGATCGACCTGGATGCGCCGAGCTGGAGCGGCTTGCCAGCGGATAACCCGGTGGTTGCAGCGCTGACCCCGCAGCACCTGGCCTACGTGATCTACACCTCGGGCTCCACCGGGTTGCCCAAAGGCGTGATGAACGAACACGCCGGGGTGGTCAACCGCCTGTTGTGGATGCAGGACGCCTACGGCCTGCATGCCGACGACGTGGTCTTGCAGAAGACGCCGTTCAGCTTCGACGTCTCGGTGTGGGAGTTCCTCTGGCCCTTGCAGACCGGCGCACGCCTGGTCATGGCCCGGCCGGGCGGGCACCGCGACCCCGAGTACCTGCGTGAGGTCATTGCCCGCGAAGGTGTCACTACCCTGCATTTCGTGCCCTCGATGCTGGATGTTTTCCTCTCTTCAGCCGCAAACACAGCAGCAGTGCATGCCCCGAAAACGGCACCGTCCCCACAATTGGCCCGTGTGCTGTGCAGCGGCGAGGCGCTGCCGGGCAGCCTGGTGCGGCGCTTCCACGCACAGTTGCCAACGGTAGAGCTGCACAACCTGTACGGCCCGACCGAAGCCGCTGTGGACGTCAGCGCCTGGCACTGCCAGAGCGCCCCCGACAACACGCCCATCGGCACGCCCATCGCCAACACCACGCTGTATGTGCTCGACGAGCAACGCCAGCCCGTCCCCCAAGGCGTTGCCGGCGAGCTGTACATCGGCGGTGTCCAGGTGGCCCGCGGTTACCTGAACCGCGCCGAGCTGACCGCCGAACGCTTCATCGACGACCCGTTCAGCACCCGCCCGGGCGCACGCCTGTACCGCACCGGCGACCTGGCGCGGCACCTGCCGGACGGCACCATCGAATACCTGGGGCGTAACGATGACCAGGTCAAGCTGCGCGGCCTGCGCATCGAGCTGGGCGAGATCCAGGCCGGCCTGACGGCCCTTGCCGGCATCAACGAAGCCGTGGTCGTCGCCAGGGACCAGCGCCTGGTCGCCTACTACACCGGCGAGCAGCAACCGGTCGAAACCCTGCGCACGGCCTTGCTGGCGCACCTGCCGGAATTCATGGTGCCAGCGCTGTTCATGCACCTCGACGCGCTGCCGCTGAGCCCCAACGGCAAGCTCGACCGCAAGGCATTGCCAACGCCCGAGGCAATCGAGGAGCGCCCCTTCGAGGCCCCCGAAGGCGAAACCGAAAACCTGCTGGCGGCCTTGTGGCGCGAATTGCTGGGCGTCGAGCGGGTAGGGCGGCACGACAACTTCTTCGAACTGGGCGGCCATTCGCTGTTGGCGGTGACCCTCACTTCGCGCCTGCGCGAGCAAGGCCTGGAGGCCGACGTGCGTGCCCTGTTCGAGCAACCCACCCTGGCCGGCTATGCAGCCATCACAGACAGAATGGAGATCGTCCTGTGAGCATCAACCAATTATTGGCAACACTGACCGCCCACAATGTGCAGCTGGAACTCAAGGATGGCCAACTGGTGGTTCAGGGCAACCGCCAGGCACTCACCGACACCGCTCTGGTGGCGCAGTTGCGTGCGCACAAGCCTGCGCTGGTGGGCATGATCGAACGCGGCGAGTACAAGGCGGTAAAACAGGGCGCGGTGCAGGTGCCGGGTAACCTCATACCCGCGGGCTGCACGCACATCACCGCGCAAATGCTCAACCTGGTGACGCTCGACCAGGCCACCCTGGACCGTATCGTCGCCGATATCCCCGGCGGCGCAGCCAATGTGCAGGACATTTACCCGCTGGCGCCATTGCAGCAAGGCATGCTGTTCCATCACGCCAGTGCCACCGAAAGCGACCCTTACGTGATGCAGGCGCGCTTCAAGTTTGCCAGCGAGGCTCGCCTGCTGGCTTTCGCAGACGCGCTGCGCGGCGTGATCGCCCGGCACGATATCCTGCGGACCTCGGTGCACTGGCATGGGCTGGAAACACCGCTGCAGGTGGTAAGGCGCGAAGCCGAGCTACCGGTGCTGACGCTGCCTGCCGATGCCCCCGGGCGCAACTGGCTCGACCTGACCAAGGCCCCGCTGATCCGCCTGCTGCGCGAAGCGCCAGGGGCGGACGGGACGCTTGGCGCTACCTTGCAGTTTCACCACATTGCCATGGACCACAGCGCGCTGGACGTGGTGCGCCAGGAGTTGATTGCCTTTCTGGCCGGCGAACACGCGCGCCTGGGCACACCGGTACCGTTTCGCAACTACGTGGCACAAGCCGTGCTGGGTATCAGCCAGGCCCAGCACGAGGCGTTCTTTCGCGACATGCTGGGTGACATCGACGAAGCAACCCTGGCCTACGGGCTTCAGGACGTTCAGGGGAATGGCGAGGTTCACACCGAGCACCTGCTGGACCTGCCACTGGCGCTGTGTCAGGGCCTGCGCGCCCAGGCTCGCACCCTTGGGGTGAGTGTCGCCAGCCTTTTCCACCTGGCCTGGGGCCGGGTACTGGGCGGCCTGACCGGGCGCGAGCAAGTGGTGTTCGGCACCGTGCTGATGGGCCGCTTGCTGGGCGCCGAAGCTACCGACCGGGCGTTGGGGATCTTCATCAACACGCTGCCGCTACGGGTGGACCTGGGCGGTGCCGACCTGGGCAGCGCCATTCGCGCCACTCACCAGCGGCTGAGCGCCCTGATGCGCCATGAACATGCCCCCCTGGCACTGGCCCAGCGTTGCAGTGGCGTGGCCGCGCCGGCGCCGCTGTTCAATGCCTTGCTCAACTATCGCCACAGCGCACAAGGCGGCAATGCCGAACCCCGGCGCGCGGCGTTGGCCGGCATCGACATTGTAGAGTCGAGCGAGGCTACCAATTATCCGCTGACCCTGAGCGTGGATGACCTGGGCGAGGCATTTCGCCTGACCCTGCTGGCCAGTGCCCAAGTGCCGGTCCAGCGCGTTTGCGCCTACCTGCAACAGACGCTGGAAAGCCTGCTGCAGGCGCCGCATGTGGCAGTGCAAGCGCTGCAGATGCTCCCGGCCGCTGAGCGCGAGGAACTGCTGGAAGCCTTCAACGACTGCACCGCCCACTACGAACAGCAGCTCACCCTGCATCAACGCATCGAGCAGCGGGCAGTCATATGCCCCGAGGCGATTGCCGCCACCAGCGGTGGTGCGCAGCTTACCTATGCCGAGCTCAACCAGCGTGCCAATGCCTTGGCGCACCACTTGCTCGGCCTGGGCGTACGCCCCGACGACCGGGTCGCGGTGTTGGCCCGGCGCGGCCTGGAAACGTTGGTGGGCTTGCTGGCTGTGCTCAAGGCCGGCGCTGGCTACGTGCCTGTGGACCCGGCGCACCCGGACGAACGCGTTCGCTACCTGCTCGAAGACAGCGGCCCAGTGGTTGTGCTGACGCAACAGGCATTGCGTGATCGCCTGGCCCACCTGGCCGTGCCGTTGCTGTTGCTGGACCAGCCGCACTGGCCGGCGAACGATAACAACCCGGTGGTGCCGGGGCTTGCCGCGAACCACCTGGCCTATGTGATCTACACCTCCGGCTCGACCGGCCAGCCCAAGGGCGTCATGGTCGAGCACCGGGCCGTCAACAACCTGGTGGACTGGCACTGCCGCGCGTTCGACCTGTGCCAGGGCCGACACACCTCAAGCCTGGCCGGCTTTGGTTTCGATGCCATGGCCTGGGAAGTATGGCCAGCGTTGTGCGCCGGAGCCACGCTGCACCTGGCGCCTTCGGCCGAGGGCAACGACGACCTCGACGCCATGCTTGCCTGGTGGCAAGCGCAGCCGCTGGACGTGAGCTTCCTGCCCACGCCGGTGGCTGAATATGCCTTCAACCACCAGCTGGAGCATTCCACCCTGCGCACGCTGCTGATCGGTGGCGACCGGTTGCGCCAGTTCAACCGTACCCAGCGCTTTGCCGTGGTCAACAACTACGGGCCTACCGAAACCACTGTTGTGGCCAGCTCCGGTGCCCTGGACGCAGGTGCTGTGCTGCATATCGGCAGGCCGGTGGACAACGTGCGGTTGTACGTGCTCGATTCCCGTTTGCAACCGGTGCCGCTGGGCGTACCGGGTGAACTGTATATTGGCGGCGCCGGGGTAGCCCGTGGCTACCTGAACCGCCCTGAGTTGACTGCCCAGCGCTTTCTCGACGACCCGTTCGTGGCCGCCGGGGGCGGGCGCATGTACCGCACTGGCGACCTGGTGCGTTGGCTGGCGGACGGCACCCTGGACTACCTGGGCCGCAACGATGACCAGGTGAAGATCCGTGGTGTGCGCATCGAACTGGGCGAAATCGAGAGCCGCCTGGCGGCCTTGGCCGGCATCGACGAAGCCGTGGTGATTGCGCGTGAGGACCAGCCTGGGCAGCCTCGGCTGGTCGCGTACTTCACGGCCACACCCGCCGTGCAGCCGCTCACCCCGCAAGGCCTGCGCGCCCAGATGCAGGCCCAGCTGCCGGAATACATGGTACCGGTGGCGTTCGTCGAGCTGGCAGAACTGCCGCTGACCACCAATGGCAAGCTTGACCGCAGGGCGCTGCCGCGGCCCGAACGTGCGGCGTTGTTCGAACACGCTTTTGAAGCACCCGAGGGCGAGCTGGAACACGCCTTGGCGCAGCTATGGGCGCAGTTGCTGCACGTGGAGCGGGTAGGGCGGCGTGATCATTTCTTCAGCCTGGGAGGCCATTCGCTGCTGGCCATGCGCATGGTGTCGCAGGTGCGCGTGCGCCTTGGCGTGGAGCTGAGCCTGGCAGCGCTGTTCGCCAACCCGGAGCTCGCTGCCGTGGCACAGGTGCTGGCCAATGCCGGGCGCAGCGAGCTGCCGGCCATCATGCCCGTGGCGCCCGGCCAAGCGCTGCCAATGTCGTTCGCCCAGCAGCGGCTGTGGTTCCTGGCGCAGATGGAGGGCGGCAGCCAGGCCTACAACGTGCCCCTGGCCCTGGGGCTGCGCGGGCCACTGGATGTCGAAGCACTGGAAAGCGCACTGGTGGCCATGCTGGAGCGCCACCAGACCTTGCGCAGCCGCTTCATCGCCCGGGGTGACAGCGCCGAGGTGGTGATTGCCGCTACCCCGGGTGCGGGCTGGTTCCAGTGTGAAGACCTGAGTGTCGATGCCCTGCCAGCCCGCCTGCGCGAGGTGGCGGCGGCGCCATTCGACCTTGCCCATGGGCCACTGCTGCGGGCACACCTGCTGCGCCTGGGCGCACAGCACCATGTGCTGGCCCTGACCGTGCACCACATCGTTGCCGACGGCTGGTCGCTGGGTGTGCTCACCCATGAACTGAGCGCCCTGTACAGCGCGAAGCTGACAGGTGCCCGCGACCCGCTACCCGCCATGGGCATCCAGTATGGCGACTACGCGGTGTGGCAGCGGCGCTGGCTTGCCGGTGAACAGTTGCAGCGCCAGGCCGCCTACTGGCGCCAGGCGCTGGAGGGTGCACCTGATTTGCTCAAGCTACCTGGCGACCGACCACGCCCCGAGCGCCAGGACTTTGCCGGTGCAAGCCTGGCGCTGCAACTTGAACCGCGCCTGAGCGCCGCACTGCGCACCTTGGCCCAGCGCCACGGGGTAACCCTGTACATGACCGTGCTCGGGGCCTGGGCTGCCTTGCTGGCACGCCTGGCCGGGCAGCCCGAAGTGGTCATCGGCTGCCCGGTAGCCGGCCGGGGGCGCGCCGAACTGGAACCCTTGGCGGGGTTGTTCGTCAACACCTTGGCCCTGCGTATCGACACCCGTGTCGCGCCCACTGCACAGGCCTTGCTGGAGCAGGTGCGCGACCGCGTACTGGACGCCCAGGCACACCAGGACCTGCCTTTCGAACAGGTGGTGGAAATCGTCCGGCCGGCGCGCAGCCTTGGCCATACGCCGTTGTTCCAGGCCACCGTGAACTGGCAGGCTACCGAAGGTGCGGTGCTGAACCTGCAAGGCCTGCAACTGGAGGCCGTGGCGCAGGCTGACACAGTGGCCAAATTCGACCTCACGCTCAACCTGGGCGAATGGGGCGACACCTTGGTGGGCAGCCTCGACTACGCGACAGCGCTGTTCGACAAGGCGACCATGCAGCGTTACCTGGGTTACTTCGAGCGGCTGCTGTGGGCCATGGCCGATGATGACCAACAGGTGCTTGCGCAAGTGGCCCTGCTGGGCACGGAAGAGCGCCAGACCTTGCTCGCCACCTTCAATGCGACCGCTTACGCGTACCCGCGTGACACACCCGTGCAGCGCCTGTTCGAACAGCGCGTCGCCCGCCATCCGCTATCCCTCGCCGCCGTGCATGGCGAGCAGGCCCTGAGCTATGCCGAACTGAACGAGCGGGCCAACCGCCTGGCCCATTACCTGATCGCCAGGGGGATGCAGCCGGGGGCCAGCGTGGCGATCCTGCTGCCACGTTCGCTGGCACTGCTGGTAGCGCAGTTGGCCGTCTTGAAAGCGGCTGCCGTCTATGTGCCGCTGGACATTCATGCCCCAGCCGAGCGCCAGGCGTTCATGGTCCAGGACTGCCAGGCGGCCTGGCTGTTGACCTTTGCCGATATCGCGGCTGACGTGCAGGTTCAGCGCGTCGAACTCGACTGCCTGGCGCTTGACCGTCAACCCGGGCACAACCCTGGTTTGCAACAGGATGCCGGCAGCGCCGCCTACGTGATGTACACCTCCGGCACCACCGGCCAGCCCAAGGGGGTTTGCGTGCCCCACCGGGGTATTGCGCGGCTGGTGCTGAACAATGGCTATGCCGAACTGCTCGACACCGACCGCGTGGGTTTTGTCTCCAACCCGGCATTCGACGCCAGCACGCTGGAAGTCTGGGGCGCACTGCTCAATGGTGGCCAGGTGCGGGTGGTCGACCACGCCACACTGATCGACCCGTGCCAGTTTGCCAGTGCGGTGGTGGAGCAGGGGCTCAGCGTGCTGTTCCTGACCACTGCGCTATTCAACCAGTATGTACAACTGATCCCCGAAGCCCTGGCCAGGCTACGGCTGCTGATCAGCGGCGGAGAACGGGCCGAACCCGCCGCTTTCCGTGCCTTGTTGCAACAGGCGCCGACCCTGCGTTTGCTCAATGGCTACGGGCCGACGGAAACCACCACGTTTGCCGTTACCTGCGAGGTGCGCGAGCTGGCAGAAGACGCGGCACAGGTACCCATCGGCCGCCCGATCGGCAATACCCAGGCCTACGTCCTGGATGCCCGGCAGCAACCGGTGCCACACGGCGTGACCGGCGAGCTGTACATCGGTGGCGATGGCGTGGCCCTGGGCTACCTGCACCGCCCCGAGCTTACCGCGCAGCGGTTCTTCGACGACCCGTTCAGCCAACAGCCAGGTGCCCGCCTGTACCGCACCGGGGACCTGGCGCGCTGGCGCGCCGACGGCCAGCTGGAATGCCTGGGGCGCAATGACGACCAGGTGAAGATCCGAGGTTTTCGTATCGAACTGGGTGAGGTCGAGCAGCAACTGGCACAGGCCCCGGGTATCGGCGAAGTGGTGGTGATGGCCATCGCCGATGAACAAGGGCCGTTGCGGTTGGTGGCCTGGTGTACGCGCAAGGTGGCGACGCTGGATGCACTGGAACTGCGTAGTTACTTGCGGGGGCGTTTACCGGAGTACATGGTGCCATCGGCCTTTGTCATGCTTGAGCGGATGCCGCTGAACAACAACGGCAAGGTCGATCGCCAGGCCTTGCCAGCGCCTGGGCCACAGGACTACGCGGTGGCGGCATTCGAGGCCCCCGAAGGCGAGCGGGAGCAGGCCTTGGCAGCCTTGTGGGAGGAGCTGCTGGAGGTACAACCCATCGGGCGCAACGACCGCTTCTTCGAACTGGGCGGCCATTCGTTGCTGGCCATGCGCATGCTGGCGCAGGTCCGTCAGCGCCTTGGCTGCGGGTTGGCATTGGCCGACCTGTTTGCCGACGACACACTGGCCGCGGTCACCGCCTGCCTGGAGCGTAATGGCCAGGTGCTGCCGGCCATCACGCCCATGCCGCGCGAAGGCATGTTGCCGCTGTCGTTCGCCCAGCAGCGCCTGTGGTTCCTTGCCCAGCTACAGGACGCCAGTGCGGCGTACCACATCCCGGTCGCCTTGCGCCTTGAAGGCAAGCTCGACCGCGCCGCGCTGGGGCGGGCCGTGCGGCGCCTGATCGAGCGGCACGAAAGCCTGCGTTGCCATTTTGCCGAGCGCGACGGTGAACCGCATGTGATGCTGGCAAGCGACAGCCTGGGCTTCACACTGGGGTGGCAAGATTGCCTGGGGCTGGACGAATCGGCACTGCAAGTGCTGCTGCGCGAGGAGTCCGCCCGGCCCTTCGAACTGGGCCGGGAACTGCCCATACGCGGGCGGGTGTTGTGCCTGGCGCAGCACCGCTACGTGTTGTTGCTGACCCTGCACCACCTGGTCGCCGATGGCTGGTCGTTGGGTGTGCTGGTCCGTGAGCTTGGTGAACTCTACCAGGCCTTCAGCGGTGGCCATGATGACCCGTTACCGGCCTTGCCGGTGCAGTACGTCGACTATGCCTTGTGGCAACGCCGCTGGCTGAGCGGGGATGCATTGCAACAGCAGGCCGATTACTGGGCCGCGCAACTGAACGGGGCCCCGGCGCTGATCAGCCTGCCTTGGGACCGGCCACGGCCCGAGCGACAGCAGTATGCCGGTGACAGTGTCGAACTGAGCCTGGACCCGCGCTTGAGCCGCGAACTCAAGTCACTGTGCGGGCGCCATGGCGTCACGCCGTTCATGCTGTTCACGGCGGCCTGGGCAGTGCTGCTGAGCCGCCTGGCAGGGCAGGACGAGGTGGTGATCGGCACGCCAGTCGCCAACCGCCAGCAAGCGGAAGTGGACGGGCTGATCGGCATGTTCGTCAACGCCCTGGCGTTGCGCGTGGATGTTTCCGGCGCGCCGGATGTGGCCACGCTGCTGGCCCGGGTCAAGGCCGTGGTGCTGGCCGGGCAGGCCCACCAGGACCTGCCGTTCGAGCAGGTGGTCGAGCTGCTGCGGCCACGGCGCAGCCTGGCACACACGCCTGTGTACCAGGTGACGCTGGACTGGGATGCCAACCCTGGGCGCCAGGCGCTGCAGTTGGCGGACCTTGAAGTGACAGCGGTGGGCGGGCAGGCCAGCATCGCCAAGTTCGACCTGAGCCTGAGCATCGGTGAGCGGGCCGCCGGCTTTGCTGGCGGTATCGTGTACGCCACCGCCCTGTTCGAACGAGCGACCATCGAACGTTTTGCCGGTTACTTCGAACAGTTGCTGTGGGCCTTCGCAGCGGGTGACCGGGCAATTCCGGCGCAGGCCGGGTTGCCGGGTGCGGATGAGCGCAAGCGCTTGCTGCTTGAGTTCAACGACACAGCGGCGGCTTACGACCTGGCGCAGACGCTGCACGGCATGATCGAGGCGCAGGTTGCACGCACCCCGAATGCCCTGGCAGTGCGGGCCGAAGTGGGCGACCTGAGCTACCGGCAGCTCAACGAACAGGCCAACCGTTTGGCGCATCACCTGATTGCTCTGGGGGTAAAACCCGACGATCGGGTGGCGATCTGCGTCGAACGCGGGCTTTCGATGGTGGTGGGGCTGCTGGCCATCCTCAAGGCCGGGGGTGCCTATGTGCCCGTCGACCCGGATTACCCGGCCGAGCGTGTACGGCACATGCTCAGCGACAGCGCGCCGGTGGCGGTGCTGGTGCATGCGGCCACCCGGCATGTGCCGGACACCGGGCTGCTGATCGACCTGGATGCGCCGAGCTGGAGCGGCTTGCCAGCGAGCAACCCGGTGGTTGCAGCGCTGACCCCACAGCACCTGGCCTACGTGATCTACACCTCGGGCTCGACCGGGTTGCCCAAGGGCGTGATGAACGAGCACGCCGGGGTGGTCAACCGCCTGTTGTGGATGCAGGACGCCTACGGCCTGCACGCCGACGACGTGGTCTTGCAGAAGACGCCGTTCAGCTTCGATGTGTTCCTCTGGCCCTTGCAGACCGGCGCACGCCTGGTCATGGCCCGGCCGGGCGGGCACCGCGACCCCGAGTACCTGCGTGAGGTCATTGCCCGCGAAGGCGTCACCACCCTGCATTTCGTGCCTTCGATGCTGGACGTATTCCTCTCTTCAGCCGCAGGCACAGGTGCAGTACATGCCCCGACAGCTGCAGCTTCCCCACAATTGGCCCGTGTGCTGTGCAGTGGCGAGGCACTGCCGGGCAGCCTGGTGCGGCGCTTCCACGCACAGTTGCCAGCGGTAGAACTGCACAACCTGTATGGCCCAACCGAAGCCGCCGTGGACGTCAGTGCCTGGCACTGCGTGAGCGCCCCCGACAACACGCCCATCGGCAAGCCCATCGCCAACACCACGCTGTATGTGCTCGACGAGCAACGCCAGCCCGTCCCCCAAGGCGTTGCCGGCGAGCTGTACGCCTGGTGCGGCGCTTCCACGCACAGTTGCCAGCGGTAGAACTGCACAACCTGTATGGCCCAACCGAAGCCGCCGTGGACGTCAGTGCCTGGCACTGCCTGAGCGCCCCCGACAACACGCCCATCGGCAGGCCCATCGCCAACACCACGCTCTACGTGCTCGATGAGCAACGCCAGCCCGTCCCGCAGGGCGTTGCCGGTGAGCTGTATATCGGCGGTGTGCAGGTGGCCCGCGGTTACCTGAACCGCGCCGAGCTGACCGCCGAACGCTTCATCGACGACCCGTTCAGCACCCGCCCGGGCGCACGCCTGTACCGCACCGGCGACCTGGCGCGGCACCTGGCGGACGGCAACCTCGAGTACCTGGGGCGCAACGATGACCAGGTCAAGCTCCACGGCCTGCGTATCGAACTGGGTGAGATCCAGGCTTGCCTCACCAGCATCGAAGGGATAAAGGAAGCAGTGGTGATTGCGCGGGAGCAGCAACTGCTGGCCTTCTACACCGGCCAGCCGCATGCGCTGGAGGCGTTGCGTACGGCGTTGCTCGCCCGGTTGCCGGCGTTCATGGTGCCGGCGCTGTTCATGCACCTGGATGTGCTGCCGCTGAGCCCCAATGGCAAGCTAGACCGCAAGGCACTGCCTGCTCCCGATACCACACAGGGCCGTGCCTACCAAGCCCCGGAAGGCGAAACCGAGCGCTTGCTGGCCACTGTCTGGGCGCAACTGCTGGATGTGCAGCAGGTAGGGCGCCACGACAACTTCTTCGAACTCGGCGGCCATTCGCTGGCAGCCATTCGCCTGGTCGACAGGCTCAACAAGGCAGGCTTGCGGGCAGCCATCAACGATGTGTTCCAGCACCCCAGCGTGGCGTTGCTGGCGGCAAGGCTTCACGACACTGCAACCACCCCGCAAGGCGTTATCACGCTGCGCCCGGGCGGTGCACAGACGCCGCTGTTTTTGGTGCACGAGTTCACCGGGCTGGACTTCTACTTCCCGGTGCTGGGCCAGCACCTGGGCGGCGACTTCGCCCTGTACGGCTTGCCCGGCGTGCCTGCCGGCCAGCCACAACCCCGTACGCTGGAATGCCTGGCCCGTTATCAGATCGAGCAGATGCGCACTGTGCAGCCGCAGGGGCCATACCGCCTGGCGGGCTGGTCGTTTGGCGGCGTGCTGGCCTTTGAGATGGCCTGCCAGTTGCTGGGGATGGACGAAACTGTCGAATTCCTCGGCCTGATCGATAGCTACGTGCCGCGCCTGGCCGACCAGGGCAAGGCACGTTGGTCGGGCCCGCAGGCGCTGGAACGGCAACTGCTGCTGAACTGCAGCACGTTCTGGCGCACACAGGGGCCGGCTGCTGCCGAAAAACTCGTGCACTTGCAGCGCCTGGAAGCGGAGCAGGCCGATTTCGCCAGCTTGCTGGCAAGCTGCCGCGAGTACGCACTCTTGTATGGCTTGTGGGCGAGCATGAGCGACGCGCAATTGCTGCATTACTTCACCCGTGAACTTGCCCACGGGCATGCCCTGGCGCACTACCGCCTTGCACCACTGAGCCTGCCGGTGCACCTGTTCCGCGCCGAGCAAGGCAGCGACAGCCTGCCGACCCTGGGCTGGCGCGAGGCGCTTCCAACGCAGCCACTGTTGATCGTTGGCGTGCCGGGTGACCACCGCAGCCTGATGCAGGCGCCCCATGTGACGGCCGTAGGGCAGGCACTGACCCAGGCACTTGCCAAGTGCCCGGTTGCAGCTGCGCCGAGCTACGCGTCACACGTGGCCATCCAGGCCGGGCAACCGGGGCATGCACCGCTGTTCTGCGTGCCCGGGGCCGGTGACAGCGTGACCAGTTTCATTGGCCTGGCAGAAGCGCTGGGACCGGACTGGCCGTTGTACGGGTTGCAGCCGCGTGGCCTGGACGCAGGCGCGGTGCCGCACAGTTCGGTGGAAGCCGCCGCTGACTGCCATGTCCAGGCCATCGAAGCGCTTTACCCGGAAGGGCCGCTGAACCTGGTGGGGCATTCGTTCGGTGGCTGGGTGGCGCATGCCATTGCCGCCAGGCTGGAGGCCAAGGGGCGACCGGTGCGTTCATTGACCCTGATCGACAGCGAGGCGCCAAACGCGGAGGGGGCCTGCGGCCAACCCCACACTTTCGGCGAAGCCTTGCAGCGCCTGATTGATGCCTTGCAGTTGTCTACCGGCAAAGCCCTGGGTATCGACCCGGCTGCGTTCGCCCTGGCCACCGATGACGACCAGCTACACCAATTGCATGCAGGCATGGTGCGTAACGGGTTGTTGCCTGCACGGTCCACTCCACGGGTGCTGGATGGCACGGTGCGTACGTTTGCCACGGCACTGCGCACGGTTTATCGGCCAGCGTTGGCCTACACCGGGCCGGTCGGGTTGGTGTTGGTGGATGACCCAGGCCTGGATGCGTTGGGCAATGCCCGCGAGCACGCGGCAATGCGCGAGGGGTGGCAGCAACTGATGCCGCAGTTGGCGCAGTGGCAGGGGCCGGGTGACCACTTCAGCATCCTGAAAGTGCCGGATGTGTTCAGCCTCGCGGCCTGGTGGCACGAAGGGCAGGCACTGCAGCACAGCAAGGTTACCCAGTAGCCATGCCCCAGCACCGATTACCTGTGGGCGCGGGCTTGCCCGCGAACACCGTCGCAGGCGCTGCCAGGCGCCGCCGCGGCCACAGGTGTCGTACCCGGTCGATGCATCTGAATTGCAGAGGAAAGTGAGTGTTCATGGACAAGTCCAGATTCCGCAAGTACAGCCTCGGTCTCGCCGTGGCCCTGGTGGCCGGCATCAGCCTGTACGCCATCCAGGCTCCTGCCAAGGCGCCGCAGTACATTACCGCCACGGTCGAGCGTGGTGATATCGAAAACGCCGTGCTGGCTACCGGCATGCTCCAAGGCGTCAAGCAGGTAGACGTCGGTGCCCAGGTGTCCGGGCAGCTGAAGTCGCTCAAGGTCAAGCTCGGCGACAAAGTCAGCGAAGGCCAGTGGCTGGCCGAGATCGACCCGCTGGTGCTGCGCAATACCTTGCGCCAGGCCGAGGTGGATGAAGAAAAGCTGCAGGCCGAGCGGCGTTCGAGCCTGGCCCAGCTCAAACAGGCCAGGCGCGTGTACGAGCGCTACCGCGAGCTGCAGGCCGACGAGTCGGTGTCGCGCCAGGACTTCGAGAGTGCCGAGTCCGAGTACGAGGTAAAGCAGGCCGCCGTGCGCTCGCTGGACGCGCAGATCCAGAGCGCCCGTGTCGAGATCGACACCGCCCGGGTCAACCTCGGCTATACCCGCATCAACGCGCCGATCACCGGCCATGTGGTGGGGATCGTCACCCAGGAGGGGCAGACCGTGATCGCCAACCAGTTGGCCCCGGTGCTGCTCAAGCTGGCCGACCTCGACACCATGACGGTCAAGGCCCAGGTGTCGGAAGCCGACGTGATCCACATCACCCCTGGCCAAGAGGTGTATTTCACCATCCTCGGCGAGGACAAGCGCTACTACGCCAGGCTGCGCGGCACCGAACCTGCGCCGCAAAACTACGCACAGAGCAGCGACAAGACCGACGGTGGCACCAGCAAACCCAGCGGCGCAGTGTTCTACAACGCCTTGTTCGAAGTGCCCAACCCGGAGCACAGGTTGCGGATTTCGATGACGGCCCAGGTGCATATCGTGCTCGACACTGCCCAGGCCGTACTCACCGTGCCGGTGGCGGCCCTGGGGGGGCGCAACGGAGATGGCAGCTTCCCTGTGCGGGTGCTGGACGCCAAGGGTTTCGCCCAGGTGCGCAACGTTCAGGCGGGGATCAACAACAACGTCAAGGTACAGATCAAGGACGGGCTGGCAGAGGGTGACCGGGTGGTGATCGGAGAGCCGGTGTCGGGCGAAGCGGGGGCGTGAGCATGAACATGAATGTTGAGCCGAGCCCGCACATGGCGCTTGCCAGCGGTACTGCCGAGCCATTGCTGCGCTTGCGCGGGGTAACACGCAGCTTCCAGGCCGGCGACCGCGAATTCCTTGCACTGAAAGGCATCGACCTGCAGATTCACAGTGGCGAACTGGTCGCCATCATCGGCGCTTCCGGTTCCGGCAAGTCGACCCTGATGAACATCCTTGGCTGCCTGGACAACGCCAGCAGCGGCAGCTATCAGGTAGGCGGGCAAGAAACCCGCGAGCTGGATGATGACGCCCTGGCGGCTTTGCGTCGCGACCACTTCGGCTTCATCTTTCAGCGTTACCACCTGCTGCCGCACCTTGATGCGCTGCACAACGTCGAGATTCCGGCCGTGTATGCCGGCACGGCGCAGGGGCAGCGCCACGACCGGGCGCGCGAACTGCTGACGCGGTTGGGCCTGAAGGGCCACCTGACGCATCGCCCCAGCCAGTTGTCAGGTGGTCAGCAGCAGCGAGTGAGTATCTGCCGGGCGTTGATGAACGGCGGCCAGGTGATCCTCGCTGACGAACCCACGGGTGCCCTGGACACTGCCAGCGGCAAGGAAGTGATGAACATCCTGCTGGAGCTGCACGCTGCCGGGCACACCGTGATCCTGGTCACCCACGATCCCAAGGTGGCCGCCCATGCCGAGCGCATCATCGAAGTCAGCGATGGGCAGATTGTCAGCGACCGGCGCACTGGCGCGCCGGCCATCCCGGTGGAAGACGCGCAGGCTGCGCCCCAGGCGCAGGGCGCGCGGCGCCTGCTGGTAAGCCTGGGCATGTTCCGCGAAGCATTCAAGATGGCCTGGATTGCGCTGATCTCGCACCGTATGCGCACCCTGCTGACCATGCTCGGGATCATCATCGGCATCACCTCGGTAGTGTCTATCTCGGCCATCGGCGAAGGCGCCAAGGGCTATGTGCTCAAGGACATCCAGGCCATTGGCAGCAACACCATCGACATCTACTCGGGCAGCAACTTCGGTGACAGCAGGGCCAAGACCATCGAAACCCTGGTGCCCGCCGACGTCGCCGCGCTCAACGCGCTTTACTACGTGGACAGTGCCACCCCGGTGATCGGCCAGAGCACGCTGGTGCGCTACCGCAACCTGGATGTCGACGTACAGCTCAACGGTGTCAGCGAGCATTACTTCCAGGTGCGTAATATTCCGTTGGCCGCGGGTATCGTGTTCAGCGCCGACGACGCCCGGCGCCAGGCCCAGGTGGTGGTGATCGACCACAACACACGCAAGCGCCTGTTCGGCCCGAACTTCGACCCACTGGGGCAGGTGATTCTGGTCGGCAACCTGCCGTGCACGGTGATTGGCGTGACGGCCCAGAACAAGAACCTGTTCGTCGCCAGCAACCAGTTGAACATCTGGGTGCCTTACGAAACGGCGGCCGGACGGGTACTTGGGCAGCGTCACCTCGACAGCATCAGCGTGCGTATCAAGGACGGTGTGCCGAGCAAGCGGGTAGAGGACGAGGTGACGCGGGTGATGCTGCAACGGCATGGTACCAAGGACTTCTTCACCAACAACCTCGACAGCATCATGCAGACCGTGCAAAAGACCAGCCGTTCGCTCACCTTGCTGTTGTCGCTGATTGCGGTGATCTCGCTGGTAGTAGGGGGCATTGGGGTGATGAACATCATGCTGGTCTCGGTGACCGAACGTACCCGTGAAATCGGCATTCGCATGGCGGTAGGGGCCCGGCAATCGGATATTCGCCAGCAGTTTCTGGTGGAAGCCGTAATGGTCTGCCTGTTTGGCGGGCTGGTGGGCATTGGCTTGTCGTATGGCGTGGGTTATCTGTTCGAGTTGTTCGTCAAACAATGGGAGATGGTGTTCTCGCTTGCATCGGTGGTGATGGCGTTTGCCTGCTCGACGCTGATCGGCGTGGTGTTCGGGTTTGTGCCGGCGCGCAATGCAGCGCGCCTTGACCCGATCGAGGCTTTGTCCAGGGACTGAAGCACACCAGCACCGGCCAATTCGCGGGCGCGCCTGCTCCCACAGGGCACCTGCTTGATCAAAGAGTGAAGTGGCAATTTCAGTAGAGCGCCTGTTCAAGCCTCGGCATACATCCAGCGCATCAGCGAATGCCGCCCGCTGATGCCTAGCTTGATCGCCGCCCGGCGCAGGTAGCTCTCCACCGTATTCACCCTCAGCCCCAGCCGCTCGGCTTGTTCCGGCGCCGTGTGCCCGGCCAGCAGCCCCAGGCACACCTGGCGCTCGCGCTCCGACAGCTTCAGCCCCGACTGCGCCAGCCGGTCGACAAAGCGTTGCTCCAGGCTTTCCCGGGTGTACCGCTCCGGGCCGGGTTGCAATGCATCGATATGCTTCTCCAGCATTGGCAGCAGCAACGGTGAAATCGCGTCCAGGCGGCTACGTTCGAATGTCGAGAAACCGTAGGTAGAGTCTGCGCGCAACACCTGGATTTCCATGCGTGCATTGCCGTTGCGGCGGATCCGGTGCAGGCGCGACGGGTCGCTGAAGCCACCCTCGGGTTGTTCATCCGAAGAAAATACCGTTTCCTCGATCAGCGTCGAATCGCAGGGCATGAGGGGCAACTGGCGGATATGCGTGGCATCGATGGACAGGTGAGCCTGGATCAGGTCGTGCAGCATGCGGGGGAACTGGCGGCTGCCGGTGCTGGCAATGACTTTGCCGATCTGAGGGTAGAGCAGGTTCGAATTCATCGCGTCGTCCATGAAGACCAGGTAATGGTTATCCCGTCAGGTTTCTAGCAGCCCGGATCCTGGGCTTGCGACGGGAAGTGGTTGCTATGCTAGTACAACGAACGGGTGACGGTTAAATGAAGCATCGATAATGTCATTATAGTGGCACTTGTCTCAGTCAACTGGCGATACGCGGGCTGTGGGGTATGATGCGGGCCCCATCATTGTCACGAGGCCTGTCCCATGTCCCTGAGCGCTGAACAGATCGGCGAATTTCGCGCCTTCGCCGAGCAGCTGGCCGATGCTGCCGCTGTGGCGATCAAGCCATACTTTCGTGCCAGCCTGGATGTCGAGGACAAGGGCGGGCGCCTGTACGACCCGGTGACCGTGGCTGACAAGGCGGCTGAGGATGCCATGCGCGCGCTGATCCAGGCCCGCTACCCAGACCACGGTATTCTTGGTGAAGAGGCGGGCGTGGCCGTCGGCAGCAGCCCGCTGACGTGGGTGCTCGACCCGATCGACGGTACCCGTGCCTTCATCACCGGCCTGCCGTTGTGGGGCACGTTGATTGCCCTGAACGATGGCTCGCGCCCTGTGGTTGGCGTGATGAATCAACCATTCACCGGTGAACGCTTTGTCGGCACTCCTGAAGGTGCGTGGTGTAGCGGTACAGCACTGAAAACCCGTGCCTGTGCCGATCTGGCATCGGCCACGCTGATGTGCACCACGCCGGACATGTTCGACACCGACGAGCGCAAAGCTGCGTTCGAGGCCGTTGCCGGCAAGGCGCGCCTGATGCGCTACGGTGGCGATTGCTATGCCTACTGCATGCTGGCTTCGGGCTTTGTCGATGTGATCGTTGAGGCGAGCCTGCAGCCCTATGACGTGCAGGCGCTGATGCCGCTCATCGAAGGGGCGGGCGGAGTGATCACTGCCTGGGATGGCAGCAGTGCACAGAATGGCGGGTGCGTAGTGGCCTGTGGTGACCCGGCGCTGCATGCGCAGATGGTAGAGATGTTGCGCCACGCCATGTAATTGCTGTCTCGCCTGTGCGGGCCTCTTCGCGGGCTTGCCCGCTCCCACAAGTTCGCCACAGAAGCTGAGAGCTGTGCGGTCCCTGTGGGAGCGGGCGAGCCCGCGAAGAGGCCCGCACAGGCTTAGTGCATCCTTGGTCACTGCACTTTTTACGATTTCCGGGCTCTATGCTTGGCCAGGCTGCACCAACCCCCGGTGCGGCCGCCGAATATCGACCCGGTGCCGATGGTTGCAAGCTACCCGAATTTCCTCCCGCGCCTGCTGCTGGCAGGCGCCCTCACATGCCTGTGCGCCTGCACCCAGGAGCAAGGCCGCGATATTGTCAGCCAGTTCGGCAACGGCAAACCCAGTGAGCTGTTCCAGACCAGCGTCGACCGCCTGGCCACGCTGTCGATGCGCGACAACTTGCAAAGCCTGTACCTGCTGATGAACAAGCTGTACCTGCGCAACCCCAACCAGTGGAAGATGTCGGGCTACGTGGATGCCGACACGGCCGAGCGGCAGATCCGCATGGCCATCGAACAACGCCAGCCACTGCCGCAACTGGGTAACCGCCGTGACCTGGCGGCATTGAGCTACGCCCTGAGCCCGGAGTTTCGCGGTGACCGGGTGGGTGCTTTCATCTACGCCATCGGCAGCATGCTAGTCACCGCGCACGGCGGGCGTACCGAGTTCTACATGACCGATACCATCGACCCGCTGTTCATCAACAACGCGGCGCGCAATATCGAAAAGGCCACCTGGATGCTCAGCCAGCGGCAGGACGCCAATGGGGTGTTGTTGCTGTTCTCCAACGAGATTTCCGAAGAGGGCAGCAACCTGAGTTTTGCCGTGGAGTTTGGCAAGATCGTTGCGCGGCTGGATCTGTTGGCCGAGTTGCTGGATGAGCGTTATCGGCGGATTGGCCTGAATTACGCCCAGAGTCTGCTGCTGATGAATTTTTTGCCCGTGCAGTAAGTTCACAGCAATGCTTGTATCGCTCGCCGGTAACGCTGGCCGGCCAGGCTCATGCTGTTGTTATGGGTCGCTCCCGGCACCAGCAGCAATGTCTTGGGCTGCTGGGCTGCGTCGTACAATTGCTGGCTGAAACGCGGCGGCACGAAACGGTCGTCCAGGCCATGTACCAGCAGCACGGGCAGGCCAACACCGTTGATCTTGTCCAGCGAGTCAAACTTCTGTGACATCAGCCAGCGCACGGGCAGCGAAGTATTGGCAACCGCCGCAGCGACATCGCCCAGGGAGGTGAAGGTCGACTCCAGAATCAGCCCGCGTGCTGGCGCACCGTTACCGTCTTTTTGCGCCTCACGTGCCAACTCGCTGGCCAGTTCCACGGCCACCGCACCACCCAGCGAGTGCCCGAAGATCAGGCGCTTGCCAGCATCCGGCTGTAACTGGGCAAAGCGTTCCCATGCAATGCGGGCATCTTCATACACTGTTGCTTCGGAAGGCAGGTCGCCACTGCTCTTGCCAAAGCCGCGGTAATCCACCGCAAGCACCGAGTAGCCCATGGCATGCAGTTGCTCGATACGGAACAGTTGGCCGGTCAGGTTCCAGCGTACACCGTGCAGGTAGAGAATGGCCGGCGCGTTGGCTCGCTTGGCCGGCCACCACCAGGCGTGCAGGTTCTGGTTACTGGCGAAGCTGCGCGGGCGCAGGTCCAGTTCCTGCACACCGCTGGGCAGGCCCCGGAACCAGCTGGCCTGGCCGGGCTCGATGCGGAACACCAGCTCGCGTTCCTTGTGCTGCAAGACAGCACAGCTGGACGGCAAGCCAATGACCAGTGCGGCGGCGCACAGCCAGGTGAACCAACGGCGGCGCAGGTGGGTGAGGAGGAGAGTAGGCATGCACGCGTTTTAGCAGAAGTGCGGAGTCTGATGTTGGAAAAGTGGCCCAACGGCGGGGTGGCCTGGTTGCAGGCTGTTTCTGGGAAAGCTGGGTACCCTGTACTGGCCTCTTCGCGGGTTTACCCGCGAAGAGGCCGGCGCAAGCAACCCAGGCTCATCGAGTGCGCAGCGTTTCAAGCAACGGCTGGAACTCGTCCAGCAACCAGTCGCGTAACCGCCGGCAACTGGCATCGTGCTCCTTGTCTTCGTTGAACGCCAGGAAGTGGAAGGTATCTTTCAACACCAGTTCCTGTTCCACAGGTCGCACCAGCAACCCTTGCGCCACCAGCGGTGCAATCAAGTGATGCCAACCCAACGCTACACCTTGGCTGCCCAATGCCAACTGCACCAGCAGGTTGTAGTCGTTGGCATTGAAAAAGTGCGGCGCGGTATTGGCGCGGCTTTTCAGGTCGACGTCATGAAAGGCCAGCCACACGTTCCAGTCCACATGCTCGGCCACCTGCGAGCGGCCATAGGGGCTGAGGTTCAGCAACGTGCCATCCCTCAGCCCAAGCAGGGTGCGTACTTCAGGGTGTTGCATCAGGTATTGCGGCGTGCACACCGGGTAGATCACGTCGTGGTTGAGCGGGTGGGAGCTGTAGCCCGCCTGAACCTTGCCCAGCTTGGTGATGTAGATGTCAGGCCGAACGCCAGGCTCCATCGACAAAAAGTTCTGCGTGGTCACCAGGTTGATGTCGATATCCGGGTTTTCGTCGAAGAACTTGGGCATGCGCGGCCCCAGCCACAGCGCGGCAAATGCGGGTGAGCAGCACAGGGTGACCACGTGCTTGGTGTTGGTGTTGCTGCGGATACGCTCGGCCGCCTGGGAGATGTTGACGAACGATAACTGCACGGCATCGAAGAAGATCGAACCGGCCACGGTCAACTCCACCGCACGGCCCACACGGCTGAACAGTTCGGCGCCCAGGTAGGTCTCCAGCTCACGGATCTGCCGGCTGACCGCGGCCTGGGTGACGCACAGCGCCTCGGCGGCGCGGGTGAAATTCTGGTACTTGGCGGCGGCGACGAAGACTTTGACCGCGCGCAGCGAGGGCATCTTGATCAGGGTCTGATCGGGTTCGGAGTGTCTGACCATGTCGTTAGGGTGCAGGTCCTTCGTTATGCCGCGGTAGCCCACGCGGTCTTCTGTAGGAGCAGCCTTGCGCTGCGAAGGGCCCGTACAGGCGCCGCAATCGCAAGTGTATGAGCCGGCCTCTTCGCAGCACAAGGCTGCTCCTGCATTTGAGTGCACTCCGGCAGGCTCTGTGTCGGGGCTTTGGTACCGATTGATAACTTCAGGTAATGGTTAGCGCCATGCAAATGTCGTTGGACCCGCTCTGGTACTAGGCCTAACGTTGAACCACGGCGCGACATCCGAGACATCGATGTCGAAAACTTTTTGAAGCAGGACATTCTGCGTGCCGGTTTTGACTCACGTTCGAATTTGAACGGACTGCCAAGCGTACTCGCACTGATCTCTACCCGCCTTATTGAAAGTGCGATGTTGAAAGATTGGTTAATAAGCATAATAACGAGGGTCGTATGAGCCATGCCGATGAGATTCTTTCGGTAAAAAACATCTTCAAGGTGTTCGGTCCCAACCCGAACATGGCCATGGAGATGCTCCGCAAGGGCGCCGACAAGAACGAAATCTTCAGCAAGACCGGCCACGTCGTCGGCGTGTTCGATGCAAGCTTTTCCGTCAAACGTGGCGAGATCTTCGTCATCATGGGCCTTTCCGGCTCGGGTAAATCGACCATGGTGCGGCTGTTCAACCGCCTGATCGAACCTACTTCCGGCAGCATTCACCTCAACGGCAAGGAAATTACCGGGCTCTCCGACAAGGCCCTGCTGGATGTACGCCGCAAGGAAATGGGCATGGTGTTCCAGTCCTTTGCCCTGATGCCGCACATGAGCGTGCTGGAAAATACCGCGTTCGGCCTGGAAATCGCCGGCGTCCCAGAGGCAGAGCGCCACAGCCGCGCCCGTGAAGCGTTGAGCCAGGTGGGCCTGGCGGGCCACGAACACAGCTATCCGCACCAGCTTTCCGGCGGCATGCAGCAGCGTGTGGGCCTGGCCCGAGCGCTGGCCAACGACCCCGCGATCCTGTTGATGGACGAGGCGTTCTCTGCCCTCGACCCGCTGATCCGCAGCGAAATGCAGGGCGAGCTGATTCGCCTGCAGGCCGAGCAGCAGCGCACCATCATCTTCATCTCCCACGACATCGAGGAAGCCATCCGCATCGGCCACCGCATTGCAATCATGGAAGGTGGCCGCGTGGTGCAGATCGGTACCCCGCAAGAGCTTATCAACCAGCCTGCCAACGACTACGTGCGCACCTTCTTCAAGAGCTTTGACAGCTCGCGAGTGCTCAAGGCCGGTGATGTGGCCAGGTTCGACCCTGCGGTGGTGTGCAAGGTCAACGGCAAGGCCCCGAGCTTCCAGGCCGGTGTGCCGTTCGGCTACCTGGTCGACGAACGCGGGCAGTTGCTGGGCGTGGTCGATACCGACGCCAACGGCGCCACGGCCAGTGACCGCTACAGCCTGCACGAGCAGTGCCCGGTGTATACCGATACGCCGCTGCACGAAGTGCTCGGGATCGCGGCAAACCTGCCGTACCCGGTGCCGGTGCTCGACCGCCAGGGCGCCTTCAAGGGCACGCTGTCGAAGAACGAGCTGCTGCAGACCCTGAGCCGCAACTAACAAAAGAAGCGCCCGTAGCGTTTACTAGAAGAGGTAAGCCCTCATGTCCGAATTCAGCCTGCTTGACCCGTTCCAGGCGGCCACCATCCCTTTGGGTGACTGGGTCACCGCCACCCTGAACTTTCTGGTGCACAACTTCCGCGAGGTGTTTCGCGCCATTCGTTGGCCCATCGACCAGGTGCTCAACGGTATCGAGTTCACCTTGCAGAGCATTCCACCCACCATCGGCATCATCCTCTCGTCGCTGCTGGGCTGGCAGCTTGCGGGCAAGCGCATGGCCTTGCTGTGTTTCGTCACCCTGACCCTGCTGGGCCTGATCGGTGTATGGGCCGAGTCTATGACTACCCTGGCGCTGGTACTGACCTCGGTGTTCTTCTGCGCGCTCATCGGCATCCCGCTGGGCATCCTGTGTGCCCGCAGTGACCGCATGGAGCGCATTATCCGCCCGCTGCTGGATGCCATGCAGACCCTGCCGGCGTTCGTTTACCTGGTGCCGGTGGTGATGCTGTTCGGCATCGGCAATGTGCCTGGCGTGCTGGTCACCATCGTGTTCGCGCTGCCGCCGCTGGTGCGCCTGACCAACCTGGGCATTCGCCAGGTGCCGGAAGACAAGATCGAGGCCGCCCGCGCCTTCGGCTGCACCCCACGGCAGATGCTGACCCGCGTGCAGCTGCCGCTGGCCACCTCGACCATCATGGCCGGCCTCAACCAGACCCTCATGCTGTCGCTGTCGATGGTGGTGATTGCCTCGATGATTTCGGTCGGCGGCCTGGGCCAGATGGTGCTGCGCGGCATCGGCCGCCTGGACATGGGCCTGGCCACGGTCGGTGGTGTCGGGCTGGTGCTGCTGGCGATTTTCCTCGACCGCCTGACCCAGGCCATGGGCGCGCGCACCAGCGCCGACCCGAGCCTGCGCTGGTACCACACTGGCCCCGTGGGCGTGGTGATGCGCCTGTGTGGTGCTGCACAACCGCAACGGGGGCGCAAGACCGCCTGAGCACAGCAAGACTTTTGAGACGTTCGATCTGCCGCACTTGAAGATAAAAATCAGAAGAAGGTAAGCGACGATGTACGAATCCAAGTTCTCCCGCAGCATCCTCAAATGCGCCACGGCGTTGACCCTGGTGGCCGCCGCGCTGGGCGCACACGCTTCGGCGGAAAAGCCGGGTGATGGTGTGAAGGTAACGCCGATTTTCCCTTCCATCGCTGAAGAGCGCTTCCGTGGCGAAGTGGCCATGGAAGGCCTGCGCGAGCTGGGCTACAAGGTTCAGGAGCCGAAGGAGACCGAGTACGGCGTGATGATGGTGGCCCTGGCCAACGGCGATGCCGATTTCACCGTGCACCTGTGGGACAAACTGCACAACCAGTTCTACCAGCAGGCTGGGGGTGACGATGTGATGGTCAAGACCGGCGACATTCTGCCGGGTGTGGCCCAGGGTTACCTGATCGAC
This sequence comes from Pseudomonas putida W15Oct28, assembly GCF_000708715.2. GTDB lineage: Bacteria > Pseudomonadota > Gammaproteobacteria > Pseudomonadales > Pseudomonadaceae > Aquipseudomonas > Aquipseudomonas putida_R. Next base: position 3,040 of record NZ_JENB01000006.1, on the reverse strand, counting down.
AAGAAAACCGCCGACCAGTACAACATCAAGTACATCACCGACCTTAAAAAGCCCGAGATCGCCAAGCTGTTCGATACCGACGGTGACGGCAAGGCCGACATGACCGGTTGCAACCCAGGCTGGGGTTGCGAGTTGGTAATCGCCCACCACATGAAGGCCTACGACCTGGACAAGAGCATCACCGTCAACCAGGGGTCGTACTTCGCGCTGATGGCCGACACCATCACCCGCTACAAGGAAGGCAAGCCAGTCTTCTACTTCACCTGGGTGCCGCAGTGGATCGCCAGCGTGCTGGTCGAAAACAAGGACGTGGTCTGGCTGGAAGTGCCGAAGACCGACCTGCCGGACGGCAAGAATGACGTCGACACCACGTACCACGGCAAGAACCTGGGCTTTGCCATCGACAAGGTAGTGGCTGTGCTGAACAAGGACTTTGCCGAAAAGAACCCGGCGGCGGTGAAGTTCCTCTCGCAGGTGCAGATCAGCACCGATGACGAGAGCAACCAGAACCTGAAGATGCAGCAGGGCGAGAAGAAGCCTAAAGACATCGAGCGCCATGCCAAGGAGTGGGTTGCCGCCCACCGCCAGCAGTTCGACCAGTGGCTGCAAGCCTCGCGTGACGCAGCGACCCAGGCCGGCAAGTAACCCGTTCCATCAGTGTTGGCTGCTTCGCGGGCTTGCCCGCTCCCACAGGCATTTCACAGATTTCAGCACCTGTAGAGCCCCTGTGGGAGCGGGCAAGCCCGCGAAGAAGCCAACGCGATTCCTGCAGTTGAGTTAAAGCCATGAGCCACTTCGAAAGCATCCTCAAGAACACCAACCTGGCCCATCTGGACCCTGCCATCCGGACTTCACTGTCAATGCCGTGCCAGCGCGTGGCGTTCGTCCTGCGTGAACACTTCTCGATGATGGCCTTCACCGCCGCAATGGACAGCCTGGTCACCGCCAACCTGATGAGTGCCACGCCGTTGTTCCAGGTCCAGGTGGTGGGTGAGGGCGCCCAGGTGATGAGCGACCTGGGCATCGCCCTGCCGGTCAACACCCAACTGGCCGAACTGGACGTGCAAGGCCTGGATTGCCTGCTGGTATGTGGCGGCTTCCGCGTACGCCTGGAAGCCGCGCCACTGCTGCGCGCCAAGCTGCGCCAAGCCGACCAGCACGGCAGCCAGCTGGGCGGGCTGTGGAACGGCGCTTACTTCCTGGCCGAGGCCGGCTTGCTCAACGACCACGACTGCGCCTTTCACCCCGATGGCCGGGCGATGATGAGCGAACTGTTCCCAAAGGTGCGTATCAGCCGCCACGCCCATGTGCTGGACCGCCGCCGCATGAGCTGCGCCGGTGCCAGCAGTGCGCTGGACATGATGCTGGCGTTGCTCGAGCAATGCGGAGGCGCGCCATTGCGCCGGGCCGTGGAGCAGATGCTGGCCTGTGACCGTTCGCGGGTAATGAGCGATGCACCGGCCAGCGCACCGGAAATCGACCCCAGCCTACCCAAAGGCGTGCGCCTGGCCCTGGAACTGATGCACGCAAACATCGAAGACCCGATCGGCATTGATGAAATCGCCGAGCATGCCGGGTTGTCGCGGCGGCACCTGGAGCGGCTGTTCCGCCGGCATGTGCAGGCCACGCCGCCACGCTATTATCTGGAGCTGCGCCTGACCCATGCGCGGCAGTTGTTGCAGCACACCAGCAAGTCATTGACCGAGGTGGCGGTTGCCAGCGGCTTTGTCAGTTTCCCGCATTTTTACCGGCGGTTTCGTGAGCTGTTTGCCATTGCGCCGCGGCAGTACCGGGCGCGGAGCCAGGGGTGGGCAGGGCGGCAGGAAGTGGGGTGTGAATTGAGAGGTTCTGTTCCGCGCCATGGGCCATGACTGTGGCTCGTCACTCGTCTGTCCTGATTTTCATGGTGTTGATGGTCAAGGCTCCGTCGGCATGATGGAGGAGGCCGCGGGTTAGACCTGACATATACTCTGGTAACACTTCAGCTAGCACCTGGTTATGACTTGCGGCAAAAGTTTGAACATGGTTTCTCAATCTCTGATAGTCGGCATAGTGAGGTGATTGAGGATTGCCAAAGCCCTTTCTGTTCGCTTGCAATAGCTTTATTGAGGAGATGACGTAGTTGTCCAGCATATCTCGTGGACTAGGTACGGCAGCCGGGGCTCCACCTACATTCATCGCGTGTTGCGCTGCATTCGCCTGGAGCGCCACTGGAGCCTGTAGAGGCGCAGGATCTTGACCAGCTGACGGCGCGGGAGCGGCGTGCCTCCTGCTGGCCGCTCTGTTTGGGGCGTGACGGGTTCGTTGAATTGCCCGGCGAAGCACGCGTTGTGCAGTTCGAACCAGCGGGTTTGGTCGACCCGCCCGGCCCTCTGGGTCAACCAGGTTGACCGGGTCGCCGTTACAATAGGCATAGCTGTTCAAACCACCCTTCCCGAATGGGCTTACTGTATCGGGAGAAACGAATCTGCCCAAGGTCGGGCTGAACGAGCGGTAGCCATTCCCCAATAAATAAAAGCCTGTCATTGGATCTAGTTGCTCGCCCGTAAATTTAAGCCGCATGGGCATCTGAAAAAGTGCGGAGGCGAATCCATAAGGCAAATAATTTACAAGGCCAGCTTTCCCTTGTGCACAGGCCAAGATTATCGAGTGTTGGCTGTTAGTAGCCATCAAGGTGAAACCGGTTTTTGTATTAATCATTAGGATCCCCAGCTACACGGGCGCGCGTCGATAGATAGCTCAGAATTGTCACCTGTTTTAAGCGTGCTACCAACTAGCAGAAATACCAGGTCGCTGCATTTACTTTGACCTGTGCTGGCCTCTACGCGGGTAAACCCGCTCCCATAAAGTTCAGCACAGCCCTCAAGACCGGTACAGAACCCTGTGGGAGCGGGTTCACCCAAGGTACAAACCGGAGACATCGTTTACATTCCAAACCGGGGACATGGTTTACAGGCTAATACGCATGATCAGGAGGTATCTGATCATGCCCTGGAATCAAGAGTCCCCCATGGATCAACGAGTCAGATTGATCGGCGAA